>JAJYLY010000033.1 GCA_021787435.1 Pseudomonadota bacterium | reverse complement strand
TTTTGGCTGGATTACGCTGAATCTGACAGTAGTGCCTTTTCTTGTCTTTGCTTTACTGTCCACGTCAAGCATCGGGTGGCGACTGCGACTGCAAAAGAAACCAGCATGAATGTGCCAATCTGCCATGACTACAATGCCGCAACGCCCATCGCGCCGGAAATGATCGAGGCCAACAATCTTCTAACTTGGTTCGGCGTTGCAAGAGCGCTTGCTCCGCCAAGCGGCATCTTGCCGTCAGTGCTGGCGAACACTTGGTGGTCATGCAACCGGCGCAGCACCTGCGAGAGATGGGCTGGAATTTGACCGTAGTGCCAGTGGATGGTTGCGACCGCGTCGATCCTCATACAATTGTCGCAGCCATGCGAGTTGATGCAGGGCTGGTTTCGATCATGCACAACGAAGTCGGAACGATCCAGTCGATTGCCGAAATTGCCAAGCTCCTTACTCATAAGTCAGAAATATACCGCTGAAAAACTGCCACAGCGCGTTCCTGCTCCAGCGAACGAAGAACTCCTCATCGCTCAGGTTGTAGCTGTGCTTGAGATATATCAGGCTAACCATCAGACGGGTCGGCAATCTGGGTTCCGGCGGGGCATTATTACTTGGTTTTTCGGCCAGGTGCGTGAGGGGGAACGAAACCGACTAGCCGGCATCTTATGCCTTCTATTTTTTCGCCGCTTTCAAAACGGGTGGAGTGATAGGTCATGATTTCGCCATTGGCGCTGAGCTGTTCCAGATAGGTGCGCGTCAGATCCAGCGAGAGACCGGCGGTTTTGGCGATCTCGGCATCAAGCGACTCGCCATGTTTTTTCAGGTGCTGGAGGATACTGTCCATGTGAACCCGTTTAAATCATAAAGGCCGGTTGGCCGGCCTTTATGATAACACTTAAGAGAAAGCAGCCCAGCTGGCAATTGATACGGCTGCAGCCGCAAGCCAGCCAAGGGCCAATCTGAACTCTGTGTCATGTTTGAAATTTTTGTCGCTCATATTCGATCTCCTAATATAATATTTATGCATCAAACTAAACATGTGACACGCACCACGGAATTTGGTTCCATCGTCGATATCACCTAACGGGCATCTGCGCCATGCCCGCTCCCCTTACTCAAACCCTGAAGGAACAATTAGCCATTCGACTAAGTCTGCAAGCGGACAAGTTGCCGGTTATCTCCAGAGGGCGAGGGGACAAACGAACGCTTGCTCGAGTTTCACGTTAAGGGTCAAGCTCAGCCAATTGTCGCATCGAAAAAATGAAACCGGCCGCGCCCTGCTTGTTTAGCCACATACATTGCCTGATCGGCATGGCGCAGCAGGCTGTCGCCATCGCCATCGTCATCCGGGTAGAAAGCCACGCCGATGCTGGCCGATATCCTAATCTCATGCCCGTCGATATTGAAAGGCTGGGTTATCGTGTTCATCACGCGTGAAAGCATCAACTGGCATTCCGACTTGCCAGAAATGTCCGTGAAGATCAGTACGAATTCATCCCCGCCCAGCCTTGCCACGGTGTCTGTACTGCGAGAAATCGCGAGCATTCTTTGCGCGACTTCGACGAGCAGGATATCGCCTGCCTCATGACCGAAATTATCGTTGACCGGCTTGAAGCCGTCGAGATCCATGAAGCACACGGCAAGCTTTCCTCCAGAACGTCTTACTTGGGCTAACGCCATCTCGAAACGGTCATTGAGCAGCGTCCGGTTGGGCAGGCCGGTGAGCGTATCGTGGTGTGCCAGGTGCTCGAGCTGCTGCTGATGGCTCTTTATGTCTGAAATATCCGAAAACAGCGCAATGTAACGGATGATCTGGCCTTCTTCGTTTTTTACTGCGGATAGGGTCAGTCTTTCAGGATAGATTTCGCCATTTTTGCGCTTGTTCCAGACTTCGCCAGACCAGTAACCGTTGGCGGTGACTTCATGCCACATGGTTTCATAGAATTGCCTGTCCTGTCTGCCCGAATGCAATATGCGCGGATCCTTGCCCAGCATTTCTTCGCGGCTGTATCCGGTGATGCGGGAACAGGCGGGATTGGCTTCGAGTATCACTCCGTCCTTGTCGGTGATCAGGATGCCCTCGTCAGCATGGTCGAAGACGCTCGAAATCAGCCTTAAGTGATCGTCAGCAAGTTTGCGTTCGGTAATGTCGTTTGCGATGCCGAGAAATTGAACAAGCTTGCCTGTCTTGTCAAATATGGGGGAAATACTCAGCCTGTTCCAGAACAGGGTGCCATCCTTTTTGTAATTGCGCAGCGTGGCCTTTCCGCTTCGACCTTCTTTGAGACAGGCGCGGATTTCGGCAAGTCCGGGCTGATCACGATCCTCGCCTTGAAGGAAGCGACAATTTTTACCCAGCAGTTCAGAGGCAGGGTATCCGGTGATTCTCTCAAATGCAGGGTTCACATAGAGTAGCGGCAATTCCGGATCGGAGGCCTCGGCGATGGCCACGCCATTGGTGCTTGAATTCAAGGCGTCTGACTGCATCCTGATCAGTGCTTCAGCCTGCCTGCGCTCGGTGAGGTTGCGGATGAAAGCATGGAATTCATATTTTTTCTTGACCTTGATGGGAACGACTGCCAGTTCGACGGGAAACTCGCTTCCGCTGCGGTGCAGCCCCTGAATCTCAATCCATGTATTCAGGGCTTGCCCTTCGCCGGAAACCTGAAAACGTTTCAGGCCTTGAATATGCGCCTCACGGTATTGGGGCGGGATAATGGTTTCGTGCAGCAATTTCCCGATAGCTTCCTCAGAGGACCAGCCGAATGTCTTTTCAGCCTGGATATTCCATCCGGTGATGATGCCATTGGAATCCATCTGTACTATGGCGTCTAGAGCCGTATCAACAACGGCACGGAGTTTCTCCTGGCTCTCCTGCAATGCTTCCTCAGCATGCTTGCGTTCAGTCACGTCGTCGAAAATAGCGACGATCTCGCCGCTGTCGATCTTGTAGATGTAGTTATCCCACCAGCCGGATATGCGTTCGTCCTCGTAGAAAGAAACAGGGAAATGTTCAGCCTTGCCGCTATTCCAGACGCGGCGGAATGCATCGAGCAGCCCCATTTTTTGGGAGCCAGGGAAAGCTTCTGTCAGTTTTCTACCTATCAGATCCTCACGTCTTGCATTATTCATGCGTTCCGCTGAACGGTTGAAATCGGTAAAAATGAAATCGCTTCCATCCGCCTGATATACCGCCACGCCGCTGCTCATATTCTCGAACAGTTCATCCAGACGTTTTTTGCTGTTCAGCAGTTCGTCGTCTTTCTTCTTGCGATCGGTGATGTCTCTTGATGAGTTGAATAGCACAGGCTTACCGCCAAGCAGGAGAGGGTATGCGCTTATCTCGGCGTCGAAGATGCTGCCATCCTTGCGCTTGTGGTGTCTCTCGAATTGCATGCGTTCATGCCGGGCAAAATTTCGATTGAACAGGTCATTGAGTTCGGCACTGGAAAGCCTGATTTCCGCATCCCATTGCGTGACGTTCATGCCTATCATCTCGCTTCTGGAGTAACCCAACATCTCGCAAAACGAATCGCTGACCTCGATGATGTTTCCAGACATGTCGAGTATGTGGATGCCGTCGCTGGCATTGTGCAGGAGTGCAAGGCTCTTATCATTCTCATTTTTCAGCGCCAGTCTGCTGGCGATCAATTGCCTGACTAGGGGCGTCATCATCCAGTACAGCAGGAGCCCGCCGATTATCACCAGCGCAGCGACAAGCAGCGAGATGTATTTCAATTGTTCCGTTACAGGGCTATACAGTTCCGACTGGTCTATCTTCAATACTGCGCCGAGATTGAACCTGTTCAAAGGTGCATAGGCCGCAACAACCTTCACACCGCGGTAATCTTTCGCATGGATGATTCCAGTCTTGCCATCCAGCGCGTAACTCATCGGCAGGGCCTGGTCTTTCATTGCCCTGTGCAGGCGTTGAAATTTCCAGCCTGAAATTCTGTGCAGAAAGCAGTCCATGTCCTGCGGATCTTTCTGCAATGGACTGCAGAGCGCAAATTCGCCGGTTTGGCCTACGGATATGACGTCAGCCATGGCATGGGCTGGCAGTTTAAGATCAGACTCCACGACGACGGCACCGATGCGTCTGTGTTGCTGGTCCGTGATGTCGGTGCGGGTATTCAGCATGAATTGCCCGTCCCAGATCAGAAATGCGCTGTGTTCGGTATCGACCGGCATGCGCAGTTTAGGATCTTGCAGAAAACGGCCTGCGCTCGCCACTTCGATGCCGGCTGCATTGTAGAATGCAACGCCCTTCAGACCCTGCAGGACAAAGAAGTCTGCGGCCCGCTGCAGATCGTTATTTGTTTTATCTCGCTTCAGCAGATTGTCAGCGACGAAGGGGCGCGAGGCGATCATCTGCGCTTCATTTATTCTTTGTGTGATCTGGTTGCCAAACAGGCTCATGCCGCTCTTGAGCGAGACTTCAAGACTCCTGCTCAGTATGGATTCGGCCTGATGTTGCATGACGGCATAAACAGAAATGCCGGTGATAACAGTCAGCGTCATCAGAACAAGAAAACCAACGAGGCCGATCCTGTATTCTTCAAGTTTCAAAATCTCTCCCCTGGGTTCTTGTCAGTTATGCGCTGTCATACCTGCAAGGTATCACGAGCAGCTGGGGCCGTGAGCGGGGTGTTGCATGTATATGTCTGGCAGATAGGCGTTGTTCTATATCAATTTTATTTTAACAGATTGCGCGGAAACCCTCCACGTTCATGCCAAAAGGGCATTCTCGCGCAACAATAGTCGGCGTGTCCGGCCTGTGACCATGTATCGGCGGAGAAGCGCAAGACACAATCCAGGTTTGGTTGTGTCTAATGCGGGTATGCGGAGAGTGCAGACCTCAGTGCGTCCATCAATAGTCTAAGAGCAGGAAGATAGCTACAGGAAGTTTTTATCAGATTTGCGCGAAAAACCCCGGCGTTCAGGCCGGGGATGAATAGCGCGAATTCCGGAGGAATTCATGCTTTTGAAGTCAACTAAAACTGTCTGTCATTCGTTGATGAAACTATGGCAACTATCGTAAAAACGCTCAAAGTCAGAGTCAAGGATAAGCATGCAAAAGTGCTGTCCCAGTGGGCGTTCGAGGTCAATCAGGTGTGGAATGCAGCGAATGAACAAAGCGCTGAATTTTCCAGAGTGCCCATTCCCGGTTTCGGCTACCTCAACTGCGGAACCTCCGAGTTTGATCTGAACACCGAACTCAAGAACATCAGGAATGAGCGCGGACTTTCGATAGGCGCTGCCACGGTGCAATCCGTGATCGGACAACATGCCAAATCCCGCAAGCAATTCAAAAAGTCAAAATTGAATTGGCGCTGCTCTGGTGGAGCTAAACGTGCGCTTGGATGGGTGCCGTTCAAGAAAGCCGGCATCAAGCTCGTGAATGGACAAA
>JAJYLY010000025.1 GCA_021787435.1 Pseudomonadota bacterium | reverse complement strand
GCACACGAGCATAGCTCCCATGACTGGAGTCCATGCGTCTAACTTCAAATATTTGAGCAAGGTCGCATTTCTATTAGCACCTTCAATGATCAGTTCGCCAAGGTTAGGCTGACCAGTGCGCGGAGTAGTATCGGATTGCAGAGGAAAGGATGCTTGGAATGTTTTCTGGATTTTTGGCTTGGACTGCGCAATCGGAGTGGTGGCTTTTTTTGTAGTGAATGGTTTTTCAGGCGTCACTTGTGGCTCGGTTGATCTCTCGCCATGAGCTTTTCCTGCACATTTCTCTAGCCATGCATCTATATCTTCCTTGAACCAGCCAATTGCACCACCACCCAGCGAAAATTTCTTTGGAAAAGTGGGATCATATCGAGGTGAGCTCTCGTTCATCCTATCGTAGATAGCTGACCGCGATAACTTTGTGTAGGCGATCATTTCGGGCAGACGGAAAATTGAACCAGACATAATAAACCTCGTCTATACACTTTCGCAGAAGAAGCGAAGATATTGTTTAGTCTACTACTATTGGGCAAATTTTATATGAGGGCACACAAATTCCGCTATATCTTCGGCAATTGCGGCTGGGAGAGCTATTGTACGGGATAGTGTGTGCTATTGCATGCGTGGCATACTGAATGGCATACTGAATTAAATTGCATATATTTATGTTGTTGATTCTTATGCGATTTATTATAACTTAATGGCGGAGAGGGTGGGATTCGAACCCACGGTACGGGGTTACCGTACGCCTGATTTCGAGTCAGGTACATTCGACCACTCTGCCACCTCTCCGAACTGCATATTCTACCAGCAAGCTGCATTTTCGTGCAGAATATTGCCATGCGCAGACATATCCTTTTGATCAGGCTCCTGCAAATCGGCATTTTTCTGTCGCTATTGCTGTTCGGCTATACCCATCTTAGCAAGCCTCGTTTCCTGCTACCCTCATGGCACAACGAGAAACTGGTGGCGCTCGTCGCGCAGGACACCACGCTCTCCGATGAGGAATTTTCGAAACAGCTGGCGCAGCGGTTTGCCGATTATCTTCATGTTCCGCTCAAGATCGTGCTGGTCCCAGCAGACAAGATTGAAACTATGCTGAACAACCACGAGGCTCATTTCTCGGCCTCCGGATTCAGGCTGGACCAGAAAACCGGCAACCTGCTTTACGGCCCGGCCTATCAGACCGTGCATGAACAGGTTGCATTCAACCAGGATCAACCGACGCCGCACAAACTCACCGATCTGCTGGGACATCGCATCGCCGTGGTGGCAGGTTCCAACCACGAGAAGACACTGATAGCGCTCCGCCAGCAGATACCACAGCTCGCCTGGGAGTCGCGTACAAAGCAGACGGTCGAAGATCTTCTGAAAGAAGTCGCGCAGGGTAGCCTGGACTACACGCTTGCCAATCACGAGCAGATAGAACAGATGAACAATTTTTATCCAAATCTGGCCGTCGCCTTCGATGTCGGCAAGCCAGCGTCGATTGCCTGGGCTTTTCCGGCCAATGCGGACAACGATCTGATTTCCGCTTCCGAACAGTTTTTTGCAGAGATCGAGAACAACGACGAATTGAACAAACTGCTGGATCGCTACTATGGTCACAACGACAGGCTGGCCCCTCTGGACGCAGCGGAATTCATCGCACAAACCAACAAGACCCTGCCGAAGTTTCGCCCCTTGTTCGAAGCAGCCGGCAAGGCAGTCAATGAGGACTGGCGTCTCATCGCCGCGATTGCCTATCAGGAATCTCACTGGGACCCTCTGGCCACCTCCTATACCAACGTGCGCGGCATGATGATGCTGACCGAGACAACAGCAGACCGTATGGGTGTTGAAAACCGCCTCGATGCAAAGGAGAGCATCATGGCTGGCGCAAAGTATCTGGAGCTGATCAAGAAAGAATTGCCGCCACACATCAAGGAGCCTGAACTTACCTGGCTTGCGCTGTCGGCCTACAATCAGGGGCAGGGCCACATCGAGGATGCGCGCGTGCTGACCCAGCATCAGGGGGGCGATGCAGATGCCTGGGTGGACGTCAAAAGATGGCTGCCGAACCTCAGCAATCCACAGTATTTCCAGAATCTCAAACACGGCTATGCGCGCGGCGGAGAAGCAGTCATTTTCGTAGAGAACATCCGCGCATATTACGATATGCTGTCAAGACTGACCGCCCAGCCGGACAATGCAGCTCCGCACGATTATCAGCTGGTCAGCACGCGAGAAAAACCCGCCTTTGCGCTACGCATCAAACCCCGCAACCCATCCCGCGACGATCTCGCATCATATTCCTTGTCGCATTGAAAAGCGAAAGTCAACCCGCCTTGAGTATGTCCAAGCTACCCAAATATGATCTCAGCACCTCTGGAATGACAATGCTGCCATCAGACTGCTGATTGTTTTCCAGCACGGCAACCAAGGTGCGACCTACCGCCAAGCCAGAGCCATTCAGCGTGTGCAGCAATTCCGGCTTGCCAGATGCATTCCTGAACCGCGCCTGCATGCGGCGCGCCTGAAACGCCTCGAAATTACTGCACGAGGAAATTTCGCGATAGGTGTTTTGCGCGGGCAACCACACTTCGATGTCGTAAGTCGTCGCGGCAGAAAACCCCATGTCTCCGGTGCAGAGCTTCACCACGCGATAGTGCAGACCCAGCTTCTGTAATATCGTCTCGGCGTGACTTAACAGCTGTTCAAGCGCATCGTAAGATTCATCGGGATGTACCATCTGCACCAACTCCACCTTGTCAAACTGGTGCTGGCGTATCAGCCCGCGTGTATCGCGCCCGGCGGAACCTGCCTCGGAGCGGAAGCAGGGCGTGTGCGCCACGTATTTCATGGGCAACTTTTCGAGCGGCACAATCTCGTCTCTGATCATGTTTGTCACCGGCACTTCTGCGGTGGGGATCAAATAGAAATTCTGCTCTCCCGCTTCGCCCATCTGGCGCGGCACGCGGAACAGATCCTCCTCGAACTTCGGGAGCTGTCCCGTTCCGCGCATCGAATCCGCATTCACAAGATAGGGTACATACACTTCTGTGTAACCGTGGTGATCGGTATGCGTATCGAGCATGAATTGGGAAAGCGCTCGGTGCAAACGTGCAAGCGGCCCCTTCAACAGCGAAAAGCGCGCGCCGGAAATTTTTGTCGCCGTCTCGAAATCCAGTCCCTGCAGCCCCTCGCCCAGTTCGACATGATCCTTCACGGCAAAATCAAAAACAGGCTTGCTGCCAACCTTGCGCACCTCGACATTGTCTGCTTCAGATTCGCCAGGTGGCACATTTTCATTTGGCAGATTGGGGACCTCTGCCAGAAATACGTCCAGCGCCTTCAGCAACCCAGGCAAGGTGTCAGATTCCAGCCGCTTTAATTCATCGCCCAGCGAAGATACTTCCGCCATGATGACTGATGCATCCTCACCCCTGGATTTGGCCTGACCTATCTGCTTCGATGCCGTATTGCGCCTGGCCTGCAACTCCTGCGTACGCATCTGTATCGTCTTGCGCTGCGTTTCAAGTTCATGGAAGCGCGCCACATCCAGCACATAGCCTCGCGTTGCCAAACGTGCCGCCACACCGTCGATATCGCCGCGCAAAATCTGTATATCTAGCATATTGCTTTGTCCTTAATTATTTTTCGCTGCCGAATCGAGCTCGCGCAGCCGTTGCAATTTTTCGGCGATCCTGCCTTCCAGTCCGCGATCGGTCGGCTGGTAAAAACTGACCTCGTGCATGCCTGCCGGGAAATAATTCTCGCCCGCCGCATAGCCGCCTTCTTCATCATGCGCGTATCGGTAGCTCTTACCGTAATCAAGCTGTTTCATCAATTTTGTCGGCGCATTGCGCAGATGCAGCGGCACTTCGCGCGAACCATCCTGTGCGACAAATGCGCGAGCGGCATTATACGCGACATAACCCGCATTCGACTTGGGCGCACAAGCCAGATACAACACTGCCTGCGCCAGCGCCAGCTCTCCTTCGGGAGAACCCAGCCGCTCATAGGTTTGCGCAGCATCATTGGCCAGCTGAATCGCGCGCGGGTCGGCAAGGCCGATGTCTTCCCATGCCATCCTGACGATGCGCCTTGCCATATACCGGGGATCCGCGCCGCCGTCCAGCATGCGCACCAGCCAGTAAAGCGCCGCATCCGGGTTGGAGCCGCGCACCGATTTATGCAGCGCGGAGATCTGATCGTAAAATGCTTCGCCGCCCTTGTCGAAACGGCGCAGATTCTGCGCCAGCGTGTTGTCGAGAAAGGCGCTGTCTATGCCGGAGATACCCGCTGTAACTGCGGCGGTCTGCAACTGCTCCAGCACGTTCAATAAACGTCTGGCATCGCCGTCTGCATATCCGATGATGCGCTCCTTTGCATCATAGGTAAAATTCAGATCCGGCATCGCGATCTGCTGTGCGCGATCGAACAGCTGCTCCAGCTCATCTGAAGACAGTGCATGCAGCACATAGACTTGGGCACGCGAGAGAAGCGCGTTGTTCACTTCGAAGGAAGGATTTTCCGTTGTCGCGCCGATGAAGGTCACCAGTCCCTGCTCCACAAAAGGGAGAAACGCATCCTGCTGCGACTTGTTGAAGCGATGCACCTCGTCCACAAACAAAATGGTGTGGCGGCCGTACAGGTGCAGCACCTGCTGCGCTTGTGCAATCGCTTCGCGTATGTCTTTCACACCGGAGAGCACGGCGGACAGCGGCACGAATTCCGCATCAAATGCAGAAGCCATCAACCTTGCAAGCGTAGTCTTGCCCACACCCGGCGGTCCCCACAAAATCATCGAGTGCAGCTTGCCCGACTGAAATGCCAGACGCAAAGGACGACCCTCGCCCAAGAGATGCGGCTGTCCGATGACTTCATCGATATGTTTCGGACGCAACCTTTCCGCGAGTGGTGCTGCGGCCGCAGGGTCCTCAAACAAGTCCGGCATTGTCACTCACCAACCACATCCACGCCTTCTGGCGGCGTGAACTTGAACTGCTTCGCGGGCAACTTGGGGTTGGTCTGCATATGGTCAAAACGCAGCACTGTCTTGTGACCGAACGCATCATTCAATTCCATAATGACCAAGCTCGCCTTGTCATTGAAAGCCATATACACGGATGAGAAACTGCTATCCTGACCTTTCGGCGTGGCCTGCAGCCAGTCCAGCCCTTCACGGTTGCCGCTCTCCTTGAGCGTAAAGCCTCGCTCGATCTCATTGCTGCCAGCAAGCAAAGCTGCGGGGCTGCTACCCAATGCCGCATCGAGTTTTTTGACTGTCACCTGATTCATGTCCACATCGTATAGCCAGAACTTCGCACCATCTCCGACGATGATTTGTTCATACGGTTTCTGGTAGGTCCAGCGGAATTTTCCCGGACGCTGAAACTGCATCACGCCCGATGCAATCTGGATACGCTTGCCGTTCTGATCCAACACTTCCTGAATAAAATTCGCCTGTGCGGAATGCGTTGCAGCGATGAAAGTTTTAAGCTTTTCTATCGCTCCGGCGTGTGCGGTGAGTGGTGCAAGGAAGAACATTACGAGGACAATTATATATTTCATAGCTTTACCTTTAAGATGCGGGATACTGGAATCGGGATTCAGGAGAAAATCAAAAGCGGAGCAACGGTTTTTACTGAATCCTGCATCCTGACTCACTCCTGTCTTGCAGGCGCGATCACTTCGCGGTTGCCGTTACTCTGCATCGCAGAGACGATACCTGCTGCTTCCATCTGCTCTACGAGGCGCGCCGCACGGTTGTATCCGATGCGCAAATTACGTTGCACCAGCGAGATCGATGCGCGGCGTGACTTCAATACAATGTCCACTGCCTGGTCGTAGAGAGGATCGGCTTCCGCATCCTGCGCTGCTCCGCCCTCCGCGCCATCTCCGGATTCCTCCAGCGAATTCAACACGCCGTCTATGTATTGCGGCTCGCCCAGCGTTTTCAGGTGTTCAACCACGCGATGCACTTCCTGATCAGAGACGAACGCGCCGTGCACGCGCTGCGGATAACCAGTGCCGGGCGGAAGATAAAGCATGTCTCCCTGGCCCAGCAACGCTTCAGCACCCATCTGATCAAGGATGGTTCTGGAATCTATCTTGCTTGACACCTGGAACGCCACGCGCGTCGGTACGTTAGCCTTGATAAGACCGGTGATCACATCGACTGATGGGCGCTGGGTCGCCAGCACCAGATGTATACCAGAAGCACGCGCCTTCTGCGCCAGACGCGCGATCAACTCCTCTATCTTCTTGCCGACCACCATCATCAGATCGGCCAGCTCGTCGATGAACACCACGATCAGCGGCAATTCCTCGAGCGCCTCGGGATTATCCGGCGTCAACGAAAAGGGATTGGTCAGCGGCTTGTCGGCCTTGATGGCTTCCCTGATCTTTTGGTTATAACCCGCGATATTGCGAACACCGAGATGGGACATCAGACGGTAGCGCCTGTCCATCTCCTGCACGCACCAGTTAAGACCTGATGCAGCCTGACGCATGTCCGTCACCACAGGACACAGCAGATGCGGTATACCTTCATAAATCGAAAGCTCCAGCATCTTCGGATCGATCAGCAGCATGCGCACCTGTTCAGGCGTTGCCTTGTAGAGGATACTCAGGATCATCGCGTTGATCCCTACCGACTTTCCCGAGCCCGTGGTGCCTGCAACCAGCACATGCGGCATCTTGGCAAGATCGGCGACCACCGGCTTGCCCGAGATGTCCTTACCCATCGCGATTGTCAACATCGAATGCATGTCGGCATAAACTTGCGAACTCAATATTTCCGAGAGCTGCACCATCTGCCGCTTGGCATTGGGCAATTCCAGCGCCATGTAGGTCTTTCCGGGTATGGTCTCGACCAGACGGATGCTCGCCACCGACAACGCGCGCGCCAGATCTCGCACAAGGTTGGTGATCTGGCTGCCCTTCACGCCGACTGCAGGTTCGATCTCATAGCGCGTGATCACGGGCCCGGGATAGGCTGCCACCACCTTCACTTCGACGCCAAAGTCTTTGAGCTTGCGTTCGATCAGGCGCGAGGTGAATTCCAGCGTGTCGGCTGAAACCGTCTCGACATGCTGCGCCGCAGGATCAAGCAAATGCAAAGGAGGCAATGGAGAATCAGGCATGTCGGCAAACAGCGTAATCTGTTTTTCTTCAGCCGCACGCGCAGACTTCGCGACTTCCACCACGGGCTGCTCGATATGTATAGGCTGATGCACCTCGACGCGCTTTTTTTCGACCTCAACCACTGCGCTGCGTTCGCTGGTTGCATGCATGCCGATGCGCTTGTCCTCTCGCGTCTGCCAAAACTGCAAAACCCAGAAGTAAGAAAATTCCAGACGCTCGCCCAGCCAGTCGGTGAAGCGCAGCCACGACATGCCGCTTGCAAGGCTGAAACCGCTTGCGATCAAAGCAAGAAGCAGCAAGGTCGCGCCCGTGAATCCCAGCAAACGGGTCATCGCATTGCCTATCACCATCCCCAGCATGCCGCCGGGCGCCAGGGGCAGCGATGCTTTCAGCGTATGCAGGCGGATCGCTTCGAGCGCGCAACTTGACAGCAGCAGCATCACAAAGCCGGCAACAGACACCCAAAGCGTCCTCTTGCAGAAGATGCTGTCGGCGCGCAGCCTGCGATATCCAGCCCAAACCTGCTGTAGCATGAACAGTACCAGCCACCAAGCGGATATACCGAACAGGTAGAACAGAAGGTCGGACAGATACGCACCCAGCACGCCGGCAGGATTGACGGTCTTAACCGTAGCGCTGGTATGCGACCAGGCCGGGTCTGCGGGACTGTAGCCATAGAGCGCCACTGTGAAATACAGCGCCAGCGCAGCAAGCAAGAGCCAGCGAGATTCACGCAGCAACCCGAGCAGACGGCTTGCCGGCAATGCCTCTTCAGCCATGCAATTCCCCAACCAGGCCCAGATGCTCCGCCACGCGCAGCGCCTCCAGTCTGTTGCTGACCTTTAGGGTCTGATACACCGCTGCCACATGTATCTTGACGGTGCCCTCTGCAAGATTAATGGTTGAGGCGATTTCTTTGTTGCTCATTCCCATGCAAAGATGCTGCAAGACTTCCATCTGGCGCTGCGTCAGTCCATAACTGTTGGTGTTCAGGCTGCGTTTGTCCTTTTTGGCCATGTTCATCGCAGGACGACTCCGGAGTTGCGGAGGAATATAAACGCCGCCCGACAGCACCAGCTTCAATGCGTCAAGCATGGTCTGCGAACTAGAGCTCTTACTAACAAAACCTGACGCCCCGTAATTCAATACTTTTTCCATATTCAAACTTGCTTCCTCACCAGACACCACCACGACCGGAATATGCGGATAACGCCTGCGAAAATAACTGACCGACTTCGGCCCATCGCTGCCCGGCATATGCAGGTCCAGCAGCGCCAATTCCAATTCCGGATGCTGCGTAGCCAGCTTCAACGCATCCTGGAAAGTACCAGCTTCCAATATTTCCACGCCTTCAGATAACCGCTGCAACACGTAGCGCATCCCCTCGCGGAACAATGCATGGTCATCTGCCAACAAAATCTTCATATTCTCCCCCGAATAAGCAATCTTGTTTACGCCTGCGCGCATCATAACACCCACAGCCCAGTGTAGCCCACAGCGGTATGTCACTGCGCCAACAACCGCAGATCCAATTCTTTTGCCGCATCTTTCGCATCAGGTACAGCCTGATATGGCACCACGCCCAGCAGCGGTGCGGCTATGCGCAGCTTCAGGGCTGCTATGTTCTCATCCCGCATCGCCATGTTTGCATCCACCACGTTGGCTACCCACCCTGCAAGCTTCAACCCGCTGGCATCGACCGCATCCACAGTGAGCAGCGCATGGTTGATGCAACCCAGCCTCATGCCGACCACCAGTATCACAGGCAACTCAAGCCTGATTGCCAGATCTGCGATGTCCTGGTGATCATTCAGAGGCACTTTGAATCCGCCTGCACCTTCCACGATCACGACATCCGACTGCGCGGCCAGTTCGCCATAAGACTGCACGACCCTGTCCAGGTTTATGCTGACACCGACAAATCTTGCAGCAAGATGTGGGGCGACCGCATGCGCAAAACAATAGGGATTGATCTGGCCGAAACTTGCCTGCACGTTGCTTGAGGCGCGCAATTTTTTGGCGTCCTCGTTATGTTCGTTGTCATCACAGCCCCCCGCCGCCACGGGCTTCATGCCGATCACGCGATGCCCCTGTTCTGCAAACGCATGAAGCAGCGCGCAGCTGATCAGCGTCTTGCCGACATCGGTATCGGTACCTGTCACGAAATAACTCATACAGTTTTTTGACATCCTCCTCGCCCTCAGCCTGCGGCTGCCGTGCAAGCACGGGAAGAGACGAGGATTCCTGCTACCAGACGCTCATGTCCGAGCGCGAGAATGTTCTTAGCCGCATTGATGTCTCTATCATGCGTAACGCCACATCTGGCGCAAGTCCATTCCCTTATTCGCAGACCCGCTCTACCTTTCGGACTGTTGGCGGAGATTTCCCCGCAACACGAACACATCTGGGTGGTGTACTTTTCATTTACCTCTTCAAAGACAACCGACCGCGCCATCGCTTTGTATTTCAGTTGTACTTTCATGCTGTGCCATCCCACATCCAGGACGGACTTTGCCATTCTGGTTTTTACCAGCTTTTTGCTGCTCACATCACCGACAAAGATGGCCCCGTACTTATCAACCATGCTGGTCGTAAACTTGTGTATGGCATCCTGCCGGGAATTCTTGATCCTGGCGTGTATGGCTTTCACGTGCTGTGCTTTATTGGCCCGCTGTGCGGTCGCCAATTGCTGCGCGAATTCATCGGTAATACGCCGGCGCTCAAAGACGAATCCATCTGAACAGATTGCGGCTGTCTTTAGGCCAAGATCAATGCCAACCGACTTTCGCCCTGCTGATGGTTTCACCTCAACCTTGACGGTCGTATTGAAATACCAGCGGCCACGCGCGTCTTCAGAGAAAGAACCTGTGCCCAACTTATATTGGGAAAGTCCGTAGCTGTCCCATAGTCCGAAGAGTTTGCCGCAGAAGCGGATCTGGCCGTTCACCAGCTTCACGCCTGCCGTCTTGAAGGGTATCCAGCCCAGCGCTCGCTGAGAGCCACTGGAGCTGCGCCATTGCAGCTTGTTCGTCTCGAACTGCCTGCGCGATTTGGCGTGTTGTGCAATCACGCTCTGGACCGTGGCGGCACCAATACTCAGACCACGCTCTTTGCGGATTCCCTTGAGTTCGGTGTTCAGATCATATTCCGTTGTTCCGCAGTTCATATATCCAAAACCGGGAGTGGGCACTCTGGAAAATTCAGCGCTTTGTTCATTCGCTGCATTCCACACCTGATTGACCTCGAACGCCCACTGGGACAGCCCTTTTGCATGCTTATCCTTGACTCTGACTTTGAGCGTTTTCAGGGTAGTTACCATAGTTACATTACCGCATTACAGACAGTTTTGGTTGACTTCAACAGCATGAATTCCTACGGAATTCGCGCTATTCATCCCCGGCATGAATGTCGAAGTTTTTCGCGAAAATCTGATAAATTGGGCGCTCCTTCTTGTGCATATCTCCGGCCTAAACCACATGTTATACAAAAAGATTCCTGATCGGCACACCTGTTCCACGAAAATTATCGGCATTGCATGTCACAACCGTCAAGCCGTTTATCAGCGCAATGGCTGCAATCTGCTTGTCTATCGAATGATCAGGATGAGGCGACATCAATCTGCCCCACACCTGAGCGTATTCTTCATCTCACCCTGAACGAGGTCTTGATGATCGCAGCGCCGTCGCTTGTGACCCGCGGCTGCGGCTTCCAGGCATGTCCATAGACGATTTCATAGGTCGCTGGCAACTTGCCGTCGCGGCGCAATTTCTCATAGTTTGCGAGCAAACGGCCAAAGGCCGTTTTTCCCATCAGCCCCTTGCCGCGTCCCTCAGTGGTGTTATGTGCGCCGATGGCTTTCAGGTCTTGCAACACGCCGCGCACATCGTCATAAGTCAGCGTGATGTATTCCATGTCCATCACGGGCTCCGAAAATCCGGCCTGTACCAGCATGTCCCCAATGTCGTGCATGTCGGCAAAACGGTTCATGTGATTCTTGTCGTCTACGCCATTGAATGCCTGCCGCAATTCCTTCAGCGTGTCCGGGCCGAAGGTGCTGAACATCGCCAGCCCTTCGCTCTTCAGTACGCGGTGCAACTCGACGAAGGTCGCAGGCAAATCGTTGCACCACTGCAGCGCCAGATTCGACCACACCATCTCGACGCTGTTAGGCATCAATGGCAAGGCTTCCACATCAGCGCATACCGCCATCTGCCGCCTGCCGCCGAACAGCTTCTGCCACCAACTCGCGCGGCCTTTCGCGTTCTGCAACATGCCGATCGCGATGTCCAGCGAGATAATCTCGGCATCGGGATATCGTTCTGCCAGCTGCCTTCCGCCCCAACCCGTACCACTGCCTGCATCGAGCAGGCGCGCCGGTTTCAGCCTGATGTATTCGAGCCGCTCCAGCATGCGCGTGCACACCTCGCGCTGCAACACCGCTGATGCATCATAACCCGCTGCCGCGCGCGAAAAAGCACGGCGCATCATCTTCTTGTCGATCGCAAATTCATTCATGTGAAAATTCCGCCATGCGTTTTACAAATTCTTCCGTGTGAGACAGAAACGGCACATGTGCCGCACCTGCAATCGTCGCAAGTCGCGCATCAGGCATCCTGTCCACTATGTATTGCGAGGCTTGCAGCGGCGTCAGAGTATCGCGGTCTCCCGAGATCACCAGCGTCCGCTGATGTATTCCGGGCAGATCCGCGCGCAGATCGACGTCATTCAGTATTTCCAGCCCTGCCTGCAAGGCTGCCAGACCAGGCTCGCCGCGACTCATCAGACTCCGGCGCAATGCCAGCAATAATTCACGCTCCTTTTCGCTGCCACGCAGTTGCAATGCCAGAAAACGGCGCAGCGTAGCTGCATAGTCCTGCTGCAACGCAGCAGAAAAATCAGCAAGTGTCTGTGCTGCCATCGCGCAAGGCCAATCGGTTTGTTGTACAAAACAGGGCGTGCTTGACACCAGCACCAGGTGCCTCACCTGCTCCGGATAGCGCATCGCCCAGCGCAATGCGACCTGTCCTCCCAGCGACCAGCCGCAAACGGTCAGTGGCCCGAAAAACTGTATAGACAAATTATCAACAATAGTATCGAGCGTTTCCGTCTCAATTCCGCATCCTTCACGCGAAAACTTGGTGCCTGACTCCTTACTTGTGGAGGGAAGGCACTTGCGGTCTAAATCCTTATTCCTGTGGCTATATCCATGTCCCGGCAGGTCTACGGCCGAAACCGCGAATTGATCCGCCAGTCTGACCAGCACATCTCCCCACATTCCGCTGTGCATGCCCCAGCCGTGGATGAAAAGCAGCGGCACACCTGCACCGCCAACATGGTCAACGTGCAAGCTCATGCAGGCTCTCAATCAAAGTTTCGACATCGGCAGCCTGGTGAGCGGCAGACAGCGTGATGCGCAGCCGCGCCGTATTAACCGGCACCGTTGGCGGACGTATTGCAGGAACCCAGATGCCGCGTTCGCGCAGCGCCAAACTCAAATCAAGCGCCGCCTGATTCCCGCCTATCATCAAAGGCTGTATCGCCGTGCCCGATTCCATCAGTGCCCACCGCAGACCTTCAAGACCTTTCCGCAATTTTGTTATCAGACCTTGCAGATGTGCTCGCCATTCATCTCCTTCTGCAATCAGTTTCAGGCTTTCCGAAAGCGCGACGGACAGCGCAGGCGGGGATGCAGTCGTATATATGTAGCTTCTCGCATTATTGGCCAGCGTGTCGATCACAATTTTTTCGGCCGCGACAAAGGCGCCTGACACACCAGCGGCTTTGCCCAGCGTTGCCATATAGATGATGCGCGGCGAGTCAACACCAGAATGCGATAGCGATCCTCTTCCATTTTTTCCTGACACGCCAAAACCGTGTGCATCATCCAAAAGCAACCATGCATCGTGCTTTTCGCACAAGTCCAACAACTCGGGCAACCGCGCTCTGTCGCCATCCATACTGAACACCGCATCGGTACAGACGAGCTTCCTGCCCTTCATGGTTTCGCCAAGCATAGCGTCGAGCTGTGCGATGTCGTTGTGGCGGAAGCGTTTGACGTTTGCGCGCGACAACTGCATTGCATCGTTAAGTGACGCGTGGTTGAGCTTGTCGGCAAACACCGTATCGCCACGATCAATCAGCGCTTGTACTGCGCCAAGATTTGCCATATAGCCTGTGGAAAACAACAGCGCGGAAGGTTTTTCTATAAACCTTGCCAGTTCGTTTTCAAGCGCTTCATGTGCAAGGCTGTGGCCGCTTACCAGATGCGCAGCACCTGCCCCCGCACCGTAAAGCCCCGCGCCCAGTTTGAGCGCCGCTATGATCCCGGGGTGATTTGCAAGCCCCAGATAGTCGTTGCTGCAAAATGAGACATACTGTTTCCCATCCACGGTCAGACGAACTCCCTGCGCACTAGTGACAGTGCGGCGCTGGCGCAGCAATCCCTTCGCTGCCCGCTCGTCGAGTTGAAGCTGTAGTTCAGAAAAAGGCATAAATTGTTAGCGGTGTAAATTCAGCAACTCACGCGGAGGCGCGGAGGGCGCAGTGAAAGCCAATAACCAAAACCTGAAACAAAAGCTGAAAAATGAAATGCATTATCTATTTCATTAAGGATGCATTTTTGTCGTTAGTTATATTGTGCTTTCTCTGCGACCTCTGCGTGAGATTAAGGTGTCTCGGCAAACGGATACATGCCGAGTCTGTCCAATAGCGCGCGATCACGTTCGACTTCCGGATTGCCGGTGGTGAGCAGTTGCTCACCATAGAAAATCGAGTTCGCGCCCGCCAGGAAACACAGTGCCTGAACCGCATCGGACATCTGCTGGCGGCCTGCGGACAACCTTACGCGCGCCTTGGGCATCGCGATGCGCGCCACCGCGATGGTACGCACGAAATCCAGCGGATCTAGGTCAGTTTGATCAGCCAGCGGCGTGCCTTCAACCTTGACCAGGTTGTTGATTGGAACGCTCTCAGGATAGGGTTCCAGGTTCGCCAGCTGCGCGATGAGTCCTGCGCGCTGCGCAATGTCTTCCCCCATGCCCACGATGCCGCCGCTGCAAACATGCATGCCGGCGCGCCTTACACGCTCCAATGTATCCAGCCTGTCCTGGTAGTCGCGGGTGCTAATAATGTCGCCATAGAATTCCGGCGAAGTGTCCAGATTGTGGTTGTAGTAATCGAGCCCCGCCTCCTTCAGTTGCAAGGTCTGCTCGTCACTCAGCATTCCCAGCGTAGCGCAGGTCTCCATTCCCAAGCCCCGAACGGCCTTGACCATTTCGACCACGCTTTGCATGTCTTCCGCGGAGGGCTCGCGCCAGGCAGCTCCCATGCAAAAACGGTCAGCGCCAGCCTGCTGAGCGGCACGCGCAGCCTGCAACACCTCATCGAGCTGCAGCATCTTGCTGTTTTCCACGCCCGTGGAATGAAACGCTGACTGCGGGCAATAGCCACAGTCTTCGGAACATCCGCCGGTCTTGATGGAAAGCAAGGTAGAGAGCTGCACCTGATTGGGGTCGAAATGCTCACGGTGCACCTGTTGCGCGCGATACAGCAGATCGGAAAAGGGCAGCCTGAACAGCGCCTCCACCTCATCCACTCCAATGCGCTGCGGGGTATCGGTTTTTTTTGCGGGTTGATGAAATGCAATCGTCTGGACGTTCATGTTTAGCGAGTATGATAGACAGCGGCGCATCATCGCGGAAAGAGACCAGCCTTGTCAATTTTTGATCGCACAATGCTGAATATCAGCTCAAAATTTAATCTTCCCGCCCAGCCTTGTGTGCTGTGCGGCAACATGAGCCATCACGGCATCTGGTGCAAGGCTTGCGATGTTGCGATGTCCTACTATCACAACACCCCGCATGTCCGATCTGTTCCAGGACGATGCCAGCGCACGAAGTGTGCGGCCAATACCTGAAAAAACGACCCGCATTTTCCCGCACCCGTTGCACTGTTCGGCTACAGCTTTCCGGCTAACCACCATGAATGCGCTGGCAGAAGCGGTCAGAAAATGCGGAGCAACCGATATCAGCGCCCAGGTGGTCGCAAGAACGACATGACAACGCGCAGCAAATCTTTGCAGAACGCGCGATAATCGGCCACTTTGGATTTCAACCTCACCACCATGTTTCATGTGATCCTCTACCAGCCGGAAATCCCGCCCAACACCGGCAACATCATCCGTCTGTGCGCCAACACCGGCAGCCAGCTACATCTGGTCAGGCCGCTTGGATTTATGCTGGAAGACAAGCAGTTGCTGCGCGCTGGTCTTGATTATCACGAGTTTGCAAAACTGCGCGTCCATGACGAACTTATGGATTGCCTCTCTTCATTCGATCCGCAACGCATATTCGCCTTCACCACCAAAGGGTCACAGCCATTCCATGAAGTATGTTATCAGGCAGGGGATGCCTTTCTCTTCGGCCCTGAGAGCCGCGGCCTGCCTCAAGAAGTGCTCGACCTGTTCAATGCGCAACAGCGCGTAAGACTCCCCATGCTGCCTGACAACCGCAGCCTAAACCTTTCCAACACCGTGGCTGTCGCAGTATATGAGGCATGGCGTCAGCAGGGTTTTTCGGGCGCCAAAAAAACGCCGTAAGCGTATTGCTAAATATTTGTTTTCAAGTAAGCTTAAAAGGTATGCTTTTTTCAACCCATCCATTCAAACATCATGAATACTGAAAACCTTTCCAAAGAACAGCATATCCTGCGCACGATGCGCAAGGTGCTGGCAAGTGTCGCCAAAGATACCGCAACAGGCTTCGGCAAGCCTTCCGTCCTGTCCGAGACCACCATACAGGAAATACGCGATTGCTTTGGCATCATTTCCGAACGCGAGGCGGAACTGGCTGATGCCTTGGGGCTCAACAGGAACGAGAAGCCTTACTACACGGATCAGCCGCAAAAATCCAACGTGATCAATTTTCACAAGCCAGAATAAAGGCAGCTACAACGCCAGTTTTTCTTCGGACAGCCGTTCTTCCAGCGCCGAGGCGCCTTCCTGTTCAAATATCTCCAGCATGGAACGCGCCGTTGCCAGCCAATGCGCCTTGCCCAGCCTTACAGCTTCGGCCAGCGGCTCAATCTGCCCCGATTCACGCCAGCTTCGGTAGGCCGACAGCATCGACGGGAATAGCGCCCGGCGCATGCCTTCAAGGTTGATGAAATAGAAATCCAACGAACACCATACCTCGTTTTCGATCAGTTTTGGCAAGGTTGATAGGCAATCAGCCAGATGATCGCGCACCGCCCGCGCAATAATCTCCGCTCTGCGCGACGATACCTCGGACAGCATTTCTTCCCACGCCTGTCCCAGCAGTTCTCCTGCCTGTCCTTCGCCAAGCTCGTGCAGGATCATCGCCTCGCTCTCGGCATCCGTCATCGTTTCCAGCGCGGCATCCGGGTTTGCTTCAAAATCATAATAGGAGAATGCGCCTGACTGTGTCTTGTCGCGCCGGCTCCAGCGCCACTCCTCGAACTTCTCCCATATCATGCGCTTGACCGCCTCGCGCCTCAGATAAATGGTCCGTTTCTGCAATGCCGCAGGCGGCGCGATCAGATCGCGCGCATATTCGCAGCCTGAAACCAGGATGGTGAATCCGTCGCGCTGTTCTTTTCTCAAGAGCTGCCCGAGAAAAAAGTGCGGCTTGCTGAAGCGGCCGAATCCTGCACTGTATACATAGCCTTGCGGATTCAGGAGACGGTTGATGTCATCAATCTCGAAGGGATTCTTCACATCCTCGCCGATATGCAGTTCGGTATACGGCGCATCCTCGACTTCGTCCCAGTATTGCTCGCGTTTGACCAGCCAGCTTCCCAGCTCGCTCTTGGGTGGGTTCTCAAAAAATGGTATATCGTGTTCCCAACGGTAATACTGTCGCATCTCCAGCAGATATATGCACATTGTCATGTTGCGCGCATAGCGCGCATCGGTGATGTCGCAGTTATTCTGTATGTCTTCCACCAGCTTGTGAAAGTTCTGCATGACATGTATCTCCAGCCTGATTTGAGCTCGCCTGATTTTAAGCCCGATGTGCCGACATTGCAAAAACCCCCTACACCAAAAGGCATAGGGGGCTTAATTTACAATTCCACTCTAGGTACACCTCAAAACGGTTCTGTATACCATATAAGGCGCAAACAAACAAAATCTTCAATGCAGATATAGCGAAGCAGATAATTAGGTATTTTAAAAATCTAAATATGTAAACAATCGCTCATTTTTAGATTTTCTTATTAACAATAATAATGAAGTTTATACAAAAAATTACTTCAAAATCCATGTCTTAACTTGATATATATTATCCTACTTTACCCTTTAAAAAACTAGCCTAATACAGAACAACACATTTATCTGCCAGCACTTAATAATACCTGGAGCCAGCGAAAAGCTGGCTATATCGTAGTAACGGATCTAAAGCCTGTTACTTAACCACTTCTACAGGAAGGGTTCTCCGTCCACCTTGATTAAATATCTAACACTCCCAAAAACAAAAAAGGCCTTATTAGGCCTTTTTTAGTATTTACCAACGCAACTTTTGTGCTTCCTGAAGGAGGCGATCTAGGACAGGTGGAGATTTTTCTTGTGGCATTCGCAAATGGACAAAAGAACTAAAATTTACTACTTTGGATTTATTTGATCCCTCATGCTCAATACGAACTACTGCGCTATCGAAATCCAAAGACATTTGCTCGCCATTATCCATTATTTTTTTCATCATCACCTCCTACGAGTGTAGTTTAAATTAATAAACTCTTGACTACAACCCCTTCACTTCTAATCCCTCAATTACTTTATTCAAATGTTGTACTACTTTCAATTCATACTGCCTGTAATCATCCAAGTACTCAGGAACTTTCTTTTCAGCGTCACGTATATTGATTTTGACCGCTTTACCCAACTTGTCTTTCCTTTCCCCTGAAGGTGAAAACATATTGAGATACTGTCGTGGCGCCACCCCTTCGAAATGCAGAAACCTAACCTTTTGATCACTTGCAGCCCCACCTTCAGCAGCCGCACTAACCCCATCAATAGCAATGGCATCAGAGTGCAAATTTAACGCTAAACTTTTTTCATATGGCTCAAGGTAATAAACAGTTTTTATACCTGCAGCCACTATGTGTCTTGCACAGTTATGGCAAGGGAAAGTATATGTAAATAATGTACCGTCTTTAGTACTCCCGCTCCCCTTCAATGCAAGAGAAACAATCGCATCCATCTCAGCATGAATGGATCGTGAAAATTCTATCAGTCCACTTAGTCGGGTTTCCTCATAAGCCACTTCTGCAATTCGACTTGATAATTCCTCTACATTAATTTCCTTCAAAGTACTCTCATAGCTTTTTTCTTTTTCAGACAACTCTGAAAAGTGTTGTCCAAGCTGTGAACTGAGCACTCCCTTAATATCTTGAAGCAATCTTCTTTTATAATCATCATTGTGACAAATACCAGCCTCTAACTTTACACATCGAGCATCATTCGTTCCGCTTTCCGGCCCATAAAGTCCACCACCAGGTTTGGGAACATCATTTCGACCGGTTGAAATAATAGTTCCATCCATGCCCATTATGGATGCACCTACCTGCCTAGAAAGGCAGGCCGACCTTAATCCTGCAGCATACGCCACGTACATCCCATATTCTTCTTTTGTTGGGGATAAGCCATTAGCTCCATGGATTAGATCAATAAATCGTTTAATCTGAAAATCTATAGCTTCAGCATTACTATGATCATTTCGGATAAAGAAATCCGCTAACTGAAGGGCTTTATCTAATTGCTGTCCATTTTTCTCCCGCTGTTTTCGATCTCTTTCAATCAACTCGGAAATTCTCTTCGGCTCCACTCCTTCCGATAACAGTCGACTTTCCCGACGAGGGGTAATACTTAGAACACCAAATAAATAAAAAAGGTTTCCATATACAGCTCGTAATAATGCAACTTCTTCAGGATGTTTTAATTGATCAATTAAGTAAGCAACTCTCTCTGGAACAAAATCAGTAACATCATCAGCTTCTGTTCCTATTTTTTCGGTTCTGATTTCAGCAACTCTCTGAATTGCATACTCAGCCAAAATATCAGGCTGTACGCTTCTCAGTGCATTTCCAGCATCCTGCATTTGAATGTATCTCTCAGCCCCTCTATCGGCGGCCTCCCCTGTAATAAAGATAAGCTTTTTAGAAATACACTGCTTTAAGTAATCACTAATTTTAATCTGATGCACTTCGTAGCCAGATGCAGCAAGCATATCCGATATACGTTCTTTAACCACCTGAATCCCAGAACCAATTGGTCCAGCAAATGCAATAACAAGCTCTTTAGATTTTCTCTCAGAGATAACTTCGCTGGGGCGCCTTCCGGAAACATCTTCACCCTCAATTGCAGGGACAATGCTTAATTTTGCTTCAGCCGACATTCTTATTCCTTTTATTAAAGTCACCCCATAGATCTTCTGCATTCTTCCAGATAAAAGCTGCAAGGGTGGTGTCACTTGCCTTTGGTGTTTCAGCCGCTGTTGGCTGGTTAATCAGCTCTATGGGTTTGTTCATATTAGTAGTCATTGTTATTTCTTCCCTAGCAGAGCATAGTAACCGCAGCAGGTCTGATATAGCCAATCAGAAGGATGTCACTTCTTCTTCGCTTGCCCACGATTTACCGATGGAAGCGGCTGATTAAGGAAATTACTATCCAGCCCTCTCGTATGTGCGTTATATGCCCAGCGAGCAAATTGCTCTAAGAGCTTCTCGTTTTCCGACTCTAAACGCCTGTTCTCAACTTCCAATCTTGCTATTCGCTCCAATCCCTTTTGCAATTCAGGCGAGCGAACCGTTCGTATTTCCCCGTCACCATCGGCAATGCCTTTCTTGCGAAGCTCAAAGGCATTGTAAATACGTTCGTGCTTATGCAAAGTTTGGCGAGTATATCGACAATGCATGCGTAGTGCGATGGCATCGATCAAAAGCTCCCAGGTTAATTTTCCAGACCAGCCATCGAGAATTTCAACGATTTGCTTTATGCCTGCATCATCAAGGTTTTTGGCTCTTTTCTGTGCCATGTCAGCTTTTCCTCTCAAAATGGAACATCCGGGAACTCCAAATCAGGAAGACTTCCCCTAATGTTCCGCAATTTTTTGTTTTCAGCAATTCGACTTGCAGGTGCTTTTGGAGAGGCCAATTGGATTACAGAGCCAGTCGGCACTTTAGTGTCTTCTATGATGGAACAGAGCTGCGACAATCGCTCCACGGTTGACGAGTGGTGTTCCAACCAACGATCACTGCCGTAATAGCCATCTTTTGAGGCCTCCTCTGCCCGGCGCAATAGATCTCGCGCCTCCTCAAGCTGCTGACGTAATCGACGCTCCTTCTCTTCATCACCTTTGACGCAAATTAGGTCTGAACAATGAATACAGTCCCTGTGTAACTGACAGGGCGACATCGTATAGTCATGGATGCAATATCCGAAATCTGTCGTGTGCGCAGTAGGCACAACTAATCGTGCGAATTCATCCCTGGGAATAAGCGTCTTCTTTGATAGCTCGGCTATAGGGCCGAATACGGTGCCGTCATCCCCAATCGCGTCCCTGATCTTCTGAACCATTTGGCCAGGCGTGACATGATCATATGCAGCATTCTGGCGAATATCTTTTCGACCAGACCATTTTGCAATATCGAGTTGGCTCATACCGCCAGACTGAGCAAGCGTATTCAGGTAATGCCTGAATTGATGTGTAGTTACTTTGATCGGACGTCCATCTGGCTCAGTAAATCCAAACCTTGAAAAGGTAGAGGCGCAACCATGCTCAACTCGAGAACCAAGGCCATCATTAATTTGATTGATGGAAACAGTTTCCAGCACACATTTGTAAGTACCTTGATGTTGATGGAGTTCATTACTTCGAATGACAAACAAAGCCTCGCTGTATTTCAGACCATTCGTCTGATTAAGTATCGGAAATCCTTTGGGCAACATTGAGGTTACGGTATTCTGAACATCGCCGAACCTCACCATGCCGCCCCCTCGCTCCATAGTAACTTTTACTTTGAATGACTTACACCATGCTTTTGCTGAACCGCGATCAGCAAGGCCGATTACATCTGCCAGCTCATGCAATGACAGACGCTCTTGATCACGAAAATGCTCAATATCCTTTTCCAAATAGAGTTCGCCTGGATGATCTTCGTACCATTTGGCTACTTTTCTGGCTTCATCAGTCACCTTCCTTATCTTGCGAATGGCCTCCTGCACAACCCCAACCATCGATGGAATTATCCATTTGACCATCGGATCCGCACCTTTGGCAGGCCACCACCGTAATCCATATACGTCCTTACCAGTATGTCGATCCTTTTGCCATACCTCGCAATCAATGGAAAGCGTTAAAACCTCGCTAATGCGATCAGGGGATGCGCACAATATTGCCGCCACTGAACTAACGATCACATCAACCGGCTCAGTCGCCATTCGATACACCTGAGGCAGTGCATCTAAAGCCGCTTGCGATGGCATCTTTTTCTTGCGATGCTCATCGAATTCCTTGCCTACCCTGGCCGTATCCCCAGGTCGTTTGATATGGCTGTGCCAATTCACAGGAACAGCGGTCAGCTTATGCTCGGACATGAACGTGGCAAGCATCTCAAGCTGACCACCAATCCTGTAGGCAGCAGCATCTAAATACTTATCAGCGACAAGCTGGGCAGCACGATTGAGGACTGAAGCATCCGTCAAGATGGGATTTGCTTCCCCCGCCATTTCGACGAGCGCTGCCTCTAAAACCCTAAGTGCCGCCAACCTGAACGCAGTAGCCTTGGTCGGACGATATCCGTGCATGTATCGGCAGTAGCCTTTTGCAAATGAAAGAAAGGGTTCTCCCATAGGTTCAGGACTCTTATTGTTTGCCACCGCTGTCGCTAGATTGCCAAATAGCAGTCTATGGCGATTGCCTCCGCGCCCTTTAAGCTCGACCCAGCCCGTCACATCCCATGAATTCTCATCAAAGGGCAAGTCGACACCAAATATGGTCAGATCATTGCGGCAGGAATCAATGAAACCTTGCAGATTCCCCGCCGCGTCCAGTTCGGCCTTTGGCCTGAATAAAATCAAGTCAGGCATTTAGACTCTCCTGAACCTCTCTCCTTATTTCCTCACAACGCCGCACCACTTCGGCAACAGCCAGAATTGTCCTGTCGTTAATCGAAGCAATACGCGCATCGCTTCCGGCCATCAACCGATCACGCTCAGCTATGAGATGGTTGAGAACCGCCTCATGGGGACCATCAAGCCAAGGCTCAAAACTACGGCAGGTGTAACATGCAATCGGAGCTAGTGAATCGCAAAAACCATGTTTTCCGCAATTCCCCATAGGCTTCATCGATGGCTCGAACTTTGGATTGCAGATGCGACTTGTTGGGTCATTCTTTCTGGTTGCCTCTGACTCGTCACTGATGATAACGCCCGCGAAAGCCTGTGCAAGCGGAGCCATATGCATAGCCACTGCCTTATCGATGCGTTTGACGATCTCCGGGGTGGCTTGAACATAAACCCCCACATTCTGGGTATCCGTATGATCCAGTAATTCTGCGATTACGAGTTCGCCATGCCCCTCTTCGGCAGCCCGTGTCCCAACCGTACGCCTAAACCTTGTTGCGGTAATATGGATCTGTTCGCCAGTACGTTCCGACAAAACATTCAGCTTGTTCAATACGCCTTCTAACGTTGAAGCCAGTGATGCTGACGTCCTGTGATGTTCAAAGCCAACCGGCTCGTTTTGACGGGAGCTTTTGGCTGGAAACAAGGGTGCTTGTCCAGAATCTGCAAGTATGGCTGAGAAGTCTGAACGCACCTCATTGGCATACTGGACAAGCTTTTCTCCGATTTGAGGAATCAGGACCCGTTGACTTGATAGTTCACGAGAAAGCCTGCCACGCTGCTTGGCCCTGGGCACTCGCAGGGTATACATTGTCGTTCCGTCTTTCGTCTCCTCCATTCCGACATCGCACACCTTTAGTGCCGCGTACTGAATCGGACGTTGACCAAGAGCCATGAATAGCCATACCAAAAGGTAGTCGCCAAGCAATATTTCGTCACTCTCATAAGCCTCATCAAGAGCAGAACGGATAGCCCCCAGTTCAATGTCTGTATAAGGGCCATTTTCTGGGTCCATAGTAAGAACCGCTTCGCCCTTTCGATTCCCCTTGATGCGCAACTGCTTAAGAAGCGCAATAGCATCATCGGTAATGCCTGGCAGGCCAAGGCTGTACCACTTTTGAAGAAATCCAGATAGATTTCCAAGGTACCAAGAAGTGGCTTCTGACAATGATGCTTTGTAGTTCAGCAAATCATTACTTGTAACTTGAGAAATCGCACGCCCGTCCAACCTCATGCTTTTAGACAAATGAACGAATCGCTCGAACATATTCATCATATGCTTTTAGGACTTATTTTCTGCATACCATACCAGTGCTTTTTTTGCTGACTGAATGAAATCTGCCGATGCGCTCAGCCGACCAAAGTCCAACTTCACGGTTGTTGAGCTATCACGGTACGACCACTTATCTGGTCGCGGATCAAACCTTGCTCCGTTGAGCGTTTTGACTTCCTCTGGCAATCCATGGAGATCATTCAAGTCAGACTGAACCAGCAATAGCTTATTCATCTTTTTTCTCCATGCTCATCAAACCTTCCTGTAATTTTAGGGATGCCTTCGCCGCCTTCTTTTTTATATGTCGCCGCGTATATGTCGCCGCAGTACCGGATGTTTCAGACCAGCCCATCAGAAACGAGCGCGTCTTCTTTTCTGTCTCAGCCCCGACTCTTTTGGCATCCATTTCCTCGGAAAATCGATCATTCCAAGTATGTCGAAAAATATGCGGAAAGATATTTCTTGGCAGGTCCGGACATTTGCTGCGCAGCACATTGAATAGCTTAGCCAAAGACGGAACCGACATTGGCTGGCCCTTATCTTCAGAGACAAAGAGGAAGTCATGTTTTCTCGCACCACGAATGCCTGAACGTTGATTCATGATGTAAGCGTTGGTCTTGTCGAGCAACTCGGTGGATAGTGGTATTTCTCTTCCACGCGTTTTTACCTTTGGCTGATTCTTTCTTGGATCTGAGATGTCATCTGCACGACGCGCAACAGTCACGGTACTTTGCCTGAAGTCGATATCGCTGATACGAATGTTGAGCAACTCACCCTTGCGCAGTCCTAGGTACAACAGCCACAGAATAATTAGTTCATTGCGATACCGACAATGTTCATCGTGCCACGGGTTATTAGCTGACTGCGGCTCAACAACCTTCAGAATAAGATTGACCACTTCCTGCGCTAATCCCTCGCGCTGCTCAATCAAATAATGTCCATCTGAAGGTAGGCGAGCATCTATAGCATCAACGATCTGCTGAACTGATGACGCCAAGGAACTCCTAAGCGAGACATTAACCCCATGCCGAGACATGCGATTTAAACCAAGCCATTTTATGTAATCGCGGATGTTCCTGAGCCTTGTTGCCGCCGCTGCCGGACTAACCTCCGAATCAAACATCCCAGATGATCGCATCCTGAGCTTCTCCAGCGAAACGACTGGAGCAACCTTCATCGACGAGCTCTCTGCATCGTCACGCATTGCTTGAATCAGCTCCATAGGCAGACGGCAAATTCGGGTTAACTCCTCTATTTCACCAAGGGATAACAGGCGGCCTTCATCCAGCCTGACTTGAAGATCAATCTTTCTCAATCCGAGGAACCGCAACAGGACCATCACTGACCGCAGGTAACTTTCGATGGTGTTGGACGCACGATTCCTTGCACGTATCTCAGACAACGCAAAGACCGTTGGCTCAAACATGGGCAAGCCATCCGCCCCCAGAAGCATGGGCAGGCGTTCACCCGATGACATGACGATGGTTGTTACTCTGTAGTGACTCGACATTATTTACCTTTTTAAAGGTATATCATATGACGAGATTGTAGCAGAGCATGAGAAACATGTAAATAATAAAAAACCCAATCTATACATGGATAGATTTGGTTATATTTACATAATGACTATAGGTAGCTGCTAAAATGGGATGTCGTCGTCGAAATTGTCGAAGCTGCGGCCTTGGGAAGCCGATTCGGGTGCTGATCTTGCGGGTGCTGAACGCTGCGGCGCGGATTGCTGCTCCTCAACCACTTCATAGTTGCCGCCTGTCGACTTTCCGCCCAGCATCTGCATCTGGTCAGCGATAATCTCGGTGGTATAGCGGTCACGCCCTTCCTTGTCTTGCCACTTGCGGGTCTGCAGCTTGCCTTCGACGTAAACCATGGAACCCTTCTTCAGATATTCGCCGGCTATCTCGGCTAGGCGACGGTAGAAAACCAGATTATGCCATTCAGTTTTTTCCTGCTTGACGCCGCTCTTATCCTTCCAGTTTTCGGAAGTCGCCAGTGTCGCGTTAGTGACCGCTTCACCATTAGGCATGTAGCGGGTTTCCGGATCCTTGCCCAAACGACCGATCAAAATGACTTTATTTACCGACATGCCATGCTCCCTTTTTTATTGCGAATGGACAATTGAATGTGTCACTGGACAATTAAACCTGTTAATAGATAATTGTACTTGTCACTCCACATCCATATATATCAACTAGTTAAAAAACACTTACGCTTTTTTAAGCCTCAAATTGTATAAAACCAATCTTTTTGAAAAACTACTAAAGGCTGGCTTATTTACCCCCCCGATTCAAACCCTCGAATCAAAGACCTCATGCAACGATTATACTTTCGATTAATCTCTGCTTCATACCGATTAGCGCAATTCAATTGTAGCAATATCCATCGAGGGAGCGAAAATTTACGATCTCGGCATCTTGGCTACATACTCAAAAAGGGTTCACTGAATTCGGAAGGATACTATCAAAGGTCAATTCCAACAGGCAGCTCATACTCTCCATGTGAGTAGAAAAAAAGCCCAAAGAGCTATAGCCGAATCTAGTATTTGAGGTTCCCCCGGAAAATAGTCTTCAAACTTGAATCCGCCACGTTACTTTTGGAAAGGCAAATGATGAAAATACCATTGGATCAAGTTTCTATATAGGAAAAATCTCGCTTATAACAGGAATTTACCATCTTATCGCTAAAATAATTTGGTGTTATTGTGCAGCCTCCGCTTTCTGAAGGCTAAACATGAATCTAAGTACAGACAAACCACAAATTAACATACGCGGATTCAAGCATGAAGTGCAACGCCTGATTTGAAGAATATCTGATTAAGCGTCTGGTATAGAATTATTGCAGCACGCCGAAACTGTTGTATTTCGCGAGGAAGAAATCTGATAATCCGGTCAAGGTGTTGCCGCCAAGGCCGCCGTCAACCGTGCCTGCAACATAGACATTGCTGCCCTTATCGGTCGCGACACCGCCAACATTGGTATTGTATCCTGTCACTCCCATCTGTCTTGTGTAGAGCTTGTTGCCGTTTGCATCGTACTTGGTGAGAAAGAAATCCTGCAAGCCTGTCAGCGTGTTGCCGTCCAGACCGCCGTCAGTATAGCCTGAGACATAGACATTGTTGTTGGCATCGGTCGCGACAGAAAATGCCACGGTACTGTATCCTGCCACGCCCATCTGTTTTGTTTTGATCATGTAGCCATTCACATCGTACTTGATGAGAAAGAAATCCTGCAAGCCTGCCTGCGTGTTGCCGTTCAGACCGCCAGATGTCCAGCCTGAGACATAGACATTGTTGTTGGCATCGGTCGTGACAGAAAATGCCGAGACAACCAGGTTAGTCAAACCGACCTGTTTTGTATATATCTTGTTGCCGCTCACATCGTACTTGGTCAGGAAAAAGTCCGTAGTACCCGTCAGCGTGTTGCCGTCCAGACTGCCTTGAGTCGAACCTGCAACATAGACATTTCCGATAGCGTCCGTCGCAACGGACCGTGCCTGCGTAAGTGCTCCCGCCGCTCCCATCTGTCTGGTGTACTGCTTAATTCCCCCTGAACTGAATTTAGTGAGAAAAAAGTCCGTAATACCCGTCTGCATGTTGCCATCGAGACCGCCAGTGGTTTGGCCTGTCACATAAACATTGCCGCTGGCGTCGGTCGCAACCCCCGCAGCATAGGCACCCGCTCCTGCCACGCCCATCTGTCTTGTGTAGAGCTTGCTGCCGTTTGCCATATACTTGGTCAGGAAAATGTCCCCAGTACCCGCCAGCGTGTTGCCATCGAGGCCGCCAGTGGTGCCACCTGTCACATAGACACTGCCGCTGGCGTCGGTCGCAACTCCCGTGGCATAGGTATCCGCTCCTGAAACGCCCATCTGTCTTGTGTAGAGTTTGTTGCCGTTTGCCGTGTACTTGGTCAGGAAAAAGTCTGAAATACCCGTCAGCGTGTTGCCATCGAGGCCGCCATAGGTTCTGCCTGTCACATAGACATTGCCGCTGGCGTCGGTTGCTGTAGCGTCACCGCTGGTCAATTTCCCTGCGACACCCATCTGCTTGATCCCGAACGGCACGGTTGCTGCCGCTACGGTGCTGCTGCCTCCTCCACCTCCGCAGGCTGAGAGCAGCGTTACAAAACCCAGCACAACAACATGCTTCAGAGATACAAATTTCATGGTTCACTTCCCTCACATCGCGAGTTCAAGTTTGAAGTGCAACGCCTGACTTGAAGAATACCTGACTGGGTGTTTTGTATTCAAGCTTTTTTCTGGGTCGGTTATTCAGTCTGTTCATTGCC
>JAJYLY010000024.1 GCA_021787435.1 Pseudomonadota bacterium | reverse complement strand
ATCAGCGTATTCCATCAGGGACAGAAGCATTGCGCTTCACACAAAGTCCGAATGTATGGCTGCAATCTTTACCTTCTCAAAATTGCCGATTGAAAGCTTGGCAAAAGTGGGCGTCCATGTATGTGTAAAACCTGTTCATCATTGCGTAAACCGTGTTCACGATGCGCGTAACGAAGCAAGAAGTGCTGGAAATCAACGAATTGTTTGGCACTTAAAGGTTACCTGCGCTGTTTATTGTCCAAACAGCAAGCACATTTCCATACCCTCAAAACAAAACCCCCACTATTTCTAGCAGGGGTTTGCTTTAAGTTGGTGGGCCCTCGCGGACTTGAACCGCGGACCAAAGGATTATGAGTCCTCTGCTCTAACCAACTGAGCTAAGGGCCCGAAACTTTCAACCTTCGCTGTCGAGGAAACTCTTGAGCTTCTCTGAACGTGACGGATGGCGCAGCTTGCGCAGCGCCTTGGCCTCGATCTGACGGATGCGCTCACGCGTCACGTCAAACTGCTTGCCAACTTCTTCCAACGTGTGGTCGGTGTTCATCTCGATGCCGAAACGCATGCGCAGCACCTTCGCCTCACGCTGCGTCAAGCTATCAAGTATATCAGAAGTTGCGCTGCGCAGGCTCTCGTAAACGGCTGCATCGACCGGCACAGTGGTGTTTGAGTCCTCGATAAAGTCGCCCAGATGCGAATCGTCGTCGTCGCCGACCGGCGTTTCCATTGAGATAGGCTCCTTCGCGATTTTCAGTATCTTGTGTATCTTGTCCTCGGACATTTCCATCTTCGCGGCCAGCGTTGCGGCATCCGCCTCCTGCCCGGTCTCCTGCAGGATCTGGCGCGAGATGCGGTTCATCTTGTTGATGGTCTCTATCATGTGCACCGGGATGCGGATGGTGCGCGCCTGGTCGGCGATGGAGCGCGTGATCGCCTGGCGTATCCACCATGTCGCATAGGTAGAGAACTTGTAGCCGCGGCGGTATTCGAACTTGTCGACTGCTTTCATCAGCCCGATATTGCCTTCCTGGATCAGGTCTAGGAACTGCAGGCCGCGGTTGGTGTATTTCTTCGCGATGGAGATCACCAGACGCAGATTGGCCTCTATCATGTCGCGCTTGGCGCGATGCGAACGCGCCTCGCCATTGGTCATGCGACGGTTGATCTCCTTCAGGTCGCTGATCGGCAGGCCGACTCGCTTTTGCATGTTGATGAGATTCTGCTGCTTCTCTATGATCGCATGCTGGTAGCGCTGCAACAATTCGCTGTAAGGCTTGTTCCCCTTGATTTCCTGCGCCAACCAGTTCATGTCGACTTCATGGCCGATAAAGCCCTTGATGAAGTGCGCACGCGGCATCTTGCTCTTAGTCACGCAGATTTCCTGTATACCGCGCTCATTATTGCGTATCTCATCAACCAGCCCACGCATGGTATTGCACAACGCTTCCACCTGCTTGGCCGTGAAACGGAAAGCCATCAACTCTTCGGTGATACCGGCCTGGTAAGTGTTGTATTGCTTACTCAAGTAACCGTGCTTTTCATAGGCGCGGCCCATCTTGTTGAAGAGATCCGCGATCACCGCAAAGCGCGACAGTGCGTCTACCTTCAACTGAGCAAGATCTGCCGCGGCTGCCGCGGCCGTTGCGGCGGCAAGCGCCTCTTCATCCTCGTCGCCTTCCTCATCTTCCGCGCCCGCCTCTGCGTCTTCGGATGACTCGTCGCCTTCGTCTTCGCCTTCCTGATCCTGATCCTCACCGCCGCCAAGCCCGGACTCGTCCTCCAACTCGACTTCCACGAAACCGTCGATTAATTCGTTGACACGAATCTCATCACTCTCGATTTTAGCTGCCAGTGCTAAAATTTCCGCGATCGTCACGGGGCAGGCCGAAATCGCCTGTATCATGTTGCGCTGACCTTCTTCGATACGCTTGGCAATCTCAATTTCCTTCTCGCGCGTCAGAAGATCGACCGTGCCCATTTCGCGCATGTACATGCGCACAGGGTCCGTCGTACGGCCGAACTCAGAATCCACCGTCGACAGTGCAGCCTCCGCCTCTTCTGCAGCATCGTCGTCCGCTACAGTGGGCGCGGCATCGGTCATGATCAGCGCTTCCGCATCGGGCGCGACATCGCACACACGGATGCCCATGTCGTTGATCATGCTGGCCACACTCTCGATCTGCTCCACCTCGAGCATGTCGGGCAAATGGTCATTGATCTCGGCGTAAGTCAGGTAGCCGCGCTCCTTGCCCAGCACGATCAGCGCCTTCAGACTGGTGCGTCTGGCCTCGATGTCCTGCTGCATATCGGCCAAAGGCAGTTCAATGATGTCCTCTGCCTTTTCCAGTTTTTTCTTACTCTTTTTAATTGTTGCCATAATCATGTTTCCAGTTGCGTAAGACCTGCAAGGGTCATGGAAAAGCGAATCATTATACCTGAATACGCCAAATCTTTTCTATCCCATCAAAGGGGCTAACGTTGCAACAAGCGCAGATACTGCTCACGCTCCTCGGGACTCAGGCAGGATAAGCCACCCTGCGCCGACTTACCCTGCAGCGCCAGAAACTGTTCTCGTCTTTGCACCTCGTCAATCCGGCTGACGAGCCCCGAGAATTCAGCATCGACATCGAATGAATCACCCCAATCCAGCATGTCCGTTTCGGCCTGAGACAATGCCTTAGCATGCATCGTTCCTTCAAACATCTGCATCAGCGCGGGACTGCTCATCACGAAGTCCGCCTCAAGCAGCGCGGACAATACGGCGGCTATCGCTTCCCCATCCGCACCCTCGCCGCGCCAGTCAGCCGGCATCATCTTTCCCAGCTCAGGCTTTGCAATCAGGCATTGCAGTAGCAGGCGCTGAACCGGAAATGGGGTTCGCATTGCCTTTTTCAAGGCAGGGCGCGGCGCATGCGCAACCGGCTTGATCTCGAAGAGCGCCTCGAGCTCCGCCTGGCTGATGCCTGCAAGAGCTGCAACTTCCTTGCGCAACAGCAGCGAGGCTACCGGAGAAGCGACCGCGGATAGCAGCGGACGGGCGCGGTGCAACAGCTGGTTTTTCCCCTCCTGACTTTTCATGTCCAGGTCTTTGCTGATTTCGCGCAGCAGATATTCGGACAAGGGCATGGACTGATTCAGCTCGCGCTCAAAAGCGGCTTTTCCGAATTCGCGCACATAACTGTCCGGATCATGCTCGACCGGCAAAAACAGGAAGCTCACAAGCTTGCCGTCCTGCAGATTCGGTAATGCATTTTCGAGCGCGCGCCAGGCAGCCTTCTGCCCCGCCTTGTCGCCATCGAAACAGAACACAATCTGTCCGGCAATGCGCAACAGCTTCTGCATGTGATAGGGCGTAGTCGCCGTGCCCAGCGTGGCGACCGCATAATCGACGCCGTGCTGCGCGAGTGCCACCACATCCATATAGCCTTCCACGACCAGCACTCGCTGCCCGGCTCTTATGGCTTTTTGCGCCTGGAACAGCCCGTACAGTTCATGACCCTTTTCAAACAGCGGCGTCTCGGGGGAATTAAGGTATTTTGGCTCGCCCTTGTCCAGCACCCGCCCGCCAAAACCGATGACCTGATTGCGCACGTTGATGATGGGGAACATGATGCGGTCGCGGAACCTGTCATATCGCTTACCCCCATCCCCACTGATCACAAGACCCGTCTCCACGAGTGCTGCGCCATGATAATCCGGAAAGGCGCCGGACAAGTTCTGCCACCCGTCTGGCGCATAACCTATCGCGTATTTCGCTGCTATCTCGCCGCTCAATCCCCTCCCCTTGAGGTACTCGATAGCCCGTTTCGACAGCTTAAGCTGCTCACGGTAATAGCGCGTTGCAACCTGCATCACCTCGTACAGGTCAGGTGCCACCCTGTGAAAAGTCTCATTCGCGCGCTCCTGCGGCACTTCAATGCCAACGCTTCTCGCAAGCTCCTCGACAGCCTCGACAAAACCCAGCCCCAGATGCTCCATCACGAAGCTGATGGCAGTGCCATGCACGCCACATCCGAAGCAATGATAGAACTGCTTAGCCTGACTGACGGTGAAAGAAGGGGACTTTTCGTTGTGGAACGGACAACATGCGACATAATTGCCGCCCGCTTTCTTCAGTGGCACATAGCGCTCTATCACGTCCACGATGTCCAGACGGTTGAGCAGATCCTGAATGAAACTTCTTGGAATCATTCACTCATCACCGGAACCGGCAGGCCACCGCGGCCCACCGACAAACGCGCACTTATAAGCGCGCCTTGATCAACGCCGAGACACGGCTCATGTCGGCAACGCCCGCAAGCCGTGGCTTGATGTAGCCCATAACCTTACCCATATCCTGCGGGCCTGTCGCACCCACTGCAGAAACGGCTTCATCTACTGCGGCGGCAAGCTCGGCATCATTGAGCTGCCTTGGCATATATTCCGCCAGCACGCTCATCTCGAACTTTTCCACATCCGCCAGGTCTTGGCGTGCAGCCGCTTCATACTGGCTGATGGAATCGCGCCGTTGCTTGTTCATTTTCTCAATGATGGTCACGATGTCAGAATCTGAGAGGTCGATGCGCTCGTCTACCTCGCGCTGTTTGATCGCCGCGAGCAAAAGTCGGATAGCCGAGAGGCGCGCCGTATCCTTGGCGCGCATCGCGGCTTTCATGTCATCACTGATTTTTTGCCTGAGGCTCATGCGCCTGCTAGGCCGGCTCAGTAAAGCTTGGGCGGCAGTGTCTGGCTGCGCAAACGCTTGTAGTGGCGCTTGACTGCGGCTGCCAGCTTGCGCTTACGTTCCGCAGTCGGCTTCTCGTAAAATTCGCGCGCACGCAAATCGGTCAGCAGGCCGGTCTTTTCCACGGAACGCTTGAAGCGGCGCATAGCAACTTCAAACGGCTCATTCTCTTTAACACGTACGGTTGTCATCTACGAACTACCTTCTACCAAAAAATTGAGGGCGCGATTCTAGCAAAAGCAATCCCGCATAACAACTCATATTTCAAATCCATGTAAATTTCTCAGTTCACCGTGATTCTTGCAAACTTGCGCTTGCCCACCTGCGCAACCACCACTCGCCCAGCCAGGACCACATCCGCCTTGTCGTTCACCCGCGCCCCGTCAAGCTTGACCGCACCCTGGACTATCATGCGCATCGCATCCGATGTGCTTTCAACCAAGTTTGCCGATTTGAGCAACTGCGGCACCGCAATACTGCCATCCGCGGCCTGCACGCTGATCTCAGGCATCTCCTCAGGCAACGCGCCGCGACGAAAACGCGCCTCAAATTCCTCAAGCGCGGCTTCGGCATCTTTTTGCGAGTGAAAGCGCGCGACGATTTCCTGGGCGAGCAAAACCTTGATATCTCGCGGATTGCGCCCCCCATCGACCTCGGCGCGCCAGTTCGCGATTTCGCTCATAGAACGGAAGGACAGCAGCTCCAGATAGCGCCACATGAGCTGATCCGAAATCGACATCAGCTTGCCGAACATGTCCTGAGGCTTGTCTGTGATACCCACATAATTTCCCAGCGACTTGGACATCTTGTTCACCCCGTCCAGCCCTTCCAAAAGCGGCATGGTCAATATGCATTGTGCAGGCTGGCCGAAATGCCTCTGTAGCTCCCGCCCCATCAGCAGGTTGAACTTCTGGTCTGTACCGCCCAGCTCGATATCCGCCTTCAACGCAACCGAATCGTAACCCTGCACCAGCGGATAGATGAATTCATGTATTGCGATCGGCTGGCTGCCCTTGTAACGTTTTGCGAAATCGTCGCGCTCCAGCATTTGCGCGACGGTATGGGTTGCGGCTAGCCTTATCAGATCCACCGCGCTGAATTTATCCATCCAAACGGAATTGAATGCGATCTCGGTCTTTTCGGGATCAAGTACCTTGAAAACTTGCTCGCGGTAGGACTGCGCATTTTCAAGTACCTGCTCGCGTGATAAAGGCGGACGCGTGGCGTTCTTGCCTGTCGGGTCACCTATCATGCCGGTAAAGTCGCCGATCAGAAACAAGGCATGATGGCCCAAATCCTGAAACTGGCGCATCTTGTTTAGCAAAACCGTATGGCCCAGATGCAAATCAGGCGCGGTGGGATCAAAGCCTGCCTTGATGCGCAACGGACGGCTCAGAGCTAGCTTCTGCTTCAGTTCCGACTCGATCAGAATCTCGTCTGCGCCGCGCTTGATGATCTCAAGCGCTTCTGTCACTTCTTTCATTTTAGTCTTTCCAGTTCAAAAGATTGCCGTTCATCCGCATTTTCATACCGCCCGTCGGATCAAAAAAGCCAATTTAGGCTTTTCCCTACCAATTATCAGCTTAATCTTTAAGTTATACACGGTTTCTGCTAGAGTACGCGACTTATATACCGATCAAAAAAAACCCGAGGCGGCTCACGGAGACCCTAATGTTAACGCAAAACATGCTCAACCAAGAGCGCAAAAAGAAATTGCGCTGGTTCATCACGCTGTCCACCATGCCCTTGCTTGGCGTATTGACCGCCTTCGGACTCGCCCCCTCCGGCAGCCTCGGGCTTAATAGCGGCAACATATCCATCGAACAACTTACACTTCCCTCTGCAGCACCTGTTGAAACCAATACAGCCTCTTTCTGGCATACCGAACGCGTGCAACCCGGCGATACCGTTGCGGAACTGATGCTGCGACTCAACATCAAGGATTCCGCTGCCGGCAATTACCTGCGCAACAGTCCTGACGCCAAGCCGTTTCGCCAATTGCCCGTAGGCCATGAAGTGCAGGCCGAGACGGATGCGAACGGTGCACTAATTTCCCTGAGCTATCTGGACAATCAGGGTGCCCAGGTATTTGTGAAGAAACAGGGCAACACTTTCAGTTCTACGACCGTTGCAGCCCAGCTGGAAAAACGCCTGTTCGTGCGCACCGGCGAGATCAGGAGCAGTCTTTATGCGGCCACCGATGCGGCCGGCCTGCCTGAAACAGCAGCCAATCAATTGACACAGATTTTCGATGGCGACATCGATTTTCACCATGACTTGAGGCGCGGCGATAAATTCACCGTGGTATATGAGACTACTTACAGTAATGGCGCTCTGGTCAAAATAGGGCAGATCCAGGCCGCCGAATTCATCAACCGCGGCCAGACATACCGCGCCGTGCGCTTCCAGACTGACGCGACGCACAGCGATTATTACACCCCGGAAGGCAAGAGCCTAAGGAAAGCCTTCCTGCGCTCTCCCATCCCTTTTTCGCGCATCAGCTCAGGCTTTACGATGGCACGCTTCCATCCGATACTGAACAAGTGGCGCGCACACAAGGGCGTAGACTTTGCAGCCCCCATGGGCACGCCCGCCAAGGCAACTGCGGATGGGCAGGTTGCATTCAAAGGCACGCAAAGCGGCTATGGCAACGTCGTGATCCTGCAGCATGCGGGCAACCTCTCCACGGTATACGGGCATCTTTCGCGTTTCGCCAAGGGGCTGCATCAGGGAGAACGCGTAAAGCAAGGCGATGTGATCGGCTATGTCGGCATGACGGGCCTGGCGACCGGCCCCCATTTGCATTACGAATTCAGGGTTAATGGACTGCAGCACGACCCGATGAGCGTAGCCCTTCCCAATGCACAGCCAATCAGCGGCACCAACCGCGTTGCATTCAAGGCGCTGTCCGACAAGTTCATCGCAAGCTTAGACCGGCTGCGCAACACCAACTTAGCCAAACTTGACTGAGCAATATATCGGACTGATGTCGGGCACGAGCCTGGACGGCATCGACGCCGTGCTGGTGGATTTCGGCCGGGATAGTCCGGATATTCTCGGCAAGTTTTTCATGCCCTTCGACGATGCCCTTAAGCGCTCCATCCTGGAACTTCAGCATCCAACTCATGACGAATTGCACCGCACTCAACTAATCGGCAACCAGCTTGCCCGCCAGTACGCGCATGCCGTACGTTCTTTGCTTGACCAGAACGCCTGCCTGCCCGAACAGGTTAAGGCCATCGGCTGCCATGGCCAGACCATACGCCACTGCCCTGAACAAGGCTATACGCTTCAAATCGGCAATGCCGCGCTGCTTGCCGAACTGACCAGCATCACGGTGATCAGCGATTTTCGCAGCCGCGACATAGCGGCAGGCGGCCAGGGCGCACCGCTGGTCCCGGCCTTTCATGACAGGATATTACGTCATCCTGAAATACACCGAGTGATCGTCAACATCGGCGGCATCAGCAATCTGACCGACCTCGCTCCTGGCCAACCCACCACAGGCTTTGACTGCGGCCCAGGCAACCTGCTGATGGATGCCTGGTGCATGCAATATTTGCAGCGGCCTTACGATGATAACGGCGCATGGGCAGAAAGCGGGAAGGTTTTGCCCGGATTGCTTGACCGCCTGCTTTCAGAACCGTACTTCAGGCTTCCCCCCCCCAAGAGCAGCGGGCGCGATCTTTTCAACTTGGCCTGGCTGCAGAGCCATCTGCAAAAAAACGAAGCGCCGGAGGACGTAGAAGCCACCTTGCTTCTGCTCACCGCTACCACCATTGCCCAGGCGATCAGAAAGCATTGCGAAGGCGCGCAGGAAATTTATCTATGTGGTGGCGGCGCGCATAACAGCGCGTTGCGCAGCGCGCTTGCAAATCAGCTGTCAGATTGCAGCATTGCGACCACCAGCGACCTGAACATCGACGGCGACTTTTTGGAAGCCATCGCTTTCGCGTGGCTTGCCCGACAGAATCTTGCAAAAACCCCCGCAAACCTGCCTCGCGTCACCGGCGCAAGACATCCCTGCATTCTGGGCGCAGTTTATCCAGCCTGATCATCAGGCGTACTTTATCGTCCCGTTCGCTTCAATCGGCCTGTTTGCGCAGGAAAGAAGGGATATCGTAAGTTTCCACTCCGGACTTTTCCATCGCTTCCACCGTGGCGCGACGACCCGTGCGCATGATGGTCGGCATTTCGAGCTCCCCATAGTTGATGCTAGCCACAGGCTGATCGTGTGTGCCCGTTCTCTTGTAGTCCTGGTCCACATAGACCACTTCGGGCTTGGTCATCTTGCGCTCCAGCGGCCCGCCCAGTCCTGTCGCAACCACCGTCACGCGCAATTCATCGCACATAGACTCGTCAAATACCGAACCTAGTATCACCGTCGCTTCTTCGGCCGCAAACTGCACACAGTTCATCACATCTTCCATCTCGCTCACCTTGAGGGAGCTTGAGGAAGTAATGTTGACCAGCACGCCGCGCGCACCGGTCATGTCCACGTCTTCCAGCAGCGGACTTGCGATCGCGCGTTCCGCCGCAATCTTTGCCCGATCCGGCCCCGATGCAACCGCCGAGCCCATCATCGCCATGCCGTTTTCCGACATCACCGTGCGCACGTCTGCAAAGTCCACATTAATGAGTCCTGGTACATTGATGACTTCGGCAATCCCCGCCACAGCGCCTTGCAATACACCGTTTGCGGCCTTGAACGCTTCCGGAACGGTGACATCCTTGCCCAGCACTTCCATCAGCTTGGAATTTGGCACGATGATCAATGAATCCACATGTTCATGCAGCTCCTTGATGCCTTCAGCCGCGAATCGCATGCGGTTGCCTTCATAAATGAAGGGCTTGGTCACCACAGCAACGGTCAGAATATTCATCTCGCGCGCGATCTGTGCGACGATGGGGGCAGCACCCGTGCCGGTTCCCCCGCCCATGCCGGCAGTGATGAACACCATGTTTGAACCTGCAATCAACTCCTTGATGCGCACGCGATCTTCTTCGGCTGCCGCCTTGCCCACAGAAGGTTTTGCGCCCGCCCCCAAGCCCTGGGTGATCGCCGCACCTATCTGCAGCTGCGTGCGCGCCCTACTGCGGTTCAAAGCCTGCGCATCCGTGTTGATGACGATAAACTCCACGCCCTGCACACCCTGTTCTATCATGTGATCAACGGCATTGCCGCCGCATCCGCCGACTCCGATCACCTTGATTACCGCATCCTGAGATTGTGTTTCCATGATTTCAAACATCGCTGCCCCCTTAAAGTAACAAAATTCAACCCGATCAAATATGACCCATCAATCAATCAAACTAAAACCACGACTTCATCTTTGCCAATACATCCTTGAACGAATTCGACTGCTTGCGCGTCTCCTCATTGCTCTTGTGATACTCAAGCCCGTATAGCAACAAACCAACTCCTGTCGCCATGCGCGGCGTCTTCACCACTTCCGACAACCCCCCCACATATTTTGGTATGCCCAGCCTTACCGGAAGATGGAATATCTCTTCGCCCAGTTCGACCATACCCTGCATCGCGCTGCTGCCCCCTGTGATCACGATGCCCGACGAAAGCAGATCGTCGAATCCGCTGCGCCTAAGCTCCGCCTGCACCAGCGAATATAGCTCCTCCACGCGCGGCTCGATCACCTCGGACAACGTCTGTCTGGACAGCATGCGCGGCCCGCGCTCGCCTACACCCGGCACCTCGATTGCACCGTCATCTGCCAACTGTCGCAATGCGCAGCCATGCCGTATCTTGATGTCTTCCGCATCCTGGGTCGGCGTACGCAGGGCCATCGCGATGTCATTGGTGATCTGGTCACCCGCTATCGGAATCACCGCGGTATGGCGTATCGATCCGCCGGTGAACACCGCAATGTCCGTCGTGCCGCCGCCGATATCCACCAGACACACACCCAGATCCATCTCGTCGTCAGCCAACACCGCGCGACTGGACGCCAGGGGCTGCAGGATGAGTTCATTCACTTCCAGACCGCAGCGGTGTATGCACTTCATGATGTTCTGCACGGCCGCCACTGCACCCGTGACGATATGCACCTCGACATCCAGCCTCATGCCGCTCATGCCCAGTGGCTTCTTTATGCCGTCCTGTCCGTCTATGCTGAAGGCCTGCTCGAGCACATGCAGTATCTGCTGATCGGCGGGCAGGCTGATTGAGCTCGCGGTCTCTAGAACGCGTTCTATATCGGCCGAGGTCACTTCCTTTTCCTTGATTTTCACCATTCCGCGCGAATTGGTGCTGCGTATGTGACTCCCTGCGATACCGGTATACACCGCCGTGATCTTGCAATCGGCCATCAGCTCAGCCTCTTCCAGCGCGCGCTGTATCGCGCCCACCGTAGCTTCTATGTTCACCACCATGCCCTTTTTCATGCCGGATGATTCATGCATGCCCATACCGATCACTTCCAGCATACCGTCGGGCTTGACCTCTCCCACGATTGCCACGATCTTCGATGTGCCGATATCGAGCCCCACTACCAGATTTTTTGTTTCTTTGGTTCTGCTCATTGCGCGCGCTCCATTCCGGAAGACAGGGAAAGGATGGAAAACTTTCCCTCATTGCTGTCTTTAACACTCGATCCGTTCATCCTTCCACCTTTCCTGTCATCCTCACTGCAAATCCATTCCGGTAACGCATGTCCACCACGCTGCCTCCCTGTTGCTGAACTCCCAGATTCCTGCCGGAATCACCCGACTTCGTTTCTTTAGCCATAGGCTTGCTGTCTTCTGCCATCTGGTAACCCACAAATCTTGCCATGCGCTCCTGCAATGCCTCGCGTCCCAGTTCCAGCAGCGTGCCATTGCTCAGACGCAGCTGCCAAGCGTGCCTAGCCGACTGTGCGATTTGCGCCACCTGCAGGTTCAGCACAGCCAGCTGACCACTGAATGCCTTGTACTCACCCAACACTTCCGCCGAGCTTCCATCGATCCCGATGAATCTTGGCAGCTGCTGTGTGGTTTCCGCGACAAAAACCTCGCCTTGCTTATTCACCAGCGCATCATCATTCCAGCGCGCCACCACCTGATGCTCTTCAATCTGCAGGAGCAGGCTATCCGGAAATTCGCGCCTTATGCTTACGCTTCGCACCCAAGGCAGTGTTTCTAACGACAGCCTCAGCCTGTTTATATCCACCGTCATAAAATTGCCCTGCACGCCGCTCCTCACTAGCGCCAGCACCTCTGAAGGCACCACGCGTTCCGGCGCACTCATCAGGCGCACCGTCCTGATAGGCAGCAGTGAAGGCAGGTGTACGATGTAATGCGCCGCCCCATACACCATGGCCAACACGCTGCCTCCCAGCAGGAAATTCGCAATTTTGCGCAACAGAGGTGCGTTATCCCACATGCGCCAACTCCAGCACACGCAATACCAGTTCTTCAAAATCAATGCCCGCCTGGCGCGCCGCCATCGGCACCAGGCTGTGGTCTGTCATGCCGGGCGAGGTGTTCGCTTCCAGCACATACATATTTCCCTCACCGTCCATCAGGAAGTCCACGCGCCCCCAGCCCTGTCCGCCTATCAGCGCAAAAGCCTGCTTTGCAAGGCGCTGCATCTTTTTCTCCCGCACATCATCCAGGCCGCTGGGACAAAGATAGCGCGTGTCGTCGCGCAGGTACTTCGCCTCATAGTCGTAAAATTCACCAGCAGGCTCTATCTTGATCACAGGCAATGCAACATCGCCCAATATTGCTACGGTGTATTCGCCACCCGAGATACTGCGTTCCGCGATCACCAGACTGTCGTGTTTTACTGCCTGCCTATAGGCCTCATGCAAATCGCTTTCCGCTTTGACTTTGCTGATGCCCACGCTTGAGCCTTCGTTTGCAGGTTTGACGAACAGCGGCAATCCCAATTTTTCAACGACTTCATGATCCTTGCTTTGCTCGTCCAGCATCAGGTATTCGGGTATCGACAGGCCGCCTGCCTGCCACACCAGTTTGCTTCGCCACTTGTCCATCCCCAACGCAGAGGCCATCACGCCGCTGCCGGTATACGGAATGCCGAGCAATTCCAGCGCACCCTGCACAGTCCCGTCTTCGCCGAATCGTCCGTGCAGCGCGATGAAGGCCATATCGAACCCTTCGTCTTTCAGCGCCTGCAAATTTCCTGTTGCAGGATCGAACTCATGCGCATCCACGCCGCTTTTCAGAAGCGCTGCCAGAACTGCAGCGCCGCTTTTCAGCGAAACCTCGCGCTCAGCAGAGCGGCCGCCGAACAGCACCGCGACCTTGCCGAAAGAGGCAGGATTCAGGATTGATGATTCAGGATTCTGTCTGTTCATTTCTTTTTCTCGCCTATGATTCTTACTTCTGTATGCAGCAGGATGCCTGTGTGTGTTTCCACCGTTTCGCGCACGAGATTGATCAAGCTTTCGATATCCGCAGCCCTGGCGCTGCCCCTGTTGACAATGAAGTTTGCATGCTTTTCCGATACTTCTGCGGCACCTATCCTCATCCCTTTCAACCCGGAAAGTTCGATCAGCCTGGCTGCATGATCATTTGGCGGATTGCGGAACACCGAGCCTGCATTGGGTAAGTTCAAGGGCTGGCTGGCGATGCGGCGGCTCAACAGTTCCTTGATCTTCCGCCTTGCAACTTCCCCGTCTCCGCTTGCAAATCTGAACCATGCGCCGACGAACAGCTCTTGGGTCCGCAAAGCGCGCAGCGAGGAGCGGATGGCCGAGGAATGACCTGCTTCCTCATCTTTGCCTGTGGGGAATGTGCGCTCGCTGCTCGCTCCGTTCTCCTCAGCCCTCCGCTCCTCGCTGCGCTCTCCTGCAGCCCTGGTTTCCACCCTCCTTACACTCCGGTAACCGATCTCATATTCCTCGGGCTTACATATCCTGATTTCACCGTTGTGCGTCATTACCTGCACTCTTTCGATGTTGCGCCAGGTCTCTCCGCCATAACATCCTGCATTCATCGCCAGCATGCCTCCCAGCGTCCCCGGGATTCCCGCAAAGAACTCGGCGCCACTCAAATCATGCAATGCTGCAAAGCGCGCCAGTTTCGCGCCCGGCACGCCGGCTTGCGCATAGACCAGCCCATTCTTTTCAAGCCACAATTCGCGCAATGCACCGTGCATCAGCAGCACAGTGCCCCTGATCCCGCCATCCCGCACCAGGAGATTGCTGCCCAGCCCCACCACGACCAGCGGTTCATCAGCTGGCAGGATGGACAGGAACCTGCGCAAATCATCGAGGTCCGCAGGCTGATAAAATCTTTCGGCAGCGCCGCCTGTGCGCCAGCTGGTATGGCGGCTCATCGGCTCGTTGAGGCTCAGTTTCCCGCGCAATCCAGCCAGCACTTTGTCTTCTGTCATCATGTTCATGTCTGCGCCATCTGCTTGATTGCCGCCGGCACATTGCCGATAGATCCCGCACCCATGGTCAACACCACATCGCCATCCTTAGCCTGCTGCATCACGATTGCCGGCATGTCCGCAATGTTCTCGACAAACACCGTCTCGCTCTGCCCTGCCAGACGCAGCGCATGCATCATCGCGTGCCCGTCGGCCGCCACCAGCGGTACCTCCCCAGCGGCGTATACCTCCGCCAGCACCAGCACATCCACGCTGCACAATATCTTCACGAAGTCTTCGAACAGGTCGCGCGTTCTGGTATAGCGGTGCGGCTGGAATGCGAGCACCAGACGCCGCCCGGGGAATGCACCACGAACGGCAGCAACTGTTGCAGCCATCTCTGCCGGATGATGGCCGTAATCGTCGATCAGCGTGAAACTGCCCCCGCTTGGCAATGCAATCTCACCGTAACGCTGGAATCTCCTGCCCACGCCCTCGAATTCGCGCAGCGCTGCAGTGATTGCTTCATCTGCCACGCCCACTTCTAGCCCAATCGAGATTGCGGCCAGCGCATTAAGCACGTTGTGCCTGCCTGCCAAATTAAGCGTGATATCGAGGTCTTTGGGCGTGCCGTTCTGCCTGCATTGCGCGGTGAACAGCATCTGCCCACCCGCAGCCCGGACGTTCACCGCGCGGATCTGTGCCGACTCGTCAAAGCCGTAGGTCGTCACAGGCTTGGTGATTCTGGATAATATTTCGCGCACGTTTGCATCGTCCACGCACAGCATCGCGCGTCCATAAAAGGGCAGATGTTCGACGAAATCCACGAATGCCTGCTTCAGGCGCGAGAAGTCATGCCCATAGGTTTCCATGTGGTCCGCGTCTATATTCGTGATCACCGCCAGTATCGGCTGCAGATAGAGGAACGAGGCATCTGACTCATCCGCCTCAACGACGATGAATTCCCCTGTGCCAAGCTTTGCATTCGCGCCGCTGCTGTTCAACCTTCCGCCGATCACGAAAGTGGGATCGACCCCCCCCTTGGCTAGTATGCTGGCCGTCAGTGAAGTCGTCGTGGTCTTGCCGTGCGTGCCCGCAACCGCAATTCCCTGTCGCAAACGCATCAGCTCTGCGAGCATCATTGCGCGCGGCACAACAGGGATGCGGCGTGCGCGCGCTGCCAGCACTTCAGGATTGTCCTGCTTTACCGCTGTCGAAACCACCACCACATCGGCCTTAGACAGATTCTGTTCGGCATGGCCGATGCTCACGTTTATTCCGATCTCGCGAAGCCTTTTCGTCACCCCGTTGTCATTGATGTCCGAGCCGCTCACGCCAAAGCCCAGGTTGAACATCACCTCGGCGATCCCGTTCATCCCGGAGCCACCGATGCCGACGAAATGTATGTGCTTTATCTTATGCCTCATTCAGCCATCTCCTCACATTCCTCGGCCACCCTCTCTGCAGCATGCACTTTTGCCATGCTGCGCGCCTTCTGCGCCATCCCTGCCAGTTTCTCGCGACTCAATTCCATCAACATGCCTGCCAATCTTGCCGCAGCAAGCTCCGACTGAGGCAGCAAGATCGCAGCTCCACTATCGCTCAAGAATCGCGCGTTATGTGTCTGGTGGTCGTCCACCGCAAACGGAAATGGAATCAGCAGGCTGGCTACACCCGCCGCCGCAAGCTCTGCCACAGTCAATGCGCCCGATCTACAAATCACTAAGTCCGCATTTGCATAGCTTTCTGCCATGTCATCTATAAATGGCCTGATGTCCGCTTTTACGCCCAACTGCTCATACATCGCAACGACGGAAACATGATGCGCGCGCCCTGTCTGATGCAACACCATAGGCCGCGCATCAACCGGCAATAACGCCATCGCTTGCGGCACAACCTCATTTAACGCCTTCGCACCCAGACTGCCGCCCACTACCAGCAGATTCAGTGCCCCCCCGCGTTCGGCATAGCGCTTTTCCGGCAATGCAAGTTCTGCGATCTGGCTGCGCACCGGATTGCCGCACCAAATACCCCGGGGCAGTACATCAGGGAATCCTGTCAACACTCTGTCCGCAAGATGCGCAAGCACTCTGTTGCTCAGTCCCGCGATAGAGTTCTGCTCATGTATCAGCAGCGGACAGCGCAACAACGCCGCCATCAACCCGCCCGGAAACGTGATATAACCGCCCATACCCAGCACCACATCCGGCCTGTATCGCAACAGCGCAACGGCGCTTTGCCACAACGCGATCATCAGATTCAACGGCAATAGCAGCTTGCGCAGCATGCCCTTGCCGCGCAGCCCCGAGAAGCGCACGGCCGCCATCTCATAGCCGTGCCTTGGCACAAGCTCTGCCTCCATGCTGCCTGGCGCGCCAAGCCAAGTGACTTGCCAACCTTTCTCACGCAACTTGTCCGCAACTGCAAGCGCCGGGAAAATATGTCCCCCGGTTCCACCTGCCATGATCAGGATCGAGCGGCTCATACCGGCAACCCTCGCGCAAGCCTTCTGTTCTCATAATCGACCCTGAGCAGAACGGCAGCTGCGATGCAATTCATCACCACGCCGCTACCGCCGAAACTCAAGAAAGGCAAAGTCAGGCCTTTAGTGGGCAATACCCCCATGTTCACGCCGATGTTGATGGCCGCCTGCACGCCTATCCATACGCCGATTCCCTGCGCGACCAAAGCTGAAAAATTGCGTTCAAAAAATGCCGCGTTACGTCCAATCTGAAACGCACGCATTACCAGCAATGCAAAGAGCAGGATGACCGAGACCACGCCCGCCAGACCCAATTCCTCGGCAATCACTGCCATCAGAAAATCGGTATGCGCTTCGGGCAAATAAAACAGCTTTTCCACGCTGCCACCCAGACCCACGCCAAGCCATTCTCCACGACCGAATGCAATCAGCGCATGGCTTAACTGATAGCCCTTTCCGTAGGGGTCGGCCCAAGGATCCATAAATCCGATCACGCGCTGCATCCGGTAGGGCGACGACAGGATCAACGCTGCAAAAGCCAGCGGGAGTGCAAGCAGCAATGCGCCGAATATTTTCACGTTGAAACCGCCAAGCCAAAGCGTGCAGATCGCGATAGAAAGGATCACCACAAAGGCGCCCATGTCCGGTTCCAGCAGCAGCAAAAAGCCTGCACCCACCATCACCGCAAATATCGGCAAAAACGCCTTGAAGAACAAATGTTTTATTGCGCCCTTGCGCACCGTATAATCTGCCGCATACATCACCGCAAACAGCTTCATCAACTCCGACGGCTGCAAATTAATCACCATTAGGGAAAGCCAGCGGCGGCTGCCGTTTACTTCTCGTCCAACATGCGGTATCAGCACCAGAATCAGCAATAACGCGCCTGCCATAAAAAGATAAGGCGCATAGGCCTGCCAGGTCTGCACCGGCACCTGGAATGCACACACGCCTGCCAGCAATCCCACCGCGATGAACATGCAGTGGCGCACAAGATAATAGGTTGCCTGATGATGAGTGAACTTGCTGCCTTCTGCGGTGGCAATCGAAGACGAATACACCATCACGAGCCCTATCGACAGAAGCGCGATGAACACCCAGATCAGAAGATCGTCGAATTGTGCCTGCGGCGGCGGCGTCCTTGTCCTGACTAATGAAGCCATGCGCCTACCTCATCGAGTCTATTCACTTCCGCGATATAAGCATCGGCACGGTGCACATAATTCCTGTACATGTCGAAACTCGCGCATGCAGGGGACAGCAATACCGCATCATCCGGCATGGCCTGCCTTGTCGCCTCCAAAACCGCCTCCTTCATGTCCCTTGCGCGCAGCACCGCAACGCCGCACCCCTGCAATGCCGCCTCGATCAGCGGCGCATCCTGCCCTATCAATACGACCGCACGGGCATGCTGCATCACCGCTGGCCTTAACGGCGAAAAATCCTGCCCCTTGCCGATACCGCCTGCAATCAGTACCGATTTACAACCCAGTCCCTGTAGTGCCGCAACCGTCGCACCGACATTGGTCCCCTTCGAGTCGTCGTAAAAACACACACCGTTAATGCATGCGATGAATTCCACCCGATGCGCCAATCCCTTGAAACGCTTCAGCGCGTCCAGCAGGGCAGGCATGGGCAGGTCAATCGAACTGCACAAGGCTAACGCCGCCTGCGCATTCGCGGCATTGTGCAGTCCGGCAAGCTGCAATTCCGACGTCCTGATCAGGCGCTGGCGGCCGCGCACCAGCCAGATTTCTTGGTCTTCCTTTTCGATGCCGAAATCAACGTCTCTGTCAGGCAGGTTCAAGCCGAAAGTAATATATGGCTTTGCGTCCTGTTTCATCCTTATGCAGCGTTCGTCATCCCGGTTCAGTACCTGAACGCCGCAGTTCTCGAATATGCGCGCCTTGGCTGCCGTATATTCATCCATGCCTTTATAGCGGTCCAGGTGATCCTCGCTGATGTTGAGCACGACAGCCGCATCAGCCATAAGGCTAGTCGTTGTTTCGAGCTGAAAACTGGACAGTTCGAGCGCCCAGAGATCAGGCTGCCTGTCTTTACGATCCATCACCACATCCAGCACCGCAGGAGAAATATTACCCGCTGCCACTGCATCCAATCCTGCCGCCCTGCCCAGGAACTCGACCATACTGGTGACAGTGGTCTTGCCGTTTGAACCGGTTATCGCAATCACGCAAGGCTTAACGCTTAATGCCCGCACATGCTGCGCAAAAAATTCGATATCGCCGGCTACCGGAATGCCGGATGCCACCGCACTCTGGACAAACGGATCGCCAAGCGGCACACCCGGGCTGATCGCAATCATGTCCACGCCTTCAAGCAGCGCATCGATAAATCCGCCGCAATGTATTTGTTCGGGTTTTACAAACTGAGCCACCTGCTCCAGACCCGGCGGTGAGATTCTGCTGTCCGCCACGCGCAAGTCTGCGCCATGCGATGCGAACCAGCGGACCATGGACAGCCCCGTCTCGCCCAGACCCAACACCAGCACTGACTTGTCCTTGTAATTTGTCATCTCAGTTTCAAAGTTGCCAGGCCCAGCAGCACCAGCAGCATGGTGATGATCCAAAAGCGCACCACCACCTGCGTCTCCTTCCAGCCCTTGAGTTCATAGTGATGATGCAAGGGCGCCATTTTGAACACACGTTTTCCGGTCATCTTGAACGAGGCGACCTGGATCACCACCGACAGGGTTTCCACAACAAACACGCCGCCCATGATGAACAGCACTAGTTCCTGGCGCACGATCATCGCGACCACGCCCAACGCAGCTCCCAACGCCAGCGCGCCCACATCACCCATGAAGACTTCAGCCGGATAGGCGTTGAACCACAGAAAGGCAAGACCCGCGCCTGATATCCCGCCGCAAAACACCGCCAGTTCGCCGGCACCCGGTATGTAGGGTATGCCAAGATATTTCGCAAACACCGCATTGCCCGCCACATAGGAAAATATCGCTAACGCGCCGCTCACCATCACGGTCGGCATGATCGCAAGTCCATCGAGACCGTCCGTCAGATTTACCGCATTGCTGGTGCCAACGATCACGAAATAGGCCAATGCGATGAAACTCACCGCGCCCAATGGAAACACCCAAAGCTTCATGAATGGCACGATCATCTCCGTCTCTGCGGGCAATGTGGCTGCATGCCAGAGATAACTACCAATCAGCAGCGCGATGATGGATTGCCAGAACATTTTGGCCTTTGCCGACAAACCCTTGGGATTGCGATGCACCACCTTGCGGTAATCATCCACCCACCCGACCACACCGAAACCCAGCGTAGTGAACAGCGCCACCCATACATAGTGATTGCGCAAGTCGCCCCACAGTAGCGTGGTGATAGCAACCGATGTTAGGATCAACGCGCCGCCCATGGTGGGTGTGCCCGCCTTGACCAGATGTGTCTGCGGCCCATCTGTGCGAACGGATTGACCGATCTTGTAGGCGGTCAGCTTGCGTATCATCGCTGGACCCACCATGAATGAAATCACCAGCGCCGTCATCGCTGCCAGTACCGTGCGCAGCGTGATGTAATTGAACACGCTGAAAAACCTTACATCCTGGGCAAACCATTGCGCTAATGCTAAGAGCATCTCTATTCCTTCTTGCCTTTATCCACACAAAATTCGACCACGCGTTCCATTTTCATGAAGCGCGATCCTTTAATGAGCACGGTAGTGCCTGCATGCAATTCTTTTTCCAGCGCTTGCTGCAACTCTTCGACCCGTTCGTAGTGTTGCGCGTTGCTGCCGAACTCACGAACGGTGATGCGGCTCATTTCCCCCAGCGCATACAACTTCCCGATGCCTAATGTCCTAGCTATCCTGCCGATCTCGGCATGAAATTCCGTGGCGTTTTCTCCCATCTCGCCCATATCTCCCAGCACCAGCACGCGCACTCCGCCTGTCTCCGCAAGGACCTTGATTGCGGCGTGCATGGAAGCGGGATTTGCGTTATAGGTATCGTCGATGACGACTGCGCCATTGCGCCCCTGCTTGCGCTGCATGCGCCCTACCACACCCGTAAAGCGCTCAAGCGCGAAGACGATGCTCTCCAGCGACAGGTTCAGCGCGATTGCAACGGCTGTCGCAGCCAGGGCGTTGCACGCGTTATGCTCGCCCGGCACTTGCATCACGACCGAAAAATCACCCTTGGGCGTTTTTGCATTGAGAAGCAACCCCGACTCATGTGGCCGCCAGGTTCCGTTCACATCGGATGCACCGTTCAAACCGAACTCAATCATTGAATGTGCGCCGGCAAGCGTGCGCCATAGCGGCGCAAAATCGTCGTCCGCATTGATGATGGCAGTGCCGCAACTCTGCAAGCCATTGAAGATTTCCCCTTTGGCACGCGCGACTCCTTCCACGCTGCCCAGACCCTCCAGATGCGCGCCGCTTGCATTGTTGATCAGCGCGACCTGCGGCAATGCGATGCGCGTCAGGTAGTCGATTTCACCGAAGTGATTCATGCCCATTTCGATCACCGCATAGCGGTGCTGCTCGTTCAACTGCAGCAGGGTCAATGGCATGCCGATGTCGTTGTTCAAATTCCCCCGGGTTGCAAGCACTGCCTCCTCACTGCCCGCTGCCGCGCGCAGGATCGCAGCGGTCATTTCCTTGACTGTGGTCTTGCCATTGCTGCCGGTGATCGCGACCAGCGTGATTTCAAACTGGCGACGCCAGTATGCCGCCAACTTTCCAAGCGCAAGCCTCGTATCCTGCACCAGCAGGATAGGCATCTTTGAATCCTGAATCCTGAATCCTGATTCCTCATTCACAACTGCGGCGGCAGCACCTGCCTGAAGGGCTTGAAGGACAAAATTCGCGCCGTCGAAATGTTCACCGTGCAGCGCGACAAATAAATCACCTTGGCTTATTTTGCGCGTATCGGTGGATACCGCCATGAATTCGACATCTGCGCCCGCCATGCGCCCGCCCAGCACACCGGCTGCCTCTGACAGCTTCATCATTGCACACCTCCGACTGCAGGCCACGATTCCAGCGCTTTCGTCGCAACCCGAACATCGCTGAATGGCAGCCTCTCTCCCTGAATTTCCTGATAGTCTTCATGACCCTTGCCTGCGATCAGGACGGCATCATCGGCGCAGGCCTGGTCGATGGCATATGCGATTGCCGATGCGCGATCGATGACGACCTTGTGGTTCGTCATCGACATGCCGCTCACCACCTCGTCTATGATGACACCCGGGTCTTCGCCTCGGGGATTGTCGCTGGTGACGATGCAGCGATCCGAGAATTTTTCGGCTATTCTTCCCATCATCGCGCGCTTGCCCCGGTCGCGGTCTCCGCCGCAGCCGAACACGCAATACAGTTTCCCTGTCACATCAGCGCGCATCTCTTTCAACGCAACAAGTACCTTCTCAAGCGCATCCGGCGTGTGCGCATAATCCACGATGACCGCAGGCCGCCCTTTGCCGCCTATCCTTTGCATGCGCCCCGCGGCAGGTTCGACCCTACCCAATGCATTCAGCGCATCATTCAACCCGACTTCGCCGAGCAGCAGCACTGCCAGCACGCCCAACAGGTTCGCCGCATTGAATCTGCCCAGCATCGGGCTTTCAAGCTCGCCCATACCCCAGCTCGAATAGACTTCCATGGTGAGGCCTTCCGTGCTCATCTGCAGCAGTTTCCCATACACCATGCGCATGCCGTGTCTTTCAGCCAGATGCAACGCGTCATCGGTCAGCCCGTAGCCTATGACCTCGACCTTTCCTTCCAGCAGCTGCATGGCCATTTCGGCGCCAAAGGCATCGTCCAGATTGACAACCGCATACCTTAGCGTTTCCCAGTCAAACAGACGGCGTTTGGCAGCAGCATAGCTTTCCATGTTCCCGTGGTAATCCAGATGATCGCGGCTCAGATTGGTCAGGAGCGCTACATCGAAGTGCACGCCGTTGACTCTACCCTGAGTCAGCGCATGCGAGGAAACCTCCATCGCAACAGCTCTTGCCCCCAGACCCAGATATTCCGCGAGCAGGCCGTGCAAAAGGACCGCATCCGGCGTGGTGTTCATGGTCGGCTGCAATGCCCCCCCGAAACCATTGCCCAGCGTGCCGATCAACGCGCATTTCTTTCCCACCTGGTTTAGCGACTGCGCAATCCAGTGACAAGTCGATGTCTTCCCGTTGGTGCCCGTCACGCCCACCATCCAAAGCTTACTGGAAGGCGAGCCATACACCGCGTCTGCGATGATCCCTGCCTTGTGTCGCAAATCTGCCACGGCCAGATGGGGCACATTCAATGCAAAATTTTGTTCTTCGTTCGGTTGTCCGGACATATGTTTTTCGTAGATCACCGCATGGGCACCTGCTGCTATCGCCTGTGCGATATGATTGCGGCCATCCGATTTCTCACCCGGATAAGCGAGGAATGCATCGCCCTCCCTGACCTGCCTGCTGTCTGTCACCAGTCGTACATCAGATGACAGCAGACTGAGAACAGACGACAAATCATTGGGTGCGGCATCTTCGCATGTCATTTCATTCAACACGCGGCTTAGTCGCGACAAAATTTCCGTGTGCCGTCCTCTGTCCATTATCTTCTGAATCATCACACTTCCTCCTTGATGATCTCGGCAGGCGGCGGTATCACGTTATCCAGCGGCGCGTCATTCGGCACGTTCAGCATGTGCAGCGCCCCGCCCATCACCCTGCTGAATACTGGCGCTGCGACCTGTCCGCCGTAATATTCCTTGCCGCTTGGCTCGTCGATCATTACGGCTATGATCAGGCGAGGCGCTGAAACCGGCGCTATACCGACAAACGAGGCGACATAACGATTGACGTAATGTCCGCCTTCCAGCTTGTGCGCGGTACCTGTCTTACCTGCAACGCGGTAGCCCGCCACCTGCGCCAGCGGCGCCGTCCCGCCCGGCAATACGACTGATTCGAGCATGGAACGCAATTCATTCACCGTCTTTTTCGAGAACACCTGATGGCCGATTGCAGGCTGATTCAGCTTTAAAAGCGAGACTGGCAGCAGCTCGCCGTCATCGGCGAAGATCGTATAGGCCCGAGCAAGCTGCAGCAGATTGACCGAGATGCCATGCCCATATGACATGGTAGCCTGCTCGATCGGCCTCCATGTTTTGGCATCGCGCAATCTGCCGATCGCCTCCCCAGGAAAATTGCTGCCGGTATGTGCACCGAAACCCGAAGCATGGAAAGTTTCCCAGAGCGACTCCGGGGTCAGCGACAACGCGATCTTGGAGGCGCCCACGTTGCTTGATTTCTGTATGACTTGCGATACCGTCAGACTGGGCTCAGGATGCGTGTCGTGTATCTTTCTGTTGCCCACCGTGAACACGCCATTTTCGGTATTGATCACTGTATTTGGCGCAACCTTGCCCAGATTCAGCGCAGTCCCGATGGTGAAGGGCTTCATCGTCGAACCCGGCTCAAACTCATCGGTTTCTGCGCGATTGCGCATCTTCTGGGGGCTCACCTTCGTCCGATTGTTCGGGTTGTAGCTGGGATAGTCGGCTAGCGCCAGAACCTCGCCACTTTTTGCATCTAGCACCACAATGGCACCCGCCTTGGCCTGGTGTTCCTTGACGGCAAGCGCCAGCTCGCGATAGGCCAGATGCTGTATCTTATTGTCTAAGCTCAGCGTAATATCTGCGCCCGGTTTTGGCGGAGTCAGACTGCCCGCATCCTCAACGATATGCCCGCGCCTGTCCTTGATCACGCGCTGGCTACCTGCCTTGCCCGCAAGCTTGTTTTGCAAAGCCAGTTCCAGCCCTTCCTGACCGACATCATCCTGCCCGGTAAAACCCAACACTTGAGCGAATTCCTCTCCTTCAGGATAGTACCGACGGTATTCATGCTGCAAAAAGATTCCCGGGAGATTCAAGCCTTCCACCTTGCTCGATTCTTCAGGAGGAATCTGCCTTTTCAAATATACAAAATCCCGCGTTGAGTCAGAAAGACGGTGCTTTATTTCGCCCTCAGGCATGCTAAGGACCTTAGATAGCCGCCTTAAATCCTTTTCGTCCAGCTTGGACGCCAGAGGATCGTTGAGCTTGATTTCCGCTGCACTTGCCCACACCGACTCAACCGGCGTACTCACCGCCAGCGGGGCGCCATTGCGGTCGGCGATCATGCCGCGATGCGCGCTGACCTCCATTACGCGACTGAAACGCTGGTTTCCCTGCTCCTGCAGGAAATCATTGTGTATTCCCTGCAGATAAATCCCGCGACCAATCAACCCGACCAACCCCGCCAGCAAGAAGGCGAACAACACCGTCGCGCGCCAACCCGGCAATTTCACCACGCTGACTTCTTTCGCTTTCGCCGCATAGCTCATGGTCGCTGGCCTGCCTCACTATTGTCCGAAGATATCTGTCCCATGCGTATGAATCTGACTTGCTCTTTTTTCGGCAGTTGCATCTGCAACTGTTGCGTGGCAATCCTTTCCACGCGCGCGGGCGCCGCCAGCGTGCTCTGCTCCAATTGCAGCTGCCCCCACTCCACTTCCATCTGATGTGCGCGTTCTTTTTCCTGCTGCAATGCAACGAACAGCTTGCGCGACTGATTCTGCGAATTGACCACGCCAAGTGATGCTGCGATCACCAGGACCAACAGGATGCTTTTTACAATATTGCTATGCCACATCGCTGCGCTCCGCCACGCGCATCACTGCGCTACGCGCGCGGGGATTGCGCTGCAACTCCGCTTGGCCAGCGCGCACCGCGCGGCCGACCAGCCTCAACTTTCCCTCCGGCACTTCGCTTGCACGTATCGGCACATTGCGCGGCAGTTTGTCCGCTTCCACCATGTCGCGCATGAAGCGTTTGACGATGCGATCCTCCAACGAATGAAAACTGATCACCACCAGACGCCCGCTGCATTTGAGCCTTGACACGCACTGCGGCAGGACACGCTCTAGCTCCTCGAGTTCCTGATTGAGATAAATCCGTATAGCCTGAAAAGTGCGCGTCGCCGGATTTTTTCCCGCTTCACGGGTACGTACCGTTTTGCCAACCAGCTCGACGAGCTGCCACGTGGTCTTGACGGGCTGAGTCTTCCGCGCAGCAACAATCGCCCTTGCAATCTGCCTAGCAAACCGCTCTTCGCCGTATTCATGTATGACCTCCGCAAGCTCCGTCTCCTCCACAGTTTCCAGCCATTGCGCTGCGGTCAGACCGCCACTCGTGTCCATGCGCATGTCCAGTGGCGCATCGAACCTGAAACTGAAACCGCGCAATGCCTCATCCAACTGCGGCGAGGAGACGCCAAGATCGAGCAGTATCCCGTCCACGAGACCTACATCAAGCTCATCCAGAACTCCAGCCAGATGCGCAAATCCGCTGTGTTCGACATGAAACCTCGCATCATCCAGCATGCGCCCATGCGCTACCGCAGCCACATCCTTGTCCAGCGCAATCAACCGTCCCTGCTGGCCCAGCCTCTTCAATATCCCCGCACTGTGTCCGCCGCGCCCGAACGTGCAGTCCACATAAATGCCATCCGGTTTGATCGCGAGCGCTTCGACTGCCTCATCCAACAGAACGGTCTCGTGGGCTAACGCCACGCTCACAAGGAAAATCCTTCGAGCTCGGATGGCAGATCGCCCTCCATGAGCAAAAGCGCCGCCTGCTGCTGCGCCTGCCACTTCGCCTCGTCCCACAACTCAAATTTGTTACCCTGCCCGATCAGCATCACACTCTTGTCTAGCGAGGCATAACTACGCAGGACTGGCGATATCAGCACGCGGCCCGCACTATCCATCATCACATCTTCGGCATGCCCGACCAGGAGGCGCTGCAACGCACGGCTTTTGGGATTGAATGAGGAAAGCCTGTTCAGCTTGTCCCGTATTGGCAACCACTCCGGTTGCGCATAGATCAAGAGGCAACCGTCAGCATCCGCCGTTAGCACCAGATTTCCCGCGCAGGCGCCCAACAGCATGTCGCGGTACCTTGCGGGTATCGCAAGCCTGCCCTTGCCATCCAGATTGAGTTGCGCTGCGCCCTGAAACATCCCACCCCCCCACAATTACCCACTTTTTACCACCCTAACCCACTATATTGAAAAAAACAGAGCAGGTCAAGCAAAAAAAGGGTTTTTTCTTTACAAGACAAAGAGTTAGCTAGAAAAGTTGAAATATACAAATGTGCTTAAAAAGCAATGAATTGCATAAATAACCTAAAGCCATTTGTGACAGTAATAAGGATTTTCTGACAGGCAAAAAATGAAGTGATGACGAGGAATAAAGTCTGTCGGAAGACAGAAATATGAGCCCTAAATCCGCATCTAGCTATATGGTTTAATTGACTTGCAAGGTGTCTGGCTGAGTGATTTGGGCAAGCGACATTGAAAATTTCGATATCGCACATCGAATTAAAACCTCAACCTCAGATTGAGGTACGTCATTGGCCACGCATGACGCCTGAAGCGAAACACCCTTCTGAAAATCGCTCATCACACGCCCCATCAAATCTATGTTCACATTGCTGCCAAGCTGTTCAATTTTTAATCAAACTTTTTTAAAGTCGTAAATTCATTTTTACAACATACGGAGCTTAGGTTTCCCACCATTATGTATGGCATCAAGCCTTCGTAAAGACGCTTCAACTGCATCGTTAGCTTCAGATAGTTCTCTACTAGCCTCACGCCATTTCTCTCGATAACGCTTACTCATAACCAAAAGTATTAAAATTGCTATCGCTTGTATATGTCTCACATTGCCTCCACGGCGAAAAGATCCGCCCTCAAACAATTTCCTTGCCAACAGATGTAATTGAATCCCACAACTTCACATCTTCTGGTGCTGGAGCATTTAAGTCACACAAAGCCATTAATTCCGATAGTGTATAACGCGTTTTAATCACTGGCGTTATTACTATCTTACCTTCAACATGTTTTACGCAAACTTTTCTGCCAACAGATAATTTAAGTGCGCGCAGAATCGTTGCTGGAAAAATAATTCCAGCACTATTACCTAATTTTCGAATGATGAGGTTCATTCTTCAATTCTTCAAAGATGTCTCACTGCTTCAAGCCGCTTTTAAGTACATGTCAATGTGCATAGACGCATAAGGGCATTTCACACCACCTCCCTCTGTGCGCTCCAGCAAACCCAATTCAGCCAGGATAACTACGTCTTCATGCACGCGCTTTACATCGCGCCCAACTGCGCGGGCGAGTTCACGCACTGACAGCTCACCTTTGCCTTGCGCAGCACGAACAATCTCCCAGCGCTTTTCAGAGAGCTGCCCAAAGAAGTGGCCAGGGCTCTCGAAGTTAAGCACTTCACCTTGGTAAGTATCCGCCTTGGCTGCTTTCCCCATAGCACGTAAAGCACCCTTCCAGTCAGGCTGCATGGTGATAGTTAGGTAACGCTCTGTCATGGTTCTCTCCTAGCGGCAACTGCCGTAATAAAGTCTTCAATCAACTGTTCTACGCTCGTGAAAATATAAGGCACTTCTCTGCCTTCGAGGTGGCAGTGATCACCCTTGCCGCGCTCATTATCAAATCCCACCACGCGAATGCCGTCCACCACATAGACCGCTCTGTACTTGTAACCGTGCTCGGTAGGCGGCACGGGATTGGGTACTTTCCACACCACTACTTCAATAATTGCGCCATCGGTTGTAATGTTTTTGAAGCGAGTAATAAGTTGCGCTGACATGTTGGCGATTATGCCAACGTTTGTTTATGTTGTCAAATCAGCCAACATCTAAGTGTTGCGAGTTTTTGATCTGTCCGGTGGTTGTAAGAGACCACCGCGCCTTCCTGTCTACCATAGAGCGGCTTGACCGTGGTGTCGATGTCGAGAATCCAGGGCGCATCGAGCAAGGGGGTGACGCTGTCGCGCAGGTGTTGATCCAGCCAGGCCACACCCTCGGCTTCGGGGATCGCACCTAGTGCCCGGCGCAGGGCGTCTTCGGAAATGACCTTGTCCATCCCCAGAAGACCGGGATTGACGCCGTCGCAACGGATCGCGGTGACATGCGAATAACGCTTGTGGCCAGAAAGGATGGACAGCATCCAGGTACCGAGAATATCCGCCTTGCTGGGCGCGTTGGGGCTGACGTAGCTCAGCGGACAGCTTTCTTGCCAACGCGACCAGAGGTTAGTCATGCCGAGAAACTCGATGAAATAGGCAAGCTGTCCCATCGGGGTGGCGGCGCTGCTGGCCTCCCAGCGGACTTGTACTTTGCCGCCCGGCGTTTGCACGCCGGCACAGCTCAACATCGTTTCTTCGGCTCGTATCCGCTTCCGTTTCGATTCACCCATTGGGTGAGCCCTCCCGTTGTCGTTGAGCCTATAGCTTACCTGACTTCTCGCCGAATTCTATCTCTTCAACTGCGGTTTACAGGTTAAATACTGCTGCAGGAAAAACACATTCGAATTTTCCTGAAGCGGACATTCCCACCAACTGATCCAAGCACTTTTTCAGCAAACCGCTAGCGTCTCCTTAGGCCGAGCAGTGTGAATTGGCCTTCAGGCAGGTTCCGACCTATTGCTGACGGTGCCCTTCGCAATTCCACAGATGGCAATCGCCTCATTGCCACCTGACGATCTGTTGTTACTTCAAAGGCGGGTTTCCGAGTCGAGCGGTCACTCAGCACTCCCATCCACCGACAGGAGGTTGGCCTTTGCTGTCCTTGGCCAGCTTCACTAAGTCAGGCAGGAAGATGCCAGTAACCCGCCGTTCAGACAGGGATCTGTCTGAACGGCTGCTTTCCAAGTCGGTGAACTGTAAGCGTCCAGCCGACCCACATTGATAATGGAATCGAAAGCTAAGAGGGTAGCGTCCATTAATTTTTAATGGACGCTATCATGAACACATCCGATCCTGTTCGCCGCAGACGGCGGCATCATACATCCGAATTCAAGCAAGGATTGGTGGCACTTTGCCAGCCTGGGGTATCTGTTTCATCGGTAGCACTCGCGCAGGGCATCAACACCAACCTGCTGCGCCACTGGATCAGTCAGTACCGGAATGAATTGCCAGCGTCTGTCTCATCAAATTATTCGAAGCTGGTTGCAGTTCAGGTTGATCCGGCACCTGCCACGACCGACATTTTTCTCCATGGATGATGGGCGGCGGGCTTTCCTCATTCGGCCTTCGGATACCTCACCGCCTCGGTCGGCAATGCTTCCATTAGCTGCCTGCTTATCGTTTGCGTCTGGTAAAGGCTAGCGTGGCCAAGCCCAAACCCAAACCTACCAAAGCGAGGGAAGCGGGCTCCGGCACTGTTGTCGTTGCGGTCGTCACCTGGAAGCTGCCCAACGCAAAATTTGCGTCTGTATTATCGGCGAGAATGATCGAGTCAAAATTCGCGCCGCTGAAACTGATCACACCTTCGGGAAAGCTGGTTATGACTGTACCGGTAGCAGAACTGGAGCCGACTGTGGCGCCGCCTAACCCTCCAAGGAGGGCCGTAAGGTTTAGAGGGCCTGGGCCGTTTGTTGCGAAGTTGCCGCTGAAGGCCGATAGTGGGGTACTGAATTGAATATCAAGGGCCTCGTTGCTTTGACCCGAAGTGCCCGGCGTATAAATAACGTTTCCAGGGAAAGAAAAGAAACTAGTGGTGATCGAAAATCCGCCTGGGTCTCCCGATGCGGAAAACATGGCGTTGACTCCACCCGAATTCAATGTGATCGGTGTTCCTGTTCCGGAGGCGAGGCTATTGAAGTCGAAGTTGATAACGCTAGCATTTGCTAGGCCGGCACTTGCCAAAACGGCAAACGCTGCTACTACAATCTGATTGGACAATTTGCTCATGATCTATTTCCTCCGGATTTGGTAGTGACGGGAACAAAAATGCCGCTGTGTTTAGCTCCTCTCTCTATCTTGGAAGCATTTTCTATGCCAATGATTTCTTCATAAGGATTTGAAGAACTTGCGGTGGTGATCAATATGCGGGTGTAAGATTTTCCGACATATTGAAGTATGCCGTTAATCTTTCGGTTTTGCCCTGCAACCCTTAGCAGATCGACTGTCGGAATTGCTCAAACAACGGCAGGTGCTGCACGCCGATGAAACACCTGTGAAGCAACTGGATCCGGGTGCCGGCAAAACCAAGAGATCGG
>JAJYLY010000008.1 GCA_021787435.1 Pseudomonadota bacterium | reverse complement strand
TGCCTGGCTGAAAGATACGCTGGAAAAACTTCCCGTCTGGACCATGCGTCGCATCGACGAGCTGTTGCCGATCAAACCGTCAGCACAAATCACGCCGACTTAACAGGTGGTGCGGCTGCACGCTTACTATATATCGGCCTATATACCTTCATATATGCTCCTATATATTCCTGCGACAGGTAGTTTAGAATTTTAGACATCGGCAGAAATAGGGGACATGCTCGACTAGATAATCATCTAGCCGACCTCCTCGCTGCGTAGTGGCAGCAAGGGTAAAGTTAAGGTGCGAACCGACCTTTATCCAAGGAGACCGACACGAAGAAGTATATCGGAATTGATCTGCAGTCGAACAACAGCGTGGTGGCTGTAACAGACGCAGAAGACGCATCATTTATCAACAGCGTCCGGCAAGCAACCTGAATGAAACACGGGCAGTGCTTGCGCCACACCGAGAAGAAACCGTTGGTGTGGTAGTTGAATCGATGTACAACTGGTACCGGCTGGTGGATGGTTTGATGGGTGCCGGATTTCAGATGAATCTGGTGAACCCATCGGTAATCAAGAAATACGAAGGGGTGAAGCACAGCGGAGACTTTGGCGACGCAGCCTACGTGCCCTAACGCTACGCATGCCGCCCGTATCGCGGGCAAAGAAAGACGGGCTCTTGGCAAACTGCTCAAGAAACACGGCTTGTCGAGTCGAGATGTGGGTTGATTCCGACCCACCCCTGTATTTTCAAGACCCACCCTGCGTAACTCCCAGAAGCAAAACAATCTTCATATTCAATCCGGCGTGTCTGGAGATCAGCACTCGCGTCAGTCAATGACCCAGCCTTGCCTCCCTGATTATGGGTGCCATTGATCCAAATGGGTATTTTTGGCAAGTTTTCTGGCATACAACTTGCGAGGTAACTACTCATGAATATAGAAAAGAACAAATCGCCGACTAAGCAAGATTCCGAATCAAGGTCGCTCGGCTCATCAGAAGCAACCAACCACTGCTCATTGTGGCTTGCAAAAATATTCTATTACCTTAGGGCCTATCTTTAGGCTTTGATTTTGCGATGAGACTTCAACAGCATTACGGACACTGATAGTGGGTATTCGGTATTTTTAACAAGATATTGAGAAGGAGTACGTCATGCCCGGACCCTTTACGCATATTTATACTGCTCGCCGTGTGGCAGATTATCTTTCGTCAATAGACAAAGAGGACGTTACGAGTGATTTCATCCGTCCTCATGATGATCCTCTGCTTGCGATTCAAAAATTGGCACCGGATTTACTTGCCCAATTTGGACCTCAATACTGTGCTGACATGATGAATCGTTGGCCTAAATTCACCGCGGTCGGCGCGGTCGGCCCAGATCTCTTCTTCTTCCTCCAAGATTACAACACGCCGCTCATCCCAAGTGATGAGATTATGCTTGCTATGAGTTTGCTTTACTATCTTGACGATCAAGGACGACTCGATAATCCCTATGACGGCCTGCTTCTGATACTGGCAGAAGTTAACGACACGTGGGCCAGTGTTCTGAAGTTCATCGTCAAGCTGGATCAAATTTGGCAAAAATTTCTCAAGGTTTGGAACGATACAATAGGTCCAATTCTTGAAAAGGCCGGGCAGGTCGTAGACGATTTGTCAGGAGGGCTCTTTTCCGCTCTCGGAGACGCTTTCACAGAACTAAAGAATGACCTTCTTAATCTCGTGGAGGAAGAACTAGTTACCGAAGGCGATATATTCGGTTGGTTTGCTCTTAAAATGCGTGATGGGTACGACGAGCAGGCGTTTGTCTGGAGCGATATGACCCACTATCGTCGTACCAGTCTTATTCCGGCGCGGCTTATTGCTCACGCGCGCACAATGCTGCAGAACCCTGATACACAGGAACATGGCGAACAGCTGCTCGCATTCGCGTTGGGCTGGATTACTCATGTGGGTACTGACGTCATCGCTCATAGCTATGTAAATGAGCAATGTGGTGGGCCATTCAGAACTCATTGGCAAAGACACCACCTGATCGAAAATCACATCGACGCATGGAATTACCAGTGCACATCAAACGGTACTTTACCAGCCGATGATTTCATTGGCATTGATCCTAACAATCCACCTCTTGCCAAGAGCTACCCCTCTCTGGCGGATAGCGCTCTCTACTTTGCAGTCCAGATTCCACAAAAAATCGATACTCTGCCCGGAGCGAGCCCAGATCCGAACGTAGAGACTAAGCAGGGAAAGCTCCGCCAACCGTTGCCTGATGGAATCGATCAAGCATCTCTGGACAAGCGTAAGGTACTCCTAGACACTGATGGCGAGCTACCTCTTTGGCTTGCTGAAACCATCGTTCAAGTATTCATAGAAGTATTTGCAGACCCCGATACCGAGGGAGGCGATAAAGCCCTTCAGGACAGTTTGGGTGAGGGAAGCGTTCCTCATCCGCGCAACCTGAAAGGTCAACCATTTCAGGATGCCTTACATACGGGCACCGATTTTGCCACTGTAATCACGAAATGGATGGGCATCTTGGGTATCGACAATGTTGGCATAGCGCTTGACGATCTTCGCAAAATTATCGCCCCTGATCCGCCCGCAGCATATTTAAAGGGGGTGCCAGAAGGTTTTCCGTTGCCGTGGGAGATTCAAACTGCATACCGTTTCATGTTGTCGTGGTTTAAACGGCAATACGTAGCGACTGCAGACATGGATCGACCAGAGCCGCCTACCGTATTTACTCCGCCCGCTTCGGATTTTACTTACGGCCCACCGGATTTTAGCGGCGTAAACTCCAGTGACGATCCAGTCGCAAATGCTTGCAACGCAGTATTGGCCTTACTTGACTGGCTGTACAAGACGCTTGAACAAATAGCGCAGACGCTCTATGACATTGCGAAATCTGTTGCATCTGCGGCAACTTGGCCCGCCCGCGAGATTCTCTATTTAACGGTTACTTTGCCTGCATGGCAGTCCGCAGAAAATATTAGGATGGTGCTAGTGCACTTGGCTTACATGATGCCGCAATCTGAGCAGTTTTATGCGGATGGCAACCTCAGGCGTCCAAATGAAATCGATGAACAACTGATCAGACTGGGTCACACAGTTGATAGCGCTTTTCAACAGGCATTGGCAGCAGCATGGGATCCGCTGGGCAATCTCGATAAGGATCCGGCTCTAACGAACGTTGGAGTCCGCAATGTCCTTGGGGCACCAAATCCATGGTTACCCATTCGTGCTACTCGAGGTCAGAGTCCTCCGGGTATCCTATCCGTATTTACAGGCAATGATGCAGTGGAATACCAGCGTCCATGGGGATTCCCAAATCGTACGAATGACCGAAATCCTGAACTCGCGGGCAATTACCTTGAAACACCGCTCACGGTGGCCGGCCCGTATCAGACGGACACCATGCCGCACGCTCTGTTAGGAACCGGTTCACCGATCAGCAATTTAGCGCGCAAGTTGTACGAATATGCAGGGTGTCCTTCTGACACCGATTTGTACACGCAGGCGTACGTACTACATAAGCGCGATTTGCCAGTCGAAGGCGCAACAAAATTTGACGGAATCAACCCCTTGGGTGATCCGATCGTCTTCTCGACCTACCTGATCGGGCAAATGGCCAATAATCCAAATTTCCTATCAAACTTCAATCTGGATGCTGATCGCGGGTATGGTTATCTCTGTTGGGATTGGGTTCGTTGGGGTGTTGGGGAGTTGGACAAGGAGCTGAGAAGTAATAATTTGACTAATGATAATTCCAAACCAACTGATGGAATGGGCCACGCGTTCCTGCCACCACTTGCATGGCCAGAAGGCGCTGCAGGACGTTCACCGGGAGCATCAGGTGAACCAGCGAGTGCACCGCCAACCATTGACCCAAGAGATTCATTCTGGCGGCGTCCAAAACCAGCACCGGTGTCAGACGGTAATCTTTATGGGTTGGCAATGCGCTTGCAATATCCCGGTCGTCAATGTGTAACCAAACCCTAATATGAGACGGGGGCTACAATGAGCTCAAAAGATGATAAGAAAGATAGTAATCCGCTGTCAAGGCTAGTCGAGAAAATAGAGGATGTCGTCCATGACGTGATCGATCCGAACGATCATGAAAGGCACCGTACTGAAAAGCACGCGACGCATCATCAACAAGAAAGTGATGAGCGAACTCAGATCACCGTTAACGTCAATGTTGAATGTTGTCCCTCTCGCCCGTGCTCTGAAGGAGGGAGCAACGGAACCAATCCACCACATGGTAGGACGAATCACCAAACAGGTACCTCTGACGGTTCCATTGATGGCGGAATTGGCGCGCCTGGATCAGTTATCAAAATTCCACAGCGTCCTTTCAGCGTCTGGCCTGGACCACGGAAAGGTCTGTCCGCCTGCGCCTTCTTGTTCATTCGCGCCACGACTGGTGACACAGGTACTCGCCCAGTGGTTGGAAACTTCTGGGAAAGCCCCGATATATTCATCTCTCCTGGCGTGCATCCGGATGTTGCACCGCCACTACCCGCGAATCTGGGTGGAGTAGCACAAGCAAATGCAGACAACACCGTCTATGCACATGTCTGGAATCTGGGCCTAAATAATGCCCACGCACTGGTAGAGTTCTACTGGTTCAATCCTACCCTTGGCTTCAAGGAAGGTAACCAACACCTGATCGGTTTCAGCTATGTCGACCTCGACCCGCGTGGAGGGGCACATTCTCACAAGCTCGTAAAGTGCCCCGAGTCATGGAGAGCGAAATATGAGAACGGGGGGCATGAGTGCCTTGTGGTTCGCGCCAGCGATTCACAAACGGATCCACTTTCCAACCCTCCGTGGGATGCCTCACAGAACCGTCACATTGGCCAACGCAATATCCATGTAATGACGGCTGCTGAGGCAGCCGCCAAACCCACCCTAGGAATCGAAATAGGTCCCCTATTTGCGGCACCGGCTATTGTTAAGGTCGAGCGTGCAGATACGGTGACAATGCCTTGGCTGCACCTTGCGACGAATAATCGGCACCTGTTACCGGGCACCGGTGTACCTAACGGCGACGTTGGCCTTTCGCCTCCCATCCCTTCTGGAGCTGGACTACCGAACCTCGGAGCAGTACCGAATCCTAGGGGGGCCGGACTCATCGGTGATAGTCATGGCGTCACCGGAGATGGGATGCAGGTTGGCTTCATTGCGACCGATGGAAATCCTGGCGCTGGTAATGCACACGTGTATCGAGTCAGCGGATCTCAGAATGGGCAATCCTTTGGCGGATACACGATCGTAATCCTTGGGAACTAGCACAAATTACTATTTTAATAGGCCATCCAATGCCAATAACTATCGAACGGGATCCACTCCCAGTCACAATCCTCACCGGCTTTCTCGGCTCAGGGAAAACGACTTTGCTTAAACGTATCCTGAGAGAGACGCATGGGCAGAAGATTGCTGTTATCGAAAATGAGATCGGTGAAATTGGTATCGACAACCAAATCTTGGTTGAATCGACTGATCAACAGATTATTGTCATGAACAACGGCTGCATTTGTTGCACCGTACGGGGCGATTTATCGAAAATACTCAATGAACTCGCAAGTAAACGAGTGGCTGGCCAACTGGATTTTTCCCGCGTGATTATTGAGACCACGGGACTTGCCAATCCAGCACCTGTTGCACAGACATTTTTTATGGATAACGGGGTACGTGCTCTATATCGACTTGACGGCATAATTACCCTTGTCGATGCCTTGCATGCGCAAGACCAGTTGGACCAGAATACAGAGGCACAAGAACAGGTTGGGTTTGCCGATCATCTCTTGCTCTCAAAGACCGACCTGGTTTCCGAAGCTGAAGAACAACGGCTACGCCGGAGGCTAGTACGCATGAATCCAAGGGCGTACATCGAAAGGGTTCATTTTGGGGATGTTCCGATCAACCAAATCTTGGATGTCAACGGTTTCAATCTCAATACAATTCTCGAAATTTCACCGGATTTTCTGGCTGCTGAAGCAGATAAGAATGAACAACTCCAACATGGCGATCACGAATGTGGCGACCATTGTGTAAGCCCTGACCACCACCCTCGGCACAACCACAACGATGCAATCAAATCTTTTGTTCTGCGAACCGAAAACGTCATCGACATGCAACGGTTTGAAATCTTCATCCAGACGATGATTGACTTATACGCGACAGAGATGCTGAGATATAAGGGAATTATCAATTTTCAGTATGCTGCACAGCGTTTTATTTTTCAAGGTGTCCATATGATAATGAGCGCCACACCGGGCAAGGAATGGTCGAACGATGAAAAGCGCGAAAGCATATTGGTGTTTATTGGTCGCGATTTGCGCAGAGATGTTTTTGAGCGCGAGTTTTCGCGCTGCGTCGTGAATTAGTATGACATTTTTAGTTCGCCAAAGGGCGCAACAGTGCACGTAGTGCTCGAATTGAATCCGGTGCAGAAGCAACGCGACGAGAGCTTCAGCGATGCGTTGCATTACCTAGTGTTCTTCGCGATTAAGGGTTCATGGGTCGATCGACGTCGAGAGATCATGGAGTATTTGCGTTCGCACCCAGAGGCCGCCGACGCGGTCGTATACGGTTTCGTAATTGAGAAGTGAGGCGAACCCTGTGAACGCCCCATGGTGAAAATCCTATGAATGCTAGAGCACCTGTACTAGAACGCACGAACGTTCCAACCCGCGGCGTCTTGTCCCAGATGCTTGATTGGCCATCGTGCAAGTCATTGGGGAGCGGGCATCGTTGTACCTGCAGTCTTCACTTGAATCCGCCACCAGCTCGTCCAGATCCGTGGATATATCAAACTAGCGCAGGTCAGGCTGCACAATTCGCGTCGTGGCAGTCCAATCCCGGCGGGGGTGCTCCTCCGACGTTCTGGATACCCAATGCCCAGTGGCAACTAGCCAGTCCGGGCTGGATCAATCCTGTCCTCTTCTGGTTACCCACATGCGGAATCAATTTGTACTCGACCTCCAATCCAAACGTTCTGCCCAATACCCCATCGGAGGTCATTGCTGTCACAATCGGAAATGATGGCGGTGCATCGGCGGTCAATGTCTCCGTACAACTTAGCATTTCACCGCTGGGTATTGGGTACAAGAAAGTCCCGGTCGCCTCGCAACCGACCAGTCTTGCGCAGAACTCCCAGGTGACGCTGGCATTTGCAACACCAACGGCTCTATTGCAAAGTGCGGGCGGCGCATCGATGCCCTGGTATGGTGCGTATGTCGATCTACAATTCCTTGATGATTCGGATCTCGCGAACAATCACGCAATCTCTATGTGGCTTGCGATTGATTCCCAATCTGACTCGGGACCAAGCGGTGGACTGACTCCCAATTTTCCAGTCGTCAACCAATTCTCCTCATCCACTGAATCTGTCACGCTTTACGTCGTGCCTCTGATACCCGGCGTGGCTGTGCTCGCTAACGGTGCACCCAGTAATGGTGTGCTCGGCCCGTATTCACTGTTTCCGGGGCAGTCGATGGTTCCGAACTTCCAATTGACGGTTCCTGCCAATGTTGATGGCGGAACCTTTCTTGCTCCGCTCGCCAGTGTCGTGGGCGTCACAGCGACTGGCCAGTTCATCGGTGGGCTCACGATCGTATGTGCAGTCAACGACTAGCTCACCGTCAGAAATGCGCGGCTCGTAGGGCGCAGTCCTTTGAGTCACGTGTCCAGGCTGTGCAGGTCTGGCTATCGGTGCAATTGCTTCGCGTTCAAACTGAGGGCGTATGAACAATCTTTCTATATGTTTAAGTCGACTTGGGCCGTGTGCCCTCTGTGGATCGATTGCAGGAGGGGGCGCGGGGTTTGTGTTTGGTCTGACGCAATTCGGACTTCCCACGGCGCCGATTCCCACCCACGCGGCAATTGCTGTGGGTATCTTGCTCGGCTTTCTCGCTTATCTTGGCATCCTGCTCTTTATTGGCGTGCTGGGAAATTTCGGTGTACGCGCCTTGCTCCTGCCCGCCTTGATAACATGCTTGCTGGCGGGACTCGTGACAGTCGTAGTGGTGAACCGGCTTGATGCCCAGCTCTTTAGTACCCTGATAGGGTGGATTCTTGGCGCGATCGTCGGGCGCCTCTTGTGCTACTCGTGCTCGAAGCTGATTGTAGTGAAGGGGGCATCATGACGCGCCCCACCTGCGGCGGCCTGGGACTTGGTTCGCCTGTAATGTCCCTCTGGTCTGCAATCTCTATTGTTGTCGGCGCGGTATTGGCTGTTTACGGCTTACTTACCGCGTTCGTGCCGCAGACCAGTTCGATCGCCTCGACCATCGCCAAGCAGATCGTAGGCGAGCTCGAGAAGGACTTCGCCACAGCCATCCTGAATATCTTCGGCGTCGACGTAAATTTGACCTTCACCAGTTGGTTCGCAGCGCCCACACCGTTCTTCATCGTCGCTACGATCGTCGTTGCGGCGTTGATCACAGCGGCCATCATGATCTTCTGGGCTTGGAGTAACTGGTTGACGCTGTGCGGCAGCCCGATCTTTGGAAAGATGGCCTGTATTACAGGAGTGGTTAACGACGTGGTGGGGGCGTTCGACACGGCACATAGTGTCTTATTTGGATTTACCGGAAACCAGCCGCGTGCGGACGTGGTTGTCAAGTCGATCTATTGGCCAATCGTGGTACAGGATTCACCCAACTTTGTCCTGTGCGCGGCCTGCGATAACTGTTCCTCGTCAGACATACCTAGTGACCCCGCCGACGGTTGCTCCCCTGAAATACCCTGTCTTTATCATGACTCCAAAGTATGCGCGGCCGCACTCGGTGGTGCGATCGGCGCCACAATCGGGGCAGCGGTAGGAGCCGTACTGGGGATCATTGCCGGGATCGCCCTGATGGGCGCATTGGGCTGTGGCCTCACAACGGTACTCGTTTGGGCATGCTGGCTTATCTTACTTGTCGCAATCATCGTCGCCATCGCGATTGTCGCTGTGGTGGCTCTGGTTGGGGCGATAGTTGGATCTGCGGTCGGCCAGGCAACATCCGGAGCGAGCTCATCGCCCGGTGGCAGCTCACCGTTGACCCTTGGAACTTACGTCACCATCACCGGCAATCTTGCATCAGCCCCGCAGGCCAGTGGAGCAAACGCTATCTGGTTTGCCGGATGGGTACCAAACGCTGCAACCCAGAAAGTCGAGGATCAGACGGCGTCAAACAGCAGTGGAACTTCCATCTTGGGCCAATCTTTGGGTACCCCCCCGTTTTGCTTTACTGACCCCGAGGAAAACATCCCGGCGGCCCTTGACGTGTGCCCAGTTCCATCTCCCTGAATTGTTACGCGAGAATTTTTCGGGCGCAAGCTTGTCAGAACAGAGCAAGTCAATGACCTTGATTTACTTGCCCGACGTCCGGTAATGAATCCGTAGCGGAAGTAGTCAGCTTGAATTCCGTAATTAGCAAAGACCGTTGAGCCGCACCAACTAATATGGCTAAATTCAGTAGAATTTCAATTTATACCGATGAGAGCGTTTCATTACTTCTCTTGCTGATGGTTTACGCAACAACAACTACATTTTGTATTGATACTCAAGATAGGCTGTTGCATTTCGGATAAAAAGCTATTTTGATGGGCCATAAGGCGTCTTCAAAGACCAAAATGCGCATCTAGGAAAAATTCAAAATGAATCGAAGTTTGTCTTCTTCGATTGCCCACAATGCGTCGTCGTGTCTGGATAAAGAGCCTATGGGTACTGCCAAAGTGTGTCAGGTCGAGTGGAATGACAATCGGATAACAGTGATCCATACTGCAACAACCCACCGAACAAAAATCCCTCAGGTCAATGGATTTTCCAGTTCAACTTGAGAATCTGAGCGTCCGCTATGTAGAAGCACGAACGTCGCAAAAGGGTTAAAAGTGTGAGCTTGAAATATTATATTGCAGACCTTCCAGCAGGCTCAACCGAGGATCTTTTCAGAAAATCGCCAGCGTCTCCTAAGGCCGACCTCCTGTCGGTGGATGGACGTGCCGAGTGACCGCTCGACTCGGATACCTGCCTCTGGACCAAAGACAAGTCGTCCGGCAGCAATGAGGCGATTGCCGTCTGTGGAATTGCAAAGGGCACCGACAGCAGAGAACCTGTTGCAGACCCTCGGCCACCCAGCTTCGCGGTCATTTGAATGGCTGCTGCGCATTTGAAAGCTGCCTGAAGGCCAATTCATGCCGCTCGGCCTTTTCAGTCATTCAATGTCGGAATTTGAACGGCAGCCGCATTTACAAACCTGCCGGTCGAGGTATGATCAAACGCATCGGACTCGGTATATCGGGGCGAGCGAAAATCGCGCGCTTTACAACAACGTGATTGCATAGCACCATTCGGTAGTTCAAATAAACTCAAAGGGGACATCATGCGGAGTTATATTTTCATTTTGCTCTTATTGGCTGGCTGCGCAACCACTGCAGGCTACGAGAAGGTTTTAAGCTCGTGGATCGGACAAAATGCTGACCACCTAATATCGAACTGGGGCGCACCAGCAAACATAACTCAGCTTTCAGATGGCGGTAAAGTTCTTGAATATTCAAATCGACGCAATGTTCAGATAGGCGGATATACGACTACTACCCCTGTGACAACGCAACACAATGGAATGATAACTGGCGATGTAAACGCTATGTATAACGGAACCTCGACAACGTATGTTCCTACTACTACTCCTGTTCAGAACATCGTTTTACAGTGCGTAACCAGATTTACGGTCAATGCGCAAGGAACTATTACAAACTGGGCTTGGCAGGGAAATGACTGTAAAGCAAAAGATTCAGTGCAACAAACGCAAGCCACTACCGAAAAGAACGGCAAAACCAGAGCGGAAAATATCGAGACACTTAATAGGATAAACGCAAAATTTAAGGTTGTTTGTGACAATCCAGAATATGCCCCGCTTTTCTCGGTATCACCATGTGATTCAACCAAGATAACTATTGCTCAGGAGGTGGATAACAATAAGATAACCAAAGAACAAAAAAACATCATTCTCAAATGGCGGTCAGAAATGAATGCCATAATAGATGAGCGTAATGCCTTTTTTCGAAGTGTAGGGAGTCCGGTAGATAAACGATGGGCGGATTATATGGATTCGATCCAGCCAGAGATTGATAAATACAATCTGGATTTTTACAACGGGATCATTACCGTAGGGCAATACAACCAGTTGCGTAAGGAGTTTGCAGCCAAGATGATTGCGGAGCAGAGAAAAATGAATCAACCATAGCGCCGTATGTGGGCTATGGGTTGGGGGATTTGTATTGGTAGCCCTGTCTTTGGCTTCTTAGTTAGATGGAGTATCTGACCAGCTTTAACACTAAATATCAGGGGAAAGTGATGGAGCCAAATAGCGATGGAATACTTGCCGCAACATGGGCAGTCGTATTGGCAAAGATAGTTCTTGCTTATAAAAGGGGCGTAGCTAAAACGTAGCCGACGGACTGAAAACACGTGCATTTTAATGCTTTTTGTGACTTTCCTAGAGCTAACGCAGGTAGCGCAAGGCATTGATTAAAATAATTAATATAAAAAATAGTAAAAACATACTTCAGATCAGCGAGCCCGTGCCGCTCGAAGAGTTTAAGGAACTGTTGTTCGAAAAGTAATTAAGACGGAATCACCCGCATGCGGTGGCGGCCGTAGGCCTTTTTGAAAGATTCGAAATGACCGGCAATGGCGGCATGACAGTCCGGGCAATGGCCGTCTTGAGTGAGTCGATACTGCTTGATTTCATACCAGTCGCGCACGATCAAATCGCTGCCGCATTCCGGGCAGTGCGTGGTATCGCCCGCGATGTTGTGCACGTTGCCGGTATAGACATAGGATAATCCTGTTTTCAGCGCTATTTCCCGAGCTTCTATCAGTGTCCTGGCTGGCGTGACGGGCCTGTCTGTCATCTTGTAGTCCGGATGAAACGCGGTGAAGTGTAGCGGCACTTCACGGCCCAGTTCATTTCTGACCCACTCGCTCATCGATGCGATCTCGTCTTTGCTGTCATTAAGACCCGGGATCAGGAGCGTGGTGATCTCCACCCAGACATCGGTTTCATTGCACAGGTATTTGAGTGTTTCTTTCACGGGTTCAAGGTGTGCGCCGCATTGTTTGACGTAAAACTCGTCAGTGAAACCCTTCAAATCTACGTTTGCTGCATCGATCTTGGCAAAGAAGTCGCGGCGCGCGGCCTCATGGATGTAGCCTGCGGTCACCGCCACGGTCTTGATGCCGTGCGCATGGCATGCATCGGCAACATCCATCGCATATTCGGCAAAGATCACAGGGTCGTTGTAGGTGAACGCCACACTCTTGCAGCCTAGATGTTCGGCGCTGCGTGCGATCGCTTCGGGGCCTGCCTCATCGGCCAGTTTGTCAAAGCTGCGCGACTTGGAGATATCCCAATTCTGGCAGAATTTGCAGGCAAGGTTGCAGCCTGCCGTGCCGAATGACAGGACGCTTGAGCCCGGATAAAAATGGTTGAGCGGTTTTTTCTCGATGGGATCGACGCAGAAACCCGAAGACCGGCCGTAAGTGGTGAGCACCATCGCATCGTTTACGCGCCCGCGCACATAACAGGCGCCGCGCTGGCCTTCGTGCAGCTTGCAGTCGCGCGGGCACAGGTCACACTGTATTCTGCCGTCAGAAAGCGGGTGCCAATATTTGGCGGGATAGCGTTCGTCAAGGCTGATGGGTTCGTCCATGTTGCTGCTCCTGTGGGCATTCACGCGTATTCGGATTCGCTGTACTTTCTGACGGAATAACGCGCAAGCCTGACTTGTTCATGCCAGAAATCCTCCGGTAATCCGGCCTTGCGTTTCAAGTGAGCCATGAACAGGTCAGGCTCAGGCAACTGTTCCCATACCTGCGGCAAAAAGGTACTACGATAGCGGGAAAATTCAAATATCACGCCATCTTGGCCGGGCCTGAGCTTTGAGAGTGCGTCGACTTCATTGCGAAACTCCATCGCTTTTGCTTCGCCCAGCAACGAAATTTCGATGCGCGTCTCTGCAAACTCTTCGCGGCTTAAGGGGGAGAAGCGTGGATCGAAGAAAGCCGCAGATACTGCATTGTTCTTGAGATCGGCAAGCAGCGACCGGTGTGCCTGCAACGAGCCTATGCAGCCGCGCAAGTGTTCTTGCTGAAAGAGTGTTACAAAGCAGGCGCCCGGTTCATTAAGCCACGCCGCGCCTTCGTCAGCGGGAAACGATATGCCAAGCTCTCCGGCAATCGCAGCCCTTGCAATCGGCAGCAGTATTTCTCCCTGATCAGTGGACATGATGACTGTCCTCGGTATACGCAAGCGAGGCATAGCCCACGACATGATCGCGCATACCTGCGGTATCGCCCGAGTTGCGAAGATCGAGCAGGTGGGGTGTCAGGTGATGATGCTTTGCTGCCAACATCAATCCGCTGATGGGCGTGCCGCCACAGGCGCGCTCATGCGAAATCGGCTGTTCGAAGTTAAGGATGGACTGCACGGTTTTCTCATCGGTGATCTTTGCGGCTGGATAAGGTAGATAGTGCGAGAGATCGGAGCTGATGACAATCAGCGTTTCCTCACCCCCCCATAAGCATTCCAGCACATCAGCGACTTCATCTGCCGTCGCCTTGCCCACCAGCAACGGAAGCAGCGTGAAATCCGTCAATACGCTTTGCAGAAAAGGCAGCTGCACTTCCAGGCTGTGCTCTTCTGCATGCGCAGCTGTGCTGGTGCAAACGAAAGGAAATTTAGAAATGGTGCGCGCGGCATCGGCATCAATCATTATCTGTCCCAGAGGGGTGTCGAAGGCGTCCGTTCCCGGCAGCGCTAGACCGAGAACCGCGATGCGATGTGCAGGGCCCATCAGGATCACGCGTCTGATCCTACTGGCTATGGGGAGCAGCGTGACATAGGCAGTTGCCGCAATTTCGCCCGAATAGACATAGCCTGCGTGGGGAACGATCAACGCCTTGGGCGCGAGCTTGTATTGCCTGGCGTCATGCAGAAATGTCTGAACCTGATGAAGCAGTGCGTGAGGATTGCTCGGATAAAACATACCGGCAACCGCGGCTGAACGGATATTTTGCATCATGACCTCCTTGCTGCTTAAAATGGAGGTGGTTTGATAAAAAACAAGACTCGCGCTGCGCCCGGTCAACCGGCAAGTAGCACAATGATGTCCGCATGTTTGTTTTTTCGTGCCAGATTCATCGGCGTTGTGCCATCCTGATATTCCGGATGTCGCAACGCGCCATGCGCGAGCAGCAGCTTGACGATGCCGGTATGGCCATTGGCTGCCGCCTTGTGCAGCGGCGTCCAGCCATCGTGGCTGGCAAGGTTGACATCGGCGCCTGCCTCGATAAGCTGTTCGGCGATTTTGAGATGGCCGCGCGTGGCAGCCTGCAAAAGCGGTGACCAACCGTGGTTGCTGCACGCGTTGACAACAGCGCGTTTGTCGATGAGCAGCTTGACCACGCTGTCGTAGCCGTTGAATGCCGCCCAGTGCAGCGGCCCGTAACCCGCGCTGTCTTTTGCATTGGCGTTCGCGCCGTTTTTGATCAGCAAAAGCGCAATCTCTTCGCGTCCATTGAAGGTCGAGATCATCAAAGGCGTCCAGCCGCGTTCGTCTGGCGTGTCGATATCCACACCCGATCTTATGAATAGCATGACCGCATCGCGGTTGCCTTTTTCGGCAGACCTTGCGAAGCCCTTAGGGGAAAAGGCATAACCCTGCTGCTCAATGGCGGTCCTGGTCGAAAGCACCGCGTCATCCCAGGGATTGCCAGTAGCCAAAAGTTTCTGCTCGCGTATTTTCGCATGTGCGATGCTCAGCGCGAAAATCTCGGATGCGACATCAGGCGAAAATCCCTGACGGGTGCCGCCGCGCGTATCCATCAAAAGGTCGTTGAAATAATCGTCAATTTCCTTTTTGTCCCACAGTTCGACGATGCGGTTCAGCACGCGAAGATATTTTTCTTCCAGATTTTTCGGGTAAAATTTTTCTTGGCTGCTCAGCAGTTGCATCAGCTTTTCGTTCATCGCTTATCCCAGAAGGTGGCTTACCATCCTGCGTTCCTCCAGCAGTTCCCTGTGGCTGTCCTGCATGTGGCGCTGCCCCAGTTCGCTGATCGGCAGATTTTGCACGATGCTGAAATGACCGTGACGGCATGTCACAGGAAAACCGTAGATCACGCCTTCGGGTATGCCATAGCTGCCGTCGGAAGGTACGCTCATGGTGACCCAGTCGTTGTGGTGAGAGCTTAGCATCCAGTCGTGGATATGTGAGACAGCCGCATTCGCTGCACTCGCGGCACTGGAAAGTCCGCGCGCCTCGATGACCGCCGCGCCGCGCCCTTGCACGGTGGGAATGAATTCGTTTTCCACCCAGTCCTGATCGGCCAGTAAGTCGCGCACTAGCCTGCCGCGTATCTCGGCATGATCGAGGTCGGGATATTGCGTTCCGGAATGGTTCCCCCAGATGATCATTTTCTTGATGTCTCGTATCGGTTGGAACAGTTTTTTTGCGACCTGAGCGATTGCGCGGTTGTGGTCTAGTCGCATCATCGCGCTGAAGTTTCTAGGATCGAGATCGGGCGCATTCTTCATCGCGATCAGCGCATTGGTATTGGCAGGGTTGCCCACCACTAATACCTTGACGTGCCGGGCTGCATGCTCATTGAGCATTTTTCCCTGGGCAGAGAAAATTGCGCCGTTGGCTTCCAGAAGATCTCGGCGCTCCATGCCTTTGCCGCGCGGACGGGCGCCGATTAAGAGCGCGACCTCGGTATCCCTGAATGCTGTTTTCGGATCGTCCGTGATGATGGTCTGCTGCAAAAGCGGAAACGCGCAGTCTTCCAGTTCCATCATCACGCCCGCCAGCATGCCTTGCGCATCATGCAGATCGAGCAGCTGCAAGATCACGGGCTGCTCGCGCCCTAGCATGTCGCCGCTTGCGATGCGGAACAGCGTGGCATAGCCTATTTGTCCGGCAGCCCCGGTTACAGTGACGCGTATGGGTGCTTTCATGAGTTGCTCCGCATAAGATGGTATGATCATCATAATTCTTTTCGTTTTCTTGCGCCATGCAGTAACATTTAGCTGTTGCAATCGTAAAGGTCGCTCATGCAAAAAAAACGTCCGATACATCTGGCGCTCCACCAGATTAAGCTGCCGCTTCCAGGCTTGGTTTCGATATTTCATCGCATCAGCGGTCTGCTACTGTTTTTAGCACTGCCGCTTTTGCTGCTGATGATGCAGGAAAGTCTGCGCTCTATCGGAAGCTATAGCCGGTTGATGGAATGGTTGGGGACGCCGCTGGCAAAACTTGCGATGCTGGGATTGTTGTGGGCTTTCCTGCTGCATTTCTGCGCAGGCCTGCGCTACCTCGCAATCGATATGCACTTTTTGAAAAACCTCAGGCAGGCGAGGGAAAGCAGCAAGGTGGTGTTGCTCGCAAGTTTTCTGCTGACAATCCTGATTGGAGCCAGGCTATGGTAAGCCGCGTGGTGGTGGGCGCGCATTACGGCCTGCGCGATTGGTTGATACAGCGCGTGACAGCTGCGGTGATGGCACTTTTTAGTGTGTCGCTAGCGGTCTATCTCTTTCTGCATCCGGGTTATGAAGCTTGGAGCGACTTATTTTCAAGAGGGCCAGTGCGCATTTTTGCGCTGCTTTTTCTGTTTTGCCTGTATTACCACGCCTGGATAGGCGTGCGCGACATCGCAATGGATTACATAAAACCTGTCTGGCTGCGTCTTTTGCTCCATGTGCTGGTGATTCTGACCCTGATTGCCTATGCGATATGGTCTGTGCAAATACTGTGGAGGAGGTAGAAACAGGATTCAGGATGCGGTATGCAGGATTCATGCCGCAAGAGCATTCTCACAAAATATAGCCGTGTTATGTGCTCTTTAAGCTTTTGAATGAAAGCTTCTGTTTCTGATCAATGACTGCAAGTGATTTATCGCTTAGCAGAAATTGAGTTTTCTGATCAATGAAGGACGAGGAGAGGGGTTTGATGAATGGCAGTGGCTAAGCGAACATTCGATGTGGTGGTGGTGGGGGCAGGGGGCTCCGGGATGCGCGCGGCTTTACAACTGGCGCAGGCTGGGTTGAAGGTGGCCGTACTTTCCAAGGTATTTCCCACACGTTCGCACACGGTCGCAGCCCAGGGCGGCATTGCAGCAAGCTTAGGCAATGTCAACGAGGACAACTGGCACTGGCACATGTACGACACGGTAAAGGGTTCAGATTATCTGGGCGACCAGGATGCCATCGAATTCATGTGTCGCGCAGCGCCCGAAGTGGTGTACGAGCTGGAACACTTCGGCATGCCCTTCGACAGGCTGGAGAGCGGCAAGATTTATCAGCGTCCTTTTGGCGGACACATGCAGGAATATGGCAAGAATCCGGTGCAGCGCGCCTGTGCGGCGGCGGACAGGACTGGGCATGCGATGCTGCACACGCTATACCAGCAGAACGTCAAGGCCAACACGAATTTTTTCATCGAGTGGATGGCGCTGGATCTGATACGCGATGAAACCGGCGATGTGCTGGGCGTGACCGCGCTGGAAATCGAGACGGGCGAGGTGATGATGTTTGCTGCGCGCGCCACGCTGTTTGCCACGGGCGGCGCAGGGCGCATCTTCCATTCGAGCACCAATGCGTTCATCAATACCGGAGATGGTCTGGGAATGGCTGCGCGAGCCGGTATACCGCTCGAGGATATGGAGTTCTTCCAGTTTCACCCGACCGGCGTGTATGGCGCGGGGGTCTTGATCACCGAAGGGGTGAGAGGTGAGGGCGGGTATCTCGTCAACAGGCACGGCGAGCGTTTTATGCCGAAATATGCGCCGAATGCGAAAGACCTGGCTAGCCGCGACGTAGTGTCGCGCGCGATGACCATAGAGATCAACGAGGGACGCGGCTGCGGGCCGCATAATGACCATGTCATGCTGAAGCTCGACCACCTAGGCGAGGAGGTGATCAAACAACGTCTGCCCGGCATAAGGGAGATTGCGTTGAAGTTCGCCCATGTGGATCCGGCCAAAAGCCCCATACCGGTCGTACCGACTGCTCATTACATGATGGGCGGCATCCCCACCAATTATCATGGTCAGGTGGTCGCCCCCTACAAGACTGGCCCTGACGAGGTGGTGAACGGCCTTTATGCGGCAGGCGAATGCGCTTGCGTGTCGGTGCATGGCGCAAACCGCTTGGGCTGCAATTCGCTGCTGGATCTTTTGGTGTTCGGACGGGAAGCTGCGCGTCAGATCATCGAGGATCTGAAAAGCAACCCGCATTTGAAGCCGCTGCCCCCTGATGCCGCAGAGCGTCCGTTGTCGCGGCTGTCTCGCCTTGATAGCCAGAAGAACGGCGAACGCGTGGCAGAAGTGGGGGAGGCGATGCGAAGAACGATGCAGAAGCATTGCGGCGTGTTCCGCTTTCCCGATTTGTTGAAGGAAGGTGTTGAAGAGATTGTGGCAGTCGCAGAAAGGGTTGCGCATACCGAAATCCAGGACAAGAGCCGCGTGTTCAATACGGCGCGCATCGAGGCTTTGGAGCTGGACAACCTGATCGAGGTGGCCAAGGCGACGATGATTGCGGCTGATGCAAGGAAAGAAAGCCGGGGGGCGCATGCAAGGGAGGATTATCCTGGGCGTGACGATGAGAACTGGTTGAAGCACAGCCTGTTCTTTTCCGAGGGAAACCGCCTGGATTACAAGCCGGTGCGCCTAAAGCCCTTGAGTGTTGATTCCTTCCCGCCCAAGGCAAGGGTTTATTAAGGGGGTAACTGATGAAATTCCGTATATATCGTTACAACCCGGAAACAGATGCATCGCCGCGCATGCAAGACTACGTGCTGGATATAAGCTCGGGCATGCTGCTCGACGCCTTGCTTCTGATCAAGCAACAGGACGACAGTCTGTCATTGCGCAAGTCCTGCCGCGAAGGGGTGTGCGGCTCGGATGCGATGAACATCAATGGGCGAAATGGACTTGCATGCATCACGCCCTTGTCGTCCCTTAAGGAGCCTGTCGAGTTGCGCCCCTTGCCGGGACTGCCGGTGATACGCGATCTGATCGTAGACATGACGCAGTTCTTCAAGCAATACCATTCTATCAAGCCATATCTCGTGAACAACGATCCTCCGCCAGAGACCGAGCGTCTGCAGTCGCCAAAGCAGCGCGGGCATCTGAATGGGCTTTACGAGTGCATCCTGTGCGGGTGCTGCACGACGGCATGCCCTTCGTTCTGGTGGAATCCGGACAAGTTCGTCGGTCCCGCAGGGCTTTTGCAGGCATACCGTTTCATCGCAGACACGCGCGATCAAGCAACCGTGGCGCGGTTGGATGATTTGGAAGATCCATACCGCCTGTTCCGTTGTCATACCATCATGAACTGCGTGGATGTATGCCCCAAGGAACTCAATCCCACCGAGGCGATCGGACATATCAAGGACATGATGGTCAGGCGCATGGTATGACAAAGGCGGGGGTGAGGATTGAGTAAAGATTCGGAAATGAGCAATGTAGATAGTGTTGATGATCGATTGTTCGATCCTGGTTCATCGGTCCTCAATCCTGCTTCATTGCAGAGAATACGCTGGCGGTGCAGGCGCGGGATGCTGGAGCTCGACATCATACTGGGGCGGTTTGTAGATAGACACTATGCGGGACTGTCGCCGCCCGAGCGCGAAACATTTGAAGTGTTTCTGGATATGGCAGACAATCCACTCTGGGATTTGATTTCAGGCAAGACAGGCGTAGCTTCAGACGGGATGGCTGCGTTGTTGGAAAAAATCAGATCAGTATAACTACAGGATTGGATACATGATGGATAAAGAAACTGGCCAGAAGAAACGCGTCGCAACACTGACGCTGGACGATGGGCGCAGCGTTGAACTGCCTATTTTGTCAGGCACGCTGGGCGCGGATGTGATCGACATCAACGGCCTGTCCAAACTCGACATATTCACTTACGACCCGGCATTTTTTGCAACCGCAAGCTGCATTTCCAAGATAACCTATATCGACGGGGAAGCCGGCATACTGTATTACCGCGGTTATCCGATCGAGCAGCTGGCCGAGAAGTCTGATTTTCTCGAGGTCTGCTATCTGTTGCTGGATGGGGAGCTGCCCACGCCCGAGCAGAAGGCGACATTCGTTCAGAAGGTGAAGTCGCACACTATGGTGCATGACCAACTGGCAAGGTTTTATAATGGCTTCAGGCGCGATGCGCATCCTATGGCAGTGATGGTGGGCGTGGTCGGCGCGCTCTCGTCCTTTTACCACAATTCCCTAGATATTAACGATCCGGAAAACCGTGAGCTTGCAGCGATGCGCTTACTTGGCAAGGTGCCGACCATAGCGGCGATGGCCTACAAATATCACAACGGCTATCCGTTCATGTATCCGAAAAACAAGTTTAGCTATGTGGAGAACTTCATGTACATGATGTTCGCCACACCGGCCGAAGAGTATGAGCCCAATCCGGTTCTTGTGAAGGCACTTGAGCGCATCTTCATCTTGCATGCGGACCACGAGCAGAACGCGTCCACCTCGACGGTGAGGCTTGCGGGCTCGAGCGGTGCGAATCCTTTTGCGTGCATGGCATCCGGCATCGCAGCGCTGTGGGGACCGGCGCATGGCGGCGCGAACGAGGCAGCGCTGAAGATGCTTGAGGAAATCGGCGATGTGTCGCGCGTGGCGGAATATGTGCAGGGTGTCAAGGACAAGAAATACAGACTGATGGGCTTCGGTCACCGCGTCTACAAGAACATGGACCCGCGCGCGTCGGTGATGAGGGATACCTGTTACGAGGTGCTGAGGGAGCAGGGGCTGGAAAACGACAAGTTGTTCAAGCTGGCGATGGAGCTCGAGAAGATCGCGTTGAACGATTCCTATTTCATCGAGCGCAAGCTTTATCCCAATGTGGATTTCTATTCGGGCATCGTGCTGCGCGCAATAGGCATACCGACCAACATGTTCACGGTCATCTTCGCGGTGGGCCGCACAATAGGTTGGGTTTCACAGTGGAAGGAGATGATGTCGGCTTCCGACCGTAAGATAGGACGTCCGCGCCAGCTCTATGTCGGTGCAACCCGCCGCGACTATCCTGGATGGGTAGCAGATTGAACAGGAATTACAACAGGGCGATGCAGGACAGCTCATTGCTGTTTACGGCCTCCTTCGTTGAAGATCTGTATGAACAGTATCTGCAAAACCCTGCGAGTGTGAATGATGAGTGGCGCAGCTACTTCGATGCATTGCCTGCCTGGGACAAGCCTGCCGCCGAGATACCGCATGCGCCGATCCGGCGGGCTTTTGAAACGACAAGTTTGAGCATGGCGCCCGATGCAGATCATGAGCGCAAGCAGGTCAAGGTATTGCAGCTCATCAATGCTCATCGCTTTCTGGGTTTGCGCATCGCCAATCTGGATCCGCTCAACCGCCATGAAAAACCCGATGTTCCAGAGCTCAATCCGGCCTACTACGGTTTTTCTGAAGCGGACATGGGCACGACTTTCGATACCGGCTCGCTGGTAAGCGCACAGCGCTTGACGCTTGGCGAGATCATCAGGCTGTTGCGCGAGATCTATTGCGGCAGCATAGGTGCCGAGTACATGTATATCAGCGATGTGCCGCAAAAGCGCTGGATACAGAACCGGCTCGAAGGCGTGCGGGGTGCCGCAGGCTACAGCCCGGATCAGCGCCGCCGCGTTCTGGGCAGGCTCACTGCGGCCGAGACACTGGAGCGCTATCTTCACACCAAATATGTCGGGCAGAAGCGCTTCTCGCTCGAAGGCGGCGAGACCATGGTGCCGCTGCTCGATCATCTTTTGCAGCGCGCAGGCAGCGTGGGAGTGAAGGAGGCCGTGATCGGCATGGCGCATCGTGGGCGGCTCAACGTGCTGGTCAACATACTTGGTAAGCAGCCTTCCATGCTGTTCGCGGAATTCGAGGGCATACATGCAGAACATTTGACCTCGGGCGATGTGAAATACCATCAGGGATTCTCGGCCGACATCGGAACGCCTGGCGGACATCTACATGTTGCGTTGGCCTTCAATCCCTCGCATCTTGAGATCGTCAATCCGGTCGTGGAAGGCTCGGTCAGGGCGCGCCAGCATCGCTTAAAGGACCTCGAAGGCATGAAGGTTGTGCCTATACTGCTGCACGGCGATGCTGCCTTCGCAGGGCAGGGGGTGGTAATGGAGACCCTGTCCATGTCGCAGACGCGCGGCTATCGCACGGGCGGGACCGTGCATATCATCGTCAATAACCAGATCGGGTTCACCGCCTCGGACAAGCGCGATACGCGCTCCAGCCAATATTGCAGCGATGTGGCGAAGATGATAGATGCGCCGATCTTTCATGTGAACGGGGACGATCCGGATGCGGTGATGCTGGTCACTGAAATCGCTTTCGATTACCGCATGCAGTTCGGGCGAGATGTGGTGATCGACATGGTGTGCTTCAGAAAACTCGGGCATAACGAACAGGATGAGCCTTTAGTCACCCAGCCTTTCATGTACCGCTATATTCGCAAGCATCCGGGCACGCGTGCGGTATATGCAAGGCGGTTAATCGATGAGGGCGTGATCGCGGCGGAAGAAGCAGAGGGGATGATTTCGACTTATCGTCTGGCGATGGACGAGGGCAGGAATTCGATTGCACCCGCGCTGCCGGTACTGGACAAACCCATTTCCGACTGGGCCAGATTTAAGAATGACATACCTTGGCATGCGCCGGTCGATACCTCGGTGCCTTTGCAACGCATCCGGCAGCTGGCTGTGCCGCTGACAACGGTGCCTGAAGGTTTCGTGCTCCAGGACCGCGTGCGCAAGATCGTTGATGACCGCATCCTGATGGCGAAAGGCGAATTGCCGCTGGACTGGGGGATGGCGGAAAACCTGGCTTATGCCACGCTGCTCACCGAAAATTATCCCGTCAGGCTGTCCGGGCAGGATACGCAGCGCGGCACGTTCTTTCACCGTCATGCCACCTGGCATGACCAGAACCGCGTGGTGTGGTACGAGGGGGCTTATACGCCATTGCAGCACTTGAGCCCCGATCAGGCGGATTTCGTGGTGATTGATTCGCTGCTGTCCGAGGAAGCGGTGCTGGGATTCGAATACGGTTATGCGACGGCGGAACCGAATTCGCTGGTGTTGTGGGAAGCGCAGTTCGGCGATTTTGCCAACGGCGCCCAAGTGGTGATAGACCAGTTCATCGCATCGGGAGAAGTAAAATGGGGAAGGCTGTGCGGCCTTGTGATGCTGCTGCCGCACGGCTATGAGGGGCAGGGTGCGGAGCATTCATCGGGGCGAATCGAGCGCTATTTGCAGCTTTGCGCCGACTACAACATCCAGGTGTGCGTACCTTCTACGCCTGCGCAGATGTTTCACCTGTTGCGCCGCCAGATGCTGAGGTCTATGCGCCGCCCTTTGATCGTGTTCACCCCGAAGAGTCTGTTGCGCAGCAGGGAGGCCGCATCCCCGCTTGCCGATTTCACGGACGGCGGATTCCGCGCGGTGATTCCTGAAACTGAAGCGCTGGATGCAAGCCTGGTGCGGCGCATCATTGCGTGCAGCGGAAAAATCTATTATGAGCTCCTGGCGGCGCGGCGTGCGAAGGGCATACAGGACATGGCGATCATACGCATCGAACAGCTCTATCCTTTCCCGCACGGCGATTTTGCAGCGCAGGTTGCAAGTTATCCCAATGCCACCGAACTCGTCTGGTGCCAGGAAGAGCCAGGCAACCAGGGGGCATGGCACCGCATCCAGCATTATCTGTTGCGCCACATGCGGGGAAGCATGCGCCTGGCTTACGCGCTGCGACCGTCTTCTGCAGCACCCGCCGCGGGGTATCTTGCGGTGCACAATGAACAGCAAAAGGCGGTGATCGAGGCCGCCTTCCGTTTCGATCTCGATGTCAAGAATGGAGCGAATCATGAGCATCATTGAAGTCAAGGTACCTCAGCTGTCCGAATCCGTCTCCGAGGCGACCCTCATTGCATGGCACAAAAAAGTCGGTGATGCCGTCGCAGAAGGTGAGAACCTGGTCGATGTCGAAACCGACAAGGTGGTGCTGGAATTGCCCGCTGCAAAAAGTGGGGTGCTTGCAAAAATCATCAAGGGCGACGGGGAGAAGGTGATGAGCCTTGAGTCGATCGCACTGATAGACACTGAAAAAATGATCGTTGAGAAGATAGCTGCGGAAATTCCTGCCGCAATTTCGCCATCGGTAAGGAAGCTGGCGCACGAGCTTGATGTCGATGCAGCAAACCTCGAGGGTACAGGAAAATCCGGGCGCATCACGAAGGACGATGTGCTGGGCGCGATGGAAAAAGTGGCTGCACCGCAAGTTTCCGCGCCTGCCAGTAGTCGCGTTGAACAGCGCGTGCCGATGACGCGTATCCGCCAGCGCATTGCGGAGCGATTGCTGCAATCCCAGCAGAATGCAGCGATACTCACCACCTTTAACGAGGTGAACATGCAGCCGGTGATCGACCTGCGCAACAGATACAAAGATGCATTCGAGAAGAAGCACGGCATCAAACTGGGATTTTCCTGCTTCTTCATCAAGGCCGCTGTATATGCTTTGCAGAAATTTCCCATTGTCAATGCATCGGTGGACGGAACGGACATCGTGTATCACGGCTATTTCGACATCGGCGTTGCGATCGGCAGTGAGCGGGGACTTACCGTGCCCATCATCCGCGATGCCGACCAACTCTCGTTTGCCGACATCGAGAGGCAGATCGCCGATTTCGGTGCGCGCGCCAAGACAGGCAAGCTGACCCTGGAAGAACTGACCGGCGGCACTTTCTCGATTTCTAATGGCGGTGTGTTCGGTTCCTTGCTTTCAACGCCTATCATCAATCCGCCGCAGGCCGCCATCCTTGGCATACACGCCACAAAGGACAGACCTGTGGTGGAGAACGGGCAGATCGTGATCAGGCCGATGAATTATCTTGCAGTGTCCTACGATCATCGCATCATCGACGGACGCGAGGCCGTGCAGTTCCTGGTCGCGATCAAGGAAGCGCTTGAGTTTCCCGGGCGAGTGCTGCTGGATTTGTAGGTTTATTGTCATTCCCGCGAGCGCAGAAATTTAGTTTTAGCAAAATCAACACTGCAGGGGCTAGCCAGGCTGCAAGCTACTTTACTTTTGCTTCACCAAAATTAAAGTAGCCAAATTAAAGATGATCCCGCGACTTTGGCTTTGGATATCCACATGAAAAAATTTTCTGCCTTCCGTATTTTTGAACAGGACGAAAAATCCGCCGGCCGTTTCGTCGATTTGGATATTGAGGATCTCGATCCGGGCGAGGTTGTGATCAAGTCGCATTATTCGAGCGTGAACTACAAGGATGCGCTGGCTGGCACAGGACAAGGAAAAGTGATACGCCGCTTTCCCGTTGTCGGTGGAATCGATGTGTCAGGAATAGTTGAACATTCCCGGGATGAGCGCTTCAAGGCTGGCGACGAAGTCCTGGTCACGGGCTACGGCATGGGCGTATCGCACGATGGAGGATTTTCCGAATATGTGCGGGTGCCTGCAGACTGGGTCGTGCCGTTGCCTTCTGGATTGACGTTATTCGATGCGATGGCGCTGGGTACTGCGGGTTTCACCGCTGCGCTTTCGATACACAGGCTTGAACAGAACGAACTTAAACCCGAAAACGGTAAGGTGATCGTCACAGGAGCGACTGGCGGGGTGGCGAGCCTTGCGATTGCGATGCTTGCGCAAAATGGATACGAGGTCGTGGCAGTGACGGGAAAGGATGATGCACACGACTATCTCAAGTCATTAGGGGCGGCTGAGATTCTTGCGCGTAGCGAACTTGCCATGGGCACGCGTCCTCTGGAAAAGGCGCAGTGGGCAGGGGCCTTTGATTCGGTGGGCGGAGAGATGCTTGCTTGGCTCACACGCACGATGCAGCAGGAAGGCGCGATCGCAAGCTTCGGCAATGCAGGCGGCATCGAACTTCACACTACGGTTATGCCTTTCATATTGCGCGGGATAAAACTGATCGGAATCGACTCTGCCGCAACCGGGATGTCGTTGCGCCGTGAAATCTGGTGCAGACTGAGTGCCAATCCTTCGGCCAGTCTCAGGGCAGGTCTGAAACCCAGACTGCTTGCAAAAACAGTACATGCGGTTTCATTCGATCAGTTGCCGGATACGTTTTCGCCCATGTTGCAGGGGAAATCTATGGGCCGCACGATCATCCAATTTTCGCGTTAAAGCCTGATATTCCTCGGTCAGGTCACGAGAGTGGTGCTATAATCCGCGGCCTGGCGAAAGTGGCGGAATTGGTAGACGCACTGGATTTAGGTTCCAGCGCCGCAAGGCGTGAGAGTTCGAGTCTCTCCTTTCGCACCAACAGCATTCTTATCTTTGTAGCAGCATCTCGAACTGTTCAACTGGCACGGGCTTACCGAACAAATAACCCTGGTAGTCTGTGCAGCTTCTGTTTAAAAGCAGTTTCCTCTGCTCTTCTGCTTCTACTCCTTCAGCAATCACGTTCAGATTCAGGCCTTGAGCCATCGCGATGATGGTAAACACGATGGCCTTGTCGCTGGCATTGCTTGTGATGTCGTGCACAAAGGAGCGATCTATCTTGATCTGGTCGAGCGGAAGGCGTTTCAAGTATTGTAAGGACGAATAGCCGGTGCCAAAGTCGTCCAGCGAGAACCTGACCCCCAGTTCATTTAGTGTATTCATGGTGTTGATGGTTTCATCGAGGTTCTCCTGAAGCAGGCTTTCGGTCAGCTCGAGCTTCAGTTTGTTCGGATTGATCACATGTCGCGCGATCGCGGCCTGCACTTGTACTACGAAATCAGCATCGCGGAATTGCCTTGCGCTAACGTTCACCGCCAGCGACAAATTTCTTGTGAGTGCGTGTTGTTGCCATTTTCTGAGCTGGGCGCAGGCAGATTCCAGCACCCATAGGCCTATGGGCAGGATCAGCCCGGTTTCTTCGGCCAGAGAGATGAACTCTTCTGGATAGATCATGCCCCGTTTGGGATGTATCCAGCGTATTAGCGCTTCCGCCCCCAGCGCTTGGTACACACTGTTTATCTGTATCTGGTAATGCAATTCGAACTGATTTTCTGCCAGTGCGCGACGCAGTTCATTTTCCATCCGGACGCGCGCATCTATGCTTTCCTGCATGCGCCGGTCAAAGAAGCGCTGCGTGTTGCGTCCGGCCTTCTTGGACTGGTACATGCTGATGTCCGCCTGTTTCATCAGCTCTTCCATGGTCTGATGATTCTTGTGAAAAAGGGTGATGCCGATGCTGGCTGTGCAGTGATAAAGATGGTTGCCAAGCTGGTAGGGCTGTCTTAACAGGGCGAGGAACTTGTCGCCTATGAATTCGGCCTGTGCGGCAGCCTCGATCTCCTGTGCATCCAGTCCCAACAGCATCACCACGAACTCGTCGCCGCCCAGACGGGCCACGGTATCGCCTTCCCGCACACAGGACCCCAGTCGGCTTGACACTTCTTTCAGCAGCATATCGCCGAAGTCGTGACCCAGCGTGTCGTTGAGGTTCTTGAAATTGTCGAGGTCTATGAAGAGCAGTGCGCCAGACCATCCATGGCGTTCGCTTGAAACCAGCGCCTGCTTGAGTCTGTCCAGCAGCAGTGCGCGATTGGGCAGGCAGGTGAGCTGGTCGTGATAGGCAAGATGTTCGATCTTTCCTTCATTCAGCTTGCGTTCGCTGATGTCCTTGATCGTTGCAGTATAGCTTACGGCGTTGCCATCCCTGTTTTTTACGATGGACGGACTGACTATCACTGGAAATCGCCTGCCATCCTTGTGCATGAACGTCAGTTCGAAGTCGATCGCCTCACCCTTCAAGGTTTTCTGGAGAGCTGCATTGATATTTTCATGCTCCTCCGGCGGCCAGTAGGGAAAAGGAGGTGTTTTGCCTATCAGCTCTTCACGCGAAAAACCGGTCATTCTGCACAAGGCCGGGTTGACGTCTATGGTTTGAGTGTTCCTGTCCAGGATCGAGAAGCCATCATGCATCGATTGAATTAGTTTGTTGGAAAACTCGAGCGATGCCTCCAGTCTTTCGCGGTATTTTTTGCGCGAGCTGATGTCCCTGAAGAATGCGATGAACTGCTGCTGTTCAGGCATGTAATTCACGGAGACTTCGATATCGAACAGGCCGCCATCCTTGCGGCGATGCTTGGTTTCAAAAAGCGCGCTTCCTTCGTTGCAGATCCTTTGGGTGCGAGCCCTGATTTCTTCACGGCCCTCCAAAGCATCGAGCTGGGAGATATGCATCTTCAGCAGTTCATCGATAGTGTAACCCGACATGTCTGCATAAGCCTGGTTTGTTTCCAGCAGGTTGCCTTTCATGTCTGTCAGCCAGAACCCGTCACGGGTTGTCTTGATGATCACCTGATGACGTTTCATCGCATCTTCGGCAATCTTGCGATCAGTAATGTCGCGCTTGATCGAGATCAAGCGTCCATCCGCCAGCATCTTTGTAGTCATGTCTACCGTGACGAAGCTGTCGTCCTTGCGGCGCAATTTGCGCTCCGCATGAGCGACATGGCCGGTCCAGAGCTGTTTCAATTTGTCATGGAAGTCTGGCAAATCGTCGGGATGGCATAAGTCCATCAGGCCCAGTCTCTGGAATTCTTCATGAGTATAGCCAAACAGGTCGCACGCGGCCTGGTTGACCTCGAGGTAGTGCAGTCCTTCGTGGTCGGCCACCGTGATCGCATCGCCAGCCTGTTCCATGATGTCGCGGTAGTTGCGCTCGCTTTTGAGCAGCGCTTCCTCGGCATTTTTGATCCTCGTGATATCCTGAACAGTGCCCCCCAGATGGCTCAACCTGCCTTCGGCATCCAGTATCAATTCTCCATGGTTGTAAATATAGCGAATTTTGCGGTCCGGCCAGATGCGGCGATATTCCAGCGATTCTGGCTTGAGGCCTGACGCGGACGTGTCATCCCACGTCTGCATCGTGGGAAGATCATCCGCGTGTATCAGCTTGGAGAATTGCTTGGTATTGGGGTTGTAGGTTTCAGGACAGAAGCCAAAGATCTTGTACAGATCATGAGACCAAGTGATCTTGCCCTGCAAGTCGCGTGTCCAACTGCCGAAATGGGCGATGGCCTGGGGCTGTCTCAAGTCGCATTCTCTTTGATGGAATGTTAACTGATTGCGCGTGGTGATGTCGCGGATAACGGCAAATAACTTTTTTTGTCCGTTCAGCGATATTGTCGTGTTGCATATTTCGACGGGCAAGGCACTGCCGTCCCGGCGCAACAGGGCTGATTCGTAGATCAGGTATCCACAGCTTTCGGTCAGGTCATACCTGTCCTTGATCAAGGGATGATATTCGGGCTGGATGAAGTCGTCTATCGGGTGGCCCAGCATTTCAGCCTTGTCATAGCCTAACTGTTGATGCGCGATTTGATTGATTTCAAGAATGATACGGTTCTCATCGAGAATGAACATCGCATCCGCGGCGAGATCGAAAAGCTCATGGTATTCATTTCCGCTTATCATCGATTTCCCCTAAATCAGTATGTATCCAGCCGTTCTTGGGAGAAACATGAGCATACTGACAGCATACTACTATATTTTAAGAGTTTTCTCCTTGTCGTGCTTAAGGCTGCTGAAAAATCAGGCAGTGTTCCCCGCGAATGGCAATCATGGGGTGATTTTGATGTTCAGGGAACTTCTCTTGATTCCTGATGGTCGCATAGCTGTTTTGTATCATAAATCTGTAACGTTGTTGGGTTATGGTGATGTAAAGATTTGTGATCAGGCAGTTTCTGGATTCATGCCTAAGGGCAGGTCAACGTGTGCGGAGGATGAGATGTTTAATGGAGAAATGAAGTCCGAGCTCAAACCGTTTATCAGCGAAATCATGTATAGGGAAATGAAGGCTGAGTTGCACGAGCACCGTTATTACCTCGAACAGAAGGTCGAACGGCGAACGGAGCACCTGTTAAAGCGCATTGCATCGCTTGAAGCATGCAATGCGACGCTTTGCGACAAGCTTGCAGCAGCCCAGCAGGAGCTCGTGACACTGAGGCAGGCGGCTATCGCGGATCAAACGATGCCGCTTCACATCATGGATGGGCAATGGAATGCGCATCTCAGTGCGGCTTGAAGACAAACAGGATTTAATTCGCCGGTTTGTGGTGAATAAATTTTCGCGGGTGCGTAGAATGCGTCATGAAAAATTTTCTGCGCAAAAGGTTGCCTCGCCACGATGCACTGAAGGATAACCGCTGGCTTAAACCATTCGGCAACTGGTTTAACAGTCCTTACCTGTGGCATTTGCATCGGCGTTCCGTGGCAGGTGGCGTGGCATTGGGTCTTTTCTGCGGCCTGATACCAGGGCCGCTGCAGATGATATCCGCTGCATTGCTGGCGGTGCTGTTTCGCGTCAATCTGCCGGTTGCGCTGTTTGCCACTCTGTACACCAATCCTTTCACCATCGTGCCGCTTTATCTTCTGGCCTACCGGATAGGTATGTGGGTGGAGGGGTCCCCGCTTCCGGATGTGCCGCATGCTTTCCCCAGCCTGCACGCCGACGGGCTGTGGGGCTGGCTGGCTGGTCTTGGCAAACCACTTTTGATCGGCCTGCCGCTGCTTGCAACAAGCCTTGCGATGACAGGCTATTTCGCAGTTCTCTTTGTCTGGCGCGTAACGGTTGTGCTGAAATGGCGGAACAGGCAACGCTAGTGCAATACTCCGTCTGTCAGCTGCAAGCGTTTTTGCATGCGCGATGCAAGTTCAAGGTCGTGGGTGACGACGATGAAGCTCGTGCCCAGTTCTTCGTTTAACTGCTGCATCAGATCGAATAGGTCTTCAGCGCTCTTGTGATCAAGATTCCCGGTCGGTTCGTCCGCCAGCACGCAGGCAGGTTCCGTGACCAGCGCGCGTGCAACCGCTGTGCGCTGGCGCTCGCCGCCTGAGAGTTCGGCCGGCAGGTGATGGATGCGATGAGGGAGTCCCACTTTTTCGAGCATCGCGAGGGCTAAGGGATCAGCCTCCTTGCGTTTCATGCCGCGTATCAATAGCGGCATCGCGACGTTTTCAAGCGCAGTGAATTCCGGCAAAAGATGATGGAACTGGTAGACGAAGCCCAGCGACTGGTTGCGGATTTTGCCCCTCTGTACTTCGTTCAGCCTCTCTACTTCATGGCCCAGTATTGTAACGCTGCCGCTGGTTGCATTGTCAAGACCGCCTAAGAGATGCAGCAGAGTGCTCTTGCCAGACCCCGATGCGCCTACGATTGCGATGCGTTCGCCGCGTTCAACTGATAAAGTGACGCCTTTAAGTACGGGGACTTCAAACTTGCCCAGCGTGAATGTCTTGCTCAAGTTCCGGCAAGCAATCACGTGTTCTGAATCCTGAATCCTAAATCCTGCATCCTGTTTATTATTCATAGCGCAGTGCCTCCGCAGGCTGTGTTTGTGAAGCGCGGTAACTGGGATAAAGGGTAGCCAGTAGACTGATTGCAAAAGAGATTCCTGACACCAGCATGACTTCGTGATAGCGCAGATCGGAGGGCAACTCGCTGATGTAATAAACATCCTTGGAGAGGAACTGTACGCTGAACAGGTGCTCGATGAAGGGCACCACCACATCCAGGTTCTTCGCCAGTACGATCCCTGAGATGCTGCCCATCAGCGTGCCTATCAGGCCGATCACCACGCCCTGCACGATGAAAATTTTCATGATGCTAAAAGGCGAAGCGCCTAGCGTTCTCAGTATCGCGATGTCGGCCTGTTTGTCGGTGACCGCCATCACCAATGTCGAGACGATGTTGAAGGCGGCCACGGCAACGATCAGTGACAGGATGATGAACATCATTTTCTTTTCCATTTTGACCGCACTGAAGTAGTTGCTGTTCTGGTGAGTCCAGTCGTTTGCATAAAGGCCGTCAGGCAGCTGGCGCTGCAGTTCTGCTGCCACATCGGGCGCCCTGTCGATGTCTTTTAGTTTGGTGCTGATGCCGGTCACCGCATCGCCCAGCTGGAAAAGTTTCTGAGCGTCAAAGATGTTGATCAGTGCCAAGCTGTTGTCATAAGGGGCCATGCCGACTTCAAAAATCCCCACCACGCGGAACTGTTTCAAACGCGGCATCATGCCGGCGGGTGTGATCGATCCCTGCGGCGCGATCAGCATGACCTTTTCATTCATACTCACCCCCAAGGCGCGTGCAAGATCAGAGCCCAACACGATGCCGAACTCGGTGCTGCGCAGATCGGCCAATGATCCAGTCTTGACCTTGTTGGCAAGTTCCGTGATCTCAGTTTCTTTTGTGGGGTCTATGCCGCGCACAATCACGCCCTGTACGCTCTGGCCGAAAGACAGCATGCCCTGTCCTGATACATAAGGGGCTGCGGCCAGCACCTCGGGATTGCTTTCCACTTTTTTGAGTATGCTCTGCCAGTCATTCATGCGCCCGCCGTCGGCCACCACTTCGAGGTGAGGGGAGGCGCCCAGCATGCGCGCGCGGATTTCCTTCTGGAAACCGTTCATCACCGATAGCACGACGATCAGCGCCATTACGCCTAGGGCCATGCCCAGCATGGAAATCAGCGAAATGAAGGAGATGAAATGGTTGCGCCGTTTTGCGCGTGTGTAGCGCAGGCCGATGAAGAGTTCGTAGGGTTGCAAGATTAGTGGTCGCGTTATTGGAACAGTACGCTAGTTTGCCACAACCTGCTTGCAACGGCGAATTTTCGACAGAAAATTCATTAAAATTCCAAAAGAAAACGGGATGGATTGATGGTGCCGATAGCATGCGAAAGTTGCTGCATAGTCGCTCCACAGCTCTCGGCTGGTATGCTGCCTTTAAATATTGTTCAAACATTTGATAACTCAATTTATTGGGAGGTGAAATGATGGATGCTTTTACTATCCGCGATTTATGTAAACGTACTGGCGCGTTGATACGGGTTGCCGAGGAAGGCAAGCTTCCCATTGTCACAAAATACGGTCGGCCTGTATTTGTGGCAGTTAGGTTTGATGAAACGTAAGCGCTCCATGAGCTTTGGGGTTGTCACATGATTTGAATTTCCATATGCATGAGCAATGCAGTCAAAAATCAGCTTCTTACCATGATTAAAAAATGAGACTTACACTCGCGTTCCATTTATACCGCACTCTTTTCCATGTTTCCTCAGCAGCAGATAGAGTGCACCCGCGCAATTCTGGATCGCTCTTGGAATGGTAGGGGTAAGATCAGATATTTTTTTTACATTTTTCCAGGATTTTTAATAAATCTTGTACTCCCTACGTTACTGCTCACCATCGCGTGATCAGTAACGCCTACCGGTAACGCTTTTTGTACGCACAAATTTTGCTGATTTTTCATTTTTTGCACAATTTCAAAAACGACAGAGCTTAATAACCATAATGATATAACTGTTATAAAAATTGTAATTTTGCGCTAACAGCGGCAGTGAATTTTTTTGACGATGAGATGATCAGCCCAGACAAGGCTTCAAATAATTCTGAAATTCCGTTAAGCGAATTCATTGATCACCTCGGTGCGCTTAAATTGCCGGTTGTGCGTTTAAAGCAATGAGGTGTTGCAACGGGAGTTGACAGATTTTGAATAAAGTCATCATTGCGGATGCCGGTCCGTTGATCGCGTTAGTCCGCCTTCATAAACTCGGCCTGTTGCCGCAGATTTTCGGACGCGTATTTATAACTGACATTGTATTTGCTGAATGTGGAGGGAGATAGGATTTTTCTGGAGGTACAATTATCAAGAAGGCTTTAGACAGGAAGTACTTGGAGCTGTGGGACTCGCCGGATTTTTCTGCGTACACGCGGAAAATTGATGCTTCTGAAGCAAGTGCAATCGCGGTGGCGATTGATTTAGGATATGACGTAATTATGGACCACAAAGTCGGTCGCAGAATGGGGGCAACTACCAGTGTGCCGTTGCTCGGCACAGTGGGTGTGCTGGTGCTGGAAAGACGCAAAAGTATGGTTCCGCTGGTGAGGTCATTGTTGGAGCGTCTTGTATCACCCGGGTATTTCCTGGGCGATGAAATAATTGCCGCCGCATTGCAAGACTCTGGTAAGTAAGAGAAGATGGCCGGACTGTGGCCGTGCTGGCCAACCGTCATCGGCGTGAAGAAGATTTCTTTTAAAGTTCCCGCATTGGCGGGCTGATGTGCTCCTCGCTCGCATGGGGATGAAGCATGCATGCCTGGACTGTAGCCCTTGGCAAGCGAGGGGTGAAACGGTACTCAGATTTTTAGCATGGCTTGTTGAGAATTCAGGTTAAACTTCCCCTATGAAAAACGTTCATCTGGTTATAGCCGATTTGTTGCTGCCCAAAGATTTTGCAGCTAGTGCAGGATTGCGTCTGCCAGCACTTGAGAAAATTATGGCATGCGGAAAAATACAGATGTATCCTGCTGTCTCCTGCGAAGTTTTATTGAATGAGCTTTTCGGGGTGCATGGCGGGATAGCACCAGTTTCTGCTGCATTCGACGGGCTTGGGCCAGGCATCTGGATGCGCGCGGATCCCGTGCATGTTAGGCTGCAGCGCGAGCAGGTAGTGCTGCTGCCTGATGTCAATGTCAGTGATGAAGAAGCAGCAAAGTTCTGCATGAGCCTCAACGCGCATTTTACGGGGCAGGATATGGAATTCTTCGCGCCGCATACAAACCGCTGGTATGTGCGACTTGATGTACTTCCTGATATTGCGACTGTTCCACTGTCGCAGGCTTCAGGTCGCAACATCCATGGCAATCTGCCTGCAGGTGCTGATGAGCGGCGTTGGCGTCAACTTTTCAACGAGATACAGATGCTGCTGTTTGCGCATCCCGTCAACGAGGCGCGCGAGGCACAAGGTGACCTGCCGGTCAACAGCCTGTGGTTCTGGGGCGAAGGGAGGGGGGGGCAGGCGAGCTCCCCATTCAGCCATGCAAGCTCTGATGAAGTGTTGACAGAGATGCTTTCTTCATCTGCTGGCATCCCGTTTAAACTCTGGCAGCCTGAATGGCGCAGCGAGAATGGCGATGAATTGCTTGTATTTACCGGACTGCGAAGCAGCTTGCAGCGCGGAGATATTTTGGCCTGGCGCGCAGCGCTGCAAAATTTTGAAACGGGCTATGCAAAGCCTTTACTGCAGGCGTTGCGTCAGGGCAGGATTTCCCGGTTGAATCTGGATATCTTGGGCGGCGATCAGCTTTACCGCTGCTCACTTGAGCGCATGGATGCTTGGGCATTCTGGCGGGGCAGCTGTCGTCTGGATGAAGTTGTCTGATCAAAGACTAAATTTTTCGCTGCATATGAATGAATTTCAAATGCTGGTTTGTAGTATCATCGCGCCGCGATCGATGGCGCAACCATCGAAATGATGAAGCCAGTGACACGCGCTGGTAACGAGCAAGGTATCAATATGAAAGTCACATTTCTGGATTTTGAAGATTCCATTGCGGAATTGGAAGATAAGATCGAACAGCTACGCAACATGCAGGACGATACTGCAGCACTTGATATCGCCGATGAGATCGAGCAGCTTTCAAAGAAAAGCGAAACACTGCTGAAGGATATGTATGCCAAGCTAACGCCTTGGCAGATTTCCAAAGTGTCGCGTCATCCCCAGCGTCCTTATACGCTTGATTACATCGAGCATCTGTTCACCGATTTTGAAGAGTTGCACGGCGACCGCAGTTTTGCCGACGACAAGGCGATCGTAGGTGGCCTTGCGCGCTTCAACGGGCAGAGCGTGATGGTGATCGGCCATCAGAAGGGGCGTGATACTAAGGAAAAGATTTCGCGCAATTTCGGCATGCCGCGGCCAGAAGGTTATCGCAAGGCGATGCGCCTGATGCGATTGGCAGAAAAATTCGGCATTCCCATCATAACTTTTGTCGATACGCCTGGCGCTTATCCCGGCGTAGGTGCAGAAGAACGCGGTCAATCAGAGGCGATCGGGCGCAACCTTTACGAGATGAGCGAATTGCGCGTGCCCATCATCTGCACCATCATAGGCGAAGGTGGATCGGGCGGTGCGCTTGCGATCGCCGTGGGGGATGCGATGCTGATGCTGCAATACAGCACTTATTCGGTGATCTCGCCCGAAGGCTGTGCATCGATACTCTGGAAGAGCGCTGACAAGGCTGAGGATGCAGCAGAAACCCTGGGCATCACCGCGACACGCCTGAAGGCGTTGGGCATCGTGGACAAGATCATTCCTGAGCCGATGGGCGGGGCGCATCGGGATTATCCTGCGACCATGCAAAGCGTGAAAAAGGCTTTGCAGGATGCGCTGAAAACTGCACAGGCAAAATCCGTCAACGATCTATTGCACGACCGTTTCAATCGCCTGATGAGTTATGGCAAATTCAAGGAAGTCGAGCTTAACTGATTTAGCCGGGCGCATCGAAGCTGCGCTGCCTTCCGGCAGTTCCATACTGTTGGGTCTGAGCGGCGGCGTGGATTCGGTGGTGCTGCTTCATTTGCTGCATGGTTTCGCTCCGCGTTATTCCTGGAAACTTGCGGCCTTGCATGTTCATCATGGTATTAGCCAGTACGCCGATGACTGGGCGAAATTCTGCGCGGACTCATGCGCGCGTCTCGAGATTCCCTTTTGTGTCAGGAAAATAGATATTGCTCCGCTGCGCGCGCAAGGTGTGGAAGCGGCTGCGCGCCAGCTTCGATATGCGGCATTCGCAGAACATCCATGTGATTACGTGGTCTTGGCGCATCATCGGGACGATCAGGTCGAAACCCTGCTTCTACAGTTATTGCGCGGCGCAGGCGTGAAGGGGGCGGGCGCCATGCCTGAAATTTCTGCCGATAGCACAAAGCATAAAATCGTGCGCCCCTTGTTGCATTACACTCGCGAGGAGGTCGTCGAATATGCCAGGGCACACGAGTTGCAATGGATCGAGGATGAGAGCAATGCGGATGAGGGCTATCCGCGTAATTTTCTGCGGCACCGCCTGTTGCCTTTGCTTTCGGAAAAGTTTCCCGCCTATCGCACAACATTATCTCGCAGTGCCGAACATTTTGCCGAAGCTGGCGAACTGCTCGATGATCTGGCGGGCATGGACGGTGCGCATGCAATATCGGGCGGCACGCTGAGTGTTGCTGCATTGCAGGGACTGAGTGTTGCGCGCGCGAAAAACCTGTTGCGCTATTTTCTGCACCAGATGAAAGCGCCGATGCCGCAGGCAGTGCGGCTTGACGAGATGTTGCATCAGCTTCTGGCAGCAAGGGGTGACGCTGATGTGCGCATCGATTTTGGTGGCTGGCAGATTCGGCGTTTCCGGAAAAGAGCTTATGCCTTGCGTATGCAAGCAGAATTTGACCCGGATTTTGTATTGCGATGGCAAGGGGAGCCGCAGCTTGGCTGGCCTGCGATGGATACAGCGGTCAATTTTCTGCAGTCAACAGGGCAGGGCGTCAACCTTGCAAAATTAGAGCGCTCGCCTGTGACGTTGAAGCTGCGCCGCGGGGGGGAAACATTGCGTCCCGGATCAAAGTCCGCAACCCGCAGGCTGAAAAATCTGTTTCAGGAGCATGGCATTCCGCCCTGGCAGCGCGACAGGTTGCCGCTGCTGTATTGCGGAGAGGATCTGGTCTGCGTGCCCGGGATTGCGATTGCAGCTGAATATCTGTGCAAGGAGGGCGAGGCGGGTATGAGTGTGGAGATGGATCGCTGATGGTCCTGTCAGGAGTCATTCTGCTTCTTTGACCATTCGATCTGCTTTATCTTGATCAGTGGTTTTCCGGGGAGGCTGCCGACCGGCGGCTGAAGTTCACGTATCAGCGGGTGCTTCAGTTCATCATCGCTGAGTTCGGTTTTTGCCGGATACATGACATTGCCTGCGCCCTGAGTGGTTTTGGCGGTTCTTGCCCTGACGGGCTCAGGCTTCGCGGCAGCTGCCACGGTTTTGGTGGGTTCTGATTTCGATGCCTTGGACAGGGCTTCCTTTTCGGCTTGGGCGCGCCTGTCTTCAGCCAATATTTCCCTTCTGCGCCGGGCGGCTTCCGCATTGATTTCAGCGCGGCGTCTGGCCATTTGCGCTTCCAGCCTGCTGCGCTGATCGGCCCTGCTCCGTTCTTTGTCTGCCTTGACCCGGGTCAGTTCCTTCTTGACATCATCCAGTTCTTTTTTGACATTGTTTAATTCCTGGGCTCGGACTCTTGCATCGAATGCAGCCTGAGCGACCAGTTTCAGTTTGGCATCTTCCACGGCCTGACTGACTGCCGCCTGTTCAGCCGCAATGCGAGCGGCTTCAGTCTGCACCGCCTTGTGTTCATTTTCAACTCTTTCTTCTGTCGTCTTGCGGCTAGCGATGTCCTTTTCAAGCACAGTTCGGCTTGCCAGATAGCGGTTGCGCTGGCCCTCGTCGCTGGCATAATTGGCAGCCGTGCCGTACCATTTTGCAGCCATCGCATCGTTTTGCGCAACGCCCCATCCCTTTGCATAACATTCGGCCAGTCTGGCATGTGCGATGGCATTTCCCTGCTCAGAGGCCAATCGATACCATTTGACGGCTTCCCTGTAATCCTGCGGCACCCCCAAACCTGCCGCATACATCTGCCCGACCTGAAGTTGTGCGGTTGCATTGCGCTGCATTGCCGCCAGGGTCAGCCAATGCAGCGCTTTCTGGTAGTCCTGCGGTATGCCTGTGCCGCTTTCATAAAGCATGCCCAAGCTGGTCTGGGCTTGCGCATATCCCTGTTCGGCTGCGGCCAGATACCACTGCATGGCCAAAGAGTAGTCCCTCTGTATGACTCGATTCTGAGCATAAAGCACGCCCAGATTATATTCCGCGACGGGATCGCCTTTTTGGGCTAGCGGAAGAAACAAGGTGGCGGCCTTGACGTAATCGCCGGCTTCCTCGGCCCGCAGCGCTTCATCGATCTCGCCGGCCTGTGCTGCGGTGCTCAGCAATAGAAATATGATCAATATCTTCATCGGGTCGGCTTTTTAAGGCGCGGGCGTGCGATGGAGCATGAATGTGCAAAGCCGGCTTTGTTGATTGTTGTGTTGATGATCGTTGCTCCCGGTCAGGGCGGCAGCTTGTCGCTGCGCATCTATCGCTGATATCGGCATATTTCGAAGAAACTTTACCGGCGGCGCAACGAACCTGTTAAAAAGGCTCGATCAGGCGGGCTGTTATTTCAGCGGGTAGGAGGTGACGCGATTACGTCCGGCTTCTTTTGAGGCGTAGATTGCCGAGTCAGCGACAATTAGATTAAGAATGGTCATTAGGTTTTATTGAATTCATTTTTAGAAAATTTTGACATATTTTTTGCAAATCAGAAACTCTATTTTGCATGACGACTGGTCTGATTCACCGGATTCACTGGATGTGCGACAGGAAAGGCAATGTCTGATACAATTCAAGGTCGCATTTCATTAAAAACTCTTGGAGAATTTAGCATGGCTGTTGAACGTACTCTGTCTATCATCAAACCTGATGCGGTTGCAAAAAATGTCATCGGTCAGATCTATTCCCGTTTTGAAGGCGCAGGCCTCAAGGTAATTGCTGCGCGTATGGTGCACCTGTCACGTTGCGAGGCGGAAGGTTTTTATGCGGTGCATGCGGCGCGCCCGTTTTTCAACGATTTGGTGACTTTCATGATTTCAGGTCCGGTGATGATTCAGGTTTTACAGGGCGAGGGCGCAATCCTGAAGAACCGCGAGCTGATGGGGGCTACGGATCCCAAGAAGGCAGACAAGGGCACTATCCGTGCCGATTTTGCCGACAGCATCGATGCAAATGCAGTGCATGGTTCCGATGCGCCTGAAACAGCAGCCGTAGAAATCGCCTATTTCTTTCCTGCGATGAACGTTTATTCACGATAAATTTGCAATGCAACAAAACCTTCTCGATCTGGACGCTCATGCGCTTACTGCCTATCTCACGGAGATGGGCGAGAAGCCATTTCGTGCCAAGCAGCTTTTGCGCTGGATATACCAGGCCGGGGAGTCCAATTTTTCTGCAATGACAGACATTGCAGCCGCGTTGCGGGAAAAATTGTCGCAATGTGCAACCATCACCGTGCCGGATATCTTGAAAGAAGAGATTTCGGACGACGGTACGCGCAAATGGCTTTTGAATGTCGGCACGGGCAATGCGGTCGAGGCGGTGTATATCCCTGAGGAGAGCCGCGGCACGCTGTGCATTTCCTCGCAAGCCGGATGCGCTTTAGACTGCTCGTTCTGCTCGACAGGCAAGCAGGGTTTCAACCGCAACCTGAGTGTTGCGGAAATCATCGGCCAGCTGTGGTGGGCAAACCATCGGCTGGGCAGGAATAGCGAAGGCAACTGGGCGATCAGCAACGTGGTGATGATGGGCATGGGCGAGCCGCTTCTGAATTACAGTAATACGGTGAGCGCATTGCGCCTGATGCTCGACGACCAGTCATATGGTTTGTCGCGCCGCCGTGTGACGGTTTCGACTTCCGGCATCGTGCCTGCGATGGACAGGTTGCGCGAGGACTGCCCAGTCGCATTGGCGGTGTCATTGCATGCGCCTAACGATACGCTGCGCGACAGGCTGGTGCCGATCAATCAGAAATATCCGCTAAAAGAACTGCTGTCTGCCTGCAGGCGCTACCTTGAGCGTGCACCGCGCGATTTCATCACGTTCGAATATGTGATGTTAGACGGCGTGAATGATACTGTGCAGCAGGCGCATGAACTGGTGAAGCTTATGATCGATGTGCCATGCAAGATCAATCTGATTCCATTCAATCCGTTTCCACAGACGCATTACAGTCGTTCAAGGCCGGATGCTATCTCGCGTTTCAAGGATGTGCTGATGCAGGCGGACATCATTACGACTACGCGCAAAACGCGCGGGGACGATATCGCGGCCGCATGCGGACAGCTGGCAGGCAAGGTGCTGGATAAGACGCGCCGCACCAGCACAGTATTACAAAAAGACGAGGTGGATAGATGAAGATCTTCATGCTGGTATTGATGGCAATGTTGCTGGCCGGGTGTTCGGGTGAAAGCATCAAGCAGACCCGTGATCGCGAGAAAAGAAGTGCGAAGCTGCACACGGAACTGGCAGGTATGTATTACCAGCGGAATCAGATGGCCATCGCGTTGTCCGAGATCGATGTGGCGTTGAAAGCGAACCCGAGCTATGCACCGGCTTATGATGTGCGCGGGTTGATCCATATGGCGCTGCATGAGGATAAGGAAGCGGAAGAAAACTTCATGCAAAGCCTGCGCATAGACAGTATGGATTCAGAAACGCACAACAACTATGGATGGTTTCTGTGTCAGCGTGGCCGCGAACAGGAGTCTATAAAGCAATTCATGGCAGCCGTGAAGAATCCTCTGTATGCCACGCCCGAGGTTGCTTATTTGAACGCAGGGCTGTGTTCGCAGAAGGCAGGAAAAAATCAGGAGGCTGAAGATTATATGCTGCAAGCCTTGCATGCCCGTCCTGGAATGCCGCAGGCGCTGTTGGCGATGGCTGAACTGAAATTCACAATAGGGGATTATCAGGGGGCGCAGAAGTATTTTGCACGCTTTGTCAGCGACAGCGCAAACAGCGACAACTTGACGGCAGAACAGCTCTGGCTTGGCATACGCATCGCCCGTCGCATCGGGGACAAGAATGCTGAAGGAAGTTATTCTTTGCTTTTGCGGGGACGTTATCCGGATTCGCATGAAGCCCAACTGTTGTCGCGCGGTGAATGATGGAACAGGAAAATAATCCGGAGCAAGTAGAACGGCCTTTGATCGGACATCTGTTGCGCGAGCGACGTGTAAGCATGGGATTTAGCATCGACGATGTGGTTGGCAAGATCAAGCTTTCGCACCGTCAGGTCGTTGCACTGGAAGAAAATGATTTCAAGGCCTTGCCCGAGATCGCTTTTCTGCGCGGTTTTGTGCGCAGTTATGCCAGGCTTTTGCAGATGGATGAGCAGGCATTGCTGGCACACCTGCCAGAAGCGCAAGTCACTCAGGTAAGAACAGAGCCGAATCAGCTTGAGACTGCTTTCCCCACTGCAAAATCGGCGCGCCGCCAGAACGTTAATCTGCTGCTCGCAGCACTTCTGGTCGTGCTGTTGATTGCCGGATTTTCATTATGGCAGGCCAAAATGCCACATCATTCAGTTATAAAGCCTGACGCGACGCTGACAACCACGCCGCTGCCGTTGCCCGCGCTTGAAAAATCCCGCGTGCCTGAAGTACCCGTGTCATCCGTCCCAGTTGCAATTCCCGTTACCACCACTGTGCCGGGGACCGTCAACCCCGTTCATGAGATGGCGACGTTGCGGCTGATTTTTGACAAGGAATGCTGGGTGGAAATCAAGGACAAATACGGCAAGACGCTCTCAAAGCAGGTTAATTTGGCTGGCAGCGAATTGCGCCTAGATGGGGATGCGCCTTTTACGTTGGTGATAGGCCATGCCCAGGCGGTTCGTTTGTTTTATAAAGACAAGCCGGTGAATCTTAATCCTTACATTAATGCTGGCAGCGATGTGGCGCGCCTGACGCTGGAATGACCGGTATGGACGTCATCAAGCGCCGCCCGTCGCAACGGGTGTTTGTTGGGCAAGTGATGATGGGGGCGGGTGCGCCCATCGTCGTGCAGTCTATGACCAATACCGATACGGCTGATGTGAGTGCAACCACAAAACAAGTCATGGAGCTGGCCCGCGCAGGTTCTGAACTGGTGCGGATCACGGTCAATACGCCGGAAGCCGCAGCACAGGTTGCGAATATCAGGAGCAGGCTCGATGTGCTGGGCTGTCATGTGCCGCTGGTGGGGGATTTTCATTACAACGGACACCGATTACTGACCGAGTATCCTGACTGCGCAAAGGCGCTTGCGAAGTATCGAATCAATCCTGGTAATGTTGGGCGCAGTCGCGAGCAGGAAGATCCTTTTACGATCATGATCGAAACCGCAATACGCTATGACAAGCCGGTGCGCATCGGGGTGAACTGGGGGAGCCTGGACCAGAAGCTCGTGGTGCGCATGATGGACGAGAATGCAAGGCTTGCAAAGCCAAAGGATGTCAAGGAAGTCACGCGCGCCGCATTGATTGCCTCCGCGTTGCAAAGTGCACAGCGCGCAGAAGCACTGGGTATGGCGAAGAACCGCATCGTGCTCTCATGCAAGGTTAGCGAGGTGCAGGATCTGATTGCGGTATACAGGCAGTTATCCAAGCAGTGCGATTATGCATTGCATCTGGGTTTAACCGAGGCCGGCATGGGTTCCAAGGGCATTGTCGCATCCACCGCAGCATTGTCGGTCCTGCTGCAGGAAGGCATAGGCGATACGATCAGGATTTCGTTGACGCCTGAGCCAGGCGGCGACCGGACGACTGAAGTGCTGGTAGGGCAGGAGATATTGCAGACTATGGGATTGCGCGCCTTCGCTCCCATGGTTACTGCATGTCCCGGTTGCGGTCGTACCACCAGCAGTTTTTTTCAGGAACTCGCGCGGCGCATACAAGATCATTTGCGCATGCAGATGCCGATCTGGCGGGAGCAGTATGAAGGCGTGGAAAACATGACGGTTGCGGTGATGGGATGCGTAGTAAACGGACCCGGCGAGAGCAAACTCGCGAACATCGGCATCAGCCTGCCCGGCACGGGAGAGACACCTGCTGCGCCTGTTTACATAGATGGCGAAAAAGCGATGACCCTGCGCGGTGAAAATATTTCCGAGGAATTCACCAGCATCGTGGATGACTATGTGGCAAAAAAATACGTGAGGAAAGAAGCATGTGGCGCGTAGCCTGTGGCAAAAATTGCTACAGGCTACAGGCTATAAGTTGGTTTATTTATGAGCAATGAAACAGTACAAGCCGTGCGCGGCATGAATGACATTTTGCCGGAAGAGGCAAGACTCTGGTTGTGGTTCGAGGAAGTGGTGCGTGACTGGCTGGCGAGCTATGGCTATCGCAACATCCGCATGCCGCTGGTCGAGCCCACTGCGCTTTTCAAGCGCGCGATCGGTGAGGTCACCGATATCGTTGAAAAGGAAATGTACAGTTTCGAGGATAGCCTCAACGGCGATCATCTGACGTTGCGCCCTGAAGGAACCGCATCCTGCGTGCGCGCGGTGCTGCAACACAATCTGCTGTATAACGCCCCGCAACGCTTATATTACAGCGGGCCGATGTTTCGCCACGAGCGTCCGCAAAAAGGCAGATACCGCCAGTTTCATCAGGTGGGTGTGGAGGCGTTGGGGTTTGCAGGCCCGGACATGGATGCCGAACAGATACTGATGTGCGCAAGGCTATGGAAGAAACTTGGGTTAAGCGATGTGACGCTGCAATTGAACACGCTGGGAGATGCGGATGCAAGACACAGGCATCGCTCAAAGCTGATTGCGCATTTCGAGCATCATCAAGGCCTGCTTGACGAGGAGGCTAAGCGCCGACTGCACACCAACCCACTGCGCATCCTGGACAGCAAAAACCCTGCGATGCAGGAGTTGATTGAGGCCGCACCGAAGCTGATGGATGAGCTGGGCGATGATGCGCTTGCGCATTTCGCCGCTTTGCAGGACATGCTGAAGAGACATGGCGTTGCCTTCGAGATCAACACGCGCCTAGTGCGAGGCTTGGATTACTACAACCGTACCGTATTCGAATGGGTCACGACCCGCTTGGGCGCGCAGGGCACCATTTGTGCAGGCGGCCGTTATGACGGACTGATAGAGCAGATAGGCGGAAAACCAGCACCCGCGATGGGTTTTGCGATGGGTGTCGAGCGTCTGCTGGTGTTGATGCATGAAGCAGGCATGGTGCCTCCGGGATATGATGTCGACGTGTATGTGGTGCATCAAGGTGAATTGGCCAACACACTGGCAAGTCAGGTTGCAGAACGGTTGCGTGATGGAAATCTTCGCGCGATATTGCATTGCGGAGGAGGCAGTTTCAAGTCGCAGATGAAAAGAGCCGATTCCAGCGGGGCGCTGGTGTCGGTGGTGATAGGGGACGACGAGGCGCAGGCAAACGAGGTTAGCGTCAAGCCCATGCGGGGCGGAAACCAAATGCGGGTGAGCATTAAGGACATGCTTGCCACAATTAATACATTAATTAAGCAGGAGTAGAAATCATGGCAGCTTTGGATTTGCAGGAACAGGAACAGATCGACATGCTCAAGGCATGGTGGAAGGACAACAGCAACTGGGTGCTGGGCATTGCGATTGCCGTTTTGGTTGGCGTGCTAGGCTGGCGCGGCTGGCAGTCTTATCAGAACAACCAGGCTAGCCAAGCGGCCACACTCTACCAGCAGTTTGTCGATCAGCTTTCAAGCAACGATGCCAAAAGGGTCAACGATGCTGCAGCGGCGGTGATGGATAAATATTCGGGCACAGCTTATGCGCCGCGTGCTGCGCTCATTGCAGCCCAAGTGAACGAGGCGGACAAGGACGTGACGCGTGCCAAGGCGCAGTTGCAATGGGTAATCGACCACGCGAGAGAAGATGGCTTGAAAAGCGTCGCAGTGCTGCGCATGGCCTCTCTTCTGTTGGATGCGAAAGACGATAAAGGCGCGCTGAAATGGCTTGATGAAAAGCATCCGGCTTCATTCGATGCACTGTATTTGGACATGAAGGGGGATGTGCTGGCAGCTGAAGGAAAGCCTGCCGAGGCGCGTGCCGCATACCAGCAGGCTTACGACAAGCTGGATAGCAAAAACAATTATCGGAATCTCGTTCAGATGAAAATGGACGCACTCGGGGCAGTCAAATGAAAGTGATCAGCCTGCTGCTCGTGTTGCTGTCCATCAGTGGCTGCTCAACGATCAAAGGTTGGTTTGGCAAGGACAAGACTGGCCCTCAGCCTACCCCATTGGTCGAATTTCATGCCACAGAAAAGTTTGTTGAACGCTGGCACAGCAAGGTTGGAGATACGGGGGGACATGCGCTTCAACCTGCGCTGACCGACGATGCGGTTTATGGCGTGTCGGCCAAGGGTGAAATAACACGTCTGGATCGTAAAACTGGCAATGAAGTCTGGCATGTGAACAGCAAAATGCCGGTGTCAGCCGGAGTTGGCACTGGAGATGGATTGGTGCTGATAGGCAGCGACAAGGGGGAGATCGAGGCCTTTGGTGAGGATGGTAAATTGCGCTGGAAACAGTTTGTATCCAGTGAAGTGTTGAGCATTCCGCAAGTCGCCGACGGACTAGTTATCGTGCGCACCGGAGACGGCCGCATTACCGCTTTGAGCGAGACCGATGGTAAACAGCGCTGGTCATATGACCACACTTTGCCTTCGTTGATTGTGCGCAGCCATGCGGGTGTCACGGTGCATCGCGGCGTGGCCTATGTGGGTTTTGCAGGAGGGAAGCTAGTCGCCATCAGGCTTGCGGACGGATCTGAAGTATGGGAGAACACGGTGTCCCAGCCGCGAGGCAATACGGAGTTAGAGCGCATCAGCGACATCACCAGCAATCCGATGGTCAGCGATAACGAAGTATGTGCGATTGCTTTTCAGGGACGCATGGCCTGTTATGATGCGGATCAGGGCAGCCCGCTCTGGACTCGCGAGATTGCAAGCAACAAGGGATTGTTTGTACTGCGCAAGAATATTTATCTCACAGACTCACAAGGGATGGTGATGGCGCTCGATAAAGACAGCGGTAGCACGGTATGGAAAAATGAAGATCTGTTGCTGCGCGACGTATCCATGCCGTTTGCACAGAGTGATGTCGTGGTGGTGGGAGACTATGAAGGTTATTTGCACGGTTTAAGCCGCGCCGACGGGCATCTTGTTGCGCGTATCAGGCTTGATGGTAGCACTTCCGACGTGATGCCTGTCGAAATGGATAATGGCATGCTGCTGCAAACACAGAGCGGCATTATTTACTCCCTGTCTGTTCAATAGCGCAACGGACCATTGGAAATTCAAAGTTAAAAAAATGTTACCCACACTTGTATTGGTTGGCCGTCCTAATGTGGGTAAGTCCACACTGTTCAACCGCTTGACACGCAGTCGTGATGCGCTGGTCGCCGATCTGCCCGGACTCACCCGCGATCGCCACTACGGGAGAGGGCGGGTGGGCGAGCGCCCATATCTGGTTGTCGATACAGGCGGGCTCGAGCCTGTTGCAAAAGATGGCATCATGTTCGAGATGGCAAGGCAAAGCCGCCAGGCTGTCGATGAGGCGGACGCAGTGCTGTTCCTGGTGGATGGCAGAGCTGGCTGTATGCCTCAGGATCTGATCATCGCTGCCGAGTTGCGCAAGACCGGAAAGCCGATACTCTTACTGGTGAACAAGACCGAGGGCATGGCGCGCGCGCGCGTTACCGCCGAGTTTTTCGAGTTGGGACTCGGAGAACCCTATCCGATTTCGTCCGCACATGGCGATCATGTCGAAGAAATCATTGAAATTGCGCTGGAAAAATTTCCAGACGAGGTTGAAGAGGAAACGGCCCGGGAGGACAAACCCCCGAAGCTTGCGATCGTGGGGCGTCCCAATGTCGGGAAATCCACGCTGGTCAATGCGATCTTGGGAGAGCAGCGCGTAATCGCTTTCGATCAGCCGGGCACGACCCGCGATTCCATCTATATCGACTTTGAGCGCGATGGCAAACAGTATACCATTATAGACACAGCAGGGGTGCGCCGCCGCGGCAAGGTCGATGAGGCGATTGAGAAGTTCTCTGTCATCAAGACCATGCAGGCGATAGAAGACGCCAATGTGGTAGTGCTGGTGGTGGACGCAAAGGATCAGATCACCGAACAGGATGCGCATGTCGCCGACTTCGTGTTACAGGCCGGCCGTGCGCTGGTACTGGCCGTCAACAAGTGGGATGGGCTGGACAATCACCAGCGCGAGATGGTCAAGAATGACATCGAACGAAAACTGCATTTTTTGGGTTTCGCCAAACGCCATTACATCTCGGCGCTGAACGGCAACGGCATCGCCAATGTTTTGAAATCAGTGGATGAGGCTTATGAGGCCGCGATGGCAAAGCTTTCTACACCCAAGCTCACCCGTGCGCTGATCGGCGCGATAGAGAAGCAAGCACCGCCAAAGGTCGGACGATTTCTGCCCAAGATGCGCTATGCCCACCAAGGAGGCAGCAACCCGCCGCTGATCGTGATACACGGCAGCGGCCTGGACAATGTTCCGGCGAGCTATACGCGTTATCTTGAGCGCAGTTTTGCCGAAATTTTCAGGCTGCAGGGTACGCCGCTTAAAATCCAGTATAACTCGAGCAAGAATCCTTTTGAGGGAAAAAAGCCCAGAGCGCTTACTGAGGCCGAGCAGCGCGCTGCACACAGGGCGCGCATACGCGGCCGCAAGCTTTACGGGAAACAGTAAGCCGTGCGTAGACGTGGTGCAGGGGGAACGTGTCAATCGAAGAAATAATTACGATCATTCGACGACATGAAATCGCACCTGATGCCCCCGATTCTTGTCGTCGAGCAAAATGGTGACCTAGTCGTGGCTTTCCACATGCGACAATGGGGCGACGGCGATGCGCCGCAGCTTACCAGGATGTGTGGCGGTTTTCATAGGTAGGATAGGCTTCCTATTGGTGCATGTCTGAAATTGCCCAGATACGCACGATGAAAAAAGCACTGCCTTTATCAGCTAATTTGCTAGTGTAGCGTATTTGTGCAAATTGCTTAAAGCATGTGGGCCATACAGCAGTTTCCAGTAATTATTTACTCGCGCCAGCGATAGGTAGGGTCAGGGTGGCCGTCGATTGAGTCCAGCAACAGTTTTGCGCTGGCTGGTGACATGGTCACGCCATAACGAAAGTGCCCGCAATTGGCATACAGATTGAGAAGATGGGGGTGGCGCCCTATGGTGGGGATGTTGTCTGGAGAGCCAGGGCGCAGGCCCGCCCAGTGTTTGATAGGAGATGGCCAGTCGGGAAACAGTGCATGCACACGTTGCAAAAGATATGCCCAAGCTTGGGTTGTGGTGCGTTTGTCGAAGCCCGCATCTTCCAGCGTGCTGCCGACTAGCACATGTCCGTCTTTGCGCGGGATGAAATACAGATTTTCCTGGAGCAGGATGTTGGAGAAGGGCGGCGTATCGAATTTGAACAGCAGTATCTGGCCGCGTATCGGGCGAACCTCCATGCCCATCGCGTGCTCTCCAAGCAGCGCACTGCTCCATGCGCCTGCCGCCATGATGTACGCATCCGCGCTCAAGCTGCCCTTTGAAGTTTTCAACGAAGCTATTTTGTCGTATTGTATGTCGAAGTTCAGTGCTTCATATTGCTCGAGTATCTTTCCGCCAAGCATCTCGACACGGCGGCGCAGCGCCTGTAGCAATCTTGGATTGCGCACCTGTGCGATGTCCGGCATGAACAGCCCTTCACCTTGCATGCCTTGCAAATGCTCGTCAAGCCTGACTTGATTAAGAGTAACCTGATGTGCTTTGCACCATGTAGTTGCCCGTTCATTCTGGTACGGCGGCAATAGCAGCATGCCGCTTTTCCGGTATTCCGTATCTATGCCTGTGGCATCAAACAGCATGGCAGCAGTCCTTTCGAACATGCCCATGCTGCGCCCGGCAAGAGTCGTGACCGCCTCGCTGTAATCCCACGAACAAAGCGGCGACAGAATGCCGCCGCCTGCCCAGGAGGCTTCAGTGCCTGTTGAGCTGCGATCGATGAGGACAACTTTGAAACCCGCTTCAAGCAAAACGATCGCGCTGCTCAAACCGATTGCGCCACCGCCGATGATCAGAAAATCCGTTTTCAAATTTGCAATGCCTTGGGTAAGGGGAAGGTCACGTTCTCGGTGATGCCCTGCAATTCGGTGACATGCCCTGCACCAAACTCCTGCAATCTTGCAATCACTCCCTGTACCAGCACTTCGGGGGCGGATGCGCCGGCTGTCACGCCTACCTTTTCCATTCCGACGAACCATGTCGCTTCCAATCCGTTTGCATCGTCCACCAGATATGCCGGAATGCCAACGTTTGCCGCCACTTCACGCAGCCGGTTGGAATTTGAGCTGTTGGGGGAGCCTACCACGACAACCGCATCGCACTTTGCAACCAGTAGTTTGACAGCATCCTGGCGATTCTGTGTTGCATAGCAGATGTCGTCTTTCCTAGGTCCGGTGATGAACGGAAAGCGGTTCTTGAGTGCTGCGATGATGTTGCTTGCGTCATCCATGGACAGCGTGGTCTGGGTGACATAAGACAGATTTTTTTCGTCCTTCACTCGAAGATCCGCTACCTGATCGGGAGATTCTACGAGGTACATGCCGCTGTCTGCCTGGCCCATCGTGCCTTCCACTTCCGGGTGTCCTTTGTGGCCGATCATGATGATTTCCTTGTCCTGCTTTCGCAGGCGTGAGACTTCGATATGCACCTTGGTGACCAGCGGGCAGGTTGCATCAAATATGGTGAGATTGCGCGCCTCGGCTTTTCGGCGCACTGCCTGGGATACGCCGTGTGCGCTGAAGATCAGGATGCTGCCTTTAGGAACGTCGTTTAGATCCTCGATAAAAATCGCTCCCTTATTGCGCAAGTCGTCCACCACGAACTTGTTGTGTACGACTTCATGGCGCACATAAATTGGCGCGCCATGCAGCCTTAATGCTCGCTCAACGATCTCGATCGCGCGGTCCACGCCGGCGCAAAAGCCGCGCGGGTTAGCTAACAGCAGATCCATGTTTTTTCTCCATGAGGCTTTGCCAGATCAGCATGCCTGCACCGCAGGTGATCGCGGAGTCGGCAAGGTTGAAGGCGGGAAAGTAATGTGCGTTCCAGTGGAACAGCAGGAAGTCGATCACATAACCGTGGTTGATGCGGTCTATCAGGTTGCCTAAAGCGCCGCCCAAGATCAGGGAGAGCGCAAAGGAAAAAAGAATTTCGGTCTCATGTTTCTTCAGCAGCCATGCGATGGATAGCGAGGCGATGATCGCAATGGCGGTGAACAGCCAGCGCTGCATACCGCCCGCGTCGCTTAAGAAACTGAAAGCAGCGCCTGTGTTGTGCATCAGCGTGAGATCAAACACGCTCAAGATCGTCATGCTTTCCTGATTGGCAAAGTGGTTGACGATCCAAAGCTTGCTGATCTGGTCGAGCAAGATGACTAATGCGGAAAGCGAGAGCCAGCGGCTAAGCATGGCGGCGATCCTCGCCTTCCCCATACAGGTTGCTCACGCAACGGCCGCACAGGGTGGGGTGCGATTTATCGATGCCCACATCTTCGCGGTAATGCCAGCAGCGCTCGCATTTGTCATGCAAGCTGGCGGACACATCTACTCTGGATTCGTCTGCCGCACGATGCAAGGTGGCGCGCGATGTGATGAACACTAGGCGCAGGTCGCAGCCCAGGCGCGCGAGTATGTCGTAGTCGTTGCCCGATGCGAAGACATCCACTTCGGCTGCGAGAGCCGAACCGATCAGCCCAGCGGAACGTGCCTCCTCGAGCTGCTTGTTGACGCGGTTGCGCCAGGCTTCGATAATTAGCCAGTCGCTGATTTCATCGCCTGTCATGTTTGATTCGGGCAGTTCATGCCACAGACCTTCAAACACGCTCTCATCATCCTTACCATTCAATATTGTCCAGGCTTCTTCTCCGGTGAAGCTTAAGATGGGCGAAATCAATCTTGTCAGAACATGAGTCACATGATGCAGCGCATTCTGCGCGGAGCGGCGCGCGCGTGAATTTTCGCCTGCGGTATAAAGGCGATCCTTCAGAATATCCAGATAGAAGCTGCCCAAGGTTTCGGAACAGTAGCCCATCAGCTTTTGCACGGCCAGATGGAATTCATAGCGATCGAAATCAGCGCGCACGTCGTTTTGCAGCTTTTGAGTCAGGTAAAGCGCATAGCGGTCGATCGTCAGCCATTGATCGACAGGCAAAGCATCGCGCGCCAGGTTGAAATCCGAGATATTGGCCAGCAGAAATTTCAGCGTGTTGCGGATGCGGCGGTAACTCTCCACCACGCGCTTTAATATTTCGTCCGAAATCGTGAGTTCGCCTGAGTAGTCGGTCGACGCGGTCCAAAGGCGCAGGATGTCAGCGCCCAAGGTGTCGAAGATCTTCTGCGGCGCGATCACATTGCCCTTGGATTTTGACATCTTGTGACCGTTGCCATCCACCACGAAACCGTGTGTCAATAGCGCGTTGTAGGGGGCTCTGCCGTTGATCGCGCATCCTGTGAGCAGCGATGACTGAAACCAGCCGCGATGCTGATCTGAGCCTTCAAGATACAGGTCGGCAGGCATGCGCAGCTCATCGCGCCGCGCAAGAACCGAGGCGTGTGTCGTGCCGGAATCGAACCATACGTCCAGCGTGTGCGTGAGTTTTTTGTAGTACCGGGCGTCAATGCCCAGGAGCTCTTCTGGGTCCAGGCTGAACCAGGCTTCAATGCCTTGCTGTTCAACCCGAAGCGCTGCTTGTTCGAGCAGTGCAGGTGTGTCAGGATGCAATTCGCCGGTCTCTTTGTGCATGAAGAAGGGCATGGGAACACCCCAGTTGCGCTGGCGAGACACGCACCAGTCAGGACGGTTTCTGATCATTGCCTCAAGCCTCGCGCGGCCCCATGCGGGGAAGAAAGTGGTTTCGTCCACCGCCTTGTTTGCAAGGTCGCGCAGTGTGATTTCCTCATGCCCGTTGTGACGTTTTTCATTCACCAGATTCTCTATGTTCTGCCTTGGATATTCTGACTCCTGTCCGCTGTTTTCCATGCCGATGAACCATTGCGGTGTGGAACGGAAGATGATCGGTGTCTTGTGTCGCCAGCAATGCGGATAGCTGTGCTGCACCTTTTTCAGGCAAAGCATGTGGCTATTTTGTTGAAGCGATTGAATGATGAGATCGTTTGCTTTCCAGACGAAAACGCCGGCCAGTGCAACCTCATTCACGGGTGGCACGGTTGATAAAAATTTTCCGTCGTCGCCTACAGGATTGTCGGTGGGCAAATGGTATTTCTGTCCGACGAAATAATCATCAAGGCCATGTGCAGGCGCTGTATGCACAAGGCCCGTGCCGGAGTCATGAGTCACGTGTTCGCCGCAGATGACAGGCACGATGCGATCCTGAAACGGATGTTGCAAGGGCAGCATCTCGAGTGCGGCACCTTTGCAGGTGCTAATGGACTCGCCTTCCAGCTGGTAGCGTTCAAGGCAACTTTGCATGAGCTCTGAGGCGAGCAGCAGATAGCCTTTTGCGGTTTTGCAAAGCGTGTATTCGAATTCCGGATGTACGCTCACCGCTTGGTTTGCAGGCAATGTCCAAGGCGTGGTTGTCCAGATCACGGCAAAGGCTTTTGCCGAACCCGGCAGCGACACATTAAAGGCGCGTGCAAGGCCCTCCGGGTCCTTGACTTCGAACGCCACGTCAATTGCGCTTGAGGTTTTGTCTTCGTATTCGACTTCGGCCTCGGCCAGTGCCGACTGGCAGTCTAGACACCAGTTCACGGGTTTGTAGCCCTGATATAGATAACCGTGTTGATGGATAGCGCCTAGTGCGCGGATGATATCGGCCTCGGTTCTGAAATCCATCGTGAGATAGGGGTGGTCCCAGTCGCCCAGAACGCCCAGCCGCATGAAATCCTTTTTCTGGCGTTCTATCTGTTCTATGGCGTAGGTGCGGCAAAGCTCGCGGAATTCTTTTGCGGGAATCGACTTGCCGTGCATCTTCTCGACCTGCAGTTCGATCGGCAGGCCGTGACAGTCCCAGCCAGGCACGTAAGGCGCATCGAATCCTGACAGCGTTTTGCTCTTGATGATGATGTCCTTGAGAACCTTGTTTACCGCATGGCCGATGTGGATATCCCCGTTCGCATAGGGCGGACCATCGTGCAGGATGAACCTAGACAGCCCCTGTTTGGCTTTGCGTATCTTCTGGTACCGTTGCAAAGCATGCCAGCGCTGAAGCATCTGCGGTTCGCGTTTTGCCATGTCGCCGCGCATCGGAAACGGCGTGTCGGGTAGGTTCAGTGTTTTCTTGTAATCATTCATGTTGTTCAAACCATTTCTTTGCATTTTCCACATCCAATGCGATTTGCCCGGTCAGAGCAGCTACATCGGAAAACTTTTCTTCGTCCCTGTGCTTTTGCAAAAACTCAACGCGCAATTTCTTGCCATAAATATCCTGATCGAATTCGAACAGGTACACCTCCAGCACGGGTTTCGCATCGTGTTTCAGAGTGGGGCGTACTCCCAGGCTTGCGACACCGCGCATCACCCCATGACCTGCCGCATGCACCTCGACCACGAAGATGCCGGACAATGGCGGACGATTGTGTTTCATTTGCACGTTAGCGGTCGGATATCCGAGTTTTTTCCCCACGCCATCGCCGTGAACCACGCGGCCGCTGATGCTGTAATGTCTGCCCAGATAATCATGCGCACGGCGCAGTTGACCTGCCGCCAACGCTGCACGCACTGCCGTGCTGGAAATTCGCACGCCGTCATTTTTGACGGTGTTGACTGCCTTAACCTCGAAGCCCTGCTGTTCGGCAATTTTTTCCATCAGTGCGAAGTCGCCAGCGCGTTTGCTGCCGAAACGGAAGTCATCGCCGATCAGTACATATTTCGCAAATAGTTTTTCATGTAGCGCATGAATGAAATAAGCCGCACTCATCTGCGCGAACTCGGCATTAAATCGGCATACATGTACGCGGTCTATACCCAGCAGTTCAAACATCTCCAGTTTTTCGCGAAGTGAAGATAGCCTTGCCGGCGCATCAAGCGGGGTAAAAAATTCGCGCGGGTGCGGCTCGAAAATCACCACCGCTGTTTTCAGCGAGCGTGACTTTGCCGCTGCCTTCAATTCATTGAGCAGTGATTGGTGACCAAGATGCACGCCATCGAAATTACCGACAGTGAGTGCAACAGGATCGTGTTCAGGGCAGTGAAGTCCGCGGAGTATCTGCATAGTGAGTAATTATACCGTGGGGCGTTCGGCATGTGTCGTGCGTTTTCCGTCATGTTATGAAGCAATTTGCGCTGTGCCGCGTCTCAAGCTAGGAAAATCCCTTCTTATCCCCCGAGTTTATTGAGGTACAAATAATCCTCCTCTGATAGCGCACTCCTGCTTGCGGGCACAGAATTGCCGCAGCGATAAAGGTGATGAACTGATTTTGTAGTCGGGTCAGTGTTTCCATTATTCAGTGTGGCGTGTTTGATGCTCGCCATGCTCCATTAATCTAAAGGAGAAAAATCATGAACGGAATTACGCGATTTACCCCGCTTGCAGGCGGCCTCACACGTCTGGATCCATTTCTTGATATCGACGATATGTTTGAAAGGTTAAACAAATCGATGATGCGTCCGTTTTTTCGCGAAGGAATGGGTATTGAACCGCAGATCAAGATGGATGTGAAGGAGGCAGATGGCAAATATTTGATCCATGCCGACATCCCTGGCGTCAACAAGGATGACATCCATGTGACGGTCGATGGCAACAGAGTTTCGATTAGCGCAGAGATGAAACAGGAGAAAGAAGCCAAGGAAGGGGAGCGGGTGATACGCTGTGAGCGCAGTTACGGCATGGCTTCGCGCACTTTCACACTTGCCGATGAAGTGGACGAGGGGCAGATACAGGCCAAATATAACAACGGCGTGCTCGAACTCACCCTGCCCAAGAAGCCCGGTTCTGCAAGGAAGGAAATCCCCATTGCGTAATAGGTCGTTCCGGCCATAATTGCCATTTCCGCCCCTAGCGGGAATGGTATTTGTATTATCGCGAGGAGAAAACCATGCTAAAAAAAATATTGATGGTGTCTGCATTGACTTTGGTGATACCGAGTGTCTGGGCTGCTGATCAGGAGAGTGTGCAGGAGCAGGTTCAAACCCAGTCGCAGACGCGCATCTACGGCAGCCAGTTGATGACGCCACAGGAGCGCACTGAATATCGTTCAAGAATGCGAGCCGCGAAAACTGCCGAGGAACGCGAGAGGATACGTAATGAACACCACGAGCAGATGAAGGTGCGCGCCAAGGAGCGTGGTGTGACGCTGCCCGATGAACCGCCAGCCAGAGGTATGATGGCGCCAGGAGGCGGCATGGGAGGCGGCATGGGAGGCGGCATGGGAGGCGGCATGGGAGGCGGCGGACGCTAGCCGGGATCTTTATCTAACTTGCGTCAGGGTATCGGGTAGGGTTTATTTTTGGAGCATCATCATGAACATTACGGTAAACGGTAAGACCATCGAAACTGACAGGGCGGGTTTTCTGAAAAATCTGTATGACTGGAATGATGAGGTTGGCGACATGCTGGTGAAAGAATATGAAAAATCGGGTCTCAGGCCGATAGATGATACCTCGCTGGGGCTAGTTGATTACTTCCGCGAATATTATGAAGAAAATCACACACATCCGACCATGAATGTATTGGTGAATACCTTGGGAAAGCACCAGAAGAAGCACTTTAGTGACACATATGCTTACAAAAAATTTCTCTATGAGCTGTTCCCCAACGGTCCGGTGCAAACACTCTGCCAGTTGGCAGGATTGCCTGATCCCGGCGTCGAGAACCAGAGTTGAATCTGTCTGTTGAAGTCTTGCATGCAGCCTGATCAAGCAGACTGCCTGGGTTATTGTGGTAGCGTCATGCTGGCCAGATGCCATGCATCCTTGTAATAGAGTCCTTTTCTGCGGTAGTGACGATAGTTTTCAATAAAACGTGAAAACTGCGCAAATTTTTGCATCATGACATTACTCCTTTGACGTTTTTTATTCATGGCTCGCAGGGATGTTGATTTTGGCTACTCTGTCGCGCAATGGGTATCGGACAAGGATGATTTTGATATGAGGATATCAGCATACAAACGAAAGGATAATCTGAGGATGAGCAGGCAGGTAACTGCGCGCTGGATGTTGGTGAATTATGCTTGCTATACTGCAGGAACTACAACTTCAGGAAACTGTGATGTGCCTCGGTATTCCCATGAAAATCGTTTCCATCGAAGGCTACAACGCGCGTTGTGAGGCGCGCGGCGTGATGCGTGAGGTGAGCCTGTTCATGTTGCAGGATGAACTCATCACAGCAGGCGATTACGTGATGGTTCATGTGGGTTATGCATTGCAGAAGATGACCGAGCAGGAAGCGCGTTCTAGTTGGGAGTTGTTAGACGAGTTGCTGGCATACGATCCCGATGTTCACTGAAGATAGGCTGAAAAGCGCTCAGCATTGGCTTGACAGAATCCGCGCGCTGTCGCTTGCAGGCCGCGTGCGCATCATGAACGTGTGCGGTGGGCACGAGCGCTCCATTTCTATGGCAGGTCTGCGCAGTGCGTTGCCCCGGAATGTTGAGCTGATTCCTGGCCCAGGCTGTCCGGTATGCGTGTGCCCGGAAGAAGATGTGTATCTTGCAATGCAGCTTGCCCTTCGCGCCGGCGTTATCCTGGCAGCCTTCGGCGACATGCTGCGCGTGCCGGTGAATGTGCCAAAAATGGAACCGCGCTCACTGGAGCAAGCTAAGGCCAAAGGTGCGGATATACGTCCGATATCGAGTCCGCAGGAGGCGCTGAAAATTGCTAGGGAAAATCCCGGCCGGCAAGTGGTGTTCTTCGTCGCGGGTTTCGAGACCACCACGGCGCCTGTGGCTGCGATGCTGATGGAAGGCGTGCCGGATAATTTATTTCTGTTGCTCTCGTGCAGGCTGACTTGGCCTGCGGTGGCGATGTTGCTTGACTCAGAAGCGCCAGGTTTTGATGCGTTGATCGCGCCGGGCCATGTCGCCACCGTGATGGGGCCGGAGGAGTGGGGCTTTGTGGTGGAGCGGCATGGCATTCCGGCTGCAGTCGCGGGGTTTTCGCCGGCATCCCTGCTTGCCGCAATCTATTCCGTGTTGCGTCAGTTGCAGGAAGGAAAATATTTTCTCGACAACTGTTATTCTGAGGTGGTGCGCAATGGCGGAAATGCGCTGGCGCAAACGCATCTCAAAAATGTGCTGCATGTCGTCGATGCAAACTGGCGAGGCATCGGCATCATCCCGGCATCCGGTTTTGAACTGTCAGAGCGCTTTGCAAAATACGATGCGCACAAGGTATTTGCGGAATATGAAACGGAGGACCGCAAGCGGTCAGGTGAGATGCCGCCTGGCTGCGACTGCGCGCGCGTGGTGCTGGGAAAAATCTATCCCGACGAATGCAGGCTTTTCAATACTGCCTGTACGCCGCGCCACCCAATCGGCCCCTGCATGGTGTCTGATGAGGGCGCCTGCCGGATATGGCGCACGGGATGAATTAGGCGTAAATGGTTTTACGCAATGCTGGCATTAAAATTTCTTTGTGCATCTGGTCTTTCGCTCCGGAATCCAGTAAAGTGTGCTTCCCTTGACTTACAAAAAGAGCAATAACATGAGTGCAAAAGGCCAACAGTTGCAGGACCCCTTTCTGAACAGTCTGCGCAAGGAACATGTGCAGGTGGCGATTTATCTTGTCAACGGCATCAAGTTGCAAGGCCAGGTTGAGTCTTTCGATCAGTACGTGGTGTTGCTAAAAAACAATGCTGTCATCCAGATGGTATACAAACATGCCATTTCCACTATCGTTCCGGCACGCGCGATCAATATGTCCTTTGATGATGACGCTGCCGAGTAATGAAACAGGCGGGTGCTGAATCGGCATTGTTGGTCAGCATAGATTTTGGCGATGCTGATTATCGGGAGAGTCTGGAAGAGTTGCGTTTGTTGGCCCAGACCGCTGGCGTGCGCACGCTGGCGGCCGTAGAGGCCAGACGAATACGCCCTGATGCGGCGTTGTTTGCGGGCAGTGGCAAAGTACGGGAAATTGCCGAGATGGTCGAGCGCATGGAAATCCCTTTGGTGATCTTCAATCATGATCTAACGCCTGCGCAGATGCGCAACCTGACTGCGGCACTCAATACCCGCGTGATCGACCGTACTATGCTGATACTGGATATTTTCGCGCAACGTGCGCAAAGCCATGAAGGCAAGGTGCAGGTCGAACTCGCACAGCTCAAATATCTTGCAACTCGGCTCGTGGGACTCAATACTGACATGGGGCAGCAGAAATTTGCAGTGGGTGCTCGCGGCCCTGGCGAAACCCAGTTGGAGCTAGACAGGCGAAAGCTGGACAAACGCGTGCATCTGCTGAAGGAGCGCCTGGAAAAATTAAAGCATCAACGCGATGTGCAGCGCCGTTCGCGCAATCGTTCAGGCGTTTTCTCCGTATCCATTGTGGGCTATACCAACGCGGGAAAATCCACGCTGTTCAATCGCCTTACCAAATCCAGCGTGTATGTGGCCAACCAGTTGTTCGCAACGTTGGATACCACGTCGCGCAGGATGTATGCAGAAGGGGAGGGCGAGATTGTGGTGTCGGATACGGTGGGTTTTATAAGGCATCTTCCGCACGGTCTGGTCGCAGCATTTCGCAGTACGCTGGAAGAAACCATACATGCGGACCTGCTGCTGCATGTGGTCGATGCCAGCAATCCCCATCGCGATGATCAGGTTGCCGAGGTGAATAAGGTGTTGGCTGAGATCAATGCAGGAGAGATCCCGCAACTGCTGGTGTTGAATAAAGTGGACCTTGCCGATATGCTGCCCGGCGTAGAGCGGGACGAGTATGGTAGAATCGTGCGCATTTTTGTGAGTGCCCAAAGCGGCGCGGGACTAGATGAGTTACGTCTTGCGCTTTCAGAGGCGCGTGATACCAGATTGGCTGCTTTGCAAATTGAAAATCAAATTAAACAAGCGAGAAATGAGCCATGGGATTAAATGACCCGAAATGGGGCAGTAAGAACGGTGGCCCGCCAGACCTGGATGAGTTGCTGCGGAAATTGAATGCGAAGGTGGCATCCTTGATGGGCGGCAAAGGCGGCAAAGGCGGCGATGGCAAGAATTCCGGGCCAGGCATGCCAAAAATGAATGGTGGCGGAATTGGGCTTGTTGTCGCTATCGTCATTCTGATCTGGCTTTCCAGCGGCTTCTATATTGTCGATGCAAGCCAGCGCGGCGTGGTGTTGCGCTTTGGCAAGATGGTGGAAACGACCGAACCCGGTCCGCGCTGGCATATCCCTTATCCTATTGAAACGGTCGAGATTGTCAACCTAAGCGAGGTTCGTACCGTCGAAGTCGGTTATCGCGACAACGTCAAGAACAAGATTCCGAAAGAATCGCTGATGCTTACAGAAGATGAAAACATCATCGATATCCAGTTTGCGGTCCAGTACACGCTGAGCGATCCGGCCGAATATCTTTTCAACAACCGCAACCCGGATGAAAATGTGCGTCAAGTAGCAGAGTCGGCGATGCGCGAAGTGGTCGGAAAAAACAAGATGGACTTCGTGCTGTATGAAGGTCGTGAACAGGTGGCCGCCGCTGCGACCAAGCTGATCCAGGATATTCTGAACCGCTACAAGTCTGGCATCCAGATCAGCAAGCTGACCATGCAGAATGCGCAGCCGCCGGAACAGGTGCAGGCATCCTTTGACGATGCCGTCAAGGCAGGGCAGGATCGCGAGCGGCAAAAAAATGAAGGCCAGTCCTATGCGAATGACGTGATACCGCGTGCGAGCGGCACAGCAGCGCGACTGATACAGGAATCCGAAGGCTACAAACAAAGTGTGATCGCCAATGCCGAGGGTGATGCCAGCCGCTTTAAGCAGATACTGGTTGAGTATGAAAAGGCGCCCGTCGTGACTCGCGAGCGCATGTATCTGGATACGATGTCGCAGATCATGGGCAATGTCAGCAAGGTGATGGTCGATCAGAAAGCCGGCAACAGTCTTCTGTATCTACCCTTGGACAAATTGATGGAAACAAGCCGTGCGCCAGTTCCTGTTGCGGATGTTTCATCATCGAACAAGACGGAACCACCTTCATCGCAGAGTAATGATAATAATGCGGCGCAGCGAGCCCGAGATTCGCTGCTGAGCCGCGATCGGGAGGCCCGATGAAAACCAGTGTTGCTAATATATTGATAGGCGCAGTCGTCGTCCTGATCATGCTGAGTCTCAGCATGTTTGTTGTGGATCAGCGTCAAGATGCAATCGTGTTCCAGTTGGGTGAGATTGTCAGCGTGAAAACGAAGCCGGGTCTGTATTTCAAGATTCCGCTGATGCAGAACGTGCGGTTCTTTGATGCGCGCATACAGACGCTGGATACCGGTGAGCCCGAGAGATTCATCACGGCCGAGAAGAAAAACGTGATGGTGGATTCGTTCGTCAAATGGCGCATCATCGATGTCAAGCAGTATTACATCAGCGTGGGCGGAGATCCGGAGCGTGCCAATACGCGTTTGAAGCAGACGGTGAATTCAAGCATGCGCGAGGAATTTGGCAAGCGCACCATCAGTGAAGTGGTGTCCGGCGAGCGCGAACAGATCATGAATGTGCTGCGCACAAAGATCGATTCGGATGCGCGAAAGATCGGCATACAGGTTCTCGATGTGCGTTTGAAACGCGTGGATTTTCCGCCCGAGATCAGCGACTCCGTCTATCGCCGCATGGATGCGGAACGCAAGCGGGTGGCGAATGAGCTGCGCGCATCGGGTGCGGCCGAAGGTGAGAAGATCAAGGCGGATGCCGACAAACAACGCGAAGTGATTCTGGCTCAGGCGTACCGTCAGGCACAGCAGACCAAAGGTGAAGGCGATGCCACGGCATCCGCAATTTACGGTGCTGCATTTGGCAAAAATGCCGAGTTCTATGCGTTCTATCGCAGTCTTGAAGCATATAAGCAAAGCTTCAAGAACAAGAGTGACGTAATGGTGGTGGACCCCAGTTCAGCCTTCTTCAAGTACATGAAGAATCCCGGCAAGGAGGCCAAGTAGTGCTGAATTACTGGCTGCTGGGGTTTGCGATGATGCTGGTGATTGAAGGATTGATACCTTTTCTTTTTCCCGATATCTGGCGCACAACCTTCCAGAAGCTAGTTTCCTTGACGGACGGACAACTACGATTTATCGGCATGACCGCGATGCTTTCCGGTTTGCTGATATTGTATTGGATTAAATAATGCAAAACTGGTTACTTCCCGAATATATACACGACATGTTGCCGGATGAAGCGCAGCGGGTCGAGTTGATGCGATCAGCGGTGATCGAATTGCTGCGCAGGAACGGTTATCAGCTGGTATCTCCTCCGCTTTTGGAGTATGCCGAATCTCTGCTGATAGACAGCGAAGATGAAAAACATCTAACCGGGCAGCCAAATGACCGGGATTTGCGCACCTTCAAACTGGTCGATCAGTTAAGCGGGCGCACGCTGGCGCTACGTGCAGACATCACGCCGCAGGTTGCGCGTATCGATGCGCACCTGCTCAATCGTCAGAGTATTGCCCGTCTGTGTTATGCGGGCAGTGTACTGCATACCATACCCGCTGGCTTAAACCGCACGCGCGAACTGTTGCAAATCGGCGCTGAGCTTTACGGGCATGGTGGGATTGAAAGTGATCTTGAGATTCAGCAGCTGATGTTGCAGGCGCTGGCTTTAATCGGTGTGCAAAACGTGCATCTGGATCTGGGACATGTGGGTGTGTTCAGTGCGCTGGTCGCGCATGCAAGGATAGATGCAAGCCTTGAGCGCGATCTGTTTGCGGCGTTGCAAAACAAGGACAGCACGACTCTGCGCGATTTGACGGCAGGGCTTGACTCACAGTCGCGCGTTGCGATGAGGGTACTGCCCACGCTGTATGGCGATTGCCAAGAGGTGTTAGGCAGGGCGCGTCAAGTGTTGCCGCCATTGCCCGAGATCGTTTCAGCGCTCGCGGATTTGCAGATTGTCGCAGACAGGCTGAAGGTGGCAAGCTTGGGGATCGATCTTGCCGATTTGCGCGGATATCATTACCACAGCGGCATGGTGTTTGCCGCTTACCATGCGGGCAGCCACGATGCGATTGCACTGGGTGGCCGATACGACGATCTGGGCAGAAGCTTCGGACGCGCACGTGCTGCGACCGGTTTCAGCATGGATTTGCGCCAATTGCATCGCCTGCTGCCGATAGAGCCCGCACAGCTTGCGATACTTGCACCCTATGCGGAAGATGCGGCCTTGTCGGATGCAATTGCAAAACTGCGCGCATCGGGAGAGGCGGTCGTGGTGGCTTTGCCAGGTAGTGCAGTTGATCCGGACGAATTACAATGCAACCGCGAACTGGTGCTGCGTAATGGTGTCTGGCAGGTCGCTCTGATTTTCAATAACTCTAATTTGAAGGCTTCGTAATGGCTAAAAACGTCGTTGTAATCGGTACCCAATGGGGAGATGAGGGCAAGGGGAAGATCGTGGACTGGCTCACGGATCATGCGCAGGGCGTAGTGCGTTTTCAGGGTGGGCACAATGCCGGACATACGCTGGTGATAGGCGGTAAAAAGACCGTGCTGCACCTGATCCCCTCGGGTATCTTGCGCGAACATGTGATGTGCTATATCGGCAACGGCGTGGTGCTCTCACCGCAGGCGCTGCTGAAAGAAATGGACGAACTGCATGAGGCTGGCATCAATGTGTATGGAAGACTCAAGGTTTCTGAGGCCTGTCCTTTGATCCTCCCTTATCACGTGGCGCTTGACAGGGCGCGCGAGATGGCCAAGGGCGATGCGAAAATAGGCACTACTGGCCGCGGCATTGGTCCAGCATATGAAGACAAGGTGGCGCGCCGTGCGATCCGCCTGCAGGATATTTTTTATCGTGAACGGTTTGCTGCGAAGCTAGGCGAAGTGCTCGATTATCACAACTTCGTTCTGAAGAACTATTTCAATGCAGAAACTGTGAACTTCCAGCAGGTTCTGGATGAAACGCTAGCATTGGCCGAGCGCATCAAGCCTTTGGTGATGGATGTACCGCGTGCCCTGTATGAGGCCAACCGGGACGGCAAAAGCCTGCTGTTCGAAGGCGCGCAGGGCGCGCTACTGGATATCGATCACGGCACTTATCCGTTCGTGACTTCCAGCAACTGCATCGCGGGTGCTGCCTGTGCGGGATCCGGTGTCGGCCCGCAGATGCTGAACTATGTGCTGGGGATCACAAAGGCTTATACTACGCGGGTGGGTTCGGGCCCGTTTCCAACCGAGTTGTATGATGCAGTGGACAAATGCGACCCGATAGGCGAAGGCCTTGCCCGTCGCGGTCATGAGTTTGGTTCAACAACCGGGCGTCCGCGCCGCTGTGGCTGGTTCGATGCGGCGGCACTGAAGCGCTCCATTCAGATCAACGGCGTGTCGGGTCTATGCGTGACCAAGCTGGATGTGATGGATGGACTTGAGACAGTGCGCATCGGCGTTGCTTATCGCATCGATGGTACGGACAGTGACATACTTCCGGTGGGTGCTGATGCGCTGACCAACTGTCAGGTGATCTATGAGGAGATGCCGGGCTGGTCCGAGAGCACTCTGGGCGCGCAAAAATATGAGGATCTGCCGCTGGCTGCCCGCAACTATCTGTCGCGCATTGCTGAAGTATGCGGCATCCCGGTAGACATGGTGTCAACCGGCCCTGACCGCAAAGAGACCATCGTATTGCGTCATCCGTTTGAATGACGCTGACTTAAGCCGGAGCTGACGGGCAGGTAAGAGTCATCAGGCTGCGGTCAGGTGTTCCGGCTTGCCGATCAGGTAGCCCTTCAATCCGTCTACATAAAGACTCATGAGCATATCGCGCTCGGCAATTGTCTCGACAGCCTCCGCAATCACGCATATATCGAGCTCGTGGGCGATTTTTGCGATCGACTGAACCAGAAATTGATGGCCCTTGTTGCTGTCTACATCCCGGATATAACTGCCGTCTATTTTCAGGTAATGTATCTTGAGGTCTCTGAGATAGCTGAATGAAGCAAACCCGCGCCCACAGTGATCAACGCCGAATTCACAACCGTGAGATTGCAGGCGAGTGATGAAATCGCCAACTGCCTCGACATGGTTCACGACATCATATTCCTGAAACTCGAACATCAGCTGTTGGGCCCTTGTACCCAGCGCGCGCAGAATTGCTTCCAGCGTTGCGACAAAACTCTGATCGCGTATCGAATGCATCGACAGATTAACTGCAAATTTGTCCTTAGAAGTGCCGATCAATTTGGACAGTTCCACGACGATCAGCCTGTCGAACTGAGCCGAAAATCCAAGGTTTTCGGCCATGGGCATGAAAATACCAGCATTTAGAAGCTCACCTTCTCCTCCTGGTATTCTTAGCAAGACCTCGCGGTGCAGCAATTCCCTGGTTGAAGCGCTTATGGCCGTCTGAAACTCCAACAAAATGGACTTTTCTTCGAGAACCTTTTTAAAGTGGTTGCGCCAGTTGTTTGCTCCATGTAAAAGCGGCATTCTGGCAATGGCATCATCACGCCTGTGCCAGCCTGCTTCGCCCCTGGATTGTGCCGAACGCAGCGCCATGTCTGCTTCTGCAAGAAGCTTGCCGACGTTCATCCCTTTTCGGTAGAGTGCGACGCCAACATGCCCTATATCAAACGTGCTAACCCCTGTGATCCGGTGTTGTGCATCCACAAGGCGCTGCGCCATGCCTTCGGATGCCTCCAGATCTACATTGGGCATAAACAGCGCAAAGCTGGCACCCGACATGCGCGCGAGCACGCAACCTGGTGCGTCCCTTTCGATTTCCCTCAGCATATCTGCGGTTTTGACCAGAATCTCATCCCCAGCCTCGAAACCGTGTAGATTGTTATATTCCTTGAAGCGATCCAGCAGCAGCAAGAAAAGCGTGCCGCTGTAGAACTTTTCTGGTTCATGGATTAGATAATCAACTTGCGTGTTGAAATAATTCCTGTTGCCCAAGCCTGTAACCGCATCCATGTACGTTTCAGCGCGCAGCTTTTCAGTCAATGCGGCTTGCTCCTGGAACATTTGCTTTACCCGGATCGACATCCTGTTCATCACCTCGACCACGCGTCGCAAATCTGTCGTCCAAGGCAGCTTTTGCTGCACCGGATATTCCCTGTTGCTGATCGCATTGGCCTGCTCTTCGACGGCGCGTAGCGAATCAAGCATGAAATGCAAAACGATGAGTCCCAGTATCAGCGCGCCTGATCCGACCAGCGAAAACCAAGTCAATTCGCCGATGCTGTTGCGCCACAATTGTTCATATGCAAACCCCGGGCGGTTGCTGACATAGACGACTGCCGTCTGCCGAGATCCGGACATGATGAGCGCCTTCGCGCGAGGCGTGTTGAGCGGAATGAGATTGACGAACCATTGCGGCACACCCTCCACTTTGACTTGCGATATTCGCTGAATCATCAATTTGCCATCGGTGGATTTAACGATTATTTCTCGATAATAGCCGCGGTCGAATATCGCATCGACCATCGAATTCATCGTCTCCAGATCGTTTTCCTTCATGTGCGGCGAGAGTGCAAGGCCGAGAGATGTTGCCGTATCCTGCGCAGATGAGCCCATCTGATCGACAAGATAATGGCGGGTATTGTTCACGCTGATGATTGATGCGCCTGCGAACATCAAAAGAAACAGCAGCAGGATGATCAACAGCAGTTGTCGTCTTAATGTCATTACATCTCCTTGGTGCACTTTTATGAATGCTTCCGTGGGTCTTCACGTTAATTGATCATATGATATTATCTGAGCGTGTTATGAGCAAAGCAAATCGTGGCTTGACGGGAAATTCTGACGGTGTCATTTCCGCGATGGCTTGACGCCAGAATTTGCATTGACCTGTCAGCTGCAACTCGGCTACGATGGCATAATTTTTCCGATTTCACAGGGTCAGATTAGTGCCATTGATCAAACTGATTCTTACACTGCTGTTTGCAACAGTTGCGCTTAACGCACATGCAGAAGATAAGCTCACGCTGAGTAAGTCGCTGGATGCTGCACCGCTGACCTTCACGAATGCTCATAACGTTCAGTTGACACTCCTGCCGGAGGATCCGCTGAGTCAGGGAGATATCTGGCAACGCCTGAGAGAGGGTTTTGCCATGCCGGCCATGGATAGTTCCTTGATCGCCAAACACGAACAGTGGTATGCCAGCAAACCCGAGTATTTTGCACGCATGATGGACAGGGCAAGCCGATATCTTTATTACATTACGAACGAAGTCGAAAAACGTGGTATGCCCAGCGAAATCGCGCTGCTGCCAATGATAGAAAGCGGGTTCAACCCCAGCGCGCATTCTGTCAGCAACGCCTCCGGCATCTGGCAGTTCATCCCCGCCACCGGCAGAAATTTTGGCCTGAGGCAGAACTGGTGGTATGACGGTAGGCGCAACATCATCAGTGCTACGCAAAGTGCGCTGGATTATCTGGAAAAACTGCACGATATGTTCGGCGACTGGCGCTTGGCGCTTGCGGCCTATAACTGGGGGGAGGGGGCAGTGCAGCGCGCCCAGGAAAAAAACCGCAGAAAAGGCTTGCCGGTTGACTATGAAAGTCTGAAGCTGCCAGATGAGACACGCAATTATTTGCCTAAACTGCTGGCAATTAAAAATATCGTTAGCAATCCGTCCAGCTACGGCCTGACTTTGTCAGACATTCCTAACAAGCCTTATTTTGCCGTAGTTCCTACCAGCAAACCTATTGACGTCAAACTCGTCGCACAGTTGGCGGACATTCCTAAGGACGAATTCGTCGCGCTGAATCCAGAAAACAACCGACCTGTGATACTGCATGACAACACCGATTACATATTGTTGCCGGTGGATAAGGTTGATACATTTCAAAGCAATCTTCAGAAGTACGATAAACCATTAGTCAGCTGGCAGGCCTATCATGCCAAGATGGGGGAGAGGTTAGATCACTTGGCACCGCGTTTTGGTCTCACCCTTGAAAAGTTAAAAGCCGTTAACGGTTTATCAGCGCGTGCGCGTATCAGCACCAACGAGACGCTGCTGGTCCCCGTCAGCGCGGAATCCGATGAAAATGGATTTCAACCCTTCAATATGAATCTGCAAGCTGACAGTCTGAATACGCCGGAGAGCGAAGGATATATCGTGCGCAAAGGCGATTCCTTAAACAAGCTGGCGCGCCGCTACCATGTCAGCATCAGTACGCTGAGAAACTGGAATGCCGAGTGGGAACATGTCAAACCGGAACAAAGGTTGCAGGCGGCCCGACCAATTTCGCATTACAGACGCTTGGCAGGCAGGCATTCAACCAGGGTTGTGCATCGCAAACTAGCCTATTATCACAGTAAATCCGCACTTAAACATACTCATCTTGCCCGTGAGGATAGATAAGCACCCCAAAACCCCCATCGCTTGAACCTGCGCGTTTGATCGGTTCAGGCAGATGGGCTTGGGATGACAGCGTTTATTTTTGAGTCAGTTTTGCCAGAGCCTCATTCGCAGTCTGATCATACCGTGCGCGTTCCTTTTTTGCGGCAAGGTCCAGCGCATTGTTGATTTCAGGAAATTTCAATGCCAAGATGCGTGCAGCCAGCATGGCGGCATTCTTTGCGCCATCCACTGCCACGGTCGCCACAGGTACGCCGGGCGGCATCTGTACAGTTGAGAGCAATGCATCCAGGCCTGACATCACGCCGCCGGAGAGTGGAAGCCCTATCACCGGCAACCGGGTATGGCCTGCAATGACGCCGGCCAAGTGCGCAGCAACGCCTGCGCAACCTATCAACACCTGCACGTCTTCCTTGTGAGCGCGCTCAATATAGTTTAAAACCTTGTCCGGTGTGCGATGAGCAGATGCCACGACGATTTCGCTGGCGATTCCGAGTTCGCTCAAGGTATCGCGCACTTTGACCACCGTGGGCAGGTCATTGGGGCTGCCTGTGAGTATGCCGACCAGTATTTTGGGCGCCGTTTTCTTTTTTGCCATGCTGAATTGCTCCTGATGTAAATGATCTATTGAACCAGAAACGCCTCGAAGCGGTTGCTGGCCGGGTTATATCGCAGCAGTTCGCCGCGATCCATATCAAAATACCAGCCGTGCAGCGCCAGCTTCTTGCTTGCAACCCGTTCCAGTATCCACGGGAAGGTCAGAAGGTTGTCCAGCGACACCAGGATTGCTTCATGCTCGCAGGCGCGCGCCTGTTCTTCCATGGGTTTTTCGGGCATTCTGGACAACACGCGGTTGCGCGCATGGCTTGCGACATTCATCCAGCCGGAGATGAATCCATCTTGCTGTGTTGTCTCCGTTGCTTGGTTTAACAGCGCCTGTATGCCGCCGCATTGGGCGTGGCCCAGCACGATGATGTTCTCTACTTCGAGATGGCATACGCCAAATTCGAGCGCAGCGCTGGTGCCGTGAAAATTGCCGCTTTTCTCAAATGGCGGCACCAGATTGGCGACATTGCGTATGATGAACAGGTCGCCAGGATCGCAATCGGTCACGATCGCAGGATCCACTCTTGAATCGCAACAGCCGACCACGATCGTCTTGGGAGACTGTCCCTGTCTGGTCAAACGTTCAAACAGAGCCTGATTTTTTTCGTAAGTATTTTTGCGAAACCTCACATAGCCCGAGACCAGCTTTTCGATATGGCTCTGCGTCAAGTACCTTAAGGCCAATCGGTATTTCTCCGTGGTTTTGGCAACGACATCTGCCGGCAATTCGGGGCCGGGCGCCTTTTTGTTCCAACCGCTCGCCTCCAGCCAGTCGCGCACATATTGCTTGTCGAAACTGGGCGGGTTGCTGCCGGGCTGATACTGATCCGCAGGCCAGAAACGCGAAGAATCCGGGGTGAGCGCTTCGTCGATCAGATAAAGCTTGCCTTCATCATCCTGACCGAACTCGAACTTGGTGTCGGCGATGATGATGCCCTTGTCCAATGCAAAAGCGGCAGCCTCCTTGTAAAGCGCGATGCAAACATCGCGCACCTTTGCTGCCAGCTCTTTACCCAGCAACTCCTCTGCTTTTTCGTAGCTGATATTTTCATCATGTGCGCCCATTTCCGCCTTGGTGGAGGGGGTGAAGAGCGGCTCCGGCAGCCTGTCTGCTTCGCAGAGTCCGGCGGGTAACGCAATGCCGCAGACACTGCCTTCCTTTTTGTATTCCTTCCAGCCCGATCCCACCAGATAGCCGCGAACGATGGCTTCTATCGGCAGTGGCTTCAACTTTTTCACGACTATTGCGCGATCGATTACCTGTTCGCGTTCGCTCTCTGCCACCACGGATGCAGGATCGATCCCGGTCAACTGGTTGGGGATGATATGCTGAAGCCTGCCGAACCAGAAATTCGCGACGGCGGTCAGCACCGCACCCTTGCCGGGTATCGGCGTCGGCAGCACCACATCGAAAGCGGATAGGCGGTCGGTCGTGACGATCAACAGATGATCCTTGTCCACTTCGTAAATGTCGCGAACCTTGCCGCGATTGAGCAATTTCAGACTCTTGATGTCCGATTGAAAGAGTGCATTTTTCATATCATTTCTCGTAAAATAAACCCATGGAAATCACCTGCTACCGGGACATTGAAATCGCCAGCGAGCCACGCTCGCTGCCTGCCGCGACTTATAACCTGGCACATACCCTGCTTGCCAGAACTATCAATGGTTGCCTGTTCATCCCGATTCGTTCCATGCAATACCTGGCCATTCTGGATGAGGAGGAGCTCATCTTCCTCGACGGCGAACGAAAATGCTGGATCGACATCGCGTGGCGAAAATTCCAGCCGCAAAACCGTATATCGCTCGACGAACCGGTGGCCTATCAGGCTGTTTACTATCAAGCCGGTGCGGCTGACATCATGTCGCGTCTGCAGGCCGAATTTCCCCGCGCACTGAATGAACTTGCTGAAAAATGGCGATTCAGCGGTTTTGCGCGCGTGCTTAAGTTCCCTGCGCCAAACGCTGATTAATCGTCATCACCGAGCTCGGGGTCCCATCCTTCTCCGCGCGCATTATCAATCGCATTAGCGTAAAAGCGCGCGTGCTTTTCACGCAAGGCTTCGGGCAGACGGCTGGGTAGATGAGCATAGGGTTCCCAAGCCGCATACACCTTCTCGTACAAATTCTGCATGCGCGAGGCATCCCAGCCCGCACAGGTTTCTGTCTCGGGCAGAATTCCGAATATCCAGGCGTCCCGCACCATACGGCCAAGATGCGTCAGTCCTGCATTGCTATCCTGGTCTATACCTACATAAGTTTGTTGTGTCATCTTGTCAGTCCCGCATAGAGTGCCGGCAGTTTTTCCGGCAAACGTTCTACATGATCGACGACCATATAGTTCTTGGCCCCAAAGATTCTCGACACATACTGGTCGGCTCTGGGGTCAAGCGACATGCAGAAAGTATTCACGCCGGAACGCGCCAATTCTTCTACCGCCTTTTTGGTGTCAAAACGCAAATATTGCGGATCGCGCACGTCTACATCGGCAGGTTCCCCGTCGGTAAGCACCAGAAGCAGTTTTTTCGACGACTTCTGCTGGTTCAGGTAATGTCCCGCGTGGCGGATGGCAGCACCCATTCGCGTGGACAGCTGCCCTTTCATTCCCGCAAGACGCGACTTAGGTTCGTCATTGTATGCCTGGTTGAAATCCTTGTAACGGAAATATTCTACATTGTGCCTGCCATCCGAACAAAAACCGTGTATCGCAAAGGGGTCGCCTATCTTGTGTATTGCATCGGCTAAAAGCACGGTAGCCTGACGTTGCAAGTCGAGCACGCTGTAATCCTGTCCTGCCACTTTTTCGTTGGTGGACTCGGAAAGATCAAGCAGCACCATCACGGAAATGTCGCGCACCTTGCGCACAGACCGCATCATGATACGCGGGTCGGGTTGCTGCGCCATGCGTATGTCTATCATGGAACGAATCGCCGCATTGATGTCGACCTCGTCCCCATCCTCGAGTTTGCGGATGCGCGTCACCCCCTGCGGCTGCAGCGCATCGAGCAAGAATTTGAGGCGACCTATGGTGCGCTTGTGCTGATGAACAATATCGTCTATCAGCTGCAACTCACCCATCTTTGGCCGTTTTTCGAGCACTGTTGCCCATGCGGGTCGCTCGAGCTGTATCTGGTAATCCCATTCCGAATAATGATAGGGTTCGGAGACGGGTTCCTTGCCTTCCATCTCATTAAAGGAGACGCCAAGGTCCTCATAGGGGAACAGCTCGGTGCCCAGCACCCAGATTTCTTCCGCATCGTCACCTGCATTTTCGACATCGATCTCGTTGGCGAACTCCATCAGGCTGACATGCTTGCGCACCTGTTTGGGCGCTTCATAGCCTGCCGCCATGGCCTTGTCGAAATCAAACTCCTTGAATTCCCAGAAATAGCGATTGTCGTCGCGATAGAGAGCGGTTAAGAGATCGCTTCTGGGGTTGAATGCGATGCGCTTGCTCATGAATTCATGGGCCAGTTGCACGCCGATATCCCAGGACACCTGATTGTTTTCCAGGCGATCTGCCGCCTGCTTGAACAACAACCGCCCCTGCACAATCCAGGGATCGTTGTCCTGATAAGATTCGTCCAGCAGCGCGCGCGCCAGACGATTGAAATAATCTCCTGCAGACTTTGCGCTGGTCGATTCTATTGTGTGGAATACTGACCAGAGCTGCTTTAAACCAGGAAATTTGCGCACCGCCAGCGTTTCCACGCGCGCATCCTCGATCACGCTGATCACAGCCATCTGGAGCGGGTTGAGTGCTTCGGCCGAAATCGGTTCGCGGGTGTAGACGATATGTGCGGCACTGTGCGCGGCTGCGGCGCGATACATCGCAAGACCCGGCAGCTTGGTTTCGCCAACGGTGAAATCATCATAAGCGTCGGGAAGATGGATAAAATAACCTTCCACGAACGGCCGGTATCCTTCACGCGTCTCGAAGTCTCCGGAAGTGGGTTTCATGAAAAAATCCCGCGCCCACAGCGCGCGCAGATACATGTTGATACGGCGCTGCACATCGATGAACAGCGTACCCTTGCGTTCTTTCTGCAGTATCGCCTGCGACTCTTTGGACTGCAGGCTGAAATAGCTTGCCTGCTCGGGATAATTGGTGCGATGCGCGTGCGCGCCCCACAGCGCCCAGCGGCGCAGACCACCCAGTGTTAGCTGGCTGAACAGCATTTCCAGATTTTCCAGCATCGGTCTAACACCGCGCGGCGCTTGCGAGAGCAGGGTGTTCAGAAATTGCAGATAGGCGCGAAACAGATGTTCGTCACCCAGCCGGTTGGCAGCAGTCGGTGCTGTAGTCAGGACCAGTTCGATTACGGTTGCGGAGGTCTTGGATGCCAGTGTAAGCGCGGTTTGCACAAGGTCAGGGACGGCATCCTCGCCGATTTCCTTGGCCACCATCGGTGCATGGTCTATCCAGGTGGCAATCAGCTCATCGCCTTTGCCCAGGCTCTTCAGCGCTGCAGCACCCTTGAGATAGTTGTCCAGTCCCCGTGCGCTGAAAACTTTCGTGGCTTCGAGCCACGCAGAATGCAGACTGCTCTGCAATTCCGGCGAAAGCTCAGCCAGCAGTTCCTGATAATCTTCAAGATTGATCGACATGGTCACTTTACCCAAATCATCATGCAGGGTGAGCCGCAAGGCAACCCTGCATGATCAAAAATATGTGGTCACTGCGGCATCGAGTGCATCGCGCATGTCAGGATCGTCTGTAATCGGACGAACAAGCGCTACGCGGCAGGCCTTGATCGGGTCGACACCGGTGGCAATGAGGCTGCCTGCGTAGATCAGCATGCGTGTCGAGATGCCTTCATCCAGGCCGTGCCCCTTGAGATTTCGGGCGCGCTCAGCAATGGAGACAAGCTTGTCAGCCACTTCCGCGCTGACATTCGTTTCGTGGGCGACGATTTCCGTTTCGATGCCATGTTCAGGATAGTTGAAATCCAGTCCGCCGAAACGCTGCTTTGTGGATTGTTTCAGATCCTTCATCAGGCTCTGATATCCGGGATTATAGGAAATGACAAGTTGAAAATCGGGATGCGCCTTGACCAGCTCACCCTTCTTTTCCAGAGGCAAAACGCGGCGGTTGTCGGTCAAGGGGTGAATCACCACCGTGGTGTCCTGACGCGCTTCGACAACCTCGTCCAGATAGCAGATTGCACCATAACGCGCGGCTATTGCAAGCGGGCCATCCTGCCAGCGCGTGCCATCCGCATCGAGCAGGAAACGGCCGACCAGATCACTTGCCGTCATGTCTTCGTTGCAGGCGACGGTGATCAGCGGTTTGCCAAGCTTCCAGGCCATATGCTCGACAAAACGGGATTTGCCGCAACCAGTCGGGCCTTTCAGCATCATCGGCATGCGCACGCTGTAGGTCGCCTCGTACAACTCGACTTCGTCAGAGACGGGGCGATAATAGGGTTCTTTTTCGATACGGTACTGCTGAAGGATATCGTTGCTCATACGTTCTCCGTCTAACATTCAACACAGGGGCGAAAGCAACCGATTTCAAGTCACTTTGGTCCATGCACTGAAAACCCCGCCGCCGACGCAAACCGACGGCAGGGATCACAGCATTAAACAGTCTTGCCGCGGAAAATCACCATCGCCGCACCTTGTGACTGATTGAAGTTGTTGTAACCAATCAGACGCACGTGGTTGTTCGGGTTGGCTTTGTGACAGGCTTCGGCTTCGGCCAGAACCTTGGTAACATCGGTTTCGCCAAACATCGGCAGTTTCCACATGTACCAGTACGAATCCATCAAATACTCTGGCTCGATGTGCTCGATAGCCGGGTTCCAGCCTTTGGAAACCAGGTACTCGACCTGTTTCTTGATTTCTGCTGCTGTCATCGCTGGCAAGTAGGAGAAAGTCTCGAACTTGCGGCTGGCAGGATCAGACAGGCGGCTTTTGTAATCCATTACTTCAGACATTTCATTTCCTTTCAAATGTGGTATGGGAATCCGGATCGCACTTGAGGTGCGTCCGGAATGTTCCTGTTACTTGTGAGCCACGTCCAGTTTGTCGACTGTGTCGAATTCGAACTTGATCTCCTTCCATGTTTCCATGGCGATCTTCAGTTCGGGGCTGCTTTCTGCTGCCTTGGTCAGGATGGCCTTGCCTTCCTTCTCGATTGCGATGCCCTGGTTGCGTGCTGCGACGCAGGCTTCAAGCGCGACACGGTTAGCCGCTGCACCTGCTGCATTGCCCCATGGGTGGCCCAGTGTGCCGCCACCGAACTGCAAGACCGAGTCATCACCAAAGATGTTGACCAGTGCTGGCATGTGCCATACATGGATACCGCCGGATGCGACAGGAATCACGCCTGGCATCGAGCCCCAGTCCTGATCGAAGAACAGGCCGCGTGAGCGATCTTCCTTGATGAACTCGTCGCGCATCGTGTCGATCCAGCCCAGCGTTGCTTCGCGGTCGCCTTCCAGCTTGCCAACCACAGTGCCCGAGTGCAGGTGATCACCACCAGACAGACGCAATACCTTGGTCAGCACGCGGAAGTGGATGCCGTGGTGCGGGTTGCGGTCGAGCACGGCGTGCATCGCGCGGTGGATGTGCAACAGCATGCCGTTGTTGCGGCACCAGTTGGCCAAGCCGGTATTGGCTGTCAAGCCGCCAGTCAGGTAGTCGTGCATGATGATCGGTGCGCCGATTTCCTTGGCGAACTCTGCGCGCTTGTACATCTCTTCAGGCGTTGGAGCGGTGACGTTCAGGTAGTGCCCCTTGCGCTCGCCGGTCTCGCGTTCTGCCTTCAACGTTGCCTCATGTACGAACTCGAAACGGTCGCGCCAGCGCATAAAGGGTTGGCTGTTGACGTTCTCGTCGTCCTTGGTGAAATCCAGGCCGCCGCGCAGGCACTCATAAACAGCGCGCCCATAGTTCTTAGCAGACAGACCCAGTTTAGGCTTGATGGTGCAGCCTAGCAGTGGACGGCCATACTTGTTCATCTTGTCGCGTTCAACCTGGATACCTTGTGGCGGGCCGCCGCAGGTCTTCACGTAGGCGATCGGGAAGCGCACGTCTTCCAGACGCAGTGCACGCAAGGCCTTGAAGCCGAATACGTTACCCACCAGAGAAGTCAGCACGTTGACCACGGAGCCTTCTTCGAACAGATCGATAGGGTATGCAACAAATGCGTAGAAGCAGGTGTCATCGCCTGGTACGTCTTCGATGCGATAGGCGCGGCCCTTGTAGTAGTCGAGGTCGGTCAGAAGGTCGGTCCACACCGTAGTCCAGGTACCGGTTGAAGACTCGGCAGCCACCGCAGCCGCGACTTCTTCGCGATCCACGCCAGGTTGAGGTGTGATCTTGAAGCAAGCGAGAATGTCGGTATCCAGCGGCGTGTATTCCGGCGTCCAGTAAGTTTGCCGGTATTCTTTTACACCGGCGTTGTAGGTCTTGACTGCCATAGCAATTCCTTTATGTCTGGTTAATCAGATGTCTTTCACGGTGAAAGACCTGTAGCCCGTTTGAGCGTGTTGGCACTATATAGGCTATCAAGTATAAATAATAATTGTTTTTTTTAATGTTAATCATTTATCATTGTCTATGATTAAATCCAATGAAGCGCCATGATCAAGAATGCCACGTTACGTCAGCTGAAAGTCTTTGAAGCGGTTGCGCGCAACTTGAGTTTCACCCGGGCAGCCGAAGAGCTGCACACCACACAGCCGACGGTATCTATCCAGCTTAAACAGCTGACGGATATTGTTGGACAGCCGCTTGTCGAGCAGATCGGGAAGAAGGTATTTTTAACCGATGTGGGACGTGAACTACTCAAGGTTTGCCGGGATATTTTCGACGGCCTTTCGCGTTTCGAGATGTTGTTGTCGGACATGAAAGGCGTCAAGGCAGGTAGACTGAAATTATCGGTGATCACCACCGCCAAGTATTTTGTGCCACGCCTGCTAGGGTTATTTTGCCAGCGTTATCCCGGCATAGATGTGTCTCTCAAGGTGGAAAATCGTGAGCGCATGTTGCAACGTATGGCGGATAATCTCGACGACTTGTATGTTCTGGGGCAGCCGCCTGAACATATGGATGTCGAGTTGACCCCTTTTCTGGAAAACCCGATGGTGGTGCTGGCTGCGCGCAACCACCCCCTTGCGAACGCAAAGGATATTCCGCCCAAGCGCATTACTGAAGAGCCGTTCCTGATGCGGGAGGCGGGTTCAGGCACACGCCTTGCCACCGAAAAATTTTTCACCGAGCGAGGGTTGAAACTCAAGGTCAGGATGGAACTTGGCAGCAACGAGGCAATCAAGCAGGCTGTCGCAGGCGGGCTGGGGATCGCGGTGGTGTCTGCGCACACACTTGCGCTTGAACGCAGCGCAGATGAGCTTGTGATTCTCGACGTGGAAGGGTTTCCGATACGCCGCCACTGGTATCTGGCCTATGCCAAGGACAAGCAACTGTCTGTGCTCGCCAAAGTATTTCTCGAATTCCTGCATGAAGAAAGCAAACTGATAAGCGAGAAATATCTGCTTGGCATCACGGATTTTCCCGATCAGAAGGCAGGCAAACCGGCCAAGGCTTAGCGATATCGCTATTCCACGGACTCTGTTTCGGTTTTGAACAAGCCGCAGTGATCGTCCCACGCTTCAAGTTTCAAGCCGTCCCCGCTGACAGAAAACCAGTTCATCGCACAGTTGCGTACCGCAAAATCGCGAGGAGTTCGCAGCGGCCTTCCGGTGGCCTTGCGATAGACGATGTCGAGCACGCCCGCATGCGTGACGACGGCAACAGTTTCTCCAACGTGCTGTTTGGCAAGCGCATCCATTACCGCGCCGACCCGCAATGCAAACTGCACCAAGCTTTCGCCAGTTTCGAAATCATAGTCCGGATCTCGCGACTTGTAACGGGCATATGCTTCTGGATAGCGCATCTCTGCCTCGTTTGCGGTGAGGCCCTGAAACTGGCCATGATGGCGCTCGCGCAAGGAAGGCAGCTTGATGACGTCAATATTATTTGCAAGCATCTTTGCTGTTTCATGAGCGCGACTCAAATCACTGCTGTAGATACTGTTGAAGTTGTTGTCATGGAGTGCGCTAAGCGACAGCGCCTGATTTCTGCCGTTCTCATTAAGCGGAATGTCCAGCTGTCCCTGGATGCGACGGCTGGCGTTCCAGTCGGTTTCTCCATGTCGAATAAAACAGATACGTGTTTTCACGGGTTGCGCCAAAAGCGAAAAAGAGCTGATTATATTTTAAGGCGTCTGCACGAGCCAAGATAGCTCGTTGGAGCTATCCTGGCGCAACTGACTCAAAGCAGCGGGACGATCATCAGCGCGACGATGTTGATGATCTTGATCAGCGGGTTGATCGCAGGTCCTGCGGTATCCTTGTATGGGTCGCCCACGGTGTCCCCGGTAACGGCCGCCTTGTGCGCCTCAGAACCCTTGCCTCCGTAGTTGCCTTCCTCGATGTATTTTTTTGCATTGTCCCATGCGCCACCGCCTGTGGTCATCGAGATTGCGACGAAGATTCCGGTGATGATGGTACCCACCAGCACGCCGCCCAGTGCCTGAGCACCCAGCGTGAGACCCACGATGACAGGTACGGCGACAGGCAAAAGCGAAGGGATGAGCATTTCCTTGATCGCAGCCCTGGTCAGCATGTCCACACAAGTGCCGTATTCAGGTTTTCCTGTCCCTTCCATGATGCCGGGAATTTCCTTGAACTGGCGGCGAACTTCAACAACTACTGCGCCAGCAGCACGACCTACCGCCTCCATGCCCATCGCACCGAACAGATAGGGAACCATGCCGCCGATGAACAGACCGACGATCACCATGTGGTCGGACAGGTCAAACAGCATGGCGCTGTGTGAGTGTGCTTCCAGCGCATGGGTGTAATCGGCAAATAGCACCAGCGCTGCCAGTCCTGCAGAGCCAATGGCGTAGCCTTTGGTGACCGCCTTTGTGGTGTTGCCAACCGCGTCGAGCGGGTCGGTGATGTTGCGAATTTCTTCCGGCAAGCCTGCCATTTCGGCAATGCCGCCTGCGTTATCGGTGATCGGGCCGTAGGCGTCGAGTGCCACGATGATGCCGGTCATCGAGAGCATCGCAGTGGCGGCGATGGCGATGCCATAAAGGCCAGCCAGTGAATACGCGCCCATGATGGCCATGCACACTGCCAGCACAGGGGCTGCGGTGGATTTCATGGACACACCAAGACCCGCGATCACGTTGGTGCCGTGCCCTGTGGTGGAAGCGAAGGCGATGTGGCGCACCGGTGCATATTCGGTGGCGGTATAGTATTCGGTGATCCAGACCAGGGCTGCGGTGAGCAACAGTCCGATGACGGTCGCGCCATACAGCGCACTCACGCTATAGACACCGTTGTCTTTCATGATCCAGTCGGTTAGCGGATAGAAAGCGATCAGCGCTAATATGGCGGACACCGCAAGGCCACGATATAAGGCGTTCATGATCTTGCCGCCGGGCCTGGCCTTGACAAAGAAAGTGCCGATGATGGAGGCAATGATGGAGAAGCCACCCAGCACCAGCGGGAAAATCACCGCGTTCTCGCCTGCATTTTTCATCAACAGGCCGCCCAGCATCATGGTGGCGATGATGGTGACCGCGTAGGTTTCGAAAAGATCTGCTGCCATGCCTGCGCAATCGCCGACATTGTCGCCTACGTTGTCGGCAATCACCGCTGGATTGCGCGGGTCATCTTCCGGTATCCCGGCTTCGACTTTGCCCACTAGGTCCGCGCCTACGTCTGCACCCTTGGTGAAAATGCCTCCGCCAAGGCGAGCGAAGATGGAAATCAAAGAGCCGCCAAAACCTAGCCCCACCAATGCGTGGGTGGCTTCTGTCAGGGTGTCGCCATTATGGGTCAGGAATGTGTAATAGCCTGCAACACCTAACAACCCCAAACCCACCACCAGCATGCCTGTGATGGCGCCGCCTTTAAATGCGACATTCAACGCGGCATTAAGGCCGTCCTTAGCCGCTTCAGCAGTGCGCACATTGGCGCGCACGGATACGTTCATGCCGATGAACCCGGTAGCACCCGAAAGCAGGGCGCCTATTGCAAATCCTGTAGCGGTTTGCCAGCCCAAGGCTATAAAGATGAGGATGAACAGGATGAGGCCAACCAGGCCTATGGTGAGGTATTGCCGGTTAAGGTAGGCGGTAGCGCCTTCCTGTATCGCAGCGGCGATACTTCGCATTTTTTCACTGCCAGTCGGTTTGTCCAGTATCCATTTGATGGAAAATATGCCGTACAAAATTGCTATGGATGCACACAACAACGCAAAGCCAAGACCAGCTGACATGATTGCCTCCTTTAGAGTTGAACCGCTATTTTTTTACGAACTGCTCCTTATTTTTCAACTTGATTTTTGACGCACCCAATCATAACAGTATTAGCATAACATGATACATCTACGGCAATATTTATTTCCATTTTTATAGAATGGGAATTGGAGGTCATGCCAGTGCCGCGGCTCCAGCGGCTGCGATTTTCCCATCTTCGGATGAGCGCACACCACTGATGCCCAGCCCTCCGACGATGATCCCATTGATATAAAGCGGTACGCCTCCCTCGGCGGGAATGACGCCGGGAAGAGAAAGATGTATTAGGCGCCCGCTCAACACCGCATCTTCTGATGCCTTGGTCGGACGGCGGAAGGCGATCGCGGCATGGGCCTTCGCGATCGCCGTGTCCACGCTACCGAACTGGGTGTCATGACTGCGTTCCAGATACAACAGATGCCCTCCATCGTCCACCACCGCGATGACGACATGCCAGCTGTTGCACATTGCCTCGGCTTGTGCTGCGGCGGCGATGCGCTTTGCGTCATGCAGCGTGAGTACTGGTTTGTTGGTCATGCTCTGCCCAGCGCCTTGAAGATCTGCACACTGATGTCATTCACACTGCCAACACCGGCGACTTTGATCATTTTAGGAGCACCGGCAGCCCCCGATTTACCCCAGGCGCTATAGTATTCGACTAGTGGTTGCGTCTGGGCATGGTACACATTCAGACGCTTTATCACGGTCTCTTCAGTATCATCCGGCCTTTGCACCAGATCTTCGCCGGTGACATCATCCTTGCCTGCCACCTTGGGCGGATTAAAAACAATGTGATATGTTCTGCCTGATGCTGGATGCACGCGGCGTCCGCTCATGCGCTGGATGATTTCGCTGTCTGCCACATCAATCTCGACGACATAATCGATAGGAATGCCGGCATCTTTCATCGCCTCGGCCTGCGGAATCGTCCTTGGGAAGCCATCGAACAAAAAACCGTTCTTGCAGTCAGCTTCCTTGATGCGTTCCTTGACCAGATTGATGATGATCTCGTCTGAGATTAAGCCGCCTGCGTCCATGATGTTTTTTGCAGCCAGGCCCAACGGCGTGCCAGCCTTGACTGCCGCGCGCAACATGTCGCCAGTCGAAATTTGCGGGATATTGAATTTTTCCTTGATGAAATTGGCTTGAGTCCCTTTTCCAGCACCTGGTGCACCGAGCAGTATGATACGCATTCCTTATTCTCCTTTTGGTTAAGTCGTCAGTTGGAAATCGTGAGTCATAACAATCTGGTAGCTGGTAGCGAGTAGCTATTAGGGTGTTACACCAGCCAGACTTGCTACTTGCTACTTGCTGTCTTTTCAAAAGCTTTTCTTGCCGCTTGCAAATCCTTTTCCGTATCAACACCGCCAGGAGGTGCATCGTCTGCGATAAATACGCCGATTTTGTAGCCGTGATAAAGCGCGCGCAACTGTTCAAGTGATTCGTATTGTTCGATGATGGCGGGAGCCAGTTTACCGTATGCCCGCAAAAAAACTGCGCGATAGGCGTAAATGCCGATATGGCGCAACACGGGTAGGTCATCCGGCAAACTTGCCCCATTGGCAAACACATCGCGCGGGTAGGGTATCGGAGCGCGGCTAAAATACAGCGCGTTGTTGTTTTTGTCCAACACAGCCTTGACGATGTTCGGATTGCGCATGTCCTCTTCGCCGTGTATCGCATGGCAGGCTGTGGCCACCGCACATTCCGGATGACCGTGCAAGTGGCTGGCTACTGAGTTGATCAGGCCTGGCGGGATCAATGGTTCATCGCCCTGCACGTTGACTACGATCGTCTCATCAGGCCAGCCTTGTTTTTCAACCACCTCGGCGATGCGATCAGTGCCGCTTGCGTGCGTATCTTTCGTCATGCAAGCCTTGAAACCATGCTCGTGCACCACGTTTGCAATCGCATGATGGTCGGTGGCTATCCAAATTTGCCGAGCACCGCTTTTTGCGGCCTGTTCGGCAACGCGTACCACCATGGGTTTGCCCGCAATATGCAACAGTGGTTTGCCGGGCAAGCGGGTTGAGGAATGGCGCGCCGGAATGACGACGTGAAAATCGACCACTTTAAAGCGCTTCAGCTTCTTCAGGCGTCAGTTTGCGCGCCTCATCAACCAGCATGACTGGTATACCGTCTTCAATTTTATAGGCTAGGCGGTCTGGTTTGCAGATCAGCTCCTGTTCTGTCTTGCGATAGATCAGCGGTGATTTGCATAAAGGGCAGACGAGAATATCAAGCAGTTTTGCATCCATGAATAGCAATCTTTCGCAGTAGGTGGTTGAGCAGTGCGGGATCGACTTGTGCATCGACACGCAGTACCCAGAAACGATCATCAGCAAACGCCGTGCATTTTACCGCATCTTTTTCAGTAAGGAATAGCGCATCGCATTCATCGAAGAACAAATCGCTGGCCTTGAAAAGATGGTGATCTGCAAACGCATGTGGCGTGAAACGCAATCCCAGCGTTGTCAGGTGTGCAAAAAAACGTTGCGGATTCCCGATGCCGGCGGCAGCATGCAACCGCAATCCGCTAAACTGTTCCGCGTCTGCAATTTTTTCGGAATGACGCAGGTTATGAAAAATACTTCCTGACAACTGCATTGCATATTGATTCTTTAACCCAGGAATACTTTGTCCGCCATTGATCACCACTGCGTCAACTGTATTCAATCTGGAGACTGACTCGCGCAACGGCCCTGCCGGGAGCAGATGACGATTGCCGAAACGGCGTACACCATCGATGACCGCAATTTCCATATCGCGCTGCAAGCGGTAATGCTGCAAGCCATCATCACACAGCAGTACATCACATTGCGGATGTGCAATTAAAACCTGCCTTGCAGTGGCAACGCGGTCTTTGCCTACCCATACTGGGCAGATGTTGCGTTTTGCCATCAGCAGTGGTTCATCTCCTACCTCTTGCGCCAAGCTCTTTTCCGTGACGACCTGCTGAAAATTATTGCCGCCATAGCCACGGCTGATGATTGTAGGTCGATAACCTTGCTTTGCCAGTTGCTCAGCGATGGCCAGTGTGAGTGGCGTCTTGCCAGTGCCGCCCACGCTGATATTTCCGATGACGATGACGGGCACGGGCAATTTAAAGGATTCAAGAATATGGCTGCGATAAAAGAGGCGACGCAAAGCTGACAATGCGCCAAATAGCCAGCTTGCGGGCAGCAGAATCAGATGGACTGGACTTGTCCGATACCAGTATTTTTCAAGTCCAGTCATGCCGATAAATCCTTAAATGACGGCTGTTCACGAATCGCAGTTTCTGAAGGCTCAGTTAAGGAGGTGGGCTGAGATCTGAGTCGTTTCGTGAATTTTGCGAATTATTTTTATTTGGCTTCGTTCTGCGTAGCAAAGGTAATGCGCCCAAAACCTGCCTGTCGAGCCGCTTCCATCACGTTGATGACGGCCTGATGCGGTGTTTTGGCATCAGCATTGATCACGATGGTAGGGTCTGTCTGTGTGCCTGCCGCTTTTTTTATTTCAGCGGCCAGCGCGGGCACTCCGCTATACCGGATTGTGCCGTCGTTGATCGCGTAATGTTCTGTGGCGTCGATGGAGACATTGATGGGTTTGACTTCTGAAGCGGCAGGCTCTCCGCCGGCTTGAGGTAAATTGATCTGCAATTCGGAAAATTTTGCATAGCTAGTTGTGACCATCATGAAAATCAGGATCACAAGCAGTACGTCTATCATCGGAATCAGATTGATTTCCGGTTCTTCACGAGTGCGTCCGCGTTGAAAATTCATTGTTAACCCTTACGCTGACCGTGTACGATTTCGACCAGTTTGATGGCCTGTTGCTCCATTTCTATGGTCAGGCTGTCTGCCTTGGCTCGGAAATGACGGTAAGAAATCATACTGGGTATGGCGACAATCAGGCCGAATGCTGTGTTATACAAGGCAACAGAAATGCCGTGCGCCAGGATCGCCGGGCTATTGCCTGCGGCAGTTTGAGAGCCGAAAATTTCAATCATGCCGACCACGGTGCCGAACAAGCCTAGCAATGGACTGATCGACGCGATGGTACCCAGCGTGGTGAGAAAACGCTCCAGGTCATGAGCTGCGGCGCGCCCTGCCTCTTCGACGGATTCTTTCATGACTTCCGGAGAGCTTTTGATATTCTTCAATCCCGCCGCGAAGATACAGCCCAAAGGGGAATGTTTCGCCAGTTTAGCCAGCATGTCATCGTTGACTCCGCGTTGTTTGAGTTCCTTGATCACTTCGTCGAGTAGTGAAGGCGGTGCAACCCTGCTGCTGCGCAGAGAAATCAGTCTTTCAGTGATCAAACCGACTGCTATGATGGATGCAAAAATCAAAAACCAGATTGGCCAGCCAGCCGCTTCTACGATTGCTAACACAGGTATTCTCCAAATATGATTGTGATACTTAATTATCGTGCTTTAATTGATTGTGATGATTTTTGATGCTCTGAAGCTGCAACTGTAGCGTGTCATTCGCAGTTGAGCAAGATTTCTCAGACTTTTCTTCAATATGCATGAGTTAATTCACGGTTATATATAACGTATTATTGTTTACCCACAATATCTGTGGATAACTCTGTGGACAAGGATGTTGATTTAGGTTTGAAAGCCGCGATTTGCAAGGGTTTTATAGGTTTTGCCTGTTTTTTGATTCATTTATTATCATTTGTAATCATATACTTAATGTAAGTGTTGTGTTTTTATTACGGATGATTCGGCACTAAGCGGTATGTTGCCTGAGTTTGTGAATAATTTGGAATTGTCAATATGTCTGCAACAGATTTTTTAAAAGAAAACCAGCGTGTGCTGCGTGTGTCTGAGCTTACTCGTGCAATCAACCAGTTGCTGGAAGGATCCGTGCCTTTGCTGTGGGTGAAAGGTGAGATCAGCAATCTGGTCAAGGCATCTTCTGGTCACTGGTATTTTGCGTTGAAGGACGAACAGGCGCAAGTACGCTGCGTGATGTTTCGCCAGAAGAATATCATGCAGGGTCATGGATTGGACAATGGCGTTCAGGTCGAAGTGCTGGCATCAGCAAGCCTTTACGAGGCGCGTGGTGATTTTCAGCTGACTATCGAGCAGCTGCGCCCGGCGGGTCTGGGCGTTTTGTATGAGCAATTTGCAAGGCTCAAACAGAAACTTGAGCGGGCAGGCTTGTTTGCGGTAACGCGTAAGCGGCCTTTGCCCAGTTTTCCAAAGCGTATAGGCATCATCACGTCGATCCAGGCTGCCGCATTGCGCGATGTACTGTCCACATTGAAGCTGCGTCTGCCCAGCGTGCCTGTCGTGTTGTATCCGTCGCCAGTGCAAGGGGGAGGGAGCGCGGAGAAGATTGTGCAGGCCATAGAATTGGCCAACAGCCGGGCCGAATGTTCTGTGCTGATTCTGTGCCGGGGTGGCGGCAGCATTGAGGATTTGTGGGCCTTCAACGAAGAGGTCGTCGCGCGGGCCATTGCAGCAAGCAGAATTCCCATTGTCAGCGGCATCGGTCATGAGACGGATTTTACCATAGCCGATTTTGTTGCCGATGAACGTGCGCCTACCCCGACTGCTGCTGCACAAAGGGTAGTGCCCGATCGCTTATCTTTGCTGCAGGGTTTGCGCGACATGTCACAGCATCTGGTGCGCCCGATGCGCAACCGAGTAAGACATGCCATGCAGACGCTGGATTATTTGCAGCGTCGCATCGTGCATCCTGCCGAACAGCTGCAACAAAAGGCACGGCAACTTGACCAGTTGCAACAACAAATGCAACGCAATTTCGAACATATGTTGCAACAGCAGCAGTGGAGACAGTCATTTTTGATGCAACGCATGCACGGCGTAGGCAGCGACTTTCATCGATTGAGGGATAAGCAGGATCATCTGCGTGAGCGCTTAATCAATGCGGTGTACACGAGCCAGAGTCAGCGACTGACAAAACTTGATGCGATTATGCAGCATCTTAGCCTTCTCAACCCGGAGCGGGTATTGGCGAGAGGTTACAGTCTAGTGCAGGACGAAAATGGTCGCATGGTATCGGATGCGCGCAGTTTGATTGTGGGGGCAGAGCTCAATATTGTGTTTGGGAAGGGCTGGGCGCGTGCAAGAGTGCAGGAGAAGGGGGATTAGCTCGCAGAGCAGAATTGGTAGATAGTTGGGGAAACTGGATATTTCCGAGAAGCGCAGGCCTTAGGATGGAAAGATAGCGCTCAAGCTAAGTCAGGAACTGAAAGTCAAGTTTCGCGTGGCGACGATTTCGACTGCCAATGATCCGGAATATGTGGTGATGTGCGTGATGGCTGGGGCCAAATCCATTCCTCTGGAAAAGCTAGGGCGGCCGTCTCATGTGCTTGCAAGAATCAAGGAGCTGGTGAAAAAACCGTATGGCCTGGCATCCGTGCTGGGTTTCATCAATTCGCCAGATCGCAAGATATGGACAGCCGAGGATCCTACCGAAATCACTCAGGATGGGTTGCGTCAAGTCCAGGTTAATTCGAACATAGGCTGGACCTTTGCGGTGGCCATGCGCAACTTTTTGCGCGCCGATTCTGATGTGATCATGGTGGGCGAGATACGCGATGCTGACACGGCGAAGATTGCCATATAGGCATATCTGGCCAGCCACATGGTGTTTTTGACCTTGCACACCAACAGTGCGGCCGAGAGCATGGTGCGCCTGCTGGATCTGGGCATGGATTCGTTTAATTTTTCAGATGCGCTGTTGGGCATACTGGCGCAACGTCTGGCGCGTCGCTACTGTGATGTCTGCAAGCAAGCCTATGCAACCGCAAACGATGAAATGACTGCGCTGGCCGAAGAGTATTGCATGGGTTAATTCCAACGTGGTATTGCGGCAGTGGAAACAATCCTATTTCAATGAGCAATAGACATACACGCTCTATTCCGCCAAAGGATGCCGCGAGTGTGGCGGTACCGGATACAGGGGAAGAATTGGATTGTATGAATTTCTGGGGGCCACTCAGGCGATCAAGAGGCTGGTTCAGCATCAGGGGTATGTCGAGGCATTGCAGACCGAAGCGCTTAACCATAGCATGCACATCCTGAAACAGTAGGGCATAGAACTGGTGTTGAAGGGGTAAACCGATATTCTGCAGATTAGGTCTGTATGCAATTAGTTGGGATGGAAAGTTGAATCTTTGCTATGACGCGCGTTAGAATTCGCATCCCCGCTTTTGGCATTGGCCCGAAATCATGAAATCTTGCCGCTTTGATCTTTCCGTTTTCACCTCATGACGAATCGAATCTCTGACAGGCAACTCTGGTGGTTGCTGGTGACAGTCGCGCTGATCTGGTTTTCCAATCTAGAATACCGCACGCTGATTAAACCGGATGAAGGCCGCTATGCGGAAATTCCCCGTGAAATGCTGGCTAGTGGCGATTGGGTCACGCCGCGCCTGAATGGTCTCAAGTATTTCGAGAAGCCGCCGCTGCAATACTGGGCTACTGCAACGGCTTACGAAGTTTTTGGCGAGCATCAGTGGACTGCGCGCCTTTGGACCGGGCTGACCGGATTTGCGGGGTTGCTGCTGGTGTGGTTCACCGGATTGCGGCTGTTTGGCCGGGACGAGGCAAACTATGCCGCGATGCTGCTTGGCAGCAGCATGCTGTATGCAATGATGGGCCATATCAATACGCTGGATATGGGGGTGACATTCTTTATCACGCTAGGCGTGTTTTCTTTTTTGCTCGCGCAACATGGCACCACCCGGCAGGCAGGTCGGAACTGGATGATGCTGGCTTGGGCCGGCATGGGGCTGGCAGTGCTGTCTAAGGGGCTGATGGGCATTGTTCTGCCTGGCACCGCAGTGTTTATTTATTGCGCGGTGAGGCGCGATTTCTCAGTGTTAAAACGCATGCATTGGCTGGCCGGCTTTTGCTTGTTTCTGCTGATCACGGTGCCCTGGTTTTATCTTGTCATCAAAGCCAACCCCGAATTCTTTCAGCGCTTTTTCATCTATGAGCATTACACGCGTTTCATGACGAAAGAATTGGGGCGCTATCAGCCCTGGTATTATTTCGTCCCCATCCTGTTGTCAGGCGCCTTGCCATGGACTCTGCTATTGTTCGACTCTTTGTTCCATATCGGTAAACCCACTGCATCCAGGACAGACACTAAACCGTTCCATGCCACTTTGTTTTTATTGATCTGGGCGGTTTTTATATACGTGTTTTTTTCCATTTCTGACTCCAAGCTACCATCCTATCTGTTGCCGATGTTTCCCGCGCTGGCCCTGCTGATGGGGCGCCGTCTGGTCGAAATCCGCGAACGACTTTTGTTCTGGTATGTTGCCGCGGTGATACCCGTTGCCCTGCTGTTGCTCGGTGTGTCTGCCAATGTCGGCAGATTTGCCGACACGCCTAACCAGATGGAGTTGTATCCGCATTACGCCGTCTGGCTGGTTTCTGCCTCACTGATTTTGTTAACGGGATTGCTGGTCGGCATGCGACTGTTGTGGAAGGAAAATAAATTCCCTGCTGCGCTGATCATTTCGCTGGCAAGCCTGCTTGCCGCGCAGCTCGGTGTGTCAGGTTACAATACCGTGGCTCGCGAGCGATCTGCGAAACATATTGCTGAGGCGATACGTGCCGATGTGAAACCGGATATTCCTTTTTATTCCGTGCTGACTTACGAGCAGACCCTGCCGTTTTATCTCAAACGCACCTTCACACTGGTGCAGTATCAGGACGAGATGAAGTTTGGCATCGAACAAGAGCCATGGCGCTGGGTGCCAACGCTGGCAGATTTTGCCAAGGTATGGGCAGATCAACCTAAGGCACTGGCGATCATGCAGGTCCAGGTTTATCCGATACTTCAAAGAATGGGGCTGAAGATGAAAATTATTTTTCAGGACAGGCAGCATATCGTGGTGGAAAAGCCATGAATTTGGTCAGCTTCGCGCTGATATTTACCGGGGTGATGCTCAACGCGACCGCGCAGATATTAATGAAGGCCGGCACCAATGCCATCGGGCATTTTGAATTCAGCATGCAGAATATCCTGCCGATTGGACTTAAGCTTGGGACCGAGTGGCACATCATCGCAGCCCTGGTCTGCTATGGAATCAGCGTGGTAGTGTGGATACTTGCGTTGTCGCGCGTGCCGGTGAGCATCGCGTTTCCGATGCTGTCCATGGCCTATGTGGTCAATGCGCTGGCGGCATGGTATTTTCTGGGGGAGGCATTCAATCCGACCAAGCTCATCGGCATGGCAATAATCATCCTGGGTGTCGTCATTATTTCGCGAGCATAAAATGAATAATACTTTTTTACCCTTTTCCAGACCTACCATAGACGAGGCGACCATCTCGTCGGTGGTAGACACATTGCGTTCTGGCTGGATTACCAACGGTCCCAAGGTGCTTGAATTTGAAAATAGGCTTTCCGCATACTTTGGCGGGCGCCCCGTGCGCACTTTCAATTCCGGTACCTGTACGATGGAGATCGCATTGCGCATTGCGGGCATCGGGCCTGGTGACGAGGTGATCACAACCCCCGTTTCATGGGTGGCCACCGCCAACGTGATCCTCGAAGTGGGGGCGACTCCGGTGTTTGCCGACATTGACCCTTTAACGCGCAACATCGATCTTGCCAAGCTTGAGGCAGCGATTACAGTGCGTACGAAAGCTGTTATTCCTGTGCTTCTTGCAGGCAAGCCGCTGGACATGGACAGGCTATATGCAATCGCAGCAAAGCATAAACTGCGTGTGATCGAAGATGCCGCACAGGCGATAGGATCATCGTGGCAAGGTAAACCCATAGGATCATTTGGTGACTTTGTCTCGTTCAGTTTTCAGGCTAACAAGAACATCACCACCTCAGAAGGCGGCTGTCTTGTTATGAATAACGAGGCAGAGGCGCTGCTTGCGGAAAAATACCGTCTGCAAGGTGTGGTGCGCAGCGGTTGGGACGGCATCGAGGTGGATGTGCTGGGCGGAAAATACAACATGACCGATATTGCAGCCGCGATCGGCCTGGGACAATTTGCGAAACTGGATGCGATCACAACGCACAGACGCAAGCTGGCACAACACTATTTCAATCTACTGGGTAATGATTTTGAGGCGAGGACAGGCGCCAGGCTGCCCCCTGAAGATTACGAGAACACCAACTGGCACCTGTTCCAGATCGTGCTACCGGGACGCATTGCGCGCCCACAGTTCATGGAAAAGATGAAGGAAAAACACAATATTGGCATCGGTTTTCACTATGCGCCCATCCATCTTTTCAAGTTGTATCGCGAGCGGGGATTTAGTGATGGCATGTTCCCGATCGCAGAACAGGTCGGGAAACAAATCGTCTCCTTGCCGATGTTTTATGCTATGAACGAGAAGGATGTCGAGCGGGTGTGCAGTGCGTTGGTCGATGTGCTGGGTTAGCACGGCATATGCAAGGATTTCACAGATAGGTGGATGGCAGCGTCTGTGTGGGATGGGTTTGAGGGATAGAGCGAGCGTAAATTGACCCTGGATGCAGCACCGATGATACATAGTAACCGGCCAAGCTTGCCAGTGCCAGCGCGGGAACGAGGTCGTACCCGGCGGTCATCTCGCTGATCATCACCACAGCGGTGAGCGGTGCGTGGGTGACTGCAGCAAGGAAGGCGCTCATGCCGACTAGCGTATACGCTGTCATCGATGCATCAGGCAATATGGTATGCACCGCGCTCCCTGCCAGCGTACCCAATGCAGCTCCGACAAACAAGGTTGGCGTGAATACGCCGCCGACCGCGCCTGACCCTGATGTCAACACAGTGGCGATGACCTTGAGCACTAGAATGAGCAGCACGCTTTGCCATATCCAGGTTTCGTGCAGCAATGAGTTTACCACCGAGTAGCCATTGCCCCAGACTTCGGGACTGATTACGGAAAGTCCGCCGACAGCTAGCCCTGCGAGCATCATTTTGATCCATAGAGGAAGGCGTAATTCAGACAGCTTCCGGTGTGCGTAATTCAATGAGGCGATAAACAACGGACCCAGTAATCCTGCCACAATCCCCGTAGCAACAACCAGCAAGAGCTCCGGCAGGCTTTGCAGATTGCCAGGTGTTGCTGAAAAAATGGGCCCGACGCGACTGACATGTCGCACCACAGAGTCGGCAATGGCCGCTGCAAGCAGAAGGGGGCCGAAACTGCCTACGCTGATGCCGCCCAGTACGATTTCAGCGACAAACAGAGCACCTGCAATCGGCGTGTTGTAAGCGCCTGCAAGCCCTGCTGCCGCGCCACAGGCCACTGCAAAACGCTGTTCGACAGGAGATACTCTTAGAATTTTCCCCAGCATGTTTCCCGACAAAGCTGCAAGCTGCACCATGGAGCCTTCTCGCCCTATCGAGCCGCCCGAGACCACCGTGGCGGCGGATGCTGCCGATTTCAGCAGAGAAGAGCGCAAAGGAATTTCACTGCCTGCGGAGATGGCTTCCATATAATCTGCGCCGGTTTCCTTGCGCCTGAGAAAATACTGTAGCATTATTCCGGCAACAAGCCCGCCAGCGGCAGGAGTGATGACGCGGATTTCAGGTGGCAGATGCGCAGCATCGGCCACCAAGCCCTGGTTTAACCCATAGATTGTGGATTCAAGCACAAGCAGCAACTGATGAAACGCCAGTACTGCCAATGCGCCCAGTATGCCGACCACAATTGCCAGACCCAGCATTCGCAACAGCTGCATATTGCGTCCATAGGGCGCTGGCAGATCTGATTCGTTTTTTTCTGGTGTGTTGTCTGTCATTTTGTCGCAGTTTTTAATCATGGTATCCCAAAACGTAGGATTTTCGGGCATGTTTCCATTCAGTTCCGAAAAAAATGTTGTCTGATCAAAGTGTTCATTATGGACTCCAGAGCATCATCGGGAGCGTGAGATATTTCTTGATAAAGCACACGTGCTTTCTCATTAAATATGCGTAGCAACTCGGGATCGAAACGCTTTCCACTATCCGGCATCATGAGTTCCATGGCTTTTTCGAATCCGAACGGTTCTTTGTATGGACGTTTCGATGTGAGTGCATCGAACACGTCGACGATTGTAAATATGCGCGCGTTTAACGGGATTGCATTTCCGGCAAGCCCTTTCATGTATCCGCTGCCGTCAAATTTCTCATGATGAAATTCCACCACTTCTCTTGCACCCGTCAACCATTTCGATCTGCTGATGATGTCGGCACCGAGCAGCACATGGGTGCGCATGACCGCAAACTCATCGTCAGTCAGGCTGACAGGTTTGAGCAATATATTGTCCCTGATACCTATCTTGCCCACGTCATGCAAAAATGCGCCTGCGATCAGTTTGCGGATTTCCGTGCTGGAAAGATTTAGCAATTCGGCGAAACGAATCGCATAAATGGTGACCCGGTAATTATGACTGTTGGTATCGGAATCCCGTTTTGCAATGGCGCTGCCCAGCACATCCATCAGTTCGATATTGCCGCTCAAAAGGTCGGACGAGAGCTTTACCAGGCCTTTATTGAGGGAAATGATGATAGGGTAGAGCATGATGGTTGTAATGAGGATCACCACGACGACCAGCAGCAATGTGCCAGAAATATCGATTTCGATATTGTGCAGGGTTTTGGCATCCACCTGGTAGACGCCTTTGAAATAACCTATCAGCTCTCCTCTGGCATCCCGCAGCGGCAACATCACCTGCAGAAATGAGTTTCTCTCAATCAGGAACTGTTTGTAGCGCATTGCATCTCCCAGCGGGAATGCGTCCAGTAACTGATTCAGTTTATTTTCAATCGTTTCATCGCCCGGTCTTTCTGCGTGAAGGATCTGGTGCTTGTTTGTATCATAAAGCTCGATAACGACGAAATGCTGCTTGAGAAATTCGTCAGCCCGCTTTGTTAGCTCATCTTTCCGGCGGGCGCTGTTGCGATCGACAGTGCCGGTAAACAAGCGGGATTCCACCGTTGCAAGATCAAAAACAAATTTCCCAACTTTTTGCAGCTCGATGTAATAGACGATCCCACCCAGCATCACGGACAGTAAAATCCATCCAATGATCAGGCGCGTGACGACGAGCTTATGAATGTTGCGCATGTTTTATTCCCGGATCATGCGGTGGTCATGGCAGAAACAAGTAACAAGGCATTCTCCTCAGACTGCATCATGCCAGAAGAAGAAGGAAGGCATGCCGGGTATATTGAGCCAAACCCGGCGTCCTGGGTTGAACAACAGATCTGCTGCAACAGGTCAGTCAGGAATTTAAAGAGGGTCACCGGACTCGTGAGATTGTACTGAAGCAATGGCAGCGTCGACTAACATGAAAAAAAATTAATCACTGAGTAAACGGTGTTGTTTGAAGCAGATTTCGCTAACCTTGCTCCATGCGGTAGAATGCCGCCCCATGAATACCTTGCAATTATCCGTGATCATCCCCGTCTATAACGAGGAAGAAGGCTTGGAAGCCCTGTTCGGCCGATTGTATCCGGCTCTCGATAAGCTCGGGACCACGTATGAAATTCTGTTCATCAACGATGGCAGCCGTGATCGTTCTGCCGCGATCCTGCGCGAACAGTTCCAGAAACGTCCTGATGTGACACGGGTGATTCTGTTCAAGGGCAACTTTGGTCAGCACATGGCCATCATGGCCGGATTCGAGCATGCACTCGGGCAACGCATGGTGACGCTGGATGCGGATTTGCAAAATCCTCCTGAGGACATTGGTAATCTGCTGGCCAAGATGGACGAGGGCTATGACTATGTCGGTTCGATCCGCAGGCAGCGTAATGACAGCTGGTGGCGGCATGTCGCATCGCGCGCGATGAACAGTCTGCGCGAGCGCATCACGCGCATCAAGATTACTGACCAGGGTTGCATGCTGCGCGCCTATGATAGAGGGATCATCGATGCTATCAACAGCTGCAAGGAAGTGAATACCTTCATTCCGGCCTTGGCCTATAGCTTTGCGCGCAATCCCGCAGAAGTGGTCGTGGGCCACGAGGAGCGCGCCGCCGGCGAGTCTAAGTATTCGCTGTACAGCCTGATCCGCCTCAATTTTGATCTGATGACAGGTTTTTCCGTTGTGCCGCTGCAGATGTTTTCGATGCTGGGCATCGCGATTTCGGTGCTGTCCGCGTTCTTCGTGGTATTCCTGTTGGTGCGCCGGCTCATCATCGGTCCTGAAGCGGAAGGTTTGTTCACACTGTTCGCGATTGCTTTTTTCCTGATCGGCATCACGCTTTTTGGCATCGGTCTGCTGGGTGAATATGTCGGGCGCATCTATCAGCAGGTGCGTCACAGGCCGCGCTATCTGGTTGAAGCCGTGTTGGAAAAACAGGATTCAGGATTGAGGATCGAGGAGTGAGGGGCGAATTGGAGTCAGCATACGAGCTAAAGGGATTTTCGCAAACCTCAAACCTCAATCCTTGTGTATCAGCCGTTGTCTTTGCCTACCACAACGTGGGGGTGCGCTGTCTTTCCGTGCTGCTTGCGCACGGGGTGGATGTGAGACTCGTTGTCACCCACCGCGACAATCAGAATGAAAATATCTGGTTTGAGAGTGTTGCCGATCTGGCGGCGTTGCATAATATTGAAGTGATCACGCCGGTTAACCCGAATGTGCCTGAGGTGGTTGAGAAGATCGCCGCTTTGCGCCCGGATTTTTTCTTTTCATTTTATTATCGAGAGATGCTCAAAGCGCCGCTGCTGGCTATTCCCAAAGCAGGCGCGTTGAATATGCACGGATCATTGCTGCCAAAATATCGTGGCCGTGTGCCGGTAAATTGGGCGATAATCCGTGGTGAGACTGAAACGGGCGCGACCTTGCATTACATGACCGAGAAACCGGATAACGGCGACATCGTTGCACAACAGGCCGTGCCGATATTGCCCGATGATAATGCGCTACAGGTGTTTCAGAAAGTGACCGTGGCGGCCGAGATGGCGTTGAATCAGATCCTACCTGAACTGCTGGCGGGTTGTGCGCCCAGAGTGAAACAGGATTTGAGTCTGGGTGCTTATTTTGGCGGACGTCGCGCTGAGGATGGTGTGATCGACTGGCAGCAATCCGCAAGAGATATACACAATCTGGTGCGTGCTGTAGCCCCCCCTTATCCGGGTGCGATGACGCGACTGATGAATATGCCGATGCGGATATTGCAGACGCTTCTGGCAAAAGGCACTGCGACTGGGAAGCCCGCTTTCTATGTTGAAGGTGGGCGGGCCTACGCAATCTGCGGTCAAGGCACGCTTGAGATCGTGCGCTTTGAACTGGATGGTCGCGAGGTCAGTGCAGCAGAATTTGCCGGCAAGTACGGCACCCAAAGGTTTGAGTTTAATTGTTAAGGAAGTCATCATGAAAAAAGTATTGATACTGGGCGTGAACGGTTTTATCGGTCACCATCTTTCCAAGCGCATTCTGAATACTACCGACTGGGAAGTGTATGGGATGGATATGAGCGCTGATCGCATCAGCGACCTGATCGGTCATGAACGTTTTCATTTTTTTGAAGGCGACATCACCATCAACAAGGAATGGGTTGAGTATCATGTCAAGAAATGCGATGTGATCCTGCCGCTGGTTGCGATTGCAACGCCTTCCACTTATGTGAAACAACCATTGCGCGTGTTCGAACTGGATTTCGAGGCCAATCTTCCTATCGTGCGCGCGGCGGTGAAATACGGCAAGCATCTGGTCTTTCCTTCGACATCGGAGGTTTATGGAATGTGCCATGACGAGGAATTCGACCCCGAGAATTCCGAACTGATCTGCGGACCGATCAACAAGCCGCGCTGGATATATTCCTGTTCCAAACAGCTGATGGATCGCGTGATCTGGGGCTATGGTATGGAAGGGCTGAATTTCACGCTTTTCCGTCCATTCAACTGGATCGGTGCCGGGCTGGATTCAATCCATACCGCGAAGGAAGGCAGCTCGCGCGTGGTCACCCAATTCCTGGGGCATATCGTGCGAGGCGAGAACATCAGTCTGGTGGATGGCGGGTTGCAAAAGCGCGCCTTCACCTATATTGACGACGGCATAGATGCGCTGATGAAGATCATCGAGAACAAGGGCGGTATCGCCACAGGCAAGATATACAACATCGGCAATCCTTTGAACAATTTTGCGATCCGCGATCTGGCCGACATGATGCTGAAACTGGCCGGGGAATACCCTGAATATCGCGAATCTGCGCAGCAGGTGAAGATCGTCGAAACCACGTCGGCCGCATACTATGGCAAAGGCTATCAGGATGTTCAAAACCGCGTTCCCAAAATCACTAATACCTGTGATGAGTTAAACTGGAAACCCGTGATTACCATGGCGGACACCTTGCGCAATATCTTCGATGCATATCGCGGGCAGGTTGCTGAAGCGCGCAAGCTGATGGATTAAGAGCAGGATTGGGGAGCGAGGATAGAGTTATAATTGCATATAGATTTTTCGCATTACCTCAATCCTCAATCCCAAGTCCTCAGCCCTGATATGAATAAACTTGCCCTTCAGGTTCATGTGGACACCTATCGCGGCACACGCGAAGGGGTTCCGCGTCTTGTTGAAGTGCTGAAGCGCTATCACGCGCAGGCAACTTTTTTCTTTTCTCTTGGCCCCGATCATACTGGGCGCGCGATCAGACGGGTATTCCGCAAAGGGTTTTTAGGCAAGGTGTCGCGTACTTCAGTGTTGGAACACTACGGCATCAAGACGCTGTTGTATGGTACCTTGTTGCCCTCGCCGGATATCGGAAAACGCTGTGCGGACATCATGCGCGGGGTGCGCGAAGAAGGATTTGAAGCGGGCATACACTGTTTTGACCATATCCGCTGGCAGGACAATGTCGCGCACAAGGATGCAAAGTGGACAGAGCGGGAGTTGCAGCGTACAGTTGACCGTTATAAGGCAATTTTCGGTGAGGCACCGCATGCGCATGCAGCGGCCGGTTGGCAGATGAACCGGCATGCGCTGCGTCTGATGCAACACATGGGTTTTGACTATTGTTCGAATACACGGGGCACGCATCCTTTCATTCCAACCTGGCAAGCGGAGATCGTTGCTTGTCCAGAGCTGCCCACCACCTTGCCAACACTGGATGAACTGGTCAATCGCGATGGCATTACCCTGGAGAATGTTGCGGAGCATCTTTTGCAACAGACGGCGCTTGTGAGAGATCATGTATATACTTTGCATGCAGAGCTCGAGGGTGGAAAATGGATGCCGATTTTTGAAAAGCTGTTGCAGGGTTGGCAGAAACAAGGCTATGAGCTGGTATCCATGCAGCAATATCTGCAAGGATTGGGTGACTTGCCAAGGCACGAAGTGCTGATGCGCGAAATCGAAGGGCGCACAGGCACCCTGGCAGTGCAGGGGGGGCGAAGCTGATTTGGAGTTTTTAGCTTGTCGTACCGGAGCGGGGTGCAGTAATGAGTGATAACGATTTGAACGAGTGGGTATATCGGCTCAGCAAAAGTGAATTGCCCGTGTTGAAGCATACTGTGCGCGATCTTGTCTTGTTGCGCGAGGATGAAAGCAAGCTGACTGCGCATTCCATCGCCAACGCGATCAGACAAGACCCCGTGATGACCGTCAAGCTGTTGCGATATCTGCAGGAGCATAAGCGCAAGGTGCAAATCACCGAACTCGTTCAGGTCGAACAGGCCTTGCTGATGCTAGGTACAGAACAGTTTTTCAAGAATGTGATGCCTGAACTTCTGATTGAAGATCAGCTCAAGGCGCATGTCGTAGCGTTGCCGCCCTTGCTACGCTTGCTGCATCGTTCACACCGAGCTTCCGAATACGCCTTCGACTGGGCGGTGTATTTGAAGGACTTGCGCTTTGAGGAGGTGCGGGTTGCCGCGCTGTTGCACGACATCGCCGAAATTCTGATGTGGTGTTTTTTGCCTGAAGCCATGTTGAAGATTCGCGATCTTCAGGTGCATGACAAGGCCATGCGCAGCCGTGATGCGCAAATGCAGGTGTTAGGTTTTACCTTGGCTGAGTTGCAAATGAAACTGGTGATGCAATGGGGGTTGCCGGAACTGCTTATCACGCTGATGAGTGACGCCAGCGCTGGTTTGCAGCGCGTACGCAACGTCATTGTTGCGGTCAATCTTGCCCGTCATTCAGCGAATGGTTGGAACGATGCGGCATTGCCGGATGACTACAGGGCCTTGAGCGAATTGCTGCATATCCCGCTGGATCAGGCGATGGCGATGGTTATGCCAAATCGCGCAGCCGGTCAGCCATAAGGTAAACTTCTTTCATCAAGTGCTGCATGAATGAGCAAATATCATGCGGTTTAGTGGCAGTTATGGTAGCGCTTCCTTGAAATATTAAGACAAAAAAATGTATCCATTCATTGAAGATTTTGTAGGCAATACGCCGCTGGTGCGTTTGAAGCGCATCCCAGGCATCACAAGCAATGTGTTGCTGGCCAAACTCGAAGGCAATAATCCTGCCGGCTCCGTGAAAGACAGGCCGGCTTTTTCCATGATTGCACATGCCGAGCAACGTGGGGAGATCAAGCCTGGAGACACGTTGATAGAGGCGACCAGCGGTAATACCGGCATTGCGCTGGCGATGGCGGCTGCAGTCAAGGGATACCGGATGATATTGGTGATGCCGGAAAATCAGAGCGTTGAGCGCCGCCAGAGCATGCGTGTATTCGGCGCTGAACTGGTGCTGACAGCGAAGGAAGGGGGGATGGAACTGGCGCGCGATACCGCGCAGGCTATGAAAAATGCCGGGCATGGCATCATCTTGGATCAGTTTTCAAATCCTGATAATCCGCTCGCGCATTATGAAAGCACTGCGCCTGAAATCTGGCGCGATACAGCAGGGCGCCTGACGCATTTTGTCAGCAGCATGGGCACTACCGGCACCATCATGGGTTGCGCGCATTACTTCAAGGAAAAAAATCCAAGTATACAGATCATAGGGGTACAGCCTGAAGAAGGCGCACAGATTCCAGGCATACGCAAATGGCAGCAGGCGTATCTGCCAGCCATCTATCATGCCAACATGGTAGACAGAATAGAACTTGTGAGTCAGGAGGCTGCGGAAGAGATGACGCGCAGACTGGCGCATGAAGAGGGCATATTCTGCGGTATATCATCAGGCGGGGCATTAAGTGTTGCGCTGCGCATCTCGCAGCAGTTGGAAAATGCGGTGATTGCATTTATTGTTTGTGACCGGGGTGACCGTTACCTGTCAACAGGAGTGTTTCCTGTTTGAATTGACCACAAAAATGCACAATTTGGTTACAATTCCTGATCGATGATCACACTGCTGATGATAATGAAAAGCAAAATACATGCAAAGAGGTGGCTATGGATGCTCTCCATGGCTGTTTTTTTTATGTCGCAAGCAAATGCGCTGTTGTTGGGCGACATTCACGTGGACAGCACGATAGGTCAGCCGCTCAATGCGCGGATATCGATTGCCGAGCTGACGGATGCAGATGTGCAGCAATTTAAGGTGCGTCTGGCAGACGATCAGGATTACAGAAAACTCGGTTTGCAATACCCACTTGGGTGCAAGTTTCATTTTCAACTGGTGCATGAGTCTGGTAAACAACCCTATATCGTTGTGACCACAGAACAATCGTTAGATGATCCACTCAACGATCTTGTGATGGAAATTTCATCCGGTTCAGGCAGGCAGATCAGATCCTATACTTTTCTTCTTGATCCAGCCTGAATAGGGCATAAGTCTGTTAATAATTTCAAATCACTAATAATTCATCATAATGAAGAACGGGGCGTTGTGTTACAGGGGGTAATTCAGCAACTGTGGATGTTCTTTATGGCAGCTGTTTTTATGGCGGATGCCAATGCGATGGTACTGGGGGATGATATTCAGTTGGACAGCGCCCTAGGCCAGCCGCTTAAAGCACGGATCGTCATTGTCGAACTGACCGACGCGGAAGCGCAGCAATTCAAGGTGCGCCTAGCAGACGACCAGGATTATAAAAAACTTGGCCTGATCTATCCCAATAATCACAAGATTCGCTTTCAACTGGTCAATGAGCCTGGAAAACAATCCTATATACGGGTGACATCGCTGCGCCCGGTGGTTGATCCTTTCGTTCATCTATTGATTGAAACCACCTCTGTCGCAGGCAAACTGGTCAAGTCATACACTGTTTTGCTTGATCCTGCCGCCAATTTACCTGTAGATCCTAATGAAGATGCGCGACAGGCACACGCGCCTATGGAAGTCGCGCCGCCAGCAGTCGTTAAATCTGATGCGCCGATGAGAGAACCAGTTAAAATCTTGAACTCTCACAAGAGTCATCATCACAAGGCGGTGGAAATCAGGAACTTTCAGGACGACCATCGTCAGATGAAACTTTCCATGTCGTTGACGATATCCAGATACGACCCTTCAATGTCAGCCAGTGCGAACAACGATGCACTGCAGGAAGAGTTGATCGCCAAGGAGAAACTGCTCAATGATCTCAAGTTGCAGATTGGCGAAATGCAACTGGTGATCAGGGATTTGGAAGAGAAACAGGCTGGCCGGACCGCAGTCGATATGACGGCGAGCGGGGTTGTTGCGGCAAGAGGGGTGAGTGCAAGCGGTGTAGATGCAGCGAGTGCGTTGTCTGCAAGCATCCATAGTGAAGCTAACAAGACCAAGGCTGCATCTGTCGTTCAATCCCCGGATGAATGGAAAAACCTCGTTGTAACGTTCGCCTCGCTTTTAATGGTTGTGTCTTGTTTGTTCTGGTTTCGCGGACGCATGGACAGGTCTAGGCCTAGCCCGTTTGATGATTTACATAATGATGAATCCGGCATGGCATTTGCAACACATTCAGACAATGCGGGATCTGCTGCTATACATGTGTAAGAGTCAGCCCATTCGCTCTTATTGAAGCGGCCTGCACCATTGAAGTTTCACAAGGCTGAACCGTCTGTGGCAAGCAGCGAGCGATGGCGGTGCTATCTAGATTTGCGCCGGCGGCGATCAGTCGTGTGACGAAGTTTACATGGTTGTGCGCAGTCGCCTGCATCGTAGGGGTACAGCCTGATGTTCCGCACATCGATTTTTGCATGATGCTCAATTATGCGGGTGGCGCTTGGAGTATGCCCGTTAAAAGCTGCCCAGTGCAAGGCAGTATTTCTTTCCATATTCTGTGCGTTGTCATCGCATTTTCGATGAAGCTGCAAATCGAGATCAACATCATGTCCGTAGAATTCGGCAGAGATCAAACGTAACCGGCCACACTTGTTGCGAATTTCTGTGCCCGCCTTCGCTTCAAGAAATAAATTGACCGCCGCACTATGACCTACCGGTCTGTTGAGGATGCGCGTAAATTTGTTTTGCAGCGCATGGGGATACGTACGGCTGAACCGCTCAATATCCTGAGTAATCGCTGATTCATGGCATCTGCGCAATATTGCGTTTGGATATAGCGGGATTTTGTGCTAGGTAACGTTTGATGCCATCCAGAATGGCGCTGGCCAACTTCAGCTGGTAATTCTTGTCGTTTAAGCGGGTTTCTTCGCTGGGGTTACTGATGAAAGCTGTCTCCACGAGTATCGATGGAATATCGGGAGATTTAAGCACTGCAAATCCGGCCTGGTCGACATGCCCGCTATGCAAGTCATTGATGTCGTTCAATTCTCCAAGCACCTGTTTGGCAAGCCGCAAGCTGTCAGTGATGGTCGCGGTCTGAGAAAGATCGAGCAAGGTGCGGGCAAGATAAGGGTCTTTCACAGCGATGTTGACCCCGCCGATCAAATCGGCTTCGTTTTCCTTCTTAGCCAGCCAGCGCGCGGCACTGCTAGTTGCACCATGTTCGGAGAGAGCAAAAACGGATGAGCCGTGCGCATCGGGTCTGATGAAAGCATCGGCGTGTATGGAAACGAATAAGTCGGCTTTGGCTTGGCGTGCCTTCGCGACACGCCCGCCTAATGGAATGAAATAATCGCCATCGCGTATCAGCAGGCCATGCATATTGGGCGTGTCGTCCACCAGCGTACAAAGTCGGCGCGCAATGGCCAGCGTGATGTCTTTTTCATGCGAGCCACGACTGCCTCTGGCACCAGGGTCTTCGCCTCCGTGGCCTGCATCGATTGCGATGATGAGCGTTCTGGAGTGCGGTTCTGGCGGCACTTTTTGCGTGGAAGCATTGCTGGTGAAATTGTCGGCTGATTTGTCAGGAGGTGTCTCGGCAGCGGGGGCTGAGGCAGGTATGGATTTTTCATGGCCTAGCAGCGTCATCATGGGATCTGCCGGTACTACGGGATAAACATCGAGCACTAGGCGGTAGCCATATTCACCTACAGGATCAAGATCGAACAATTGAGGTTTGACCTGTCCTTTGAGATCGAGCACCAGACGCACGATGCCAGGTTTGTAATGGCCTATGCGGATGCTCTGGATGTAGGGATCGTGGCTGTCTATCTTGCCGGTGAGGCTCTTTAGCGTATCATCAAGCGCAACCTCATCGAGGTCTATGACCAGACGATCCGGATTCTCTACGGAAAACATGTGATGATGGATCGGTTGCTGTGATTCCAGTGTCAGACGGGTGTAATCCTGCGCTGGCCAGATGCGCGTGGCCGTGATCGAGACCTCAGCTAGAGAGGGCGTGAGCCACAGTCCAAGCACGGTCAGCAATATCGCATGGTAAAGGCGATGAATGGCGGACGTTTTTATAGCAGCTTTAGACATGCTTTTCCTATAGCGGTGTTGCTTATCATGATAGCACGGCGCCCCTGTTGCAAAATGACGAGATCGATCACGATGTCGGCTGGCGGGACTGGCGCTTTTTCCGGCCATTCGATGAAAAGAATATTGTTGCCGTCAAACTCATCGCGGAAACCAGCCTGCTCCCATTCATTTTCATCCTGCAAACGATACAGGTCAAAGTGGCGCAAGTCTAACCCGCCGACATGGTAGGGTTCAAGCAGGGTATAGGTTGGGCTTTTTACGTGGCCGGTGTGGCCCAATGCATTTAATACTCCGCGCACTAGGCTGGTTTTTCCTGCGCCCAGGTCGCCATTGAGATAAATGACCATGCCGGGTTTGAGTTGCGCGGTCAGGCGTCTTGCCAGTGCTGTGGTTGCATTTTCATCAGCGAGGTCAAGGGTGATTCGGCTATCATCGTGGTCATGCAAAATTTAAATCCTCAATCAGTGCAGTATGAAAAACTGGCCGAAAACATACGCGGTTGGGCGCATGAGCTCGGTTTTCAGGCCACGGGTATTGCGAATACGGATCTTGCAGAGGCTGAAACCGGTTTATTAGACTGGCTGGCACAAGGTTTTCATGGACAGATGGATTATATGGCAAAACATGGCATAAGGCGCAGCCGTCCTGCGGATTTGCTGGCAGGTACGGTGCGCGTGATCAGCGTGCGCATGAATTATCTGCCGCCAGAAGTCCGGGACAGCTGGGAGGTGTTGCAACAGGGGGAATCCGCCTTTATTTCGCGTTATGCGTTGGGGCGCGATTACCATAAGCTGATGCGCAAGCGACTGTCGCAGTTGGAAGAGAAGATACGCATCGCAGTTGCAGAATTCGAAGGGCGCGTATTCGTCGACAGCGCGCCGGTGATGGAGGTGGCGCTGGCAAGAAAATCCGGCCTGGGTTGGCGCGGAAAACACACGCTGTTGCTGTCACAGGATGCGGGATCGTGGTTTTTTCTGGGCGAAATTTACACCAATCTTCCACTTCCTGTGGATCATCTGGAGAGTGCACATTGTGGAAGTTGCACGCGCTGCATCGAGATTTGTCCGACGCAGGCCATCGTCGCGCCTTACCTGCTGGATGCGAGACGCTGCATTTCCTATCTCACCATCGAACTCAAGGGGAGCATTCCAATAGCGTTGCGACCTCTGATTGGAAACCGTATATATGGTTGTGATGACTGTCAGCTGGTGTGCCCGTGGAATCGCTTCGCAAAGATGACATCGGAACCTGATTTTGAGGTGCGCAATGGATTGGATGATGTCAGTCTCGTGAAATTGTTCGCATGGGACGAGAATGAGTTTCGTGAAAAATTGGCCGGCAGTGCAATTTATCGTATCGGCCATGAACAATGGTTGCGCAATATCGCAGTGGCGATGGGAAATGCGCCTAGTAATACGGCGTTGGTTGCCGCGCTGCAAACTCGCGCAAGCCATGCATCAGAGCTGGTAAGAGAGCATGTTAATTGGGCGCTTTCCCGCCAGGGCGCTCAACTTTGTACCACAGCGCATACAGTGCCGGTAGGCAAAACAGGGTTAGCAGCGTTGCGATGAGAAGGCCGCCCATGATGGTAATGGCCATCGGTCCCCAGAAAACGCTGCGGGTCAAAGGTATCATCGCCAGGATTGCGGCGGCTGCCGTCAGCACGATGGGGCGGAAGCGACGCACGGTGGATTCGACGATAGCATCCCATGAGCCCAGCTCTGCATTCTGGCTGATTTGATCGAGCAGGATGACCGAGTTGCGCATGATCATGCCGGACAGTGAAATGGTGCCCAGCATTGCAACGAATCCGAATGGCACGTGAAATGCAAGCAGGGTTGTGGTCACGCCGATGATGCCCAGCGGTGCCGTGAACAAGGCCAATGCGACGGGCTTGTATTTTTTGAGCTGGAATATCAGCAAGGTGACGATGATAAAGCCCATCAGCGGCAAAATCGCAATGATTGAGTCCTGTGCCTGATTGCTGCCCTCCATTGCACCCCCCATTTCGATGCGATAGCCTTCTGGTAGGTTTGCACGAATCGTGGCGAGTTGCCGGTCGATTACCATGCTTACATCTAAAGCAGGCACATTGTCAGGAACCTCGGCGCGCACAGTCACCACAGGCATTCGGTTCATGTGCCAGATGATGCCTTCTTCCTCGGATTCGCTGATTTTGGCAATTTGGTTGAGCTGCACCGATCTTCCCTGATCAGTATAGACATTCATTTGACCTAGCGCATCAGGATCGTCGTGATGCGCGGCTCGTTCGATGACTTCGATGCGCTGGTTATTCTCGCCAAAAACCGTGACTGGAAGCCCAGACAAAAATGTACGCAGGCTTCTGGAAACTGCATCGGATGACAAGCCAAGTAGAAGGCTCTTCTGCTGATCGAGCGTCACATTGAGGATTCGTATTTTTTCGCTGGAATCCTGATTGACATTTTTGGTGTTGGGATTGTGTCTGACAACGGCTGCGATTTCTCTGGTGATGCCGCGGAGTTTCCCCGGGTCTTTTCCGGTCACGTTGAACTGTATCGGGAACCCGACTGGTGGGCCATTTTCCAGTCTCGCGATGCGTATTCCCATCGCTGCATAATCCTTGTCCAGCATGCTGCGTACGCGTTTGAGTACGACCTCGCGTGATTTTATGTCGCGAGTGTTGATGACGATTTGCGCATAATTGATGGCAGGCAGTTCCAGTTCGAGCGGCAGATAGAATCTGGGTGTTCCACCGCCGATATAACTGGTGTAATTGACGATATCGGGATCATTCATTAAATCCTGTTCGAGGCCGATGGTCAGTCTTTCTGTGGTGGAGAAGCTGGTGCCTTCCGGTAGCCATATATCCATCAGGAGTTCTGTTCGCTCAGACGGCGGAAAAAAATCCTGCTGCAGCTTGAAAAATCCGGCAAGAGCCAGTGCAAAGGCAATCAGTGTGAGTGCAATCACGCTCTTTCTGTATTCAAGACACCATTCAACCACACGCCTGAAGTACAAATAGAAACCGCTGCGATAGTGATCATCGAGCAATGCGGGCTGCTTGTTTTTTTTCAGCAGATGAAAGCCGATGAACGGTATATAGATCACCGCAACCAGCCAGGAGATCAGCAAGGCGATGGTCACGACAACAGAAATTGAAAAGGTGTATTCACCGGCAGAAGACTTCGCAAGGCCTACGGGCAAAAATGCTGCTGCCGTGATCATCGTGCCTGTCAGCATTGGCCATGCGGTGCTGGTGTAGGCAAAGGTTGCGGCGTGCAATTTGCTGTAACCTTGCTCCAGTTTTACTTTCATCATCTCAACGGTGATCATCGCATCGTCTACCAGAAGTCCCAGTGCGATGATCAATGCACCAAGGGATACGCGTTGCAAGTCGATGCCAAGCAGATGCATCAGCAGAAAGGTTCCTGCTAGCACCAGCGGAATCGACAGTCCCACCACCAAGCCTGCACGCGGACCCAGGCTTATGAAACTCACCGCCAGCACAATCGCGAAAGCTTCCAGCAGAGCCTTCATGAATTCAGCGATGGATTTTCTGACTACATGGGACTGATCGGATATCTGATGAATCTCTATCCCTGCCGGCAGCTTTTTTTTGATGCTAGCAAATTCTTGTTCAAGATCCTTGCCAAGCTGGGTGACATTGCCCTGGGGCGAGATCGCAATGGCAAGGCCGACTGCCTCCTGCCCCATGGTGCGCATCTTGAAAGTGGCGGGATCAGTATAGGAGCGGTAAACGTGACTGATATCATTCAGGTGATAGCTTTTTCCGTCTGCTTGAAATGAGAAGTTCTGTATGCTTTTGACGGAATCGAGATGACCGTTCACGCGCGGTCGTATCACGTCAAGATAAGTGTTTATTTCTCCGGCAGACTGGATTTCATTCTGGGCTTTTAATGCAGATGCGATTTGCCATGGGTTGATGCCGGTTTTGGCTTTGTCATTTAAATCAATATATACTCTTTCCGGCTGGATGCCGATCAATTCGACACGGCTGACATTTGCTATGCCTAGCAATTCATCGCGCACAACTCGTGCCTCATGAGCAAGCTCGGCATTGCTTAGCGATTTTGAGGTGAAGGCATAGATTGCAGTAAAGGTTTGGCCGAAATGGTCGTTGATGACTGGCGCTGCAACGCCATCAGGCAGGCGCATGTCTGCCAATTCTTTGCGAACCTGGTTCCAACTGGGTTCAAGTTGTGCTGGTGGCATCGCGTCCTTGAGCGTGATGTAAATTCCCGCTTCGCCTGCTTTGGAGTAACTGCTGACATTATCCAGCCAGGGTGTTTGCTGTAATTTTCGTTCAACCGGGTTGGTGAGTTGCTGTTCGACTTCACTTGCGCTTGCACCCGGCCAAAGCAGTTTGATGCTCATTACCCTGAATGTGAAGTCGGGGTCTTCATTTTGCGGCAGCTGTGTATAGGAGAAAATGCCGGCAAAAAGAAGCGCGCACAGCGTGTAGAGCATCAAAGCTGGATGTTTGAGTGCCCATGCAGAAAGATTAAATTCCTTCATGGACATGAAGGAAGCGTGCTAAACCGCAAAGCGGCGGGCGATCAGTACCGCATTCGTGCCACCGAATGCGAATGAATTGGACATCACGGCATTGAGTGGGATATCGGTTCTGCCTTGATTTGGAACGTAATCTAGATCGCACTCGGGATCGGGCAGATGCAAGTTGATGGTAGGGGGGATTGAATTGTGCTGCATTGCGAGGACAGCGGCCATGAACTCGACTGCACCGGTCGCACCCATCAGATGGCCATGCATGGATTTTGTCGAGCTGATTGGAAGCTTGTAGGCATGAGAGCCGAACACCTGTTTGATGGCTTTGGTTTCTTCTATGTCGCCAGCTAGGGTCGCTGTGCCGTGCGCGTTCACATAATTGATATCTTCAGGTTGCAGTCCGGCATCCTTTAGGGCATTGAGGATGGTGCGCGTCTGCCCAATAGAATCCGGTTTGGTGATATGGCTTGCATCCGATGAGCAGTCATAGCCTGCCAGTTCTGCATATATCGTGGCTCCCCGCTGTAACGCACGCTGGGCGTCTTCCAGCACCAACACTGCAGCGCCTTCGCCCAGCACGAGACCGCTGCGATCCTTTGCAAACGGTTTGCAGGATGCGCCAGGATCATTCGGATCTTCGTGAGCAACGGTGCGCAAGGCTTCCCAGGCTTTCATTGCGCCCAATGTCAGCATCGCTTCAGAGCCGCCTGCCAGCATCACGTCTGCATAACCGTGTTTGATCTGGCGGTATGCTTCACCCAAGGCAATCGCCGAAGATGAGCACGCAGTGGCATAAGTGATGTTGGGTCCTTGCAGGTGATACTTGATGGAAAGATGTGAAGCTGCGGCATTATTCATGCTGAGAAGTACGCTGAGCGGCTTGATTCGTGGACTGTCGTGTTTGAAGACTTCGATGTAACCGTCTTCCAGCGTGCCCGCGCCACCCAGGCACGAGCCCATATATACGCCAGCACGTTGATATTCCTGCTCACTCAGAGTCAGTCGGGCATCGTGTATTGCTTGTTCGGCAGCAACTAGGGCAAGCTGGCTGAAACGTTCGATGCCGGTGAGTTGTATCTTGGAAAAGTGCGCAGCCGGGTTGAAGTCGTCCACGGGGGCGGCAATGCGTATCGAGAGCTGATCAGCAAAAGGACGATTCAAGCGTTTGATGCCGGAGCGGCCAAGCATCAGGTTGCTAAAGAACTGCTCGGGTGATGATCCTGTCGGTGAAACGATGCCTAATCCGGTGATGACAACGCGCCTGGACATGGCATTGATCACGCCGATTGCTCGGCGACTATCCTGTCAACCAGATTGATCACATCCTGCAAGGTCTTGAGCTCCACCCGTTCGTCCGGTAGTTTGATCTTGAGTTCGTCCTCAAGATTGAACATGAACTCGATGACAGATAGCGAATCCAGCCCTAGGCTTTCCAGGGTGGCATCCGGCGTCAAGTCTTCAAGTTTAAGGTCAAACTGCTCGACCATCATGCGCTGTATGGTAGGTAATGAACTCATGGTAATGGGTGTTAAATAATTACTCGGATAAGATTATAACCGAATCTGCACCTAAATGATGCGCTTTCAAGGCGCAAACACGCGGGCGAATTTCAACTTGTTATTGGGATAAGGTTCCTTGTGTTTCACAGTGTTGTTAGGTATGGCTTGACGATGCAAGGATGTACGTGTTGAAAAAATCTATGGTTTCACTGGCTACCTGTTCTCTGTCATTGTCTACTGTAATCATATGGTAGCTGTTATGCAACATCACAATTTTCACCACTTTTGAGCCGATATGCTCCGACACGAAGCGGACGTTGCGAGGGGAAGCGATTTCATCTTCTTCGGCGTGGATGATGATGGCAGGCGCTGTGATCCGATGCATGGATTTTTTTACTGCAACGATCATGCGTTCTGCCTCTTGTATCGCCGGTAAATTCAGTTTGCTGGCGCCGACAATAGATGAGTCTTTGTGACTCATTTCACGCGCGATCCATTTGCGCAGTTGTTTGTTTTTCAGCCCAAACGGCTCGCGCTCGCGGTAGCTGTAAACATAGCGAAAAGGTGAATAATAGCCGATGTGGCGTAAAGATCGGTACCAAGGGATGCCCCATCCGTCATACCACAGAGTGGTGGAAAGCAAAGTTAGAGCGGACAACTCATCTGCAAGCTCTGCCGCGATGCTCAAGGCAAGGGTGGCGCCTATGCACAGCCCGCCCACTGCAACGGTATGGTATTGCAGTTTGAGTTCGCGAAATTCTTTCAGCGCGCTGGCATGCCAGTTTTGCCAGGACGTCACTGAACGCGGTGTGTCGCCGTGCGTAAAGCCATATCCTTTGATATGCGGCGCATGCACTGTGTAGCCAGCCTGATGAAGTCGCTTGGCAATCGGCTGCAGTTCTGCTGGGCTGCTTTGCAGGCCGTGCAACAACAATACGGCATGCTCGCCCCCTTTTAATGTAATGGCATCCATTGGTTTAACCCGATACGGGAATTAGGTTTGCGGTTGATCTACGCTGGCTAAATAAGACAGAACATGTGGAATTATAGTTCATGCGCAACAATAACCCTAGCTGTTCATTTATTATCGGGGCGTTTCAATAAATGAAGCGGTCTTGCAGGCTTTCCAAGTTTAATTCCTTCAGGATGTATTCCAGTCGCATCTTTGCATCCTTGCGCGGCTGCTCTGTGCGACGCGCAATGATCAGTTCGTTTTTCATAGAGTGTTCCCAGCCGACCAACTCAGTCACTTTGACCTGGTAACCTTTAGACTCCAGCAGCAGGCAGCGAAGCACATTGGTCAGATGACTGCCGAATTCGCGGGTGTGTATTGGATGTCGCCAGATTTCAGACAGCGGTGTTTTGCCGAATGACTGGTTTTTGTGTTTGTTGAGCGCGCTTGCGACTTCGGCCTGGCAGCAGGGAATGAGCACAATAAATCGAGCCTCTTTGTGCAGGGCGAATTTGATGGCATCGTCGGTGGCTGTATTGCAGGCGTGCAATGCTGTGACGATATCAATCTGGTCTGGGAGGAGCGAGGAATCGATGGACTCTTCTACCGAAAGATTCAGAAAAGACATCCTTGAGAATCCAAGCTTATTTGCAAGCTCCTGAGATTTCCTTACCAACGTCTCGCGTGTTTCGATGCCGTAAATGTGTCCTGTTTTGTGTGATTTCAGGAACAGATCATAAAGGATGAACCCTAGGTAGGATTTTCCAGCGCCGTGATCGGCCAATGTCAGTTCATGCCTGATAGCTAGGAGTTCTTCTAGCAGCGGTTCGATGAAATGATACAGGTGATATACCTGCTTGAGCTTGCGTCGGCTGTCCTGATTAAGCTTGCCATCGCGCGTCAGAATATGCAGTTCTTTGAGCAATTCGATGGATTGATTCGGATTGATTTCTGGTAAGTGGGTCATAGGATTGGCGTATATCTTAAGAAAAAGCTCATCCGAACTTCAGTTTCATCACTAATACAATGCCTGCCAGCAGCAGTGTAATGCCGTTGGCGATGATGGGCCATGACGATAAGAGGATGCCATAAACCAGCCATAAGCCAGCCATAAGCAACGCCTGCCGAGAACATGGCATACATGCCAAGAGAGATGTCGGCAGTATGGCGGGTATGCCAGACGTGCCATGCCTGAGGAATGAAGGCCGTGGTCATCAGCGTCGCTGCGACGCTGCCTATAAGGTCTGCATTATTCATGCTATGTAAAGCTTATCAACTTTAGTGCAGATATTGTCATGGAGCATGTGTTTCACACCGGGTGAAATTCATTTCTAAAACGATGCAGCGTCAATACTTTCTGTCAATATAAATCGCATGGCAGGAAAGTTCCTACCAATACCGAGTTTCTTCCCCATGCGGAATAAGCGTTCCCCGATATTTCTTTAGTGTCTGGATCAATAGAATAGGCGCAATTTTACCACCCGAACACCGTGAAGAACATGATGGAGAAAATGGATTTCTGCAGCGAAATGAATTTGTCCAAATTGCCTAACTCATTGTTGGGTATTAATGGATACGCATTGGATAAATCCGCCGTGGTTAATCCGGTGCATGAACGCAAACTGCTCATGATCTCGCCAGCGGACGAGCTTCAAGACATCGCGCTGTTGCTGAATGCCGAGGGTTGGGAAGTGATACATGTTTCGAGTATTGCTGCGCTTGAGTCATTGAGAGCGGCCAAAGATTGCTTTGTCGGTCTGGTGGGATTGGACAATCTGGTCGATTCTGATCTGGCTGATATCGAGGCCTATATGTTGGCTAACCGCCAGATTGAATGGATTTCATTGCTATCACACGATGGCTTGCACCTGGATACGGTTTGCAGATTTATCAAGCGTTATTGTTTCGATTACCACCTTCACCCCGTTGATCGCAATCGTCTCCTGATGGCTACAGGCCATGCCTATGGGAAATCTATGCTGGGCAGAACTGTATCGAACGAGCATGCGTCTGTCGGATGCTTTGGCATGATAGGAAAAAGTCCAGTCATGGAAGAGATTTATCGCGGCATTGAGAAGATACACAGCATAAGTGAACCTGTCCTGATTAGAGGGGAAAGCGGAACAGGGAAGGAGTTGGTGGCGCGCGCGATTCATCAACTATCGCCGCGCCGCGACAAGCCCTTCATTGCAGTGAACTGTGGCGCATTGCCACCTAATCTCATTCAGTCGGAATTGTTTGGCCATGAAAGGGGATCGTTCACAGGTGCGCACCAGCGCAAAATCGGGCGCATAGAAGCCGCTTCAAGCGGCACCATTTTTCTTGACGAAATCGGTGATTTGCCTATGGAGCTCCAGGTGAATTTGTTGCATTTCCTGCAGGACAAAAGTATCGAACGAGTAGGGTCCAATATCAGTATTCCCGTTGATGCACGGGTAATCGCCGCAACCCATGTAGATTTACCTAAGGCAATTGCGCAGGGAAATTTCCGGGAAGATCTTTATTACAGGATCAATGTGCTGCATCTGAAGATGCCGCCATTGCGTGAAAGAGGCGACGATATTCCCTTGTTGGCACACGAGTTTTTCAGGCGATTTTCACGTGACAGAGAGCATTCCGCTCAAGGATTTAGTCAGCAGGCACTGCATGCAATCAAACATCATGCATGGCCTGGCAATGTGCGTGAGTTGATCAATCGGGTGCGCAGCGCGATGGTGATGAGTGAGAATCGTCTGTTACAGCCAGTGGATCTGGGTTTGGATCAACATGCAGGTGTAAAGGATGGCATCACGCTTGGGTCTTCAAGAATCAAGCTGGACGAGGAAAGAGTGCGGCATGTTCTGATCAAAAATCGCAACAACGTCACTGAAGCAGCGCGTGATCTTGGGATTTCCCGTGCCACGATGTACCGTCTGATCCGAAAAATCAAAGAGAATCGTATACCCGAATCATGACTTAGGGTAGTGAAAACAGGCAAAAAATCATCCCATTGTTTCTTGAATGGTTTCTCAGGGGGGGCTATAAAATGTTTTCACACCGCACCAAAGCGCTGGCGAGAGTATGTTTGTCTGGAGCCATGATTGTAGTTATTCCGGCTTATGCGGATGAAACGACGCCGGTTGAAAAAATGAGTCTTGAGCAGCTGCGTGCGGAATCCATCAAACTGAAAAAGGAGTTGGAGGAACAGGAGCATCAACTGGCTGCCTACAAAAAGGCCATGGATCATGCTTTGCAAGCTCAGCAGCAGCGTATTGATGAGATGCAGTCGCAGAGCACGCAGCCAGGCAATCCGGTCAAGCCAGCAGCTCAGTCTGCTGTGAAAATACAACCGCCGTCATCAATTTCTCCTGTCGCAACGGGGCAGCAGGCAGCGCCAGAGGCAGTGGGCGTTGCGCCGGAAAAACCTAAGGAAATGAACCAGACTCAGATAGCACAGATTTTTGATCAGCCTGGCGTTCTGACGCCAAAAGGGAGCTTGGTGTTTGAGCCATCCTTGCAATATTCATACTATTCGACCAACCAGGTTTCAATCGTCGGCTACAGCATCATTCCGGCAATTGTCATTGGTGCGATCAATGTCAGCAATGTGAACAGTAGCATATTGATCGGAACAGCGACAGCCAGGTATGGCGTGACCAATCGGTTTGAGGTCGAGGCAGATGTACCTTATGTTGTTCGATCCGATTCGACCCTGACGCGTCCATTGGCCGGAACGGGAAACAACGATGTCTTCGGCGCGCATGGTCACAGCCTGGGAGATATACAGTTTGCAGCCCGCTATCAGCTTAACGATGGCGGAGAAGAGAAGCCCTATTACATTGGGACGCTGCGCGTAAAAACGGCTACAGGAATAGGGCCTTTCGATGTCAGCATCGATCCCGTCACCAATCTTGAGACGAGCACGCCAACGGGTTCCGGATTCTACACGATAGAGCCTGGCATGACGGTCATTTATCCGTCCGACCCTGCAGTTTTCTTTGGCAGCCTGAACTACATGTGGAATATAAAAAGAAACATTGATCGTACTGTAGGAACGCAATATTTTGGAACCGTCGATCCGGGCGATGCGGTCGAGTTCAACTTCGGCATGGGTTTTGCATTGAACGAGAAGGCCGCATTCAGTCTGGGGTATGACCACATCGTGGTCGGCAGGGATATGGTGAATGGCGCGGTTGTGCCTTTGTCCCAGGTAACCCAGCTTGCCACGCTATTGCTGGGCTATTCCTACCGGATAAGCGACAAGACGACCATCAATCTCTCGGTGGGCGCAGGCCTGACACAGGCCACTCCAGGAGTGCAGCTGACCCTGCGCGTGCCCATGGATTTGTGATCATCTGAGAGAATACGGCATCGCCTGACGGAGGGTCGAGGCCATGTTCATCGCATCTAACAGCTGCTTTGATGCAATGGTGGCATTGATGATGGTCATGTGGCTGATGATCTGGTTGTTCAGGCTGTTCTGGATCACGGTCATCACATTCGAAGGCAGGGTGGCTGGGGGAATATAGGCATTGCCAGGGCCATTCTGTATGATCTGCGACGGTATGAAGTTCTGCTGTATGGGAATGGGGACTGCGGAATTCGACTGGGGCAGGTTGAGCGTAGTCATCGCGGCCAGCACGCCGTTGATAAAGGTCACCTGCTGGAAGCCAAGCGAGAGCAGTACTTGTGAACTTCCTGTGTTGATCGAAAATCCGCCGCGCATCTTTTCAAGCTCTTCATCGCTTGCAACCTTGCAATCCATCAGGCTGTTCTTCGCTGGTTCCGGGTATGCGCTCTGCACGTTGATGCACAGCAGCAGCGCGATATAGATTCTGATTTGGAGAGTCTTTCTCATGAGGGCTCCTAAAACGAGCTTGGGCCGGAGTGCAGAAGCGTGATGCTGTAGAGGTTGTTCGGCATATCCTCAAGGGCGGGCGATGCTTTTTCTCTGATGCGCCAGTCCCGTTCTGCGTTGAACACGACCTTGTCGCTTGCGTTGTTGATGACGAAAAGGATGTGGTTGAGTCGCATCTTTTCAAATTGTTCTCTGGCTATGATCCTTGCGCCAACAGATGGATCTCCCACTGCGACCTTGTCTTTGCTGATGCCCTTGATCACCACGAAATGGTTGTAGCCGTTATCCCTAATCAACACAATCGCAGGAATACCAGCTTTGGCTAACTTGTCCAGAGTTGCTTCATATCCATCGGCAGAGTAACCATTGCTCACAAGGTACTGTTTTATGTCCAGCAGTGAAAATCCTTCACGGCGAATTTTTTGCTGATCGCCATTTTTCCACATGACTCTGAATACTTCCTGCTCGCTGACAGGGTTCTGATATTGATATGACAGCAAAGTGGCCAGTGCGGCTGAGCCGCAGCTATAGTCATATTGCTGGCGAACCGTAGCTAAAAAGTGATGTTCCTTGAAACTCGTGACTCTGATCGCGATCGGATTCGCACCTGGCAAAGTGACCCAGCCTGCTAAAGTCTGGTTGCTGATCAGCAAAAGCCAGACTGCAAAAATGAATGGCTTCATGACATCCTCACTGAAGCTTCAGGTTTAGAATGGTTGCATTCTGAATGATGACGTTGTTTCCCGAATTCTGAATGACGGTGGCAAAACCGCTTGAATTTGCAAATGATCCGCCGTTTACTGTATTTGTGCCGGTAATGTTATAGCTGGCCTGATTGTTGTATAGCTGGGCGTTCAGATTATTGGTGTTAAGTTGTGCGTAGCCGCCGCGGTTTTCCGACAGTGCTTGCTCGGAAACAGCCAACCCTAGTGTGGAAGGCGGATATTCCTGCTCGGCGTTTGCTGAAAACGGTAGTCCAAATAAAAGCAATGCACTTGCATAAATGAGTCGAGACATGTTGTTCACCTCGTTTTGCTCGTGAAAAAAATGCCCGGGGCTGTATCCCCGGGCGTGACCTTACAGATTAATGCACAGACAGATTAGCCTGCACGGTTATACCCTGTTGAGTCAGGGCATTCGCACCGGTGTTCTGGCTTACAACGGATATCCCTGAAGCATTGGAAAAACCGTTGCCGATGTTATTGGAAACACTGTAGCTGCCGGCACTTCCTCCATATGAGCTGCCGCCTGCGCCGCCCATCGCACCATTGCCGCTGGTCGCCGTGGCGAGAGCCTGACCGCTGGTGGCATTGCCGCCCAGACCTCCTTGGCCTGTACCACCTGTGCCGCCCTGACCACCGTTACCTGTACCTCCGTTCCCGCCGACAGCACCCACTGCGCCGTTACCAGCCGTTGCACTGCCATTGGATGCGCTGGTGGAAGAACCGCCATTGCTGGCGCTGCCATTGCTGGAGCTTCCGCCATTGCCGCCGGTTGCGGTTGAAGCGGTCGTACCCCCGGCATTGCCGCTAGCGCCACCAGTTCCGTTGGCATTGGCAGTGCCGCTAGTTGCAGTTCCGCTTGTGCCGCCTGCGCCGGTGCTGGATGCTGTTCCCGTCGTTGCGCCAACAGCGCCTGTCGTGCCAGTCGCAGTTCCGTGACCTGCAGTTGCAGCGCCGCTATTGCCGCCAGTGCCGGTGGAAGTGGATGCGCCGCTGGCAACTGCGCCGCTTGCACCACCCGTGCCGGTATTGGATGCAGGGCCGTTGGAAGCACTACCACTGGCCCCAGCTGTACCCGTGTTGGAAGCAGGGCCGTTGGACGCAGTGCCGCTTGTGCCGCCGGTCCCAGAGCTGGATGCAGGCCCATTGGATGCTGTACCACTTGCACCTGCTGTGCTGCTTGCGGGTCCATTAGAGGCGCCGCCACTGGCACCGGCTGTGCCTGTGTTGGTTGCCGGACCGTTGGATGCAGTGCCGCCAGCGCCTGCTGTACCAGTGAGCGATGAAGGGCCGTTAGAACCTGCACCGCTTGCACCGCCAGCGCCAGTGCTAGCAGGGCCGTTGGATGCCGTGCCGCTCGCACCAGCCGTGCCGGTGAGCGATGCAGGGCCGTTGGAGCCCGAACCACTCGCACCGCCAGCGCCTGTGGCGGCAGGACCATTGGAAGCTGTTCCGCTGCCGCCCGCAGCGCCAGTAGATGCGGGTCCATTGGATGCAGTGCCGCTAGAACCTGCTGTACCGGTGAGCGATGAAGGCCCATTCGCCCCAGAACCGCTTGTGCCACCCGTGCCTGAACCGGTAGATGCGCCACCCGATGCTGACGGGCCTGCGCTTCCGGCCGTACCCGTGCCGGAGGCTAGGGGATTGCCGCCTGAACCGCTGGTGCCGCTGCCGTTGCCGCCTGTTGAAGCTGCATTGCTTGCGGTGCCGCCATTGCCGCCGTTACCACCTGCAATTGCTGGAGGAATACCGCTTCCGCCATTTCCGCCATTTGCTGGGCCGGCATTAGGCAATGATCCTCCGCCATTGCCCGATTGCGCTCCACCTAATGAGGAGGCGCCGCTGCCGCCTGTTCCGCTGGCCAACCCGCCTGCTGCACTGCTGGTTCCTGTGGTTGCTGTATGCGTAGTTCCTCCTGCAGTTCCGGTGGTGTTCGATCCATTGCTGGCTGTACCCCCTGAACCGCCACCGCTGCCAGTCGAATTAGGCCCATTGCCGGCTGTACCTGTTGTGCCGCCCGTGCCCGTCGTGTTGGTTCCGTTGCTGGCTGATCCTGTCGTGCCGCCGCTGCCGGTGTTATTGGGGCCATTGGCGGCCGTCCCCCCTGAACCGCCACCGCTTCCGGTGCTATTAGGCCCGTTGCTGGCCGTCCCTGTTGTGCCACCGCTGCCGGTGTTATTGGGGCCATTGGCGGCTGAACCTGATGTGCCACCACCTGCACCGGAGCTGTTAGGTCCATTGCTGGCTGCGTTGGTTGTGCCACCGCCATTGCCTGTGCTGCTTGTCCCGTTGCTGTTTGTCCCGTTGCCACCGCCATTGCCGCTCGTGCTTGGGCCATTGTTGGCTGTATCGGTAGAGCCCGTGCCGTTGCCGGTCGTATTTGGCCCGTTGGTGCTGGATCCTGAGTTGCTGCCACCATTGCCAGTACTCGTTCTGCCATTACTGCTTGATCCTGAATTGCTGCCGGCTGCGCCACCCATGTTGCCGCCATTGGATGCGGTGGCGCTGGAAGTCCCGCCTGCGCCCGTTGTGCTGGCACCACCAGAAGCTGTCTGGTTGTTGGCGCCGCTGGCCCCGCCTGTGCCATTGTTGGTGGCGCTGTCAGTTGAACCTGTGCCTTGACCGCTGGAAGTATTTCCGGAAGTCGGTGTACTCGCAACATTCCCGCCGGCGCCTGTACTGTTGTTCCCGCTGGTAGAGGTGGCAGTTATTGGTCCTGAATTGCCAGCGGTGCTGCTGCCATTGGTTGCGCTGCCGTTGTTTGCGGCACCTGCATCTGCATTGCCGTTGGTTGCACTACCCCCGCTGCCGCCGGAACCACCCATGCCGCCAGCACCACCCATGCCGCCAGTTCCGCCTTGCCCCGCGCCTCCGATGCCACCATTTCCTGTGCCGCCATTCGCTGTTCCACTGGTTGCGTTTGCATTGGCCGAAGCGCTGTTGCCGCCAGCTCCACCGGCAGCCCCATTGCCAGCCGTGCCGCCTGTATTGCCGTCAGGAGCAACAGTGTTATTGCTGACTGAGCCGGTTAGGTTGGTTGTTGCGGTAATCGTTGAATTATTGGTGGTCGTGGGATTGTTGGAATTGCTGGTGAGAGTTGATGCGCCGCTGACTGCTGTGCCGCTATCGAATGCATTGCCTGTGCCTATGGTTTGCGTTGCACTCGAATTTTCGTTCGCCTGTGGGCTTTCATTGCCACCCTGGGTAGAAGTGGCTGTCGCGGTCTGGGCGCTGACAGGGCCCGGGCCATTATTGGTATTGGTCGGATTTGCCATGGCGCTTGATGCGCCGAATGTAAGTGCGATCGCAGTTGATATAAGCGTTCTGTTCATTTTGGTTTCTCCTTTTGGTTTGCAAGGTGGACGCGGCGATATGCCGGCTCCAGTAGCTTGGATAGCAAGGTTTGTGCCGAAACGCTTTGTGTATGATCAACTTACTGAATAAATTAGCTAATCTCTGGTTCCGAATGCAGTTAATTGTCAAATGCAGAGGCGGATTGTTCCACAGTTGAGACGAATTTCCAGGCTGCCATCGAGAAAAATGCGTGCAACATAATGTAATAAAAAGGAAAGTTAAATTGTGTCAATTTAATCAATGGAAGTCTCACGATGAAACAACTTGAAACAGAAAATTTATAACTGAATTTTTAGTAAAATAAAATTACTGCCGACATTGCGATGTTGCATAATAATTACTGAATACTGGGCGGAAGTTAAAAAATATTGATTGACGCCATCGGGTCGTTTTGCTATAGTTCTTTTTCCGACGCGGGGTGGAGCAGCTCGGTAGCTCGTCGGGCTCATAACCCGAAGGTCATAGGTTCAAATCCTGTCCCCGCAACCAAAATTTAAGTAATTAGTGGTGTTGCTTGACAGGGAGCTTTTGCTCTCTATAATGCGCACCTCTTCGCTGGTGCAGCGACTGTTCTTTAAAAAGTAGATTAAACAATCGACGAGTGTAGGTGCTTGGATTTCGGGAAGTTTTTTGGGTCTTAGGGCTTAAGGAACGACTTTAAATATAGCAGTACTTACACGAAGTTGAAACGAATCATGTCAATGATTCACTTTGAGTAAGATCGATTCGTATGAATCGGAGTAATAAGCAGAGATTGAAC
>JAJYLY010000023.1 GCA_021787435.1 Pseudomonadota bacterium | reverse complement strand
ATGATGAACAGGTTTTACACAAAATCCGCCGTTTTGTTCACCATCGTCTGCAATTCGTGTTCACGTTCCGTGTAAACCTTGTTCATGTTCCCGTGTAATTCGTGTTCATCTTCGCGCGTAAAACGCAGATGCTCCTGGTTATACGGTTTTTCTCCGTGAAGACGGTGAAGCTATTGAGTTGGGGGAGCTGCCTGCTAATCAGGTGAGTTTGAATTTAGGCGATCGAAGCTGTCGATTTATTCGACTTGGGAATTCTTATTTCAACCGCGATGAGATTACCTTAGTCGTTTTTAAAGAGGGGGAGTGATATGGACGCTGAACAAAAATCTAGGTTGTTGAAAGGCTATGTAGAGAGGCAAGGCGAAATTCTTTACGATATTTTCAAGCTCATGCCTAACGCAGATATCAGCCCTATTTCCGCACTTTGCACGGATACTGCTGCGGCAATGATTGATATCGGTCGCCCGGTTCCGGTTAATTTCAGCATCCATCCAGACAATTGTTTCAGTTTTTTGCATATGACGAATGGAGCTATCCTGCCGGAAATTACGCAGCGTTGGCAGAACTGGGAAACGGATTATGCAAAGCTGCAGGCCCAATATCCGATGCTGGAGCTGCACGATCTGATTGCATCAATGGCACCGGCGTATTTTTGTCTGGATTGGCCGGATGGGTACGACGTCTGTGCTTTGGAGTGGGTGCAAAAAGAAAATTACGACGCTATGGACTATTTTATTCGCCCGCCAAAATTCGGTTTTGATCGCAGATCAATTACAAGGAATTTTTATGAGCGCATGCGGGTTCTGCATGTGATGTTGGACGGGTGGGTTGTTAAAAGAAAATTAGGGGCAATTGGGACTTATTTTATTCGAACCAACGAAACAAATGAATGGCTGAGCGCCAGCGACAAGGTTGGTGATGAGTGGAGGAAGACCCGTTGGGGGAAGCAAAATGAATCATATAAAAATTTAAAGGCTGCAAAGTTAATTGAACATTCAGCAAACGAGATGACTGCCAACCGTTGGGAGAATTTACCATGAAGGCACACTTCTCGGCCATAGCGGAAATTTTCGGAAGGTCACTGGGATGTCTGCTCTACGCAGATTAGCTGACGTTATGGGCACCGCCCGTCCTTACTAAACGCAGCCCAAACGCAAGTATTAGATTCCTCAAACGGATAGGTGCGTTCAGCTGATTAAGTGATAATACATTCCGGCGGGTTATTCTGCCTGGTGGACTTACGGATCAGGGAGGCGAGTGGAAAATAAGAAGAATTCAGGAGGTGATAACGGGCACAACTCATTGCTGCGCCACCTAGAAGCTGACCTAGATGCAAACTATCATCGATTTGCCATCCCTCATCCGAACAAGGCCATTGCAACATGGTATCTGCTAACTGTCCTGGAAGACAACCTGCGGAACTTATTTGTTTTGACCGATGACAGTGATGCGCACGTAGTTGAATTCCATGTGGACCGCCAGAAGTATTCTGCGCGGTTTGCTCTAGACCGTATCCGCAAAGATTGCAAGGACACATCCCAAGTGGCCTTACCCTCCCGAGTAGTACCAAAGATCTACTTGAAGACCGCTGAGCTCATTATGGCTGGTGTGGATTTCGCATCGGCAAGTCAACTTTGTTCTGCGGCACATGCCAACTCCGTTGAGTTTGAAGAAAGCGATGAAAACATCGAAGTCGTGGTTGATGAAACCCAACACGACATTCGATATGCCGCACTTGAGCTGCTGGGCCATATGCCGTTAGAGGTGATCGACCACTCGACTAACCTGTACGTGTGGGTACGTAACGACGAGTTTAGGCCACGCGTGGTCGACATAATCGCGGATTCCGTTCGAATCTCCGAGCACCGTGTGTTCTACGAGTATTTGCCACACATTGCGGTAGCACTTGCGTCAGAGATGTCGCAGCACGACCTGCTAATCCCTGAAGGCTGGCGTTTTCCATGGGGAGGGCGATATGAAACGACACTACTGATCAATGCCCTATGCGTACGGTGCATGTATCACTGGATCGCAGTTCATTTCGGCGCAAGTCTCAAAAGTCTAAAAGGCGGAGGAAAAGCCAGTATCCTGTACGTGACATCTCTATCAACGCTGCTGCAAGATCTACAGATAATGTGTTCGCTTGATGAGTCGGTCATTCGCGAGTTTGTAAGATACTTGTCCTACGGCTACGGCATACAGACGCCGGATCCCGCTTTGCAACCAATCATCGCCGTTGGCAGCGGCCAGATTGCCATTCCATGCCTATTGTTTCTATCTTCGAACTATGAGCGAAGTCTGCTAATTCTTCAGGCACGAATCGATCCAGCAAGTTTTAATACGCTCAGTGAGCTCTTCGAGGAGAAAATGGTTTCAAACCTGCTGCGGGACATCACGCCACGTTGGCCTCTGACAAAGGCAAACGTGACAATACGAGTAAGTGGTGAATTTGAAGAAATAGATCTGCTGGTTGCGGACAAAAGTAGCCGGACTTTGCTGGTGTGTGAACTGCGCTGGATGCTCCAGCCCGGTGATCCACGTGAAGTACAGAACCGCAAGAAGGCCTGTTGGCAGAAAACGGATCAGCTTGAACGTAAAGTGCGATGGCTACGTGCGAGAGTGACTGCGGCATTACAGGAGCTGGAGATTGACACAAGTGACGCGGCGAACTGGCATGTCGAAGGTGTTGTAGTCATCGAAACCTTTGGCGGCGTACTTAGCAGAAAGCCAGAGTTCCCCATCATGACCACGCAAATATTTACACAAGGAATGCTGGGAGCCACATCATTAAGGAATCTTGTCTCTTGGAGTCACTCGCTGTGTTGGCTTCCGCAAGATCATGTCCATTTCCGCGTCGTCTCACAAAGCACACCTTTGACCACCATAGGCAAAAACCTGATTACCCACGGGATTGAAAAGCTTTGCTCATTGCGGGTCTACAGGCAGTTTGTCGAGCAATCCATAGCGTCATTAAAATTGTAATTCGGAAGCGCGGCGACATGCGGGTGTGATTTATAAGACCCCCGCATCTGGTTTGCCCGAGGTGGATTCGCCATCACGAAATCCTGTCGTGCGCGGTTCATCGACAGAATCGCACTCGAGCGGACGTACCAACATGCAAAGCCAAGGTCAGTTCACCTGCACTAAGCAGATGTTCCCACAGGCCATATGAAAGGGCCGCTATGGCCGAAATGCTGACCTCTTTGTTTATCACTGCGATGAAAATATTGCACAGAAGGAAACATCCTTTCGATGTTCAACTTATATTGTTAATGACTTGAAAATACAATGGCGATTTTCTTTTGTAACTATATATAATTAACTGATTTTATTAACAATTTAAATCACTGGTACGCATGCATCCACAATTACTTCTCATGGTGCGTGTGAATCCACATTTACTTCTTTCTGGCAAGAAGTAAATGTGGATTCATGACTTAAATATTATTCATAAAATCAAATAGATAGTTATTTTTTGTTGGGTCATTATTTACTTCCCCAGACAGTTATCCCTGTGCATTAAAATTGTCTAATGATTCATTAGGAAGCGCCGCGCAAGCAAGAATCAATATTTCTGTTAATAAACAATGAATTAAGAAACTAGCACTTTATACGTCTTTTTAGTAAGAAATTAGCGACTTATGGAGTCTATCAGTAGCGGTTTATGATGTGCTTTTAATCGGCAACATATTGATTTATTGGTATTCTGACTAGCGCTTTATGGTTCTACCCACATCTATGTGATTCGTTTACAAACTTCTACTGCCGCCCCTGCATAGCCGGGGGATTTCTCATAATTGCTTAATCTCCAACATCTGGAATCTGAAACTGTCCCATCCCTGAAAATCTCTGGTTCCTCTCACTCCGCCACAGCCTCATGAAATCGCTTGGCGCGAGGTTGGATGAGATGGGCAACGATATCGGCCATGTGTTCTCCAGAGTAACCCGAACCATAGAGTTGACTGCTACCATAGCCGCTCCGAATCTGTTTGCCCAAAGCCTGGTCTAGCGCCTCGGCATCCCACGGGCAATCATACACATTATCGCTCCGCTCCCGCCCACGCTGACGATCCCCTAGGTTCACCACCGGAGTTCCCAAAAAGGCGCATTCCCGAATCCCCACGCTGGAATTTCCCACCAGACAGCGAGACTGTGACAGCAGGCGTAAAAACAGTTTTCCATCGAGATTATTCACGCGGCAGTACACCCCCGGATCTCCTCCTCCCAGAAAGTCCTCCACCGCACGGGTCACCGCCGCCGATCCCGCATCACTGTTCGGATTGAAAATGAAGTAGGGCAAACCAGTGCGGCGCACGCTCTCCAAAGTCAATCGCATATGCTGGTAACTGAAGAGATGTTCAGTGGTATCGGCATGTTGCAAAACGACGATAAAATCATCCCGGAGGTTGATGGCATTCCCTTGGTTAGTGAAACTCAGGGCTTCTTCGACACTTTCCAGGGGTAAATCGCGCGCTTCACGCGCCAGATCCACAGAAGGGCAGCCGGTGACAAAAACGCTGTTCGGATGCTCTCCCATGCGCATCAGACGGTTGGCTGCCTGCTGATTGGCTACCAGATGAATATCGGAAAGTTTGGTCACCGCATGGCGTACCCGTTCGTCGATATTTCCCGTTATTTCGCCCCCCTGCACATGAATCAGGGGAATCCCCATATAGGACGCAGCCACTGCGGTTCCCAGAGTTTCATAGCGATCGGCGATGGTCATTACCCAATCGGGCCGGAATTGTTCCAGATGAGTGCTGGTTAGTTCTACTGTACGCGCAGTGGTATAGGCCATGTGCCGGGGTTCATTGCCAGGCACAAGAGTGACGCATTCATCAGCTACTGTAAAACCATCTTGACGAATCAAATCGGCCACCCTCCCATGGACATCCGACAGGGCTGCCCCCGAGCAGAGACAGTGGAGGGTCACATTGGGCTGACGCGCCAATGCCTGCAGGGTGGTGCGTATACGGGAATAACTGGGACGGGCGGTGATCGCCACCAGAACTTTTCGATTAGCCAACATCGTTCACTCCGATAGCATGATGCATCGGCACGGAGTGGTTCAAACGCCGTCCCAGCAAAGGTTCCAAAGCCTCGTAGGATAGTCCTCCCGCGGGCTTCATGTAGGCAAAATCCTCCTGGCTCAGGATCGTCCCCTGTTCCAGAGCGCGCGTGGTCACCCAGCTGCGCCCGAAAATGGCGGGATCGAAACCCAGAGTTTGCAGCTGGTGCGCTTTATCCACGGGCGCTTGGCGCATGCGCCAGGCAAAATTTACTCCCGCGACTAAAGTCTTGAGTGCTTCCGGCGTCAGTGACGAACTCACATCCGGGCCAAAACTGCGGGGATGCAGGGTTAAATGTACTTCGATGAGTGCCGCCCCCAGATAGCTCGCAATGATGCCTGGCACAGGGGAAGCCGAATGGTCCGACAGGCCCACGGGAATATGCGGCACTTCCTTTTGAAAATAAGACAGGAGATTCAAACCCACCTGTTCAGGAGGCGTTGGATACTGTGATGTACAGTGAAACAAGGCCACCTCACTGCCTTCTTGAGACAATTGCCGTGCCATGGTTAAAATTTCCGTTGTCATCGACAAGCCGCTGGAAAGCAGCAAAGGTCGACCGGTGCGCTGCACGCGCTGTATGATCTGCGGATTACGGACTTCTCCGGAAGCTATTTTCCACGCCGCCATGCCGAGGGAATCCAGCCAGTCACAGGCCTTGAGAGAAAACGGGCTGCTGAGAAACACCAGTCCCAGACGTTCAGCGTGAGCCTTTAGCAGAGCCCATTGGTCGAAAGTAAATGCTAAGCGCTTCCAATACTCATAGCGTGATGCATCCTGCGGGCTGAAGGGGATACGCCAAGGCTCCCGGGGAGTGCTTTCTTCTTCAGCCAGATGAGTTTGAAACTTGATGGCTTGAACTCCGCAGTCGGCAGCCACCTCGATGAAAGACATGGCCATGCCGAGACTTCCTTCATGGGACTGAGCCACTTCGGCAATGATAAACGGGGGATATTTCGGGCTGATGCTGTAATCGGCAATTTTCAAGGATGTTCTAGATCAGGAAAGATGGTCGAGCAATTATATGCATAAACTTTTAGCTGTGCATTTTATCCCGCAAGAAAATTCATTAATTATTATTTAAAAACACTGATCAGACGGTTTCATCTCTCATCTTGCTTGATCGATTAAGCTCTCTGCCTGACCGTTTGCAATACTCCATCTGATTGAGTTTATGCGGCGGATGGTGAAGCGCCCCTCACAAGTAAGTAGCCCCCGGCAAAGCCGAGGGCTTTAATATTTGAGCCGCTCAAAGCGGCTTAGATGAGACGTTCAATTCGGACAAGCTGATCGAGGTTCTGGAAGCAATGACTAAAGATGCGGATAAGAAAGCGTTTTTGATTCTCGATAACCTGCGAGTACATCACAGCAACCCGGTCAAGGCAGGGGTTGAGGAACATAAAGACAAGATCGAGCTGTTTCATTTGCCCAATTACAGCCCCGAACTGAATCTAGAAGAAAGGCTGAATGTTGACTTGAAGCATGCAATCTCAAACAAGGTTCCGGCACACACGAAGGTCAAGCTGAAAGCAGCCGCAATCGAGCACATGCAAGCTCTGGAAAAATCACCTGAGCGTGTGAAGAAATACTTCCAAGATACAAGCGTAAATTATGCTGCGTGATTCACGGATAAAAGGGGCTGGAGCAATAGGCTTTAGCTATCGTTCATCGCGATTCTCCTTTTTAACTTGCTTGGCGACTCACGCTCCAGAGTGTCGCAGATGAACACTCCGGTAAATGTCAAACTCCTTATGAGTGTGACAGTGGCTTCGGAACCTGCTGCATGCAGCACAGTCTCGCGGATCATCTCGGTAACGATCTAGAGCCGTCTTCACTTGCATCTGCTTCTGGTGCCGGGCTTTCCGATGGCGGTGCTCCTGAGCGAGCCAAGCTCGCACCTACCCCTGCCAAAATGATGACTATCATGCCAGCCCAACTAAGCCAAGGTGGGGACTCATGAAACAGCACGACACCGAAGAGTGCTGAAAAAACAATGGTGGCAAAAGCAAAATTGGCTACCACCAGAGTGGCACCCACCCGATAGGCTCGCGTCATGCTGAGTTGTCCTAAGGTGGCAAACACCCCAAGGCTGATCAGCAACCCAACAGAATGTAAAGTGAGTGTGGTGTGTGGCTGAAAGGGCAGGAACAACCCCGTGATGATCGTTGATAGCCCGGTAAAATACAGCACGATGCGCCAGTCAGGTTCGCCCAGGGCACCCATGCTGCGAATCTGATAGTAGGAAATGCTGGCACCGATGCCGGACAACAGTCCAATGCCGGCATAAACCCACTGATCAGGCTGGAGATGGGGTTGGAGAAGCATGACCACACCTACAAAACCCATTCCAAGAAACAGCAACAGGCGTGATTGAGCTACGGTTTGTCCCTTGACATAAAGAATCAGCGCGAGAAACAAGGGTGAAGTGTAATTGAGGGTTACAGCGATGGCCAATGGCAGATGAGCCAGTGCAAAAAAATACAGCCACAGGGAAATCAGACCCGATAAACTGCGCCCGAGATGAAGACGCCAGTGGGGCGTGGTAAACGCATGGAATTGGCGCGCACCCATACCAAGTAGCAGGAGCAAACCGAAGAGCGAGCGCCAGAAAACCAGCTCCGTGGGCCCAAAATCTGCGGCTCCTTGCTTGACGCAGGCACCCATCAGGGAAAAGCACAGACCTGCCACCAACATCCAAACTGCGCCAAGATGACGGGATAAAGCTCTATTCATGGAAGATGGTTTTTCATTAAGGGAGCCCTGCATTTTAAGCCAACCCGAGGGCTTTATGCTGGCCAAGCAGCAAGACAGACGAATAACACAGCCATAGGTGTTGCAAATGTGGCGTAGCACACGTATTTGCATCGGCACAATGTCGAGTTGTTCGCTGATTTTCTGGCCGATCACCACCATCGCTGTGCCTCATGGACAGGTTTGCTCCGCTTCGGGCACGACATGTACGATATCGACATGTGGCAATGCGGTGGGTACGCGAACTGCCCAATGTGATATTTCTCCATTTCAATGAGTTAAAGCGCGACATATCATGCCAAATGCGCCGAATGACCCAGTTTCTCGATATCCCGGTTGATGAAACGCAATGGAAGAATATCTTCGAATACTGTTCGCTTGACTGGATAAAAAGGAATGTCACGAAAAGCGTGCCGCTGGGCGGCGCATTCTGGGACGGTGGCGCCGAAACCTTCATCAACAAGGGAATCAATGGCCGTTGGAAGGATTTGCCAAGACTGGAAGAATCCGCGAAATATGAAGCAAGCGCAGTGCAGGAACTGGGGCCTGAATGCGTCACATGACTTGCTACAAACGGGATAAGTGCTAATGACGCTGGTAAGAGCCCTGACCGCTGAAAAATTCCTGCATCATGAAGTCTTCAAGACCGGCATTATCCTCAGGGCGTGCCGACAAGACAACAACCCGCCCCAGACGTTCGGATTCCCAATTGAAGTAGCCCTTGTACTCGCGCCGGATGATCTTGATCATCGCTTTGACGATGGCAAGATCGATATTACCATCCGGGCCCGCCTTCACGTCGATGAGTTCGAGCCTAGAATTGTTATAGTCGTTCTTCCATCCCCTGAAACTGAATTCACCCGTACTGCCCGAAATCCATCTAATCTGGAAAATGCCGTTGGTGCCTTGATGTTGCAAGTTGCGCTTGATGATTGCATCTCTTAACTGATCCGGCGTCGGCCCACTGGCAGCGGCATTTTCCTTGGCAGCTTCGTCCTCCATATCCTGCGCCTGCTGTCTCTTGACCTTAACATAGGACATCAGATCGGTCGGAGCACCTGGCTCGACTGGCGTCTTGAAGACTGGATGTGGTGCTTCCTGTTTTTGCACTGCGATGACCTTAGGCTTGGGCTGACTGATCCTGGTCTTTTCCGGCGCGGGTTTCTCTTTCTTTAGCGCTATGATATGCGTTTTTGCAGGCAAATTCACAATCCTGACGCTCAGAGGTTGTGGCGGCAGGTTGATGCCGGCTTCCATGGGTTTTCTTGGAAAAATCGCAAACAGCAGCACGAGGTGCAACAGAAGCGAAGCAAGAAATGCGATCAGCGTGTTGCGCTTGACCCTAAATTCGATGTAGGGATCCTTTTCAGGGCGATCCCAGGTTGCTTGACTCGCCTCAAGGCTATCCATTAAAACGCTTTCCGTTCAAGTTCTCATCACCGACTCAACAGCAACTCTCTTTAAATGTGCAAACCGCCCTCTCAACGCATCATGCGCGCTGCATGACGGCTTGCGCTTTGTGGAAGGGCTAGATTAACGCTTTCGATCTTTTTTACCAGACAGGTTTACGACAAGCATTGACGAAGTTAATTCAGAGCCTGAAGCCTGATCACTTTCCCCTAGCCGCAATCAGCACCACCCAAAAGCCTAACGACAGATAACACAAGAGCGACCATTCCGGAATGTTAAGCGTCAGAAAGGTCCAGCCCTTTTCTGCGCACTCTCCAGAACCATGCATCAGCGATTTGAGCACATTGGACATCGGCATGGTTTCCAGCATGTAGTCCAGCCCAGGACCGCAGGCTGGCACCTGATCCTTGGGCAAATGCTGTATCCAAATGTGGCGCCCGGCAACTGCAATGCCCAGCATTGAAAGCAGGCTGATCAGCACTGCATAGATGCGTTCGCCTGTGCGCTTCGGCCCATGTGTCGCGGCGATCAGAAACAGCACCAGCATGGCGATAAAAATCACGCGCTGAACCATGCACAAAGGACATGGTTCTTCGTGTTTTACATACTGTAGATAAAGCGCGAAGCCGATGAGTGAACTCGAGAACAAGAAACCTGCCAGATACAGCCAGCTGTTGGAAATGCGCCGCCAGAGTTTTGCCATGTATCAACCTCTACAGTTTTAATCGGGGTAAAACGTAAAGGTCGCATTATAGCGTGCTAGTCTGCTTCGTCTATCCAGTTCGCCTGTATCGCTTCCAGCACTTTCTCGCCGCCATGACCGTGATCGTCGTCAAAACCTTCCAGACCTACCACCCAGTTGTGCAAATCGACAAAGCGCACCTTGCGCGGATCAACTTCGGGGTACTTTTCGCTTAACGCGATCGCGATATCGCGCACATCTATCCATTTCATATCAGCCCTCCTTGACCATGTTGATGGTGTATTTGGGAATTTCAACGACCAGGTTGGCACTCGCCACCACTGCCTGACAGGAAAGCCGGGAATTCGGCTCCAGACCCCATGCCTTGTCCAGAAGATCGTCCTCAATTTCCTCCGCAGGCTGCAATGAGTCATATCCCTCGCGCAGGATGACATGGCAGGTGGTGCAGGCGCAGGATTTCTCGCAGGCGTGTTCGATCTCTATGCCATTTTGCAACAAAGCGTCGCAGATGGAAATGCCTGGGGCTACTTCGAGCAACGCGCCTTTGGGGCAAAGTTCCTCATGCGGCAATACGATGATTTGTGTCATTACTTGATCTCCAGCTCCGATATATTTTTCCCGGCCAGCGCGCGTTTCACACTCTTGTCCATGCGTGACTGCGCAAAACTGACGGTCGATTCATTCAATGCCACAATCGCGCGCTTGATGACCATATGGTCCAGCGATTGCAACGCATCGCGCAGCGCATTCATCTGCGACTCGATGTGTGCGCGTTGACTAACTTCCAGCAGCTCGCCATCCTGCATCAGCGCATGCTGCACTGCATCAATCAGCTGAGATGCTTCCGTTTCCTGTTCGCGCAGCGCGCGCGCCTGCATATCGTCCTTTGCGTGTTGCGTGGAATCTTGCAGCATGCGCGTGATCTCTGCATCACTCAGCCCATAGGAGGGCTTGACCTCGATCGCAGCTTCAATACCGGAGCCCATTTCGCGCGCCATCACGCTGAGTAGACCGTCCGCATCCACCTGGAAGGTCACGCGGATGCGCGCAGCGCCTGCCACCATGGGCGGAATGCCGCGCAACTCGAACTTCGCAAGTGAACGGCAATCAGCCACCAGTTCGCGTTCGCCCTGCACCACATGCAGACTCATCGCGGTCTGACCATCTTTGTAGGTGGTGAATTCCTGCGCACGTGCGGTCGGGATTGTGCTGTTGCGTGGAATGATTTTCTCGACCAGTCCACCCATGGTCTCAAGGCCCAGCGACAGCGGAATCACATCGAGCAGCAACCAGTCATCCCGGCTCTGGTTTCCCGCCAGAAGATTTGCCTGTATTGCAGCGCCCAGCGCCACCACCTTGTCCGGATCGAGATTGGTCAGTGGCGTCTGACCGAAAAATTCGCCCACCGCTTGTTGCACCTGCGGCATGCGCGTTGCCCCCCCCACCATCACCACACCCTTGACGTCATTGATGGAAAGCTTTGCATCGCGCAGCGCGCGCTTCAAGGGTTGCAAGGTGCGCTGTATCAGATTCTTCGACATGCTCTCGAATTCGTTCTGCGTCAGCACATTGTCTATCCCTTCGCCGCCTGACAATACCGCGGTGATATGCGCCTCATCGTGTTCGGTGAGTTGTTCCTTTGCGGTTCTTGCCATAGTCAGAAGCAGGCGGGTGTCTTTGGGATTGAGCGCAGAGAGCTGGTTTTTTTCCAGTATCCAGCAATAAATTCGCTGATCGAAATCGTCGCCGCCCAATGCCGAGTCGCCGTTTGCGGCGAGCACCTCGAACACGCCGCGCGAGAGGCGCAGAATCGAAATATCGAAGGTTCCACCGCCCAAATCATACACCGCATATACGCCTTCAGATGCATTATCGAGGCCATAGGCGATCGCCGCCGCAGTTGGTTCGTTGAGCAGACGCAACACGTTAAGCCCAGCCAGTTTTGCGGCATCCTTGGTCGCCTGACGCTGAGCATCATCGAAATAGGCAGGCACGGTGATCACAGCGCCCACCAGTTCACCACCCAAGGAGGCTTCCGCCCTAGTGCGTAATACCTTGAGAATTTCTGCGGATATTTCAACCGGACTCTTGATACCTGCCACGGTGCGCAATTGCACCATGCCATGTCCTGAGCTTTGCGACTCCTCTTGTGCGAAACGGTAAGGCAACTGGCTGATGTCGCCGACATCGGACAACCCGCGTCCCATGAAACGCTTGACCGATACGATGGTGTTGGCCGGATCTTCACTCTGCAATGCCTGCGCCGCTTCGCCGACAGCTACTTCGCCATCAGCAAAATAGCGCACCACGGACGGCAACATCGCGCGTCCATGTTCGTCGTTCAATACCACGCTGATGCCATTGCGCACCGAGGCCACCAGAGAATTGGTCGTACCAAGATCTATGCCCACTGCCAGGCGATGCTGATGGGGCGCGGTGCTTAAACCGGGTTCGGAAATTTGTAATAGGGCCATATCAAGTCGTTATTTGCTAGTCGTCAGTGCAGATAGTTTAACTAGCGTCTAATGACCTAGCTGCTGCCTTTAATTGTCTATTTCGTCATAAGCGGAACTGATTTCTTCCGCGAGTTTTTCCATGAAACGCAGCTTGCGCACCAGCTGCGCAGCAGCTTCATAATCACGCTCATCGTCTATTTTAACCGCAAGATGCGCTTCAAGCTCCCGCGTATCCTGTTTCATACAGGATTCAAGCTGATCCAGCGCTGCAACATCGCGCAAGCGCTCTGCCTCAACGACCGCTTCCCGCCATTCCATCTGGGCCATCAAAAAATCAACCGGCATCGCCGTGTTGGTTTCTTCCTGCGTATCCACGCCTTGCAGCAACAACAAATAACGCGCCCTTTTGATTGGGCTTTTCAACGTCTGATACGCCTCGTTGACCAGTGTGGAGCGCTGCATCGCTAGGCGTTGTTCGCTGTCTGCAAGATGCGCCGACTTGTCCGGATGAACTTCGGCCTGCAACCCACGAAAGGACTGTTCGAGCTTGGCCGTGTCCAGCCTAAAAGACGGCGCAAGCCCGAAGCGTTGGAAGTGAGTCTTTGCGGCGTCGAAACTATGCATCAAACCTGAAAACTTTCACCGCAGCCGCAGGAGTCCTTCACGTTCGGATTGTTGAACTTGAATCCCTCGTTCAGCCCCTCGCGCGCATAGTCCAGCACCATGCCTTCGATATACGGCAGGCTCTTGGGATCGACCAGCACCTTCACGCCGTAACTGTCGAATTGCAGGTCGTCATCGTCAGCCTCATCGGCAAATTCAAGCTTGTACGCCATGCCGGAACAGCCGCTGGTGCGCACGCCGATGCGCAGGCCGATTCCACGACCGCGCTTGGCAATGAAATTCTGCACATGTTTTGCCGCAGCTTCAGACAAAGTAACGCTCATGATACCTCCCGCTTAACAGCTGCCCGTACAGGCCGCAGTCTCAACACTAGCGCCATGCTTGGACTTGTAATCAGCAACGGCCGCCTTGATTGCATCTTCAGCCAGTATCGAACAGTGGATTTTCACCGGCGGCAGTGCAAGCTCCTCGGCGATCTGCGTGTTCTTGATTTCGAGTGCCTGATCCACTGTCTTGCCCTTGACCCACTCAGTCACAAGCGAGCTCGAGGCAATCGCAGAGCCGCAACCATAGGTCTTGAACTTGGCATCTTCGATGATGCCGTCCTTTCCGACCTTGATCTGCAATTTCATCACGTCGCCACAGGCAGGTGCGCCTACCATACCTGTTCCCAGACCCTCGTCGTCCTTGCCGAAAGAACCAACGTTGCGCGGATTCTCATAGTGATCCAGTAATTTATCGCTGTATGCCATCATATTCTCCTAGGATTGTGGATCAAGGATTGTGGATTAAGTAAGACCAGATTCCGGCTCACTCCTCAATCCACGCTCCTCATTCCTTCTTTAATGTGCAGCCCACTGCACGGTGTTCAAATCGATGCCATCCTTGTACATTTCCCAAAGCGGCGACAATTCTCTCAGTTTGTCGATCTTGCCCTTCATCAGCGCAATCACGTAGTCCACTTCTTCGGCGGTGGTGAAACGCCCCACCGTGAAGCGAATCGAGCTGTGCGCCAGTTCGTCGCTGCGGCCCAGCGCACGCAGCACATAGGAAGGCTCGAGGCTGGCCGAGGTGCACGCTGAGCCGCTTGATACGGCCACATCCTTGATTGCCATGATCAGCGATTCGCCTTCGACATAGTTGAAGCTCAAATTGAGGTTGTGCGGTACACGGTGTTCCATGTCGCCGTTAATATGCACCTCCTCCATGTCCATCAGCCCTTTGAGCAAACGATCGCGCAACATGCGTATGCGTTCGTTTTCGGTTGACATTTCGGCTTTGGCAATGCGGAATGCCTCGCCCATGCCGACGATCTGGTGGGTAGCAAGGGTGCCTGAACGCATGCCGCGCTCGTGACCGCCGCCGTGCATCTGCGCTTCCAGCCTCACGCGCGGCTTCCTGCGCACATAGAGTGCGCCTATGCCTTTTGGCCCATAAGTCTTGTGCGCGGAAAATGACATCAGATCCACCTTGAGCTTCTGCAGATCGATCACAACCTTGCCAGTTGCCTGTGCCGCATCCACATGAAACAGGATACCCTTGCTGCGGCATATCTCACCGATAGCGGCGATATCCTGGATCACACCGATCTCATTGTTCACCATCATGATAGAAACCAGTATCGTGTCAGGCTGCAGCGCTGACTTAAACTTCTCGATATCCAGAAGGCCGTTCGGTTCGGGATCGAGATAGGTCGCGGAAAAACCCTCGCGTTCGAGTTCGCGCACGGTATCGATCACCGCCTTGTGCTCGATTTTCATCGTGACAATGTGTTTGCCCTTTCCCTGATAAAAATGCGCCGCGCCCTTGATAGCCAAGTTGTTGGACTCGGTAGCACCGGACGTCCAGACGATCTCTTTGGCATCGGCATTGACCAGGGATGCCACCTGCTCGCGCGCCAGTTCGACCGCCTCATCGGCCTCCCAGCCAAATGCATGGGAACGGCTGGCCGGGTTGCCGAACTTCTCGGTCAGGTAAGGTATCATTTTTTCCGCAACGCGCGGATCAACCGGCGTTGTTGCAGAATAATCCATGTAAATCGGTAATTTCATGTTCGGCTCTCTTCGCAAAAATTCGTCTTAGTTACAGATTATCTGACAACCTGCTTGTTCATCGAAATCGCCGTCATGCCCGAACTGGGCCTGGCCTGACCATCCACCAACTGCTGAAGATTGACAGAGTCGAGATAAGCGTAAATTTTTTCGTTCAGACTCATCCAGAGATTGTGCGTGAGACAGGGCTTGCCATCGTTGCAATCACCCTTTTCGGCACAGTGCGTGGTATCCAGCGGTTCATCCACCGCAACTACGATCTCGGCAATCTTTATCTTGCCCGCCGTTCTCGCAAGGTAATAGCCGCCGCCAGGGCCGCGCACACTTTCCACCAGGTTGTTGCGGCGCAACTTGCCAAACAGTTGCTCCAGATAAGAAAGCGATATCTTTTGACGCTCGCTGATGGAGGCAAGCGTGACCGGCCCTCGCCCGCCGTGCAGCGCCAAATCAACCATTGCCGTCACGGCAAAACGTCCCTTGGTAGTCAGTCTCATGTTATTTCCAGCCCCTTATAATTCGATCTAAGCCGGCAATCCAGTCCTGCGGATCACCGATGCCACGAATAGTATAATACCCGAATATTTTAATCAACTATTTTATTCAAATGATTGGGGTCAAATTTATCGGCAGTGGCACGCTCCTCCTGCACATTCACGCCCATTTTCTCAAGATGTTGCAGTATGGAATCAATGCGCTGATCCACTGTAACGCTGTGTCCTAACAGACCATGCAGCGCCTTGGCCACCGGATCGTTCTGGTCATTGCCCATGCCATACGCATCAAAGCCCGTCGATTTCTTCTTTTCCTCATCCAGTATCCGCGCAGGAATTCCTGCTGCCGTCGCTCCTGCCGGCACATCCTTCACCACGACTGCATTCGAGCCTATCTTGGCCCCGGCCCCGATGGTGATGGGCCCGAGTATCTTCGCCCCTGCGCCGACCACCACGCCATCGCAAAGCGTGGGATGACGCTTGCCGTGCCGCCATGATGTTCCCCCCAATGTCACGCCATGATAAAGCGTCACGTCATTGCCAATCTCCGCAGTCTCGCCGATGACCACGCCCATGCCGTGGTCGATGAAAAAGCGCTGGCCTATGGTTGCTCCAGGATGTATCTCGACTCCCGTCAGACCGCGGGTGACATAGGACAAAAAGCGAGCAAGCCATTTCAGCTTGGCATGCCACAAACGGTTGGCAAGTCGATGGAGCAGACGCGCGTGCAATCCCGGATAGCAGGTCAAAACCTCAAAGGTGTTGCGCGCAGCCGGATCGCGGTCGAATACGCTGGCAATGTCTTCCCTGATATTCTTAAACATCTTCTTCCTGCCGATAACGTCCCTTGAGCCTGCCATTGTACTCGGTTGTCACGCTCAATATTCCGCGCAATATGTTGATTTCGTCGGATTCCAGACGTGTCCTTGCATACAAACGGCGCAGACGCTGCATCATGCGCGCCGGGTTTTGTGTCGTGAAAAAGCCGATTTCAAACAACGTTTTTTCCAGATGCACCATCAGCCCTTCCACCTGCTCATGCGGAGCCGGTTGCAATGTCTGCGCAACCGGCTGAAAAACCTCTGATGCCACCGCAAGCTCATACGCGATCACCTGCACGGCAGACGCTAGATTAAGAGAGGAAAAATCCGGGCTGGCAGGGATATTCACCAAGAGCTGCGCGCGGCTCACCTCTTCGTTGGTGAGCCCCGACATCTCGGTGCCAAACAGCAATGCCACTGGATGAGTTACCGCCTGCTGAAGCACCCGCGGCATCGCCTCTCTGGGCGATGAAACTTCGTTGGATATGTCGCGCATTCTTGCCGTCATCCCGACGGTCAGCGCCACATCCTGCAACGCTTCGTCTATCGTGCTGCACAAAACTGCATTTTGCAACACATCGTCAGCTCCGGCCGCCATCGCAACAGCCTGCGTATCGGGGAAATGACTTGGATTGATCAGATAAAGATGCCGCAACCCCATGGTCTTCATCGCGCGCGCGGCCGCACCGACATTGCCAGGATGGGTGGTATGGCTCAGAACAACCCTGACGTTGTTCAAATGATTTTGTTTATACAAAGCGCAATTCCAACTAGAATACGAGGTTAGACACACCTGCTCATTAAATTAAAGGCCATTATGCATCCCATGCTCAACATCGCGGTGAAAGCCGCCCGTCGCGCCGGCAATCTGATACACCGCAGCACAGACAAGATCGACCACCTCACCATCACCAAAAAATCCCATGCGGATTTTGTCAGCGAGGTCGACCGCGCTGCCGAACAAACCATCATTGAGACACTGCTGGAAGCCTATCCGGATCATGCAATTCTAGCAGAAGAGAGCGGCGTTCACGGTGAATCTGAATATGTCTGGATCATCGACCCGCTGGATGGCACCACCAACTTCCTGCACGGCATCCCGCAGTTTGCCGTGTCCATTGCCTTGCAGCACAGGGGCATCATCACCCAGGCGGTGATCTATGACCCGACCAAGAACGAACTTTTCACCGCGACCCGCGGGCGCGGCGCGTTCCTGAACGACAAGCGCCTGCGCGTAACTAAGCGCATTCATATGGCAGATGCACTCATAGGCACTGGCTTCCCATATACCCGGTTTGAACATATGGACGCCTACATCGGCATATTCAAGGACCTGATGCAGAAAACTTCCGGGCTGCGCCGCCCAGGCTCGGCAGCGTTGGATCTCGCATGGGTAGCACTAGGACGCTATGACGGATTCTTCGAAACCGGCCTGAAAGTCTGGGATATCGCAGCTGGCACCCTGCTAATCACCGAGGCAGGTGGCATGGTCAGCGACCTTGCAGGAGGAGACAAGTTCCTTAAGACCGGGCATATCTGCGCAGGCAATCCGAACATCCATCCTTTACTGTTGCAAGTCATCGCACCGCACCTGACGCCGGCGTTGAAAGGCTAGCCGCACAGGTGCCCCGCCTGTTGCGGCCTCAAGCTTCCCGATATGGCGAAGACAAATAAGCGTATGATGCCCCTTCATTTTTAAGCTCGGCGCAGCAACGCAAGGCCCGTCTCTTTAATCTGCTAACATCAGGAAAGAGAAAAATGAACACATCCATTCAGGCACAGGCTGGACATTCCTCCGACTGGCACTCCCTGCAGGGTGCGGATGTGCTGAATGCGCTGCAAACCGATCAAGCGGGACTTACGCAAAAGGAAGCAGCGCGGCGTCTTACTCAATATGGCCTTAACCGGCTGAGTTCGCAAAAAACCCGCAGCCCCTTACTGCGTTTCCTATCACAGTTCAACAATCTGCTGATCTATGTGCTGCTTGCATCATCACTGGTCACAGCCCTGCTCAGGCACTGGGTCGACACCAGCGTGATCGCGGGAGTGGTGGTGATCAACGCAATCATCGGCTTTATTCAGGAAGGTCGCGCAGAAGAAGCCATGAATGCCATACGACACATACTCTCGCCCGAAGCAACGGTGCTGCGCGAAGGCAGGCGCGAAGTCATTCCTGCCGAATCACTGGTACCGGGGGACATCGTGCTGTTGCAATCCGGCGACAAGGTGCCTGCCGACCTGCGCCTGCTGCTGGCCAGGAAACTGCGCATCGAAGAAGCAATGCTGACCGGCGAATCAAGCGCAGTCGAGAAAAATATCGACCCCGTTGCAGCTGGCGCCGTGGTCGGCGACCGCTACTGCATGGCCTATTCGGGCACGCTGGTAGTGCACGGCCAAGGAACGGGCGTGGTGGCAGACACGGCGGACAACACCGAAATCGGACGCATCAGCGCCTTGCTGAAAGATGAACAGCCGCTGACCACGCCATTGCTGCGCCAGATGGAATTGTTCGGACGCTGGCTGACCCTCGCGATCCTGGCACTGGCGGCAATGACATTTCTGTTCGGCTGGTTGGTACATCAGTTCAAAATAGATGAAATATTTTTAGCCGCGGTCAGCATGGCGGTAGCTGCAATTCCGGAAGGGCTACCCGCCGTGCTCACCATCACACTTGCACTCGGTGTGCAGCGCATGGCAAAACGCAACGCCATCATCCGTCGTCTGCCCGCAGTCGAATCTCTGGGTTCGGTGACCGTGATTTGCACCGACAAAACCGGCACGCTGACGCGCAATGAAATGACCGCAAAGCGCCTGATGACCGCCTCACAGGTAGTCGACATAAGTGGAACAGGCTATGCGCCGCACGGCGGATTTTCAGTTTCAGGCAGGGAAGTTTCAGCACATACCGACATGCTGGATTTGCTGCGGGCAGGCCTGCTCAACAATGATGCTGTGTTGCGCGAGACCGGCAATGAATGGCATCTTACAGGTGACCCGACAGAGGGCGCGCTCATCACGCTGGCATTGAAAGCCGGTCTGGATGCCACTTTTGAGAACAAGTCGCTGCCGCGCACCGACCTTATCCCTTTCGAATCCGAGCATCGTTTCATGGCGACGCTGCACCACGACCATGCAGGACATGCCTTTATCTTCGTGAAAGGTGCAGTCGAGCATGTGCTGGCCATGTGCAACCGGCAACGAAACAAGGGCGAGGATGAGCCGCTTGACCTGCAACACTGGCACAGCCTGATGAAAGAGTCCGGTGCGCTCGGCCAGCGCGTGCTGGCCTTCGCGATGAAAGCCGTCGACAGCCGGCAACGCGAATTGACTTTTTCAGACATGCAGAGCGGATTTACCATGCTGGGCATGGTAGGCATCATCGATCCGCCCCGCGAGGAAGCGATCCGCGCCGTGCAGGAGTGCCATGCCGCTGGCATCCGCGTCGTGATGATCACCGGCGACCATGTCGAGACCGCACGCGCCATCGCCCTTCTGCTGGACATAGGCAATGACAGGGCATTGACCGGTGGCGAAATAGACGAACTGCAGGATGAGGATGCACTGCGTGCAGTGGTGTCAGACGTGGACATCTACGCACGCGCAAGCCCGAAACATAAACTGCGTCTGGTCAAGGCATTGCAGGCCAATGGCGGGATCGTCGCGATGACAGGCGACGGCGTAAACGACGCGCCCGCCTTGAAACGCGCAAACATCGGCGTTGCAATGGGCATGAAGGGAACGGAAGTCGCCAAGGAAGCGGCTGAAATGGTGCTTGCCGATGACAATTTTGCAACCATCGCACACGCCGTGGAAGAGGGGCGCACTGTCTATGACAACATCAAGAAAGCCATCGTGTTCATCATGCCCACCAGTGGAGGAGAAGCTGGCATGGTGCTGGTCGCCATCCTGTCCGGCATCGTCTTGCCAATTACGCCCGTGCAGATTCTGTGGCTGAACATGGTTACTGCAATCACGCTGGCGCTCGCCTTGGCATTTGAAAAAAGCGAAGCAGGCGTGATGCGGCGCCCGCCGCATTCCGGTGATGAGTCCCTGTTGTCTGGCTTCATGATCTGGCGCATTGCATTCGTCTCTGTGCTGCTCACCGGCGGCTCATTCGCCTTGTATCTTTGGGAGAACGCGCGCGGCATGAGCATAGAAGCGTGCCGTGCCGTTGCCGTCAACGCGATGGTGGCTGGCGAGATGGCTTATCTGTTCAATTGCCGCCATCTGCTCTCACCCGTGCGTACCCTGCAGGATTTCACCGGAAACTTTTACGTGCTGCTTTCCATCGCCTTGCTGTCTGTCATACAGATGATCTTTACCTATCTGCCTTTCATGCAGAAGTTGTTTGGAATTGTATCCATTGATGCATTTGCCTGGCTGCACATCGTCTGCTTCGGGCTATTGTTGTTCGTTGCGGTCGAAGTGGAAAAAACCGCGATACGTAATGTCAACAAAACCCGGTTTCATCCGCGCATGAACACACGTTAACTACAAGCCCTCTGACACACCTGTCATATTTTTTTCAATAGGCGTACAATTTATATGGGATTGATACAAAGTCTGTTTGAATCGTTCCCGAATTAGGGAATCTTGATTTACGTCTCATCCCGATTTGAGGGCAACAAGGCGCTATAGATTCCCGTTTAATAACTTCTGAGGAGATTTGACATGGGTATAGAAGAATGGATTTTCATTGGAATTGTAGTGTTGCCCGCGATTATCGTGCTGACAGACTGGTAATCGTCAGAATAGCTTCAGCAGTATAAAGCCCGGGGCCCATCGCCATGAAGGTGGTGGGCTCCAGTCGTTTCCACCTACGCATTGCCCAAGCTGCGCGTGGATAGATTGATCTGTTTTGCAAATTCCAGCATGCGCTTGATCGGCTGCACCGCGCGGGGGATGATTACAGAATCAACATGTATTTCGTTTCCGCCGGTTTCCAGAGCCCTAGCCAAATTTTGCAGACCATTCATCGCCATCCACGGACAGTGGCTGCAGCTCACACAGTTTGCTCCCACTCCGGAGGTAGGAGCTTCTAGAAACAGCTTGTCCGGACAAAGCGCGCGCATCTTGTGCAGGATGCCGTTGTCGGTTGCAACGATCAGCACATGCGCTTTGGAGCTTTGCGCCGCTTTGATCAGTTGGGTGGTAGAACCCACCACATCCGCCAGCTTGATGATGGAGCGTGGCGATTCCGGATGAACTAGCACTTCAGCATCAGGATATTTTCCCTTTAATTCGATCAGTTCCCGGGTCTTGTATTCATCGTGCACCACGCATGCACCCTGCCAGAGCAACATGTCAGCGCCGCTTTGTTCCTGCACATAAGCACCCAGATGTCGGTCAGGCGCCCACAATATCTTTTTTCCCTGTGCTGCCAGATGTTTCACCAATGGCAAAGCGATAGAGCTCGTCACCATCCAGTCGGCACGCGCCTTCACCGCAGCACTGGTGTTGGCATACACCACCACGGTGCGATCGGGATGTTCATCGCAGAACGCGGAGAACTCATCCGCAGGGCAGCCCAGGTCAAGCGAACATTCAGCGGCAAGATCCGGCATCAGCACGCGCTTTTCAGGATTGAGTATCTTTGCAGTCTCGCCCATGAAGCGCACGCCCGCTACGACGATGGTGGAAGCCTTGTGCTGATGCCCGAAGCGGGCCATGTCCAATGAATCCGAAACGATGCCGCCGGTTGCTTCCGCCAGATCCTGCAAGTCTGGATGAACATAATAGTGCGCGAGCAGAACCGCATCCTGCTCGATCAGCAGGCGCTTGATGCGAGCGAAGAGCTCAAGCCTGTCCTCTGGAGTTGGTTCAGACGGTACTTCCGCCCAAGCTGCCGCAGTCGCCAGACCCGGGTGGTCATAAACAATGGAGATTCGCTTATCGTTCATATCATTCTCCTGATTTTCGCCAGATGCAATATCGCTTCGCGGTTGCTCGGCGAAAACACCTTTTGCGCCGCATCCTGCCAAGGCAGCCACTGATAATTCAGATGCTCGCGCGGCGCAATTGCAATTGCCAGACGATCCGGCAGTTGCAGGCCGAATACATGCTCGGTGTTTTGCATGACGCCATCCGGATAGCGATGCCGCCAATGCGGATATATCTCATAAGTATTCTGCAAATGCCAATCGGCCAGCGCATACCGAACCGCATCCAGCCCCGTTTCCTCGCGAACCTCGCGCACCGCGGTATCGAAGAGCGCCTCATCGCCTTCCCGGCTGCCAGTCACAGATTGCCAGTAACCGGGATGATCAGCGCGTTCCAGCAGCAACACATCAAGGCCCGCTGGCGGCTCCTGCCCTGAACCCCCTGATATAGAAGAGGGCGAAGGAGAAGTATAAATCACCACAAGCACCGAGACCGGCTGTTTTTTTCCAGACATGGCTATGCGAAAAAAATCCAGAAAGGCTTGTTGCGCTGGCGCCAGTACACCACAGTATCGTCGAGTATATCCTGCGCAATCTCCCTGTCGTTTGCAGACAACCCCAACGTGGGACTGGCATTCTTGAGCAGCAACACATAGCCCGGCGCTGCACGCCACGACAGATCGCACAGCACATCGACCAGTGCGTCCCAGTTCGCACCAAATTCATCAGGAAATTCCGTGGCATGAGCCAGCGCATTGAGCAGATTCTTCTTTCCCTTGATTCCCTTCAAGTCCGCGTCCAGCAAAACGAATCCGGCAGCCTCGGCTGCATCGCGCAAATCCTCCACACTGCAACCCAGCTTGTAGCTGCCCGCTTCAGCCAGGTTGCGTAAATGCGGCGCGATATCCATACAGCCATCTCTTTCGGATGAAAGATACCCGCCTTCGCGATGAGCTGATTCTTGCATGGCTACTCCCGTATGCGTCTGAAAGTTTGATAATGATCCGGGCTGTAATAATATTCGCCAGCCCCGCCTGCAACGATACGGCGTATGCCGCGGTTGCGTTTACCCGGTGTTCTCACCGTGTATTCATGGTAATAACCGCGCGGACGTTTGGGCAGCTCATGTTCATAATTGCCGAACACCACGCCATCGCGCGCATATGCAAAAGGCCCTCCCCGCTCGATTGTGCGCAGCGTCTGCTGTGCCTCGGGCGGAAGATCCGCAACGGTAATCTCATGCGGATCGCTCTGCTCGACACCATGCCGCCCACCTCCGGCATCGGAAGCAGGCTGACATGCCGGCAGCAGCAACAGAAGGCATATCAGCCAGCCGTAACGCAAGATTACGAGATCTCGGCCTGCACGGTCTGACGCAGGCGAATGTGCAGATCGCGCAGTTGCCTCTCATCCACCGCGCTTGGCGCCTGGGTCAGCAGGCATTGCGCGCGCTGCGTCTTCGGAAACGCAATCACATCGCGTATCGATTCCGCACCCGTCATCATCGTAACGATGCGATCCAGACCGAACGCGAGCCCCCCGTGAGGCGGGGCGCCATATTGCAACGCATCGAGCAGGAATCCGAACTTGAGCCCGGCCTCTTCCGCATTGATATTGAGCGCGCGAAACACCTTGGACTGCACTTCTTCCTTGTGTATGCGAACCGACCCGCCGCCCAGCTCCCATCCGTTCAATGCCAGATCATAGGCCTTTGCAAGACAGCGGCCGGGATCGCTTTCCAGATACTGGACGTGTTCGTCCTTGGGAGAGGTGAAAGGATGGTGGCATGCTGTCCAGCGTTTCGCCTCGTCGTCGTATTCGAACATCGGGAAATCCACCACCCACAGCGGTTCCCATGCCGCCCCGTTGGTATGGCCCTTTTCGTGACCTATCTTGCAGCGCAGCGCACCCAATGCATCGTTGACGATCTTTTCCTTGTCCGCACCGAAGAAAATGATGTCGCCATCCTGCGCACCGGTGCGCTCGATCACAACTTTAAGCGCGGCCTCGCTCAGGTTCTTCACGATCGGAGATTGCAGTCCAGCCTCATTCAATTGACTCTTGTCGTTGACCTTGATGTAGGCCAGCCCCTTCGCGCCATAGATGTTGACGAACTTGGTGTAGTCGTCGATTTCACCGCGGGTGAATGCCGCCCCCCCGGGAATGCGCAGCGCAGCGATTCTGCCATCGGCTGAATTCGCCACGCTGGAAAACACCTTGAACGCGACATCCTTCATCGCATCGGTGACTTCTGTGAGTTCAAGCATCACGCGCAGATCAGGCTTGTCTGAACCGAAGCGCGCCATCGCCTCCTTGTAAGTCATGCGGGGAAAAGGATCGGGCATATCCACATCCATCGCCTCCTTAAATACCGTGCGCATCAGTTCTTCGGTAAGCGCCATAATCTGTTCCTCGCTCAAAAACGAGGTCTCAATATCCACCTGGGTAAACTCGGGCTGGCGGTCGGCGCGCAGGTCTTCGTCGCGGAAACATTTTGTGATCTGATAATAGCGATCGAATCCCGATATCATCAGCATCTGCTTGAAGAGCTGCGGCGACTGCGGCAGCGCAAAAAACTCTCCTGGATGCACGCGGGACGGCACCAGATAATCACGCGCGCCTTCAGGCGTGGACTTGGTCAGCATGGGTGTTTCGATGTCGATGAAACCGCGGCTGTCCAGGAACCTGCGGAAAGCCCTCGTCACCTTGTAGCGCAGCATTAGGTTCTTTTGCATATGCGGGCGGCGCAGGTCGATCACTCGATGGGTCAGGCGCACGTTTTCTGACAGATTCTCGTCATCGAGTTGGAACGGCGGCGTCACCGACACGTTCAGCACCTCGATTTCCTGGCACAGTATCTCGATTTCGCCGCTGACAAGGTTGCTGTTGGCAGAACCTTCCGGGCGGCGACGCACCAGACCCGTGATACGCAATACATATTCGTTGCGCACCGACTCGGCGATCCTGAACATGTCCGGCTGATCCGGATTGCAGACCACCTGCGCCAGCCCTTCACGGTCGCGCAGATCGATGAAAATTACGCCGCCGTGATCGCGCCGACGGTGCGCCCAGCCGCAAAGGCTGACGGTCTGGTCTAGCTGGTCTGTATTGAGTGTGCCGCAATAATGTGTACGCATGATATTTAATTAGTTAGGTGTATAAATCTTGTGGAATGCAGTTGAATCGACATCGGACACCACGCCCATCGAAACGATGGAGCGCAATGCCACATCCACCGTCATGTCCAATACGATGGTGTCGGACTTGCGCACGAAAAAATAAAATCCGTTCACGGGACTTGGTGTCGTGGGTATGAAAACCGCGACATGCTCCTCGTCGAGTATGCCCTGCACCACGTTCGGCACATTTGTCTGGAACGCCAGCGACCAAGCCTCCGGATGCGGATAACGCACCAGTAATACCTTGCGGAATGAATTGCCATTTCCTGACAACAGGGTATCGCTGACCTGTTTCACCCCCTTGTAAATATTGCCGACAAAGGGAATATGCTGCATCGCCATCTCGGACGCCGCCCACAGCCGCTGCCCGAACACATTGCGGATCAGAAGCCCTGTCAGCAGCACCACGCCCAGGGTCAGAATGATGCCCAGGCCGGGGATATGCACGCCCAGCCACACGTCTGGATGCCACTTTCTTGGCAGCAGCAGCAGGCTCTGATCCATCGTGGTGATGATCAGGTTCAGCACCCAGAATGTAATGCCCAGCGGCACCCAGACCAGAAGTCCCGTGACAAGAAATTTTTTCATCGATTAGTTGCCGGCTGCAGCACAGGACCCTGCATTGCCACAGGGGGCGCACTCTGCCTTGGGCTTGTCCTTGAAGTCAGTCACATAATATCCGTTGCCCTTTAATTGGAAACCGGCTGCCGTCAGCTGTTTGGCAAAAGTATCCTTGCCGCATTCCGGACAGGTATTGAGCGGCGCATCGCTCATTTTTCTCATCACGTCCTGCTGCAAGCCGCAGCTGGAACAGGCATAAGCATAGATTGGCATGGCGTATCCTATCAAAAGAATTAAGAAACAGGCATTATACCCGAGGCTGCATCACAAGCGCAGCCTGGAATATTTTCTGCACGCGAAAAATTCACAAATCATGTATAATGACTCAGTCCTGCGTAAAACCAATCAACGCTGCGACCTCTTCATTACAACATTCCCGATCTTTCGATCGCATATTTCGTCCGCCCGGATTGGTGTCGTTCAATTTGATCGACAGGCTGCCGCAGGAGCTACACCTTGACAAACAATAATACCGTTACAACATTTGCCGGGCTGAATCTGGCCGAACCCCTGATGCGCGCCATCAACGACTCGGGTTACACCCACCCTACCCCCGTTCAGGCACAGGCCATTCCGCTGGTGCTGAAAGGCGGCGATCTGCTGGCCGGCGCACAGACAGGAACCGGCAAAACCGCTGGCTTCACCCTGCCCATCCTGCAGCGCCTGAGCACAAAACCTGCCGCCCACCCGCGCGCAGGCGCGCCGCGCTGCCTGATACTTACACCTACACGCGAACTTGCAGCCCAGGTGGAAGAGTCGGTAAAGACTTATGGCAAATACCTTACACTCAAATCAGAAGTGATGTTCGGCGGCGTAAACATCAATCCTCAGATCAAGGCGATGCGCTCCCAGATCGACATACTGGTAGCAACACCGGGGCGCCTGCTCGATCATGTCGGACAAAAGACGCTGGATCTATCTTCGGTGGAAATTCTGGTGTTGGATGAAGCCGACCGCATGCTGGACATGGGTTTCATCCGCGACATTCGTAAAATCTTGGCGCTGCTGCCCAAACAGCGCCAGAACCTGCTTTTCTCGGCGACCTTCTCTGAAGAAATCAAGACGCTGGCCGACGGCCTGCTGCACAACCCCGGATTTGTCGAAGTGGCGCGCCGCAACACCACCTCGGAGCTTGTCTCGCAAAGCGTGCATATGATCGCGCAGAAACTCAAGAGCCATCTGCTCTCGCACCTCATCAAGCACAATGACTGGAAACAGGTGCTTGTGTTCACCCGCACCAAGCACGGTGCAAACCGATTGGCCGAAAAACTCAACAGCGACGGAATACCTGCGGCCGCGATTCACGGCAACAAGAGTCAGGCTGCACGCACCAAGGCGCTGTCTCAGTTCAAGGATGGCACGCTGCCTGTGCTGGTTGCAACAGACATCGCTGCGCGCGGCCTGGACATCGACATGCTTCCGCATGTAGTCAACTTCGAATTGCCCAACATACCGGAAGACTATGTGCACCGCATCGGCAGAACGGGGCGCGCGGGCAGCAACGGTTCGGCGATCTCGCTGGTGGACAGCGAGGAGCTACAGCATCTCAAAAACATCGAACGCCTGATCAAGACCCAGATTCCAAGGGTAACGATAGACAGCTTCGTGCCGCCCACACATATTCCTGCTGAAGCGCCGCGCCCTCCCCGTCCGCAACAGGGACAGAAACGCCACACGCCTGCCAAAGGCAATCGTCCGCAGGGGCAGGCCGCAAAACCTCGCAATCCCGTGGCAGCCAAGCCCCAAGGTGCCAAAACACCGGGGCAATCGCATCCTCCCTCACGGACACAGGCAAAACCGGAACCAGCCAAATACCTATCCGAAGCCGCTCGCCATCAGGCGATGCCGCAACCTGCGCTGTTCTCGCCCAAACCCTCGGTGCGGCGCGGCAAATAGCAAACACTTATAAAGCACCCGAACTGACATGGCAAAAACAAACTACACCTACGAGAAACGCCAAAAAGAGCTGGCACGGCAAAAGAAGCAGGCTGAAAAGCTCTTAAAAAAAACAGCTTCAAAGTTTGAACAGCCCAGCGAAGATCAACCACTTCCCTCTGTCGATGAAAAGTCGTTGGTTGAATAAACGATCCATGCTTGAAAAACGTTGTTCATTTACCTTGTCTGAGTACATAGATATTCTGGCCTATATGAGAAATGTGCATCGCATGATTTAATCCCCATCAGCTTGATTAGACGACAAGCCCATTCTTCATCATCTGGAGGCCGCTATCATGGAATCGAAAGAACCCGCTGAAAACCTGTTCAAGACCAGACAGGAAAAGTTGAATGAACTTAGCGCCCAGCAGGGTAAGCTGAAACAGCTGCAGTCTGAACTTAATGTGCTGGAAGGCAAGATCAAGAGCAATCAAAAGCTGTCGAAAGAAGATACCAAGTTTGTTGCCGAACTCGGTTGGCTTGCTGCGGCCGCGGTCACGATAGCGGCAATCGCCGACAGCATGTAGTAAGACTGCCGGCCATTCAAAGGTTCACAGCAATCATTTCCCTCCGCGCTTAGCCTCTTCCATCGCGCATTCTTTTGCGTCGCACATCGTGGCCGCCATCGAGGCCAGCAGCACGGCCAGGGTGACACCGAGTATCCACGCGAAATACCACATAACGTTCTCCTTCAGAATTCAGTAAACAGACTTGTCATGAGCCTTGATGTATTCGACCGTCACCTTGCCGCGCATCACCTTGTACGCCCATGAGGTGTAGAAGATGATCAGCGGCATGAAGATCACCGTCGCCCCCAGCATCAGCCCCAGCGTCATCTGTGACGACACGCTGTCCCACACCGTCAGGCTCGAGCGCGGATCCAGAGACGAGGGCATCACGAACGGGAACATCGACACCCCCGCCGTGGCGATGATGCCGCCGCACGCCACCGACGACGCGATGAACGCCGCCCCGGGCCTGTTCATGCGCGCAGCCAGCATGCCCGCCGCGATCGCAATGAACGCCGTCAGCGGCACCCATTTCGCCCATGAATACAGCGCATAGTTGTGCATCCACGCGCCCGCTTCCCGGATCACCGTCTTGTCCAGCGGATCAGGCAGTGCGTTCGGGTCAATGTGACTCGTGATCGCATAGCCCTCTATGCCGTTCATCACCCACAGCCCCGCCAGCGCAAACGTCACAAACGTCACCGCCCCAAAGATCAGGCTCGCCGTTTTCGCGCGGCGGCTGATGTCCCCTTCGGTGCGCAGCATCAGGAAGTTCGCCCCCTGAAACACGATCATCGACAGACTCACCACGCCCGAGAGCAGTGCAAACGGGTTGAGCAGCTGCCAGAACGTGCCCGTGTAAGTCGAGCGCAGCGTGTCGTCGAACTGGAACGGCACACCAAGCAAGAGATTGCCAAACGCCACGCCGAAGATGATCGGCGGCACCGCCCCGCCGATGAACAGACCCCAGTCCCAGGTGTTGCGCCAGGTCGGGTTTTGCAGCTTGGAGCGGTAATCAAATCCCACCGGGCGAAAGAACAGCGCCCACAGCACCGCCATCATCGCCCAGTAGAACCCCGAGAAGGCGGTCGCATACACCAGCGGCCAGGCCGCAAATATCGCGCCCCCTGCGGTGATGAACCACACCTGGTTGCCGTCCCAGTGCGGTGCGACGGTATTGATCACCACGCGCCGCTCCACATCGTTCCTGCCGACAAATGGCAACAGTGCACCCACGCCCATGTCGTGGCCGTCCATCACCGCAAAGCCGATCAGCAGTACGCCCACCAGCAGCCACCAGACCAGTTTCAGTGTCTCGTAATCCATTATCGTGCTCCTTGTGCGTAGGCGGCTTCGCCGTGATATTTGCCCGTGCCCAGACTGGACGGGCCTTGGCGCGCGTATTTGACCATCAGATACATCTCGATGACGAGCAGCAGGGTATAAAAAGCCACAAAGCCTGCCAGCGAACCGTAGATGTTGGATGGCGTGAGATTCGACACCGACAGATGCGTGGGCAGCACGCCGTAGATCGTCCACGGCTGGCGCCCATATTCCGCAACCACCCAGCCAAGCTCTGCCGCAATCCAGGGTGCGGGGATGAACAGCAGCGCCCAGCGCAGCAGCCATTTCTTCTCCATGAAATTGCCCTTGATCGAATACAGCAATGCGAGCGAGAAAAGCGCCAGCATGCCAAAGCCCAGCGCCACCATCACGCGAAAACCGAAGAACATCGGTGCGACCTTGGGCACGGTGCTGTCCACCGCCTGCTGTATCATCTCCGGTGTCGCAGTTGATACATCCGCCGTGTATTTCTTCAGCAGCAGGCCAAAGCCCAGGTCGGCCTTGTGCTCGTTGAACACCTTCAGCGCCGCTTCATCGTGCTTGTCACGGCGCAACGCCTCCAGCGCCTTCACCGCTAAGACACCATCGATGATGCGTTGGCGGTTCCTTTCCTTGATTTCGCTAATCCCCGGTATCGTGCCGGTCAGGGAGCGCGTGCCAATCAGGCCCAGCACATAGGGTATCCTGATCTCGTAATCGTTGCGCCGGGTCTCCTCGTTGGGCAGCGCGAACGCGACCAGGGAAGCCGGCGCAGGCTCCGTGTGCCACATCGCCTCGATCGCCGCAAGCTTGGTCTGCTGCGCCTCTCCCACCGTATAGCCCGACTCGTCGCCCAGCACGATCACCGACAGCGCGGACGCAAAACCGAATCCCGCGGCAACCCGGAACGAGCGCCTGGCAAAGTCGAGATCCCGGCCCTTCAACAGGTAATAGCTCGAAATCCCCAGCACGAACAGCGAGGCGGTCAGATAGCCTGCCGAAACGGTGTGCACGAATTTCGCCTGCGCCACCGGGTTGAACACGATGGTCCAGAAGTTGGCCATCTCCATGCGCATCGACACGAATGAAAAATCCGAGCCCACCGGATTCTGCATCCAGCCGTTCGCAATCAGTATCCACAGTGCTGACAGGTTAGAGCCCACCGCCATCAGCACCGTCACCATGAAGTGCTTCCATTTGCCAAGCTTGTCCCAGCCGAAGAAGAACAGCCCGATGAAGGTCGATTCCAGAAAGAACGCCATCAGCCCTTCGATCGCCAGGGGCGCGCCGAAGATGTCGCCCACATAGTGCGAGTAATACGCCCAGTTGGTGCCGAACTGGAACTCCATCGTGATGCCCGTGGTCACCCCTAGTGCAAAGTTGATGCCGAACAGCTTGCCCCAGAACTTCACCATATCCTTGTATATCTCACGTGCCGTGACCAGATAGGTCAGCTCCATCGTGACCAGCAGAAAGGTCATGCCCAAGGTCAGCGGCACGAACAGAAAATGATAAAGTGCGGTCACCGCAAACTGCAGCCGCGACAGATCCACCAGTTCAGTGCTGATCATTTGCATTCACTCCTTGTTGGATGGCAGGAGCAAGCAGCGCGTGGCTGACCTGTTCTGCGTTGGGGACTTCTGGGGTGCGGAAATATACCCACCAGATCGCAAAGATCAGAACGACCTTCAGCAACAGTATCAGCACAATTTCGCGACC
>JAJYLY010000022.1 GCA_021787435.1 Pseudomonadota bacterium | reverse complement strand
GCTTGTGTCCTGCTTTCTTTAAGGCGTAAATCTGGTATCGTTCTTCTCGGGTGAGGTGTGTGTAGTTCATTTCGTGTAATTTCGACTTGCCGGTCAAAGGGCATGGATGCTACCGCATCTCGCCTACCTGGCCTGCGTTACTCAAAATTGCACTTCATACTAAAATTCGCCATATTCGAAGCCATTCTTGCACGGCGTTCCGTGCGTTCCTACGCGCCGAATGAAGTTGACTGCAGCACCATTTAAAAACTGCTGGAAGCAACTGTCCGTGCGCCGACTGCCATGCATGAAGAATCCTGGGCATTCGTCGTGGTACGGAACAAACAAGTTCTGAAACAGATATCCGATCTTGCCAAGCCACTTCATTATTGGAAGATTGCATCGTTCCCACCAGACAAGTACACATGCATCTGAAATGTTCGCCAACCCGGACTTCAATATATTTCATGACGCAGGCACGCTCATTGTTCTTTGCACCAAACCATCCAGCACGTTCGTTGAAGCAGATTGCTGGCTGGCCGCTGAAAATCTGATGCTTGCAGCCTGCGCTTTAGGATTAGGCAGCTGCGTCATCGGTTCTGCTGTGGCCGCGCTAAACACACTGCAGATCAAAGATAAGCTCGGCATCCCAGCTGAATTCAGCGCTGTCGTACCGATCATCTTGGGCGTACCAAATGGAGAGACTAATGCCACGCCACGAAATGAGCCTATAGTACTTGCCCAGGTACAATAACAGCCAACCTCTTTCTGGCTTTTGCTCAATCTGGATGGGCGGCTCATGAAAGCTTGAGTCACAACACAATGGACGGGCCTGACATGAAAAAAATATGGCATACTTGCTTGGTCCTACTGTCATTGCTGCTCGCTCAACCAGTTGGATTTTCATTTGGCGCTGAATCAAACAATGCTTATCCCATTCTGGTCTACCATCGATTCGGGCCAGTGGTTGCGGATTCAATGACCGTCAAAACATCGGTTTTTGCGTCTCACCTTGAATATCTGCGAACGAATGGTTATACCATCATTCCTTTGCGACGCCTGACAGACTATCTGGCCGGCGATGCGCCCCCTCCGCCTGCACGATCTGTCGTCATCACCGCTGATGATGGGCACAAATCAGTTTTTACAGACATGTTTCCGCTCATCAGCCGTTATCATATCCCGGTCACATTGTTCATCTACCCATCTGCTATATCCAAAGCGAACTATGCCATGACCTGGCAGCAGTTGCAAAAGATGCAAGATAGCGGTCTCGTCGACATACAGTCGCACACCTTTTGGCACCCTAATTTCAAGAAAGAAAAAATGCACCTTAACGCGAGTGAATATGAAAAGTTTGTCCACATGCAAATGAGTAAATCAAAAGATGTGTTGGAACGGAGACTAAATATTCATGTCAACATGCTTGCTTGGCCATTTGGCATTTATGATGACGATCTGATTAATAATGCCAGGCAGGCTGGTTATATCGCCGGTTTCACGATTGAAAGGCGCTCAGCTAAACGCTCCGACAACTTGATGGCTTTGCCCCGTTATCTGATGACCGATCAGGTGCAAGGCAGGGTATTTAAAAAACTGTTCTCATCGCCATGACACCTCAACAACAAGCCGTGAAAACTATCCAGCGCTTTTTTCTTGTTTTACCCCTCTTTTCAGCCTTGCTGAATTCCGCGATTGCAACCAGCTATAACGGCACTATCATCGATGCGTCGACCAGAAAGCCGATCGATGGTGCTTTTGTCACACTCGGCAATAATGTCGTGCGCACAGACAATGCAGGAAAATTTCAAATTGAAGGCGATGGCGATTCGCTAGGTCTCAGGGCATATGGGCACTTGCGCTCCGAGGCAAAAACAAACACCCTGAGCCTTAATGCTCCGATTCTCCTGGACCCTTTTCTCCCCAGGGCGCTCTATCTTTCACTCTTCGGCATTGGAAACAAGCAGCTGCGTGTATCGGCGCTGAGTCTCATTCATGACACCGAACTCAACTCACTGGTAATTGACCTAAAAGATGACATGGGCAGAGTTGCCTTCAAGAGTTCGACACCCCTTGCAACAGAAGTCGGCGCGCAAAAAATAATCACCATCAAGGACATCCATTCTTTGGTGAGCAATCTGCATGAAAATGGCATCTATCTCATCGCGAGAATCGTCGTTTTTAAAGATGATCCGTTAGCCATGAAAAAACCCGATCTTGCTGTCAGAACTGCGGGAGGAGCCATCTGGAAAGACAGGGAGGGACTGGCATGGAGCAATCCCTTCAGCAAAACAGTATGGGACTACAACATCGATCTGGCTATCGAGGCAGCACGTGCCGGTTTTGATGAAATTCAGTTCGACTACGTCAGATTCCCCGATGCAACAGGACTTGTCTATTCTGAGCCGAACACAGAAGAAAATCGGGTCGGTGCCATTTCAGACTTTCTTTATGATGCGCGAGAAAGGCTTATACCCTACAACGTTTTTCTCGCAGCGGATGTCTTCGGATATGTGTCGTGGAATACCAACGATACTTACATAGGCCAGAAACTGGAAAACCTGGCAACCGTTCTGGACTATATGTCACCCATGCTCTATCCATCCGGATTTCAGTTCGGCATTCCGGGCTATCCAGATCCGGTACATCACCCGAACGAAATCGTCTACTTCTCCCTTGAAAAGGCAAAGCAGCGCACAAAGCTGCCGGGAATACGCTTCAGGCCATGGCTCCAGGCATTTCGCGACTACGCTTTTGATAGAACACCATTCAAGGGCGAGCAAATCCGGGCGCAGATTGATGCGGCAGAAAGCTTGGGCAGCGACGGATGGATGTTGTGGAATCCGCACAATGTTTACACCCGGGAAGGTTTGCAGCCGAAACCTCCGGTTATTCCGGAAACAAAGTGAAGGTGTGGATCACCATACTGTTGCTCTTCATCCCTTTGGGGCTGAGCGCCCAGGGTATGGCCGGGTTGGCACCTATAGCCGAGCTTGCTGGCATTGAAATTCAGTCAGGCCATATCCCCGGTGCCGTCGTGCTGGTCGGCAACCGAACAAACATTCTTTATCGGGAAGCTTATGGCAAGCTTGCACTGCAACCCGATCCGCTACCGATGACAATAGACACCCGCTTTGATCTCGCGTCATTAACCAAAGTAGTTGCAACAACAACCGCCATCATGCAGCTTGTCGAGCGTCGAAAAATCCGCCTTGACGCACCGGTTGCAAAATACTGGCCACTGTTTGCCAAAAATGGCAAAGGCAGCATCACCATTCGGCAGCTGCTGACACATTATTCCGGTCTGCGCGCCGACCTGGACTCAAACTGGTCAGGCTATCGTGCTGCAATGGAACATATCGTTGCTGAAAAACCCGTCTTTCCTCCGGGTCAGGATTATCTCTACAGCGACATCAATTTCGAAATATTGGGCGAATTGGTCAGGCGTGCTTCCGGGACACCGCTAAATGTTTATTGTGCCAGACACATCTTCCGCCCCTTGGGGATGAAGAAAACCGGCTTTAGGCCAATGCACCAGTCCGATATCGCGCCCACCGAATACATGGACGGCAAGCTGCGCTGGGGTGAGGTGAACGACCCGGCGGCCTATCGCATGGGCGGCGTTGCGGGGCACGCGGGTTTGTTTTCCACAGCCGACGATCTTGCCCGCTTTGCCCAGATGATGCTGGGCGGCGGACGCTGGCATGGGGTTCGGATTTTAAGCCGTAAATCCGTGGAAGAAATGACCATCCCTCAGTCTCCTCCCGGCAATACAAAATTGCGGGGGCTGGGATGGGGTCTTGGGGCGCCATTCGCACCCAATCGGGAACAGCTTCCTGCTGTAGGATCCTATGGGCACTACGGATACACCGGGACGATGCTGTGGATTGATCCTGTCAGCAAAACCTTCCTCATCGTGCTGAGCAACCGTGTACATCCATATGGCAAGGGGGATGCCAACCCTCTGCGCAGAGGCGTATTGGCGATCTTATCCGATGCACTGCCCCCTGAATCAGCTGACAGGATACTTGCTGCCCGTCCTGCGTTATCCTTTTACTTCAAATTTGCAACTGCGCATCCTGAGATCCATCCTGCCGCAAAAGTCTTGACTGGACTGGATGTGCTGGAGGCTGAAGATTTTGCGCCCCTGAAAGGCATGCGCGTCGGCATTATCTCCAACCAGACCGGTGTCGATGCCCTAGGTAACCGTAACGTCGATCTATTATACAAGGCGCATGACATAAAACTCATTGCGATTTTCAGCCCGGAACACGGCATCAGCGGCAATCTGGATGAAAAGATTGCATCAAACTCGGACACGCTGACAGGGCTGCCAATATACAGCCTCTATGGGGACGTCAAACGGCCGACAGACGAAATGCTCAAGGGACTCGACGCCCTGGTGTTCGATATACAGGATGTCGGCGTGCGCTTCTACACCTATGCCACAACCATGGCCTATGCCATGGAAGCTGCCGCCCACCACAATATCGATTTTTATGTTCTCGATCGCCCGAACCCTATCACGGCCGATATTGTGCAAGGTCCGGTACTCGATGCTGACATGACATCATTCACCTCTTATTTTCCACTCCCAGTGAGGCATGGCATGACCATAGGCGAACTGGCCGAGCTTTTCAATGTCCAGGGCGGCATCGGTGCGAAGCTCCATGTCATCAAAATGTGCGGCTACCAGCGGCACGACTGGTACGACGACACCGGCTTAAAATGGATCAGCCCATCCCCCAATCTGCGCACACTTACCGAAGCCACGTTGTATCCCGGCGTGGGTCTGGTGGAAGGCGCAAATTTAAGCGTCGGGCGTGGCACCGACACTCCTTTTGAACTGCTTGGCGCACCGTGGATCGATGGCAAAGTGCTTGCCGACACGCTGAACCTGCGCGGAATTACGGGTGTTTTTTTCATACCCGCGGATTTTACGCCTGATGCCAGCCGTTACAAAAATCAGCCGTGCCATGGCGTGCGCATCCTGCTGATTGATCGCCATGCGCTGGATTCGCCGTTGCTGGGTGTGGAAATAGCAAGCGCGCTTCATCAGCTTTATCCCGCGCAATTTTATATTCATGAAATTGCAGGCATGGTGGGCTCACGCAGCGTCTTGCAGGCCATTACCAATGGGCAGGATCCGAAGACCATCTCGTCGCAATGGCAGAACAGAATCAACGAATTCACGGCTCAGCGAGCCCGGTATCTGCTCTACTAGCCTCTCGATGTTTGTTGATCCAAAAATGTGTTTAAAAGTGCTGAACAACGAATATGAAAAAAACGGAAAGGAAACACTGTCATTGCAAATTTTCACCCGGTCCTAGGCCAATCACTGGATATTTATTTACCCGTTTTGCGGGTGAGTGCAATAATTAATAATTGCGAATCCGGTTCAATCATCGCCCAATGAACCGTTGGCGGCCGGCGTCACAAGCCGCTCTACCGCCTGCTCATCAAAGCCCTGCATCTCAACCTTGAGACAGACCATGCCTTCCGCCACCACCACCAGCGCCTCGCGCACACCCTGCAGTTGCGAGAGCGTCTGTTGCAATTGCGCACCTTGCGCAGCGCTCATCTGTCCCAAATGATACAGTTTTGTGCGCACCAGAGCCAACGGCCTCATGCTGGAAGCCACCGCAAGCCACACCAGCAGCAGCAAGATCGCAAAGACAAACACGGAATTCCCGCCGACAAACTGCATCAACGCCCCGCCCACCGATGCGCCGAAGAATGCGCCCAGAAACTGCACACTACTGTATACGCCCATCGCCGTTCCCTTGGCGGCCAGCGGCGCGACCTTGGAGATCATCGAGGGCAATGTCGCCTCCAACACATTGAAGGCTGTAAAGAAAATCAGCAGGGCCGCCGACAAGCCCCACAGGCTGTTCTGCATCAGCATCAGCACCAGTTGTCCGCATGCCGCAAGCGCAACCGCGCCGACGAATACCTGTTTCATCTTGCCGCGGCTTTCGGCGATGATGATAGGCGGCACCATCAACGCAAAGGCCGCCAGCATCACCGGCAGATAGATTTTCCAGTGCTGCGACACGGCAAGACCGTTTTTTTCGAGCACGAAAGGCACTTGCATGAACACCGACATCAGGATCGCATGCAGCGAGAAGATACCGAAGTCCAGCCGCAACAGGTCTCGGTTCTTCAGCACCTCGGCAAATTTGCTGCCACTCGCTTCCGTGTCGCTATGGAAGTGTGTGATCGCCGGATTGGGAATCACAAAGCGCACGACGACAAGCGCCAGCAATGCAAGCACCCCAGTCAGCGCAAAAATGCCAGGTACGCCCAACATGCCATTGAGCAGCGGCGAAAGAACCAGCGACAGGGAAAAGGTCACGCCTATCGTCATGCCTATCATCGCCATCGCCTTGGTGCGATGTTCCTCGCGGGTCAGGTCGGCAGTGAGCGCCATCACCGCTGCGTTGATCGCCCCTGCCCCCTGGATCGCTCGGCCTGCGATCACCCAGTAGATGCTGCCCGCAAAGGCCGCAACAAAACTGCCCAGCGCGAACATCAAGAGGCCGATGTAGATGATGGGCTTGCGCCCGTATCGGTCGGACATCCAGCCGGCCGGAATTTGCAGAACTGCCTGCGTCAACCCATAGGCGCCCAGCGCGATGCCCATCAGCAGATGGCTGTCCCCGCCCGGAAGTTTCGAGGCATACAGCGCAAAGATCGGCAGGATGATGAACAGTCCCAGCATGCGCAGGCCGTAAATGCTCGCAAGACCGATGCTGGCAATACGCTCCGTGCTGGTCATTTTTTCAGAAGTACGTTGCATGGCTCATAGAATGTGATTGAACTCGTCCCGCATTTTAGCAGCACATACGCGCTGCGGCAGCAGCATTTTGGGTTGACGATGATTGATACATTCTTGCAGTTGAGGCAAGATAGCCTCTATATCAATATCCAATTAGAGAATGCAATGGGCGCACAGTGGAAAGCCAGACACAAGGAAATCGCCGCAAATGCCAAGGGGCGCATCTTCGGCAAACTGTCCAAGGAAATCATGGTCGCTGCCCGAGCAGGCGCCGACCCCGACATGAACCCACGCTTGAGACTCGTGGTTGAACAGGCGAAAAAGGCATCCATGCCCAAGGAAACGCTGGAGCGAGCCATCAAGAAAGGGGCAGGCCTGCTCGACGGAGGCATGAGTCTCGAGCGGCTGACCTATGAAGGATTTGCCCCGCATCACGTGCCGGTGATCGTCGAATGCCTGACAGACAATGTCAACCGCACCTACCCCAACATACGCGTGCTGTTTCGCAAGGGCCAGCTTGGCGCCTCAGGCTCGGTTTCGTGGGACTTCGATTATCTGGGCATGATAGAAGCCTTGCCCAGCACCAAGGGTGCGGATGCGGAGCTTGCCGCCATCGAAGCTGGCGCACAGGATTTCGAACCTTCCGATGAAGGTGCGATGCTGTTTTTGACTGAGCCTGCCGATCTGGATACGGTATGCCGTGCGCTGCCCAATTTCGGCTTCACCGTGCAATCAGCGCAACTGGGTTACCGGCCTCGGAATCCGCTGACGTTGAACGATGCCGAACGCGAAGAAGTCGAAGCATTTCTGGAAGCAATCGACGCCGATGACGACGTGCAGAATGTGTATGCGGGGCTAGCCGCTTAACGAACCTAGGTTTTCTCCAAATCCGGTCAGATTGACGGTCTGTCGGAAAATTTTACAACGGCGGTCTAGACCGCCGTTTTTTTGCCCTCCATCCTCCTCGCACCAGCCTCAAGCCTCAAGCCTTAAGCCGCATCCCTGCAGTTCCATCACTTTGAAATTCGGTCCTAATGGAAACCCTTATTTCCAAAAAGCTATTTGGATCGTTAACCATATGAAATGTTAACGATTATTGCGCAACATCAATCTTATTAGCATTTTATTATATATAATGAACGAAGTGACAGCACATGCGTCAAATCAGAAATTGAAGCGATGGATGTGCAAGAGTTGCTCTCGATAATAAGTAGAACCCGCGAAATTTTAATCATATTGCAAATGCCATGAAAAAACTGTGGATCAAACTCTTGCCGCTGTTCCTGTATCCCGGATTGGGATACGCCTGCGAAGGAGACTGCGGCAACAGTCCCTGGGCGCTGCTAGACCCTAAAGGCCCCATCGCTGCGGATGAAATGCACCTCATCCTGACTGCCTTCGGCTTGATGCTGATCGTGGTGATACCCGTGATCATCATGACCTTCGCCTTTGCCTGGAAATACCGGGCGAGCAACAAGGACGCAAGCTATACGCCCAAATGGGACAATTCCCATGCGATTGAAGCCGTAGTATGGACGGTGCCTGCAATCATCGTATTGATATTGAGCATCCTTGTATGGCGCTCCACGCATGCGCTGACTCCCGAGAAACCATTGGCCTCAGCAGTCAAACCCATGGTCGTGGAGGTGGTCGCGATGGACTGGAAATGGCTCTTCATCTACCCTGAACAAGGTGTGGCGACAGTCAACAAGCTGGTCATGCCGGTCGGTACGCCAGTTACCTTTCACATCACATCAGATTCTGTCATGACCTCCTTTTTCCTACCGCGCCTGGGCGGGCAGATCTATGCGATGGCCGGCATGCAGACCGAACTCAACCTGCTTGCCGATACGGCTGGCACATATAGAGGCCTCAACACCCAATTCAGCGGCGAAGGATTTTCGGGCATGAATTTCGAAGTCGAAGCAACCACCCCTGAAGCCTTCCAGAGTTGGCTCAAAGAGACCAAGACAATAGGTCAAAGCCTAGACGGCAGCCGCTTCAAGCAACTGGAAGAGCCCAGCGAAAATGACAAGCCAGCTTACTACGCCAACGTTGAGCCCGGACTCTTTCAAACCATCCTGCAGAAATATGCGCCAAGCGAGTCGATGAGCCAGATGTCTGCATCCCACGAGAACCATACCCGCCTGATGCAGGCACAAAAGTAGAGGATACCACCATGTTCGAATCGGCACTTTTCGGAAAACTGACGTTGTCGGCCATTCCATATACCAACCCTATTATCATGAGCGCATTGGGCATTTCAGCGCTGATAGGCCTTTTGATACTCGGCTGGGTCACCCAGCAGGGTCAATGGGGATACCTCTGGCGGGAATGGCTCACCAGCGTGGATCACAAGCGCATAGGTGTGATGTACATCATTCTGGCCGTCGTCATGATGCTGCGCGGTTTCTCGGATGCCATCATGATGCGCATCCATCAGGCCTATGCGGAAGGATTGGGTCAGGGATTCCTGCCACCTGAACACTACAACCAGATTTTCAGTGCGCATGGCACGATCATGATCATCTTCGTGGCCATGCCCTTCTTCATCGGCCTGATGAACTACGTCGTGCCCTTGCAGATCGGCGCCCGTGATGTCGCCTTCCCATTCCTGAATTCCGTGAGCTTCTGGCTCACCGTGGCCAGCGCCGGTTTGGTGATGGTGTCATTGGCAGTTGGGGACTTCTCACAAGCAGGCTGGTCTGGATACCCCCCGTTGTCTGAAATACAATTCAGCCCGGGTTCCGGCGTGGATTACTGGATGTGGAGCCTGCAGCTCGGCGGCATCGGCACGCTGCTCACTGGGATCAATTTTTTCGTGACCATCATAAAAATGCGTGCACCCGGCATGTCGATGATGAAAATTCCCGTGTTCACCTGGACCATCCTCGTGACTACCGTGCTCATCATGCTCTCGTTCCCGGTTCTCACCGTCACCCTGTTCCTGCTCACGCTAGACCGCTATCTGGACATGCATTTCTTTACGGCCGGCATGGGCGGAAATCAGATGATGTTCACCAACCTGTTCTGGGTCTGGGGTCATCCCGAGGTCTACATCGTGATTCTGCCGGCTTTCGGCATCTACTCCGAAGTGGTATCGACCTTCTCGCACAAGAGGCTGTTCGGCTATGCGTCCATGGTCTACGCCTCCATCGCGATTGCCTTTCTTTCCTTCATCGTCTGGCTGCACCACTTCTTCACCATGGGCGCAGGCGCGGACGTGAACTCGTTTTTTGGCATCGCCACAATGATCATCGCAGTACCCACCGGTGTAAAAATATTCAACTGGCTTTTCACGATGTATCGCGGCCGCATTGAATTCACCACACCGATGCTGTGGAGCATAGGCTTCATCATCACGTTCACCATAGGCGGAATGACAGGGGTTCTGCTCTCCGTTCCCGGCGCAGACTTTGTGCTGCACAACACCGAGTTTCTGGTTGCGCATTTCCATAACATGCTGATCCCAGGCGCGCTGTTCGGTTACTTCGCAGGATACTCATTCTGGTTCCCCAAGATGTTCGGCTTCAAGCTGGATGAAAAATGGGGTCGCCGCGCATTCTGGTCGTGGCTGGGCGGATTCTATCTCGCGTTCATGCCGCTCTATGCTCTGGGCTTCATGGGCATGCCGCGTCGGTTGGTTCATTACGACAACCCGATCTGGCAGCCATACCTCCTGATCGCGCTTGCAGGCACCATCCTGATCAGCTACGGCATCTTCTGCCAGGCAGCACAGCTTTATGTGAGCATCAAGAACCGCGAAGCATTACGCGATACAACGGGCGACATCTGGGACAGCCATTCACTGGAATGGTCGGTCACCTCTCCTCCGCCTTTCTATAATTTCGCCAAAGTGCCGCATGTGGAATCGCTGGATGCGCTGGCCTACATGAAGGAACACGGCATACCACACCGCGCAGAAGCACCTTACAGCCCGATACACATGCCGCGCAACAGCGGAGTGGGCGTAGCCATCGGCGCATTCACCTTCGTTTTCGGTTTTGCCATCGTATGGCATATCTGGTGGATGGTGATTGCAAGCACGCTGGCCATCATGGCTGCAATCGTGATGCGTGCCAGCGACGAAAATGTTGATTACATGCTGAGCGCCGAAGAAGTCGCACGCATCGAGAAGAACGGCGCCCAGGCCGCCTCATCCGGCCCTTCCGGCCTCTCACACCACGACATGATTACTCAAGGATAATTGAAATGAGCGCTACCACGTTGACCGCTGATCATTTGCATACACATCATGAGGAACATCATGATGGCAAGGAGAATGCGCTGTTTGGCTTCTGGATATACCTGATGACAGACTGCATCCTGTTCGCATCGCTGTTTGCAACCTATGCCGTGCTTCGCCACAACTATGCTGACGGGCCCACTGGAAAGGAACTTTTCGATCTAAGATATGTGTTCATCGAAACCATGTTCCTGCTTTTCTCCAGCTTCTCCAACGGCTTTGCGATGATTTCAATGCACAAGAAGGATCGTTCCGCTACGCTGAAGTGGTTGATGCTGACCGCGCTGCTGGGTCTGGGATTTGTTGGTATGGAGATAAATGAATTCACCCACCTCGCGATGGAAGGAAACGGTCCCGATCGCAGCGGATTCCTCTCGGCCTTCTTTGGACTGGTCGGCACGCACGGCGCCCACGTAAGCATAGGCCTGATCTGGATGGGCGTGATGATGGGACAACTCTACTTCAAAGGCATCACGCCTGCGATCACTTCACGGCTGTTAAGACTCAGCCTGTTCTGGCATTTTTTGGACATCATCTGGATCATGGTGTTCACCATCGTCTACCTCATGGGAGTTTTATAACATGCAAGACCACACCGAACACGCACATGTCACGTCCACCAGCAATACGACAGGGTTCATCATATCGCTGCTGCTCACTCTGGTTTCCTTCGGCATGGTGGCAGTCGGACATTTTCCGATATCGCTGACCTTGGCCGTCATCGTTTCACTGGCCGTGCTGCAAGTCATAGCACAGATGCATTTCTTCCTGCATCTAGACAGCTCCCCTTCGCAACGCTGGAATGTGATGATATTGATCTACACGCTGATCATCATCGCACTGCTGGTCGTGGGTACGCTCTGGATCATGTACAACACCGGCATACGCATGATGCCCATGATGCATTGAGCATGAACACCTTCAAGGATTACCTCAACCTCACCAAGCCTGGCATCATCTTCGGCAACCTGATCTCCGCGGCTGGAGGCCTGTTTCTGGGCAGCCGCGGAGATTTCAACACGCTGACCTTTGCTGCGACGCTGGCCGGCATCGCACTGGCGATCGGCGGCGGCTGCGCACTCAACAACTTCATCGACCAGGACATCGACTCGCTGATGCAGCGCACCCGCAATCGTCCCCTAGTACAGAAAAGGATACCGGCAAATCACGCATTGTTGCTGGGCCTACTGCTTTCTATTTTCGGACTGGCGCTGCTTGTATCATTTGCCAATCTCCTGACGGCACTGGTCACCTTCGCGGGTCTTCTGGTTTATGTAGTGCTCTACAGCATGTGGCTGAAAAGAACCGCTCACGGGACATGGGTGGGTAGCCTGTCCGGCGCGGTACCTCCGCTGGCCGGCTATTGCGCAACCAGCGGACACTTGGATATGGCAGGGGTAATCCTTTTTGCAATATACGCCTTCTGGCAGCTTCCCCATGCCTATGCGATCGCGATACTGCACCTGCAGGACTATGCGCGCGCCTCCATACCGGTGTTACCTGTGGTTCACGGCGTCGCCCGCGTGAAACGCGACATGCCTTTTTATGTGGCTGTTTTCACGTTGTGCGCGCTTTTGTTATTCTTCACCCACAATACCGGCATAAGTTATCTTGCGGTGATGCTCGCACTCGGTCTGGCCTGGACAAGGTCGACATGGCGCGATCGCAAATGCGTGGATGACAGACGCTGGGCGAAAAAATCTTTCGGCTATTCCATTCTGATGGTGATGGCGATGAGCCTGATGATGTCGGTCGATTTCATCCCGAAATCCGCACTCAACGCCGCGCCCATCTTATCGGTGGCGTCTCGCTGACCTATCCTTCCGTACTCTTCTTCGTTATGAGTACGGACTTGGGAAAGCGCTTCAAATCGCGTATATTGACAGGTCGTTTCAATCTTCCTGGCCATCATGAACAGTATCAAGATACGCGGTGCGCGCACCCACAACCTTAAAAACATCGACCTCGATCTGCCTAGCCACAAACTGGTGGTGATCACGGGCCTTTCAGGCTCGGGAAAGTCCTCGCTCGCCTTCGACACCCTTTACGCTGAAGGACAACGCCGCTATGTGGAATCGCTTTCCGCCTATGCGCGCCAGTTCCTGCAGCTGATGGAAAAACCGGACGTGGATCTGATCGAGGGTTTGTCACCTGCGATCGCGATCGAACAAAAAGCCACCTCGCACAACCCACGCTCCACGGTCGGCACCGTCACGGAAATTCACGACTATCTGCGCCTGCTGTTTGCGCGCGCAGGCGATCCTTATTGCCCAGAACATGATCTGGTGTTGCAAGCGCAAAGCGTAGGCCAAATGGTCGACCATGTACTTGCGCTAAATGAGGGCACGCGCATCATGATCCTTTCACCCTTGGTGGTGAACCGAAAGGGCGAACAACTTGAGATGTTCGACGAACTGCGCGCGCAGGGATTCACCAGGCTGCGCATCGACGGTACGGTGCACGAGATCGACTCGCTGCCAGCCTTGCATAAGAACAAAAAGCACACCATAGAGATCGTGGTCGACCGACTCAGAGTTAATGCTGAATCCAAACAGAGGCTTGCCGAATCATTCGAAACCGCGCTGCGCCATGCCGACGGACGCGCCTTGGCGGTTGAAATGGATTCGGGGAAGGAACACCTTTTCTCTGCAAAATTCGCCTGTCCGATATGCAACTACTCGCTGCCCGAGCTCGAACCGCGCCTGTTCTCTTTCAACAATCCTATGGGTGCATGCCCAAGATGCGACGGTCTTGGCTCAATCAGTTTTTTTGATGCAAAACGCATCGTCAGCCTTCCTCAGCTTTCGCTGAGTTCGGGCGCGATCAAAGGCTGGGACAGGCGCAATCAATTCTATCACCAGCTGCTGTCCGGCCTTGCCAGGCACTACGACTTCGATCTTGAGCAATCCTTCGAGACCCTGCCCGAAAAAATTCAGCAGGTTGTTTTGTACGGGAGCGGTAAGGAGCAAATCGCATTCCAGTATATCAACGAGCGCGGCAAATCTGTCTTGCGCGAACATGCTTTCGAGGGGGTCGTCAACAATCTGGAACGGCGATATAGGGAAACAGACTCACCCGCCATCAGGGAAGAACTTGCAAAATATCTCAACAGCTGTGTCTGCCCCGAATGCAATGGTACAAGGTTGCGCCTCGAGGCGCGCCATGTGCGATTTATGGATAAAAGCCTTTTTGAGATCAGCGAGCTGCCACTTCATGAGTCGTTGCAGTTTTTCAAAAACCTTAAACTGCAAGGACAAAAGCAGGCCATTGCGGAAAAGATCGTGCATGAGATTGCAAGCAGGCTTGCCTTCCTGAACAACGTCGGCCTGAACTACCTCACCCTTGCGCGTTCAGCTGAGACGCTGTCAGGTGGAGAAGCGCAGCGCATCCGACTGGCTTCCCAGATAGGCTCTGGATTGACAGGGGTGATGTATGTGCTGGACGAGCCATCGATTGGATTGCATCAGCGCGACAACGACAGGTTGTTGAATACCCTTTACAAGTTGCGCAACATGGGTAACAGCGTGATCGTAGTGGAGCACGATGAAGAGGCAATCCGTCATGCCGATCATGTCATCGATATGGGGCCAGGTGCGGGCGAGCATGGCGGAATGATCGTGGCGCAAGGCACACCAGAAGAAATCTGCCAGAATGTTCATTCGCTGACCGGCGACTATCTGACTGGACGCCGCAATATCCCGATGCCAAAAAAACGCATGTCCCCCGTTCCGGAACGCATGCTCCAAATCACGGGCGCTTCCGGCAACAATCTCAAAGACGTCACGCTCAATCTGCCTGTCGGACTGCTGGTGTGCGTTACCGGCGTATCAGGTTCGGGAAAATCCACGCTAATCAACGACACACTTTATCCTGCGGTAGCCCAGAATCTGTATGGCAGCAACATCGAACCCGCGCCCTACGCATCGGTAAAGGGCCTCGAGTTTTTCGACAAGGTGATCAACGTAGACCAGGCACCCATAGGTCGCACGCCTCGCTCCAATCCTGCCACCTACACGGGTCTTTTCACACCCATACGCGAGCTGTTCGCTGGCGTCCCTGCTGCGCGCGAGCGCGGATACGGGCCGGGGCGTTTCTCTTTCAACGTGAAGGGCGGTCGCTGCGAAGCGTGCCAGGGAGACGGCGTGATCAAGGTGGAGATGCATTTCATGCCGGACGTGTATGTACCCTGCGATGTTTGCCATGGCAAGCGCTACAACCGTGAAACGCTGGAAATCCAATACAAGGGAAAAAACATACAGCAGATACTTCAGTTGACGGTTGAGGCCGCCTTTGAATTCTTCAAGGCTGTGCCTGTCATTGCCCGCAAACTGCAAACGCTGCTGGATGTCGGGCTGGGCTACATCACACTGGGACAATCGGCCACCACCCTGTCAGGCGGTGAAGCGCAGCGCGTCAAACTGTCGTTGGAATTATCCAAACGAGATACCGGCCGCACGCTTTACATACTGGACGAACCCACCACCGGACTGCACTTTCACGACATTGCACTGCTGCTGACCGTGATCCACAAGCTGCGCGACCAAGGTAACACGCTGGTCGTAATTGAGCACAACCTAGATGTGATCAAGACCGCAGACTGGGTTATCGACTTAGGTCCCGAAGGTGGCAGCGGCGGCGGGCAGATCATCGCAGAGGGTACGCCGCAGGACATTGCCAGAAACAAGAAAAGTGTTACCGGCATCTATTTGAAGCAAGCTTTAAAAAGAGTATGAAAATTACCCGGAACATCGACATCCCCGACAGCGAAATCGAATTTAACGCAATTCGCGCGCAGGGCGCGGGCGGGCAGAATGTCAACAAGGTATCGACTGCAATTCATTTGCGTTTCGACATCAGCGCCTCTTCGTTGCCTGCGGAATACAAGGAAAGATTAAGGGATATCTCCGACAGGCGCATCTCATCGGACGGTGTCGTCGTGATCAAGGCACAGCGCTACAGAAGTCAGGAGAAAAACCGCGAGGATGCTCTATCCCGCCTGCAGGCCCTGCTTGCCAGCGCAGTTCATACACCCAAAAAACGCATGACGACAAAGCCCACCCGAAGCGCCAAACAGAAACGCCTGGAAATCAAATCAAGGCGCGGTGAAATCAAAACATTGCGCGGCAGGATCACCGAATAGCCTTGTAGCAACTCAAGCCTGATCGGGCACAGTCAGAATGTATTTCAGAAGCGAACGGACCAACAGTGGCCTTAACTCCAATTCTTCCACCAACATGTGAAGGGAAAACTTCTTCTAGAATGGCCTGAATCTTACGGTTGTCACAACCTATCGGATACTGTACAAATACCGGGGCTCAGACTACGGTTCTTTATAGCCATCATTTCACCCCCACCCCCAACCAAGCATCCGAAGTCAGCTGCATGCTGCGCAAGCCTGAGTGCCAGTGTGCCCGGCCCGCAGGTTGCATCGAGCACGGTTGAATTCGGTTTGAGTTTGCAGGCAGATAAGTTACCTCGGTGAATTGCTCTAACACGAGCATGGTGGTTCCAGCGTAACCGTCGACGACGCGGCTCCAGGGTTCGCTGGAGGAAAGCGGACGCCAGCTCTTATACTAGGGAATTTACTTTGAGCCATGTGCTGTTCGTGCGGCGCGATGTGCTGTGGGCAGTTCTGCAAGTGCGTGAACTGTAATCGGCACAGTGGTGTGTGTTAACCCGCCGCTCACCCATGAAGTGGATGAAATGATGTGTGTTTTATGAACGACAGCTATGGCACATTGTTCACCTTCAGATGGCCATATTCACAGCTGCAAAGCAGCCCTTCATGGAGGAACAGTTAAGAAAAACGATAAATCAAGTTAACTTTAAGTCCCCACAGATTAAATGCGCATGCCCTTCTCGTCGAACATCCCCTCAAACAAGGCAGTACTAAGATAACGCTCGCCAGAATCAGGAAATATCACGACGATGGTTTTTCCAATATGTTCAGGTCGTTTTGCGATACGCACCGCAGCAGCCACTGCAGCGCCACTGGAGATACCTGACAGAATCCCTTCCTCCTGCGCAAGGCGGCGCGCATAAAGCATGGCCTCCTCATTGGAAACCTGCTCGATTTCGTCGACTAAGGACATATCTAACGTATCTGGCACAAATCCTGCGCCTATCCCCTGAATTTTGTGCGGGCCGGGTTTGATCGGCTGCCCTGCACGATGCTGAGTCAACACGGGGCTAGCGGCAGGTTCGACTGCTACCGAAATGATAGCCTTGCCTTTAGTATTTTTGATGAACCGAGAAACGCCGGTCAGCGTGCCGCCGGTTCCCACGCCAGAAACAAAAATATCGACAGCACCATCGGTGTCGTTCCAGATTTCGGGACCTGTCGTTTTCTCATGTATCTCCGGATTGGCAGGATTTTTGAATTGATGCAGCAGAAGATATTTTTCAGGATCTGAAGCAGCGATTTCCTCGGCTTTTGCAATTGCACCGTTCATGCCTTTCGCACCTTCAGTCAACACAAGCGTGGCACCGAAGGCCGCCAGCAATTTGCGGCGCTCTATGCTCATGGTGTCGGGCATGGTCAGTAACAGCGGAATACCACGCGCAGCAGAAACAAACCCCAGCGCGATGCCTGTATTGCCACTGGTAGGTTCAACAATGTGCTTGCCAGGTGTCAAGAGCCCTTGCCTTGTCGCATCGTCAACCATCGCAGCGCCGATGCGGCATTTCACGGAATAAGCAGGATTTCTCCCCTCGATCTTCGCAAGTATAGTAGCCTTCGCTCCATCGGTGACGCGGTTCAATCGAACAAGCGGGGTACGACCAATGGAAAGTGAATTATTCTCAAACCAGTTTGACATGTTGACTCCTGAACGGGATTCCACTAGTCGAATGGTAACAAAAAAGCCGGACTTATCCGGCTTTTTTGTTAGTTCATAATGCAATAATTTACTCTGCTTCGACCACTTCAGCTTCTGCAGGACGATCCATCAATTCAACCAGCGCCATCGGCGCGTTGTCACCCTGACGGAAGCCGAACTTCAACAAACGCAGATAACCGCCATTGCGCGCAGCATAACGGGGACCCAGTTCGTCAAAAAGCTTGGTCACGATTTCACGGTCGCGCAGACGCGCAAACGCCAGACGACGATTGGCGAGCGTCGGTGTCTTGCCCAGCGTCAGAATAGGTTCTGCAACGCGACGCAGCTCCTTGGCCTTTGGCAGAGTCGTTTTGATGACTTCGTGGCGCAACAAGGAAACGGTCATGTTGCGGAACATCGCCAGACGATGGCTGCTGGTACGGTTGAGCTTTCTTAAACCTAAACGGTGACGCATAATTTGCCTCTCTTAAACTTCAGTTATTTCACTAGCGGCAGCTTCAGTTAGCTGCAACCGGCCAGTTTTCCAGTTTCATGCCCAGCGACAAATTGTGCTCTGCAAGAACCTGCTTGATTTCATTTAACGACTTTCGACCCAAATTCGGTGTACGCAACAAATCGTTTTCAGTGTACTGAATCAGATCACCGATATAATGGATGCTTTGTGCCTTGAGACAGTTGGAAGAGCGCGGTGTCAATTCCAGATCATCAACGGGACGAAGCAGGATAGGATCGACCTGAGGAACATGCTCCTTCTCAACAACCGGCTCAGTGCCTTCAAGGGCTGCGAATACAGAGAACTGGTCGACCAGGATGCGCGCAGCATTCCTTATCGCCTGCTCTGGGTCAATCGCTCCGTTTGTCTCTATCGTCATGATCAGCTTGTCAAGATCAGTACGCTGCTCGACTCGAGCACTTTCGACTGCATAGCTCACACGGCTGACTGGACTAAACGATGCATCCAGAGCGATATGGCCCACAGCGCGACTCTCATTGGGCAGCTGGCGCGAAATGGCAGAAACATAACCGCGGCCTTGTTCAACCTTGATCTGCATGTCCAGCTTACCGCCGGCAGTCAAATGAGCAATCACATGATCAGGATTCACAATCTCTACATCCGCATTTGCGCCGATATCAGACGCCGTCACCATGCCAAGACCTTCCTTTTTCAGGGTCAGCACGACTTCCTGTTTGCCGTGCAGACGCAATACCACGCCTTTCAGGTTCAACAGGATATCGACCACATCTTCCTGAACGCCATCAATGGTTGCATATTCATGCAACACTCCAGACATCCTGACTTCGGTCGGCGCAGCGCCGGCCATTGAGGACAGCAGTATACGCCGAAGAGCATTGCCTAAGGTATGGCCAAAACCGCGCTCGAAAGGCTCCATGACCACCTTGGCCTGGGTTTCGGATATCTTTTGGACTTCGATGATGCGGGGTTTCAAAAATTCATTGTTATACATAGACTACTCCGCGTGGATTACTTGGAATACAATTCAACCACGAGATGTTCATCAATGGTTGCTGGCAGTTCGGCACGTTGCGGACAAGCTTTAAAGGTACCCTTGAAGGCCTTGGTATCCATTTCGATCCACTCAGGAAAACCGCGCGACTCGGCCGCCGCAATAGCAGACTTGATACGCAATTGCGCTTTGGACTTTTCAGTCACTTCAACCACATCGCCAGGACGCACTTGATAGGAAGGAATATTGACGCGCCTGCCGTTCACCAACAATCCGTTGTGGCGGACCACCTGACGCGCTTCGGCACGCGACGCGCCAAAACCCATGCGGTATGTCACATTGTCAAGACGCGACTCAAGCAGTTGCAGCAACGCTTCGCCGGTGATGCCGCGTGCGCTTTCAGCGCGCTTGTAAGTCAGGCGGAATTGACGTTCAAGCACGCCATAGATGCGGCGTACCTTCTGCTTTTCGCGCAGCTGACCGCCGTACTCAGATAAACGTGTATTGCGGCGCTGGCCGTGCTGACCGGGCGGATAGGCGCGGCGCTCTACCGCACACTTGTCGGTAAAACATTTCTCGCCCTTCAGAAAAAGCTTCTCGCCTTCACGACGGCACTTACGGCATTTTGCATCAAGATTTCTAGCCAAGATCAACTCCCAAATAAATTAGATACGACGCTTTTTCGGCGGACGGCAACCGTTGTGCGGCACCGGCGTGATATCAGAAATGCTTGTGATCTTGAAACCCGCCGCATTCAATGCACGCACTGTAGATTCACGACCTGGGCCCGGGCCCTTGATGCGCACTTCAATATTCTTAACACCGCATTCAGCAGCAGACTTGCCAACTACTTCGGCCGCTACCTGTGCTGCAAAAGGCGTACTCTTGCGCGAACCTTTGAAACCATTCGCGCCGCTTGTGGACCAGGCCAGTGCATTCCCCTGACGGTCTGTGATCGTCACGATGGTGTTGTTAAAGGATGCGTGAACGTGAGCAATGCCTTCTGCTACATTCTTTTTAACTTTTTTGCGCACTTTCGTGCTTGGCTTAGCCATAATTCAATCCTCTCGCTTTTTTAGCAAATTTACTTCTTGGCGCCGGCAATCGCTTTGCGCGGTCCCTTGCGTGTACGCGCGTTGGTGCGTGTACGCTGTCCACGGCAGGGCAGGCCACGACGGTGGCGCAACCCGCGATAGCAACCCAAATCCATCAGGCGCTTGATGTTCATCGTCGTCTCGCGACGCAGATCACCCTCTACAGTGAATTTGCCCACTTCATCGCGCAGCTTTTCAACTTCCGCGTCTGTCAAGTCTTTAATCTTGACACTGGGCGTTATCCCGGCGGCAGCGCAAATCTTTTGCGAACGAACTCGTCCTATACCATAAATTGCAGTCAGCGCAATTACGGCGTGTTGATGGTTTGGGATATTTACCCCTGCAATACGTGCCATGCAGCTACCCTATCTCTAAAAAACGAAAATTATATCATCAAAAACCAGTGCAGAACAATCAGCCCTGGCGTTGCTTGTGACGTGGCTCAGTGCAAATCACTCGCACGACACGTTTACGAATAACGATCTTGCAGTTGCGGCAGATCTTCTTTACAGATGCTTGGACTCTCATTTGCTTCTCCTATCAACTATTTTGCGCGGAACACAATGCGCGCCCTGCTCAAATCATATGGTGTCAATTCCACCGTCACCTTGTCGCCAGGCAATATGCGTATATAGTGCATACGCATCTTCCCTGAAATATGCCCTAAAACCACATGACCATTTTCCAGCTTGATCCGGAAAGTTGCATTGGGCAACGATTCCTCGATCTCACCTTGCATTTGAATTACATCTTCTTTTGCCATTAGCGTGATAACCCACCTTTAAAATTGGCCTTCTTCAGCAGGCTGTCATACTGATGCGTCATCAGGTAAGACTGTACTTGCGCCATAAAGTCCATGGTCACCACCACCAGTATCAGCAAAGAAGTTCCGCCAAAATAGAATGGCACGTTAAATTTAACAACCAAAAACTCAGGCAGTAAGCATACCAGAGTGATGTATATCGCGCCGACCAGCGTCAGACGCAGCATTATCTTTTCAATGTACTTTGCAGTCTGCTCTCCCGGTCTTATTCCCGGCAGAAATGCGCCACTCTTCTTCAGATTGTCAGCTGTCTCCTTCGGGCTGAACACCAAAGCTGTGTAGAAGAAGCAGAAAAAAAGTATCGCACCTGCATAAGCCATCACATATATCGGCTGTCCTGGCGAGAGCATTTGGCTCGCATCCTTAAGCCAACCCATGCCCGGAGAACTGCCAAACCAACCAGCGATCGTCGCCGGAAACAATATCATACTAGACGCAAATATCGGCGGTATTACGCCTGCCATATTGAGTTTCAATGGCAGATGCGAACTCTGCCCGCCATATATCTTGTTTCCAACCTGTCGCTTGGCATAATTCACCAGAATTTTACGCTGGCCCCGTTCAACAAATACCACCAGCGCAATCACCGCAACCGCGCCAACAAATAAAAACAACACCAGCGGAATCGAAAAAGCACCCGTTCTTACTAGTTCAAGTGTGCTGCCTATCGCATGCGGCAAACCAGCAGCAATACCTGCAAAAATGATCAACGAAATGCCGTTACCCAAACCACGCTCGGTGATCTGCTCACCCAGCCACATCAAAAACATCGTTCCCGTGATCAGTGTAATCATGGTAGTGACCTGAAACATTGCCCCCGGATGCAGCACTAGACCGGGCTGCGCCTGCAATGCAACCGAAATACCGAATGACTGAAACACAGCCAGAGCCAACGTTCCATAACGTGTGTACTGCGTAATCTTGCGGCGCCCGGACTCGCCTTCTTTCTTCAACTGCTCAAGCTGGGGCACTGCAATCGCTGCCAACTGCATAATGATCGATGCAGAAATATACGGCATGATACCCAAAGCAAAAATCGTGAATCTTGACAGCGCACCACCCGAAAACATGTTGAACATGCCAAGGATGCCGTTTTTTTGCGTCTTGAAAAGATCAGCAAGCACCTGCGGATCGATTCCAGGCACAGGGATATGTGCGCCTATTCTAAAAACCACCAGGGCGCCGAGCAGAAACCACAAGCGCTTGCTCAAATCGCCGTATTTAGCCTTAGGTGCATCCTTGACGACTTTGCTCACAGCTCGCCTACTCAGCAACACTACCGCCAGCAGCTTCAATCGCGGCAAGCGCACCCTTAGTGATGAGCAACCCCTGCAGTTTCACTGCGCGGTTGATTTCGCCACATAAAAACACCTTGGCCGACAAAGCACCTGCACGAACGATGCCCGCCTGCTTCAACGCAAGCAAATCTATCGAATCAACCGGCATGTTTTGCAGATCAGACAGGCGAACCTGCACGGTATCATTGCGCGTCAGCGACACAAAGCCTCTTTTTGGCAAACGGCGCTGCAACGGCATTTGACCGCCTTCAAAACCAACCTTGTGAAAGCCGCCTGCACGAGATTTCTGTCCTTTATGTCCGCGCCCTGCAGTCTTACCCAGGCCCGAACCGATTCCACGACCTACGCGACGCTTGGAATGCTTGGCACCCGGTGCCGCTTGTATAGTATTGAGTTGCATTATTGACCCTCGCACTTGACCAGGTAAAACACTTTATTGATCATGCCGCGAACACAAGGCGTATCCTCGAGCTCAACGGTATGATTAATACGACGCAAGCCCAATCCACGCAACGTATCTCGATGAGATTGCTTGGTGCCTATCTTGCTTTTGATCTGGGTCACTTTAATGGTTTTAGTCATGTTTTACCCCAAAATTTCATCTACGCTCTTGCCGCGTTTAGCCGCGATCTCGGAAGGCGCATTCAGTGCCTTAAGACCATTCAATGTTGCGCGGACAACGTTATATGGATTGCTCGAACCTATGCACTTCGCCAACACGTCACGCACACCCACCGCCTCGAACACAGCACGCATAGCACCACCGGCAATAATGCCCGTTCCTTCTGACGCCGGTTGCATCAGCACCTTGGCAGCACCATGCTTACCGATTACCGTATGGTGTAAAGTGCCGTTTTTCAGGCTTACCTTAACCAGATTACGTCTGCATTCTTCCATCGCCTTTTGCACAGCAACAGGGACTTCTTTGGATTTTCCCTTGCCCATTGCAACACGGCCGTCGCCATCACCCACAACAGCGAGTGCGGCAAAACCCATGATGCGACCACCCTTGACAACCTTGGTGACACGATTAACAGCGATCATCTTTTCGATCATGCCATCATCGCGTTCCTCTTTTTGCATTTTTGCTTGTGGTTTAGCCATTGCTCAACTCCAATTAGAACTTCAGACCATGTTCACGCGCGGCTTCAGCCAGCGCCTTGACACGGCCATGATAACGATTGCCGGAACGATCAAAGGCAACCTGCTCAATACCGGCACTCTTGGCCTTCTCAGCGATACGCTGGCCGACCACAACTGCAGCAGCCTTGTTTCCACCATTGGCCAAATCTTTTCGCACATCAGCCTCTACGCTGGATGCACTAGCCAGGATCTTATTCCCACAGGCAGAAATTATCTGCGCATAGATATGCAGATTGGTACGGTGCACTGCCAGCCGTACAGTTCTTTGTTCAGCGATGCGAGCACGGGTTTTGCGTGATCTGCGCTGACGAGATGCTTTTTTATTCAACATATCCGCCTCAATTATTTCTTCTTGGTTTCTTTCATGATGACCACTTCGTCGCTATAGCGAACACCCTTGCCTTTATAGGGCTCAGGCTCACGGAAAGCGCGAATCTCTGCAGCAACCTGGCCCACGCGCTGTTTGTCAGGGCCTTTCAGAACGATTTCAGTTTGCGTAGGCGTTGCCACCAGCACACCTTCAGGCATAACATATGAAACAGGATGAGAATAACCCAGTGTCAGATTCAACGTATCGCCCGCCGCCTGAGCACGATAACCCACGCCTACCAGCGTCAATTTGCGTTCGAACCCCTGACTCACACCCTTGACCATATTTGCCATCAACGCTCGAACCGTTCCTGACATCGCATCAGCCTGCTTGGAATTATTCGCAGCAGCGCATTTCAGACTATTGTCTTCATGCACAACCTTGACATCAGCAGTAAGTTTTTGCTTCAAAGTGCCCAGCGGACCCTTGATCGATATTTCATTAGCATCCATGGCAACGACAACACCATTCGGCACAACAACAGGATTTTTGGCAACTCTAGACATACTTACCTCACTACGCGACAACGCAAAGTACTTCGCCACCAATACCATTGGCGCGCGCCTTGCGATCGGTCATCAAACCCTTAGAAGTAGAAACAATCGCAATACCCAGGCCATTCATTACCTTGGGAATCTCGTCGCTACCCTTGTAAATGCGCAGCCCAGGACGACTGACGCGCTGTATCTTCTCGATTACAGGACGACCACTGTAGTATTTGAGAGCGATCTGCAAGGTCGCCTTATTCGAAATACCTTGTTCGACCTTAAAATCATCCACATAGCCTTCATCTTTCAAAACCTCGGCAATAGCCACCTTCAGCTTTGAAGCAGGCATGGATACCGTCGCCTTTTCCGCCATTTGCGCGTTGCGTATGCGCGTCAACATATCGGAGATTGGATCATTCATGCTCATATAGTTTCTCCTACCAGCTAGCCTTGACGATGCCGGGAATCTCACCGCGCATCGCATATTCACGAATCTTGATGCGACCCAATCCGAACTTCCTGAATGTTCCACGAGGACGTCCAGTCAGCGCGCAGCGGTTGCGTAAACGCACAGGACTGGAGTCCCTTGGCAGAGACTGCAGCTTCAATCTGGCAGCAGCACGCTCTTCATCACTCAAATTTATGTTGGAAATCGCAGCATTCAATTCGGCGCGCTTTGCAGCATACTTTTTGACGGTATCGCGACGCTTTTGCTCACGGTTAATCAAAGACATCTTAGCCATTAGTAATCCCTCATTTCTTTAATGGGAGCTTGAAAGCCAGCAACAGCGCACGGGCTTCTTCGTCAGTTTTTGCAGAAGTGGTAATCGTGATATTCATGCCACGCAGCGCATCGATCTTCTCATACTCTATCTCAGGGAATATGATCTGCTCCTTGACACCCATGTTGTAGTTGCCACGACCATCGAAAGACTTGCCGGAAATACCACGAAAGTCGCGGATACGCGGAATGGCGATGGAAATCAGCCTGTCCAGAAAGTCATACATGCGATCCTTGCGCAGCGTGACCTTGCAACCAACCGGATATCCTTCGCGAATCTTGAAACCAGCGATGGATTTCTTTGACATAGTCACCACAGGCTTCTGTCCCGCGATTTTCTGCATGTCAGCTACCGCAAAATCCATTACCTTCTTGTCGGCAACCGCTTCGCCCACGCCCATGTTAAGCGTGATCTTCTCGATGCGAGGAACCTCCATAACAGACTTGTAGCCAAACTGAGCTATCAAATCCTTGGCAATCTTATCTTTGTAAATCTCATACAAACGAGCCATGCCCTATACCCCTTAAGCGTCAACAACTTCGCCGGTGGATTTGAACACGCGTACACGGCGGCCATCTTCCAGCGTTTTAAATCCGACCCGAACACCCTTGTTCTCAGCAGCATTGTACAAAGCCACATTTGAAATATGAATTTTCGATTCCATCTCGACGATACCGCCGGTCAAACCCTTCACAGGATTTGGCTTCTGGTGCTTTTTCACCTTGTTGATGCCAGACACCAATAAGTAGTCGCCAAGTACCTTAAGCACATTGCCGCGAACACCCTTGTCCCTGCCTGCGATCACGATCACGTCATCGTTTTTCTTAATCTTACGCATGTTTTCCTCGAATCTACCTGTTAACGCTAAAGCACTTCGGGCGCAAGCGAAACAATCTTCATGAACTTTTCAGTGCGCAGCTCACGTGTGACGGGCCCGAAAATACGCGTACCGATAGGCTCCAGCTTGGCATTAAGCAGCACAGCAGCATTGCCATCAAACTTGACCAGCGAACCATCTGAACGACGAACGCCCTTTGCTGTACGAACAACGACAGCATTATAGACTTCACCTTTTTTCACACGACCGCGCGGTGCAGCATCACGGATGCTCACCTTGATCACATCACCGACGGAAGCATAACGACGCTTGGAACCACCCAACACTTTGATGCACATGACTGAGCGCGCACCAGTATTGTCCGCCACATCTAAAACAGACTGCATTTGTATCATTATTTAATCTCCAACTTTTTCCGCTTACAGCGGCCAGTTTTGGAACCCGTTCGGGTTAAGGTCGCCGCAAGCGGCGATGCAACGAAGCCGCGTATTATATGCAAATCAAAAAGATTTGCAAGCTTAAATTTCTAAAACCATTTATGCGGGCTTGGAAACGCGCCAGGCTTTGGTCTTAGCAAGAGGACGACATTCTTCAATCGTCACCACATCACCGGTATGGCACTCATTGTTTTCATCGTGAGCGTGATATTTTTTAGACACGCGTATGATCTTGCCCAACAAAGGATGTTTGACTTTGCGTTCGACTAAAACGGTAACCGTCTTGTCCATCTTGTCGCTGACTACCGTACCGATCAAGGTGCGTTTGAGTTTAGCTTCGCTCATGACTGTGATTCCTTTTGCTTCATAACGGTTTTAATGCGCGCAATATCACGACGCACTTTTCGCATCTCACTAGTTTTGGTCATCTGCTGTGTGGCAACCTGCATGCGCAGGCCAAATTGTGCGCGCGTCATCGCTAGCAATTCTTGCTGCAACTCCGACACAGATTTCAGCTTAAGTTCACTCGCCTTCATGATCATTCACCTACCTGTCTAACGACAAAAACAGTCGCAAGCGGCAACTTTGCAGAGGCCAGCTTGAACGCTTCACGTGCCAACGATTCATCGACACCATCCATTTCATACAACATCTTGCCCGGTTGTATTTCTGCGACATAGTACTCGGGACTACCTTTACCATTACCCATGCGCACTTCGGCAGGCTTCTTGGAAATCGGCTTGTCAGGGAATACGCGTATCCAGATACGCCCGCCACGCTTGATATGACGAGTCATCGCACGGCGCGCTGCCTCAATCTGGCGTGCGGTCAGACGGCCGCGATCAACAGACTTCAGGCCGAACTCGCCGAAACTCACCTTGTTGCCACGTGTCGCAATACCCGTATTGCGTCCTTTTTGTTCCTTGCGGTATTTTCTTCTAGCTGGCTGTAGCATGCTTAGCTCCTGGCTTCTTTACTCTCTTTTCAGGTTCTGCAGCAGCAGGCGCAACAACTTCCTGCCCCGCATCACCCTTGAACACCCAAACCTTGACGCCGATAACGCCATAAGTCGTTTTAGCTTCCGAGGTGCCGTAATCGATATCCGCACGCAAGGTATGCAAGGGCACACGGCCTTCACGATACCATTCGGTACGCGCTATCTCGATACCATTCAGCCGGCCCGAGCTCATGATCTTGATGCCCAGCGCGCCAAGGCGCATCGCATTCTGCATCGAACGCTTCATCGCGCGACGGAACATGATGCGCTTTTCCAGTTGCGAGGTAATGTTGTCGGCAATAAGTTGCGCATCGATCTCAGGCTTTCTAACTTCCTCAATCGCCAGATCGACAGACTGCAACCCCATGCGTTTGCGCAATTCAGCGCGCAGTATCTCGATGTCCTCGCCCTTTTTGCCGATTACCATACCTGGACGGGCCGTGTAGATCGTCACTTTTGCGCTTTTGGCCGGGCGTTCGATGATGATTTTTGAAACCATCGAAGAGGCCAGCTTCTTTTTCAGATAATCGCGAACTTCAATATCCTTGAGCAGCATATCGGAGAAGTTGGCGCTGGTCGCAAACCATTTGGAATCCCAGTTCTTGCGAACGCTTAACCTAAAACCGGTTGGGTGAATTTTCTGTCCCATAATTTATCCTCAGTTCCCGACGCTAACAGTGATGTGGCAAGTCTGCTTCTCTATCCTGTTGCCACGACCTTTTGCGCGCGCTGCGAAACGCTTCAAAGAAGTCGCCTTATCGATATAGATCACTTTGACCTTCAGTTCGTCGATATCAGCACCGTCGTTGTGTTCCGCATTCGCGATCGCCGAATCAAGCGCCTTCTTGATGATTCCGGCACCCTTCTTGGGGCTGAAAGTAAGAATGTTAAGTGCCTGAGCAACCGGCAATCCGCGGATTTGATCGGCAACCAGCCTACCCTTCTGCGCAGATAGATGTATGTTTTTTGCAATTGCAGTCGTTAAAGTCATCATTATCCCCTTATCTCTTTACTGCTTTTTTATCAGCAGCATGACCTTTAAAGGTGCGCGTCAGGGAAAACTCACCCAACTTATGCCCAACCATGTTTTCGGAAATATATACAGGGATGTGCTGTTTGCCGTTGTGCACAGCGATCGTCAGACCAACGAACTCAGGCAACACTGTTGAGCGGCGTGACCAAGTTTTTACCGGGCGTTTGTCGCTTGTTGCGCGAACCGCCTCTACCTTTTTCAGCAGATGCGCATCGACAAATGGACCTTTTTTAATGGAACGTGCCATGATTAATTACCCCTTATGCCTTAAAACGACGACGCACGATCATGTTATCTGTGCGCTTGTTCCGACGAGTACGGAAACCCTTAGCCGGCACACCCCATGGGCTTACCGGATGACGACCTGCCGCAGTTTTACCCTCACCACCACCATGAGGATGGTCGATCGGGTTCATCACAACACCGCGAACAGTAGGACGAACGCCGCGCCAGCGCATCGCGCCCGCCTTGCCGATCGAGCGCAGACTGTGCTCGGAATTACCGACTTCGCCCAAGGTTGCCTTGCAGTCGATATGCACCTTGCGTATTTCTCCGGAACGAAGACGCAACTGAGCATAGCTTCCCTCGCGCGCCAAAAGCTGCACGGAAGTCCCTGCAGAACGCGCCAATTGCGCTCCCTTTCCAGGCAGCATCTCGATGCAATGAATGGTCGAACCCACCGGAATATTACGCAGCGGCATCGCATTGCCGACCTTGATAGGCGCATCTGATCCGCTAATCAAGGAAGCGCCAGCTGACACACCCTTGGGCGCAATGATGTAGCGGCGCTCGCCGTCTACATACAGTAGCAAAGCAATATTGGCGCTGCGGTTTGGATCATATTCCAGACGCTCAACGATGCAGGGAATGCCATCCTTGTTCCGCTTAAAGTCGATCACGCGATAATGTTGCTTGTGCCCACCGCCCTTATGACGTGTGGTGATATGACCATTGTTGTTGCGCCCCGCAGTGCTGATCTGCTTCTCGAGCAATGCAGCAACCGGCTTACCTTTGTGCAACTCACGATTGACCACGCGCAGAACGCCGCGCTGGCCGGGAGTTGTTGGTTTTAGTTTAATCAATGCCATGATAATTATCCTTGCTCGCCGACAGCGAAGTTAATTTCCTGACCGGAAGCCAGACACACATAGGCTTTCTTCCAGTGATTGCGACGCCCGATGAAACGTCCGGAGCGTTTTACTTTGCCTTTTACAAAAGCCACCTGAACACTGTCCACCTTTACTTTGAACATAAGTTCTACGGCCGCTTTGATTTCCGGCTTGGTTGCATCTGTCGCAACTTTGAAAATAACCTGCTCAAACTTATCGGCAACATAAGTTGCTTTCTCGGAGATTTGCGGCGCGATCAATACTTTCATCAAACGCTCTTGACTGTAAGCCTGTGCACTCATGCGAACATCTCCTCAATTTTTGCGACCGCAGCTCGCGTTACCACAACATTCGGATAGCGAACCAAACTCACGGGATCAGCCTGATAAGCTTCTAGCACCAGCACATTAGGCAGATTGCGCGAAGACAGATACAGATTTTCATCCAGATTATCCGTGATGATCAAGACGCGATCGGATGCCAAACCAAAACTCTTGATCTTGTCTGCCAGCATCTTGGTCTTGGGTGCATCTACGCTCAGATCGTCGATCACGATCAGGCGATTCTCGGAAACCAGCTTCGACAAGATCACTGCAAAACCTGCGCGATACATCTTGCGGTTTACTTTTTGCGTGTAGTTCTCTTCTCCGGTATTCGGGAAAATCTTACCGCCGCCACGCCACAACGGGCTGCTTGCCATACCCGCACGAGCACGGCCAGTTCCTTTTTGCGCAAATGGCTTGCGCGTGCTCTTCGCTATTTCACAGCGGCTCTTTTGCTTGCTGTTCGCAGCGCGTGCATTGGCTTGATAGGCTGTAACCAGCTGATGCACCAGATCTTCGTTATAGCCGCGACCAAACACCTCGTCAGACGCAACGAGATTTGCGGATGCGACACCCTTATCATTGATGACTTTTAATTCCATTATGCACCTGCCTTCACTGCGGGACGCACGATAATTTTGCTGTTTGTAGCGCCTGGGACAGCACCCTTGACCAGCAACAATTGACGCACAGCATCAACCCTCACGATTTCGAGATTCTGAACGGTACGCTGCACATCGCCCAGATGACCCGTCATGCGCTTGCCTGGAAACACACGACCAGGATCCTGCGCCATACCGATGGAACCAGGAACGTTATGCGACTTAGAGTTACCGTGAGATGCACGGCCTGATTTGAAGTGGTAGCGCTTGATGGTGCCCGCATAACCCTTACCCTTGGTTGTGCCGGTAACGTCGACAAGCTGACCTACCTGAAAAATCTCAACACTGACCGCTGAACCAGCCTGTAGTCCGCTCAATTGTTCGGCAGAAACTGTAAATTCTTTAAGCGCGCTGCCAGCTTCGACGCCTGCCTTGGCGAAATGCCCTGCAGCAGCTTTGTTGACGCGGGTTGCGCGACGAACACCGTGTGCCAATTGGACAGCATTATATCCATCCGTACCCATGGATTTAACCTGAGTGATACGATTATTGGACACTTCCAGCACAGTTACCGGCAACGATGATCCGTCTTCGGTAAATACGCGGGTCATGCCAATCTTGCGACCGACAAGTCCTAAGCTCATTTTAATTTCCTCTTGTTAAGGGGCCAACTACAATTGGTTGGCCGATTATTTTGTTACTATTGCAACTTGATTTCTACATCCACACCCGCAGGCAAATCCAGCTTCATCAACGCATCGACAGTCTTGTCGGTTGGATCAACGATGTCCATCAAACGCAGGTGGGTACGAATTTCAAACTGATCACGCGAAGTCTTGTTCACGTGCGGCGAGCGCAAAACGTCAAAACGCTCGATCTTGGTAGGCAAGGGAACCGGGCCATTGACAACAGCGCCAGTGCGTTTAGCCGTTTCAACAATTCTGGCAGCTGACTGATCGATCAATCGATAATCAAACGCTTTCAGGCGTATGCGAATTTTTTGACTTTGCATAATTCTCTCTTGCTTAATGCGGCCATGCCGCTAATTAAAGAACAAACTTGCGTGAACGCTTTCACGCAAGGGGGCGCATTGTATGCGTACTTTTTAAAACATGCAACTAAAATCAATCGCAAGTTACATGACGCTAGTTACTAGCTGCAATGGCCCGATGCGCGGATTTATTTTTGCAGGCATCCTACGTCTAGCGTCTGACGCCTGCTTGTTTACTCGATGATCTTCGCAACCACACCCGCGCCGACTGTACGGCCACCTTCGCGGATCGCAAAACGCAAGCCTTCTTCCATCGCGATCGGATTGATCAGTGACACCGTGATGCTGACGTTGTCGCCAGGCATCACCATCTCGGTGCCTGCAGGCAACTCAACCGCGCCAGTTACGTCAGTAGTGCGGAAATAGAACTGCGGACGATAACCTTGGAAGAACGGTGTATGACGGCCGCCTTCATCCTTGCCCAATACATAAATCTCCGCAGTGAATTTGGTGTGCGGCTTGATCGATCCCGGCTTGCACAGCACTTGGCCGCGCTCTACTTCTTCGCGCTTCGTGCCGCGCAGCAGCACGCCCACGTTGTCGCCCGCCTGACCCTGATCCAGCAGCTTCCTGAACATCTCAACGCCGGTGCAGGTCGTCTTCAGCGTAGGCTTGATACCCACAATCTCAATTTCCTCGCCGACCTTGATCACGCCGCGCTCGATACGACCCGTCACCACCGTGCCGCGACCCGAGATCGAGAACACGTCTTCAACAGGCATCAGGAACGTGCCGTCGATTGCGCGCTCAGGTGTCGGGATATAGGTGTCCAGCGCATCAGCCAGACGCAGAATCGATGGCTCGCCCAAATCAGACTGGTCACCTTTAACAGCCAGCATCGCAGAACCCTTGATGATGGGCACGTCGTCGCCAGGGAAGTCATACTTGGACAAAAGCTCGCGAACTTCCATCTCAACCAGCTCCAGAAGCTCCTCGTCGTCCACCATGTCGCACTTGTTCAAAAATACCACGATGTAAGGAACACCCACCTGGCGCGCCAGCAGGATGTGCTCACGCGTCTGCGGCATCGGACCGTCAGCTGCAGAGCAAACCAGAATCGCACCGTCCATCTGTGCCGCACCCGTGATCATGTTCTTAACGTAGTCGGCATGGCCCGGGCAGTCAACGTGCGCATAGTGACGGGTCGCTGTCTCGTATTCCACGTGCGCCGTATTGATCGTGATGCCGCGCGCCTTTTCTTCAGGTGCTGCGTCGATCTGGTCATACGCCTTCGCCTCGCCGCCAAACTTCTTCGACAGAACCATCGTGATCGCCGCCGTCAGCGTGGTCTTGCCGTGGTCAACGTGACCAATTGTACCGACGTTGACGTGCGGTTTTGTACGTTCAAATTTGCTCTTTGCCAT
>JAJYLY010000021.1 GCA_021787435.1 Pseudomonadota bacterium | reverse complement strand
CGCCGCCAAACTTCTTCGACAGAACCATCGTGATCGCCGCCGTCAGCGTGGTCTTGCCGTGGTCAACGTGACCAATTGTACCGACGTTGACGTGCGGTTTTGTACGTTCAAATTTGCTCTTTGCCATATTTTTTCCTTAAGTCAAACGTTAACAATAGTTACTCATCTTGGTGCCCATGGCGAGAATCGGACTCGCGACCTCTCCCTTACCAAGGGAGTGCTCTACCACTGAGCCACATGGGCAAAACTGGAGCGGGTGAAGGGAATCGAACCCTCGTCGTAAGTTTGGAAAACTTCTGCTCTACCATTGAGCTACACCCGCAAGCTTTCTCTTCAAACAACGCCGTTAAAGCATGCCACTAGCAGCTAGAACAATATGAAAACTGGTGGAGGGGGAAGGATTCGAACCTTCGTACTCTGAGAGGGCAGATTTACAGTCTGCTGCCTTTAACCACTCGGCCACCCCTCCAAACTGAACGCGTTATTATGCAGATGACAGGCTTGCCTGTCAATCTATTTTTATTTTGTTCTATACAGCGCCGACTGTGCATGCGCCTGCAATCCCTCGCCAAAAGCGAGCGTGGCTGCAATTTTCCCCAAAGTCTGCGCCCCCCGCTCAGACACCTGTATCAGGCTGCTGCGTTTTTGGAAGTCGTAGACGCCAAGCGGCGAGGAAAAGCGCGCCGTGCCTGAGGTGGGCAGAACATGATTGGGGCCCGCGCAGTAATCCCCCAGCGATTCCGATGTGTAGCGACCCATGAATATAGCGCCTGCATGCTTAAGTCCAGACAGCAAGGCTTGCGGTTCCGAAACCGACAGCTCCAGATGCTCGGGCGCGATGCGGTTGCTGATCGCGCATGCCTCATCCAGACTTGCAACATGGATCAGCGCACCGCGGCTCTCAAGCGCGGTTCGGATAATTTCGCGGCGCGGCATCTGTTCTATCAGCCGCTCGGCACTTCTTGCGACCTTGCCGATGAAGTTCGCATCAGGTGATATCAATATCGCCTGCGCCAACTCGTCATGCTCGGCCTGAGAGAAAAGATCCATCGCGATCCAGTCGGGGTCCGTCTTGCCATCGCAGATCACCAGAATTTCAGACGGGCCTGCGATCATATCTATGCCGCATACGCCAAACACGCGTCGCTTGGCAGACGCCACATACGCGTTGCCCGGGCCCACAATCTTGTCAACCTTCGGGATAGTGTCCGTGCCATAAGCAAGCGCTGCGACTGCCTGCGCTCCACCTATGGTGAACACACGATCCACGCCCGCAAGGAATGCTGCAGCCAGCACCAAGGGGTTTTTAAGTCCATCCGGAGTCGGCACCACCATGATCAGTTCCGCAACGCCGGCCACCTTTGCCGGCAGAGCATTCATCAAAACCGATGAGGGATAGGCTGCCTTGCCCCCTGGCACATAAAGCCCAACCCGGTCCAGCGGCGTGACCTGCTGGCCAAGCAGCGTGCCATCAGCGTCAACATAGCTCCACGAAGCCTGCACCTGCTTCTCATGATATTCCCTCACGCGCGCTGCAGCTGCTTCGAGCGCTTGGCGCTGATCGATCGGCAGGCCGTCAAACGCTGAACGCAACTCTTCTTTAGGCAATTCCATGTCGCGCGCCCGGACGATAGGCAGCCGGTCAAACGTTGCCGTATATTCCAGCACCGCAGCATCACCTCTCTTGCGCACATCATGCAAAATAGCTGCAACCGTCGCTTCCAGCTTCTCATCCGCCGCCGCCTCATAGGCAAGCAGAGAATTAAGCCGCTGCTCAAAGTCTGGCGCGCTGCTCGATAATTGTTGTATTTTCATTTTCTGGCCATTATTAATACATCTTTCATATTTTATCACGACGAGCGGAAAGCACCGTGCTTTAGCTCGGTGATGTATAGCTCGGACAACGAAATTGTCTCTGCTTTTGTTTTTAAAGTGCTGACGTCAACTTAAAGCATGTCCAATGCGTTGAAATTTCCATGAACACCTGCATAAAAACCCTTCGAGTGAGAATTAAGGATAGGCACGCCAAAGTCCTTTCTCAATGGGCTTTTGAGGTTAATCAGGTGTGGAATGCGGCCAACCGGCTGAGCGCTGACTTCTCGTGGGTGCCTATTCCTGGGGTGGGTTATCTGAATTGCGGAACTTCAGAATACGACCTGCAGAAAGAACTAAAGTCTATTCGCCATGAACGACGATTGACTATTGGTGCCGCGACCGTTCAGGCGGTTATCTTGCAGCATGCCAGGTCCCGTCGTCAATTCAAGAAAAACAAATTGCAATGGCGTTGTTCTGGAGGGTCTCGTCGTTCGCTTGGCTGGATTCCTTTCAAGGCAGCCGGAATCAAGCTGGTGAATGGATAGATCCGCTTTTGTGGACAGTTATTTGGGCTATGGGATAGTTATGGGCTTTCTGACTACACCCTGGGTGCCGGCTCGTTTTCTGAAGATGCGCGTGGACGCTGGTATTTCAATACGACCGTCGAGATATCCGTAAAGCCCGGCAACGGACGAGTATCGGTTGGCGTGGACCTTGGATTGAAGACGGTGGGCACCTGTTCTGACGGTCGAACATTGGATCGCCGAAAGATCACTCATGAATTTGCGCTTCGTCTGGCGGTGGCTCAACGCGCGAATAAATCAAAGCGTGTAAAGGCGATACACGCAAAGATGTCCAAAAGTCGAAAAGATGCGATACACAAATTCACGTCAACCATGACGACAGAATACTGCGCGATCTTTGTCGGCGATGTAAGCAGCAAGAATCTCGCAAAAACGAGAATGGCCAAATCCGTCTATGACAGTGGTTGGCATATGTTAAAGGCACAACTGAAATATAAAGCGATAGCGCGGTCAGTGGTGTTTGAAGAGGTCGACGAAAAGTACACAACCCAAACATGCTCGTGTTGCCGGAAAATACCCGGCAACAGTCCGAAAGGTAGGGCAGGTTTGCGAATAAGAGAATGGATTTGCGCGTTGTGTGGCGCAACGCATGATAGAGATATCAATGCGGCAAAGAACATTCTCGCGCTCGGGCATGAGCGTCTAGCTGTAGGAATCTCCTCCCTTTAGGGAGGGGAGGATGTCAATTGAAAGACATGCGCTTTCCGAGCTTTTTCAGGTGTAACTCGACATGCAACGCAAGATTCGACATGATCATGTGCAAATGAAGCACGTGAATCCAGATCAAACCTAAGCCTTACTGAGATTATCAAACTCGCTATCAATCAAATGATGTCGATTCAAACGTTTCAGCAAATTCTCCATTTTCATGTCATCCGAGTTGCGCGTGTATCGTTCTAGGCAGCGCAGAATCTAACAACACCAATAAGAAGATTTCATGTTGCAACGCAAGACTAGCATCGCACTATTGGCAATGATCGCCGCAGTCATATCGCAAGGCGCTATGGCAGAGGGCGACTTCGCGAAGGACCATCCCCGCCGCGCCGAAGTCAATCATAGGCTCAACAACCAGAGTGCGCACATCCACAATGAGATTAGGGAAGGGGACATGAGCCCCGAGAAGGCCGAGAGGCTGCACAGGGAAGACCACCGTATCCGCTAGGAAGAACGCTACATGGCGGCGCCATTACTCCGCAGGAGCAAGCCACACTGAACCAGCAGGAGAACAGGGTCAGCCGCCAGATCGGCCAGTAACTACCCCGTTCCGGCAGCTATTAATCTAGCGCTCTTGCAAAGGCGTCCAGCATGGGCTGGATGTCATGGCGCTTCAACTTGAGCGCTGCCTGATTCACGACCAGGCGCGAGGAGATGTCGCTGATGTGCTCGACCGCCTTCAGGTGATTAGCCTTGAGCGTGTTGCCGCTACTCACCAAATCGACGATCACATCCGACAACCCGACCAGAGGTGCCAACTCCATCGACCCATACAGTTTGATCAGGTCGATGTGCACACCTTTTGCGGCAAAATGCTCGCGCGCCGCTTTCACATATTTGGTTGCCACACGCAACCGCGCGCCCTGCTTAACCGCAGACTCATAGTCGAAATCGTTGCGCACCGCGACCATCATCCGGCAGCGCGCAATATTCAGGTCCAACGGTTGGTACAAGCCTTCGCCGCCATGCTCATTCAACACATCCTTGCCTGCCACGCCGATGTCGGCCGCCCCGTATTGCACATAGGTCGGCACATCGGAGGCGCGCACGATGATGAGCCTCACATCCGCGCGATTGGTATCCAGTATCAGCTTGCGCGACGACTCAGGGTCTTCCAGCGCGCGTATGCCTGCCGCCTCCAGCAACGGCATGGTCTCTTCAAAAATGCGACCCTTGGATAGCGCAATGGTAATCATGTTGTATTGCTCACAGTCAATTCAATAAAATGGAGAAGAGAGAGAGGAGAAGGGAAGTCCTGCTTTTTCTCCCTTTCCTCTTTCCCCGTCACTGAATTCTTCTTATCTTCGCACCCAGCGCCGACAGCTTGGCTTCTATGCGTTCATAACCCCGATCCAGATGGTAGATGCGATCCACGATCGTTTCGCCTTCAGCGACCAACCCTGCGATCACAAGCGATGCGGAGGCGCGCAGATCAGTCGCCATCACGGTTGCGCCATCCAACCTGCTGCATCCCTGTATCACTGCAGTGTTTCCCTCGATCCCGATCTGCGCACCCAGGCGCTGCAATTCCTGCACATGCATGAAGCGATTCTCAAAAATCGTCTCCACCACGATCGCACTGCCTTCCGCTATCGAATTCAACGCCATGAACTGCGCTTGCATGTCGGTCGGAAATGCGGGATATGGCGCAGTCCGCACGCTCACTGCGCGCGGCCTGCCCATTATCTCGAGGCTGATGCGATCGCCATTCGTCTCAATTTTTGCGCCCGCTTCGCGCAGCTTTTCCAGCACGCTGTCCAATATGTCCGCGCGTGCGCGCGTCAGCGTGATGCACCCGCCCGTTGCTGCAGCGGCAGCCAGAAAAGTCCCCGATTCGATTCGATCTGGCATCACCGCATGGCTTGCTCCATGCAATCGCGCAACACCCTGTATGGTGATCTTGTCGCTTCCGGCTCCCTCTATCCTCGCCCCCATCGCAATCAGGCAACTGGCAAGGTCGACCACTTCAGGCTCTCTTGCTGCATTTTCAAGCACTGTGACACCTTCAGCTAGCACGGCCGCCATCATCAGGTTTTCCGTTCCTGTCACGCTAATCAGGTCAAAACAGATATGCGCGCCCTGCAACCGGCGGGCCTTGGCGTGGATGTAGCCCTGTTCGATGTGTATCTCTGCACCCATCGCAACCAGCCCTTTGATATGTAGATCGACAGGGCGCGAACCGATCGCGCAGCCGCCGGGAAGCGAAACCCTCGCCTCGCCGAACCTTGCAAGCAAAGGGCCCAGCACCAATATCGCCGCCCTCATGGTCTTCACCATGTCATAGGGCGCAACCCAATTGCCCACGCTTGATGCGTCAAATGTTGCCGCCTGTGCACTTCTTTCGACGTGAACGCCCATCTGCTCCAAGAGCTTCATCATAGTGGCCACATCGTGCATGTCGGGCAGATTCGCAAGATGCACGGCATCAGCCGTCAGAAGGCTGGCGCACATAATGGGCAGCGCCGCGTTTTTGGCACCGGAGATTTCCACCTCGCCATTCAAGCGGTAGCCGCCTTGTATTGCTAATTTTTGCATAAATTAAATAGCGAGTAGCGAGTAGCAAGTGGTTTCCCACTGACGACTTTCTACTGACTGTTTTTCTCCCACTCTTCGGGTGTATAGGTTTTCATCGACAGCGCATGAATTTCTCCTCTCATGCGTTCGCCGAGCGTCTGATAGACTATCTGATGGCGCTGGATGCGGCTCTTGCCTGCAAACGCATCGCTCACCACGATCGCTTCGAAATGCTGGCCGTCTCCGGTCACTGTCAAATATTCGGTCGCCATGCCCTGCGCGATGCCCTGCTGTATGCTCTCCGGGGTAACCATTTCCATCCTGTCCAAAAAAATTCAAAAGTAAACTGCGTTCAGCCAGGCAGCATCTCGTCCACACCGTAAAGATGCGCCAGGCTAGTCAGATCGGCAGGCATGTTTTTAACGCGCAGATTGCGCCCCTGCTTCTTTGCAGCCCTAGTCCAGCCAAGCAGCATGCTGACGGCAGAAGAATCGACGGCTTCGACCGTGGAGAAATCCACCAGCAGGTCTTCGCTTGCAAGATGCTGCAAACCCGATTCATAAAGCGCCGGCACGGTGGACATGACCAGCCTGCCGGAAAGCACTAGGCGATCCCCTTCTCGCGAGATCACTTTGCATCAGCCTTCAGCGTGGCCGCCTTGGCATTCATGTCTGCCAGGGACTTGATCAGCGAATCTATGCCGGACTGCTCGATCTGGCTCGAGAAAGTGCCGCGATAGCTTGTGACCATGCTCACCCCTTCGATGACCACATCGAAAACCTTCCAACCGGTATCCGATTTTTTCATCACATAATCCACATCGGTAGGCTGCCCGCCTGGCTTCAGTATCTGTGTCTTGACCGTGGTTTCGGTATCGGTCGGAGAAAATTTCGCAGGCTTCACCTCTATCGTTTGATCCTTGTACTGGGTGAAAGCCTTGGTATAAGTGCGCACCAGCATAGTGCGGAATTCGCTCACCAGCGCATTCTTCTGCTCAGGAGTTGCCTGGCGCCAGTACCTGCCCGCCGCCAGTTGCGTCATCCTGGTGAAGTCGAAATTCGGCAATATCTTCGCATCCACCAGCGCCAGAATCTTTTTTTGATCACCCGACTGGATATCCTTGTCCTGCTTGACAATCGCAATCACATCCTGCGCAGTGTTCTTGACCAGCACATCGGGTGCGACCATCTCCGCCTGCGCAACACCTGCCATGAAAAACAAAACCGCAACCCATACAAATTTTTTCATTTCCACTCCTTATTTTGCGGCAGGCTCTGCCGCCTTGCTGAACATGAATTTGCTGATCAGATCCTCCAGCACCATCGCCGATTGCGTCTGCTTGATCTGATCACCGTTTTTGAGCATCTCCGTATCCCCACCCGGCATCAGGCCAATATACTGCTCGCCCAGAAGACCCGACGTCAGGATATTGGCAAAGGTGTCCTTGGGAAACTGATAGCGCTTGTCTATGCTCATCACCACATTCGCCTCGTAACGCTGCGTATCCAGATTGATTGCCGTCACCCGGCCGACCAGCACGCCTGCATCCCTGATTGACGCCTTGGGCTTCAAGCCGCCCACATTGGAAAAATAGGCATGAACCTCATAGGTGTTCGATACATTGTAAGTGCCGAGGTTGCCGACCTTCATCGCCAGAAACACCAGCGCTGCGATGCCAGCCACCACAAACATCCCCACCCATAAATCCAACGTCGTACGTTCCATTGCGTTAAGCCCCTCTAAACATGATTGCAGTCAACACGAAATCCAGCATCAAAATCGCCAGCGACGAGGTGACCACCGTGCGCGTGGTCGCCCCGGACACCCCTTCTGCGGTAGGTGGCGCATCGAATCCCTCGAACAATGCGATCAGGGTCACCACGGTGCCGAACACCAGACTCTTGATCACGCCATTCAGTATGTCCTCGCGAAAATCCACCGCCGCCTGCATCTGCGACCAGAACGATCCCTCGTCCACGCCGATCTGCACGACGCCTACCAGATACCCGCCGAATATACCCACCGCGCTGAACAGCGCAGCCAGAAGCGGCATTGAGATCACCCCCGCCCAGAATCTGGGCGCGACGATGCGTGCGATCGGGTTCACCGCCATCATCTCCATTGCTGATATCTGCTCTGTCGCCTTCATCAGGCCGATTTCGGCGGTCATCGCGGAACCCGCGCGGCTGGCAAACAAAAGCGCCGCCATCACTGGGCCAAGTTCGCGCACCAACCCCAGCGCCACCATCACGCCCAAGGCAGACTCCGAGCCGTAACGCTTCAACGTCTCGTAACCTTGCAGCCCCAGCACCATGCCGACGAACAGGCCGGCCACGATGATGATGATAAGCGACATCACGCCGGATGAAAACAGCTCCTTGATGATCAGATGGAAACGCCTGAAGCTGTTCCCCGAATAAAGCAAGGTCAGGAAAAAGAAGCGTGCAGCCACGCCGATGCGCCATACCGCATTGATGATGCGGTGCCCTATCCCTCTGATGGTATTGATGACGGTCATATTGTCAGGCCCGCAAATTCAAGTCTAGTCGGTAATCAGCACCAGGATAATGGAAAGGCACCGGGCCATCCATCTCGCCGTGCATGAACTGGCGCACAAAATCGGTGTCGCTGGCGCGCAGCTCATCCGGCGTGCCTTCCGCGACGATCACGCCGTTCGCCATGAAATAAACATAATCCACAATCTTTAATGACTCCTGAATGTCGTGCGTGACAATGATCGATGTCGCACCCAGCGCATCGTTCAGACGGCGTATCAGATCGCCGATCACCGAAAGCGAAATTGGATCCAGCCCCGCAAAGGGCTCATCATACATGATGAGCATTGGATCGAGTGCGACGGTGCGCGCCAAGGCCACGCGCCTTGCCATCCCGCCAGACAGTTCGGATGGCATCATGTTCTGCGCGCCGCGCAAGCCCACCGCATTGAGCTTCATGACCACCAGGCTGCGGATGATGTCCTCTGGCAAATCGGTATGCTCGCGCATCTGGAATGCCACATTGTCATACACCGACATGTCGGTGAACAGCGCGCCGAACTGGAACAGCATGCCCATTTTGCGCCGCATTGCATAAAGACCAGCCGGGCTCAGCTCATGCATCACCTGTCCGTCCATCCTGACATAGCCGCGATTGGGTTTTAACGCGCCGCCGATATGGCGCAGCAACGTCGTCTTGCCGCAGCCTGACAATCCCATGATGGCAACCAGCTTCCCCCGGGGGAAGGTCATGTTGATCCCCTGCAGGACAGGACGCTTGTCGTAGGTGAAATTAAGGTCGCGTATCTCGACCAAGGCGGGTGGTGACAAAATTGGATTCCAGATGACAGATGGCGCATTCTAAACGATAGCGCCGCCTGTGCTCAACTTTTACCCTGGTTTCTTGAGCGCGGGATGCTCCTCTCGCGGCATGTCGAGATAATATCCCTGCGCCTGATCGACCCCGAATCTTCTCAGCATTTCCAGCGTCTCCGCATCTTCCACGAATTCCGCGACGGTGGTCTTGCGCAAACCGCGCGCCACATCCACGATCGCCTTGACGAATATCTGGTTGTCGTAATTATTGGCAAGATCTCGGATGAACAGGCCATCTATCTTCAGGATGTCCGCATTCAGGTGCTTGAGATAGGCAAACGAGGAGAAACCCGTGCCGAAATCGTCCAGGCAGACACGACAGCCCGTTTGCCGCAATGCCTCGATGAAGCGCTGCGCGTCGTGCAGATCGCTCACGGCAGATGTCTCGGTCAGCTCCACCAGTAACCGGTTTGGCGCGACGCCATGCTGCTTCAACAATTCGCTGATGTAATGAGGCAAGGTGGGCTCATCGAAAGAGCGACCGGAAATATTCACGGCCAAAGCAGGCACATGATCCGAGCTCGCCAGCAATTCGATGCTTTCACTCAGCACCCAGCGATCCACATCGAGAATCTTGCCGCTCTTCTCGGCGAAGGGAATGAAATGGCCGGGCATGATGAACCCGCCCGGCGCATCCTTGTCCTTCATGCGCACCAGCACTTCGAGATGAGACAGCGTACGCGCATCGTCAGTTTTGAATATCCCCTGAAAATGCAGCACGAAGAGATTGTCTTCAAGCGCGCGGTTGATGCGGTCGTTCCATGACAAGCGGGTCACCATCGCCTGGGACACGTCCATGTCGGAACGGTAAATGCGCCAGGCATTCTTGCCCGCCCCTTTTGCCTGATACATCGCTGCATCCGCATGGGCGATCAGGTCCTCGCCATTGCCAGCGCTTTCAGGATATAGAGCGATGCCTAGACTCGTGGTCAGACGCAGATTCTGCGCATCGAAACGAAACGGGATTTGCGCGACTGCGCGCACGATTCTTTCCGCAAGCGCCTCGATTTCCTGTCGGCTGGCTTCAGGCATCAGGATCGCGAACTCGTCCCCGCCCAGCCGGCTGAAGATTTCGTTGCGCCGTATCAACTTACCCACTTCGCCTGCAATGCGGATCAGCATCGCGTCCCCTGCGCCGTGGCCGAACGTATCGTTGATGTACTTGAATTCATCCAGGTCGAAAAACATCAGCGCCCCGTGCGACTTTCGCCTGTCCGAATCGATAATGAAACGCGCCAGCTCGTCCTGGAAACGGCGCCGGTTGTACAACCCCGTCAGGGAGTCCCGTTCGGCCAGATAGATCAGTTGCTCTGCGGTCTGGCGCTCCTTGGTGATATCTTCATATACCCACATCCGCCCGACAAAGCGGGATTCGACATCGCGCACCGGATAGCTGATCTGGGTGACCACTCGGCCATCCGCCATGTGTATCTCAAAATTGTCGCTCACCTCGTGAGCCGTCGTCACATCGAGCAAAAATCTGGAGAAGTGGTCAGGCTGCGACAGAACATTGGAGGAAAGACGCAACACCTCTGACGCCGGCTTGCCGATCAGCTTTTCCGTATCGGCGATCATCCAGACGCGCAAAAAAGCCGGATTGAAATAAACCACCTTGTTGTCTGCGCCGACAAACAGTATGCCCTGATGCATCGCGCCCAACAGCGACACCATACGTGCGCGCTCCTGTTCTGCCTCGCTCAGATACTGGCGCTGCTTGCCTTCGGACACTTCCAGCTCCAGTATACGAAGGTGCACCGCTGCCGTCATCGCATTGAAGGCGGCGCTCAACCTTGCGATCTCGTCATGTCCATGCACCGGCACCTGTATGTCAAATTTCCCCTCGGCAATCACCTTGGTGGCGCGCGTTAACAACACCAGATGCCTGGTGAGCCACAAGCCTATTGCCGCCAGCAAAAGGATGGAGAGCACGATCTCCAGTGCTGCGATGGCCAGACTCTGGTTCAGGATGCTGGATTTGGCTCTGGCCAGAAAATCGGTCGACACCCCGATGCGCAGATCACCATAAATCTCGCCCGCGATCCTGATCGGAATGTCCGTGTTATAAATCCCGCCAGGCTTGACCGAATTGATGTTCGCATCCATATTTGGCAAAGTCTGTCCTGCCGACCATCCGTCGGACGCCACCACCCTCCCTGTGCTGTCAAACAGCACGAGGTAGCTGATACCCTGCTCCTGCCTCACCTGCTTTAACACGCTGTCCATGGTGCCATAGTCGCGCTCTGCCAGCGCTGCTGCCAAAGAAGCATTGAGCAAGGGACGGATTTCCTCCATGCGGATTTGCGCCTGGCTTAGCAGATGATTTTCCATCACGCGCACGCTATTGCCGACCAATATGGTCAGCATGATCAACTCGACGACCACGCTGGCCAGAATGAGCTTGAAACGCAAAGATTGGGTGGGAGAAAAACGTTTCATTGAGCCTGTCTCAACTGTTTCTTAAGGTTAGCCACCAGGGGATCCAGACTTTGCATCTCGGCCTTGGTCGGTTCGCGCAACCCTTCGTACCCCAGATTCCGTATGAATTCTTTTCCCTCCGGCGTGCGGTCGACAAAATCCAGCATGATCTGCTTCATCTTCGCCACTTCTTCAGCCGGCACTCTGGGGCTTGCCAAATAGATCATAGGCGACGTTTCCCCGGTCACTTTCAGGATTTTCAGGTCACTCTTCATGCTCTGTGGCAGCTGATCAAATATGATCGCACCGGTGACCGCGGCATCGCTATTCCCGCGCAAGACATCAAGCACCGCGCTGTTGTGGGAAACCGCATAACGCACCGTGATATTCTTTCCCGGTTCGAGACCGTTGTCATGCAATGCCTGCAAGCCGAGCATCGCAATCATCGTGATCTTGTCAGTCAGCGTGACGGTCTTGCCGCGCAGATCGCTGATGCTGTGCAACGGGCTGTCCTTGTCGACCACGAAGACCGCAAACGAATTTCTTTTGGGCCTCAGCATGGGCACATAGCCTGCATCCAATTGCGCATATCTTGCAAAATGCGGTGCAGTGAACACGAATCTGTATTCTCCGCGCTGGGTGCGCTGCATAAAGGTCTTTTGATCTATGGCCGTGACAAAAAGAACAGGACGGTGCAGGCGTTTTTCCAGATAAACCTGCACCGGATGATATTCGGCGATCAGGGTCTGCGTGCTGACATAGGGCCATATCCCTATCTCAAGCACATCCTCGGCATAAACAGTGGACACGGACAGCAGCAAGAATGCAGCCAGCATCCGCAGAAGGTATTCTTTCACCAGACTCCCCAGAATTATTTTTCTTTTAAGCTTGTCCGAGAATAGCCCGAATCATGCATTGCAATCAAGTATTTCCCCAAAAACTTATGCGGTCAACGCCTTCAAACCGCGCCGCCAATACGATCAAACAGCGCCTTAAGACTCACATCGGTGCTTTTCTCAAGAGTTGCCGCGCAGCCGGCAAGCCATGACTGCAAAGGATCATCCCCCTGCTTTGCAATAAGCACACTCGGGTCCAACACGAAAAGATGCAGCAATTCAATGGCGCGTATGTGGGCTGCATCCTTGATCATCAACCAGCCTTGCGTTTCGGCCTTGCCCACCATATGAGCGTCCGCCAGACGCTCCATGATTTCTTCCAGCGCATGAAAATCCAGATGCAGCTTTTCGGACAGCATAGGTATGGTCAAGATTGTCCCCTGCTGCATGCATTGCGACATGATATGCAATACCCGCATCGCATCCAGCATTTTCAGCACGGCGGGAAGATAGGGCGTCTGAGGAACGCGCCAATGAGGCAATGACGCTGCGACCACCGCACCCAGCAATATCGTAAGCCAGGAGAGATATATCCACACCAGAAAAATCGGCACGCTGGCAAAGGCGCCGTAGACCAGCTTGTAGGTCGCGAAGTGTGCAATGTACAGGCCGAAGGCGTGGTTCATCATCTCGAACAGCACGGAGGCGACCATGCCACCGATCAGCGCATGCCCAACCGGCACATAACGATTTGGCATCAGCTTGAACAGCATCGCAAACGCCAGCGTAGTAAGCACCACGGGCAATCCCTTCAGCGCCCCGACGCCGAAAACCGGGATATGTCTGGCATAGCCCATAGACAGGCCGATCAGCCAGGAAGTCAGCGACAGGCTGGCCCCCACCAGAACCGGAGCGAGTGTCAGCAAGGCCCAGTATATGATCAGTCGCTTCACGATAGCGCGCGGACGATGGACTTGCCAGATGGTATTGAAGGCGCGGTCTATGGTCAGCATCATCAGCATCGCCGTCACCGCGAGAAAAATCACGCCTGCCGCGCCAAGGCGCCCTGCGCTCTCAGCGAACTGCTCCGTATAGTGCGTGATGACGCTGCCCGCCGTTGCAGGCATCAGATAACCCAGCAAAAAATTTTTGATCTGCGCGGAAAAGTTTCCGAATACTGGAAATGCGGAAAAAAGCGTCAGCGCGATCGTGATGAGCGGAACCAGGGACAGCAGGGTCGTATAGGTAAGGCTCGCCGCGATCTGCATGCAACGGTCCTGCTTGAACCGCATCACGACAAACCGTATAAAAGATTTCAAGTCCTGGATTTGCATGCTGGTGTCGATTCTCTATAATCCGCGCATGATAACCGACAAAGAAATACTGGTGCTGTATTACACCCAGCATGGCGCGACCAAGCAGATGGCGCAACTCATCGCGCGCGGCGTGGAGCAGGTCCCAGGCACCATCGCCAGGCTGCGCACCGTACCCAGGGTCTCCGCCGTTTGCGAGGCAACCGAACCTGCAATTCCAGAAGCCGGCGCGCCCTATGCGGAACTTTGTGACCTTGAGGAATGCATAGGCTTGGCGCTGGGCAGTCCGACGCGCTTTGGCAACATGGCAGCCTCCATGAAATATTTCTGGGACGGCACAAGCTCGTTGTGGGTGAAGCACGCGCTGGCAGGCAAGCCCGCCGCCCTCTTCACTTCCAGCAGCAGCATGCACGGCGGGCAGGAATCCACGCTGCTGTCGATGATGCTGCCTCTCATGCATCACGGCATGCTGATCACGGGTATCCCCTATTCCGAACCGGAACTCGCAAGCACGCAAAGCGGCGGCACACCCTATGGCGCGAGCCATGTCGCGGGGCTGACCAGCGACCAGGCCATCACGGATGCAGAAAAAAAACTGTGCATCGCACTGGGCAGGCGTCTGGCGCACATATCGCTTAAGCTGGCGCTTTAAGCCGGCTTCACACCGCTTGCTATTTCCGTTGTTGGCGATGGTCATATGCAGCTTTTGTTCGGGCCGCCTCTGGCGCTTCTCAGACCCCTCTCTGAAAACGTGGCGATTTAATTTAAAGCCACTGGCGTTATCGCTATCGGAATGGTCATTGCCACTTTCGACGATAGTGGCAAGTGCGGGTTCTTGGCGACGCAAGAAAAAAATAACCAGTTACCGGTCTGCCACCGGCAAAATATATCACCCTTCCTTGTTTCTCATGTGATCGGCAAGCCTTGAAAGCGCATCGGACAACTCACGGCGCAAAGCCGCATCTTCCACCACTTCATTCAGCGCCTGGTTCATGCACATCATCCACTGATCCCGCTCTGAACTTGCGATGGCAAAAGGAAAATGGCGGCGGCGCAAAAAAGGCTCGCCGAATTCCTGAACGAACAGCTGCGGCCCTCCCATCCAACCTGACAGGAACTTGAACAGCTTGTCATTTGCGGAGCGCAGACTCTCACCATGCAGCTTGCGTATGCCATAGGCCTCCGGCAGCGTATCCATCAATTCATAGAAGCGATCCACCAGCGCATGGATTTTTTCCGCTCCGCCGATGCGCTGATAATGTGTCTGTGATTCAAATGTCATATCACCATTCCCGAAATGAAATGCCCAGCCCTACCGTAGTCTGGCGATGATTATAGTCAATCAGGCTCTCGCCGTAACCGTTGGTGATCTCTGCATGCAAACGCGCTGCCTTGCCTAGTTCCACCGGCAAGGTCCAGTCCAACTGCATATATCCCAGGTTCTGACTCAGGCTCAGGTTGTTGCGCAAAAGCAGCTCAACCGACTGCGTGCCGTTGTCCGGCTCCCAGCGCAGCACCAGATCGCCATAGCCCATGTAGTGGGTGATGTCGGGATTGTCGTTCTTCGCAGCACTTTCGGGGATGCGCCACCAGCCGCGGCCCAGCAGCGAGAAGCCGCCCCATTCCCAGCCGCCTTGCGCATACACCCGGTTCCAACTGCGCGAATCCGGATTCGAGCGGCCGTTCGACTGATGCAAAAGGCCGAGGTTGAGCAACTTCCATCCCGTTTCATTCCCCGTGCCTAAAGTGGCGATCATCTCGGGTTCGTAATCGGTTTCACGGAACGGCGACGAATTGCGCGTATTGAATACCTGCCAATAGGACTGCTGGGTATAAGCACCCCAGAGGCGCAAGGTTTTCATGCCCCATAAATCCACGTCCTGGGTCGCGAAATCCGTCTTGAAGCTTAGCTGGAATTTCGCTTCTGCCGCATCCAGGTCATAGGGCGTTGCAACAGATCTCCCAGGCGCAGGAGAATAAGGCTGATTGTTGATATTGCTGGATTTCTGGATCATGAGGTAGCTTTGCTGGTGCGGCCTTAGCCTGTCCAGTGCGCTCGAGTCATAGTCCACGTGGTTGTCGAGATTCCACACCTTCGTCATGTATGAGCGCTCGTCGCTCTGCGCTGTCTTCGCTTCCGGCACTGTCTGCTCGGATAGCGCAGGCAATCCCATCTTCGGTTCCGGTGTGGGCTCTTTTGCGCCAGCCGCACCTTGCATGGCCACTGCATCGTAGCATTTCAGGCGCTCTGCATCGTTTTCCGGATAGGTCTTTGCGCAGAGCGCGAAATCCCCGGTCTCTGCCCTTGCAACGGATACGATGGTCAAAGACAGCAGGATCGGGATTATATTTCTTGTCATCGGAGCATTATACAAGAGGGAAGCGCGCCAGCACCCGGTAATCCGGCCCGCCGCCCTGCACCATGGCAAAATCTTTCACATGCCAGCGCACTGTCGTCATTTCTGGCAGCGGATCACCGTAGCGCGCATTGCGCAGCAGCGTGACATGCGGCTTGTATGCGCGCCTGTCAAAGTCAAACCCGTGCCTGGCCAAGCCGCACTGCATGTCGGATACCAGTTGCAATAATGCCGCCGGAACCACGCCGGGCGCTGCGTAGATAATGCGGTTGTGCTCCCAGTAACGCACCTCGTCAAGTACCAGCTCGAAATGCCTTGCAGTCACTTCACGTGCCGCAAGCTCGAGCGCTTCCAGACGCGCAACTTCCACATCGCCCAGAAAGACCAACGTGACATGCAGGGTGTCAGGTCGCATTGTTCGCCCTATGCCTTCAAGCCTCTGCTGCCAGGAATGAAGCGCGCGCCTTGCAACGCTTTCTGGCCAGAGCGCAAAAAAAACTTTAACGGTACCCGTGTGGATATTCATCGTGGTATTTTAGCCGCTATCAGTTCGCAGTCGAGAAGAACGCCGCAATCGGGTAAAATACGCGAAAGTCAAATGAGAAGCTGTCCACGAAAATGCGCTTGCGTGAAATCCCCTACAACTACACTTCATTCTCCGACCGAGAGATCGTGCTTCGCCTCCTGGGTGCAGAAGCATGGGACATCATCAACACCCTGCGCACCGAACGCCGCACGGGACGCTCCGCGCGCATGCTCTACGAAGTGCTGGGTGATATCTGGGTCGTCTCACGCAACCCGTACCTGCAAGACGATCTTTTGGGCAACAGCAAGCGCCGCAGCGCGCTGATCGATGCGCTGCATCACAGGCTCAATGCAATCGATGAGCGACGCCAGGAAAACAGGCAGGTCGAACGCCTACTGCAGCTTGCACGCCACGCTGTCGATGAATTCTCCGATGAATTCGAGTCAACGCTAGCGCTACGCAAACGCGCCATGCGCGAACTCTCCCGCATCACGCGCCGCGACAACATCCAGTTTGACGGACTGGCCCGCGTCTCGCATGTGACGGACGCAACTGACTGGCGCGTGGAATATCCGTTCGTCGTGCTTCATCCGGATACCGAAGAAGAAATCGCAGCACTGGTGCGCGCCTGCATCGCATTGAAACTCACCATCGTGCCGCGCGGCGGCGGCACGGGTTACACCGGCGGCGCCGTGCTGCTGGACAAGCATTCTGCAGTCATCAACACCGAAAAACTGGATAGCCTTTCGAACATCGAGCACATCGTGCTGCCCGGCTTGGCAAAGCCCTGCACTACAGTCCATTGCGGCGCCGGAGTCGTAACGCGCCGCGTGATGGAAGCGGCAGAAAATGCAGGGCTTGTATTTGCAGTAGACCCCACCTCTGCGGATGCATCATGCATAGGCGGCAACATATCCATGAATGCCGGCGGAAAGAAAGCGGTGCTTTGGGGCACGGCGCTGGACAACCTCGCCTCTTGGCGCATGGTCACGCCAGACGGGATGTGGATGACGGTCGAACGGATGAATCACAACCTTGGCAAGATACACGACGCAGAAACCGCGACCTTCCGCATTAGCCGCTTCAAGTCCGACGGCAAGACCTTGAGCAGTGAACCCGAGATGCTGATCATCTCAGGTGGCGCATTCAGAAAGACCGGACTTGGCAAGGATGTCACCGACAAATTCCTGTCCGGCCTTCCCGGCATACAGAAAGAGGGCTGCGATGGCATCATCACCTCGGCGCGCTTCATCCTGCATCGCGCACATAGCCATACGCGCACCGTATGCCTGGAGTTTTTCGGCCAGGTCAGGGAAGCCGTGCCTGCGATCATCGAAGTCACCGAGTTGCTAAACAGCGCAAAGCCCTCGAAATTTTCTTCCCCGGTCTTTCTTGCAGGATTGGAACATCTGGACGAACGCTATATCAAGGCGGTGGGCTATGCCACCAAATCCCGTCGCAACACCCGTCCCAAGATGGTGCTGATCGCCGACGTGGTGAGCGACGATGCGGATGCGGCAGCAGCGGCCGCATCGGAAATCGTGCGCATCGCCAATCTGCGCGACGGCGAAGGGTATATCGCAGTCTCTGCCGATGCGCGCAAGAAATTCTGGCTGGACCGGGCGCGCACCGCGGCCATCGCAAAGCACACCAACGCCTTCAAGATCAACGAGGACGTGGTGATTCCTCTACCGCGCATGGGAGACTATTGCGACGGCATAGAACGCATCAACATCGAGCTTTCACTTCACAACAAGATCAGCCTGCTTGATGCGCTGGACGAATTTTTTTCAGGCAGCCTGCCGCTGCATTACCAGGATGACAGGCAGCTTGGAGATGCGGAGCTCCTGGGCAGCCGCGTTCAGGATGCGAAGCATCTGCTAAGCGACGTGCGCGCCCGCTGGGAATGGCTGCGCAACAACCTGGATAAAAACAGCCCAGAGTCGTTAGACCTTAGTCCCAAGTCAACCCCTCAAATCACAACTAGCGACCACCGACCAGCATCCAGCAACTGCACTGTATTTGAAGCACTGCAAAATCATACTATCCGCGCCTCATGGAAGACAGAAGTGCGCGATAAATTGCGCCAGATTTTCAGCGGCAGCACCTATCAGCCTGTGCTCGATGGCTGCACCGCAATACACCAGCAGGTGTTGAAGGGACGCGTGTTCATCGCGCTGCACATGCACGCAGGCGACGGCAACGTGCACACCAACATCCCGGTGAACTCCGACAACTACGAGATGCTGCAGCAGGCTTACCGCTCGGTGGATCGCATCATGAAGCTTGCGAAAGACCTGGGCGGCGTGATTTCAGGAGAACACGGCATAGGCATCACCAAATTCGAGTTCCTTGACGAGAACGAGATTGCGCCCTTTATCGCATACAAGCAGAAGATCGATCCTGAAGGCAGGTTCAACAAGGGCAAGCTCCTACCCGGCAGCAACCTCGAACGCGCCTATACGCCAAGTTTCAACCTGATGGAACTTGAAAGTTTGATCCTGGAAAAGAGCGAGCTTGGTAATATATCGGATTCGATCAAGGACTGCCTGCGCTGCGGCAAATGCAAACCTGTCTGCACCACGCATGTACCGCGCGCCAACCTGCTTTATTCGCCGCGCAACAAGATACTTGCCACATCGCTTTTGATCGAGGCGTTCCTGTATGAGGAACAGACCAGGCGCGGAATATCTATCCAGCATTTCGACGAATTCAACGATGTGGCCGATCACTGCACCGTCTGTCACAAGTGCCTGAATCCTTGTCCCGTGAACATCGACTTCGGCGATGTCTCGATGGCGATGCGCAACTTCCTGCGCAAGCAGGGCAAGAAAAAATTCAACCCAATCGCGGCAACTTCCATGTTGTACCTTAACAGCAGCGATCCGCACACCATCAAGCTGATACGCAAGGTGATGATAGAGTGGGCCTACAAGGCCCAGCGCATCGCACACAGAATAGTCAAGGGACTGGGCCTGTTCAGCGATCAGACCGCCCATCCGCCTGCAAGCGTTGGAAAGCCGCCGATCACCTCTCAGGTCATCCACTTCATCAACAAGCCCATGCCTGGCAATCTGCCCAAGAAAACTGCTCGCGCGTTGCTCGACATCGAGGATGGCCGCATCATTCCCCTCATCAGGAACCCCGCGCTTGCGAGCGAGGAATCCGAAGCGGTGTTTTATTTTCCAGGGTGCGGCTCCGAACGCCTGTTCGGCCAGGTAGGGCTCGCTACCCAGGCCATGCTTTACGAGACTGGTGCTACCACCGTGCTGCCGCCTGGCTACCTGTGCTGCGGCTATCCGCAGAATGCCTCAGGTCAGGGAGACAAGGCCGCGCAGATCACGATGGATAATCGTGTGCTGTTCCACCGCGTGGCCAACACGTTAAATTATTTGGATATCAAGACAGTCATCGTGTCCTGCGGCACTTGCATGGACCAACTCCTGAAATACCAGTTCGACAGCATATTCCCGGGTTGCCGACTGCTCGACATACACGAATACCTACTTGAAAAGAACGTTACCCTAGCTAAGGGTAACGTTCTGTCGACGGAGGCCGACGGCCGCAGTCAAAAGAGCAATGCTCTGGCAGATATCAAGGGCACGCGCTACATGTACCATGAGCCATGTCATGCGCCGATGAAAACCTACTCCTCGCAGAAAGTGGTCGACGAGCTGATGGGCATGAGCGTGCCTTTCAACGACCGCTGTTGCGGCGAGTCGGGCACATTCGGGGTCAGCCTTCCGCACATCGCAACGCAGGTGCGCTTCCGCAAGGAAGAGGAAATGCGCAAGGGCGCTGCCGCGCTGCGCGAGGACGGTTTTGTCGGCGAGATCAAGGTACTCACCTCCTGTCCAGCCTGTCAGCAGGGGCTGTCCCGTTACAATGAGGACAGCGGCACCAGCGCCGATTACATCGTCGTCGAGATGGCCAGACACCTGCTGGGTGAAAATTGGCTGACGGATTTTGTGGCCAAAGCGAATCGGGGTGGCATCGAAAGAGTGCTTCTATAACAGGACTCAGGATACAGCGAAGAGTTTAAGGCTAAGCAATTATGCACCTGTATGCTATATTCTGAAACCTGAAATCTGAAACATGAACATATGCTGATTCTGCCCCTTGAGCCTACCGATGACCTCGCCAATCCGATATTCAAGGATGCAGCGAGTTGTGGGCTCTGGCTTGGGCAACTTCAGCTGACCAATCTACAACTGGCGCACAGCCAGCTTCTGTACCAGATCGGCGAATTAAACCGCTTCCCGATGAATGGCATAGAGCGGCTCAACACCCTTGAGCTTCTGATGGAAACGGTCGGCTTCGTGCAGGATGATTACGCCAAGAAGCTGATCGACAAACCGCTGCCGCTCAACGACGACGAGATGACGATCTTCATGTCCCTCGTTCAACTCTGGCAGGCCATGTTGACGGGCTACCAGCGCTGCCTGCAGTTTTACATCTTCGGCGAAAAGGAGCTTTCGGATCAGGGCGCACTACTGTGCCAGCGCTGCCTTTACTACGGTGGCCTGGAGATATTCGAATACCTGCGCACCAGATATGAATTCAGCCCCGCCCTCTGGCGCCAGATGCACGCGCTTTATGCCTATGCCGAACAGCATGAGCTGCACCAGATTGAAGTTGCCGGTCTGGACTGCAAGACGAGCTGCACCTCAAGCTATGTCAAGACGCTGTTGTCCTGCTATGCCAATCCGGCAGAATTGTCGCGCTGGCAGTTGCAGCAAATGAATCGCTGGCTGTCTGCATGGAGTTCCAACCTCTCCCTTTCGCACTGTTACAAGCCGAACAAGAACGACTCGGAACCACTGGCCGTCGACATCTCGAGCGAGATGGGATTGCAAAAAGCGGGGGAATCGCTGCATAAGGATACGGTGCGCTATCTGGACATGGTCCCGATGAGCAAGCTGTTGCGCGTCAAGGCCATCCTGCTGCAACAGGGACAGACAGCGCAGCAGGTGGGACTGGGGGATCAGTATGACAGCCACGCATGCCACGACCTGCTGATTCTTCTGCATCAATGCTGGTGCGGCAACAGGCACAAGCGTTCGATTCAGCGCAAGCCGGTTTCAAGGGTCACAGAGCTTTGCTGCCAGATTGAGGGCATACATGCGTATCTGTCGCAAAAGGACAGCAAGCCATCCCGCCTCGGCAAGCTTGCGATCAAGCAAATCGAAACGATGGGCTATGTGCCCAATTCGGACCTGGAACGGGCAGAAAAAGATCATCCGCTGGAATCCTGGCTGATCGAAAACGAGAACATCATCGGTGCGCGCATCACCCGCGCCGATGCGGAAGGAAGACGCTTCAAGTGCAAGCAGCTTGTCGCGCTGCGCGCTGCCAAATCATTTTCCTTCATGCTAGCCACCGTCGCCTGGATGGTCGTCACCCGCCAAGGCAGGCTTCAGATGGGCATCAAATACCTGCCTGGCAAGCCCATACCTGTAAGGATAAGCGCAGCCGGCATCAACCTTGCCAGGGCGGAAGCGCAGGCCTTTCTGATGCCAGTCCTTCCATCGGTGAAGACCCCTGCCAGCCTGATCATTCCGCGCGGCTGGTTTCAGCCCGGTCTTGCAATCGAATTGAGGCAACCGGATGGCAATTTCATGGTTCTGCAGCTGGGTTTCAGCGTGGAACGCGGGTTTGATTTCGAGCGCGTCAGTTTCACGCCCGTGTAACTATCTTTCCTTGAGCGAACTTGCCGGGAACACCAGGGTGAAAGTGCTGCCCTCCCCCACGCGACTTGTGATCTGCAACTTTGCCTGATGACGCAATGCGATGCGGTTGACGATTGCAAGGCCCAGCCCCGTTCCGCCTGTCTCGCGGGATCTGCTGCGGTCCACCCGGTAAAACCGTTCCGTGAGGCGCGGGATGTGCTGTGCATCGATGCCTATGCCGCTGTCCTGCACGGAAAATTCCGGCTGACCTGAACGCAGACTCCAGTTCAACTTGATCAAGCCGCCCTCGGCGGTATAGCGAACTGCATTGCTCACCAGATTGGAAAACGCGCTGCGCAGCTCTTCGCGGTTGCCGTTCAGCCTCAGAGGTCCCGTGATCTCCAGGCTGTACTTGTGCCGGCCACCGCTTAGCAACTTGCCGTCTTGATAAACCTCGGCGAGCAGCGACTCCATGTCGACCATCTCAGTACGCAGCGGACTGTGATCGTTTTCCAGACGCGACAGGGTCAGCAGATCAGACACGAGATGATCCATGCGGCGCGTCTGCTCCGCCATCAGCTGCAACACATGCCTGATCTTGTCGTGGGAAAGGTCGTGCATGTCCTGAAGGTTTTCGACAAAGCCGTTCACCACAGTCAGGGGCGTGCGCATCTCGTGTGACACGTTGGCCACGAAGTCACGGCGCATGGTTTCGATGCGTTCCAACTGGGTGATGTCCCGGCTGATCATAAGATGCTTGTTGCCGCCGTAAGGGACGAACTTGATGGATAGCATCATGTCTTCGTGGCGTGCCGCTTTCATCACCAGCGGCTCGGCATAATTGCCCGCATGCAGGTATTCGATGAATTCGGGCTGGCGCACAAGGTAGGTGATGTCCTGCAGGATGTCTCTGTTTGGATTGAGTCCGAAATGCTGCTCGGCGAGCGGGTTGCACCATTCGACGCGGTTGGCTTCGTTCAGGCTCACCACGCCTTCCGGAAGCGCGGCAGTCGCTTGCTCGATATGTTGCAGTTCATCTGCCAGTTTCTGCTTGGTCAGGTTGTGCCGCTTGACCATCTTATACAGACTCGAGAACACATCATCCCAAATCCCACCCGCGTCAGGGATAGCTTCCAGACGCGGGTCGCTTAACCACTGCCCGAGCTTGTAGAGCTGCCTTGCGCGATAAGCCATCACGGTCAGCAACAACAACAGCATGAAGGACAGCGCAACGAGCGCCGAGAATACGACCCATAGCAGCAGCGCGAACAGCGCGCCATAGACCACCGGCAGACTCACTCTTATCCAGAAATCCTGCAATGCATTCACTCTTTTAAGAAGCGCCGGTTTAGACGGCTGTTAATAACTGGTTGAAAAACGGTAACCGCTGCCGCGTACGGTCTGAATCAGAGAATCCAGGCCGCTGTGTTCCAGCGATGCGCGCAGGCGGCGGATATGCACGTCCACGGTTCTCTCCTCGACGAACACCTGCGTGCCCCAGACCTGGTCGAGCAACTGCGTGCGACTGTAAACGCGCTCCGCATGCGTCATGAAAAAGTGCAACAGACGAAATTCAGTAGGTCCGAGATCAATGGGCTTCCCCTGTGCGGATACGCGATGCGAAACCGGGGACAGCTCAAGCCCCCCTGCCGTCACCTTGTCGTCTGACAGCGTGGGTATGTGGCGGCGCATCACGGCGCGGATGCGCGCCATCAATTCGCGCGGCGAGAAAGGCTTGGTGATGTAGTCATCGGCGCCGGACTCCAGCCCCAGCACCTTGTCGCGCTCATCTCCCCTTGCTGTCAGCATGATGATGGGTATGGATCTGGTCTGCTCTTCGTTGCGCAGCTGTCTTGCAAGCACCACACCGCTGGTCGTGGGTAACATCCAGTCGAGCAGGATGAGGTCCGGTGCGTGAACTCTTATCTGCTCCCAGGCCGACTCGGCATCCCCTGCGCGCAGCGCTTCGAATCCCGCCTGATTCACGTTAAACACCAGCAGTTCCTGTATCGCCGGCTCGTCTTCCACAACCAATATCTTCGCTGTCATCATTCCTCCTTACCGTTGAGGCCGTCAGAATATGAATAATTTATGACAGGAAGATGACAGGCCATCAACGATGATGATCCGCCACATGGCCAGTATGGCTCGCCGCCTGATGGTGTAGATGCGCGTGCTCCAGCTCCTCTGGCAGCGGATTGGCCACCATGCCAGGCATGAAGGACCCGATCACCATGCCGATCGCGCTGGCGATCAGGCCCGCAAACTGCGCGGGTATATAGGGATCATCGGAACCGGCGATCAGCACGGCAAGCCACACCGCTATGCCACAGAAAATGGACAAGAGCGCACCCTGGTTTGTCGCACGCTTCCAGAAGATGCCTGCGGTCAACGGCACGAAGGCAGCAACCAGCGTGATCTGATAGGCATTTTCGACCATCTTGAAGATGCTCGCCTTGGAATTCATCGCATACAGCGTGACGAGTATCGTGAAGCTCACCGTCACGACGCGCATCAGGTGCAGAAGCTGCCGGTCGGAAACCCTGTGAGCTATCATGGGCTTCAGGATATTTTCGCTGAATGTCACGGAGGGCGCCAAAAGCGTCGCAGAGGCGCAGCTCTTGATCGCGGAGAGCAGCGCGCCGAAGAACATCACCTGGGCGAACAGCGGCGCATGGCGCATCACCAGCGTGGGCAAGATCATCTGCGGGTCGGAATCGATCAGGCCGCTCACCATCGAGGGGTCGATCAGTGTTGCAGAATAGGCGAGGAACATCGGCACGAACGCGAACAGGAAATATAGCGAGCCGCCCAGCACCGTAGCCCAGATTGCGATGCTCACGGTCCTTGAAGACTGCACGCGCTGGAATACGTCTTGCTGCGGTATCGAGCCGAACATCATGGTGATCCAGGCTGCCGCAAAGCCGATGATCTCCTTCACATCGGGCTTCGGCCAGAAGTCGAACTTGCCTGCCTGTGCCGCATGATGCACCACCGTGGCTACGCCGCCTACCTGACCGCTGATCTCGTGACCGATGAACAGCATGCCGATGACGATGATGATCATCTGCAGAAAGTCCGTGATCGCCACCGCCCACATGCCGCCGAACAGTGTGTAGACGAGTATGGTGCCCGAGCCTATCCACATCCCTGCGAGCTTGCTGATCGCACCTGCCGACACCACGTTGAACACAAGGCCGAGTGCTGTAATCTGCGCGCCCACCCAGCCCAGGTACGAGATGACGATCGCTATCGTGGTCAGCACTTCCACGGCTCTGCCGTATTTCTTCTTGTAGAAGTCGCCTATCGTAAGCAAGTTCATGCGGTACAAGGGGGCCGCGAAAAAAAGGCCTACCAGAATCAGGCACAGAGATGCGCCGAACGGATCGGCCACCACGCCGTGCAGGCCTTCCTTCAGGAAGGTTGCGGGTATGCCCAGCACCGTCTCTGAACCGAACCAGGTCGCGAACACGGTCGCGGTCACCATGTAGAAAGGCAGACCCCTTCCCGCAATCGCGAAATCCCTCGTGTTGTGCACGCGCGTCGCGGCATAAAGGCCGATGCCGACAGACACAATCCAGTAGGTGATCACGAACCAGAGCAGCATAGTCATTAAAACGGAATTGGGTGGATCGGATTTTAACAGTCCTGCAATCAAAAAGGCCACCCTAGGGTGGCCTTCTGTCCGTGGCAGACGCTTACAGTTCCTTGGCGTGATCGGCCAGATACTTGGCCACACCCGCAGTCGATGCATTCATGCCAGCCTTGCCCTTGTTCCAGCCTGCAGGGCAGACTTCGCCGTGCACCTCATGGAACTGCAGCGCGTCGACCATGCGCAGCATCTCGTCGATATCGCGGCCCAGCGGCAAATCGTTCACCACCTGGTGGCGCACCACGCCATTCTTGTCGATCAGGAATGAACCGCGCAGCGCAACGCCTGCACCTTCCAGCTCCACATCATAGGCCTTGCAGATTTCGTGCTTGATGTCGGCGACCAGCGGATAACCGACCTGGCCGATGCCGCCGTTGTTCACAGGGGTGTTCTTCCACGCAAGATGCGTGAACTGGGAATCGATGGACACGCCGATGACTTCCACACCGCGGCTCTTGAATTCGTTCAGGCGATGATCGAACGCGATCAGCTCGGAAGGACATACAAAAGTGAAGTCCAGCGGGTAGAAGAAAATCACTGCGGCCTTGCCGGCGATGTGTTTTTTCAGATTGAAAGATTCGTTCATTTCATTGTTGCCCATCACCGCAACAGCGGTGAAGTCGGGTGCCGGTTTGCCTACAAGAACTGCCATGTTGATCTCCTGATTAAAATTGGGTGACGCAATTTAGGCCATTCGCCCCGATACGTCAACCTTGTATCGCTTGTGGGATTCCGCTTCCGGCAAACTGCAAAAGCTGCGCATAGACGCCTTTTTTCGCCAGCAATTCATGATGCGTGCCGGTCTCGATGATTCGCCCTTTTTGCATGACCACGATACGGTCTGCATTTTCTATCGTGGAAAGTCTGTGCGCAATGACCAGCGTGGTGCGTCCCTGCATCAATGTTTCCAGCGCAGCCTGCACATGGCGCTCGGACTCCGAATCCAGAGCTGAGGTTGCCTCGTCGAGTATCAGCACCGGCGCATCCTTCAGGATCGCGCGCGCAATCGCGATGCGCTGGCGCTGGCCGCCGGAGAGCTTCACGCCACGCTCGCCAACCAGTGTGTTCAGACCCTCCGGCCATTCGCGAATGAATTCCATCGCATGCGCCGCGGTGGCCGCCGCGATGATCTCGTCCTCGTTCACCTCGCGCATCTGCCCGTAAGCGATGTTGGCAGCCAGCGTGTCGTTGAACAACACAACCTCCTGGCTCACCAGCGCAATGTTCTCGCGCAGGCTGGCGAGCGTGAGATCGTTGATATTCACCCCGTCAAGCAGGATGCGCCCGCCGGTTGGCAGGTAGAAGCGCGGCACGAGATTGGCAAGCGTGCTCTTGCCGCTGCCCGATGCCCCCACCAGCGCAACGCTCTGCCCTGCGGGGATGGATAGGCAGATGTCGTTCAGCGCAAGACGGGGCGCCTTTTCATCACCTTGGTACGCGAAATCGAGATGCTCGAATTGCAGCTCTCCCTTGGCGCGCGCCATGGATATCTTGCCGGTATCCTGCTCACTTTCAGTGTCGATCAGCTCGAACACGCTCTCTGCGGCGGCAAGTCCGCGCTGCATGAATTCGCTCACACTGGTCAAACGCTTGATGGGCGCCGTGAGCATCAGCATCGCGGCGACGAAAGACAGGAAGCCGCCCACGCTGGTGGCATCGGTCTTGGCCTGTGCGGTTGCAAGATAGATGATGATCGCGAGTGCGACTGCCGCGACCAGTTGCACCAGCGGCACGTTCGCGGCTGCGGCCGCGGCCTGCTTCATCACGTGTCGCCGCATCCAGTTGGTTTCATGCGTGAAACGTTGTTCCTCGTATTTCTGCCCGCCGAACAGCTTGACCACCTTGTGCGCACCCACGCTTTCCTCTATCACCTGCGTGAGGTTGCCCATCGCGCGCTGCGAGTCGCGACTGGCGTTGCGTAGGCGGCGGTTGATGGTGTAGATCACCAGCGCGACCATGGGTGTCACGATTAAGGAGAGCAGCGTGAGCTTCCAGTTGAGATAAAGCAGCCAACCCATCAGTCCCGCGATGATGATGGAATCCCTGATGCTGACAGTCACCACGCTGGTGGCAGCGGCCGTCACCTGAGTCACGTCATAGGTGAGCTTCGAGATCAGGTTTCCGGTGGCATGGTTGTCGTAATACCGGGCAGGCAGCGTCAAGAGCTTCCGGAACATCTCCCCCCTCAAATCCATCACCACCTTGTTGCCCACCCAGTTGATCGCATAGGTCGCAACAAACCCCGCGATGCCGCGCACCAGGAAGATCAGCACAATGATGAGCGGGGCCCAGCGGATCACGAAATCGTCCTTCTGCACGAAGGTGCCGTCCAGCATGGGTTTCAAAAGCGCGGGAAGCAAAGGTTCGGTCGCCGCGGAAACTGCCGTGCCCATAATGGAAGCCGCGAATACGCGCCAATAGGATTTGACGTAGGACAGCAGGCGCAGGTAGAGCTGGGTGTTGGTCATAGGCGCGCACTTTAGCAGAAAAACACCCTGCCCAGCAGTCTTCGCGGACGACTGCGGTTGAACTGCTTGCCAAAATATTAGTCTATGCTAATATTAAAAATTCGATGAATATGGAGCCGCAACAATGTTCGCAAACAACATCAGGGAAATCGACGCACCCGAACTCGCGCAATGGGTGAACGACGAGGATCACAAGCTGCGCGTGATCGATGTGCGCCAGATGCAGGAAATCGCCACGGGCACCGTGCCAGGCGCTGAACCCTTGCCGCTGCACACGCTGCCCGCCAGAATCCACGAACTCTCAAGCGACGAGAAGCTGGTCATCATCTGCAGAAGCGGCGCGCGTTCGGCACAGGCGTGCATGTTCCTACAGCAGCAGGGTTTCTCGAATGTATACAACCTGAAGGGCGGGATGATAGGCTGGATGCAGAACGGCTTATCCGCTCATCAACCAGCCTAAGTATTGCCGGTGGCAGACCGGCGGCTTTCTGATCGCACTTAAAGGTCTATGCCGGGCTGCGCGCGTATGCCGGAACGAAAGGCGTGTTTGACATCGCGTATCTCGCTCACCGTGTCCGCCATGTCGAGCAGGCATTGCGGCGCTGCCCTCCCCGTGATCACCACATGCTGCGCAGCGGGGCGCGATGCCAGATCGCTACATACCTGCACCTTATCCAGATAGCCGTAATTCAAGAGATAGGTGAGCTCGTCCAGCACCACCAGATGCAGCGAGTCATCCTTGAGCATCTGTTTTGCGACTTCCCATCCGCGCTTTGCCGTTGCGATGTCCGCATCCCTGTCCTGGGTATCCCAGGTAAACCCGTCCCCCAGTACATGCCACTCAACATTCGGCTGATTGCCCAGGAATTTTTCCTCACCCGTGTCGCGCCTGCTCTTCAAGAATTGCGCAACACCCACCTTGTAACCATAACCCAGACTGCGCGCAACCATACCGAATGCGGAGCTCGATTTTCCCTTGCCGTTGCCGGTCAACACCAGCAGCAGCCCCTTGTCCTGATCGGCCCTGGCAATCGCCGCGTCCACCACGGCTTTCTTTCTCGCCATGCGACGGTTGTGGCCGTTATCCGGCATGCCTTGCCTGATTTCCCCTCAGGGCAAACATGGCATAAAGCAGCAAGGCTGGGACCAGATAGATCGCAGCGCTGGCAACATAGGGAAGAAAATAAGGCGCAACGCGCAAAGCATATGTAGCGATGCTCATGTCGCCGTAATTGCCTGAAAAAAGATAGAAGGTGAAATTGGATATGAAGAAGGCAGCGCTTACTGCCGCAAACGCGATCGCAGAAAAAAGCCCAAGGCTGCCGCGATGCATCTGCCGGCAATAGCGGCCCGCAACCCACAGCACCGCATAGGTCGGAATCAGGAACCAGTAGGCAGGCGTCACGCAGTAACCGGATACGCCCATGTGCGCAACCGCGACATAGTCGAGCAGGCCCGCCTCAATGAGCAGGATGCCGAAAAAAACCGGGCTTGATACCAGAAAGCCTGCCAGCAGGAACACTGCAAGCGATGCGTCTGGCAGATGCAGGCTGCTACCAAAATGGTGCATACGCGTCGCGGCCATCAAGGCCGCCAGGGTTGCGCCGAGCGCTATGGATTTATACCTTGTCGTGTTCATCATGTCATTCCATTCTGAATAGATTACGCGCGCACCTTATCACGGTGCGCGCCTACATCGCAATTACTGCCGGTAGTTCAAGCCCACGAACAGCGTGCGCCCCAGTGTATTATAACCATATACCTCGGAGTAATTGCGGTTGAACACATTGCCTATGCTGCCTAGCGCATCCAAATGCTTGTCTATCCGGTAACGCGCGGTCAGGTTCAATATCTGGTAGGCGGACAGGCTCACCGTGGAAGACGGATAGGTATTGAAATTCACATCCTGGCGCACACCGCTGTAGCGCACCTCCGCCCCCAGGTTCAGCGCATCGAAGTCATGCGACATACCGACATTGCCGAAATACCTGGCGCGCCTGATCAGCTGCAGCCCGGTCGTTTGATCCACCGGATTCTGGAAGGTCGCGCTGGCATTCAGATGCGTGCTGCCGAAGTCTCCCGCATAGCTCAGCTCCTGACCCTTGATCTGTGCCAGACCCACGTTGTATGGAATGTAGGTCATCGCGTCATACTCGACCAGATCATGGATGCGGTTGTCGAAATACACTGCATCCACGCGCTGCCCATCAACTGAATAATGCAATCCCGCCTCCCTGTTCACCGAGCGCTCAGGCAGCAGGTTGGGGTTGGAGTAGCCCGGGTAGAACAGGTCGTTAAAGGTCGGTGCCATGAACGCGTTGCTGACGCTCGCTGTCGCGCGCCAGCCTTGGGCGAAGGCAAACCCGTATCCCAGAAGGCCGGTATTGGCGATGCCGAAATCAGAATACCTGTCCTGACGCAGATTCAGCTGGACCTGCTGGGCGCCATATTCGCCCACATAGCCGCCCAGCAAACTGTTCACGTTTCGGCGGGTCTGCGTATAGGCTGTGTCCGAGATCACCGCCTGATTCAGATTTTCCACTGAAAAACTCAGCTGCTGCTTGTCCGTAATCTTGAAGTTGTTCTGCCATGCCGCCTGATTGTTACGCGTCTCGAAGCGATAGACAGGCAGACCGTTGGTATAGGTATGGCTGTCGTCTACGCCCTGTGCAATGCGCATCTGACTATGCCAGATGGAATTGAGCTGGTCGTCAGACATCAACGAGTACTTGTCCATGTTTTCGATCATGTTGTTGATGTCGGTCGGCAAACCGTAGGCGTTGTCGAAAGAGGTATTGCCACGTGTGCTGTACACGGAAGCCGTCAGCGCATGGTCCACATTGATCACATGCTTGACTTGCGCATCCAACGTGGTGTTGTCATAGCCATTGTTGTTGGGGTTCGCGTTTGGCATGATCTGTGGATTCATCGCGGACACGCCGTCTGTCTTGATGCGCGCCGCATTCACGCTGAACGAGGTGTCCTGCACCGCGCCCGAAAACCCAGCCGACATGTGGCGCGTACCCTCGTTGCCAACGCCTGCGCTGGCATTGAAGGAAGGTGCGCCATGCCCCTGCTTGGTGAACAACTGGATCACGCCGCCTATCGCTTCCGACCCATAAAGGCTGCTGACGTTGCCGCGCACGATTTCGATGCGCTCAATGTCGTCCAGCATGATATGTTCGAGCGCAGTCGAACCCGTCGTGGCCGAATCGATGCGCACGCCGTCCAGCAGCACAAGCACCTGGTTGGAATTGGTGCCGCGCATGAAGATGCTGGATTGCGAACCCAGCCCGCCGGTTTGCGCAATTTCGATCCCTGTCACAGAGCGCAGCAATGTCTCCACGTCCGGCGCGCCGGAATTTTTTATGTCCTGTTCAGTCAGCACCGTGGTGTCCGCAATGGACTTGTCGAGCGCCTGCGGCATGCGCGTGGCGGTCACGACGATCTCCTCCATGTCCGGCGTATCTGCAAAAGAAGCGAAGGGAAATGAGATTGCGCCGAAAAGCGCTATGGTGATGGTTTTGCGTTTCATAATTTTTCCTGAGTAAATTCCAAGCGTCCCCGTTGGAATGCAATTAATCAGGAAATGCTGCGGAGCAAGCGAGGCAGAAGCTCCCACCCTTCTCCCGAAAGGGGGAGTGATATTGATGCGCCGCCCGCAGCATCTCCTGTACTTTTGCTTTCAGGCCGGTATCCGGGCTCACGAGTCTTGATTTGCCGCCTTCCCATGATTACTCACAGTGGCATGTTGGCAAACCCACACTCGACGACCGTTGCGGGGGCAGCTCAGGCTTTGCCACACTGGAAAAATCGCCAGCGCGACGCACCTGCTTCCCGTTTAACTCGACTGCGTTGCAGTCTTAGCACCTCAAAGCGGCGCGAACTCTATCACGCTTCGCACCTCGCGCAAAAGCATGATTTACAAAATACCTCTACAACTCAGCCTTATCATTTGACTTTGCTGCACTTTCCAAACTATATTACCGTCATGGAAAATGAATTGAACGCACTGGAGAGCAAGCTGGTACAGCTGATACAAGTCAGCGGCCAATTGCGCCGGGAAAACCACCAGTTGCGCCAAGAGCTGGCGCAGGCCTTAAGCCACAACCGCCTTTGCAACGACAAGATAGACGACGCCAAAGCTCGCCTTGAAAAGCTGCTGCACACCTTACCCGAAGAACTATCATGAGCAAAAACACGCTGGACGTGACGATACTTGATCGCGAGCTACGCATCGCCTGTCCGGAAGAAGAGCGCCAGGGTCTGCTGGATGCGGTCGCCTACCTCAATCGCAAGATGACCGAAATACGCGATGCCGGCAAGACCACCAATGTCGAGCGCATCGCGATCATGGCCGCGCTCAACATCGCACACGAATTGCTTTCCATGAAAGTTGGAAAAGGGGTTGACCTTGGCGATCTTGCGCGTAGAATGAATTCCATGCAGACGGCAATCGATCAGGCACTCGCCGAACAGGATACCCTGTTTTAATTAAGGCATGCCCACCCAATTCGAGTTGCACCCTGCGGTGTTCGTCAGACTCATATATTCTTTGAACCAAGTAACTTTACTGGTCGCGACCCACACGCCGTTGTTGTGAACGTTCCTTTGCGGATGATCCTGATATGGCAGGGAAGTGACCATCTTGAACCTCAAGGTTCGAGATGCTGGGTCAACGGCACAGGCGGGGGGCTTTATTCTTAGTGCGACCGAAAGGTCGCACTCTTTATTTGTGCGGCAGATACGGTCATACCTTGCTGTATCTACGTGCGTTTGCGTAGAGTCTTACTTGAGCGAGAAGTTAGGCTGGACGAGTGCTCGACAAGGCGCCCGGAGACAAACTTGTGAAGAATGCTGGAGATCGATGTTTGATATGGCAATCCCTCTTCAAGTGCCCTAGCTTGAATATTCATCAGATCAGGCGTAGAAAGACGGATATTCACCCGTTTTTCTTTGAGGAAAGTGCCAGTAGCAGCAGCCTTGAATTTTGCCAACTTTGCTTTTGACAGAGAAGTAGACTTGAGCTCGCCCTTAATAGGCAGCCAACATATCTTTCTCAAGTACATCAAGTTTTTTCATTACTTTGTGTGCCAGGAAATATCGATTTTTCTATGGCTTGATACACAGTCCCGCAGGTAAAGGTTGATCAGGCTCTGATACGGGATGCCTTTTTCTTCAGCCATTTGTTTGAAATAGCCAATCACATCTTCGCTCAATCGCATCGTAACAGATTTTTTGAGCTTTGCCGCATAGGGATTTTTGCGGGATTTCATTTTTGAAAAATCATATTCTGTTTTCATAATCAAACACCCCGGTAATAGTTACTCTCGCTTTTCGTGGCGAACAAACTCCATTATCTCCCCGGTAATCCCCCCTGAAATTAGTTGCAGTTAGAAGTAGAATTTTCTCACTTTGAAATAGAGGAAGTTTTACATGAAGCAATCACGTTTTACAGATAGCCAGATTATCGCCATTCTCAAACAGGCTGAG
>JAJYLY010000020.1 GCA_021787435.1 Pseudomonadota bacterium | reverse complement strand
TCCGATCTATCTGTAAGCAAACTGTCTGATCGAACGCATCGAAGCGCGAATTGTTCATCGAGCGGTTTCACGCTGCTTGAATTATTGATAGTTCTGGTGATCGTGGGCATTACGCTCGGTGCCGTGACTTTAAGTGCGATGCCCGGGGAACGCGAAACTTTGCAACATGATGCACAGCGGATTGCGCTGTTGCTGCAGGCTGCACGCGATGAGGCGATTGTAAGGAATCGCCAGGTGGCATTCGAGGCAGATGCAGACCGATATCGTTTTCTGTTGCGACAGGATAATGCCTGGCAACCATACCCCAAGGATGAACTGTTGCGCGAACGGGCATTCAAACGTTCGCCTGTCAGGCTTTCCATCATTCCATCCATGACGGATCAGTCAATGCCAGTTCGAATCGTCTTTGGTCGTGAGCCTGTAGACAAGCCTTTTGTTCTGACGCTTGCTGTCGGGGATGCGCAAGTCGCAATTCGCGCCGATGGTATCGGACATTTCGTGGTGGAGTGATATGAAGCGCGCTTCATGCAACAGCCTGAAACTTTACAGCGCCGGTTTTACCCTGCTTGAGGTGCTGGTGGCGCTGGTCATTGTCGGCACTGCTTTGGGCGCCAGCCTGCGTGCGATTGGCAGCCTGACGCAGAATAGCTCGCACATGCGAACTGCGATGATGGCGAGCTGGTCTGCGGAAAACCGGCTCTCGCAGCTTCGGCTGAGTCATGAATGGCCGCCGCTGGGACAGCGAAATTTTGCCTGTGCGCAGGGAGATTTGCCACTGGTGTGCACGGAAAATGTATCCGTCACGCAAAATCCTTTTTTTCGCCGCGTGGATGTTTGTGTGTTCGAGAAGCAGGGGGATTGCATCACCAGGCTGTCTCAGGTGGTGACGAATGCGCAATAACAGCCGCGGCTTTACGCTGATAGAGTTGCTGGTTGCGATCAGCATACTTGGGCTTGTCGCTGTGTTGGGCTGGCGCGGACTGGATGGCATCGTGCGTGCGCGCATTGCCATCAGCAATGACGTTGAACAGACCCGGGGAATGCAACTCGCCTTCGCCCAGATGCAAAGCGATTGCGCGCACTTTGCAGTTTCCACGAGTTTGCGAAACAGGGTGACGCTTGACGTTGCTCCAGGGCGGATCACGCTGATACGCAATGTATATTCGGACAACCAGCCGTCGCGCCTGCAAGTTGTCGCATATCGGCTAGGCGGCGGTGTGCTGACGCGCACGGAATCTGCAGCAACAAGAAATTTGAAAGTGCTGGATACATACTGGCAGGCCGCAGAAAATGACACCGATGCAAGCCCGGCAGTGGTGCTGCTATCTGATGTCGATAATTTGACAATGCGGCTATGGTTTAATGACAACAGCGGCTGGCGCACCAGCGTCAGCCAGATCAAGCCTGCCCAGGACAAGAATCCTTCTCTGCCGACAGGCCTTGAGGTCACCCTGAAACTGCAGCGTTATAACGCCGGTCTGCAAAAAATATTTTTGCTGGGTGCAATATGAAGATGCAACCAGCCTTGCGGACGGGGATTTCATTTAACCGGCAGCGGGGTGTCGCTGTGATCATGGCGCTTTTGTTGACGGCGCTGGCAGTCACGCTCGTCAGCAATCTTTTTTGGCAACAACAAGTGCAGATCCGTTCAATCGAAAATCAGCGTTTGCAATCCCAAAGTCAATGGATAATGCTGGATGCGATCGATTGGGCCGGCCTCATTCTTCGTGAGGATGCAAGGCACTCCAGCGTCGACAGCCTGGATGAACCGTGGGCGGTGCCGCTTGTTGAAATGCCACTCAATTCGTTCGCTGAATATGATGGTGTCAGCGATGCCACCTTGTCAGGCAGCATCAGCGACGCCCAGGCGCGTCTTAATCTGACTAATTTGTGTGATAACGGGACAATCAATCCCGTTGAGGTCAGCGCATTTCAAAGGTTGCTTGCCATTCTTCAGCTGAATCCGGCATTGGCACAAGCGACTGCTGGCGCCATGCTGTCCACCCAGGCTAGTATGGCAGTGCCAGGCGGTGCCCCGCAATTCATCAGCTTTACCCAGGTGGATGATTTGCTCGACGTGCCGGGATTTACGCCAAAGATACTTGGCGTGTTGAAGGATTTTGTGATTTTTCTGCCGCAAGCCACGCCGGTCAATGTAAACACTGCTCCTGCCGAGGTGCTGGCAGCCAGAGTCGACGGGCTTACACTGGACAGTGCGTATGCGCTGGTGGCAAACCGAAGTACGGCCAGCTTCATCAATCTTGCAGACTTTACCCTGAGGCTGCAGGCATACATGCCGCCTTCATCTTCATCGATCAACGAAGTAGCGGTTTCGACCAATTATTTTCTGATTGATGGAGTGGTGCGAATGAAGCGAGCCGAGCTGCAGGTGCAGGCATTGATCAAACGCGATGGCATGTCCACAAGACCGCTCTGGAATAGGACTTATTAGTAGGGTGCTGATTTATTCGTCTTCCCAGAAGAAGCAGGGAGCCAGCGCCTTTATTCAACTAATGGATTCCCGCCGCAGCTTACACTCGAATAGTGTAATCGGGTGCGGGAACGACAAAACCGAATAAATCAGTATCTCCTTGGACTTTAGCATGATGAGTTGGCTGATGAAATTTCGCTTGCATAAAGTATGGTGCCTTACTATAATCTGCCGTACTATGTTGCTGCTTAAAGAACTGCCCAATACAAAAAGCCTTGCGAAGTTGCTTGAGCGATATCCGGATGCGGATATCGATGCAATATCCGATTTCGTGAATCTGCTGCGTGCCAGTTCCGATCTATCGGCTGCACTTGACAGTTTGCTTGCACAACACAACCTTTTGCAGGGCAGGTGGTGGGTGCTCGTGCTGCTGATGAGGCAGGAGGATTTGACCTCGACGCCCACTGATTTGGCGGAAAAGGCTGGCGTGACCAAGGCAAGCATGACCGGATTCATCGACGGGCTTGAGCGGGAAGGGCTGGTGGTCAGGTTGCAGGATACGCAGGATCGCAGAAAACTCCTGATCAGGTTGACCCGGGCCGGACAGCAGAAAATGGATGCAGTCACGCCCGATTACTGCAAAAAGGTGCAGGCTTTGATGTCTTGTCTGACGCCTGAACGTCGTGATGCTATGCTGGACGCTGTCAAGGATCTAGCTGCAAACATCGGCGCGATGAAATAATTTTTTTACTCACTTAATAAGGTAGCTAACAAGTTTAATGGCGTTTGTATGGGGCGCGATGCAAAATGGATAAAGGCAATTGCAAATTTTGGGCAGGACTCATGTGTGCGGCGATTCTGGCTGGCTGTGCACGCATGTCGGGAATAGAAACGCATGCACAAATCCAGGACGCTGACAAGCTTGATGCCGGCAGGGAAGTTGCGCAGGCAAACCGGATTGCTTGGCCTGATGAAAAGTGGTGGGAAGCCTATCATGACGCGCAGCTGAACGTACTGGTTGAGCAGGGTATTGCAGGCAATCCTACGCTTGGCGCTGCCAGAGCGCGCATCGCGCAGGCAGAGGCATTAGCCGACAGCATGCACGCCGCGACCCAGCCCAGTGTCGGGGTTGATGGCTCTGTGATGCGCGAACGCTACACCGCGCAGCAATTCATTCCGCCTCCTTGGGCTGGCAATATATCTTGGGACAATCAGATTCAAACCACGTTTTCCTATGATCTAGATCTGTGGGGAAGGCAGGAGAGCCTGTGGCGGTCATCGGTCGATGAAGCACGAACTGTTGCAGCCGAAGCGCAGATGGTCAAACTTGAACTTGTGACAGCCATTGTCCGCAGCTATGTACAGATGGCATTAGAATACGATTTGCGCGACATTGCGCTGGCGAACAAGGCGGAGATTGAAAAGCGCATTGCGATCCTGAGGCGCAGCCTGAAAGCAGGCATGGGTACCGAAATGGAAGCAGGCGAAGCTGAAACGCATTTGCCTGCAGCCCGTTTGCAAATTGAAACGATCGATATGCACATCGCGCTGCTGCGCAGCCAGATTGCCGCATACTCTGGGCAGGGACCGGGTGCGGGTGAGCGACTGGTTCGCCCTGAGATGAAACTCGATGCGGCAATTGGTCTGCCCGATCAGCTGCCGGCCAATCTGATCGGTCGTCGCCCTGATGTGCGGGCGCATCGCTGGCAGGTGGAGGCTGCCAGAAACAGCATCGAAGGCGCGAAGGCGGCTTTTTATCCCAACGTCAATCTGCTTGCCTTTGCGGGTTTTCAGGCCTTGGGATTCGAGCAGTTATTCAGTGCATCGGCGGCAATGGGCGGGGTGGGGCCAGCCATCTCGCTGCCCATATTCGACGGGGGGCGCAGGCGCGCCAATCTGTCGGCAAAGACTGCTGCATATGATATTGCCGTGGACAACTACAACGGACAACTGGTGCGCGCATTACAGGAAATCTCGGATCAGTTGAACATATTGAAATCGAATGCGAAACAGCGCACCGAAGCACAAAGCGCGCTTGAATTGTCACAGAAAACCTGTGCGCTGGCACAGGCAAGCTACGTCGCAGGGCTTGGCGCTTATGCGAAGGTGATCGATGCAAATATCGCGATGCTGCAGCAACAGGCAGAACTTGCCAGATATCAGGCGGCAGCGCTGGACGGCTATGCCGGCCTGATGCGATCCCTGGGCGGTGGCGCGCAGGCGGACAGGTGACAGGAAGCCATATGAATTCGATTTTCATCTCGCAAACAAACAGGCGCCGCATGATGGCTACGCTGCGCGCGGACATGCAGGACTGGTGGAATGAAGAAGCTGTTGTCGCAATGTATATCTTCAAGGTGCTGGGAGCCTGCCTGCTGGCGATGTGGTTGTCGCTTTGGTTTGATCTGCAGCAGCCGCGCACTGCAATGCTCACCACCGCCATCGTCATGCAATCCTTGGCAGGGATGGTTTTTACCAAGAGTCTTTATCGCTTCCTGGGCACGGTTGTCGGTACCGGAGTCTCGTTCCTGCTGATGGGCATATTCGTGCAGGATCGCTTTTTCTTTCTGACATGCATGGCGTTATGGATAGGCTTTTGCACCGCCGGCTCCATGCTGTTTCGAAATCATCAGTCCTATGGATTTGTCCTTGCAGGGTATACGCTTTGTATCGTCGGATTGCCGTCGGTGCTGAATCCTGAACTGACCTTCAATATCGGCGTGACGCGCATTTCTGAAATTTTGACCGGCCTGTTTTCAGCCGCGCTGGTCAGCGAGCTGATCTTTCCGCAGCGCATGTGGGATGTGATGATCGCATCGGTGCGCAGACGTTTTGCGGACTTTTCTGATCTTTTGCGCTCGTTCTCAACCGACTCTGCTGCAGTTGGCGTTTCGCAGCCGGCGCTGTTGCGCTTCGTGGGCGACATTTTCAGCTTGGAGTCATTCCGCGCTTCCACCGTGCTGGAGAGCGATGAGTCGCGCACTCACAGGCTCAAGCTCAGCCTGCTCAATGCCGAGTTCATGGAAGTGTCGACCAGTTTCCATGCGCTGGAGAGATTGCTTGATCAGCAAAGCGATCAAGTCGGCGCAGCCTTGCTTGCGCTTTACCGTCCATTGGGCGAGGTATTTTCAATCGATGGACGCAGTGCGCGCAATGAGCGCGAGGCTGAACAAATTATCCAGAGACTCAAGGCATTCCGCGAAGAATTTCAGCAGCGCGTCAGTCTGCCGCCTGGCCTTGATGCTGGCAAACGTCTTGATTTTCATACCGGTGCGGAATTGATACAGCGCTTTTCAGATGAATTGTTGGCATATGCCAGCACTTATGCTGCATTGGATTCCGGGCGCGGTTCGCAACTTGCCAAATCGGAAGTGCCGCTTCCCTTGGAAATGCATTTTGACCCGCTGATCGTATTTCTGGCAGGGCTGCGTGGAGCACTGGTTTTTGTGCTGCTGGCCGGGGTATGGATTTTGACTGGATGGACTTCCGGCATCGAGGCGATCACCATCGGAACCGTGACCAGCACCCTGTTTGCAGCTACGCCTTCACCTACTCGAACCATCAAACAATTCCTCATCGGTGCGGCCATCGCGAGCATGTTGACCTATATTTGCGATTTTTATCTACTGGTCGATGCACAGGGCGTCGAGATGCTGGCGCTGGCGGTGACACCGGCGATAGCATTTGCTGCGTGGATGACGACAAGACCCTCGATTGCCATCGTGGGTGCCGGCACTTTTGCCATTTTCTTTTCGCATGTCGGATTGAACAGCGGCTATAGCGCCAACCCTGTCTCTTTCCTGAACGATACCGTTGCGGATTTTATCGCCATCCTCGTGTCAGGCGCCATGTATAGTCTGATCGATCTTAGCAACAGCAACTGGTCGCGCAGGCGCACGGCAAGGTCGTTGCGTGAGTTGGTGATTTCAGCCTGCCGGGATGCCATGGGGCTGCGTCGTGTCAGGCTGGAAAAGCGTGCACGCGACTTGGTGCAGCGTTCCGGCAGCGCCCAGCGCATGGCTAATGCGCAGGACAAGGAGGTCATAGACTGGCTGTTGTCCGTGCTGGAAATGGGGCATGCGGTGATTGCACTGCGCGAGCAGATGGCGGAGACCGGACAGGGCAGCCCTGTTTTGATGGACAGCCTGAACGCTGTTGCAACGCTTTATGAAGCGCCCTCCGCGCAGCACCGCAGGCAAGCGATTGCAAGTATAGATCAAGCGATGGCGGAAATATCCGATGCTGTGCTGGCAAGGCGGTTGCTGACCACGTTGCACTACATGCGGGGCTTGCTGCTGGATGAAAATTCCGTGCTGGCAGCGCCAACGAACAGGAAAGGCAGGATGTATGCCGCGTGAAATCGCATTGCTTGACGCACTGGTGCCACCGCTGCTGTTCGCCTTTGTTGCAGCTGGGATATGTGTGCTGCTACTGGACTGGCTGTTTGTCCGTTACGGCATCTATCGGCATCTCTGGTATCCGGCGCTGTTTCGCTTGGCCGTGTTTGTCTGCCTGTTCTCAATATTCGGGTTGATGATTTACTGAAAAAGGTTTCTGACATGAAAGAACGATCCAAACTGCGCATTTTCATCACCCTGGTGCTGGTTACACTGGCCTTTTTTCTCGGGTATCTGCTGTGGACGCATTATCAGGATACGCCATGGACCCGAGATGGTCGCGTGCGGGCGGATGTCGTAAACATCGCACCTGACGTTGCTGGCATCGTGACCCAAGTCGCGGTGCAGGACAATCAGCTTGTGCATCGCGGCGATCTGTTGTTTCGCATCGACGATGATCATTATCGCCATGCATTGGAACAGGCGCGTGGGCAACTTGCCCAGCGCAAACTGATGCTGCAAATAAAGCAGGATCAGGCAGCGCGCCGCGCCGCCGCAGACGATCAGGTGGTTTCCCGCGAAAACCGCGAGGATGCAAAACTTATGGCCGCCAGCGCAAAGGCGGAGTATGACATCGCACAAGCAGAATTTGAGCAGGCAAAGCTTGATCTTGAGCGCACCGTGATTCGCGCACCAGCGGATGGGTGGGTGACCAACCTGCTGGTGCGTCCGGGCGACTTTGCACAGAAGGGTGCTGCAAAGCTTGCGCTGATTGATCAGCATTCATTCTGGATATACGGTTATTTCGAGGAGCAAAAACTGGCGATGATGCACGTGGGAGATCCGGCAGAAATCCGTCTGTTGAGCAGCAACCGGTTGTTGAAAGGCAAGGTGGAAAGTATCGCGCACGGCATCACCGACCGGGACAATCCGACAGACACCCGTTTGCTGGCCAACGTTAACCCGAGCTTCAACTGGGTTCGGCTTGCGCAGCGCGTGCCGGTACGCATCAGGCTAGACAAGGTGCCTGATGATGTCACGCTGGTTGCCGGTATGACCTGTTCGGTTGTGGTAAAGCCAGTGAAGCCTTGAGGTTAGAGGGGAAAGATCAGCACGCTCTCGCGCAACTTTTTGAGCTGATCGCGCAATTCAACCGCCTTCTCGAACTCAAGATTTTTCGCAGCGGCAAGCATTTCCTTTTCCAGACGGCTGATCTCTTTGGCGATCTGTTTTTCGCTCATCGCCAGATATTTTTCTTGCTCCTTAACGATCCTTTGCATGCTGCGCTCATCGTCGATTTCATAGGCATGCTCGATGATGTCCTTGATGCGCTTTTGCACGCCCTGCGGCGTGATGCCGTGCGCCAAATTGTAAGCTACCTGCTTGGCACGGCGGCGTTCGGTTTCGCCGATTGCATGCTTCATCGAGTCGGTTACCCTGTCCGCATAAAGGATCGCGGTGCCGTGCAGATGCCGCGCAGCCCGCCCTATGGTCTGGATCAGAGAGCGTTCGGAGCGCAGGAAGCCTTCCTTGTCCGCATCGAGTATCGCAACCAGAGACACCTCCGGGATATCCAGTCCTTCGCGTAGCAGGTTTATGCCGACCAGCACATCGAACATTCCTAAGCGAAGGTCGCGGATGATCTCGACGCGTTCGACCGTGTCTATGTCGGAATGCAGATAGCGCACCTTGATGCCGTGTTCAGTGAGATATTCGGTCAGGTCTTCCGACATGCGTTTCGTCAGGGTCGTGACAAGCACGCGCTCGCCTGCCGCAATGCGCAGATTGATTTCCGACATCAGATCGTCCACCTGATAGGTCGCGGGGCGCACGATGATCACGGGATCGACAAGGCCGGTGGGACGCACCACCTGTTCGACCACCTGACCTGCATGCTCTGCTTCATAGGTTGCTGGCGTTGCCGAGACAAAAATGCTCTGGCGCATGATGCGCTCGAATTCATCGAAGCGAAGAGGGCGATTGTCCAGCGCAGAGGGTAGGCGGAAGCCGTAGTTGACCAGGTTTTCCTTGCGCGCACGATCGCCCTTGTACATGCCGCCGATCTGCGGAATCATCACGTGACTCTCGTCCAGGAACATCAGCGCATTGGGCGGCAGGTAATCAAGCAGGGTAGGCGGCGGCTCGCCCGCCTTTCTGCCCGACAGATGTCTTGAGTAGTTTTCTATGCCTTTGGTGAAACCGATCTCGGAGAGCATTTCCAGATCGTGTCTTGTGCGCTGCTCGATGCGCTGCGCTTCGATGAGCTTGTTTTCGCTTACGAAATACGCGATTCGTTCAGCCAGTTCGACCTTGATGGTTTCAATGGCCGAAAGTACGGTGCTGCGCGGCGTAACGTAATGGCTGGAAGGATAAACAGTGTAACGCGGCACCTTCTGCTTGATATGGCCTGTCAGAGGGTCGAACAGCGAAAGCGTCTCCACCTCATCATCGAACAGCGTGATGCGCAACGCAAGCTCGCTGCTCTCTGCGGGAAACACGTCGATCACGTCTCCTCGCACGCGGAATGTACCGCGGGAAAAATCGGCGTCGTTGCGCTCGTACTGCATCTCTATCAGGCGCTTGATCACATCGCGCTGGTGCATTTTTTCGTTGTTGCGCAGATGAAGGATCATGCCGTGGTAGTCCACGGGATCGCCGATGCCGTAGATCGCGGATACGGTGGCGACGATCACGGCATCTTCGCGTTCCAGCAAAGCCTTGGTGGCCGACAGGCGCATCTGCTCTATCTGCTCGTTGATCGCAGAGTCCTTTTCGATGAACACATCGCGCGAAGGCACATAGGCCTCGGGCTGGTAATAATCGTAATAGGAAACGAAATATTCCACCGCGTTTTCGGGAAAGAACTCGCGGAACTCCGAATAAAGCTGTGCTGCCAGCGTCTTGTTAGGCGCCATCACCATCGCAGGCCGGCCAAGCCTTGCTATCACATTGGCCATCGTATAGGTCTTGCCTGAGCCTGTCACGCCAAGCAGCGTCTGAAAGGCCAGACCATCCTCAATACCTTCGACCAGCTGCGCAATCGCGACAGGCTGATCGCCCGCAGGCTCGAAGGGCTGGTGCAGGCGGTAGGGGCTGTTGTGAAAGGTCTTGATGTTCATGGTGGGTATGGTCAGGCAATTTCCTGGTTTGCCGTCAGGAATGTAAACGGGATCAGAAAAACAGTTTATCTGTTTTGAATATTACAGCAAACACGATCAGTGCAAAAAAACGGGTAGATATAGCGAAGAAGCCCATTGCTTTGGCTGCGTTTGGCAATGGTCCTGTGCGCGGCTGATCCGACAGATGCCACGATCTTAGGCGCTTTATTAAAATTGGGATAAACATGCGCCATGTCTGTTAAGCAGCAAGAATATCGTTTTCGCATCCTCATGTGAAAATCCCGTGCAGGAGTTTTTCCGAGAGTCGCTCACCAATGACCACCAGCATATCCCGACATTCCTGAGTTTCTCATGCCATCGTAATCTTTTCTGAAAGATGAGGATAACGTGAAAACAGAGCTGCCGTATCAATTTTGTTCAATTTTTCCTCCGCATGTGCTTAGGCACGCCGGGCCACATGGTTCTGTCCTGTTTCAGCATCATCCATGACCCCGCTTAACTGTTGCAGCAATGCAGAATAAAGCTGTTTTTGCGTGATGAGACCGCATGACACGAGGTAATTGCCGCAATGACCGTGTCGCTTCGGATCGAAATCGGCAAGCACATGTTCGAGCTCAGGTTCGGTTACTGCGCCCATTCTAACCAATACATCGCTTATTGAGCGGGGCCTGCCCAGATTGGCAAGCAGTCTGCTGGCGGCAGGCTGAGGATTTGGCGATTCCTTGTACTGTATTTGCAATGCTTCATCGAGTTGGCGCTGATTGATCAGTCCGCTTTCAACCAGATATCTGCCCAGACTGCCATCGCGCAAGTGATCAAAATCGCGCAGGCTGTTCTCAAGATCATTTCCGGATAGCGCCTGCATGTCCACCAGTATATTTCCCAGCAGTCGCCGCCTGTTTGGTTTGATGTGAGGTGTGTCCGGATCAAAATACAGCGGGTTTTCAGGGTCTATGCTGCGGCCGGCCTCTTGCACTTCACGCCAGGTCTCGTTGCGTCCTACGGTTTGCAGAAATTTGCGGGCGATGACCTCGAACTGAGGGGCATTGCCGCGGAAGATGGAGAGCAGCAACAACCAGACTTCGATCCTCTCGGGATATTGCAGGATGATGTTGTTCAATATCTCCATTGCATTGTTCAAGTGGCCATGAATCGCATACAGTTCAGCTTCCTCTATCATGGAGTCAACCTCGGCAGGCTTGATGACATGTTTCCTGTGAAGCAGCGAGGCAGACAAATCGCTGGTAATGCCCTTGCTGGTCGAATCTGCGGCAACGTTTTGATTTTCAACATAGGCCGGTGTTTTGATCGAATTTGCGCCCGCATGCGACCGCGCTTCTTCGTCGACATCTTCGAAAATCCCGCGGTTTTTAACAGCCTTGTTTTTGAGAAGCCAGAGGATGATCGCTACGGCCAGCAGCAATATCCAAATTTTGCTTTGCAACTCCTTTCCGAGCGATACCGTGGGTATTGACGGCACTGCGAAAGCCGTTGCCGGCACTGTGGAAACATTTGCGGGTACTGCTGAAGCTTCAACTGCAGCAGGCACCGCACTGTTGGAGTCGGGGGCTTGCTTCAGACTGGTTTGCAGATTCTTGATCAGCGCCTGCATCTGACTGATCTGTGCATTCAACTCTTCGATTTCCAGTTCCTTTGCGCTCAGCATTTGCGGGGTTTTGTCATCTTTTGGCGCCGCTTTCTCAGGCGGAGAAAGCGGTATGGAAAGAGACATGGTCATCTGCCCGAGGCGCTTGTATTCATTGGATTCGGCTGGGTTGCCAGGCGCAGAATCCTGCGCGGATGCATTCATCGAAAACAACGTGAAGATGGACAATGCACATGCAGTGTGTATCAGGTCATCTTCCATCAAAGGTTTCATTGATTGCTTGCAGATGGTTCCGCTGCAAAAATAGGCGGCAGGTTTCTTGGGAAATCTGTATAAAGTGCTGCTTTGAAACTTGACATAGTACACCCCCTGTAAACATCTGTCAGACCCCCGACAGCTCTTGGAGGCGCCATCCATGCCTCACTTTTCTGAATCAGGCTGCTATAAGAATCCGGGCGCAATGTTATAGTAAAAAACCGTATAACAAAATGTCCGTCTTTGCTAGGCGACTATGATAGAACCGTTGCCTGTGAGACTCAATTCTCGGCCGCAATGACAGGGGCTACTTCGGTCATGACTCTTTCCAGACCAGCTTCATTTAGATTGAGCAGTTGCAGGCAGGCAGACCCCAGTTTGACCCATTCCTGAGTCTGACTCAGTCCAGAGTGTTGCTGCAACAGATACTCGGCCAGCTGTGCGACTGCAATCATGTGGCGGCTGTTCAGCGAAGGGGGGATGGATGAGCTTTTGAGTGTGTCAACATCGTGGTGGCGGCGGATGGCGAAGATGGTTTCCTCGGAGAGCCACCAGCTTTGAGCAAGCACATAGCCTATGACTGCATGATTGGTGGGAAGCGACAAGTCTTCTACGTCCGTAAAGCTGTGGACTGCATCGTGGTTGGCTTCGTTCAGGATGCTAGGATAGCTTGGGAATCTGGAGATCAGTATGGGGATACCGCAGTCGCGAAATAGCCCGAAGGTATATGCGTCATCGGCCCGCAGCGTACTGTTCCTGATTCGCTGCGCGAGCCAGCCGGAAAGCTTTGCGATGCGAGAGGAAGCATCCCAGAAGCGCTCGAGGTGCGGAGAACTGGGGAAGGCGCGGCGCATGACAAGGCCTGCGATCGCTTTGCTTGCGACATTGAGGCCCAATATCATCAATGCTTCGCGCGCCGTATGTACGCGCCCGCGAAAGCCGAAGTAGGGCGAGTTCGTGATGTTGATCAGGCTGGCTGCCAAGGCTACATCGGCAGAAATGATGCTGGAGAGATGGTTAATATCAGGTTCATCTTTCTTCATTTCTGCGCTGATGGTCTCTAGTATGGCAGGGCGTGGAGGAATACCGATTTTGTTCAGCGATATCTCCAATTGCGTTTCGAGAGCAGAGTGGTGGGGTGTCATTTTCTGTTCCATACCCATTTTAATAGCGCATCTTCCGGCATCGGTCTGGCGTGGATATATCCCTGTATCGCGTGAACGCCGGCTTCAAGCAATGCGTCGATCTGTGCCTGGTTTTCCACGCCTTCGGCGACAACCAGCATGCCCAAATCCTTGCCTAAACGGGCGATCGCGCTGACCACGGAAAGTGCGCGTTTATCGTGTGGTAGCGCGACGACAAAGGCACGGTCTATCTTGAGTTTGCTGGCATGGATGTCTTTCAAGGTTGCCAAGCAGGAAAAGCCAGTTCCGAAATCATCGATGCTGATTTTAACACCGGTGTCTTTTGTTGCACGCAGGTTTATCTGTACGATGCAAGAGTTGTCCATGAACAACGACTCGGTGAGTTCCAGTTCAATCCGTTGGGGGTCGACATTGGCGCAAAGCAGCGCAGCATGCAGTGTCTGCGGAAAATGCGGCATGGAAAATTGCGCGCGTGAAATGTTGATGGAAACGCTTGTGCGCAGGCCTGCCGTTTCGAGTCTGCGCGCAAAGTTGGCACCTTCGAGCAGGCTCCATTCCCCCAGACGGATGATCAAACCTGTTTTTTCGGCGATCGGTATGAATTCGGCAGGTGAGAGTTGGTGACTCGTGCAGCGCATCAATGCCTCGACAGACAGGAGGCTGCCGTCTGAAGCAATAATGGGCTGATAATGCAGATTCAATCCGCCTTGTTCAATGGCAATGTGCAGCTTGTTCTCGGTCTCTAGTTCATCGTGGGCCATGCGTATGCCCAGTCGCCCTGGGATGAGTTCCCTTCCGGAGACAACGATACGGCTGCCGCCTGCGCGTTTGGCAGACTTCATTGCATGGTCTGCTCTTTCAAGACAGGCATGCGGAAATTCGTTTGTTCCAAGCGTTGCGATACCTAGGCTGGCTGAAGGGCGGAGCATAAGATTGTTCAAGGAAAGCGGAGCTTGGATTGCGTTAAGCAAAGTGTCAGCAAGTTGCTCCGCCTGATCTGGATCTTCAGCCAGCGACAGATGGACGAATTCATCGCCTGCCATGCGAAACCAGAGCGTGTCAGTGCCGGTACTGTCCTGCAATCGGCTGGCTATCTGAAAGATAAGCATGTCTCCGCCCTGGTGTCCGCAAGACTCATTGACCAGTTTAAACCGGTCCAGGGCGACCCAAACAGCGAAGAGCCGGCGTACGGGTGTTGCTTGCTTGGCGAGTTGCGAAATCTTGTTGAAACAAGCGGCGCGATTTAGGAAGCCGGTGATCGGATCGGTCGACGATTCTTGTATGTTCTGATGATGGATTGATGGCATGAATACAGCTTAGTAGGCAGAACCTGCTATTGTCAAGGATGTTGCCTGAAGGTAGGGGTGAGTGCTTGAAATAAGGGAACTTGTCCCCATACTCAAACCTAATGAATGAGTCTGGAGTGTGGCGGATCATGAAGCGTATTTTCTTGTTTATCCTGACCAATCTTGCGGTCCTGTTTGTGATCAATATCACCCTGCGTCTATTGGGGGTTGATCGAGTGCTGAACCAAAGCGGCACGATCAATTTTAACGCTCTGTTATTGATGTCGCTGGTGATTGGGTTTTCCGGTGCAATCGTCTCTCTTTTCATGTCCAAGTGGTCTGCCAAGCACATGGTAGGCGCTGTGGTTATTACGGTACCCACTGACTCTACGGAACAATGGCTGATGGAAACCGTCCGGCGACAGGCGCAATCTGCAGGCATTGGCATGCCAGAAGTGGCGATCTACGATGCTCCGGATGTCAATGCGTTTGCTACCGGGTGGAACCGGAACAATGCGTTGGTAGCAGTGAGCACGGCGCTGCTTCACAACATGAGCCGTGATGAAGCAGAGGCGGTTCTGGGTCATGAAATCAGCCATGTTGCCAACGGCGACATGGTGACGTTGACGCTGATTCAGGGCGTGGTGAATACCTTTGTGGTGTTTTTTGCCAAACTGATAGGCATATTCGTGGACTCGCTGCTGCGCAGGGACAGCAACGAGCGTGGTCCGGGCATCGGTTCATTCGTGGCGGAAATCGCAGCACAGCTGTTGCTGGGTGTGCTGGCCAGCATGATCGTGTTGTGGTTTTCACGTCATCGCGAATTTCGCGCGGATGCCGGCGGCGCGGCGCTTGCAGGGCGCGATAAAATGATTGCTGCGCTGGAACGCCTCAAGATCAACCATGAGCAGGTCTCTTTACCGGCGGAGATGGCTGCATCGGGCATTTCGGGCGGACACGGCATGAGCAGGTTGTTCATGACGCATCCGCCGCTGGATGAGCGCATCGCAGCGCTCAAAGCCGGACGCTGAGGTCTATTCCCGGTCCATGCGGCTGCTCTTCCAGATCGACAGCATCAGCCATACGCCGCCGATCACCGCGCTGATAAAGCCGAACATGCCTAAAGCGGGTAAGCCAAATAGACGGGGTCCGCCTGGCACGGTCATCACGATAGAAGAGCCCACGATGAGCGCGGCGACCACGATGCCGATTACCATGCGGTTTGCGGCGTTGTCGAGCTGGTTGCCGACATGGCGCAAATTGGTAACGTCGATGTGGATTTCTAGTCTGCCGCGGCGCGCGGCGCGCAGCAGTCGCGACAGGTCATGCGGCAGGCCTGCGATCAGCGACATCATCTCAGACAGCGCCCGTCCTCCGCGTTTGATCAGGGCGGAAGGAGTGTATCTTGCGCGCAGCAATTCTTCCAACATGGGCATGGCTTCGCCGGCGATATCGAAATCGGGATCGAGCTCGCGTCCCATGCCTTCCAGTGAGATGAAGGCCTTGATCAGCAATGCAAGGTCGGCAGGCAACATCAGCTGATGCTGGCGCAATATGGCCACCGTGTCGGAAAGCATGGTGCCCAAACTTAACTGTTTTAGCGGCACGCCGTGATACTGGTCGAGAAAGGTCTGGATTTCCAGCGTGAGCGCTGTCTCATCCTGCACGCCGTCCCCTGTCCAGTCCAGCAGCACGTCGAGCACCCTTTTGGGTTCATGGCGCACCAGTCCCAGCAGCAGGTGGATCAGCTGTTCCCGGCGCTCGTCGGTTAAACGCCCTATCATGCCGAAGTCGATGAAGGCGATGCGATTGTCAGGCAAATAGAACACATTGCCAGGGTGAGGGTCGGCATGAAAGAAACCGTCTTCGACGATCATCTTCAATACTGCGTGAGCGCCGCGACGGGCCAACAGCTTGCGATCCAGTCCCGCTTTATCAACAGCCTCGAGCTGGCGGCCAGGTATGCCTGAAATATATGCCTGCACGCATACCTTTTCGCCGGTCCATTGCCAGTAAACTCGCGGGATCACGATGAGCGGCACGCCAGATGTATCCAGATAATCTGCAAAATTTTGAGCGATACGTTCGGCGTTGCGGCATTCAACCGAAAAATCCAGTTCGCGTCTTAACGACAGCGCGAACTGACGCACCACTTCTTTGGGGCGGAAGCTGCGCAACTCGGGACTTTCCGATTCGGCAAGCTCTGCAAGCCTGGCCAGCCAGCGCAAGTCTGCTTCGATCACGGGCCTGATGCCGGGGCGGCGAACCTTGATCACGACCTCATGGCCATCCTCTGTCCTTGCGCGATAAACCTGCGCGATCGAGGCGGCGGCCAGCGGCTCCGGATCGAAATGGGCAAATATTTCTTCCGGCGCAGCACCCAGGTCTTCGCTAAGCTGTTCTCGGATATCGGCATAGGGAACAGGAGGGGCGCTGTCCTGCAGCTTGCCGAATTCAGCGATCCAATCGGGTTCGAACAAGTCCACGCGCGTGGCAAGCAACTGGCCCAGCTTGACGAAGGTTGGCCCCATTTCTTCGAGCGCGCGCCGCACCCTGACGGGTGCGGGAAGGTTCGCGTGTTCTGACTTGTTGTGTCGGTGAAATCCGGCGCGATCCAGTGCATGCGTTACCCCCATCCGGTTGACGATGTCGCCAAAGCCGTAGCGGATCATGATGGTGGCGATGTCGTGCAGGCGGGATAAGTCGCGTACCGCCGCCAGGGCTTGCAATAGCATCAGCTACCCTTGTCGGCGGGTTTGATGTGTTCGGCTACTCCGGTGAGCACACCTGCGGTGATTTTCCGCAACAGATCGGAAGTGGACTGGGCAAGATGCAGGCCTACTACTGCTTGAGTGCGCCCGGTGGCCTTGAGCTGGTGTGTGATGACAGACAGCGTTTCTTTGAGCTGTGCGCCAACCGCGGAACCTTGAGTGCGGCTGTGGGCTACGATATCGTGCAGGATTTCTCCTGCCACATCCTTCGCGCTTGAAGCGGAGGTCTGCAAGGTTTCAAGAAACATGGTTTCGATGTTTTGAAGGTTGGCGCGCGCACTTGCCAGATCGTCGCTTGAAAACTCCTGAGCGCGACCTGCTGCTTCTTCCAGGGCGAGCTTGGCTGCGGAAACGATTTGCGCAAGTGCGCCATCCAGTCCAGCGACTGCCTGCTTGAGCTGTGCGCGTGCCGTGCTTGCCTGCGCGGAAGATAAATTCAACTCTTTCTGCACGGCAGCTCTTGCGCCGCGCAACACGCTGGCCGAGATCTTCTGTAGGGATTCGATGTCAAGAGAGTGTGCGTCGATGCGGCGCAAAGTCAGCTGCTTGACTTGCTCCTGTACATCATGGCCTTGTTCGATTGCATTTTTTACGTCGGCTTCCAGTGTATCGTTCGGCATGATGTTCCTCCTCTTGGTGAGTGGTCTATCTGAAGTTCTCTGAAATATCCGGTGCTGCTACCAGTAACCTAATGAAATTATCTGCTCAATTTGGCATGAGATCAAATGATTTGAGAAACCTGGCAGCGCTGGCTATTCCTTGTTCGGTGTCTGGGGGGCCGGCTTTTCAGCGGGCGTGGGTTCTGCAGCGCTATCCGAGTCGTCATAATCATACGACTCGCGCGGCGGGTTGCCATCGTATACCAGATTCCGCCTGCGCTGCAGGTAGGCATCGCGGATGAACGCATAGCGATCCAGTATGGCGCCTTCCATGACTTGTTCGTCTGCCAGCAATTGCTGGCGGCGGTTGACCATGTCGGTCAGATATAACTGGTTACGGGTGCGTATTTTGGGTACGTCGCGATATAGTGGGCTTGTAATGCCGTCGACGTACAGGCCTATGCCGTCGCGGAACGAGCTCGGTCCCAAGACGGGCAGCATGAGATAAGGGCCGCTATGGATGCCCCAATATCCTAATGTCTGGCCGAAATCCTCGTCGTGTTTGGGCAGTTGCATGGATGCGACATCCACCAACCCGCCTATCCCGAGTGTTGAATTGACCAACACGCGCATGCCGTCGGAGAAGCCTTGCCTTAATTTCAGTTGCAGCAGATCGTTGACTGTAACGATCACATCGTTGAGGTTGGAGAAGAAATTGGTGACCATCATTTTTGCGGTGTCAGGCACGATCTTGTCGTAGCCTTTTGCGACCGGTTTTGCGATGGCCCGATCCAAGGTGTCGTTGAATTTATATACGCCGCGGTTGAATGACTCAAAGGGATCTGCAGGATTGTTCGCATGGGTTGATGCGCAACCTGTCAGTACGAGCGTGGCTATTGCGAAAAAAATGCGTATCAGATTCATGGTTGTTTTTGCTGCAGATAAGTTTCAGCGATTATATAGCGGTTACGCGTATTGTGGCACCAGGTGTCAGCTCGCCCATATGCAGGCTGAACCGGCCCTGCTTTCGTTCGGAAAAATAATGCTCTAGGCTGTAGCGCACCGGTCGGAAAGCCAATTCATCCCAAGGGATTTCAGTTTCTGTGAAAAGTCTGACTTCCAGGCTTTCAGGCCCCGGAGCAAAATCCAGATCGAGCAGTTCAGCCCTGAACAAAAGGTGGACCTGGTCGATATAGGGCAGGCTGTACATCGAATATAAATCGATGATGTCGATGCGCGCAGAAGCTTCTTCCAGCGTTTCGCGTATTGCGGCTTGGGCCGTGCTTTCCCCGTTTTCCATGAAGCCGCCCGGCAATGTCCATTTGCCATACTGCGGTTCGATGGCGCGTCGGCATAGCAGAACCTTGTCCTGCCACACGGGGATGGAGCCGATCACCAGCCTAGGATTCTGGTAATGGATGGTGCTGCAGGAGGTACAGATGTAACGCGCTCTGTTGTCGTCTGCAGGTATGCGCAGCTCAACCGTGCTGCCGCATGCAGAACAGAATTTCATCACCAGAATTGCCACCAGTATTTGTCGGGTTTCCCGGCGTTGTTGTCTGGGACTGAACCGCTGTTTGCAGCCAGTACGCGTTTGGTGTCGTCGCGCAATGTGGTCAGTCCCATTGCGTCATATGCCTTGATCATGATGCTCAATGCATTCCGCGTTGAGGGGCTGTTCGGGTAGTCGGTGAGTATGCCTTGCGCGCGGTTCACTGCGGCAATATATGCACCGATGCGCAGGTAGTAGTCGGCGATATGCAGTTCATGTCTTGCCAGTTCATTGGTCAGATATTCCATGCGCACGCGTGCGTCCGACGTATAAGGGCTGTTCGGGAAGCGCGTGATGAGGTCCTTGAAGGCATTGAACGAATCCTTGATCGACTGCGGGTCACGTTCAGCCGTATCCTGACCGGACAGCGTGTTCAGGAATGTGGTTTCGCCGTTGAATGTTGCCAGCCCTTTGACATAATAGGCGTAATCGATGTGAGGATGGTTGGGGAACTGCTTGATGAAGCGGTCCGCAGTGGAAGTGGCGGAATCAGGCTCGCCGTTGCGGTAATACGCATAAGCCATTTCCAGCATGGATTGTTGCGCATATTGCCCATAGGGAAAACGTGACTGCAGCGTTTCATTGGTCTTGATCGCGCCCGTGTAATCGCCGTCATCCAGTTCGCTCTTTGCCAGACGATAAAGCTGCTCGGCGGACATGTGCTTGGTCGCGTCGGATGACTCTTCTGTCGGCAGCGGACTGAACATGCTGCAAGCAGTTAACGTAAGCAACAAAAATACGGCTAAACTATGGCGCATGACTGAATCCGAAAAAAATATGCAAGATTATAACGCACCTGACGACGATATCATCCATTTCGTCGTGCCCTCCGATTATGCCGGACTGCGCCTTGATCAGGCACTGGCGAGATTGTTGCCCGAATATTCGCGTAGCCGCCTGCAGGAATGGGTTATCCAGAAACTGGTATTGCTGGATGATGCTCCTGCCATTCCTCGACAAAAGGTGTGGGGGGGCGAGAAGCTCGCCGTGCTGCCACAGGTTCAATTGTCCGATCAGCCCTACCTACCTGAAGATATTGCGCTTGATATCATTCATGAAGACGACGAGATTCTGGTGATTAACAAGCCAGCGGGTCTTGTCGTGCATCCGGGAAGTGGCAACTGGCAGGGTACGTTGCTCAATGCGTTGCTGCACCATGCGCAGCAACTTGCGGATGTGCCGCGTGCCGGTATTGTACACAGGTTGGACAAGGACACCAGCGGCCTTCTGGTGGTGGCCAAGACATTGATCTCCCAAACCCATCTGGTGCGCCAGTTGCAGGAACGCAGCGTGAAGCGCGAATACCTGGCGCTGGTATATGGCGAATTGCGCAATAATGGCCTGGTGGATGCGCCGATAGGCAGGCATCCGTCGAATCGCATCAAAATGGCGGTGACTGAAACGGGAAAGCCGGCGGTGACGCATTATAGGGTCGAGAAGTCGTATCCAAGTTGTACACTGCTGCGCTGCACACTGGAGACCGGACGGACTCACCAGATACGCGTACACATGAGCCACCTGAAGCATCCGCTGGTGGGTGATGTCGTATATCTCAAGGGGCCGCAAAAGTGCGTGCCCGAGTTACGCGAACTGCTGATAAGTTTCCCCCGTCAGGCGCTTCATGCGACCCGTTTGGCGCTGGATCATCCAGCAAGTGGAAAGAGGATGGAATGGCATGTTCCGCTGCCGGAAGATATACGGCAGTTGCTGAAACAAATCGAACGAGCGTTGCATGAATCCGAATGAACATCTGATCATCCCTGACTGGCCGGCCCCTTTCAATGTCAAAGCGATGCAGACGACGAGGCGGGGAGGGGTGAGCAACGCGCCCTATGACACGCTGAATCTCGGACTGCATGTGGGCGATTCAGCCATGGCAGTTGAGCAGAATCGCATGAGGCTAAGCCATTTTTTCCCCGGCGAACCTGTGTGGCTTGAGCAAGTGCATGGCACGATGGTGGCGGACGCAGACAGTGCGGCTTGCTTTCCAAGGGCGGATGCCTGCATAGGCCGCCGCGGGGTGTGCGTGGTGATGACCGCAGATTGCCTGCCCATCCTGCTTTGCGACATGGCGGGAACAGTCGTGGGCGCGGTTCATGCCGGATGGCGGGGCCTTGCGGCAGGCATCATCGAAGCGACAGTGGCTTCGATGAATGTTGCGCCGGAAAACCTGATTGCATGGCTGGGGCCAGCGATCAGTCAGCCGGCATTTGAAGTGGGTGAGGAAGTGCGTGCGGCTTTTGTGGACTTGGACAATGAAGCCAATTCGGCTTTCATTTCTGGTGCGCCTGGAAAATATTATGCCGATATTTATCGTCTTGCCCGAAGGCGGTTGAATGTGCTCGGCGTCAGAGATGTCTATGGGGGCAATCGCTGCACTTATCGCGAGACTGAACAATTTTTTTCCTACCGCAGAGATGGCGCAACAGGGCGCATGGGTACTTTTATCTGGCTGCAGGGGCAGTAGGTACGGGTAACTCATTTGGTTTCGGGAGTCAGGATTCGATGCAACGACTCTGCAACTGCCCGGGATGATTTTTTAGCCGAAATTCAAATTTCAGGTTGACCTGATCAGGTCTAATCTATATGATGCGCACCTCTTCATTCCCTGATAGCTCAGTCGGTAGAGCGACGGACTGTTAATCCGCAGGTCCCTGGTTCGAGTCCAGGTCGGGGAGCCAGATAAGATAAGGCCTTGCAGCGATGCGGGGCTTTTTTCTTTTCAGCGTACCGTAGCCAAATCGTAACCATTTATAACTTTACGGAATCCAGTCTTGCCGCTGCCGCACTCAAGTGGTCAGAATCGAGGTGGGCATACCTTTCCACCATCGCCATACTTTTCCAACCACCCAACTGTGTTGTCTGCGCAGCCTGATTTACCCAGCCTGCGCGAATTCATGTATTCACCTTAGTCTTGCCAATTTATTCTCCACATCAGGAACTTGAGTGCTCTTTGGCCTAGGTACGCCAACTCTCGCAGGCTGGGTAATTCTTGACGCGCATCAACAGTTTCACGGCAGATAACGTGAACAAGTCTATTATAAAACAAAAGGGTGTGAGAATTTTAAGTACACTATTGATAACGTTGCGTGAAACGAATGGCCAATCCGATCCAGTTTCAGTGGAATACGTACATTGGTCTTGTTGGCGCCGACCGAATATTGACCTAGGACCGGTTGCTGTTTTTTGGGACAAAAACTGTGAATATGTTCGTTGGGCCGACAGTTTTTAAGGAGAGTGGGTGTAATAAAAATGCAAAACACTTGTCGCTTTGCTCAAGGATGCTGATCGGGATATTTGTCGGGATACTTTACATAATAATGACTTAATTGATTGCCAATAAATAATAAATGGATATTAATCATATGATTGTGTTGCGAGCACGATTCTTGCTTAATAAGTACCAGCTCAGTTCAATATACGGCAGTGCCGTTTGGTACGTACTTTAAGATGTAAATCGAATCACCATTTAGGAATGAATATCATGAAAATACCCAAGTATTTGTCTATCTTGTCTTTAGCTGTGATCGGAACATTTTGCGGCGCATCCCCGGTATTGGCCACGCCATTGCTGGGGTCTGATTTAGCGAGTTTTACGGTTCTGGGTGCCGCGACGGTGACTAATGTTCCTACGAGCACTATCGTCGGAAGCGTCGGTGTATGGTCCAGTGGTGGCGCGAATGCAATCACGGGCTTTAACTCGTCACCAGGGGTTGGGGTCTCAGATCCACAGGTGACAGGAGGAAGCGTATACGCCGGCGGAGCGCTTGCGCAGTCGGCTCAGTCTCAGCTTACCACTGCGATCAAGAATCTTGCATCTCTTGGGGCAGGCACTACTCTGATCAATCCGGATCTGGCTGGGCTGACACTGGCCCCTGGCGTGTATACAGTCGCTGCCGGAACGACCAATTTGTCGGGAGTGCTCACGCTCGACGGTGGAGGGAACGCTAATGCGGCATGGGTTTTTCAAATGCCGAGCACACTGATTACATCACCCAACTCGGTCGTGAACTTGACTAATACCGGTTCGGGTGCAGGTGTGTATTGGGATGTCGGAAGCTCGGCTACAATCGATACAAACACCGTATTCCTGGGGAACATTCTCGCGTTAACCAGCATCTCCATGAATACCACGGCAACGGATCTTTGTGGCAGAGCACTGGCGAGTACGGGTGCAGTGACACTACAGCAAAACAGCCTCTCGGGCACTTGCGCCGGCATTCTGGCTGACTCTAGCGGATTGAGCGGCGGTCTTAATGTGACGAATGCGCCTGTTGGCACTTTAGTTACCTTACTTCCATACGCCTCTGTTCCTGAGCCAGCGACAATCCCGCTAATGGTAGTCGGACTCGTGGGGCTGGGATTGGGTTTGCGCCGGCGCATTGTAGATAATCAGTCTGCCACGACAGAAGCTCTGTAATTTTTTATAGAGAGAGCTTCTTGCAAAATAACAGCCTCGTCCAGAGGCGAAATTTTTCACTATTCAAGCGATGTTTTGCGTTTTATCCGTCCGAAATTATCGATCCTGCTCCGTTATGCCCATTGGCGATCATCAGCCTTGCAAAAAAACCTTGGACTAAAAACCATCGCAGAAGGTGTGGAGACAGTAGAGCAGTTGGATTTGCTGCGTGAACGGTGCTGCGATGAGGTGCAGGGCTTTTATTACAGCAAACCGTTGCCGGCGGAACAGTTTGAAGCACTTGCAGCAAACTTCAGCATTCCTGGCACCACATAAAGGGGATGAGCGTGTCAGTGTAAAGGTTTGGATGTTGACGACGCTGTTTTATTTACCCACCCTGCGCAATTTCAATTTCCCATTTGAAAATTACAAAATTATCCACTACATCAATAAGTTGTTGCTTTCAGCCCGAGTACATAAACCCGCGCAAGATGGGTAAATCGTGGAGCGCATCAGCACGTCAGCACAGAGCGATGTTCCGCAAGGCCTGATTTTTTGGCCCACGAAGCTTTATCAGGGCAGGTACGTCGTCAGCTATGCTGCGATGCGATAGGTGTTCTTGCCTGTACGTTTGGCTTCATATAAAGCCAGATCCGCGCTTTTCATCAAATTTGTCACATTTTCGCCATGCACAGGATAAACGCTGACACCGATACTGACGGTCATGTTCACATCGTGGTCTTGGATATGATAGGGGCGTGACAGGGACTGCTTCACTTTAGACACAAGATGAGTGACTTCATCAGCATGATTGAGTTCCGACAGCCCAATCACAAACTCGTCTCCGCTTATGCGCGCAACCGTATCCTCCCGACGCACTGCGGCAACCAGGCGATCGGCGACCATCTTTAACAGCGTATCACCCCCATCGTGACCCAAAGTGTCGTTGATCTCCTTGAATCCGTCCAGGTCCAGATACATCACCGCCATGGTGGAGTTGTGTCTGTGCGCATGAGCGATGGACAGCGACAGTCTGTCCGCCAAAAGTCGCCTGTTCGGCAGCCCGGTCAACGCGTCATGCAGCGCCAAGGATTCTAGCGAGCGGCTGTGATCTAACAGCTTCTTATACAGCAATCGCATTTCCAGCATGTTGTGTATGCGCGACTTGGCTTCCATCAGGTCAAACGGCTTGCTGATGAAATCTTTCGCGCCGGAAACCAGCGCACGCAGCTTGTGGTTGGGTTGGGCAGTGATGACGAGTATCGGTACATAGCCATTGGTTTCAGCTTTTTTTAAGGCTTCCATTACCTGAAAGCCATCCATGCCGGGCATCTGCATGTCGAGCAGTATGAGGTCGTAGTGATTTTTTTGATGGAGTGCGCAAACTTCATAGGGGTTGTTGGTTGACTCAATGCATGAGTAACCGACATCACGCAGCATTTCCTCAAGCAGAAGCACATTGGCTTGCTGATCATCTACGATCAGAATGCTGGCATTTAGTATTTCATTTTCGTTAATCATTGAATTTATCCGATTCCATTCTGGTTGAGCCGATGTTCATTATCTGCAGCTTCCACTGGTGTGATTTCAGTCATGTCAACCAGCACGATTCGAAGCATCATTTCCTTACCCGATTTTTTCAGACGCTGGCAAATCAGTATTACCTTGGCGAATGTCCCGTCGCCTTTCTGCAGCGCAAGTTCACAATGACGTTTGTGGTCGCTTTTCAGTACGGAAATAAAATGGTGATGCCAGAGATCCTGATCTGCAGGAAGAACGAAAGAGGCAAAACGGCGGCGCATCAGCAATTTTCGCTCCACGCCGAGCAGCTCTGCGCCGGGAAGATTGATGTCTTTAATCGTGGCTTCCCTGTCAAGCGTTAGGTAACTGACCAGCGCGAAATCATAGAAATCGACATAACGGTCGCGGGAAGCTTCCAGTTCAATCTGCGAACGCCGCAAGGTCTCGTTCTGCATTTCCAGTTCTATCTGACTAACGCGCAGTTCATGCATCAATTCATGCAGCAGGTTCTCTCCAGGGAGCGGTTGTACAAATGACGGCGTCCTGCGATAAAGTCGCGATTCGTCTTCCTGCCGTAATTGTTCGGCATTCAGGTTGTTTTGTTTCATGGCTTGCCTAGTCCTGAAATGGGTTCTTGAAACGGATGGCTTACAGTAGTCCTGCCGGTATATGGCTCAGAATATGCAATATTCAGCCATCCTTCTGTGCGCTGGCCAACACAGGCGGCAGCGTGTCGGTCACATCCTTGCCGATACCCCGGTAACCGGTATAACGACCGGATGCGTCAAACATCGGCTCTCCGCTCACCATCAGATAATGTCTTGTCCCGTCAGGATTGATTCGGGAGTAGACGAAATCCAGAAACGGCTGTCTGGAGGCCAGTTTTTCTGCCAGCATTTCCCGCTCGGCATCGATCCAGCCTGCACCCTGATCGTCCCGGATATTTCCCAGCGTATCGTCTATCCGGATGCCGAGCATCTCGAGCACCGGGCCGAAAATTTTGGTGAAATTTCCTGTTTCGTCCTGTTCCCAATACCAGTCTGATGACAGCTCAGTCAGGCGGCGAAAACGCGCTTCGCTTGCACTGAGTTCTTTTGTGCGCTCCAGCACCTTCTGTTCCAGCAGTTTGTTGTGCTCCTGGAGCTTGCTGTGTAACAAGCGCACTTCCAGCATGTTGTGAATACGCGTCTGTACTTCGACAAGATCAAACGGTTTGGCCACAAAATCCCTTGCGCCGCAGGCCAGCGCCTGCAATTTGTGGCTCGGTTGGGCCGTGATCACGAGTAATGGAAGGTAGCTGTCGGGCTCGATTTCCTTGAGGGCTTTCATCACCTGGAACCCATCCATGCCGGGCATTTGCAGGTCCAGCAGAATCAGATCATAGCGGTTGTTGCGATGCAGCTCGCTGACGGCATAAGGGTCTGTGGTCGATGCAATGCTGGTATAACCGGCATCCTGTAATAATTCCTCCAGCAAAATCACATTGGTCGGCTGGTCGTCAACGATCAGTATGTTGGCGTTTAGAATTTCCTGATTGCTGATCATTGTAGTTGTCCTGTTATCTGTTCTGGTTTGGAAAATTTCAGTGCATCTTCCAGCGCTTTCATGAACTCGTTAATTTTAATTGGCTTGGTGAGATAACGGAAAAATCCGGTGCCCAGCCCTTTTTCAATATCGCGCAGCATTGCATTTGCACTCAAGGCAATAACCGGGATATGCATGGTGGCAGGGTCATCGATCAGTATCTTCAACGCTTCAATCCCGCTGATGCCAGGCAGATTGATGTCCATCAGGATCACGTTCGGCAGATGGGCGCGTGCCAGCGCGATGCCTTTAAGTGCATCGCGCGCGCTAAGCATTCTTACATCAGGATGTCCTTCGATGATCTGCTCGACCAGCATCAGGTTGGCCGGGTTGTCTTCTATATAAAGCAGCGTGGCCTTCCCTGTGGTCTTTATTGAAACGTCGTCAGGTTTAAGGCGTATCAACTGCGGCGCAATATCCCGGAGCAGTTCGATGCAAAATTCACTGCCTACGCCGACAGTGCTTTTTACGCTGATTGTACCGCCCATCAGTTCGATCAGCTGCTTGGTGACGACCAGGCCGATGCCGGTTCCTTCCTCTGCGCCGTTCTCCTGACCCAGGCGGTTGAAAGGCTGAAACAGTTGCAGCAACTTTTCAGGAGGCAATCCCTCGCCACTGTCCTTGATGCTGATTTGAATGCGATCCGGGCTGCTTACGCTGCATTCCACCACGACTGTTCCCAGCTCGCGGTTGTATTTGATCGCATTGGACAACAGGTTAATCAGCACCTGTTTGACGCGGGTGCGGTCTGCATGGGCAAACCAGCTCTCGTCGAACGGAATGAAATTCACATGGATGGCGTGTTTTACCGCCTCTGGTTCGATCATGGACTGGCATTCGCGCATGACTTCAGAGAGCGACACCGCTTCCTGAGACAGCGAAAGCTTGCCGGACTCGATCACTGCAAGATCTAGGATTTCGTTGATTAATTCCAGCAGATACCATCCTGCCTTGACGATCTGATGCAGCCTTTGCATCTGGATCTCGCTGGGAGGCGGGGAGCTGATTTCCAGCAGCTGTGCAAATCCAAGAATGGCATTGAGCGGGGTGCGCAGCTCATGACTCATTTGGGAAAGAAAAATCGACTTCGCCAGATTGGCCTTTTCCGCCAGAAGTTTGGCATTTTCCAGTTCGGTGTTTTTGTCATGCAGCACCTGATCCAGGCGTTTGCGTTCCGTGATGTCGCGCGCTGCGGCAAACACGCCTTGCAGCTTCCCTTCGGCATTGTAGAAGGTGGCCGCATTGTAGGAGACTTCCGTTTCTTTGCCGTTTCTTGCGCGTGTGGTGAGCTCGTAGTCGGTAACCTTTTTTTCGCTTAGTACCTGTTTGATGCCCGCCTCGGCCCGCGCAGGATCGGTGAAGTAGTTCTTGAAAGGCGTGCCGATCAGAGCGCCACGCGCGCAACCGGTGAGCGCGATCATCTGCTGGTTGACATCGGTAATGATGCCGGATGGATCGGTCGTCATCAGCGCATCGATGTTGGATTCGATCAGGGAACGGGTGTAAAACTGCTGGTCGCGCAAAGCCTGCTGCACTGCATATTCATCGGTGACATCGCTGAACACCAGCACGACACCGATTATCTGACCGTCGCGATCGCGTATCGGCGCGCAACTGTCGGCGATATCGCACTCACTGCCATCCCTTGCAATCAGCACGGTATGATTGGCCAAGCCATGTATCGTGCCCTTTTTCAGCGTATCCATGACCGGGATGAAGGCCGGCTCCCGGGATTCCTTGTGGATGATGTGAAAAATATCCGCAACCGGATGGCCTGCAGCATCTGCCTGTTTCCAGCCTGTGAGTTTTTCGGCCAGCGGATTGAGCAGCGTCACACGGCCTCTGTCATCGGTTGCTATCACCCCGTCACCGATGGAATTGAGCGTGACAGAGAACTTTTCCTCGCTGATCTGCAAGGTGATGTTAGTCTGTTGCAGTTTCTTGTTTGTCTCTTCCTGAATATCGACCAAGCGCTGCCTCTCGGCTTCGATTTGTTTGCGCGCGGTGTTGTCGGTACCGATCAGAAGGTATCCGATAATTGCATTTTGATCGTCGCGCAGCGCGGTGACCGAGACGACGGCCGGAAAGCGGCTGCCATCCTTGCGGATATAAGTCAGCTCGTAAATATCCTCGATGCCGCGCGAGGCCTTGAATACCAGCGCTTCAAAACCCGGTTGAATCTGGGTTCCAAGCTCGACGCTCAGTTCCTTGGCGCGCGCGATTACTTCCTCCGGATCGGAAATATCGGCCGGCGTGATCTTGTTGAGAACATCGGTCGCCGCATAGCCCAGCATGCGCTCTGCGCCAACGTTGAAAATCTGGATCACGCCCTTTGCATCAGTTGCAATGCTGGAAAAATTGGCGCTGTTGAGTATCGCATTTTGCAAAGCGCCGGTTTTAAGCAAAGCTGCCTGACGCTGAATTTCGCTAACGCCCGCAACCGTATTGGTTGCAGCATTGAAAAGGTTGTATCTGTTAACGGTGTCTGACATAGTCTACTTTCGCGTGCGACATAAAATGGCCGAGGAAATGAATACTCTGCGATGCCGGCAAGCCAGGCCTGAAAATGCAACTCGCATCATTGCCAACCTCCATTTACAGGTTGGTTTATTGATGGAAGCGCATGATTGCTGAGCGTTGTATTTTCAGAGTCATTGAGCAGGCGATGAAATTCTTTCTTGATCACCTGGTAACATTCGCAGGCATGGGACTCCAAACCAGTTCGATTCAGTGCCGTGATGTGGCCACGGCGGTAACTTATCAAGCCTTCGCGTTGCAAATTGCCGGCCGCTTCGGTGATGCCTTCACGGCGCACGCCGAGCATGCTGGCAATCAACTCCTGCGTTATAGTCAATTCGTTGGTGGGTAGGCGGTCAAGGGTCAGCAGCAGCCAGCGACACAACTGCTGCTCAATGGAGTGATACCGATTGCACACGGCTGTCTGGGATATGTGGGTAATCAGGGCCTGAGTGTAACGCAGCATCAGCCGCATCATCGGCCCGGCGCGATTGAACTCCTCCATCATCGAATGCACTTTCAGCCTGTAGCCATGTCCGCCGATACATACGGCAGCCCGGCTGGGCGTGGTATTGCCACCCATAAAGAGTGAAATGCCCAGCACTCCCTCATTCCCTACGCCGGAAATTTCGGCCGTTGAACCATTTTCTAGCATGTAGTGCAATGATACGATAGCAGTCGTTGGAAAATAGACGTGCTGCAATTGCCCGCCGGATTCGCAAAGAGTTTCACCCAACGGCATTGAGATCAGTTCCAGATGGGGCGAAATACGCCCGAACACTTCCGCTGGCAGCGTGGCCAGCAAGTGGTTCTGTTTGGGGTCATGCCGTGAGGACAGAATAGCGCGCATTTTTTCGCCCGGGGGCATGTGGTTGGCAAATGTAAAGCAAAACGGAACTGCAAAACTGACGCAACGCTGAACGCTCTGTTACTTATAACACAGCGCATGGTCAGGCTGTGTGCGCTAACACACATAACTTTTCATAGGGATGTGTGAGGCGCGGCAAAATCTGCGGCATGCGATTAACAGGCTATGTGCGTTATCGAACAGAATCCATCAGTGCAAGACCATATATTGAGCGCAGATGTTTGTTACTCCCCCTGATAAACATCTGTAGCACCAAGGCCCGGCATCGGCAATCCCGTTCCGGCCCTTTTTTTCTGTTGATGATGAGATGAACCTGGAAAATGCAGTTTCCACCGAGGTAAAACAAACAGTCGCAACAAAAATTCAATCCGGTGAAATGCGCCGTTAAATTTTGGCAGGATACTGACAAAACAGGCGCCATCCTTGCTGCGCCATGTGACGCAGATTTCCGCGGCGTAGCGCCAGCAGCAAAGTTGCGCCACCTGCCACCAGCGTGGGATGGCGGCGAATGAAATGCACGGCTATTATCCCTGCATCAACCAGAGCCAGTGGTTTTTGCAATTGCAGTGAAATTTCCGCTACCTCCATGCGCTGAGTGTTGATCTTTTCCAATAGAAGACGGCGGCGGCAGCCCAGATCATTGAGTCGTTTTTTCATGGCACCAGCTGATTGCGGTCACTGGATAGTTCGGCCAGGCTGGTAGAAAATAGCTTGGGGGTTTTCCGAATCAGATTGCGCGATGCGTTCCAAACCAGCAGGCCTGCGATGAAAAACAAGGCGGCAAGACTGCCCAAGACCAACAGGCGCTGGCTGTCCCAGAATGCCACCACGATAAATACGGTGAGCAGCATAATGGACAACCCGAAGAAGAACAGGGCAATGCCGCTGTAAAGCAGTGTTTGCTCGAAGTGCAGGCGCTCCTCCTCCAGCTCGTTGGCAAGCAACTCAAGCCGAGTCTGTGCGATAGAGAACATCGTGCCCGCCACCCGTTTCAGCGACTCTGACAGTCTGATCGAGGCGGTCATGCTAGTGCCGTTTGATCAGCATCCCGACAATGATCCCGGCGCAGGCGGAAATACCTATCGACTGCCATGGGTTGGCGTGGACATATTGGTCGGCAGCTTTTGCGCTCTGGCGCGTGCGCTCAAGCACGGCGTTTTCAGCTGCATGCAACCTGTCCTTAACAACTGCCAGGCTATTTTGAATGCGGCTGCGCGCAAGCGACGCGATTTCTCCGGTCTGGCTGGCGGTTGCATTGATCAGTTCCTCGGCATCCGCCACGACCATGCGTAAATCTTCCATTAATTTTTCCTTGGGCGTTGCCAATTCGTCAGCCAGCGTATTCATTATGTTTTTGCTCATGATCTTTTCCTTGATTTAAATTAATTTAAGAGTGCGTGTGACATGCCCGCAACAATTTCAGACACAGCTCATTACAATCGGCCCATCAGCATCAGAATGAGCAGGATGATTAATACCAGCCCGAAAACGCCACTCGGCCCATAACCCCACGACCTGCTGTGCGGCCAGGCGGGAATCGCGCCGATCAGCATTAACACGATAATGATCAGCAGAAGGGTTCCTACAGACATTTTGTTCTCCTATTTGTGGCACCGCTTATTAATGGATGTCGGGTGTGACGAGGTTCAACAGTCGGCTAGCGTGGTGCGATCTTGCCGCTGTCGTCAGACAGGATGATTTCCACGCGCCTGTTCAATTGACGATTGGCGGCGGTATCGTTGCTGGCCACAGGGTATTGTTCGCCGTAACCGCGTGTGCTGATGCGATCGCTGCTGACTCCCATGTCGATCAGCGCCGACTTCACTGCATTGGCACGCTGTTCAGAGAGTATCTGGTTGTGGCTGCTGCTGCCGGTGCTGTCGGTATGGCCTTCGATCAGGGCATTTGTTCGGGTTGACTGATTGAGAAAATCAGCCAGCTTTTGCACGTTGTGTACACCGCCAGATTGCAGATGCGCGCTGCCGGTTCGGAACAATACGTCACCCAGCGTGATGACCATACCACGCTCCGTTTTCTTAGCATTCAAGTCCTTGAGCTCCTGCTGCTGTTTGGCTATGAGCGCCTGGTCACGCTGCGCATTGGCATCGGCAGCTGCCAGGTCGGTGGCTTGCTGACCAACAACTTCGTTTGCCATTGCTGCCTGCTGTTTTGCCTGGTCGGCTTCATTGGTTCTTGCCTGAAGGCGAACTTCGTTGCGCTTTGCAGCAGCGTTGGTCACCGCGAGTTCAGCTGATTTTTGCTTGGCGGTTTCCTGGGCGATGCTCACTTTTTGATTGGCGATGTAGGCCAGATGATCGACCGTATCAGCGCCCTGATGTTTGCTCAGGGCGGTGTCTGCCTTATCCAACGTGTCTCCCGCCTCCTTGAGTTCAAGCGCGGCAAGATTTGCCACTTCTGGATTGCTGCGTGCGTCGTTGTAATGGTTATGAGCCTCAGTGAGCAGTGTGTTTTGCGGCTGCGTGGTCGTGCCGCAGCCGGAGAGTGCCGCCACAGCAATCAGCGCCAGAGGAAAATATTTATTTTTTTGCATGATGAACTCCATTAAGAATTATTTGCTCGTCGAGAAAGTTGTTTTGCAACATGTACAATGCTGCATCAGGCCTATTGCGGATTGGTGCTGCTACGGTCGAGTTCTTTTTTCAGCACCCGATCGCTTTGCTGTAATGCCTCCGCGGCTTTCTGTGCTTTGCCGGCACGCGCTGTTGCTGCGGCTAACTGTGCATCAACCTGTGCTTCCTCCGCCATTCGACGGGCCAGGCCGTAATTCTTTGTGCCCAGGGCACGTTCGGCACCATCCATTTTGTCCATCGCAGACTTGAGTTGTACGGGCGCATATTCACTGCCGCCGGCGCTGCTGGCGCTGCTGATGGCAGCACGAGACAGCGACATTTGGTCTGTGGGCGGCGGAATGGTCGGCGTGCTTGCGCAACCGCTCATAAAGATTGCGGTGGCAAATGCTGCACCGAAAAGTTGATATGATTTTAAGCTGTCAGTTGTTTTCATTTTTTTCCCCATTCATTGAGATAAGCGTCAAACACCATCCTTGAAATTGTTTCGATTGCAAAGATTTCTATTGCGCCAACGGCAGTCACAACATTTTCAGCTGGTACCGTTGTTGTTTCTGAGGTGCCGATAATGAAGTATCAGGACAGGGATATCTGTGCGGTGTCGTACATAACTTCAATATAACTTTGTGCGGAGTCATTGACGGCGATACAGGCAGGAGTTTGCCTTGTAATATGAAAAATCCCCCGGCCGGGGGATTTAAGGACGGATCGAAATGCGACAGTTGGTCAGGATTATCGCTGAACCGGGTTCTGTCCTTTAAGATCAATCACGATGCGACGGTTAGGTTGCAGGCATGCAATCAGCGCCTTGTTGTTGCGGGTAGCTTTGCCCTTTACCTTATCGCAGCTGACAATCGGATCGGATTCTCCGCGTGCAGCAGTTTCAATGCGGCTGCCATCAATTCCCTGTTCAACCATGTAAGCTTTTACGGCATCCGCGCGACGTTGCGAGAGTTTCATGTTGTACTGCGGACTGCCGATCCGGTCGGTGTAGCCGGTGACAACGACTACCTCATCTTGCGGGTCTTCCTTCATCTTGCTGATGATCTCGTCGCTTATTCTCTGCTTGCCGTTCGTGCTCAGCTCGGATTTGTTATAGGCGAACAGCGCTTCTGCCTGCAAGGTGTAAGGTACAAAAGTAGTTTTATTATGTGCAACGGGTGCCGGTTCGACAGCGGGCGGAGTAACTTCTGCTATGGTTGGCGCAGCCTTTTTCACCAAGGCAGGATCGCACTCTTCAATCGCCATCTCTTGGGTCCAGAATCCGCTGTGCCAGCATAGATTGAAGCCGCTTCTGACAACATTGCCACTGTTGTCGGTCACATAACCATCCTTGGTCGTTTCGTCTGCGCTGGCGATGCTGCCTATAGCCAAGGCAGCCAGGGCGAACGCATTGAGCAGCATAATTTTTGAGGTCTTCATGATATTTCCCTTGCTTTAGTTGTTTGAAACTTGAGTCCGACTTGCAATAGACAGCCGATGGTTCAATCGCTCATGGTTGTTACGCACAAGTAAGTTGAATCTTTGCCGACAGGCATCCTGCCGTCGGTTTAAATCAGTCGTCAGCTGATCACTCTGATCAGGATAACCACAATCGCAATCACCAGCAGAATGTGGATGAAGCCGCCCATGGTGTAGGAGGTGACGAGTCCCAGCAGCCACAGAATGATCATGACGACAGCAATGGTATAAAGCATGATAGAGTTCCTTCTTTAAGTTTTTGTTATACAGTTACACTGGGGTGTAACTGCTGGTTGATGATTCGGTCTGTGGAAATTTCTTCCCGGTAGCTTGTGGCTACACCTTATGTTTTGTTCACAACAGGATCACGTGCATCGTCGGTGATCGCATCGAAATTTTCATGCGCTACGTCGTCATCTGCCCGTACCTTGGCAGCAGCGATAGCGTAGCCCGCCTCTTTGGCAGATTGGTAACACACATCGAGTTGGGTTTTCGCGATTTTTTCATGTTTTTTCGCAATCGCCATGCAGATATCACGGGCATGGTCGGCGAATGACGCACAACTGGATTTTGCAAACGCGCAGTCGGAATCAATGGCTTTGCTGAAGGCGAGGCTGGTTATCGCCAGGATTGAACTGATATATTGGTTATTCATGATGTTCCTCGTTTCTGATTGAAAATCCTGGCCGATAGTTTCTGCCAGTATCTTGATCCGATTCCTGATGCGCTGTATCGATAAAATCATCGTCTTCCTTGTCCGGGTTCTACTCTGTGCGCTAGAGCACAAAAGGGCAGCTTATTTGTGATAACCGATCAATAGTTTCCCAACGTTAATCAAATAGAACCAATATGGATGAAGCTGGGATAGATATTGCCCCGCAAGTCGAGCAGGGCGTGCAGCTTGATTTCGGCCTTGGCTGTGCTGAACGGAGCCCAAGAGAACATGGACAGACACAGATCGATGTTTGTGGTATCCAGCTCATAGACCGTCTCCGACAGATCGAGACCAATCGGTTCGTTGATGTAGAGCTTGCGCGCGATGTTGATAAGGCTTTGCCTGAAGTCTGCATAGATGCGCTAGTCGCGTACGGCGTTGGCATTGGACAGCGTGTTGCGTGCCACGGTGCTGCGAAACCCCATGTAATAAAGCTTGGCAGATTGACTGCGCAAGCACGCCTCGATGTCGCGCAAGCTTTCGCGATAAGTCAGTTGCGCAAACGCCATGCACAGATACTGGTCGAGGCTGAATCGCCTCGGGAATCGTGGAGGGTCACATCACCTGCCTTAGGATAAAAGGGCTCGATCACCGAGTAGAATTCAGCCCACGGCACCAGAAGATCCATGCGCGACAGAAACTCCGCCTTGCGCGTTGTCTTGCGATACGCATCGAATCCGCCTACCGACAGTGTCTGGTGTTTCATTTTTTCACCTTCATTGAAATGGCCTTGGCCATTAACGCACCAGCCCCAGATCCCATGGACTTATTCGGCGTTTCCTTAAATAATTTTGTGGTGTGCAACAAGAAAGCCCATCATGCCTATACTGGAAATCAGCAGCACCGCATATTGGTTGGATGCGTATTGCAGGCGTTGCAGTTCACTCAGCTCCTCTAACTGTTTTTCCAGGAGCTACTTGTAGGCTATTTTTGACTTGCATATCGGTTCCACCCGAGTCGGCCACTTGTCCAGCTTGACCTTCTCACCTTGCGAAACCCGGAACTCCTTGATTTTTATTTTTCATTTTCCCGAATGCGCCATGTCGGCAAAAATCAAATGCTTCAAACCATCTGCGCTTGCCGCCTCCCGGACAGGGGAAAATATAGCTTAACAGCACAACATCATATTTCCTGCGTGGCCGCAGCATTCCACAATGCAATAACCGGCACCCCGGGATGGTGAGGGTCCTCAGCAAGAATGCTGAGCGTAGTCGTGCCGAGCGGAAAGTGCTGCGCCTCGACCAGCGCTAATCCAATCCAACGTGTGGCTATGGCACTGCCGATCTGGCCGTGCGCAAACAGTGCAATGTTTCCGTCCAACTGGCGCAAACGGGCGACAAGCCGATCTGCACGAGCGCAAATCTGTTCAGGCATTTCGCCGCCAGGACAGCCGTCCCGATAAACATTCCAGTCCGCTTTCTGTTTGCGAATATCAGCAGATCGCTGACC
>JAJYLY010000019.1 GCA_021787435.1 Pseudomonadota bacterium | reverse complement strand
GTGCGCCGAATAGCTTTGCCGTGCCATGCTGCACGTAAAGGAAACCAACGATGATACGCAATATGGACAGAATACGAGGCGTCCATAATTTACAGGTTGAGTCTGAAAAAATCATGATCAATTCTCCCAAAAAATATAGCTGTTACGATTTGACATTTGCGACCATTTCGGTAACCAGCATCAAACTCAAATAATCCATTAGGAAATCCTGAGTTCAACAGCAGCCTCATTATTTTGCATCTGGTTTCTCTTTTCCCATAGAATTAAACAACTCTATGGATGCCAAGGCATTGAACGGTAAAGTTACATTGTGCTTAATCCCTTCACCATAAGCCGCTTTTAAGTCTTTAAGCAAAACGGCCAAGGCAGTCTCTGCTGTCCAATCTGAAACGTCGCTCCAATTTCTCACTACCCAGCTATCACCCGTGCTAACTTTTAACAGATTTAATATTTCCTGCTCAGGCAAGTTATAGTGTTTTCCGAATTTCAATCCTTCAGCCACACCATTCATTGTGATACCAAGAATCATATTGTTAACTAATTTTGCTACTTGGCTATTGCCTGGATTCTCGCCATAGTAAAACGTATTGGATCCGATCGCATCAAAGTAAGGCTGGAAAGATTTCACGATATCTTTCGAACCAGAAGTCATGATCGATAATGTTCCAGCTTGGGCACCTGAAGCCCCCCCGCTTACTGCGGCGCTTATCAAACTTAAATCACTTTCAGCTTCAACCTTATTGCCCAACTCATTCATCAAATCAGGGTCAAGGGTACTCATCACAATAATTGTTTTGCCTTTGGTATCGCTAGACAAGAGACCGTCATTGCCAAAAATAACATCAACATTCTGGGCGTAGTCACGAACCATCGAAATTATCGCTTCGTCAGCCTGTTTCGCCACTTCTTTTAATGTATCTACCATTGTTATTCCGGCAGCTCGTGCTTTCTCATAAGCACCCTTATAGGCGTCATAACCGATGACGTCAAAACCGGATTTCTTCAAATTAGCAGCCAATGGTGATCTCCAGGCTAGTCTCAAAGATCGGGTCGAGTCTTTCCGTAAAGCATGGCGCGTGTATCCATGAGCTATAAATGCAGATTCAATGATGCAATTCAGGATGCAAGATCGAACACCAGGACTTCCGCCTTGTCGGCATTGTCAATTTGTATCTGATTTTCCTGTTCCAGCAGCACGGCATCGCCAGCAGCGATCCTCTGGCCGTTGACCGCAAGCTTCCCGCGCACCAGGTGCACATAAGCCTTGCGCTGTGGATTTATATCAAGGCTGGCATTTTCGTTTTCGTCAAACAATCCGGCATAAAGTTTCGCATCTGCATGTATGACTACAGAGTCGCTTTCACCACTGGGGGAGGCGATCAGGCGCAACTTTCCCCGTTTCTCGTTTTCCGGGATGGTCTTCTGCTCGTAACTGGGTGGGATTTCCTGGACATTGGGCTCGATCCAGATTTGCAGAAAATGCGTCATCTGGCCTTCCGCATGATTGAATTCGCTGTGCGTCACGCCTGTGCCCGCGCTCATGCGCTGCACATCGCCCGGCGGTATGCCCTTGATGTTGCCCATGCTGTCCTGGTGCGCAAGTTCGCCGGAAAGCACGTAGCTGATGATCTCCATGTTGCGGTGGCCGTGCCTGCCAAAACCGGTCCCCGGTTCGATGCGATCCTCGTTGATTACCCGCAGGTTTCCCCACCCCATGTGATCGGGATCATGGTAGCTGGCAAATGAAAACGAGTGGTAACTCTTGAGCCAGCCATGATCGGCATAGCCGCGTTCTTCGGATTTTCTGAGCTTTAACATATCGACTCCATGTTTGATTTTGAATCCGGTTCACTGAGTCGCCTTTTTCACCCAGGCGACATATTGATCCATCCAGTTCTGCAAAAATTTTCTGCTGCCTTCCCCGATATTGCCGGCTTCGTCAAACAATCCATCTTTTGCCTGAATCAGCGCCTCGGGCTGTGCAAGGGCGAGCACGCCAACGGCTGCGAGTATGTTGCGCAAGTGTTGCTGTGCCATGCCTGTGCCAGCAGCGCCGGGTGATGCGCCCAGCACACCGGCAGGCTTGCCCGCCCAGACATTCTGGCCATAAGGACGCGAGGCATGGTCGATTGCATTTTTCAGCACGCCGGGAATAGAGCGGTTGTATTCGGGCGTGACGAACAGAAGGCCGTGGGAAGCTGAAATTTCCTCTTTTATCCGCTTGACGGATTCAGACTGATTTGCATCATCGTCCTGGTTGTAAAGCGGCAGGTCGCCGATCTTTACCTGCGTGAACGAGAACTCCGAAGGCGCCAGTTTTGCAATGGCGCTTGCCAGTTTGCGGTTGATGGAATCCTCGCGCAGGCTGCCGACGATAACGGAAATTTGGTATTGACTCATGATGACTCTCCTGAAAAATTACAAACAAATTGATGAAACTTCTCATGCTTGCAGCCGGATGATAAAGAGACAGCCATTTCTAACCGCGCCAGACGTAAGCATCCATGGACAGCGCGCCATAGGTGAAGTGCGGGCGATAGCGCATGAACGATGCGCCATTTGCTGCACCCAGGGCGACGAAAAATGGCATGAAGTGCTCTTCGCTCGGGTGAGACTCTGCGCCAAAAGGGGCGTTGCGATAGTTGAGCAGGGCAGGAACGTCCTGCGCTGTAAGGCGATCGGCAACCCATTGTGAAAAAGTTTCAGCCTTTGGAAAAGGCCGTTGATCGGGAGCTGCGCGCCAATCAAGCCATGCAAAGTTATGCGTAATCGCACCCGAACAGACGATGAGCACGCCTTCATCACTGAGGGGGGCTAGCAGCTGTCCCAGTTTGAAATGGGTTTCGGGGCCTGCGTTTTGTATCAGCGAGAGCTGTGCGACCGGTATGTTGGCCTCTGGATACATTGCTGATAGCGGCACCCACGCGCCGTGATCCAGTCCACGAGTGGCATCGCGATCGGTTTGCTGGCCGGATGTTGCCAGCAGTGCTGCGACACGTTCTGCCAAAACCGGTGCGCCGGGCGCAGGATAACGCATGCGGTATAGCTCAGGGGAGAAACCCGAGAAGTCATACAGGGTTTCGGGCGCATCAGACAGGCTGACGGTTGGTTTGCGGTTTTCCCAGTGCGCCGAAACCACAAGGATGGCAGCAGGTTGTGTAATTGTCTGGCCGATCTTGCGCCAAGAAGCCACGGCGTCCTGCGCCATGAGCAGCGCATCGGGTGCGCCGTGAGATACGAATACTACAGGTTCGGACATCTTCATCTCCCATGCCAGTTTAAAGTGAAGTTATCATAATTCTCGCAAAAAGATAGATAAAGCCATGAAAATGACACATACTGTACTGCAAATGGAACAGTCGCTGTGATCACATGGCATGCTGCGGCTTTCATTTCTTAAACCTGATGGTGATTTCAAGCATGGCAAAAACGGATGCGGAAAACCACAAGACGCAACACATAGGCTGGCTGCGGGCTGCGGTGCTGGGTGCAAACGATGGCATCGTTTCCACGTCGAGCCTCATCATGGGCGTGGCAGCCTCCAATGCCACCCATGCCAACATATTGATTGCAGGTGTTGCAGGGCTGGTCGCGGGCGCGATGTCGATGGCGGCGGGCGAATACGTTTCTGTCAGCTCACAGGCCGATACCGAGAAGGCAGACATTGCGCGCGAACGGCTGGAACTCGATGCTGATCCGGAACGTGAAGTCGAGGAACTAACCGAGATTTATATGCGACGGGGGCTGAGTTTTGAACTTGCCCGGCAAGTGGCAATGCAGTTGATGGCTAAGGATGCGCTCGGCGCCCATGCCAGGGACGAACTGGGCATATCCGAGATTTTCAGCGCAAAGCCCTTGCAAGCGGCTATGATTTCTGCGCTGTCATTCGTCGTGGGCGCCGGATTGCCTCTGGTTGCTGCATGGTTTTCACCCGCCCGCCAGCTCACATTGATCGTCGGGGCAACCTCGCTGTTTTTCCTGGTTTTGCTGGGGGGGCTGGCTGCCTACACCGGCGGCGCCAACATCATCAAAGGCATATCGCGAGTGACGTTCTGGGGGGTATTTGCAATGGCAATCACTGCCGGTGTCGGCATGCTGTTCGGTGCGTCAGCATGAGACACTTGCTATAGCATTTCAATGACCCACTTCGTGACTGTCCCGGTTGCGTTGGCACACTGCTGTCCGCGAGCATCGCTGAATGCCTTGTACTCCTCCGCATTCCACATGTCATAGGTGCGGCCGGTGAATTGCTTTTGCAGCTGGCGGCAAGTCACTCCGCCGAATTCCCGCTGGAAACGTTCGGTGAGCTCCTTGGCCTTCTTGAAGTTGTTGATGTAGCGCCCCCGATCCAGTTTGTCGCGGTCGCGACCGTATTTTGTGCTCAGTGCCATGAGTCCGCCGGTCAGGGCGCCGCATATGCCTTCGCCTAAGAGAGCTCCGCCACCCGAAAGACCATGGCTGGCCTTGATCGTCTGGTCATCCACAATCCCGATGGTCTCCTGCACTGTCGCCAGAACACACTGGGGACAACAGCCATAGTCAAGCTCGTATTTGAGCGCTTTCGCATAAGCCTGTTCGCCGAGAGTCTGTCCGATGTTCATCCCCGCCTCCTAAGTATTAGAGATTGCTAATTCATGATACGACTTGTTTTGCAGATCCACAAGGGGATGTTTCGATGCGGACTTGCCTGCAAGCGTCAGTTTTTTCTGATTGCTGCGCTCTGAGGGCGGAAGGCATTGCATTGCTTCGGGTCGGATTCCAGGCGATCGCCTTCGACCAGATCGATACAATAGGGAATGGCCGGGAATACCGCATTTAGGCAATCGTCTATCGCCGAAGGCTTGCCGGGCAGATTCACAATCAGGCTCTTGCCTCTGATGCCGGCAGTCTGCCGCGACAGGATGGCGGTGGGCACGAATTTCAATGAGGCGGCTCGCATCAGCTCGCCGAAACCTGGCATCATCTTGCTGCACACAGCGATCGTCGCTTCAGGTGTGACATCGCGCAGCGCGGGACCTGTGCCGCCTGTGGTGACTACCAGGGAGCAGCCTTCGATGTCGCATAGTTCGATGAGTGCCGCCTCGATCAGCTGCTGTTCATCCGGGACGACGAGCGCCACAGCCTCCCAGGGGCTAATCAGCACGCGTGTGAACCAGTCGCGTATCGCAGGGCCACCCTTGTCTTCATACTCGCCACGGCTTGCGCGGTCTGAAATGGTCAGTATGCCGATTCTTGCATTGCTCATTCGTTGTACCCCGGGTCGTCTTGAAATTCCGTTCCATCGAGCAGTTGCACTATAACCTCTTCGCCTGCAGAAAGTCCCGTACAACCGGCAGGCAATACCATCAGGCCATCGGCACGCGCCATAGACAGCAGCACGCCGCTGCTTTGCGTACCGGTCGAGCTTGCAAGATAACCAGACTCGTCGGATGAAAGTTGCACGCGGACGAATTCGGTGCGTCCTGGTTTCATGCTGAAGGGGTGCAGAAGGCGCGCTTTCACGGTGCGCCGGTAGAGGCGGGTACTGCCCATCATACGGCGAAGCAGAGGTGCGACGAATTGTTCGAAGCACACCATGCTGGATACCGGATTGCCAGGCAGACCGAATACAAAAGCATCTGAGGCAGCGCATTGCTGCAGTGTTCGGTGCTCGCTTCCTTGTCTATCCATTAGATATGCCTGCGTCGCTGCGCGTCTCGCGTCTTGCACTGCATCTTCCTCAAATGCTTTTTGCGTACGATGTAACAGGCCGAACGCCAATGGGTGCCCCGGCTTCATAGCAACGCGCCAGAATTTTATTTCGATGTCCAGCTTTTCCATGGTCTGGCGCACATAGTCGTGCACGCCAACCGAGGTGCCGCCCGAAACCAGCAGCACATCGTATTCAAGCCCGCGTTTGAGATGCCGTTCCAGTTCGTCCTGATCATCGTGCGCGATGCCCAGAAGCTTTGGCTCTATGCCGAGCGCCTGAACCTGTGCCATCAGTGCATAGGTGTTGGAGTCGGGAATTTTGCAGGGATCAACTGGATCGTCGAGGGATTCGAGTTCATTGCCGGTGGACAGGATCGCCACGCTTGGTTTGCGGTGCACCTCAATCTTCCTGGCCTTGACTGTTGCGAGTATGCCGATTACGCCAGGCGTGATCTCGGTGCCTGCGGTCAGCACCACATCGCCGGTCTGCATGTTTTCTCCGCGCAAGCGCAAGTCGTTGCCGGACTTGACGACAAGATCGATCTGTACCGCGTTGGCCGAAGTCTGTCTGGTATCTTCGACTCTGATCACCGCGTCCGCCCCTTCGGGTAGCGCAGCGCCTGTCATAATGCGCGAACATTTTCCGGGCAGAAGCGGGATCTTTGGCATGTCCCCGGCTTTGATATCTTCGACGATTGCAAGTGTTGCGGGAAGATCGGCAGAGCGCACCGCAAAGCCATCCATTGCTGACACATCAAAGGGCGGCAGGTCGCGGTTGGCGAGGATGTCGCAGGCCAGAACGCGCCCCAGGGATTTTTCGAGTGCGACTGATTCGCTTTTGAGGGTTGCTGCCGATTCGAGCACGATGCGCAGCGCGAAACTTACCTGTTCCATGGCTTATACTTTCTTCATGTCGCTTGCCAGCGCGATATCCTGGGGCGTGTCCAGATCGAAAAAACTCTGCAGTATGGGATCATAAGCTTTCAGTTTTTCTTCATCCACGTAATTCACCGAGAGCCTGTCCAGCAGTTCGCGCATGCTGTGCGATGCGCCATCGTTCATCAGGCCATGCAAAACATCAAGGCTGTGTCTGGAATAGAACGCCGCCATGGGCTGGGGATGGCCTGACACGACGGGCACGACTGCATCAAACCCGTCGCGAAGCCCTGACAGGTATTCTAGCAGTTGCGGAATGATGAAGGGCATGTCGCAGGCAACGACGAACACCCAGGATGTGTTCGCATGTTCAAGGCCTGCGATCAGCCCTGCCAGAGGACCCTTGTGCGCCGGGTGGTCGGACACCTGAGGCAGGTCGCTGTCTGGGCGGGGTATGCGTGTGCTGACGATGATGTCTTTGAACAGAGGCTGCAGAACCGATGCGACCTGTTCGAGCAGCGTCCTGCCGGAAAACAGGAGGCTTCCCTTGTCCTGCCCCATGCGTTGCGATTCGCCGCCCGCGAGTATCAATGCAGTGCAATCTTTTATCATTTTTGTTCCAGCATGAACTGTGCGATGCGTCCGATGTCATCAAGGCCGAAGTGCGGAAGCAAAGGATGGGCCTCATCCATGTCGGTGACCATTGCGATCAGGCCATCCTCGATGGCGCAGCGCGGCGTCTTCCCGCATGCGCGGCGCAGCACTTCGATCTTTGCCCCTGGTGCGTTAGAAAATCCTTCCGCCAGCACAATGTCGGCGTTGCTCATATAGAGTCTGGTGAGCTGTTCGGGTTCTCGGTCATCTTTCGCATCCGCCACCAACTGCAGCGCGTCCTTGGTGAGCAGCATGCTCATCGCAGCGCCTGCAGCCTTGTAGCGGTAGCTGTCCTTGCCGGGCGTGTCGAGTTCGACCTTGTGATGGGCGTGCTTCAGGGTTGCGACTTTCAAGTCGCGGCTGTTCAATTCGTATATCAGTTTTTCTACCAGCGTAGTCTTGCCGGCGCCTGAGTGGCCCACGATGGATATGACAACGGGAAAACTTCTCATGGGTGCGGGGATACCCATGCATCGCCTTCAGGGGTAATTTCCTTTTTCCAGATCGGCACGCGTTCTTTCAATTCGTCTATCATGTAGCGGCAGGCTTCCAGTGCGGGTGCGCGATGCTCGGCACCTGCGGCGATGAACACGATGTTGTCTCCCGCCGTGACCGTGCAGATGCGGTGTACGATGCGCGCATCGAGCAGCTTAAATTTTTCAATTGCGTCGAGGCGCAACTGTTTCATCTCAGACAAGGCCATGCTGCCATAAGCTTCGAAGCTGATCCTGGAAACTTCCCGTCCTTCTGAAAAATCTCTGGCGCAGCCGAGGAAGGTGGCAATACCGCCCATGCGCTGCGAGCTTGTCTTGAGCGCTGTAATTTCCTCGTCCTGGGAAAAATCTTCTTCCTGTATTCTGACTGCATCTTTCATGTCATCCTCCGGAAAACTTGGCCATGAAGGTGACTTCACTGTTATCAATAAGCGGTATTGAAAAGTCGCGCACATGCTGCCCGTTGACTGCCGCGAGGCTGACGATTTCGAATGCGCGCGGATATTTTTCCGCCAGTTCGTCGCGCAGGATCTGCAGTGTCATGCCCGGCATGAATTCGATTTTTAGCGCAGCGCTGCCTGTGCGCTCGACCACTGGACCAAAAAACAGCACATTGATCATATTTCCCTCTGCCATATGCCGCTCTTGCCGCCGCGTTTTTCTTCAAGCTGTATCGAAGTCATGCGCATGCCGCGGTCGATTGCTTTGCACATATCGTAGATCGTGAGCAGGGCTACGCTGGCCGCCGTTATGGCTTCCATCTCGACGCCGGTCTGGCCTTTGCAATTCACGGTCGCGATGACTTTGATGCCGACACAGCCGTTGTGATCAGGCTTTAAAACCTCGGTAAATTCGATCGACACACCGGAGAGCGCGATGGAATGGCACATGGGTATGATGTCCGGTGTGCGTTTGGCGGCCATCACTGCACCCACATCGGCGACCGTCAGCACGTCGCCCTTGGCAATCTTTCTGTCGCGTATCTGTTGTAGCGTTTCCATCTGCATGCGCAATATGCCGGTTGCGATCGCCGTGCGCTGTGTGTCGGGCTTGTCAGAGACATCGACCATGCGGGCTCTGCCCGAATCCGAGAAGTGAGTCAGTTCATTCATGTTTTCAGCTCCAATTGCATCCTAGCACTAGCCGCCGATATACGACATTTCGATTTTGTTGCGCGGCAATTCCGTGAGTTCATGGCGGATCTGCGAATAGCGGTCGTTTCGATTTGTCCAGCAGTTAGCGATAGCCTGAATGATATCCGCATCGCTGCCGTTTTGTCGCAACAAGTGTCTCAAGTCCGTGTCCGAGTGTTCTGCAAACAGGCAGGTATAAAGCTTGCCATCGGTGGACAGGCGTATGCGCGTGCAATCATCGCAGAAAGCTTGGGTGACGGAGGCGATGATGCCAATCTCGCCGCTGCCATCCTGATAGCGCCAGCGCTTTGCGACTTCTCCCGAGGAATTGGGATACATCTTTTCCAGAGGATATTGACTGCCGATCAATTGCAGGATTTCTTTGGCTATGACCACATCGTCCATGCGCCAGCCATTGGTGCTGCCTACATCCATGTATTCGATGAAGCGTAGAGTGATGCCGCTATTGCGAAAGTGCTCTGCCATCGGCAGAATTTCGTGGTCGTTAACAAAGCGCCTGACCACCATGTTGACCTTGATGTCGTCAAAGCCTGCGCGCTCTGCCGCAGCGATGCCATTTAACACGGTTGCTACCGGCACATTTGAGTCGCTCATGCGTTTGAATACCGCATCGCTTATGCCGTCCAGACTGACAGTAAGCCTGGACAGGCCCGCATCCTTCAGTGTCTGCGCTTTTTGTGACAGCAGCACCGCATTGGTGGTCAGCGTCACCTCGACAGGTTTGCCTTCGGTGTCAGTCAGACTTGCCAGTTCGCGTATCAGATTTTCAATGCCGCTGCGCAGCAGCGGTTCTCCGCCGGTCAAACGGATTTTTTTTATACCGAGTTTGATGAAGGCACGCGCCACCCTTTCGATTTCTTCGAAGTTCAGCAATTCGTTGCGCGGCAGAAAGACATGGTTCCTGTCAAAAATCTCGCGCGGCATGCAATAGGTGCAGCGCAGGTTGCAGCGATCGGTCACCGAGATGCGCAAATCGCGCATGGGGCGCTGCATCGCATCCAGGGCAGGGCCGTTGGGAGCTGGCGTGCTGGAAGTGACGGCAATCTTTGCAGGGCTGATGGTTTTGGCTGACACAGTTTTAAGTTCAGGAGCGGATTCAAAGAGCATGCTGCTATTTTACCTGACAAGACGCAGGTATCGCCATTTTCAGTAGTCTGTCAAGTTCATTCAAGTAAACGGGTTGAATCGCATCGTTGACAAGCAGGATAAATTTGCTGTGCAATCCGTTTAGTGTACGCCGAACGGGTTATACCGATTGACCGCAACCGCGTTCGCAGGTAGCATTACGGAACTTTAAAAATGCTTACTGGATTGGTCACGATGCGTCGTAAACTGGTAGTCGGGAACTGGAAAATGTATGGCCGCCTGGTAAAGAATCAGGAATTGCTGCAAGGTGTATCAGAAGGCGTCCGGCAGTTGAAAGGCGCTGATTATGCGGTCTGCGTTCCCTATCCCTATCTGGCGCAAGCGCAATCCATGCTGCAGGGCAGCAACGTGGCCTGGGGTGCTCAGAATTTGAGTCCATTTGAAGAAGGTGCTTACACTGGCGAGGTTGCCTCAGGAATGCTGGTTGACTTTGCGTGCAGTTATGTAATCATCGGTCACTCGGAGCGTCGCGGTCTGTACCATGAGAGCAACGAGATCGTTGCGCAAAAATTTGCGGCGGCGCAGAAATCGGGTTTGACGCCGATCTTGTGTGTGGGTGAGACGCTCTCTGAGCGCGAGTCGGTCGTGACAGAGGCGGTTGTGGCAACGCAGCTTGACGCAGTGCTTGATCGTTTTGGAACGGCCGCATTGTCGCGTACAGTGATCGCTTATGAGCCGGTATGGGCGATCGGCACTGGCAAAACCGCAAGCCCCGAACAGGCGCAATCGGTACATGCCTTCATACGCCGGCGTGTGGCAAAGCATGATGCGAAGGTGGCGGAGGATTTGTGCATTCTGTATGGTGGCAGCGTGAAAGCTGCGAATGCGGCGGAGTTGTTTGGCATGCCTGATATCGATGGCGGACTGATCGGTGGTGCTTCGCTGGTAACAGAGGATTTCGTGGCAATTTGCCGCGCGGCGCAATAATAATTTTGGTTTGGAGTGGTGTGTGGAAACAATAGTTTGGGTAGTGCATCTTTTGACGGCGATTGTGCTGTGCGGCCTGGTTCTGATGCAGCATGGCAAGGGCGCTGACATGGGCGCTGCGTTTGGCAGCGGTTCGGCTGGCAGTCTTTTTGGTTCCGCCGGTTCTGCGAATTTCTTAAGCCGCAGTACGGCAGTTGCAGCGGGGATATTTTTTGTCACCAGTTTGTCGTTGACTTATCTTTATTCTCATCCAGGCCAGCAGCAAGGCGTGATGGACAGGGCCGCAGTCATCAAGGCGCCTGCCGTAGCTCCGGCACCTGTGGATAATTCAAAACTCAAGGAAATCCCGAAATAATCGGGGTGCCAGAATAATTAAAAAAATAGCGGTTGTGGTGGAATTGGTAGACACGCAAGCTTGAGGTGCTTGTGCTCGAAAGAGCGTGGGAGTTCGAGTCTCCCCATCCGCACCAGTTTTAAATGCAGCAAACATGTCGATGCTCGGGCGCATCGGCACCTTTAAAATGATAATGATTCTGATTTGACTTCCCGGAGTTGGTTCAAGAATTCTGTACGTAGAGGGGGGTGGCTCGATGTTGGAAAACTATTTTCCGGTACTGTTGTTTATCTTTGTCGGTCTGGCTTTTGGTGTGGCCCCTGTTGTCTTGGGCAGGCTTGCAGCACCTCATCGTCCGGACAATAAAAAACTGTCTCCTTACGAATGCGGCTTTGAAGCCTTTGAAGATGCGCGCATGAAGTTTGATGTGCGCTACTACCTTGTCGCCATTCTGTTCATCCTGTTCGATCTCGAAATTGCATTTCTTTTTCCATGGGCGATCGTGCTCAAGGAAATCGGCATGTTCGGTTTTGTTTCCATGATGATCTTTCTGGCCATCTTGGTGGTGGGCTTTGTCTATGAGTGGATGAAAGGAGCCCTGGAATGGGAATAGAGGGTGTACTGGAAAAGGGTGTCGTCACGACCACGCTTGACACCATCATCAATTACACGCGCACAGGTTCGCTCTGGCCGATGACTTTCGGCCTTGCCTGCTGCGCCGTGGAAATGATGGAAGCAGGCGCTGCGCGTTATGACCTGGATCGTTTTGGCATTGTGTTCCGCCCGAGCCCTCGGCAGTCCGATGTGATGATCGTGGCAGGCACGCTTTGCAATAAGATGGCCCCTGCTTTGCGCAAGGTCTACGATCAGATGTCCGAGCCGCGTTGGGTGGTTTCCATGGGTTCCTGCGCCAATGGCGGCGGTTACTATCACTATTCCTATTCTGTAGTGCGCGGATGCGATCGCATCGTTCCCGTAGACATTTACGTACCAGGCTGCCCGCCGACCGCGGAAGCCCTGCTTTTTGGCCTGATCCAGCTGCAGAACAAGATCAAGCGAACCAATACTATCGCTCGCTAAGGTTTCTATGACGACAGATATGCAATCATTGCGTGATGAATTAACGAGTTTGCTAGCTGAGAAGTTGGTGTCCATACATGAGGCGCTGGGCGAGACGACTGTCGTCATAAAATTATCCGGTATGCTGGACGTGATGACACAGCTGCGCGATGCGAAAGGTTTGCGTTTTGCGCAGATGATAGACTTGTGTGGCATGGATTATTCGGAGTACAGGGAGGGGCAGTGGGAGGGCAGGCGTTTCGCTGTCGTATATCACTTGCTATCTCATGCACATAACCGCCGTCTGCGCGTGCGTGTGTTTGCCGAAGATGACGATTTCCCTGTGATTGAGTCGGTGAGCGGCATCTGGCCTAATGCAAACTGGTTCGAGCGTGAGGCGTTTGACCTATTCGGCATCATCTTCACGGGGCATCCGGATTTGCGCCGCATCCTGACGGACTACGGTTTTGTCGGCAATCCGTTCCGCAAGGATTTTCCGCTCTCGGGCCATGTGGAAATGCGTTACGATCCTGAACAACAACGTGTGGTTTATCAGCCGGTGACGGTTGAGCCCCGGGTTGTGACGCCGCGCATTATGCGGGAAGAAAACTACGGCAGCAACTGAGGAATACTTCATGCCAGAGATTAAGAATTACACAATGAATTTTGGGCCGCAGCACCCGGCAGCCCACGGGGTACTGCGTCTGGTACTGGAGCTCGATGGCGAGGTGGTGGTGCGTGCGGACCCGCATATCGGGTTGTTGCATCGCGCAACTGAGAAGCTGGCCGAACATAAAACCTATCTGCAGTCCCTGCCTTACATGGACAGGCTGGACTATGTGTCCATGCTTAGCAACGAGCATGCCTATGTGCTGGCGATCGAGAAGCTGGCAGGTATTGAAGTGCCGCTGCGCGCGCAATACATACGCGTGATGTTTGACGAGATCACCCGCCTTCTGAATCACCTGATGTGGCTGGGGGCGCACGGCCTGGACATCGGTGCGATGACGGTATTCCTGTATTGCTTCCGCGAACGCGAGGATTTGATGGATGCCTACGAGGCGGTATCCGGTGCGCGCATGCATGCAGCCTATTACCGTCCGGGCGGCGTGTATCGCGATTTGCCTGACACCATGCCGCAGTATGAGGCATCGAAAATACACAATGCGGCGGCGATCAGGAAAATGAATGCCAACCGTCAGGGTTCGCTGCTCGATTTTCTGGAAGATTTCACCAGTCGCTTTCCTAAACATGTGGATGAGTATGAGACGCTGCTGACCGACAATCGCATCTGGAAGCAGCGCACAGTAGGCATCGGCGTGTTATCGCCTGAGCGCGCAACTGCCCTGGGCATCACAGGTCCGATGCTGCGCGGTTCGGGCGTAGAATGGGATTTGCGCAAGAAACAGCCCTATGCGGTATATGACAGGCTGGACTTCGATATTCCCGTAGGCCGAAACGGCGATACTTATGACCGGTATCTCGTGCGTGTCGAGGAAATGCGGCAGAGCAATCGCATCATCAGGCAGTGCATAGACTGGCTGCGTTTGAATCCCGGGCCTGTGATCACTGCTAATCACAAGTATGCGCCGCCTGCGCGTGAATCGATGAAGCAGAACATGGAAGAGTTGATCCATCACTTCAAGCTTTTCACCGAGGGCATGCATATTTCAGAAGGCGAGGCATATGCATCTGTTGAACATCCCAAAGGTGAGTTCGGCATTTACATGGTGTCGGATGGCGCAAACAAGCCATACCGTCTGAAAATACGTGCGCCTGGTTTTGTGCATCTTTCAGCATTGGATGAAATGGTGCGCGGCCACATGATCGCCGATGTGGTGACCATCATCGGCACGCAGGACATCGTTTTTGGAGAGATAGACAGATAATGTTATCCGCACCTATTCAAGATCAGATCAACCGAGAGCTGAAGAAATATCCGGCTGATCAAAAACAGTCCGCCGTGATGTCAGCCCTGCGTTTCGTGCAGGACGAGAAGGGCTGGATCTCGACGGATGACATGAGCGACATCGCATCCTATCTGGGCATGCCCAAAATTGCGGTGATGGAAGTGGCGACCTTTTACCACATGTACAACTTAAAGCCGATGGGAAAGCACACCATTACCGTGTGCACCAATCTTTCTTGCACCTTGTGCGGCGCTGAAGATACGGTAGCCTATCTCAAGGCCAGGCTGGGCATAGGCTTGGGAGAGGTGACGGCGGACGGCAAATACGGCCTGAAAGAAGGCGAATGTATGGGGGCCTGCAAGGACGCGCCGCTATTTACCATCAACAACAAAAAGCTGTGTGGTCGTCTGACTCACGAGAAGATCGATCAGATTCTGGCAGAATTGGATAAGTCATGAGAGGACCTGTCACCCAAACCACGATGCATTTCGATCAGCCGTGGACGCTTGAAAATTACCTCAAGGTCGGCGGTTACCAGGCTTTGCGCCGCGTGCTGACAGAGAAGATGTCGCCTGATGCAATCATCGCCGAAGTCAAGCTGTCTGCGCTGCGTGGCCGTGGCGGAGCGGGTTTTCCCACCGGACTCAAATGGAGTTTCATGCCCCGCAGTTTCGAAGGCGACAAGTACATCGTCTGCAATTCAGACGAAGGGGAGCCTGGCACCTGCAAGGACTGGGATATTCTCTTGTACAACCCGCATCTGTTGATCGAGGGCATGGCGATCGCCGCCTATACGATGGGTGTCAAGACTGGATACAACTACATACACGGAGAAGTTTTCGAGGCCTATCAGCGCATGGAAGAAGCCTGCGATCTGGCGCGCCAGGCGGGATATCTCGGCAATAATATCCTGGGCTCGGATTTCAGCTTCGATCTGCACAATCATTTGGGATACGGTGCTTACATATGCGGAGAAGAAACCGCGCTGCTCGAATCCATCGAAGGCAAGAAGGGGCAACCGCGCTTCAAGCCACCATTTCCCGCGAGCTTCGGCCTGTATGGCAAACCGACCACGATCAACAACACCGAGACTTTTGCCAGCATCCCTTACATCATCAACAACGGCGGGCAAAAATTTCTTGAGCTGGGCAAGCCCAACAACGGCGGAACCAAGTTGTTTTCCGTCACGGGCCATGTGAACAACCCTGGCAATTTTGAAGTGCCTATGGGCACGCCTTTTTCCACGCTGTTGCAGATGGCAGGCGGCGTGCGTAATGGACATCAGTTGAAAGCCGTGATACCCGGTGGATCTTCGATGCCTGTTCTGCCAGGAGAAGTCATGATGGATCTCACCATGGACTACGATGCGATCCAGAAGGCGGGTTCGGGGCTGGGTAGCGGTGCGGTGATCGTGATGGACGAGACGGTGTGCATGGTGCGTGCGCTGGAACGACTGTCATATTTCTATCACGAGGAATCCTGCGGCCAATGCACGCCTTGCCGCGAGGGCACCGGCTGGCTTTACCGCGTCGTGCATCGCATCGAACATGGCCAAGGCAAGCCGGAAGACCTTGATTTGCTGCTTTCCGTGGGAGAGAACATCGCAGGTCGCACCATCTGTGCTTTGGGCGAGGCGGCGGTGTGGCCTGTGCAGGGCATGCTGAAAAATTTCAGGGCGGAATTTGAATATCACATCGAACACAAGCGTTGTTTGGTGTAAGGCTTAGGTGCGCAATGATCAACATTGAAATTGATGGCAAGTTAGTTGAGACCGAGCGCGGTTCCACGGTGATGGACGCTGCGAATAAGGCAGGCGTTCATATCCCGCATTTCTGCTACCACAAGAAATTGTCCATTGCGGCCAACTGCCGGATGTGTCTGGTCGAAGTGGAAAAGGCGCCCAAGCCTTTGCCTGCCTGTGCGACGCCAGCTACTGACGGCATGAAGGTGCATACGCATTCCGAGATGGCAGTGAAGGCGCAAAAAGGCGTGATGGAATTCCTGTTGATCAATCATCCGCTTGATTGTCCGATCTGCGATCAGGGCGGCGAATGCCAGCTTCAGGATCTAGCTGTTGGTTACGGCGGTGGGGAATCGCGCTACACCGAAGAAAAGCGCATGGTAAATCCTAAGGAAATCGGCGAGCTGATTTCGACGATAGAGATGAGCCGCTGCATACAGTGCACGCGCTGCGTGCGCTTCGGTCAGGAGATCGCAGGTCAGATGGAACTCGGCATGGCCAACCGTTCTGAACATGCGGAGATCATGAGCTTCGTGAACAGTGCGGTGGATTCCGAGCTGTCTGGCAACATGATCGATCTTTGCCCGGTAGGCGCGTTGACCAGCAAGCCATTCCGTTACACCGCGCGTTCTTGGGAGCTGTCGCGCCGCAAATCCGTCAGCCCGCACGATGGGCTGGGCAGCAATCTGGCCGTGCATGTCAAGGACAACAAGGTGTGCCGTGTCGTGCCGGTGGAGAACGAAGCGATCAATGAATGCTGGATTTCGGATAAGGACAGGTTCAGCTATGAAGGCCTGAATTCGCAGGAAAGGCTGACTCGTCCGATGATCAAGCAGGACAACAAGTGGCTGGAGGTTGAATGGACGACGGCGCTTGAATATGTGGCCAATGGCTTACGCCAGATTTCGGCCAGCGCAGGCGCTGATCACATCGCAGCTCTGGCGACGCCAAATTCGACGCTTGAGGAATTGTATCTGCTGCAAAAGCTGATGCGCGGGATAGAAAGCAGCAACGTCGATTTTCGCCTGCGCCAGTCGGATTTCAGCATTGGCGCAAAAGGCGCGCCCTGGCTGGGCATGCAGGTTGCCGAGATCAACAGCCGCGATCGTTTCCTGATCGTGGGCAGTTTTCTGCGCAAGGACCATCCCCTGTTGGCGCAGCGTATACGTCAGGCCGTGAAGGCCGGAGCCGATGCGAACGTGGTGCATGCCGCTGACGACGATTTGCTGATGCCTGTTGCGAACAAGGCCATAGTAGCGCCTTCAGGAATGGTGGACGTATTAGCGCAAATACTCAAGGCGCTGATCATTCAGAAAGAGGCGACCGTGCCTGCCGATATGGAAAAAGTTGCGGTTGGCGATGCTGCAAGTTCAATTGCGAAGAGCTTGGCTTCAGGAGCGCGCTCGGCAGTATTGCTGGGCAATCTTGCTCAGCAGCACCCCGAGGCTTCCCAACTTGCATCGATAGCAGGCCAGATCGCCGAACTCTCGGGCGCTAAGTTCGGATTTTTGGGCGAGGCGGCCAACAGCGTAGGCGGATATATGGCGGGTGCTGTGCCGGGTGATGGCATGAACGCGCGAGAGATGCTGGCAAATCCCCGCAAGGCTTATCTGCTCTTGAACGTGGAACCTGAGCTCGACATGCATAACCCGGAGCTTGCGATGGCTGCAATGAAGCAGGCAGACATGGTGGTTGCGATGTCCGCCTACAAGCACCATGCGACAGAGTATGCGGATGTGTTGCTGCCCATCGCGCCATACACCGAGACTTCGGGCACCTTTGTCAACACGGAAGGATCAGTACAGAGTTTCAAGGGGGCAGTGAAGCCTTTAGGCGATGCGCGTCCTGCATGGAAGGTGCTGCGTGTGCTGGGCAACCTGCTGCATGTTGCGGGATTCAATTTTGAGACTAGTGAGGCGGTACGCGATGAAGCGCTGGGTGCGGCATGCAAGCTCAACAATCGCATAGAAGGCATTGCGCTGAAGGTAAATTCAACTAACTCTGCCGCTCTTCAACGCGTGACGGATGTGCCGATCTACTTTGCCGATGCGCTGGTGCGCCGCGCCAACGCCTTGCAGAAGACCGGCGATGCGGCGATCCCTTGTGCAAGATTGCACGGCGATGAGTTGCAAAAACTGGGATTGCAGCCGGGTGATACAGTGCGCGTTGCGCAAGGAAATGCCAGTGTGCAACTGAAGGTGAGCAGGGATGACAGGTTGCCGCCTGGAGTGGTGCGCATTGCAGCAGGACATCCTGCGACTGCGGCTCTGGGTCCGATGTTTGGTGAATTGTCTTTGGAGCGTGCATGATGGAATGGCTGGAATCCATACAAAAAATGCTGGGATTTGCCTGGCTGCCCATCTGGACACTGCTCAAGATTGTTGCAATCGTACTGCCCCTAATGGGCGCTGTTGCTTATCTTACGCTAGCTGAACGCAAGGTGATCGGTTGGATGCAGATCCGTATCGGCCCGAACCGCGTCGGCTATTTCGGTCTCTTGCAGCCCTTGGCAGACGGCCTGAAATTGCTGATGAAGGAAATCATCGTGCCCTCCGGCGCGAACAAACTACTGTTCATCATTGCGCCCATCCTGACCTTGATGCCTGCACTTGCCGTATGGGCGGTCGTTCCTTTCAATGCAAAGCTCGTGGTCGCCAATGTGAATGCGGGCCTGCTTTATGTGCTGGCGATGGCATCCCTTGGGGTATACGGTGTGATCATCGCCGGCTGGGCGTCCAATTCAAAGTATGCATTCCTGGGTTCACTACGGTCTGCGGCGCAGATCGTGTCCTACGAAATCGCGATGGGTTTTGCGCTGGTCACCGTGCTTATGGCCGCGCAAAGCCTGAACCTTGGGGATATCGTGCGCGGGCAGCAGGGAGCTCACGGATTGCTGAACTGGTATTTCATCCCGCTGTTCCCGATGTTTGTGGTGTATTTCATCTCAGGCGTTGCGGAAACCAACCGCGCGCCATTTGACGTGGCTGAAGGAGAGTCGGAAATTGTCGCAGGCTTCCATGTCGAATATTCGGGCATGGCCTTCGCGCTGTTTTTCCTCGGGGAATACGCCAACATGATATTGGTCTCCTTCCTGACTTCGATCATGTTCCTGGGCGGCTGGCTGTCGCCTGTGCCATTCCTGCCTGACAGCATTTTGTGGATGTTCATTAAGGTAGCCTTCGTGCTTTTCCTGTTCCTGTGGTTCCGTGCAACTTTCCCGCGCTACCGCTATGACCAGCTGATGCGCCTGGGCTGGAAGGTGTTCATTCCCATATCGCTCATCTGGGTCGTGGTCGTGGGTGCGTGGATGCAAACTTCCTATTGGCTGTGGTAGCGCGATGAGGCGCATGCACAAGAGGACATGAATATGGAAAAAATCAAGGAATTCTTCAAGACTTTTCTGCTGGTCGAATTGCTCAAGGGTATGGCGCTGACCGGACGATACATGTTCGCGCGTAAAATCACCGTGCAATTCCCGGAGGAGAAGACTCCGCAGGGTTATCGCTTTCGCGGCCTGCATGCGCAGCGCCGCTATCCGAACGGCGAGGAGCGATGCATAGGTTGCAAGCTTTGCGAGGCCGTGTGCCCGGCCCTGGCGATCAAGATTGAAGTCGCCGAACGTGAAGACGGCACACGCCGCACCACGCAATATGACATCGATCTCACAAAATGCATCTTCTGCGGATTCTGCGAGGAATCTTGCCCTGTGGATGCAATCGTCGAGACGCGCATTTTCGAGTACCACGGGGAGAATCGCGGCGATTTGTACTACACCAAGCCTATGCTGTTGGCGGTAGGGGACAAGCATGAAGCGCAAATCGCAAAGGATCGCGCGTCGGATGCCAAATACAGATAAACAGGGGTAAATTCATGAGTTTCTTCGATGTGGTTTTTTATCTGTTTGCAGCGATCACCCTGCTTGCTGCAACCGGCGTGATTGTCGCGCGCAACCCCGTGCACGCCGCGCTGTTTCTGGTGCTGGCCTTTTGCAGTGCTGCAGGCATCTGGATGCTGCTGGAAGCCGAATTCCTGGCGATTGCGTTGGTGCTTGTGTATGTGGGTGCGGTGATGGTGTTGTTCCTTTTTGTGGTGATGATGCTGGACATCAATCTCGTAAAATTGAAGGAAGGCTTCTGGCGCTGGTTTCCCTTTGGCGCGCTAATAGCAGGCCTGATGGTGTTCGAGATGGTCTGGGTGTTGGGTTCGCGCCAGACCGCCGAAGTCTCAAAGGCCGTGGTGCATGCCGCAAATTACAGTAATACCAAGGAGCTTGGCCGTCTGCTCTATACCCAGTATGTCTATCCGTTCGAACTGGCTGCGGTGATATTGTTGGTGGCGATGGTCGCGGCGATCGCATTGACGCTGCGCCGCCGTACGGGCGTGAAGACGCAACAGGTGTCCGAACAGGTCAAGGTCAGGAAGGCTGACCGCCTGCGCATCGTAAGCATGCCGTCTGAACCCAGGGCCGACGGCAAGTAGGTCAGCCACACAAATATAACAGGGAGCGAAGACTTAAATATGGTAACCCTTTCTCATTATCTCGTGTTCAGCGCCGTGCTGTTTGCCATCAGCGTGCTGGGCATCTTCCTGAACCGCAAGAACGTGATCATCCTCTTGATGTCCATTGAACTGATGTTGCTGGCCGTGAATACCAACTTTGTCGCATTTTCGCATTATCTAAATGATACAGCGGGGCAGGTCTTCGTGTTTTTCATTCTCACCGTTGCTGCAGCAGAAGCCGCGATCGGACTTGCCATCCTGGTGGTGCTGTTCCGAAATTTGCGCACCATTAATGTCGATGATCTTGGCAGTTTGAAAGGCTGATGCAATGAACATTCAAACCTACTATCTGATCGTTCCTTTCGCGCCTTTGCTGGGTGCGATCATGGCAGGGCTATTCGGCCACTTGCTCGGACGCAAGATGACCCATCGCATCGTCATCGCCCTAATCGGCTTGTCATTGTTTTCCGCGATCAAGATATTTCAGGATGTGATGGCTGGCCATATGTTCAATGGCCCGGTCTATACTTGGCTGACATCGGGGGATACAGGTTTCCATGTCGGTTTTCTGATCGACAGGCTGACTGTGACCATGATGCTGGTGGTAACTTCTGTTTCGCTGATGGTGCATATCTACACCATAGGCTACATGGCTGAAGACGAAGGCTATCAGCGCTTCTTCAGCTATATCTCGCTGTTCACCTTTTCCATGCTGATGCTGGTGATGTCCAACAATTTCATGCAGCTCTTTTTTGGCTGGGAAGCGGTCGGCCTGGTTTCCTATCTTCTGATCGGCTTCTGGTACACGAGGTCAACTGCGATCTATGCAAACCTGAAGGCCTTTCTGGTCAACCGCGTCGGCGACTTTGGTTTTCTGCTAGGCATAGGGCTGATCCTGAAGGTGTTCGGCACGCTTGATTACGCAGCGGTGTTTGCCAATGTGGCGAATCACGCCGGCGACATGGCGCCGATTCCTGGCATGTCGGTGAATCTGCTCACCGCGATCTGTATCCTGCTTTTTATCGGCGCGATGGGCAAATCCGCGCAGTTTCCGCTGCATGTCTGGTTGCCAGACTCGATGGAAGGTCCGACACCGATCTCTGCGCTGATCCATGCGGCAACCATGGTGACTGCCGGCATCTTCATGGTCGCGCGTATGTCGCCGATATTTGAATTGTCGGATGCCGCGCTGTCATTCGTCATGGTCATCGGTGCAATCACTGCGCTGTTCATGGGTTTTCTGGGAATCATACAAAACGACATCAAGCGGGTGATCGCCTACTCTACATTGTCCCAACTGGGTTACATGACGGTTGCCTTGGGCGCTTCCGCGTATCCTGCAGCTATCTTTCATTTGATGACGCATGCCTTTTTCAAAGCGCTGCTGTTTCTTGCTGCCGGCAGTGTGATCATCGGCATGCACCACGACCAAGACATTCGCAACATGGGCGGATTAAGGAAGTATATGCCCATCACCTGGATCACATCGCTGATCGGTTCGCTTGCGTTGATCGGTACGCCGTTTTTTTCGGGATTCTATTCCAAGGACAGCATCATCGAGGCGGTTGGCCAATCGCATCTGGCAGGTGCAGGCTTTGCCTATTTCTCTGTGATGGCTGGCGTGTTCGTCACGGCGTTTTATTCCTTCCGCATGTACTTTCTAGTATTCCACGGCAAGGAACGTTTTGGACATCAGAAGGCAGGAGCTGATCATCATGATGCAATTGGGGTGCATGATGGCGATCACGCAGATGAAGAAGTCTCGCATGATCATCATCACGGTCTGGCACCGGGACAGAAGCCACACGAGTCTTCATGGGTTGTAACGCTACCTCTGGTGTTGCTTGCGATTCCGTCTGTGATGATAGGTTATATCACGATTAAGCCGATGCTGTTTGGCGGCTACTTCAAAGATGCCATCTATATTGCACAGAATCACATGGTGATGCGCGAGCTTCAGGAAGAGTTTCACGGCAGTTTTGAGATGGCGCTGCATGCGCTGACCAGCCTGCCGCTTTGGTTGGCTATCGCCGGTGTTGCTAGTTCCGCATATTTTTATCTCAAGCGTCCAGACATTCCGGCAGCAATACAGAAGCGTTTCCATGGCATCTATACGTTGCTAGATAACAAGTATTATTTTGACCGTTTCAATGACTGGTTCTTTGCGGGCGGCGCGCGAGGACTCAGCGGTTTTCTAGGCAAGTTCGGTGACAAGATCCTGATCGACGGGTTGATGGTGAACGGTTCTGCCAATCTGGTGGGCAGGTTTTCAGGCGTGGTACGCAGATTCCAGTCGGGTTATATCTACCATTACGCGTTCACCATGATCGTGGGCGTGTTTATTTTGTTATCGATACGAAACTGGTTTTAATCGTGGGAAGCGGTGGGTGATTACATCTGCTCCCAACTTTCTGCTTCATGATTAAAGGAAACACAGCATGATTTTTGGATTACCTGTAATTAGTGTTGCGATCTGGTTGCCGATACTTTTCGGCATACTGGTTCTGGCAACCGGCGATGACAAGAATGCACCACTGGCTCGCTTGCTGGCGCTGGGTGGCAGCGTGCTGGGGTTTGCGGTCACCTTGCCGCTTTACACAGAATTCAATACGTCGACTAGCAGCATGCAGTTTGTCGAGTTGCACGACTGGATCAGCCGTTTCAACATACACTATTATCTAGGTGTGGACGGAATCTCAATGCTGTTCATACTGTTGAACAGCTTCTTTACCGTGATCGTGGTGATTGCCGGCTGGCGCGTGATCGAGAAGCGCGTCTCGCAGTACATGGCGGCCTTTCTTGTGATGTCAGGCATCGTGAACGGCGTGTTTGCAGCGCTCGACGCTATCCTGTTTTACGTGTTCTGGGAAGCGATGCTGATTCCGATGTTCATCATCATCGGCGTGTGGGGAGGGCCCAACCGCATCTATGCGACGATGAAGTTTTTCCTTTATACGCTCTTGGGCTCACTGCTGATGTTGGTTGCACTGATTTATCTGTACAACATCACGGGCGGCAGCTTCTCGATTCTCGACTTCCACAAGGTTGCGATTCCAATGACGGCACAGATTCTGATCTTCATCGCGTTCTTTTTCGCGTTTGCGGTCAAGGTGCCGATGTTTCCAGTGCACACTTGGCTGCCTGATGCACATGTGGAAGCCCCGACTGGTGGCTCCGTTGTGCTGGCAGCTATCATGCTCAAGGTCGGCGCTTACGGTTTTTTGCGCTTTTCCATGCCGATCACGCCAGATGCCAGCCACAAGCTTGCAGGCGTCATGATTGCATTGTCCCTGATTGCTATCGTCTATATCGGTCTGGTTGCGCTGATGCAGTCTGACATGAAAAAGCTGGTGGCTTATTCCTCGATCTCGCACATGGGTTTTGTCACGCTGGGCCTGTTCATATTCAATGCCTACGGCATGGAAGGAGCGCTGCTGCAGATGCTCTCGCACGGCTTTGTGGCAGGCGCACTGTTCCTGTGCATCGGTGTGCTGTATGACCGCATGCATTCGAGAAAGATTGCCGATTACGGCGGCGTCGTCAACAGGATGCCTGTGTTTGCCGCGTTTTTCATGCTGTTTGCAATGGCTAACAGCGGACTACCCGGCACAAGCGCCTTCGTCGGCGAATTCATGGTGCTCATGGGCGCCATCAAGGTGAACTTCTGGTATGCCTTTGCCGCTGCAAGCACGCTGATCTTCGGTGCGGCCTATACGCTGTGGATGTACAAGCGTGTGATTTTCGGCAAGGTTGTCAATCACCATGTCGAAGAACTGACCGACATCAATGCGCGCGAAATTCTAATCATGGCGATACTGGCTGTTTTTGTGCTGGGCATGGGAATATATCCTTTGCCTGTTGGTGAAATACTGCACGCATCGGTGAATGATCTGCTGGTGCATGTTGCGCAGTCCAAGCTGCCGCTCTAGTAACTAACGTCTAGCGACTAACGACTGATTTTTTGAGGTGTATATGAATTTGATGGCCAATCTGTTGCCTGCCGCTGCGGAAATTTTCCTGCTGGTGATGGTATGTTTCATCCTGATATTTGATCTGCTGCTGAAAAAAAGCAAAATATACACCTATCTACTGGTTCAGTTCACCTTGCTGGGTTGTTCTCTGATCACGGTTGGCACGCATGAGCGTGGCGTGTTTTATGCTTTCAACGGCATGTTTGTGGATGACCTGCTCTCTGATGTGCTGAAAATGCTGAGCTACCTAGGTATGTCCATGGTGCTGGTATATTCCCGTCAATACCTGCTGCTGCGCGGGTTGTTTACCGGTGAATTCCTAGTGCTTGCGCTGTTTGCGCTGTTGGGCATGAATGTGATGATTTCTGCGAATCATTTTCTGACCCTGTATCTGGGTCTCGAATTACTCTCGTTGAGCCTTTATGCGATGGTTGCGCTGCAGCGGGATTCCGCCATTGCGACCGAGGCTGCGATGAAATACTTCGTGCTGGGCGCGCTGGCTTCGGGTCTTTTGCTCTATGGCATGTCCATGCTGTATGGCGCGACAGGCAGTCTGGAGCTGGGCGCGATCTCTAATGCCATCCATCAGGGTGTTCAGAACAAAGCGCTGTTGGCATTCGGCTTAGTGTTCATCGTCTCGGGTCTTGCGTTCAAGCTGGGTGTGGTGCCGTTCCACATGTGGGTGCCCGATGTCTACCACGGCGCGCCTACTGCGATGACGCTCTTGATCGGCTCGGTACCCAAGCTTGCCGCATTTGCATTCGTGGTCCGCATTCTGGTTGAAGGATTGCAGGGTTTGTCCAACGATTGGACCGGTATGCTGATAGTGCTTGCCATCGCTTCCATGGCACTGGGCAATCTGTCTGCGATTGCGCAAACCAATATCAAGCGCATGTTTGCCTATTCAACGATCACGCACATGGGTTTTATGTTGCTGGGTCTGATCAGCGGCGGAATAGAGGGATATGGTTCTGCAATGTTCTATACCGTGGTCTACATGATTATGTCGCTGGGCGGTTTCGGTATGATCATGATGCTCTCCCGCGCAGGTTTCGAGGCCGACACATTGAACGACTTCAAGGGCTTGAACCAGCGCAGCCCCTGGCTTGCTTTCATGATGATGCTACTGATGCTCTCGATGGCAGGCATACCGCCAACGGTGGGTTTTTATGCGAAGTTTTCGGTGCTTAACGCGATCGTCCAGGCAGGGTATACCTGGCTTGCCGTGATAGCGGTGCTGTTTTCGCTGATCGGCGCATTCTATTACCTGCGCATCATCAAACTGATGTATTTTGATGCGCCGGAAAGCCATGTTCCTATTGTCGTTGAGTCCGACACCGGTCTTCTGATGACCATCAATGGACTGGGCGTGTTATTCCTTGGTCTGATGCCGGGCACGTTGATGTCCATATGCGCTGTGTCTGTCAGACAGTCACTGCTGTTGCACTGACCGGGCATGCTTTCGGGCATGCGTGGAGATGAAGATGGATCTGGAAGAAACCTGCATCGACAGCAGTGCCGTATATGAAGGCAGTTTGCTGCATGTGCGCCGTGATACGGTGCGACTGCCAAGTGGCGCGGTTGGTGTCCGCGAATATGTCAGTCATCCGGGCGCCGTCGCGGTGCTGGCGTTGCAAGACAACGGCAACCTGATCATGGAACGCCAATATCGTTACCCTTTGCGCCGGGATTTTTATGAGATTCCGGCAGGCAAGATAGATCCAGGCGAGGATATCCTAGATACAGGCAGGCGCGAGTTGCTTGAGGAAACGGGTTATGCCGCGCGCGACTGGGCGCACCTGACTACCACCTATCCCTGCATCGGTTATGGCAATGAGCGCATTGAGTATTTTTTGGCGCGCGGGCTTGTAAAGCAGCAGGCAAGTCTGGACGAGGGTGAGCATCTAGAAGTATTCGAACTGCCTTTCAAGGAGGCTGTGGAATGGATGCGACTGGGCAAAATCGACGACAGTAAAACTATCATCGGTCTGTTATGGCTGGATAAATATCTGAATGGCTGGCAGGTTTGACTGCATGCACTATTTTGGTGTATTTTTTAAGGTTTGGCAGCTGAACGCACCATCATGTTTCGTTTGGTATGCATCTGTTTGGTGCATGTGAGCGTCTCCTTGAAACCCTGAGAACAGAAAGTCAGTATGGAAAATTTCAAAATTAACAATGACACGCTATTCATACTGCTCGGTGCGATTATGGTGCTTGCGATGCATGCAGGCTTTGCCTTCCTTGAGCTCGGCACGGTGCGCAAGAAAAATCAGGTCAATGCGCTGGTCAAAATCCTGACCGATTTTGCTGTCTCCACGATTGCTTACTTTTTCATCGGTTATGTGATTGCCTACGGGGTGAATTTTTTCAGCGGCGCTGGGGAGCTCGCGCAAAAAAGCGGTTACGAACTGGTCAAGTTTTTTTTCCTGCTGACATTTGCGGCTGCGATTCCTGCGATCGTCTCTGGTGGTATTGCCGAACGTGCAAGGTTCAATCCGCAGATGGCGGCGACTTTCATGCTGGTCGGGTTTGTTTATCCGTTCTTTGAAGGCATCGCGTGGAATCACCGTTTCGGCATACAGGACTGGCTGCACAGCGCATTCGGCGCGGAATTCCATGATTTTGCAGGTTCTGTGGTGGTGCATGCGGTGGGCGGATGGATCGGTCTAGCCGCAGTTCTGCTGCTGGGTGCGCGTCACGGGCGCTACAATAAAGATGGACAAATCGCGGCGCATCCGCCCTCAAGCATTCCATTCCTGGCGCTGGGTGCATGGATACTCACGGTGGGCTGGTTTGGTTTCAATGTGATGTCGGCGCAGACGATCAACAACATCAGCGGTTTAGTTGCGGTCAATTCGCTGATGGCGATGGTGGGCGGAACGCTCGCTGCCTTGTGGGCCGGCAAGAATGACCCAGGGTTCGTGCATAACGGACCGCTCGCAGGTCTGGTTGCGGTTTGCGCTGGCTCAGATCTGATGCATCCTGTAGGTGCACTCGTGGTTGGTATCGTGGCGGGCGGGCTGTTTGTGGTGATGTTCACTTGGACGCAGAATCGCTGGAAGATAGACGATGTTCTGGGTGTGTGGCCGTTGCATGGTCTGTGTGGCGCATGGGGCGGGATCGCTGCAGGGATATTTGGTCTGAAGGCCTTGGGCGGTATTGGTGGCGTGAGCTTCATGTCTCAGCTCATCGGCACAGGGATGGGAATTGCGATCGCTTTTATTGGTGGCTATCTGGTGTACGGCGCGATCAAGAAAACGGTGGGTATACGCCTTTCTCCCGAAGAAGAATTCAACGGCGCGGATTTGAGCATCCACAAGATCAGTGCAACGCCTGAGCGCGAATCTGGCTGGTAGTTTGTGCCGCTTGTTTCGTGACAATAAAGTCTTGAATGGCGAGAAAGTGCAAAACAATAAAGTCTTGAACGAGATTGTTTATTGATGGAGTTTAAATTTATAACAGCGGCTAGGGCTTGAAAGCTTGGTCGCCGTTTTTGTTTCGCCGAACGTTTTGTGTCAATCTTGTCTTCGGCCTATCCGGTCATAGCTCTTAACGAATTCGTCGCCGCAAACCGGACATTGGCGATCTCACACAATCGACCCGTTGCTGACGGTGCCCTTCGCAATTCCACAGACGGCAATCGCCTCTAACCTGCCCTTTGCATGTTGTCCTTTAGCACATGAGCGTCTGCTTTCGGGAATCTTGAAGCCCTTTGTCCAAAATTCAAACTGCGCCATATTTATGCGGAGTTACACCGCCGCAACAATTGTCTTCTAGGAAATTGCAAATAGCTGATATGGGGCAGCCAAAACCGGCACCTTGGGTCAAAATCGCGTCGGCGCCAACATGCTGTTGAGATTATGTGATATGTTCAAGACTTATACGAGGGTAGCCAGCAGGCTGATATATGCCAGAGCAAAAGTACAAAGACGATTTGCCAACCGAAATTCCGAAAGTCGGAATGAAGGGTCAAGCCTTGCGGGTTTACGGGAGGATTTTGGATGCTATCGTGACTGCATTGATTTTTGTCATGCTACTTACTCTGACGGGTGCTGTGGCAGGACTGTTGGTCGATTTTTATTCAGCCACGAATGCCATGCGCGATGTTGTGTCTACACATAAAATTGCATTCGGAATCGTTGATAGCATCGATCGTGAGTTGGTTATTGATGTTCTTTCAGTCTTTGTTCTCATAGAACTGTTTCGCACCTTCACGGACTATTTGGAGTTTCATCGTGTCCGCCTAAGAGTACTAGCTGAAGTTGGCATTGCATTTGTTTTGCGCGAGATATTTATTGGGCTTTACGGGCATAGCCTAAACTGGGCTGAAATTCTGGCACTTTCTGTCCTCTTGGCTGTACTGGTGACGGCACGGATTGCAGCTGTCCAGTTTCAACCTCGGGACAATCGCCCTGAATAGGTTGGGCTATGTAATGTTGCCTGCGCAGAGTGTCTTTAAGCTTGGGATTCTCCTCTTGGCTTGATAGATGCTGAACAACCATCACGCTGACTGGGCGGCATGCCGATTTCAGCAAAGCTCGGGCTGCGCTGATGCAAGTTTCATCCTTGCTTCAGGAATGGGTTGTTTACGTTACTGAGAAGTTGAAATCGGTGGTTGTCTTGGGTCTGGTCTGAGGTCATCTCAAGTATGCCCTTGCCGGAATTGGTTACGCCACAGCGTATCCACTTACTCACAAATTTAACTGCTGTGATCCACCTGGATGCCACCGACGGCAAAGGCCGAGCAGTGTGAATTGGCCTTTCGGCAGGTTCCAAAGTGCAGCAGTCGTTCAAATGACAGCGCAGTTGGGTGTACGTGGGACCGCAATAGGTTCTTATCCTGTCGTTGATAGCCCAGTGACTACTAACAGATCAATGGCACATTGAAGTAGCTCAAGTGGCGAAATTGTCTTCGCTAAAGCTGCCGTTCGCGAAGGGCTGTTCCGGCAGAGTTTCGGCCTTTCGGTCATTTGAGATTGGTAGCTGCAATTACCGCAAAGTGCCAAAGCTGGACATTTCTATTTAGCGTTGACAATTTCGAGTAAATGTTTGTCCGATGCAAATCGGAATCGTTTACCATCTCTTGCTTGGCATGCTAGCTAAATCCATGTAACTAGAGCTTTAGCCACTCCATCCCTGATTGTTTCGCAGGCTTGGCTTTGGTCGGAGGTGATATGTCAAGGGATCGCTTGCGCTCTTCGTCTCCACCAGTACAAGGCACCCGCTGCCATGATCGTCAAAAAAGATATTAGGGTCGCAGGGCCGAAACTGTCGACTAATTCAAGGATCAATGGCAGGTACTCTCCGAAAAAGTAGCCCACGACAATGAACTGACCGATTCCGATCATAATGCCGAGGGTGTTGTATTGAAGAAAGGTAACGTAGTCCAGGTGGAACACACCGGCCATCGCGGGCATCACCCAGGATAGCGGGCCGCTGAGACGCGCCACAAAGACGGCTATCGCACCGCGACGTTCAAAGAACACGACGCCCCGCTGGTAGTTATCTTGATGAATCAGCCGACTAACCAGCGGCCAGCGCGCCAGACTGTCGAATAACGACAAACCGAAATACCGGCCCAGCCAATAACTAGCGTTGTCGCCAAGTATTCCACCCATATAAAGTACGACGAGCACGGCCCAGATATTTAATATCGCCATGCCGGCCAACAAAGCGCCCGCGATAAAGAACACCTCGCCCAGCACGAATAGTGAAGTTGGGATCAGGGTCTCGAAGAATGCACCCAGAAATAGCACCGCATACGCCAGATCCCGGCGCTCGCCAAGCAAGGCGGTCATGTGTTCAATAGAGGCGGGGTTAACGAATGACATCGTATTTTCGGTTGGCCTTAAAACGTAGCGGCAACAGTGCCTCGTACATCCAGCGCAAACTCTGGCGCAGATAGCCACAAGAATCGAAGCGCCGCGTCGCAGTGCTCACCTGGTCGGTGGGCACGAAGAAAAAACGCCCGTAGCGCCTGCACTCCTGAATGAACATCAGATCCTCGGCAAAATTCAGATCTTCGCGAAAGCGCACACCGCGCGCGATCTGGGTACGGGCGATCTGGATGGAAAACGAGGAACGTGTCAGACGATGGATGTAGTTGTAGACTGCGAACCAGGCGCGCGCATAACAGCTGTTACCGGATTCTGGACGCACACTGGTCGTGCCCACGCTCAAGCTGTCATCTCCGTGGCGATTCAGCCAAGTGTTGAGATGTTGCAGAAAATGCTGGCCGAGCTTGGTATCGGCATCACAAAATATCACCCACTCGGACTCCGCGGCCAGATTTGCCAAGCCTGCGTTCTTTGCCCGCGAGACTCCGAGTTCGCTCTGCATCACCCGGATACGTCCAGTCTCATGTGCTACCCGTGTGGCGATGTTCATAGTCGCGTCACTAGAACCATTCTCGACCACGACGATCTCAAACCGGTCACTAGGATAGCGTTGGGCGAGCAGGCATAGTAAAGTCGCTTTGATCTCTGCCTCCTCATTGTGCGCCGGCACAATGATGGAAATGAAGTGCCGGTGCATCAGTTCCTCGATCCCCTCTGTAATGCGGCGCAGCGACTCATCCGTCTTCCATGGGGGCTCGAACAGTCGCGTCTGTTCGCAGGCCTTCATGGCTAACCCTAGATTCAGTCCAGTTTGCTGCGTGCGGGATACGTAGTAGTTCTGGCTGCCAAGGTAGGAAGCTAAGTACTCCTGCTCGGTCTGGTTCGGTGTCGGGATCAGCAGCGCGCGCTTGCCATGCTCGACCAAATCCATCACCGTGGTGTAACCGGCGCGCGAAATAATCACTTTTGCCCTGTTGAACAACTCCTGACGCAAGTTCCCGCTCGCCACGCTGTAAATCTGCAGATCGTCCCGGATGTAGCGGCCGTAGGCTGACTCTTCGCCGCCGGCATTGCCCAGCACAAATACTTTTATCCCCGTCAAGCTGCCCGCCTGTTCCAGCAGGTCGCGCACAAATGACTCCTTATGTTCGAGCAGGTAGCCGCTGATCACGAACAGGAAATCTATATCCTGTTCCAAGTCCAAATGTCGATAGGAAGAAAGGATGCCGATATAGCGATGCGGGCAGCGATGTAGCGCGGGCGAATGTGCCAAATGACCGGCCAGGTTCAGACTCGGTCCAAAATAATCTGGAATGAACAACATGTCGAATTTCCGCAGCGCCGCGACGTTTACATTTTCAGTCAGCCAGGCAGTTTCTCTTAGGCCATTCGGTGGAACGAAAGCGATCTGGTGAGACAGGATGAATGAAGGAGCGCACAGGCTATGGAAGCCATAGCGCCCGTCACTGAAGATGAAATCGTAGTTCCCTGCAATAGCCTGGACCTCGTGATGCTCATTGCGGATAAGGCGCCAAGTATGCAGCAGGTCGACGAACAGATACCAGTACAGGCGCCAGCCCGTGCCGCGCTCCAGCGGTGGGTAGTCAGTCATCTCCCGAAACTCGACACTGTCCTCCCCCTCAAGCTCCAGGCGCAGGAATGCTAAGGCATTGCCTGCTGAAATTACGGTAATTTCATAGTCGCGGCGAAGGTATTCACGTATCACCACCAGTGTACGTGTGGCATGACCGAGACCCAGCGAGCTGACTGCGAACAGTGCCCGGGGTCTGTAGCCAATTTCGGTTTTGCTGCCAAATAGTGCGACTGATGATGGAGGCGCCTTCCCCCCGAGCGGATTCTCAATAGTGGTTGTACTTGAATAATATTTCATCACGTGCGCACCTTGCCTATTGAATATTGCATCCTGATGACAGGTTGCCTGAAGTATCACAGCAATTACGAAGGTCTAGTTATCTGATATTGCATAGTTGGGCACCTTCACTCTAAAAAAGCCAGCGCACTAAACTGGTGGATAACCTGAAGGAAATGGATCGGCAGGTAGAGGAGCTGGAGGTTTTGATCCGGCAAGATTGCAAAGAGAATGAGGCAGTACGCAAATTGACCGTGATTCCCGGATTGGGGCCGATTACGGCGAGCGCCATCGTGACGACGGTAGGCGATGCGAGAAAGTTCAAGAATAGGCGGCAGTTGGCAGCATGGCTGGAATTGGTTTCCAGTCAGAATTTCAGCGGCGACAAGCAGGTATTGCTGTGTATCAGAAAACAAAGTGATGAGTGTTCGAACGCTGGCAGCGATAAAATGCCAGTGTTCGGCGACTCTCCTGTATTCCAACCACCTAACTGCAAGTTTTTGAACGATCAAACTGGAATGGAAGCATCTGTCCGTGAAACGGATCTCCTACCAATTTGGCGCATGATTCTTAGGTTGATTCTTAACAAGAGTAGGTTAATGCCTAGGGGGAAAAGAGTAATTTTGTTTATGCACAAAATCTGTGGATAACTCTGTTGATAAAACTGGTGATTACCCCGTCAAAGCGACGAGGCATAAGGCTTTTCCTTGGTTTGCCTAATTTTCTAACAAAAAATTTCCGATATAAAACAATGAGTTATTGTAAGTGTGAAGGTTTCATGATGGCCGGTCTAGTGCAAACCATTATACAGTCTGGCTTTGTGAATAAAATCGGGTTGTCAATATTTTTATGAGATTTTTTTAAAGAGAGGTCTATTGAAAAATTGGTTAAAAAAATCAGATCATTGGATTTAAATAAGCATTTTTTAATATGTTTCTCAGCACGGCTTCTGTGTGTTTGGATTGCGTCAGAAATGGGCAATTCTCGTTTGCGTTTCACATCCGTGGGTTGCTTATGCGCTCCCGCTCGATGCAGATTCCCACCATTTTGCAGTTGCGGATGGCTTGCAACTTGGCCACACTCACCTTCACCCAAGGCGCATCGAAATCCTTGAGGATGATTTGTGCGATGTGCTCAGCTAGTGTTTCAAGCAAGGAAAAATGTCCTTCGCTCAAGACCGTCTGAATGTGCTGCGCAACATTCGCATAGTCGAGCGCATCGTTGATGTCATCGCTATGGCAGGCGCGGCTGTTGGGCAGTTCGATCTCGAGATCAAGCTGCAGGGTTTGCGGCATGTATTTTTCACGCTCGTAGATCCCGATCAGTGTGGTGACTTTGAGTTCGCGTATGAAGATGATGTCCATGCTGATTATCCAGTGCTGTCCATATCCTGAAGGTATGAACCTATGGTTTATTTTGGCGTAACTTTGGTATTCAAGTAAAATCCGATATTTGCGCATTTTAAGGTATTCTGGATGTTGACTCTGATTTTTGTTGTGGCTGCTTATTTGTTGGGTTCGATTTCCTTTGCGGTCTTGACGAGCCGTGCATTCGGCATCGCGGACCCGCGCACTTACGGCTCAGGCAATCCGGGTGCGACCAACGTGCTGCGCAGCGGCAAGAAATTGGCGGCCGCATTGACTCTGTTAGGCGATGCGGCTAAAGGGTGGGTGGCGGTGATGCTAGCAGTGCACTTTGCGTTGAGCGATACTCAGGTCGCATTGATTGCGCTGGCCGTATTTCTCGGGCATCTGTTCCCGATCTTCCTGAAATTCAAGGGAGGTAAAGGCGTGGCAACCGCACTGGGTGTGCTGTTGGCGCTCAATGCATGGCTAGGGCTGGCTGCCTTGGCAACCTGGCTGATCGTGGCGCTGGTGTTTCGCCTCTCGTCGCTCTCTGCATTGACGGCAGCCGTGGGAGCGCCGGTCTATGCGCTGATGCTGGGCTTGCCGGGCGTTTGGGTGGTGTCATCTGTTGTCATGTCGGGGCTTTTGATCTGGCGGCACAAGCGTAATATCCAGAATCTGCTGGCGGGGCGCGAGAGCCGCATTGGCAAAAATACCAGCCAGTAACCGGACTGTTCAAACTTGAGTATTATGATATGGTAATATTCAGTCTTAACTTTCGGAGTAATCATGCGCCCGGCACAACTTCAAGCGGTACTTGATCGGGAATTTCTCAGCGCCCGCGTGGGCCACCACACGCCAGTCATGCTCTGGGGGCCGCCAGGCGTAGGTAAGTCCCAGATCATCGCCCAGGTCGCAGCACGCCATGCAGCACCCATGATAGACATACGTCTTTCGCAGATGGAGCCATCGGATCTGCGTGGCATTCCTTTCCGTGTCGACAAAGGTGTTGAATGGGCAGTGCCTGCGATGCTGCCGGATGCGAAGCGACACGGTGCGGCTGGCATACTTTTTTTGGATGAAATCACTTCGGCCCCGCCCAGCGTTTCTGCGGCAGCCTATCAGCTGATACTTGACCGACGTTTGGGCGCGTATGAGGTGCCGCCAGGATGGGCGATATTCGCGGCCGGAAACCGTCAGGGCGACCGCGGCGTGACTTATACCATGCCGGCCCCTCTGGCCAACCGCTTTTCCCATTTCGAGGTTGAAGCGAATCTCGACGATTGGGTTGCCTGGGCTTATGAAAACCACATCGACGAACGTCTGATCGGTTTCTTGCGCTTCCGCCCTGAACGTCTTTTCGATTTCGATCCCGCGCATAATCCCGTTGCTTTCCCCAGCCCGCGTTCATGGGAATTCGCGCATCGCGCTCTGCAGAAATTTGGAGGTACGCCCCTGCTGCTGGCAACCCTGCAGGCATGCGTCGGTCCTGCGGCAGGCCTTGAGCTCAATGCATTCGTTGAGAACATGGATCGCATGCCCGATCTTGATGCGATATTGCGGGGCGAAGAGGTTCCTGTGCCGCGCGAAGTCGATCTGCAGTATGCGGTGGCCTCGGCCTTGGTCGGCCGTGCAGCGCGGGCCAAGGGTGGCAAAGATGCCCGTGATATATACGGGCATATTCTGGATTATGCCGGTCGCTTTCCACTGCGTGAAATGGGTGTGATGCTGGTCTCAGACATGCATCGCGCTATCGGCCAGCAGCTGTTCTCTGTGCCGCAGTTTGCTGCTTGGGCGAATGTGGTAGCCGATGTGATGTTTTATTAACGACAGAGGATGGACAAGGCCGAGACAGAAAATAAACTTGCGGCTGCCAGAACCCGGCTGATTCTGGACAAGCCTTTTCTGGGCGCGCTGGCATTGCGGCTGCCGATGATTGCGGCTGATCCGAAATGGTGTCAGACGGCTTATACTGATGCGCGCAACCTTTACTACAACCCTGCTTACATCGATGCGCTAAGCATCGAGCAGACTCAGTTCGTGCTTGCCAATCAGGCGTTGCACTGCGCGCTGCTGCATTTTGCCCGCCGCCAGCATCGAAACCGTTTCCGCTGGAACATCGCCTGCGACCACGCGGTCAATCCGCTGCTGGCCATGGATGGGCTCATCCCCCCCCCAGGCACGCTTGTGCTGGATTGTTTTGAAGGTATGACGGCAGAGGAAATCTATCCTTGCATCGAGGAAAACAACAGCGACGAGCCAGAAGAAGAGCCTCAACATGAGGGTGATGGTAGCGGCGAGTCAAAGAATGAAGCAGGCGGGCAGGGCAATGAAAAAAACGATGACGCAAAGGGTGCGTCGCGGCCGCGGCCGTTGACTCAAATAGAAGAGGAGTCGCTTGCCGAGCAATGGCAGCAGCGTCTGGCCGGAGCAGCCCATCAGGCTCAACAGGCTGGCAAGCTGGGCGGGCTTCTTGGCCGCATGGTCGGTGAGTTGATGCAGCCCAGGTTGCCTTGGCGTCTGCTGCTCGCACGTTACATGACGCAGTATGCGCGCGATGATTACAGCTACATGCGCCCTTCAAGGCGCGAGGGAGAGATGATATTGCCCTCGTTGAGAAGTGCTGAGGCTGACATCATGGTGGTGCTGGATACCAGCGGGTCGATCTCTGAACAGGAAATAGTCGAGTTCATGAGCGAGATCAATGCGATCAAGGGGCAGTTGCGCGCGCGCATCGTTTTGCATGCATGCGACGCGGAGCTTGAGAAAAACGGACCTTGGTTGTTTGAGCCGTGGGAGGAATTCAGACTGCCTGGGGAAATGCACGGCGGGGGGGGCACCGACTTCAGGCCCGCGTTTGAATGGGTTGCGAGGCAGAACCGCGCACCTGACCTGCTGCTTTATTTCACCGATGCACAAGGTGAGTTTCCCGTGCGCGAACCGGTTTTTCCTGTGCTCTGGCTGGTCAAGGGAAAGTCTTTGGTGCCCTGGGGGCAGCGCATCCAATTGAATTAGGATCAACATGTCAGAACTTGCTTCAGAAGATGAATTTCGCCTCAATGTGATGATGGCAGGGGATATCCAGGCGGTGCGCATCGATGAAGCTGCGATGATCGTTTACGGTTTGTCTGCAAGGGGCGAGGCCGCGATCAAGTTGCATCCGACAGGGCGTCCCGAGCAGTATCTGCGCCGTGTGCGAGAAATGCTGGCTGGCAGTGCCACCGGTTCGCCGGGCGGTTACCCCGTCTATCTGCACGGCTGGACACGCATGGGCCAGGCACGCAACAAGGGGCTGGATTGCCTGTTGCTGTTGGGCGAGGCCGAAGCGGTGGTATCTGTGGCCTATTCCAACGGTCTGACCGATGAGCTGGCGCGGCGCGCATGGTGGGCGATGCCGGTCGCGGACAATGCGCGCCGTATGCTGGAGCGCGAGTGTGTGGTTCAGGGAAAGATGGGCAAGATATTGGCCGGATATCTTGTCGAACACCTGCCTTTTGAAAACAGTCCGCATACCATCATCGACACAGTAAGGCTGGTGTTGCAGCCCGGACTGATCGCTGCCGAAGTGCGCCAGAAATTGTGGAACAGGGGTGCTGTTGATAATGCCTATCATGTTGGATTCCTGGAGCGCATGCCGGATGACCTGCCTGTAGAAATTCCACCGCGCGGCGACTGGTTGGCATTGCGGGAAAAGCTCGCTTCGATGGTGGATCATCCTGTTGCGATACAGCTTGGGCGAGTTTTGTCTGCAAAAGGCCAGGCATTTCTTCAGACTGCCGAAGCATTGTTACGCTATCCTGCTGACAGGGATGTGGTGTATGCGCTGCTCAATGCGCTCGCAGCTTATTTTTCATCCATATTGCAACCCTGCAACAATGATACACCGGAGGCGATACTTGAAAATGCAGGCGCACTTTGTCGGGATGCTTCAACGGTTGCGGGGCGGTTCCTGCAGGCATTTCCTGAATATGCGCCAGAGGTGAATGCGATGCTGATTTTGTCCTGCATGAACAGTAGCGTTGCCGTTCCGATTCTGTCCCATAGCACGGCCGGAGGCACGCTGATGCGTCAGAGGCTGGAGCCTATCACGACACCTATACTGCAGCAGATCGCGGTGCTGAGAGGACAGCAGTTCAATGCCATGGCGCCTCGCAGACGTCAGCGCGCATAGTGGCGCGTGATGTCCTGCAAATTCCAGCGCGGCTTGACGTCGAAGCGGTAGTCTTTTGTCCCCTGATGTTCTGCTAGACGCAGCGCGCCTGCAAAGGCGATCATCGCACCGTTGTCTGTGCAGAATTCAAGCTCGGGGTAGAACACGCGGCCTCCGCGTTTTTCGATGTCGCGGGTGAGCCTCTCCCGCAACAGTCGGTTGGCGCCGACACCACCTGCAACTACCAGTTGCGCGAGTCCTGTCTGTGCTAATGCGGCACGGGCCTTGCGCGCCAGCACATCGACGATCGCTTCCTGGGTTGCGCATGCAATATCTGCACGTGTCTGCTCATCGAGAACATTTTGCCGGACCAACGTCAGCACCGCTGTTTTCAGTCCGCTGAAGCTGAAATCAAGATTGTCGCTGTGAAGCATGGGGCGCGGCAATTTATAGAGTCCTGGTCGGCCCGATTCGGCTAGCTTTGCAAGGGCAGGGCCCCCTGGATAACCGAGGCCCAAGAGCTTTGCGCTCTTGTCAAATGCCTCTCCTGCGGCATCGTCCACTGTTTCGCCCAGGAGCTGGTATCTTCCCACGCCATCCACGCGCATCAGCTGCGTGTGTCCGCCGGAGACCAGCAAGGCGACAAAGGGAAATTCAGGTGCAGGATCGGACAGCAAGGGGGACAGCAGATGGCCTTCAAGATGATGTATGCCTATCGTTGGTATGTCCAGCGCAAAGCCCAGCGAGCTGGCGACGCTTGCGCCGACCAGCAGCGCGCCGCCAAGACCGGGTCCCTGGGTATAGGCAATGGCGTCTATCTGGTCGAGCGTGGCATTGGCTTGCTTCATCACCTGGCGTATTAGCGGCACGACGCGCCGCACGTGATCGCGCGAAGCAAGCTCGGGTACGACGCCGCCGTATTCGCTGTGCATCGCAACCTGCGTGTGCAGCGCGTGCGCAAGCAAGCCGCGTCCCATCTGGTAGAGTGCGATGCCAGTTTCATCGCAGGAAGATTCAATGCCGAGTGTAATCAATGACAGCCTTTCACATAGTAGTACATTGTAATTAAAAATCGGGCCTGCCAACTGGCTGCCTGAAAAATATTATCGAAATAGGTTGACGTAGGAAATTGAATCACTATAATGCGCACCTCTTCGCTGGTGCAGCGACTGTTCTTTAAAAAGTAGATTAAACAATCG
>JAJYLY010000032.1 GCA_021787435.1 Pseudomonadota bacterium | reverse complement strand
GCTTGTGTCCTGCTTTCTTTAAGGCGTAAATCTGGTATCGTTCTTCTCGGGTGAGGTGTGTGTAGTTCATTTCGTGTAATTTCGACTTGCCGGTCAAAGGGCATGGATGCTACCGCATCTCGCCTACTTGGCCTGCGTTACTCAAAATTGCACTTCATACTAAAATTCGCCGTCGTAAATAAGCAGCAACTGCGAGAAATAACTTAGCAAAAATCAGGTGGAGATTTAAATTTGCGCAGAGTGGGTAATTCGTGGCGCGCATCAACACTGAACTATTGAGTACTTGTTTTTCGATAATCGGAGAACGGAATGACAGAATCTACAATCAGAAATAAAAATAAGTATGCGGTGTCCGAGTTCTTCAATGGACGCTCCAATTATCGCCAGAGCGAATTACATGCAAAGATGGCTGAACGCTTTCTACGACTTGCTGCACCGAAGCTAGGGGAACGCGTACTGGATATCGCCACAGGTACGGGTTTTGTGTCAATTCCAACTGCTCGCATTGTTGGAGAAGCAGGTGCGGTGGTCGGAATCGACATTTCACCAGGTATGCTTGAGCAAGCCGCAGAAGATCTCGAAGCCGCAGGACTGAAAAATCTTAAACTCGTTGAAGCCGATGCCGAAAGTCTTGACTACCCGAACGAAAGTTTCGATCTAATCACTTGCTGTAATGCACTTCCCTACATGTCGAATGTTCCACTCGCATTGCACCGTTGGCATAAGTTCCTCCGTCCCGGAGGAAGACTTGTATTTAACTGCTGGGCTGAGGACTCGCACGCTACTGGAAAATTGCTTCGAGATGTTGCGGCCCATCACAGAATTGTCGTACCTGTGGTAGGTTGGGATACGGGCTCTCCCGATCGATGCCGCACAGTTCTGATGGATGCAGGGTACTCTAGTGTGGAAGTGATTGTGGAACCAACGAAAAATTATTGGCCAGCTACAAAGTTATTCGAGATATTCGAGGTTGCGTTGAGGAACCCTCTTTTCGGCATCATGCCAGATGATTTGGATCGTGTGGGAAGCCTGCGAGATGAGTACGCCAATTATGCCCATTCTACAGGCGTGCTTACGAGCGTTGAAACGGAAATTGGTGCGTACTTTGTAATTGCTAGTCGTTGAGGATCAATCAGATTGACGAATTATTTGGTACCGACTGCAAATCGGTCAAGGCATCAATCATCAGCGGTGAGTTTTTAGATGAACGAGGTGATCTATCCACTCTCGAACTATCAGCAATCAGTAGTCACAAAACGCTGAAGATGCTAAATTGTTATTCGCACCAGCAAGCCGAGGGCTTGGCGAGAAAGCTAAGCTGAGTACGTATCGCGTTTCACAAAAAAGTTTCGTTACAAGCATAAGTAATTCAAAGCAGACCAAGCTATCTGCACAGCAAAGCCCAGTAAGATTAGACTATCCGGAAACGAGGGGGGCAAGAAAACGTATTAACTGTCCGCCATCATGGCGAACAGATGTTGTACCAAATCACGATACTCCGGAGGTGACTTATGAATACAGCTTTATCTGATCCTTCCAGCACGCTCCTTGGGAATCTTCCCGGCCTGCTGCCAAAGCTCGAGGCACTCTACAAGGATGTTCATGCCCATCCGGAGCTATCGATGCAGGAGAACCGCACGGCGGATATTGCGGCGAAACATCTCCGGGACAATGGTTACGAGGTGACCACTGGCTTGGGCAAAACGGGTGTCGTCGGCCTACTGCGAAATGGTGAAGGCCCAACGGTCATGCTGCGCGCCGACATGGATGCGTTACCCGTCCTGGAAGCAAGCGGCGTCGATTATGCAAGTACCGTCATGGCCACGGATGCTGAGGGGAAATCCGTGCCGGTGGCGCATGCCTGCGGCCATGACATGCATGTGGCGTGGCTGATGGGTGTGGCTTCGTTATTCGCGCAACAACGCGACGCATGGCAGGGCGCGCTGATGGTGGTGTTCCAGCCAGGCGAAGAGACGGCGCAAGGTGCGCAGGCCATGATTGACGACGGTCTGTTTAAGCGTTTTCCAAAACCTGATGTGGTGCTCGGCCAGCATGTCATGGTTGGACCGGCAGGCACTGTCGCTGGCAGCGCCGGGCCGATCACGTCCGCCGCAGATAGCCTGCAAATCCGCATTTTCGGACGCGGCGCGCATGGGTCGATGCCTCAAGCCAGCATCGATCCTGTCGTCATGGCCGCAGCGATCGTGTTGCGGCTGCAAACTATTGTTTCGCGTGAGATCGCTGCCGCCGATGCCGCCGTGGTGACCGTAGGTGTTCTACAGGCCGGCACAAAAGAGAATGTAATCCCGGATGAGGCCCTCATCAAGTTGAACGTGCGGACGTTCGATGAGGGCGTGCGCAAGCATGTGCTTGCAGCGATCGAACGGATCGTCAACGCCGAAGCGCAGGCCTCCGGTGCGCCGCGAGCGCCGGAGATCACCCCGCTGGATCGCTATCCCCTCAACGTCAACGACAAACAAGCAAGCGACCGCATTGCGGAAGCTCTTCGTCGCCATTTCTCGGCTGACCGCGTCCGGCACACCGGGCCAGCGCCGGCGAGCGAGGACTTCGGCTGCTTCGGGACTGAATGGAATGCGCCATCGGTCTACTGGTTTGTCGGGGGCACCGATCCCGAGATTTATGCCAAAGCCAAAGCCGCAGGACGGATCAACGATCTTCCGGTCAATCACAGTCCTTTGTTCGCCCCCGTCATACATCCCACCCTGCAGACAGGTGTTGAGGCAATGGTCGCTGGCGCGTTGGCCTGGCTGGCTAAATGAAGAATTGTTTGAACGTTCCAATGTCGGAGAAGGAGGTGCACCGTTGCCACTGATGACCATTCTCGAACAGAAAGCGATCTACGATCTTCTGCTGGTTCTCGACCTTGCTGGCACCTTTGTCTTTGCGATCAGCGGCGCGATGCAGGGAGTTCGGCGCAATCTCGATATCTTCGGAATTCTGGTCCTGTCCTTCGCGGCCTCCAGTGCGGGAGGTATCACGCGCGATTTGCTGATCGGCGCTGTTCCGCCCGCCGCGATCAGTGACTGGCGTTATCTAGCGGTTGCTCTCGCCGCCGGCGTGCTGGTTTTTTTCTGTTATTCACTGGTAGCGCGCCTGGGCCCTGCGATATTGATATTTGATGCGGCGGGTCTTGCGCTCTTTGCCGTCGCTGGCACACAGAAGGCGCTTGCCTACGGACTGAACCCGCTGATGGCAGCACTGCTGGGCATGCTGACCGGCATCGGCGGAGGCATTGCACGCGACCTGCTCGTCGCCCGGATACCCGTCGTATTACAGAGCGACCTCTACGCCCTTGCTGCACTTGCTGGCGCGGTGCTTGTTGTCGTCGGCAATGCACTTGATTGGCCGATTGTCCCGACCGCTGTTGCAGGAGCTGTTGTCTGTTTTGGACTTCGACTGATGGCGATCCGGCGCGGCTGGAATCTGCCTGTCGCCCGGCCCATGCAAAGCGGAGATGAGAAGACCGAGCGTGAATGACGATCGTGGCAGATACAAAGTAAGCCGATCACGGCAAGCGTAATTGATGCCTGCCAGCGATTGCAGGAACTGCACGCCACCTATTACCTGGTGCTCCGGCATGACGGAGCAACCGCATTCAGAACGTCATTTGCGTGTACAAGCCAATCACCAAGGCGTCGGGAATTTTGCCTGTACCGTTGAGACGAATGATGTACTGCAGGTTGGGACGCGGAGTGAGCCACGGGACGACCTTCGCACCGTAGTCCACTTCGGCCACGGTTTTGTTGGTCTGGATCGGTACGGCACCCGGCGTCACGCTATCGCGATCTCGCTGGTACCGGGTCAGCCGCGGGTTGATTCGTGCCATCAACATTAGTAGAACACTTGGAGCAATTTTGGGTCGGCAAAAACACTCCATCTTTCATCGCAACGCATTACCTACTGGAAGTTGAGTAAGGTATTTAGCTTCGAAGACTTCCGCAGGCACCGGCTTGCTGAACAAGAAGCCCTGCATTTCATTGCAGTTCAGCGAAAGAAGCTGACGCGATTGCTGCTCGGTTTCGACTCCTTCCGCAACCACTTTGAGTTTCAGCGAATGCGCCAGAGTAATGATGGTGGACACCAGCGAAAACCCCTCTGGGGTATTCATTTCTACCACGAACGAGCGATCAATTTTGAGCGTATCTACCGGCAGTTTGGCCAAGTAATTGAGCGAAGAAAAGCCAGTGCCAAAGTCGTCGATGGCGATTGTTATACCCATGGCGCGGATTGCCTGCAGGCTGGCGATATTGTGTTCGACGTCATCCATGATCAGGCTTTCAGTTATCTCCAGCTCCAATCCCTCCGCTGCATGTGCGTCGATACCGATTTTCTGCTCGATTTCGGCAACGAAGCTATGGCTGCGAAACTGCATTGGTGATACGTTTACTGCGATGCGAACGGCAGGCAGACCCATTTTTCGCCAACGAAGATAATCTTCGATGGCTTGGCGCAGCGCCCAGCGCCCAACTTCATGGATCAAGCCGGTCTCTTCCAGGATTGGGATGAATATCCCCGGGTGCACCAGGCTGGCACGCGGATCATTCCAGCGGATCAGCGCCTCTGCGCTGGTGACCAAGCCACTCACGAGGTTCACCTTAGGCTGATAATGGAGTACGAATTCCTCGTTGTCGATCGCTTGACGCAGCTGATTTTCCAGCGTGAGTCTGCCTGCCACCGTTGCCGTCATTTTCTGCGTGTAGAATAAATATCGATTGCCACTCGTCTTGGCTTTCTTGAGCGCAGCCTCTGCGTTTCTGAACAAGGTGTCCGCATCGGTGCCGTCATCTGGAAATAGTGCGACGCCAACCCTGGCACTGATGCGAAACACGGTATTGTTCAGGCGGAACGGATGTTGATGAAAAGCTTCCATGGTCTTTTCAATCAATCGCACCATGTTTCCATCCCGCCTGACTTCCGGCACCACAAAAGCAAAATGGTCTGCGTCAATTCGCGCCAACAAGGTGGCGTCCTGAGCGAATTGTGTCAGCCTCTCCGCCACTTGCCTCAGGAGAGCATCGCCGACCGCTCGGCCAAGACTGTCATTGATATTTTTGAACCGTTCCAGATCGAGCAGGCCAATGGCAAACTTGTACCCACCGTTTATGGCGCTGCGCATGTATTGCGACACCCGCTCCAGGAACAGGGTGCGGTTGGCCAATCCGGTGAGCACATCATAGTAGGCGAGGTAATTGAGCTTTTCCTGCTTGTCGAGGTGGTCGACCGCGAACGCGATGTCGCCGGCCAGCTCGGTCAGCAACTTCATCTCTTCCTCATGGAAGAATTCAATCTCGCTGGCGTACAGTGCGATCGCACCTATTGCCTCATCGGAAATGAGCAACGGCAAGATTACCATCGAGCGGACGCCGGACTCGGCGTACTTACTTGCGAACGCAACCCTCAGATCATTCAACGAGTCGTTTGACACCACAGGTTGTTTTCCGCTGATTGCCAGTCCGACCATGGTATTTGATATCTCGACACTGGATGACAAGCGGTCTTTGATCATGGCCAAGAGTCCCTCATTCTTGCCCGCCGATGCAATTGAAACTACCTTCTTGGTGCTCGGGTCCACAATAACCAGCAGAGCCATACGGAACCCGCCCTTGTCGACCACAATCTGGCATGCTTCCCTGTATAACTCGTCACGGTCTTGTACGCGCACGATTAACGCATTGATGCCACTCAGCACGGCCTGCACGCGGCTGAGGTATTTGATACGGGCTTCCGCTTTCTTGCGTTTAGTGATGTCCTCAACCATTCCGATAGCCTCCTTTGGGAGGCCATGCTCATCTCGCAGCATTGTGACAAAAAGATTAGCCCAGATCAGATGCCCATCTTTATGGACGTATCTTTTTTCCATTTGATACGTGGGTATTTTTCCTTCCATTAATTCAGTAAATTGATTCAAATCTTTGTCAACATCTTCGGGATAGGTAAAATCACTGAATGTCATTTTCGACAATTCATCAATGTCATAACCAACCATTTTAGACAAAGGTAAATTTGAAATAATTGGATGGCCCTGCGCATCAAGCAGGGCGATTGCAATTGGAGCTTGATCAAAAATAGCTTTAAAGCGCTTTTGACTATCTCGAATCACACGTTCGTTTTGTTTCCGCTCGGTAATGTCGCGGAAATACCAAACACGCCCATAGTACTCGCCATGCGTCCCGATTGCCGGCGCGGAATACCGGTCGACAACCCTGCCGTCTTTCAGCAAAATCTCGTCACGGCTCTTTTCCGTATGATGCTCATAGAGATATTGGACACGAGCAGAAAATGCATCTGAATTCTCGATTTGATCAAGCACGAAATTAAGGACCGACGCATCCTGGCGGGAGCTCGCAAGCGCTTCCGGGAGTCGCCACAGATCGATAAATTGCTGGTTATAGGAGGTGATTGTTCCATTTTCATCGACCAAAAGGATGGCATCAAGCGAGGTCTCCTGCTGGGTCTTAAGGATGGTGTTCTGATATCTGATTTTCTCAAGTGCTTGATCGCGCTCAGTCTGTGTATCGAAGTTGTCCAGCGCGAAGCTGATATCCATTGCCATTTTTATCAAGAGGTTCTGTGTTGACTCATCGAACGCATTCATTACATCGGCATACAGAACCAAAACACCAACTATGACTCCCCTGCGGCGCAAGGGGAGCGAGGCTACAGATCCCCAACCAAATTCTTTGCCTCTTTCATGCCAGGCAGCAAGTGCTGGATCATGCTGAAAATCCTGACACCACACAGGCTTGTTATCACGGATTGCGGTACCGACAGAACCTCGTCCGGTCGGATAGTTTTCATCTATTGAGACTTCGATCCCATCCAGAAACTCAGTACCCACCCCAAATGAAGCCACCGGCTTAACCAACTTGGACGCATCGTCAATCATGCCTATCCAGGCCATTTTCATGGCGCCGAACTTGACCGAATCACGGCAAAGCTGCGAAAACAACTCCGCTTCGTTGGCGCACCGCATGATCGCCTGGTTGCATTGACTAAGTGCTGCATAAAGCAGGGTTAATCGCTGTACCTTGGCCTCGGCGGATTTTCGTTCGGTGATGTCACTGATCATCCCTAGTATTTTTCCATCAGGCATCATTGTTGCCTTCACTTCTGCAGCAAACACCGAGCCGTCTTTGCGCCGGAACTGCCACTCCCGCTGATAATCTGACCTTGTTTCGATTGCATCTCTCGCGGCTTCAATATGTTGAATCTCGCTAGGAGCAACGATCTCCGCTGCGTTCAATTCGAGAATTTCGTCACGGGTATAACCGAGCATCTTGCACATGCTCGCATTGGCATCATGGTAGTTACCTGCCAAATCGCTGATGGCGATGCCTTCCGGTGCATATTCGAATAGCTGGCTATAGCGAGCCTCGCTCTCACGCAGCATCTCCTCCCTCCTGTGGCGGCTAATTGCAATGGCGGCGATGTGCGTGGCTATATCAATGAGCTGTAGATGTTCCAACTTTGGCAGCCCTGTTTGGCGGTAATACATCGCAAACGTACCGAGTACCCTCCCTTGTGTGTCAAAGATCGGGGTGGACCAGCTGGCACGCAACCCGTAAGGCAATGCGGCCGCCTTGTAATGCTCCCACAGCGGGTGGGTAGTGATGTCCTCAACATACACGGCCTCCTTGCGGTAGGCTGCCGTGCCGCATGACCCGGCAAACGGGCCGATCGGCTGGCCGTCCACAGCCACTATAAACTTAGCCGGTAAACTCGGTGCTGCGCCGTGGCGAACAAGCACTCCATCTTCATCAAGCAACAGGATGGAACACAGCATACCGGGCGATTGGGCCTCAATTAGCCGAATCAGTGCGGTTAGAGTCTCCGGCAAGGACTTTCCTGTGGCAATCATCTCTAGGACCTGATTTTGTCCGCGCAAAAGCACTTCCGTGCGTTTGCGCTCGGTGTTTTCAAACATATCCGATGAAGTATCTTTATTCATTCGAGATCACATTAATAGTTCGCGAGTTCATGTTCAGTAAATTCAAACCAATAAGATCGAGTGGGAATTTATGCACTGTCTTAGGTTAAAATTGAGGCCGTCTCTCTATGACGTGATAGCTAGACAGATTATTCCTGTTTGGAAAATTCTAACAGGCGGCTGAAAAACGCTGATTTATTTTCCCTTACCCGTTCCGACGTGTAAGTTTTCCAGGAAACTTTCAGTTTCCTGACCGGCAATATACCGTTTTTCTTAAAAATCTTCGTTTTTTCGCGTTTTTGGCGGATTTCTGGAGCACTACGCTGTTAATGCGCGTTGAAAGCGTCTGATGGCCTGATCGAAATCGATGAAAACTGCTTGTGATGCTTTGCTAACTCCCGTGATTATTCAGGCTTGTTACGCATCGCATCTATGCTGTAGGCGCCGGCCCCGGCAAACGAAAAATAGAGGAATACGAAGCAGTACAAGACTGCCAGTTCGCCCTGGTTCAGGATGGGCAAGAAGCCATTTGGCGCGTGTGCCATAA
>JAJYLY010000007.1 GCA_021787435.1 Pseudomonadota bacterium | reverse complement strand
GCGGGTCTGCGAATAAGAGAATGGTTCTGTACCGGGTGCGGTACGCTGCATGATAGAGATGTCAATGCTGCAAAGAACATTCTCGCGCTCGGACATGAGCGTCTGGCAGCAGGAATCTCCGTTCTTCCCGCGCAAGCGGCAGCCGCAGGCTGAGGGCGAGGAGGATGTCAATTCAGCATTTGTCTGAACAGGGTTGCGCATCCAGGTGCGCTAGCTGTCAGGGCATGATCTCTACATATTCATAGATCTCGCAATCGGTGATCTGTTTACGTACCGGCAGCGTAACGGCGGAAAACCAGTTATGTAAATCGTTCCTGTCAATCTCTCGCCCAATGAATTTCACTAGCTCGCAGATCGGCTCAACCACATTTTTACGGTAACGGTCATTTTTCTCCACATAGCCCAGGTAGAGATTTTTCATGCAGTTACGGCGACACCAGGAAAATGCTTCACAAGCTTCGCAGGGCATGTCGGGCGTTGGCTGCAGCGGGCTTTTTTTAAGCCAGTTGCCTTGAATTTCACCCATCTGCATATCTGGCTCATACATCATGTCCGGACATGGATATATCTGCCCGCTGGGCATGACATTGATGAGATGCGTTGACACGCGACACTGCGTGAGTCCTGCATAAAGTTCCTGCGCACGCGCAGGCAACAACTTGTTACGAACAATACCCATCAGCGGCACCAGCGGGTAGAGCTTGTCGGTGCGCGAAAAAAATTTCTCAATCAGTTTAACCAGCACTGCCTTACGCTTGTCGAGCGAGTCTTTGCTGTATTGCTCATCGGCGACGAACTGCCAGTAGACGTAATCGATAGACTCAACAGCCGAAACAAGTTCATCGAGTTCCTCGAATGTAGTGTCAGGATTTCCCCATGTGACGCGTGCAGTGACGGTGCCGCCGACACGCTTATTTATGCGATTTAAACTCCTGATCACCTGACGCCAGACTCCTCGGCCGCGATAGCCATCGGTGGTTTTTTCGCCGCCATCGACAGAAACAAGAATGTTGGAAAATTTTGCCAGCATCCAGCCTGGCAAATTGTCAAGCAGCGTGCCGTTAGTCTGAAGCTGGTAGCGAAATTCGGGGAACCTGCGCATCACCGCTTCCATCATTCCTTTATTGAGCGTAGGCTCGCCGCCATAGAAGGTGATATAAACCTCCTTGCCATGAAGATGCTTGCCGACAAAGGCTGCAAGCTGATCAATGCTGTACCTGATTTCTATCTGCGAACCCAAAATTTCACCGACACCCAGCGAGCAATAAGTGCATTTTAGGTTGCATTTGAGCGTGGTCAAAATTTGCAACTCCACACGCCCACCGGTGATCGGATTGGCATCTGAATGCAGCAAGCGAAGCGGAGCAGATTCTGTCGTGGGCACATCGGTCCTGAACGTTGCCTGGACTTCAGGGCTCATTTCTGAAAGCTCCAATCTGCAGATGAACAGCCTTGGCTGTTGAGACGCTGAAAAATTATCATACGATTTTACCTTTCTGACAAATTTCTTGCAGCTGCTATGCTCTGCGCACTGAATAGCTATCAAACATCGATCCCATGCGCCTGCATAGCGCATCATTCAGCAGATCCTGATCAGGGTAGGCAGTATTTAATGCCAAATTCTCACAGCCCTGTGCACGAAATTCCTGCAACACATAATGCTTTACACCCAGCTGCTGCAGCGATTTTGCAAGCGACAACAATGAGGAAGCAGTGTGATAAAGCGGATGCACGGTCGTGCGAAACTCATAAGGCACTCCGCTTGCCAATAACATACGGGCGCTTGCGCGCGCCTTCTCGCCGCTATATGGAACCCCGGTCACTTTATCGTAGTCAGCGAAAGATGACTTGATGTCCATTCCAACCCAGGAAGACAGAGGCAGCAGCTCAGCCAGCCGTGATGGGTAAGCGCCGCTGGTATGCAAGCCAACCTTGAAGCCCAGCTCGCGTGCTGCTGTCATCGCCTGCCTGAGCTCGTCCTGCAGCGTTGGTTCGCCGCCGCTAAATACGACCGCATCCAGCAAACCCCGACGATGGCGCAAAAAGTTCATCACGGAAGTCCATGATAACGACCTCTCTGCCTGGCGCGATATCAGATGAGGATTGTGGCAATACCCGCAGCGCCATGGACAGCCCTGGCAAAACACCACCGCGGCCAGGCAACCGGGATAATCGTTGCTGGTCAGCTGTATCAGGCCGCCGATTTGCAGGGTAGGCATATACTCCGCATGCATTCTGTACATTCAATCAGGTAGTCAGCTGAAGACTTCGTTCCTGAAAATGCTTGCGCTCGTAATGCTCCCCCTTCTTGCCGATGTTGAACGATGCAACCGGGCGATGGTAACCCATCACGCGAGTCCACACTTCACAAGGCTGTCGCTCCTCTTCGGTCAAATAAATTTCATGGTCCAGCATGTTGGTCTGGTCTGACAGGTCATTCATTCCATTCTCCCTGATAAATGGCATATTCAAGCCGCAGCAAGTTTCCTGTTGCGTTTTTCGGTCAGGCGCTCCTGATCGCACTTCGGACAGAACTTGTGCTCACCATTGAGATACCCGTGATGCGGGCAAATCGAAAACGTGGGCGTAATCGTGATGTAGGGCTGCCCGAATCGTTCCAGCGCCCGGCGCACCAGTGTCTTGCATGCTTCCGCGCTGGTGATGCGTTCGTTCATGTACAAGTGCATCACGGTACCGCCCGTGTATTTCTTCTGCAACTGTTCCTGACGCTCCAGAGCTTCAAATGGATCATCGGTAAATCCAACAGGTAATTGCGAAGAGTTGGTGTAATAAGGTGCTTCCTGGGTGCCAGCCTGCAGGATGCCGGGAAAGCGCTTTTTGTCTTCCTTCGCAAAACGGTAAGTGGTGCCCTCCGCCGGCGTTGCTTCCAGGTTGTATAAATGGCCTGTTTCTTCCTGGAAAACCACCATCCTGGCTCGTATGTGATCAAGCAAGCGCACCGCGAAAGCGTGACCCCACTCGGACAAGATGTCATGTTCGTCGCGGGTGAAATTACGTATCATCTCGTTGATGCCGTTGACTCCCAATGTCGAGAAGTGATTGCGCAACGTGCCAAGATAGCGCTTGGTATAGGGGAACAGCCCCGCGTCCATGTGGCGCTGGATGACCTTACGCTTGATTTCAAGACTATTTTTTCCGATTTCCATCAGCTCATCGAGACGATCAAAAAGCGCCTTTTCGTCATTCTGAAAGAGGTAGCCCAGACGCGCGCAGTTGATGGTGACCACACCCACTGAGCCCGTCTGTTCGGCACTCCCGAACAGTCCATTGCCGCGTTTCAGCAGTTCGCGCAAATCCAGTTGCAGGCGGCAGCACATCGACCTGACCATATTGGGCTTGAGGTCGGAATTGATGAAGTTCTGAAAATAGGGCAGGCCGTATTTTGCAGTCATCTCAAATAACAGCGTGGCATTTTCCGATTCCCACGGAAAGTCTGGTGTCATGTTGTAAGTCGGGATGGGAAAGGTAAATACGCGGCCCTTGGCGTCGCCGGCAGTCATCACTTCGATATACGCTCGGTTGATCATGTCCATTTCAGCCTGCAAATCGCCATAGCTGAATGGCATTTCCTGCCCGCCTATGGTGGGAATCTGCCCACTCAGGTCTTCCGGACAGGTCCAGTCGAATGTCAGGTTGGTGAACGGGGTCTGCGTCCCCCAACGCGAAGGCACGTTGAGGTTGTAGATAAGCTCCTGAATGTGCTGCTTAACCTCGCGGTATTGCAATTTGTCCTTGCGGATGAAGGGTGCCATGTACGTATCGAAGGAACTGAATGCCTGCGCGCCAGCCCACTCGTTCTGCAACGTGCCCAGAAAATTGACGATCTGACCGACCGCGGAAGACATGTGCCGCGGCGGGCCTGCTTCAACCTTGCCGGGAATGCCGTTGAGCCCATCGTTGAGCAAGTTGCGCAATGACCAGCCTGCGCAGTAACCGGCCAGCATATCCAAATCGTGCACATGGATATCGCCTTCACGGTGTGCTGCGCCAATTTCCGGCGGGTACACATGGTTAAGCCAGTAGTTGGCGACCACCTTGCCGGAAATATTCAAAATCAGGCCACCCAAGCTGTATCCCTGATTGGCGTTGGCATTGACGCGCCAGTCCAACTGATTGAGGTATTCGTTGATCGAACTTTCCACATCCACCACCGTTTTTCTATCCTGGCGCAGTTTCATGTGCTGTTCCCGATAGACGATGTATGAGCGCGCAGTCTTGAAGTGATTGGCGGTGATGAGTACCTGCTCCACCACATCCTGGATTTTCTCGATATGCGGCGGTTCCGTGCAGAATTTGTGAATCAGCACTTTGACAACCTGTGCCGTGAGCAGAAAAGCCTCATTGACATCGAAATCGCCAGTGGCGGCCCCTGCCCGTTGAATGGCAGATCGAATTTTTTCGGAGTCGAATGAAACCAGAGAACCATCCCGCTTGATCACGCCTCGGGGTAAAGAAACCAGATTGCTGCAGCCTTCAGATTGCTTCTCTGTCATTGCTTTCTCCCGACTCGTATTTTGGTTGGAAAACCAGCTTGAGTTTTGGAGGCACAGACCGGAAACCACAATATCTTGTGCCAGCGGGATAAAATTACACAGTATTTTGTGTTTAGTCAACAAAAACCTGAAATATTTTCCGGGCTTGATACTGCCCGCAAGGACAGGGGCATGGGTGCGCTCAAAGAAGTGTGAAGTTAACCGCTTTGCCGGAAATTATTCAGCCTTGCCGATAAACCCGGCCATGCTGGCAGGCCATTCGACTGCATCGAGCATGTTTTTCACAATCAAACCAAGCTCGGTATCACCCTCGATCGAAAGCGCCCGGTTGAAAAACAACGTATCCGGATCTTCCTGGCGCGTCAGCAGTTGCAGGAAGGCTGACAGGTTGGCGCGCAAGGAAAGATCTGGCGTTTTTGCTACATTAAACAGCGGCCGGAACAGTCCTGATCGGAAAGTGAAATGAACGCGCCCACCGGTGTCTGAAACCTCGACAAGAAAGCTGCGGCCTTCCAGCAACAGAAGGCTGTCCGGTGAAAGCAGCCTCATCATGACTGCAGCATTCAGCCCGGTGATGAGCGTCACTGTATGCGGCCACTGCGGCAGATGGCTGCCGATACGCGCCACCAATGCAGGCAATTTGAAGCTATGGATGGTCATTTTTTTCTCCTTCAGTTGGAATGATGGGTGATGCCGGCATCGCCAAACCAGTAACCGTTTACCATGCCATCTGCGTTCCAGTCCGCTGCATCCGCATGAATTGCTCTGCCATGCCGCGCTGCATCGAAGGCAGCGATGATGTCTGGGGTATGTTGCGGCTGCGGGCTGATGCGGATAATATCGATGCCCATATCGAGCATGTCCTGAACTTCATTCAGCAGGTTGTAGCTTTGCGCCGACATGGTTTGAATGCCATTGATGGTCAAAAAAGGCTGCCCTTCGCGCGTCCTCAAGATCAGACCTGCGGGATGCTCAAGACACTTGAACTGGCAATCATCCTTGTTCAGATCATAATGCCGCGCAGTAAAACAGCGCGCCGAAAACGCCAGCGGTAATTTGCCATAAACGAAGACCTCTGTTTCGATTCCTGTCGGGCGACCAGCATGGAGCGTTTCGATTAATTTGCGATCGGCTTCCAATGGCGGCAACCAGCGCTGCATGCCATAACCGGCATAGGTCTCAAGCGCGTTCTCGTTATAGATATTCAGATGTGGACCGGCAACAAAAGGACGTCCGCCTGCGACGCTTACCGCACCGAGATCATTGGCTTCGACCTTGCAGTCTGCCTCATTCATCAACCTGCGCAACGCTTTCAGATCGCTTTCGGATTCGAGCAGCGCTTGCGTGGAAACGACGACTTCCTTTCCGGCATGACTCAGATCGCGTGCCAGTGCAATCCAGTCGGCGACGCGCAATTGTTGTCGGCGGGAACAAACCACTTCCCCGACATACACGATGTCGATGAATGGGTTCTCTGCTACCTCAGCGTAGAACTCGAACACTTTCTGTCTAGGCCAGAAATAGAGCAGAGGACCGAGGGCGAGTTTCATGCGTTCATCTCCACGGCCTGCTGTAGGCACCGAGCGTTGCCTGGCTGCCTTCGGAAATCTTGGACAGCTCCGCTTGCCAGCTCTGCTTTACCTGATAAGGCTGACCTTCGCTTGCCAGCATATCCAGCGCTGCGCGCATGGTTCTGGTGACATGGGCAACATAAGCCGGACTGCGTTGACGCCCTTCCACCTTAATCGCCGAGACACCAATTCGGGCGATCTCAGGCAGTATCTCAAGCACATTAAGACTGGTCGGCTCTTCCAGTGCATAGTAGATTAAGCCATTCACCTCAAAACGCCCCTTGCACAGCGTAGGGTAACCTGCCGGCTCATTGTCTTCGAAACTGTCGATCAGTATGCCGTTCAAACGCGTTGACATCCTGTCAGCAGTCTTTTCCCATTTGACGTATTTGGCCGGCGAACAGGCGCCAACTGTGTTTGGCGATTCGCCGGTCGCATACGAAGAAAGCCAGCAACGTCCTTCGTTCATCACGCAAAGACTGCCAAAACCGAATACCTCGATTTCAACCGTTGTGTTCCTGATCACATTCTCAATCTGCGCCAGCGTCAGCACGCGCGGCAGCACTGCACGGTGTACGCCGAACTCACGCTGCGCAAAGTTGACAGCCTCGTAATTCGTTGCCGAACCTTGCACAGAAAGATGCAGGCGCAGGTCAGGATGATGACGGGCAGCATAATCGAGCAGGCCGATGTCTGCAATTATCACCGCATCCACACCCAGGTCTGCAGCACCATCAACGGCACGCAGCCAATCCGCCACACGGCCCGGCTGTGCGAAGGTATTGATGGCCAGCAGCACCTGTCGCTTGTTTGACTGGGCGTATCGGACTCCCTCGCGCATGGACTTGTCGTCGAAGTTGAGACCGGCAAAATTACGCGCGTTGGTGTCGTTCCTGTAGCCCATATACACAGCGTCCGCACCGTTGTCGATCGCAGCCTTCAGGGCGGGAAGGCTGCCCGCTGGGCAGATGAGATGCGGGATTTTTGTCATATCAGCTTCTAATACCTAGAGTGCCTGATCAATCATTTCAGGCGGCATGTCTTAATTCATTGTTCAAGAAGGGCGCGCCAGCACACGCACCTTGGCGGCTGCCGCGTCTTCGCAGTTCTATCTCGATGCCGTTCAGCAGATTCCATTTTTCAGCACACCAGTTAGGTGACAGCAAGACATCGCGCGATGCGGTCGCCGTTACCCGGTGATAAATGATATTTGCAGGCGTGCGCTCTATCAGGTTCGCGGCCATGACCATGTATGCTTCGCGGGAGAGTGGAACATATTCCCCCTTGCGCCATTGGTGAGCCAGCAGCGTGTGCTTCACGACGTGCAAGGGATGCAGCTTGAGCCCATCCACACCAGTTTCCAGCACCGCATCCAGCGTGGCTTGGCAATGTTCTTCGGTCTCGCCGGGCAATCCTACGATCAGGTGGGTGCATACAGGGATGCCGCGCTGTCGCGCTGCCAACGCGGTTGCCCGATATTCGGCATAGGTATGGCCGCGGTTGACCCGTTCCAGGGTTTTGTCGAAAGAGGACTGCAGCCCCAGCTCCAGCCATACTTCCAGCCCTTGGTCGCGATAACGCTCAAGCAGTTCCAGCACATCGGGTGAAACACAGTCAGGGCGCGTGCCTATGGAAAGACCTATCATGTCCGGTTCTTTCAGCGCTTCACTATACAGCGCTTCCAGCGCCTCTACTTTGGCATAGGTATTGGTGTATGCCTGAAAATAGGCGATGAATTTGCGGGCACGCGTTCGCCTCGCGATGGCACGGCGCGCCTTAGCTATCTGTCCGGACAGGCTGAGGCGGGTATCCACATCGGGACTGAAAGAAATGTTGTTGCAGAAAGAACAGCCTCCCCGACCCTTGGTGCCGTCGCGGTTAGGACAGGTAAAACCGGCATCGAGCGCAATCTTGTGAACCCGCTCGCCGTAACGGCTTAGCAGATACTGACCGAATGTGTTAACTCGTTCCGAAAGCGTCATGGCTTACCTTGAGATTTGCATGCAACCTAGTCAATCACTGGATTTCATTATAGATCAGAATGCATATCCGGATGCGCGGGTTTTTGCTTTTCTAATCTCACCTGTGGTAGAAGCAATCAGATTGGGTGAGGCGGCGGCATAACAATGCCGCACTATGACACCACAGTCTCATGCTGTGGTTGGAAGTGAAGTGCGCCAGCCAGTGCGGCATTCCCGCACGCAAAGGCCAGCGTGTCAATGAATATCCTTAGAACTTGAACACCGCGCCGAGTGAATAAATGTTGATGTTGTAATGATCCTTGGAGCCCACAACGCCGGTGGCACCTGAAGTCTCAGCCCCATAGCGGTCCCAGCCCAGGCGGACGCCGAAGGACGGGGTCACGTTGTACTGGCCTCCGAGTCCATAGGTCACCGCGGTGCGATTCGCACCCGTGAGCGTGCTGGTGGGCGCAGTGGAGACGCTGCCGTTCACGCTGGCCACGCCCAGCTTGCCATAAAGCGAGAATGCATCTGAAAGCGGCAGCATGCCGACGGCATCCACACCCCAGATGTCTGCGTTGCCTGAACCCAGGACAGTGCCTGCGAGATTCCGTCCGGAATATTTACCGCCTTCCGTGTAAAAGGCCTCCACTCCCCAGTTTTTGGTGAACTGGTAGCCTCCCAGCGCACCAAGAACGGTGTCGGTAGATTTGCTCAGCACCAGATTCGGCGGTGTGCTCGTGCTGGAACGGCCCGCCGTCACACCCGCGTAGAATCCACTGTCATCCGCCAGCGCAATCCCGCTGACCAAAGTCGCACACAAACCAACCATGATTTTCCTGAAAGCGTGCCATCCGCAACCAGACCTGGCAAAAACTGCGCTTTGATTCGTCTTCACTTCGCACTCCCGTTTTTCCAGCATCAGAATGACGCTGCACAGGTTAATGTTTAAGGCACAAGGGTGGGGGTAAATATACCGTTTTATATAGGTAGATCAGGCTGCTTTACAGGGTAGCTTGCAAAGCAGGCGGCATTCTTTCCGCCCTTCTTGACCCGGTAGAGCAGGGAGTCCGCGAACCTGGTCGCGTCGTCCAGGTTGGCGCGCGGAGAATTATAGGAAACGACCCCGATGCTGAAGCTCACTGGCCAGTTGTTTTTCTCCATTTCCTGCTGCATTGTGATCCTGAAGGTATCAAACATGGACCTGGCGCCCGCCTCGTTCGTTTCTGGCAGCAAGATTGCAAACTCGTCGCCGCCCATTCGTCCTGCCACGTCCGAGGCGCGCAGCGATGCGGCTATCTTGTTGCCCACGACGCGCAACAATTCATCCCCTTCCTTCTGTCCGTACTGCTCGTTTACTTTCCTGAAATTGTCCAGATCGATGCATGCCAGCGTAATGTGCCTATTGTGGCGTGCAGACACGCCGAACATTTTCTCGGCCTGCTCGGTGAATCCGCGCACATTGAGCAGCCCGGTCAGATCGTCGCTCCTAGCCAGCAGCTTTTCGATGTTAAGGTGTATCTTAAGGCGGTTGAGCAATTCCTCGGCGACCAGGAAACCGCCTAGCCTGACAGCCGCATTCCAGTATGGGGCAAATGCATTGGCATAAGGATGATGGAAGATCACATCGTCCATAATCAGCCACAGGGCCGCCGATAACAAGCTGAAAAAAATGCCTGCGCGGTGGCTGCCATACCATGTTGATATTGCGATGGGGACCAGAAAGAGGATGGAAGTGGATATTTCGTATCCGGAGAGTAAATCTGTCTTTACAATCAGCGCAGAAAGCAGCAGGCAGATGAAAATGATCTGCGGATATGAACGCCTGCACAGAAATGAATTAATTTTGTCAAACACCAAGTTCACCGCCATCCTATCAGGAAATGACATATACCTGCATTCAACACGGGCGGATTATAAACGATCCAAGAAATGCGGTATACCTTATCCCACCCGGAAGCCATCGTATGGTCAGCTCAGCTCCTTGACGATATACTGCTGCCTGCGGCTAATCGCCAGCACCTCCGGCAAGCCTGCCAGCCTGACCGTCCAGCCCTCACCCTCTTCGCCGCCACCACGTTCGAAGCCCTCGATTTTGTTTCTGGCCACAAGACAATTGCGGTGTATGCGCACGAAGCGCCCGGCGAATTCCTTTTCCAGCGCAGTCAACGATTCCTCGATCAGGTATTCGCGTTCCAGCGTGCGCACGGTGATGTATTTCAGCTCGGCGCGCAGAAACACGACCTGTTCTAACGGCACAAGGTGTATTTTTCCCCGCTCGTGGACGGAAAGGTTGCGACGCGGCTCGGGCAGCAACTCGCGCAACACTTCGAACTGCACGGGCACGGCGTTGCGGGCGCGGGTCAACGCATCGAACAGACGCCCAAGGCGTATCGGTTTTAACAGGTAGTCGATCGCATGCAGCTCGAATGCCCTGATCGCGTAGGCATCGTAAGCCGTGGTGAAGATGACCACAGGCGGATAGGGCAGCTTTTGCAGATGTTGCGCAAGCTCTATCCCGTCCATCTGCGGCATGCGTATGTCCAGCAGCACCACATCGGCAGGCGTCTCGATCAGGCGGTCCAGCGCTTCTTGACCATTGCCCGCGTCCCCCACCAAGGCCAGCGGCAACTGTGCATTGCAATCGCTCAGCAACTCGCGCAGACGGTTGCGTGCCGGCGGCTCATCGTCCACGATGAATACGCGCAAGGCCAGCTCTTTCATGCTAACGTCAGCCATTTTTCATGTAAGGCAATGAGATTTCCACGCGATAAAAACCATCCCCAGTATGGATATGATAGCTTGCCTCGGCATCAAACAGCAAAGCCAGCCTTTCGCGTATGTTCTGCAGCGCGATCTTGTTGCCGTTGTGCTTCTTCGTTTCGCCGTGCTGCGTGCATGGATTGTACACCGCAATCTTCAATGCACTCCCCTGTCGGCGCAACATGACGTCGATGCAGCCGCCTTCGACTAGCGGCTCTATGCCGTGATAGACCGCATTCTCGAGCAATGGCTGCAGCAGCAAGGCCGGAACCAGCGCATCTTCCGGCATATCCTGTATCTTCCAGTTCACGCAAAGCCTGTCCCCCATGCGAAGTTTCTCAAGCGCAAGGTACTGCCTGCATAGCTGGATTTCACGCTGCAGCGGAACCATGTCCTTTTCATCCGCCATCGCCACACGGAACAGGTCCGCCATGTCCTCCAGCGCCGTCTCCGCCTGCTTTGGGTTTGCGCGCAATATGCCCAACACCGCATTGATCGTATTGTAGAGAAAATGTGGCCTGATGCGCGCGCGCAGCACCTGAAGCCGCGCATCCTCAACGGCCCGCGACAGCACCCTCGCCCTGAGGCGAAAATACATCAGCAGCAGGGTGCACATGAACACGCCGGTGAATTCGCTGCGCAGCATGTCAAAATAGGGATCCACCTCAGAATCGGGCATATAAAGCTCGCGCCCCATGTTGTAGACAGACAGCGTAACTGCGGCGACCAGAATGTTCACGGCCCATACCCCGCGCCAGTAGCTCAGCTTGTTCAAAGCTGGCTGCATGAACCAAAGCAGCAGCAGATTGCTCAGCATGATGGGCGCCAAAAGCGTGGTCCCCTGCATGATCTGGGGGAGCATATCCCTCCATCCTGTCGCCTGAAGAATGGCGCCAAGCAGCGCCAGCGCATTGCCCAGCAACAGGGTGCGCAGCACCACGCCAAGATTGCGGAAATTGGGCAACGCATCGGTCGATGGATTTTGTTTTATACTGCGCGCTTCGTTCATGTCGGCAGCCTTAACCCTACGGATTTTTTAAACAAGATGGCACAAGATAATAACACGTGGTCCGGGCGATTCTCCGAGCCGGTCGCAGAACTGGTCAAGCGCTACACCGCGTCTGTCGATTTCGACCGCAGACTCGCACCTTTTGACATACAGGGCTCGCTCGCGCACGCGCAGATGCTGGCCGAATGCAAGATAATTGCTTCGGGCGATCTGGGTGACATCAGGCGTGGACTGGCACAGATTGAGGCAGAAATTTCATCCGGCGATTTCACATGGTCGCTGGATCTCGAAGACGTACATCTCAACATCGAGAAGCGCCTCACGGCCCTAGTGGGCGATGCTGGCAAGCGCTTACACACCGGCCGTTCACGCAACGATCAGGTTGCAACCGATGTCAGGCTGTACCTCAGAGCAGCCATAGACGATCTATCCGGCCTCGTTAAGGCGCTGCAAGGCGCGCTGCTGGACTTGGCTGAAAAACATACCCACACCATCATGCCGGGCTTCACCCATCTGCAGGTCGCACAACCAATCAGCTTCGCGCATCATCTGATGGCCTATTACGAAATGCTTGGCCGCGATGCGGAACGTCTGAAGGATGTGCGTCGCCGCGTGAACCGTCTGCCGCTAGGCGCTGCTGCGCTTGCCGGCACGAGCTACCCCATAGACCGCGAACTGGTCGCAAACCTCCTGGGCTTTGAAGGCGTGTGCGAAAATTCGCTTGATGCCGTATCCGATCGCGATTTCGCGATCGAATTCACCGCCTGCGCCGCGCTCATCATGACGCACCTCTCGCGCTTTTCTGAAGAGCTGATTTTATGGATGAGTCCGATGGCAGGCTTCATCGACATCGCCGACCGTTTCTGCACGGGATCGAGCATCATGCCGCAGAAGAAGAACCCCGATGTTCCCGAACTGGTGCGCGGAAAGACAGGCCGCGTGAACGGCCATCTAGTGGCGTTACTCACGCTAATGAAGGGCCAGCCGCTGGCGTACAACAAGGACAATCAGGAAGACAAGGAGCCACTGTTCGATACGGTGGATACGCTCACCCAAACGCTGCGCATCTATGCCGACATGATCACAGGCATCAGGGTCAGACCGGATGCGATGCGGCGCGCAGCGCTGCAGGGCCATGCGACCGCGACGGATCTGGCCGACTATCTGGTCAAGAAGGGATTGCCTTTCCGCGATGCGCACGAAGCGGTGGCGCTTGCGGTGCGTCATGCCGAACAGAAGGGCTGCGACCTGGCAAAGATCGGCCTTGCCGAACTGAAGGAATTCTCAACGCTGATAGAGGATGACGTCTACCAAGTGCTATCGCTGGAAGGCTCATTGGCCTCCCGCAACCACATCGGCGGCACAGCACCTGTTCAGGTCGAAGCTGCAATTTCCCGCGCGAGAATTAAACTCGCAGCACCATAAAAAAACGGGCGACCTGCTGGCCGCCCCAAAGGAGGAGAGTTTAGAAAATCGAACGGTGCGATTTCCTGCACTCGGTTCGACTATATCCCTGCCTCCTTGTTTTTAAAATATGAAAGAATATCTAGGCAGTCCGGCCTAGGAAGCCAGGTCACCCAGCAGTTTTTTCAACTCGCCGCTCTGATACATCTCTGTCAGGATGTCTGAGCCGCCGATGAATTCACCCCTGACATAGCATTGCGGCAGGGTTGGCCAGTTGGCATATTCGACCAGCGCCGGAACCAGCGCAGGGTCTTCAAATACGTTGACTGCCAGCATGTCCTTCACGCCCAGCGCATTCATGATGCGGACCACATTCGCGGAAAAGCCGCACTGGGGAAACTTGGCCGTGCCCTTGATGAAAAGAACCACCGGATTTCCGGTGACTTGTTGATGTATGCGTTGCTGTATGTCTGTACTCATGATTATTACCCGAATTAAATTGTCAGGTATTATTGCAGAACAACCCGACCACCGTCAAGCACGCCCCATGCTCACACGCTCCATGCCAGCCAGGTCCCTGGCGGATGAAATTTCGGCAAAGCCCGACTGACGCAGCAAATCGCGCACGCTCGCCGCCTGATCGTAACCATGCTCCAGCATCAGCCATCCCTTGGGATTAAGATGGTTTTTGGTCCCGGCAACAATGCGCCGAATGTCGTCCAGCCCGTCCATGCCGGACACAAGAGCGCTGTCAGGCTCGAATCTCAATTCTCGCAGGTGGTGATCACCTTCCTCAATATAGGGCGGATTGGAGACGATGAGATCGAAGCGCTCGTCTTCAAGTGCCAAGAACCAGTCGCTGTGCAAAAAGCGCAAATTGCGCACGCCGAGTTCCCTTGCATTTCTCTCTGCCACTTCGAGCGCTGCTCTAGACGCGTCGAGCGCGACCACCTCCAGATAGGGGCTGGCAAGTGCTACAGAAATCGCAATCGCGCCGCTGCCCGTGCCCATGTCCAGCACACGATGCACATCCTGCCTATCAACACACTGCAAGGCCAGCTCGACCAGAAGCTCGGTATCCTGCCTAGGGATCAGCGTTGCAGGCGTAACCCTGAATGCATGGCCGAAGAATTCGCGCTCCCCGAGCAGGTATGCGACAGGCTCGCCCTTTAGCCGCCTTTCAATAAATCCTGAATAGCGGCAGGATTCATCGGCATCGAGTTCGCGCTCCGGATATGTCATAAGATAGGCGCGGTTCACGCCCAACACAGCCTGCAACAGGCACTGCACTTCGATGCGCGCCTCATCAGCGTTAAGACCGAGTACGTGCTTCAGCCGACTGCTGTCCTGCCTCATGATTTCCAACAGGTTCATGCGTTGATCCCGGACTGGCGCAGTGCTTTCAGCTCCGTCAGGCAAAGATGGGTAAACGCCAGCCCCACATAGACTGGCAGGATGAAGCCAATCAGCGGCACCAACTGCAACAGACCTGTTATCGCGCCCAGGAGATAGAGCTTGAATGAGGAATGCTCTATCACCTGCCTGTATTCCTCCGGGCTTGCATGTTCACTCAGCGCATCATAGCGGAACAGCCGCTGGTTCAGGTAGGCCATCAGCAAGATGGGCAGGATAAACGCGAAAGGTGAGAACAACCACAACGGCAGGCTCAGCACCCAGCCTGTGCAATACACGACGATAGCGACCAGGGCATTCCATATGCTGCCAGCTGCAGATCCGCCCTTTTTCAGTTCCAGCTCCGGGTAATCTCTACGAGCGATATGAGCCACCATTACCGGCATCGCGATGGTCGCCGTGATCAGGAGTGCTGTCACATAGATCGCCGGAAACAGCAGCAGCACCAGGATGATACCGATCAGGTAATGTGAAGCTATTGCAAAGAACCCCTGTTCCACCCATTGTTGCATAGGCGTTGCCTGCACCATGAGTGTCAGCTGATTGATCCAACTTCCCCAGAAATACATTGCAGCACCCGCCCACAGCAATGCTGCCAACAGCATGGGCCAGAGCACCAACGAGAGCATCCTGGGATGAAAGAAAGTCTTGAGCGCATCGGCCAGGGCGGAAATAACGCTGTTCACGGTATCTGTCATGAGCATGGATTATCGCGCTGGCGCACCAGCCAGTCCAGCGCGCCGAGTCCGGCATGGCGTCCGCTGGCAAGGCAGGCGGTCAGCAGATAACCCCCGGTGGGCGCCTCCCAGTCCAGCATCTCGCCGCAGCAGAACAAACCCGGCAGCGCCATCAGACTCTCATCCAATGCTTCGAACGCAACACCGCCCGCACTGCTGATCGCCTCATCCAGCGGGCGCGGCGCGATAAGTCTGAGCGGCAGCGACTTGATGGCCGATGCCAGTCTTTCCGGATGATCGAAATCTTCCCTTGGCAGCAGCTCCCTCAACAGTCCGCTTTGCACGCCCTTGATGTTTGCCCTGCTCTGCAGATGGCTGGACATGGAGCGCGAGCCGCGCGGGTGACCCACCTCACCGATGATGCGCTCGATCTTCCTGCCTGGCGAAAGATCGATGTGTATCAACGCGCTGCCACGCGCCTCGATCTCGTCGCGCAAAAGCGCCGACAGCGCATAGACCGGACCGCCTTCAATGCCAGTTTCGGTGATCATCAGATCGCCAGCTCTGGAGTGCATGTTGCCTGCCGGATCGGTAAAACTCACGACTGCGGATTTCAGGGGGTGGCCTGCGAATTTTTCGCGGAAGTGCTGACTCCAATTCGCATCGAAACCGCAATTTGCAGCGCGCAATGGCGCAACCTCAATCCCGCGCGCTGCGAGAAGCGGCACCCATGCGCCATCCGAACCGAGCCTTGCCCAGCTGCCACCGCCTAACGCCAGCACCACCGCATCTGCATCCGCAGTGACCTCGCCATGAGGCGTATCGAAACGCAATGCAACGTTTTCTTCATCCCAGCCGCGCCAGCGGTGACGCATGTGAAAATGTATGCCCGCCTCGCGCAAGCGAGCAAGCCAGACACGTAGCAAAGGTGCAGCCTTCATGCCGTCAGGAAAGACGCGCCTGGAGCTGCCGACGAATGTGGCTATGCCCAAACCGTGCACCCACGCGCGCAATGCCTCGGGCGGAAAGCTTTTAAGCAAGGGCGCGAGTTCCTTGCGGCGTTTGCCGTAGCGCGAAATAAAATCATCCAGCGGTTCGGCGTGAGTGATGTTCATGCCGCCCTTGCCCGCCATCAGGAACTTGCGCCCAACGGAGGGCATCGCATCATATAGATCGACATTCACCCCGCCTTTACTCAACACCTCTGCCGCCATCAATCCGGCAGGCCCGCCACCTATCACGGCAACTTTAGGCTTTCTCATCCGACAGCTTTGGGCGATGCCCTACGCAAACCCTCCAACAGGGTAAAGGGCGGTTTCCAGCCCAGTTCGCGGCGTATCTTGCCGCTGTCGATCCTGAGGGAGTCCAGAAGACGTGCGACCTGATCCGATTTTCCGGTCAGTCGCCCCGCCAGTTTCAAAATAGCTGGAGGGCAGGGAAATAGGCGCGCCGGATGACCCATCGCAGCACCCAGCTGGCGCAACAGCTCCGGCGTGGAGACATCCTCGCCATCGCTCAGAAGATAAGTCTGGTTGGCAGCCCCAGGGTGTGTTGCGCAAAGGATCAGCGCATCCACAAGGTTTCCGACATGAAGCAGGCTGCGGCGATTTTCGACCGTTGCCAGCGGAAGCGGAATGCCGCGACCCAGCACCTTCATCATCTGCGCGAAGTTGCCCTTGACACCTTCGCCATATACCAGAGGCGGCCGCACGATCACGACTTCAAGGCCAGTCTCTTCTGCCACACGACGCAAGGCCTGTTCGGCTTCCCATTTAGAAACGCCATATGGGTCCTGCGGATTGGGCGCATCGTTCTCCGAGAATTTGCCATCCCCCATGGTTGCCTCGCCGTTGACCTTGATGGAGCTGACATACACCAGACGCTTGACGCCCGCCTGCGCTGCCCGCCTTGCCAGATTTTCCGTGCCATGCAGATTGACCTTGCGGAATTCTTCCAACGGATCGGAAGCGGTATCGCGCATCACGTGGACCCGGGCGGCAAGATGTATCACCACTGCCGCGCCGACCAGCGCTTTTCTCCAGTCGGTAACACCGTCTATCGCCCCAACTGTCACCGACTCAACTCCAGAGGGTAATCGATCCCGTGCTCTCGTAGCAGCGCTCACTTGCATACCGCGCCGCATGAATTCATCGCATAATGACAGCCCGACAAAACCGTTCGCACCGGTTACAAGGAAACGATCTTGTTCAACAGGTTTCATTTCCGCTCCGATATTTGTGACAAGCTGTCGTACAGCATCACCATCTCGTGTGTAATCATTTCACTCGAGAACAAGCTAAAGGCGCGTGCTCTCGCCGCATTACCCAGCTGTTGCCGCAGATCGTCATCTTCAATCAGCTTATGCAACCCGTCTGTCAAAGCTGCCACGTCACCTGCCTGAAATAACAAACCGGTTTGGCCGTCTGCGACTGCATCGGTAATGCCGTAAATGCGTGAAGCAACTGCGGGCACACCACAGGCGGCCGCTTCAATAATGGTCATGCCAAATCCTTCACGGTAGCTGGGCAGACAAAATATATCCGCTGCTTCCATGTAACGTTCCGGCGTCAATGTAAAGCTTATATAATACAGGCGGTCGCGTCCTGCGTGACAAATCTCCTGAATACGGCGAAAGGACACATCTTCTTCTGCACCCACCAGCAGGAGATCAACATCCGCATGCTGTTTGGCAATTGTATTGAAAGCGCCGGCCAGATCCAGCATTCCTTTGTCGCGATTAAGACGCCCGACAAACAGAATTACCTTGGCATCCTGCGCAATCCCCAACTCCTGGCGCACAGTTTGCCTTTTCCCTTTATCAGGATGAAAACGTAAGAGGTCGACGCCGCAAATGGAACCCACCCCAATCACCTTCGTCTTGTTACGTCGCAACACACCTTCGTTAACCATGAAGTCTCGCTGTGACGGACTATCTGTCAAAACACACGTGGCGAGCATTCCAATCAGTTTGTCGAACCACTTCAGCAACATCCGCCCCGCACCCTGTTTAGTCACCCACACTTGTCCTGTGAAAGTGTGGATACAGACAGGCACGTATACAAGTCTTGCCGCCAGCATTGCAAGCATTCCGGTTTTAGGCATGATGGAATGCACAATATCGAATCGCTCACGGCGAAATAGACTGTATAGCTGAAGCAGGACCAGTATGTCCTTTAAAGGTGAGGGCTTGCGCTCAATAGGCAGCAAAACCAGTCGCGCGTTAAGACCATCAAGCAAATGCCTGTCCACGGAATTGCAAATGACCGTTACCTGATATTTTTCCGCTGCCGCCTGAATGTGCGCACGCAGAAAGGCATGTACAACTGCGGGAATCGTCGCGACATAGCAGAGTTTTTTCACGTTTCGTCCGCCGCTAGGTCTTCAAAAACCTTGTGCCATTTGAAATCCACGTCGGCATCTTCAATATCGCTCCCGGGTTTCAGTGTGCCGCGTCTCACTCTCCTCAATAAACCGCTAACGATCTTTACCGAATATGCCGCCACTGCCAACAGCGTGAAATCCCATTGATTCAATCTGACAAACTGTCGCATTTGTATCTCCAGAGCCGCTCGGCGTGTCTTGGCCAATTTCTCCCAATTAACCGAGCTTCTTATGCGATAGGCAAAAAGTATTTCATCGATTTTGGAAAATTTACTATAACCCATTTTTTTAATGCGCCCTGCCGTCTTGACAATCCAATGGATGCCAATTTTCTATGTGAATGACTGATTTGCAAACTCCGACTTTTTAGGAGCGGCCTTCTTGGTAAACCCTAACCAGCTCCCGAATTCCATCTTCCATTGAAACAGAGTGTCGATAACCAAGTTCACTTTGCATTCTCTCAGTAGAATACTTCGCCCTTTTTACCATTGCATTTACTCTCTGCTCAGTCAATGGATTATTTGGAATGAAAGAAGTTAACCTGGCCGCCAGGCGAGCCAAAACTTCTGGAATTCGAAGATGAGGAACAGCCTTATTTAGGCTTTGTGAGATTATGGCAACCAAATTTTCAATGGTACGGTAATCGGAGATAATGTAAACGCGATTTCTTGCAGCAGGCATATTGCCACACATGATCAGCCCTCCCACAACATCATCAACATGTATGTAATTTGCCGCGGCTCCAGGCTTTCCAATGAAAAAGAAAAAGCCTCGGTCTATTATTGACACCAGCCGAAACAACACATCATTTTTCATCCCTGGTCCATATACCTTGGATGGTCGAAGTATGGAGTAGGTAAAGCTGTTCCTTTGGGAGGCCTCAATAACAGTTTTATCTGCTATGGCTTTACTTTCCTCATAAACATTCACAGGAGCAATCCGAGTTTCTTCGGTGACCACGCCGCTGACATGAGTTCCATAAACACCCACGCTGCTCAATTGCACCCAGTGCTTGATTTTCCCTTCCGCTGCTTTTACGAGATTTTTTGTCCCATTTACATTGGCGGCCAACATTTTCTTATCGTCGTTAATTTCCGCAGCGCAATGGTAAAGTATATCAACACCCTCAACAAACGGCTGCAAATTCACTGGATTCACCAAGTCATCTTGCCACAGCCTGACCGAAGTCGGCAAACCAGCTTCCCCGAAGGACCGTCGTGTCAATACACGCACTTCGTCCCCAAGTTCCAGATGACGCGACACCAATGCTCTTCCAATGAAACCGGTTCCACCGGTAATGGCCACAATCATAAATTTGCTCTCACCATCTTGCCTTCAACGCCGCAATCAATTCGACCTCAACAACCTGATCATTAATAATAGCGCCTGAATAAAAACGGAGCGACCCATCACCACCTGAACCCTGAAAACTTCAGTGGCAGTCCCCACACGGTCAATACTGCTAACGCCACCACGACCAATTTCTCCTGTCAAAAAATCGCATTCTTTGCGGCTTACTCCTCCGGCACAGGCCTTCAATACAAAAAAATGATCCGCTGCGATCGGATACAGTCTCGAATAATAGCCGTACTCTAAATGCAAGTTCCTTCTGAAAACAGTAGCGAGAGTATGCGCTGCAATGAATGAAGACCCAGAAAAAAGCCAGGAAGGCCCCTTTTTAATCTTCAAACATCTGCGGCCATACATAGCCTGCGCTGCGATGATGTCGGCCCCAGACTGATTGATTGCACGACGATAATTGGCTATTGCATCTTCATAAAAAAAATCATCTGCTCCCGCCACGACGTAATAATCGCCGGAAGAAAGTCGGATCGCCCGATTGAGTGCGTCGTAGATGCCAAAATCTGCCTGGGATGAAATGAGAATATCCAGATCCGCAACTGACTTCAGTAAGCTGACTGTTGAATCTGTGGATGCACCGTCCGCCACTACCCACTGGAAATCTTTGTCTGTCTGTTTTCTCAGACTTTCGATTAATCTCGGCAGATGGTGGGCAACATTGTAGGTGGCGGTGACTACACTAATTTTCGTTCTTTTTTCAGGTGTCATTGCGTTCTATTTAAATAACGTTTCGGGGTTCATTTTACCCTAGGAATTCCCTTGCAATGCTTGATTCATCTGACCTCCAACCTCAGTGTTCGTGCATCAAGTTGCAGTGCTTGCACAAAGAAGCTTTGTACATGACGTTCAATGGTCACCATCACCTGAGCCACCATGTCTCCGAGACATATTTTCGGTTCATCCAGCGCGCCCATAATCACCGCATGAAACACCTGCCACAATCGCCTGGCGTAATCGATGGTCGTTGCATTCGCAATCAACTGGTTGCACACCTCTGAAATGCCGTTGGCCTGGCCGCTCGACTTTGCAATCACCAACATGCAAAACCGCATAGCGGTCAAATGAATCGAGGCAATATACACAGCATAGTGATTGCTTTGCTCCTGAAGGAAACCCAAATATTGTTTGGCTTCCTTGAAATACACTTCAATCGCCCAGCGCATCGCGTAAAGTTCCAGCAGACGTGCGGTGCGAGGCTGATGTCGGCAGTCAGGAATACTGCCCAATCATGTTTGCCGACCTGCGCTTTTTCCTTTGTGTCTGCGCCGCGTACAAATAGCAGGTGCACTTTGATCCATTTTTCAGTCTCGTCTGGCTGGTTCAAATTCACTTCGACATCCAGCACTTTTGTCTGATACGGTTGGCCGGCAATCTTTTGCCACTGGCCGCGAATGCACGACTGGTAAAGCACTTTTACATCCAAGACACGACAACTGCATTCCCCTGCCTTATATTCGGTCAGCCGGTACTTCATGGCGTTTTTCTTCATCCGCAAAATCGGCGTCAATAGTTGCTCCTCGGACATACGGATCATCGCTTTGGTGCCAAACCAGGCATCGGCCAGCAGATATTCCGCATCAATCCCGGTGCGTTATGCGCGCCTGATCATCTCTCCCGCCATTTCTGGTTTGGTCTGGTTCAATGCCACCCGATAGCGAATCGCTGCCACGCTGCGTCCGTCACCAAACTTGGGACAGTGCCTGCGTACGGCTCTCGCTGATAAACAACTCGCTATCAATCTGCACGCATCCCGCTGCACTGCTCAATCCCAGGGTTAAAACCTACTGCCCCATCACATGACGCCCCGAAGTATGATCAAAGTGGCTGGACACACCCGGCCTCCTTTTTCCATGACGCACCTTGATGGAATCATCCAGCACATAAGCAATTGGCTGGCCCTTTGTGCTTATTGCGCGTGCCGCCTGTCGTGCCATGCCCAGGTGCAACCTGCGCCAATTCCTGCCTTCATGATTCAGTGCTGCATACAACGCATCTTTGCGTGCCAGCGAGAAAGTCTTTAAAGCCTCTCGCGCAAACATGCCGATCGAGTCCACCTTCAGCCAGACCCAAATCATCAAAGCAAACACCAGTTCATGCGACGGCGTGCCTGAGCGCTTGTGAAAGCCTAGTCGTTTCAGCCTTTCTTTCATGCCCATCTGCTTCCACAGATCCGCAAACAGGTTATCAATGAGACAACCGCCATCATGCAGCAGGTTCACCGTTAAATCTGGAAGTTCCAGTGCTTTTGTGCCATGATTCATCGTGGTCTTCTGAGTCGTTTTGGTTTGTTTGCTAGACAACCGTTATTATACTCTTTGTGAGACCATAATTATTATTAAAATCAAATAATTAAGTTATTACTTAGGGTGTTTTTCAACCCCGAAATGTTAGTATTTAAATATAGGCAACATTGCACATTCTTTCGATGACGCCGTCCACGTCCAGATGGCTGCGCCATCCCAAGATTTCAGCGGCCTTGGCTGGATTAGCCTTTCCAGAGCGTATGTCAGATGGCCTCAGGAGGGATGTGTCCGATTCGACATGAAGTTTCCAATCGAGACCAAAATGAGAAAAAGCCCTTTCCACAAAATATTCGAGGGAAACTGTTCTTCCAGTGGCTATGACGAAATCATCCGGTTTTTCCTGTTGCAGCATCTTCCACATGGCTTCCACGTAGTCCGGTGCCCAGCCCCAGTCCCTGTGAATGGCCAGATTACCAAGGCGAAGCTTTTCAGTGCTTCCGGAGGCGATTCGCGAGGCGGCTCTGACGATCTTCTGAGTGACGAAGCGTTCCGGCCTCAGAGGAGAGTCATGGTTGAAAAGGATTCCGGTGCACACAAAAAGGTCGTAGGCCTCCCTGTAATTCGCAACCATCCAGTAGGCGGATGATTTGGCGACAGCATACGGGCTTCTCGGCCTGAAGGCGGTTTCTTCGTCAGCAGGGGTCTCCCCCACGTCCCCGAAACATTCGCTCGATCCGGCATTGTAGAATTTGACAGGCTTTTTCAAGAAGCGGATGGCTTCCAAAAAATTCAAAGTGGCGATCCCTATACTTTCCATTGTTTCGACAGGCTGTTCGAAGGAAAGCCCAACAGAGCTTTGTCCGGAAAGATTGTAAATTTCATCAGGAAGCGTTCTTTCCAAGGACTGAAGAACACTTCGAAAGTCATTGATGGCCATCGAAATCTTTTTCACTTTTGCATGGATGCCGAGTTTTTCCAGGTTGGCAAATGAGGTTGCCATGGCATCTCGGGATGAACCGGTTACTTCATATCCTTTTTCGAGCAGGAATTTCGCCAGATAGGCACCATCTTGCCCGCTGACACCGCAAATCAGCGCTCTCTTCATTGGATTGCCTTTTTGTAGATTTCCATCGTTTCAATAGCGGTTCTATCCCATGAAAATTGCCGGCATCTTGCCCTTCCCTCCTGGATGAGAACACTCCTCCTGTCTTCCAAAGAAATAACCTTTTCAATGGCCTCCATGATTGAACCTGTGTCGGATGGATCGAAATAGCAGGCAGCGCTTCCGGCTATTTCCGGAAATGAACTTGCTTTGCTGCATATCACAGGGCAATCGAGAGACATGGCTTCCAGAAGCGGGATGCCGAAACCCTCGTAGAGGGAAGGATACACGAATGCGGTTGCATTTCTATAAAAAGCTGCAAGCTTTGCATCGTTTCCTGATTCATGTATTACAGAACCTTCAACCTTAAGGTAGTCAATCTTTTCCAATTCCTGTGCAGAAAATTTTCCTCCACCGAAAGCGACAAGCCGGAAGTTATGCCTCAGATGGGGAGACGATGCGAAGGCTTCAAGCAGTTTTCCAAAATTCTTGTAGGCGCCGCGTGGGCCGACATAGAGAAGATAGGGTTGAGAAATGGCAATGTCATTGTGCGCTGAGTCATCAACCAGAGAATAGCCAAGATGAACCACGGAAGTTTTTTCGCTGGGAACATTCAGGATCTCGATCATGTCGCGCCTCGTGTTCTCTGAAATGCAGATAATATGATCAGCACGGTTGACGGCAGCTTTCTTAAGTTCGGAAGTGTTGTCCCTAGAGAGAAATTCTCCCGGATATTTTTCATGAGTCATATCGAACACGGTCAAAACGGTAGGGCATCCTTTTGGTGAAAACCCTTTCTTGCTGTAATAAGTCTCGTGCAGAAGATCGGGTTTCATTTTGCGGACGATGGTGGGACAAATCAGTGAGTCCACGAAATCCAGAATTCTTCCGCTGTTTTTCAGTTTGGGAATCCGGATGCCATGAACCTTGACACCCTTCTGGTCTATGTAGCTGTTGACATGAAGGGGGGCCACGATCGAAGCAGAAAAATGCCTGGATTGACCCACCCTTTTCGCCAGCTCGAAGAAATACCTCGAGATGCCCCCATACTCCTGCCAGCAGAAAATCTGGTGATCGTAGACGACTACCATTTTCTGCCTCTTATCCTGTTCGAAAGACGGTCAGTGATCAACTTCAGAACGACTCTGATGAAAACGGAAATGATCAGAGGTATTTTTTCAATGATCGGTGGTTTCTTGCGAAAAGCGTGGCTCGAATTGTTGTTTGCAGAGCCGATGCCAATGGATATTAATTTCCCGGCTTGCCACGTCAAAGTGGATTTCCCAAAAAAATACAAACCTTGAACGAGTCGGGCGAAGTAACTTGAGATGCCGCCATAAGATTGCAGCGTGAAAGTTTGGTGGACAAAGGCTGGCTTCATTTCTTGCCGCTCATTTTCTCGAAGTCACTCCAAATCTTGGATTGCAATCCCCGTGTGAAAAGGGATGGCAAGCGTCTGGCCAGAAGGGTATGCACTCGCCAGCGTATGGCTGATATCGGGTCTTCGGTAAATAGATGGTAACTATGCCCGTCGGTGATCAGATATTTGCCAAATTTGCTAGCAAGAAACTCAAGAGTCTTGACGCGAAAGAATCCGATATGCTGGCCATGATCCAGGCCGTAGTACCACCACTGATCAGGGCGAGGGGGAGGAAGTAAAATGAGCTGCGTGGAGATAAGCAGATTGGGGCCGATGGAGAGCAGCTTCTTCATCTCACCAACCGGGTCCACGAAGTGCTCGAAGACCTCGAATGCTGTCACAAGGTCGGCCTCTTCATGGCCATGTTCAAATCCCACGGCCAGTAGATTTTGGCAGTAGTGATCTGACCAGAGTGCGTCGATTCCACGATCACGTAGTAGCCGAACGAGAATGCCATAGCCTCCCGCACAATCAACCACACAGCCATTCCGTTTTCCGATACTGGCTAACGTTGCCAACACCATGCCGACATTGAGCTGGTTGCGAGACATTATTCCTGTGTCGCAGTTGTTGATAGCTGTTTGATAGGCGCGGTCAAGCCATGTTGGTTCTTCGGTTTGAACGTAGCCACATGTATTGCACTCATAGTAGCTTACAGGCTGCTCTAGAAGGTAAGCCGAAAATATGGGGTCGCCAGAAGGGTTGCTGCAAACGCGGCAGAAGGATTTCATCGCATTCTCTCCACGAGGTCTTTCCTGAAAACGAGGCCATAACCGGCGACCGTTGTAACCAGATAAGCTATGATACCCGCAGTAACCACGCCGATCACGCCAAATTTGGAGGCGAGCCAAAACTTCATGGGCAGTGCCATGATGATAAAGGTACTGACGATCCAGACTTGTTGTTTGATGATGCCCAGTCCATTGAGCAGTACGCCCAGAGAGTTTCCGGTGGATTCAAAAACGAGCCAAATTCCCATGACTGCCAGCAAGGCTGTTTCCGGCTTGACTTGACCGTGAGTCCAAAACTGGGTGACGTGCTGCCCGATCAAGACAAGGAGCAGGGCGCCCAATGCCGATATGGTGAGGGTTAACGTGAAACTGCGTTTGAACGTTTTTCGAACGAATGAGTTTTCTTCTCTGGAATGTGCATCAGCGTATGCACTCCACAACGGTGCATTCAACATGGCCAGAGGCTGTGAAACTAAGAGTGTCAGGCGTTGAATTACGGCGTACGCAGCCACAGCCACCGCACCAGTTGCATTGGCGATGATCAAGCTGTCGGCCCCCCAGCCCACCATGGTTCCGATCTGCAGTAGAAAAAAAAGACTTCCATTATGCAGTAGCGACGGTGTCTCGGAGCCGATGCTTCGATACCATCGAGAAGTGGTGAATTGGCCTTCCCACCAAAGCCTTGAGAGTAAGAAAAGGTTGGCAATCAGTACGCCCATCATGGTGCATGAAAGGAGCACTGGCAGACCGGCTTGCGCACGTGCGGCGAAATAGAGCGCCAGCAAGCTTGCCAATGAACCTATTGAGCCAGCAAGGTGGACTTCGAATCCTCTTTGCAGACCGTAAAGAACACGCGATACGCCATTGGTAAAGGTGGATGCACCAAAGAAAACCGCAAAAAGTATTGCCGTCCGCCGGACTTCATCGTTCAGTTGTGTTGAGTGAAGCTTTATCAGCGATGACCAAGGTAGTGCAGCGGCGATCCCCGCTAGCAGCACAACTAGGATCAGGGAAACAATGCACAGCACGCCTAAACCACCACTGATGACTATGGTCAAGTGGGGTTTGTTGCCGGCACTCGCAGTCTTTGCGACCTTGTTGGTCAGTGCATTGCCGATTCCCAGATCTAAAAAGGTCAGCATCGTAGCCAAGCTGGCGATCGTCATCCAGGCGCCAAAACGTTCCTTTCCGAGGTAAGGCAGAGTTAGGTTGACGGTAAGGAGCATTATGATTAGGCTCATGCCGCGTGATGCAAAGCTCGACACAATGGTCAAAAGAGCTCGCCGGTATCGTTCGGCTGCCCTGCCATCCTCTGTGTCCTGAGGAAAGGGGTGCAACCGGAGATAATTTAGTGTATTCCGCAGATTCACGTTATGGGTTCACAGAATGGAAAATTCAAGTTGTCCAAAATTGCTTCATCCTTGAATCCGCGTCCATGTATGTCTGTGCTATGCCCTCTTTTAAGCCGACTGCAGGTTTCCAGCCAAGCTTCTTGATCTTGGACACATCCATCACCTTGCGCATGGTGCCGTCCGGCTTGCTGATGTCGAATGCAAGGCGACCCTGAAAACCAACCACTTCTGCCACAAGTCCAGCCAGTTCGCGTATGGTCAAATCTTCACCGCAGCCGATATTGACCAGCGGTGGTTGCTCGTTGCTGAACAGGCTGACAAGTTTTTCCTCGGGTTGTTCCAGCAAATACAGACAGGCGTCGGCCATATCTTCGCTGTATAGAAATTCTCGCCGTGGCGCGCCCGTTCCCCACACCACCACTTCTTTGTCACCACGTTGTTTCGCTTCATGCATCTTGCGGATCAGTGCAGGCAGAACATGAGAGTTGTCAAGGTCGTAGTTGTCATTGGGGCCGTACAGATTGGTCGGCATGACTGCTATGTAACGCGTGCCGTATTGCCGGTTATACGCATGACACATTTCAATGCCTGCAATCTTGGCCAGAGCATACGGACGATTGGTGGGCTCCAGCGGACCTGTCAGCAGATATTCTTCCCTGATCGGCTGAGGTGCTTCCCTGGGATAAATGCAGCTCGATCCCAGAAACAGCAGACGCACAACACCATGCTGCCATGCGCTGTGAATGATGTTGGATTGAATAACGAGATTGTCGTGGATGAATTCTGCCGGATAGGTGTTGTTGGCCTGAATGCCGCCCACCTTGGCCGCAGCAAGTATCACATATTCAGGTTTCTCTTGAGCAAAAAAAGCACTTACGGCAGCCTGGTCGAGCAGTTCCAGTTCGTCATGAGTGCGCAACAAGGGGTTGGTATAACCCTTGGCATGGAGGCGTTTCACGAGAGCAGAACCCACTAGACCACGATGGCCTGCAACATAAATTTTTGCATCCCTGTTCATGCGTTACTCGTGACTTCTGGATACCACATAACCGTGCTTCTTCACCAGTTCGTCGCGCTCCGCGCTTTTCAAATCCTCGCGCACCATCTCTGCAACCAGCTCGTCAAAGCTGATCCTGGGTGTCCAGCCGAGTTTGATTCTGGCTTTGCTAGCATCCCCAAGCAGTGTCTCCACCTCTGTAGGGCGGAAGTAGCGCGGGTCCACGGCGACGATCGGTGAAGCGTGAGGAGTAAGGGGTGAAGGGTTGTTCTTCCAGTAGCCCTTCTCGTCAACACCACTTCCATGCCATTCGATTTCCATCCCAAGCTCTTTGGCTGCTGCGTTCACGAAATCGCGCACGCTGTATTGCACGCCGGTGGCGATGACGAAGTCTTCCGCTTTGTCCTGTTGCAGCATCAGCCATTGCATCTCGACGTAGTCCTTGGCATGCCCCCAGTCGCGCAGCGAATTCAAATTGCCCAGATACAGGCATTCCTGCAGTCCGAGCTTGATGCGCGCCAATGCTCGTGTGATCTTGCGCGTGACAAAGGTCTCTCCGCGTATCGGCGACTCGTGATTGAACAGGATACCGTTGCAGGCGTACATGCCATATGCCTCTCGGTAATTCACCGTGATCCAGTAGGCGTACAGCTTGGCCACCGCATAGGGGCTACGCGGATAGAAAGGCGTAGTCTCCTTCTGCGGGGTTTCCTGCACAAGGCCGTAAAGCTCGGAGGTGGATGCCTGATAGAAGCGCGTCTTCTTTTCTAGGCCGAGGATACGGATCGCTTCTAAAATTCGCAGCGCGCCGAGCGCATCGGAGTTGGCAGTGTATTCCGGCTCTTCAAACGACACCGCGACGTGGCTTTGTGCGGCCAGGTTGTAAATCTCATCCGGCTGAACCTTCTGAATGATATGCGTGAGACTTGACGAGTCTGTCATATCCCCATGGTGCAGGAAGAACGGCAGACCCTTTTCGTGTGCATCGTGGAACAGATGGTCTATGCGCGCAGTATTGAAGAGCGAACTGCGGCGCTTGAGGCCATGAACGATATAACCCTTGTTCAGCAAAAATTCCGACAAATATGCGCCGTCCTGTCCGGTCACGCCTGTGATCAATGCAACCTTTTGGTGTTCATTCATGATTCGCTTTCTTCGTTTAGAACTGATGATCTTTGCTCATAAATGCGCCTCTTCAACATCGCGCTTCAATTCCTCGATCTCCATGCGCAACCGCTCGTACTCCCGCGTCTTGATATGCAGGAACTCCACGGTCATGCGCGCTTTTTGTTCAACTCCGTGCGGGGTGAGCAGATAGGCGTACGCAAGCTTGTTTTCATTGCTGCGGAAATTGGCGACTTTCAGGCAGCCTTTTGCGATCAGCGCCTTGAGGCAGAAGTTCACCTTGCCAAGGCTGATGCCCAGACGCCTTGCCAGATCCCGCTGGGAAAGGCCGGGATTTTCTTCCAGGGTTTTGAGCAGGCTGTAGCTGGTGGTATCGTCGAACATAAGTGCGTTCAGTCCATGAACATCGTGCATTAAAGCAGGCATGAACAGCCACTGTCAAGTTTGATTTCGCGCATCACCCGCTCCGTCAGGAAATGTTCATTAAACGACCCGCTATTACCTCTGGCTTTACTTTCCCGCATCCACATGCGAGGTTACTTTTGCAAACTCTGAAACCGACAGATTTTCCGCGCGCAGCTGGGGGTTGATGCCAAGCTCAGCGAATTCGTTTTCACCGAGAAACTCCCGCAGGGTGTTGCGCAAGGTTTTCCTGCGATGGCCGAAAGCCGCTCCGACTATCCTCGCAAAAAGCGCCTCGTTCTTCACTTCGATCCGGTCTGCAGGCAGCGGGATCATGCGCACGATGGCAGAATTCACCTTGGGCGCAGGACGAAACGATTCCGGCGGCACGTCGAGCAGCTTTTCCATGTAAAAGCGGTATTGCAACATCACCGAAAGCCGCCCGTAGGCGGGGGTGGAAGGTTCGGCCACCATGCGCTCGACCACCTCGTTTTGCAGCATGAAGTGCATGTCGGCGATGCGATCGGCATGATCCGCAAAGTGAAACAGCAGTGGAGACGAGATGTTGTACGGAAGATTGCCCGCGATGCGCAGCGGGGATGGGAGTGTGGCCAGATCGAATTTCAGCGCATCACCCGCATGGATGACCAGCTTTTCGTTGGGCTGCGGATAATCGCTCTCCAACCTTTCGATGATGTCGCGGTCTATCTCCACCACATGCAGGCATTTGAGTCTCTTCAACAGCGGGCGCGTCAGCGCGCCAAGACCCGGGCCGATCTCGACCATGTTGTCGCCGAACTGCGGGTTGATCGCACTGACGATATCCGCGATGATGTTTTCGTCAACCAGAAAGTTCTGGCCGAATTTTTTCTTGGCTTTATGCACCGTATAAACCCGAAAGTTTCACGCGGAGACGCGGAGAAAGACAATTTGATTTCTGGTTCATCATTGAATTTCCCGGAAATCGATATGAAAACACCGAATGATTTTCAGACCTCATCCCCTTTTCGATACCGGATGATCGATTTGAGCCATCTGTTTTGCCACCAGGATCGCCTCTTTCATGCTGCCGAGGTCGGCGCGCCCTGTACCCGCAAGATCGAGAGCCGTACCGTGATCGACAGAGGTCCTGATGACGGGAAGGCCAAGCGTGACATTCACGCCACGGCCGAAACTCGCGTGCTTCAAAACTGGCAGCCCCTGGTCGTGATACATCGCAAGCACGCAATCGCACAGTGCCAGCCTCTCCGGCGTGAACAGCGTATCCGCGGGCAGCGGCGCGCTGACATTCAATCCTTCCAAACGAAGCCTGTCGAGCACCGGAATCATGACCTCTATCTCCTCGCGCCCCAGATAACCCCCTTCACCTGCATGAGGGTTCAGTCCAGCCACCAGAATGCGCGGCTTCTCAATTCCGAAGCGGCGCTGCAAATCGAAATTCAATATGCGCAGCACGCTTTCAAGCAGTTCCGGGGTGATCGCATCCGCGACATCCCGCAAGGCCAGATGCGTGGTGACAAGCGCTACGCGCATCCCTCCGCCCACCAACATCATCACCACCTGCGGGGTATGCGTAAACTCTGCCAGAAATTCGGTATGCCCGGTAAAAGGAATTCCGGCATCGTTGATGATGCCCTTGTGCACGGGTGCGGTCACCATGCCGGAAAACTCCCCAGACTGACAGCCTCTTGCTGCGCGCTCCAACATGGCCAGCACGTAGCCGCTGTTTGCAACATCAAGCCTGCCCGGCAAAACAGGGGCGGAGAGCGGAACATGTATTAAAGACAGTGAGTGGTCAGCAGCCAATGGCCCGTTCTGCTTTTTCGACTCGCCACTTTCTACTTTCCACTCACGAATTTCCAGAGGGATGCCGAGCAACTCGGCGCGCTGCTGCAGAAGATGTCTGTCGGCAATCACGACCACGTCCGATCCTGCGAGCTGCACACAGAGATCCGGGCCTATGCCCGCAGGCTCCCCGGACGTCACGACCAGCGGCGCTGTCCTATTTCTGGTCATCGTCCAGGTGGTATTCGATGAAAGCGCGGTCGCGCAACTGGCGCAGCCAGTCCTGATACAGTTCCTCTGACTTGAAGGAAGCAATCGCCATGCGCGCCTGCTGGCGTTTCTGCTGGTCAGAGACATCGGTATTGCGCCGCGCCAGCACCTCGATAAGATGCCAGCCGAACTGCGTCTCTACCACGGCCATCTCGCCGACTTTCAACTTGTTCATCGCGTCTTCAAACTCGGGCACCGTCTGTCCCGGCGAGAGCCAGTCCAGATCGCCGCCCTGCGCAGCACTTCCATCTTCCGAATAACGCTTGGCCTCCTCCGCAAAGCTGGCACCCGCATCGATGCGCTGCTTGATCGCCATGATGCGCTTCTTCGCTTCTGCAGAAGTGGTGATTTCGCTGGTCTTGATCAAAATGTGACGCGCATGGGTTTGCGTGATCACCAAGGGTGCACTGCCGTTTCTCTTGTCAACCAGCTTGAGTATGTGAAAGCCGCTCGGACTGCGCAATATCCCCGTGTTCTCGCCAACTTTTAACGACTTGAGCTCGTTCAAGAACAAAGGTGGGATGCGATCGGTTGGACGCCAGCCGAGGTCGCCGCCCTTGAGTGCGTCATTCGCGTCCGAAGTGCCCGCCGCCACTTGCGCAAAATCCGCGCCCGCCGCCAGTTGGGAGAGCGCATGCTCCGCGCGTTCGCGCGCCGCCTGTATCTTGTCTGCACTGGCCTGCTCAGGCACCACCACCAGGATGTGGGCCAGGTGATACTCCTCGTTCTCCAGTCCCATCTTGGACTTGTTGGCGAGATAGTTGTCGACCTCCTTCTCGCTGATGGCCAGCTTGCTCTCGACTTCGCGGTCGCGCAGCTTCTTGGTAACCATTTCAGAACGTATTTCTTCGCGGAATTTCTTGACATCCACGCCTTGGGATTTGAGCTTGTCGACAAACTCGGCCAGCGTCGCAAAATTGTTCTGGTGGGCTATGCTCGTCATCGCGAGGTCCAGCTGCGTATCGTCCACGCGCACGCCTGACTCCTTCGCATACTGGGACTGCAGCATGTCCGTGATCATGCGCTCCAGTATCTGCTTTTTCAGAACCGCCTGCTCGGGCAATGGCGTTCCCTGCTTCTGTAGCTGGCTGATGACCGACTTCACCCTCTCGTCCAGCTCGTTTCTGGTGATCACGTCGTCGTTCACCACCACGACCACATCGTCTATCGTCGCAACCTGCGACTCCGGATCGTCCTTTGCGACAGCGGGATTGAATGCCAGCAGCATTGCGCAAAACAGAATGGGTATTTTCATTTTAAACATAGTCAGCCTTCAAACATAAGATATTCATGGAGCAAGAGTCGTCTTCGTATAGCCTGGCACGCTCTGCTTTAAGAGCGCCATAGGATCCGATCCCACTTTGATCAGATCGTTCAATTCCAGTTGCACGAGGAAACCTGTGTCGTTGATCGGCGTGGGCTGGCCAGCGCTGTTCACGCCAAGGCCCGCAACGAAACTGTGCATCAAGATGCGCAGCGCCCAGCAGCTCTGTTCATATTCCAGCCCCGCGACCCCGTTGATCAGCATCCTGTCCAGCAAGGAGTAGTTCCATTGCCCCACCGCATGCCAATGCCTAGTCAACGGCCATTGTCCAGAAATATTGATCTGCCGCAATGCGGGCGCTGCAACCGCATAATTGAGCCCGTTGATCGTGGTATAGGGTATGCCGTAAATGGTCGGGTAGAGGACCCCGTTGACCATCGCGTTGCCTGTCGAGTTGGCGATGCCGGGAATCAGCGCGCCTAGGGTACTGGCAAAAAAACGATAGCCCAAGTTAAGCACCTTGCCCGCCTCGGGGCGGTAGCTGGCCGTGATATTGTAGTGCTGAACCGCAGACATCGCAGGACTGTACTGCAGTTCGCTGTCAAGCGACCACTCCGAACTGATGCGGCCCGATGCGCCCAGCATGATATCCGACTTGTTGTTCGATGTCGTGGGCGCGACCAGGTTGACCCTGGGAGTGGTAAAGCTGAAAATCTCCGCCACCATGAATTTCAGGTATTCGACCCCGTCGTTTTGCCCGAGAAAGCGCGAGGTCAGTCCCAGCGTCACCTGATTCGCATCCCCTATGCGGTCGTTGCCGATGAAACGGTTCTCGGTGAACATCTGGGGAAAGGTCAGCGGCACCTGTGCGGTGTCAAACACCGGCAGCATGTCCTGGTTTTTGTAGGGCACATAAACATAGTAGGCGCGCGGCTCCAGGGTATTCACATAGTTTTCGCCCTTAAAGCTCATGTCCTTTTCGAACGACATGCCGCTGTCCAGGCTGAACATTGGCAGAGTTCGAGTTGTATCCGGTATTGCGGTCGCGTTGTTGATGCCCATCACATACGTCGTACTGTTCAGCGTGAACTTGGGCGTCACGTAATAGCCGGGCGCATTGATCAGCGAATAGCTAATGCTGGGCTGAATCACCAGCCGCTGCGCATTCACCGCAGTGGGATGCACGAAATCCACATACTCGCCTGCAAAGGTGAAATTCGCATCGCCAAAATCGCGCTGCCCGTTAAGCAGTATCTGCGGCAGCATCGCATAGGGTATCGCGATCGGCGCCAGCGGGTTCTGCAGTGCCTGAAACTGCTGCATGCGCACCGTGCTGTTCCACCATCCCGCGTTGTAATTGAGCTCCGCATCTTGCAGCAGGTCGACTTGGGAGGTCACGTTCACCGTATCAGCCAGATCCATGTAATAAGCGCTGTCAGACACATGGTTGTAATTGACGCTGCCTGTCAGCCCTCCCCCGAACGACTCGTTGTGTACCAGGCTGAAGTGGGTACGGTTGGTGCCTGTGATCGCATCGTTAGGCAGGATGTCTGCCTGGACAGTGCCGGAATAATTTGCGTCCAGATAGCGGAATTCATTGTTCAGCTGTATGCCCCGCTTGGCCAGTATGCGCGGCATGAAAGTCGCGTCGTAGTTCGGCGCGATGTTCCAGTAATAGGGCAGCGCGAGCTCGCTGCCGCTGTTGGTGGTGCCACCGAATATCGGCGAAAGAAAGCCGGATCTGCGCTGGTTCCCCAGCGGAAAGTCCATGTAGGGAGAATAAAGGATGGGCACATTCATGAATTCCACCCAGGCATTGCGCGCGATGCCGGTCTGCTGTGCGCGATCTATCTCCAGCGTGTCCATCTTGACCTGCCAGTCCTCATCATCCGCGCGGCAGGTCGTATAAGTCGCGTTGTCCAGCGTGTAATGCTGCTTGTCTTGTATGTGCGCCATGTCGCCGGTTCCGTGACCTCCGGTCAGCTTGATGAAATACTGCGGCTGCTCCATGAAACCTGCATAAGTATCCATGTTCATCTTCATGTATGGCCCGCTCATGGTGCTGCCTTTCTGCTCCAGGACGACAGAGCCGTATCCTTCGACATCGCTCGTTTCCTGGTTGTACAGCATGCGGTCAGCGCTCACCTTCTCGTCATCCCTGGTCATCACGGCATTGCCGACCGCCTCTACCTGATCCTTCTGCTTGCCCGTGAGATTGTCCGCATCCAGATAAACGGGAGCGTCCTGGGCACCGGCCTGGTCGCTTTGCTGTGGGCGAAGTTCTTCAGCAATGGCAGGATGGGTAAAGACGCAAAGCAAAGTGAACGCAACGGGCTTGAGACGAAACCGCATAATATCGAGAAGGTGGTAAACTTTTGCAAGTTTACCATTAAGCACAACCCAAAGCCCAATATGCAACGTCAGCAACAACTCATCTCATGGCTAAAAGGCCTTTTCCCCGGCGAAACGTTCAGCCTCGCGCCCGCTTCGGCCGATGCCAGCTTCAGGCGCTATTTCCGCGCAACCTTCAAAGATCGTACCCTGATCGCAATGGATGCCCCGCCCAGTCACGAGGACTGCAGGCCGTTTCTGCATGTCGCCCGCCTGTTCGAAAAATCAGGCGTACATGTGCCCCACGTACATGCCGAGGACCTGTCTCAGGGATTTATGCTGCTGTCCGATCTTGGCAGCACCACCTATCTGCAGGCGCTGAACGGGAACAACGCGCGCGAGCTTTATGGCGCAGCGACCCGCGCGTTGGTCAGGATACAGATCGCATCGAATGAGAACGAACTGCCGCCCTATGACGAGGAACTGCTTCTGAAGGAGATGCGCCTGTTCCCCGAGTGGTATATCAGAAAGCACCTTTGTATAACCTTGAGCGATGTGCAAAACGCAAGACTCGATGCCGTCTTCTCGCGCATAATCGCCAACAATCTCGCGCAGCCGCGCGTCTATGTGCACCGCGACTACCACTCGCGCAATCTGATGGTGGCCGAGCCCAACCCGGGCATCATCGACTTTCAGGATGCGGTATACGGCCCGATCACCTACGACCTGGCGTCTCTGTTCAAGGATGCCTACATCAAATGGGACGAGGAACAGATCATAGACTGGCTGATCGCCTACTGGGAAAGGGCAAGGCGCGCAGGTCTTCCTGTGCAGGAAGATTTCGGCGAATTCTACCGCGACTTCGAGCTGATGGGCGTTCAGCGCCACATCAAGGTGTTGGGCATCTTCGCGCGTCTGTACCACCGCGACGGCAAGGACGGCTACCTGAAAGATATGCCGCTGGTGATGGAATACCTGCGCGCGGCCTGCGCGCGCTACGAGGATCTCAAGCCCCTGTTCAACCTGCTCAATGAACTGGAGCCACCCAAGGAAACACCAACGGGATATGGATTTTAACGTGGCCAGATATAAACTCATGGGGACGCGTTTCCCCCTCGCCCCAACCCTCTCCGCACGTGGGTGTTGCCAATTTATCGGCTTGGCAACCACGTCCTACCCCTTGCGAGTACGCAAGGCTGGAGAAGATGCAAACGTGAAAGGCATACGACATTGAAAGCCATGATACTGGCCGCAGGTCGCGGCGAGCGCATGAGGCCGCTCACCGACCGCATTCCCAAGCCGCTGCTCATAGCAGGCGGGAAACCCCTGATCGTCTGGCACATCGAAAATCTGGTGCGCGCCGGCATCAGGGAGATTGTCATCAACCATGCGCATTTGGGCGGTCAGATCGAGGAGCGGCTGGGCGATGGCAGAAGATTCGGCGCAGAGATACGATACTCGGCTGAAGAAAGCGCGCTGGAGACCGCAGGCGGAATTGCGAACGCGCTGCCGCTTCTTGGCGACTCCCCCTTCGCGGTCGTCAACGGCGACATCTATTGCGACTACGATTTCTCGCGCCTTCTGGAAGCTGAGGAGGATCTCACCGCAAGGGATGACGTTGCGCATCTCGTGCTGGTCAACAATCCGGCGCATCATCCAGAAGGCGATTTTCTACTCCAGGGTAACCGCATTGCGCCACCCCCCCTCAATCCTCAATCCTCAATCCTCAATCACGAGGTATTATTCTTGACTTTCAGCGGCATAGGCATCTACAGCCCTGCATTGTTTTGCGGCATTCAGCGCGGCTGCCGCGCCCCCCTTGCCCCGCTGCTAAGAGAACAGATCGCGCTTGGCAGGGCAGGGGGCGAACATCACAAGGGCGTCTGGGTGGACGTCGGCACGCCCGAACGCCTGGCTTCACTCGATGCATATCTCACCACTTCACAACAGGCTGACCATGACTGATATCCATGCTAAGCGCCGCACCCGTCTTTTTGAAAAAATGGGCAGAGGCATCGCAATCATCCCCAATGCGCCAGAACAGCGTCGCAACGGCGATTCGGATTACCCTTACCGCTTCGACAGCAGCTTTTATTACCTTACCGGTTTTGCCGAACCCGAGTCCGTGCTGGTGCTAGTCTCCGGCGATGTATGGCAAAGCATCCTGTTCTGCCGTGAAAAGAACATAGAACGCGAAATATGGGACGGTTACCGATTCGGGCCAGATGCCGCACGCGAAGAGTTCGGTTTCGATGCCGCCCATCCCATCGCGGAGCTGGATCAGAAACTGACAGAGCTGATGGGAAACCAGGCAACGCTTTATTATCCTCTGGGCGCAGATGCTCACTGGGATCAGCGCATGTTGAAACTCAGGGAGGCCGTGCAGGCAAAGGTGCGCAGCGGTGTCCGTGCACCAGACGAGTTTCGCGACATCAGAATGCTGATCAACGAGATGAGACTGTTCAAGGATACCTTTGAAATTGCCATCATGCGCAAAGCCGCCGCCATCTCCACCGCCGCGCACAGGCGCGCGATGCAGTTCGTGCACGCGGGAATTTTCGAATATGAAGTCGAGGCGGAATTGCTGCATGAATTTTGCAGGAACGGTGCGCGCAATCCCGCCTATACTTCCATCGTGGCGGCAGGCGAAAATTCCTGCGTGCTGCATTACATCGCCAACGACGCAAGGCTGAAGCAGAGCGATCTTCTGCTGATCGATGCGGGATGCGAATTCGAAGGCTATGCCTCTGACATCACTCGCACCTATCCCGTGAGCGGAAAATTCACCGGCGCGAAAAAACATGTATACGAAATCGTGCTGGCCGCACAGATGGCCGCAATCGATGCCGCAAGACCGGGCAACAGCTGGGAAGCGCCGCACAATGCCGCACTGCACGTTTTGATTCAGGGCTTCATCGACCTCAAACTCTGCTGCGGCACGGTTGATAGCGTACTTGAGGACGAAAGCTACAGAAAATACTACATGCATCGCACCGGCCACTGGCTGGGGATGGACGTGCACGACGTCGGCGACTACAAGATAGACAATGCATGGCGCAGCCTGCAGCCAGGCATGGTGCTGACCGTGGAGCCCGGCTGCTATATCCGCCCATCCGGCGACGTGCCGCGCGCGCTCTGGAACATCGGCATACGCATCGAAGACGATGTTGTCATCACGGATATAGGCAACGAAGTACTGACCGATGCTGCGCCGAAAACCGTTTCAGCGATCGAGGAACTGATGAAAAAATCATGAACAACTATCATACCCACGACATCGCGATCATCGGCGGTGGACCCGTCGGCAGCGCGTTAGCACTGGCTTTAAAAGACAGTGGCCTCGACATTTGCCTGCTCGAGGCGGGCAGCGGGGAAAGCTCCGACGCGCGCGCGCTCGCGCTCTCTTATGGAAGCAGGCTGCTGCTCGAACGCCTGGGCGTGTGGGATGCACTGCAGGATGTATCAGCGATACGCACCATCCACATCTCGCAGAAGCAGAGCTTCGGGCGCACTGTCCTGCATTCGTCAGAACTAAGGGTGCCGGAACTGGGCTATGTGCTTCCCTACCCTTCACTGCAGAAGGCATTACGCTTCAGTCACACGATATACGGCGCGCATGTCACGGGGCTTGAGGGTGCCGCAGATCATGCAGCCATCAGCTATCAGCTGGATGGCGAGGAATACAGGCTCCGTGCGCGCCTTGCAGTGCTGGCCGACGGCGGAAAACTGCTCTCCGTACGCTTCCCCCCGAAGACGCGCGACTATGGTCAAAGCGCGCTGATCACCCATGTGACTTCTGCATTTCCAAAACCTGACACCGCATTCGAACGCTTCACGCCCGAGGGTCCGCTGGCGCTGCTTCCCTACATGGACGGCTACGAGCTGGTCTGGACAGCACCCCATCTGAAGGTGGATGAGATGCGATCCTGGGATGACGGGCGGTTTCTGGACGAGTTATACAGGCACTTCGGCGACCGCGTCGGAAGATTTTTGAGCGTCACAAAGCGCAGCGCCTTCCCACTGGGCCTCAAAAAGGCGGAAGTGCCATCGCCCATGTCTCACGTAGTGCTGATAGGCAATGCCGCGCAGACCATGCATCCCGTCGCCGGGCAGGGCTTCAACATGGGGCTGCGCGATGCATGGGAGCTTGCCCAGGAAATACTGGATACAGTTCCTGATGCGCTCGGCACGGAAACGATGCTTGCGGGCTACCGCAAAAAACGCCGCACCGATCGAGAGGCGGGCATCGGATTCACGGACAGTCTGGTGAGGCTGTTCTCAAACGACCTGCAACTGGTTTCTCCGTTGCGCGCCGCTGCGCTCACGGCACTTGACTGCCTGCCCCTCGCGAAGAAGTTTGTCGCCCGGAGGATGATGTTCGGTTCGAACGGTTAGTTGTGGCTGCGCGTGATTCGCGGCAAACCGTGGATAACAAAATCCAAATCCAGAATTGGCCCTACAGCTCGACGATCACAGGCGTGTGATCCGATGGCCGCTCAAGCTTTCGGGGCGTCTTGTCTATAATGCAGCCCTTGCACTGCACAACCAAGGGCTCGCTGATCAGTATATGGTCAATGCGCAAACCCATGTTGCGCCTGTACGCCATCATGCGGTAGTCCCACCAGCTGAAGGATTTCTCGGGTTGTTCGAAAAGCCGGAAGCTATCCGTAAGGCCCAGCGCCTGCAATGCGCGAAACGCCTCGCGCTCGCGCTCTGAGACCAGCACGTTGCCTGCCCATGCAGCAGGATCGTGAACGTCGCGGTCCTCGGGTGCGATGTTGTAGTCGCCGAGCAGAACGAGCCTCGGGAAACGCTGCAGTTCCTGTTCCAGCCAGCCGCGCAAGGCGTTGAGCCAGTCGAGTTTGTAGCGGTACTTGTCCGAATCGACGCTCTGGCCGTTCGGGATATATACATCGACCACGCGGATGCCGTCAAAAGTTGCTGCGATCACGCGCTTCTGTTCGTCATCAAACCCTGGAATGCCCATCTGTACGTCGAGCGCCGTCTCTCGGCTCAGGATCGCAACGCCGTTGTAAGTCTTCTGGCCCGAATACACGCTGTGGTAGCCTGCAGATTGCAGTTCTTCTTTCGGGAAATCCGCGTCCTGCTGCTTGGTCTCCTGCAGGCACAACACATCGACAGGATTCGCGGCAAGCCAGTCCAGCACCTGCGGCAGGCGCACCTTCAGCGAATTGACGTTCCAGGTCGCAAGCTTCATGCGTGTTCGATCAGGCCGTTGTGCCGGAGCAGTGCATCGATTGCGGGCTCGCGTCCGCGGAAAGCGACAAAAGACTGCATCGCATCGCGCGAACCGCCGACCGCCAAAATCTCGCTGCGGAATTTTGCGCCCACCGCAGGATTCAGCACGCCGTGCTCCTCGAAAAGGCTGTATGCATCTGCCGACAGCACCTCCGCCCACTTGTAGCTGTAATAGCCCGCCCCATAGCCCCCCGCGAAGATGTGCGAGAAGCTGTGCGGGAAGCGGTTGTATTCGGGCGGGATCAGGACCGCCACCTCGGCGCGCACCTCGTCCAGCAACTGTAATATCGTTTTCCCGCCGCCGGGCTTGAACGCGCTGTGCATCAGCATGTCGAACAGCGCAAACTCGATCTGGCGCAGGCTATGCAGGCCGCTCTGGAAATTCTTCGCGGCCAGCATCTTGTCGAACAGCGCGCGCGGCAGCGGCTTCGAGGTTGAAACATGACGCGTCATGCCGGAGAGCACTTCCCATTCCCAGCAATAATTTTCCATGAACTGGCTGGGCAGCTCGACCGCATCCCATTCCACGCCGTTGATGCCGGACACGCCCAGGTCTTCCACTTCGGTCAGCAGATGGTGCAGGCCGTGTCCGAATTCGTGGAACAGCGTGATGACCTCGTCGTGCGTGAATAGCGCGGGCTTCCCGCCGACAGGCGCGGAAAAGTTGCAGTTCATGTACGCAACCGGCGTCTGTATGCCGGACTCCAGACGGCGGCGCGTGATCACGTCGTCCATCCATGCACCGCCGCGCTTGCTGTTCCTCGCATAGAGATCGAGATAGAACTGGCCGACAAGTTTGCCGTCCGCTTCCCTGATGTCGAAGAAGCGCACGCTCTCGTGCCACACGGGCGCTTTCGCCTCTTCGATTTTCAGGCCGTAAAGCGTCCCGACCAGCTTGAAAAGTCCGGAAAGCACCGCATCCTCTGGAAAGTATTCCTTCACTTCCTGCTCCGAGAACGCATAGCGCTGCTCGCGCAGCTTCTCGCTCGCGTATGCGAAATCCCAGGAGTGGAGTTCGTTCAGTCCAAGCTCAATGCCCGAAAAGTCGCGCAGTTCCGCAAGATCCTTCTCGGCGAAGGGACGCGAGCGGCGCGCCAGCTCGCGCACGAACTCCACCACCTGCCCCGGCGTCTCTGCCATCTTTGCGGCAAGCGAGAGCTCGCCGTAACTGGCAAAACCCAGAAGGCGCGCTTCCTCGCCTCTGAGTTCAACGATCTCGTCCATCAGCGCCGAATTGTCCCACTCGGGCTTGCCGAATTCGGATGCGCGCGTCGCATAGGCGCGGTACATTTTCTCGCGAAGATTCCGGTTGTCGGCGAACTGCATCACTGGCATATAGGAGGGCGCCTTCAGCGTGAACAGCCAGCCTGCTTTACTTTTTTCGACGGCAGCCTCATGCGCTGCCTCCAGCACATCTTCGGGCAGGCCGGAGAGTTCATGCCTGTTTTCGACAAGCAGCGTGAAATCGTTGGTCGCATCGAGCAGGTTGTCGGAGAAACGGGAAGACAGCTCGGATTGCCTCTCCTGGATTTCAAGGTAGCGCGCCTTGCTGTCATCGGCAAGCTCTGCTCCCCCCAGACGGAAATCGCGCAGCTCGTTCTCGATTATCTTCTTTCTCGCCGCATTCAGTGTTCCGAATTCGGGGCCATTGCGCAATGCCTTGAACTTCTCATAAAGCGCCAGGTTCTGCCCAAGCTCCGCGTAATACTGCGTGATCACAGGCAGCGTCGCATTGTAGGCTTCCCTCAACTCGGAAGAATTCATCACCGCATTCAGGTGCCCCACCGGCCCCCATGCGCGGGAAAGGCGTTCGTGTGCATCCTCCATAGGCACGACGAAGTTGTCCCAGGTGGGCAATTCCTTGTCTTGCAGCAGGCGGGAAATCAGCGAGCGGCATTCGGCCAGCAGCTGTTCGATCGCAGAAGCTACATGTTCGGGTCTGATCTCGCCGAAACGCGGCAGACCAGTGAAGTCTAATAGTGGGTTCATAATTTCTACTGGGGGAATTAACTCGAGCATTTTACTACGAAATGATTATAGCCAGACTCGCCAGAAATGACTTGCAATCCGGCGCATGCATGTCAGACTTTAACCCGCACTTTGCCACATGTACGGCATGCCCACATAGTTCGGCAAGGCCTGGATGCGCGTCATCCAGTTGCAAATCGAAAGATATTGGCCCATGTCTATCCTGGCTTCAGGGGCCAGCGCAATATAAGGATAGACCGCAAGGTCCGCGATCGTGATGTGATCTGCAGCCAGCCAGTCCCGTGTTTTTAAATGCCGCTCCAGCACCTGCAATATGCCTGCCGTCACCTGCTGTGCCTCTTCCATCGCAACAGGCCGCCCGAACTTGTAATGCGCGCGTATCGACGCAGGACCCCTGGAAATTTCATTGGCGGAAACCGACAGCCATTCCATCACGCTCGACATGGCAACAGCATCGAGTGGCAACCACGAGGGATCGGCATATTGTCTCGCCAAATAGATCAGAATCGCCTGGCTGTCCCACACCTCGGTTTCACCATCCTTTAGCACAGGCACCTGACCGAACGGATTCATCCTTAAAAATGCTTCCGACTTTTGCTCGAGGTTTGCCGCGTCGATCACCACGGACCGATAGGGTAATTGCAGAAACGATAACAACAGCCGGATCTTGTGGCAATTTCCCGACGGTGGAATTTCAAACAGCTCCATATTCTCTCCTGAGTTGATCGCACTTGGTATAAAGGCACGGAAACGCAGATTTATTCGTCATCTCCGCGAAGGCGGAAATCCAGTGACTTTATTCAACCGTGCTCCCACACCCGAATGATTTAATCGGGTGCGGGAATGACAAAACCGAATAAATCAGAGTTTCTCTAGGGTTTCCCGAATAAATCGTCGAGCGGATTTTTGCCTGAGGGTGCCTTGCCTGATATAGCCTGGCAGAATCCAGTGAAACGTAAAGCCCGGTAATTCGCATTCTATCGTAGACTGTCTCCGGTAACGAAGCATCCGGACCCGACGAAAGCAGACATGATTCCCTATAACCTGATCGATACCGCATCCCATGCAGGCGCAACACTGCGGCTATACCGGCGCGGCGACGAATTCTCCATCCGCGTGGACAAGGCGGGAGAACTGATGAATAGCCGCGCCCACCACTCCGAAGATATGCTGGCAGAACTTGCCTGCAATCATCTTGCAGGCCGCAAATGCCCGCACCTTTTGGTGGGCGGTCTCGGCATCGGTTTTACACTGGCTGCCGTATTGTCCAACACCGGTCCCGATGCACAGATCACGGTGTCTGAATTGATTCCCGCTGTGGTGCGCTGGAACCGTGAATATATGGGCCATCTTGCCGGATTTCCACTGAACGATGCACGCGTCCTTGTGCTGGAACAGGACGTCGCGCAGGTGATGCAAAAGCATAAAGATTTCGACGCGATCATGCTCGATGTGGACAATGGCCCGTGCCCATTTACCCATGATGACAACGCAGCGCTGTATAGTTTGCGCGGACTGAATCTTGCTTTTAATGCGCTTAGACCCGGCGGCGTGCTCACCGTCTGGTCGGCCACATCCGATCCCGAATTTGCCAGACGCATGCGAAAGGCAGGTTTTGAAGTGAAAGAGCAGCGCGCAGGATCGCATCAAGCAAAGCGCGGCAACCGTCACACCATATGGATCGGTATTCGGCCCGGTTTGAATTGATTATTGTTTGCTGCAAGCCGACCAATCCAGAAAGCTCCTTCAGGCGCAGCATCCGCTGGCAAACAGGCGGCAAATCAGACGCCGGTATCCTCGGCCATCGCGGCGAGCTGTTCCGCCTGGTGTTCTGCCATCAGCGCGGAGGTGAGCTCGCCGATGTCGCCGTCCATGATCGCATCCATCTTGTACAGCGTGAGGTTGATGCGGTGATCGGTCACACGACCCTGCGGAAAGTTGTAGGTGCGTATGCGTTCTGACCTGTCGCCGCTACCCACCAGGCTCTTGCGCGTGGCTGCTGTCTCTGCGTTCTGCGCGCGCACCTGCGCATCCTTGATCCTGGCTGACAGCACGCGCATCGCCTGCGCCTTGTTCTGATGCTGCGAACGCCCATCCTGGCATTCGACCACCACTCCGGTCGGAAGATGCGTGATGCGCACCGCCGAGTCCGTCTTGTTGATGTGCTGTCCGCCTGCACCCGATGCGCGGAAAGTGTCTATGCGCAGGTCGGAAGGATTGAGCACCACGTCGTTTACCTCGTCGACCTCTGGCATTATTGCCACCGTGCATGCGGAGGTGTGCACACGCCCTTGAGTCTCGGTGGCGGGCACGCGCTGCACGCGATGCGCGCCGGATTCGAATTTCAGCACGGAATATGCGCCCTGGCCCGCGATGCGCGCGATGATTTCCTTGTAGCCGCCCATCTCGCCTTCGCTTGCCGAAATCACTTCGACCTGCCAGCGGCGGCGCTCCGCAAAACGCGAATACATGCGGAACAGATCCCCTGCAAACAGCGCCGCCTCGTCTCCTCCCGTGCCTGCGCGTATCTCGAGGAAAACGCTGCGCTCGTCGTTGGGGTCCTTGGGCAGAAGCTGTTTTTGCAGATCCTCGTCCAGCTGTATCAGGCGCGCCTCGCCTTCCCTGATTTCGGTCTCGGCAAACTCGCGCATCTTGGGGTCTTCCGCCATCTCGCGCGCGACCGCGATGTCAGCCTCGCAGGACTGGTAGGCATGGAACAGTTCGGCCACGGGCTCAAGCTCGGCGCGCTCGCGGTTCAGCCTGCGAAAGGCATCCATGTCGCGGGTGGCTTCCTCAGTGCTCAAAAGCTGGTTGACTTCGACTAGACGCTCGCTCAGCTGAGCGAGCTTGGTGGCGATATTCTTTTTCATTGCGTTTGTGAGGTCAGTCTTCGGACTGCAGGTGATGCAGCCTGCGCACCGTTTCGACAAAGCTGTCCCTGTCGTTGCCATGCGCCTGGTTCAGCGCATGGGTGGGTGCGTGCAGGAATTTGTTGGTCAGCCCGCGGCTCATCGCTTCCAGCACCTTCTCCGGACTCTCTCCCCGCGCAAGGAGGCGCATCGCCTTCTCCAGCTCCTGCTGGCGGTTGCTTTCGGCATGCTCGCGCAGCGCGCGTATGGTCGGCACCACATCGCGCGATTCCATCCAGTGCATGAAATTGGACACGCCCGAATCGATGATGACCTCGGCTTCCTTGACCGCGCCCTGGCGCGCCTCCAAGCCATCCTTCACCACGTCTGCGATGTCGTCCACGGTGTACAGGAATACGTCGTTAAGCTCGGCCACTTCGGTTTCCACATCGCGCGGCACGGCAAGGTCGACGATGAACAGAGGCTTGTGGCGGCGGACTTTGAGCGCGCGCTCGACCATGCCCTTGCCCAGGATAGGCAACTGGCTGGCTGTGCAGGTGACGATGATGTCGTGTTGCGCCAGCTGCTCCGGCAGGTCGGAGAGGGTGATCGCTGTGCCGTTGAACTGCCGCGCCAGCGTCTGCGCGCGTTCCAGCGTGCGGTTGGCGACCGTGATGCTCTTCGGATTGCGCGCCGCGAAATACACCGCATTGAGCTCTATCATCTCGCCCGCACCCACGAACAGCACCTTCTGATCGGCTATGCTTGTGAAGATGCGCTCGGCAAGCCTCACCGCCGCAGCGGCCATCGAAACGAGGTTTGCGCCTATCTCGGTTTCGGTGCGCACCTGCTTGGCGACCGAGAAAGTATTTTGGAACAGCTTGTGCAGCAGTATGCCCATGGTGCCCGCCTGTTCTGCCTGGCGCACCGCCTGCTTCATCTGTCCCAGTATCTGCGGCTCGCCAAGCACCATGGAGTCCAGGCCGCTTGCCACCCGGAAGGAATGCTTGACCGCCTGCTCGCGCGGCAGAGCATAGAGATAGGGTTCAAGGTCGCGGCGCGGAAGATGGTGGTATTGAGCCAGCCAGTCTATCGCGTGATCGGGCTTTGCAGCATTGCAGTAAAGCTCCATGCGGTTGCAGGTGGACAGTATCGTGGCCTCCTTTGCCGCGCCATTGCCCACCAGATCCCGCAGCGCGTTCTCTATCCCGTCCATGCTGAACGCGACCTGCTCGCGCACGGCGAGCGGCGCCGTCTGATGGTTAAGGCCAAAGGCAAACAACTGCATCGTGTAGTGAACCTGACTATATAGACTCGCCAATTATAGTCCGAACAGCGTTGCAATACCATCGCACCCATTATGAAGTTAGAATGCGGCCCTGCCCATCAACTCATCCCTCAAATGGCCATCAAAGCAACCGTCCACAAAGCCAGCCTGCAGATTGCAGACCTCGATCGCCACTACTATGCCGATCATCAGCTGACATTGGCGCAACATCCATCGGAGACCGATGAGCGATTGATGGTGCGCCTGATCGCCTTCGCGCTTTACGCCGATGAAGCGCTGCTGTTCGGACAGGGCATCAGCAGCGATGACGAGCCGGACCTGTGGCAGAAGGATCTCACGGGCGCGATCGAACTCTGGATATCGGTCGGCCTGCCAGACGAGCGCCTCCTGCGGCGCGCTTCAGGCAGAAGCGGCCAGGTCGTGGTCATCAGTTACGGGCGCACTGCCGACCTCTGGTGGAATGAAAATCGAGGCAAGCTCTCCCGCCTTGAAAATCTCAGCGTGCTGAAATTGCCGGCCGACGCCACCCAGGCGCTGGCCAAACTGGCTGTACGCACCATACAGCTGCAATGCACCCTGCAGGAAGGCAGCCTCATGGTGACCGGCGAAAGCGGCGTGATCCAGTTCGAACCCGTGGTGCTGCAAGGCAGGCTGGCATCCGCACACGCATGGCAATGAATTCCCTCTCTCCAACCCTCTCCCGCAAGCATGCGAGGAAGCAAACGAATCGCTGCGCGGACGCTGCGTTATCTGCCTGTCCCTGCGGCGGATCCTCCCCCTGCTGCGACCGCTACCACGAAGGCACTCCCGCAACCGATCCGGAAAGCCTGGTGCGCTCGCGCTACAGCGCGTATGTGAAAAAACTCGATGCCTACCTGCTTGACACCTGGCATCCGGATACCCGCCCTGCAAGCATCAATTTCGATGATGGCGCGAAATGGCTGGGACTTGAAATAAAAAAAAGCGCGCAAGAATCCACTTATACTGCCACGGTGGAATTTGTCGCACGATTCAGGATTGCAGGGCGCGCACATCGACTTCACGAAATCAGCCGCTTCGTGTTTGAAGACGGCCTGTGGTTTTATGTGGATGGCCAGTTCCCCAACACTGGCGAGTAGCAAGTGGCAAAACCGACTTACTACTCGCCACTTGTCATGACATTGATTCTGTTAAAATCCCGGCCATGAGCAAAATGACCCTCGATCGCATCCTACATTCGCAGGGTTTTGGCACGCGCAAATGGTGCAGGGGGCTGATAGGCAATGGCGACTTCAGCATCGGCGGCGACGTTGTCACGGACGCTGGGCTTCAGATTGAAACTGAAGGACTGCAATTCACCGTTTTCGGCGAACCCTGGACATATCGGGAGCAGGTGTATATCGCGCTATACAAGCCAGCCGGCTTCGAGTGCTCGAGAAAACCCAGCCATCATCCCGGCGTCCTGAGCCTCTTGCCCGACCAGTTCGCACTGCGCGATGTGCAACCCGTCGGAAGACTGGATCACGACACCACCGGACTGCTGTTGATGTCCGATGACGGTGCCTTCATCCACGCGCAGTCTTCGCCGAAGCGCCATGTTCCCAAGGTCTATGCCGCAACCACGCATGACCCTGTGACGCCCGACCTGGTCGGACTGCTGTTGGGCGGGGTGAAACTGCACGACGAGCCCGGCCTGCTTGCGGCGGAATACTGCAGGAAGAGTGGCGAATATCAACTGGAAATCGTGCTAGAACAGGGAAAATACCACCAAGTGAAGCGCATGCTGGCGGCGGCAGGTAATCATTGCACGGAACTTGTCCGCACTCAGATCGGCAACCTGAAACTCGCAGAGCTTGGCATCGCACCCGGTTCATGGTGCTATCTCGACGAAACGCAACTGGCGCAGCTTGCCCCACCTTTTACAAAACTGGATTAAGAATGGCAATACAGTGGTTTCCCGGTCACATGACCTCAGCGCGCAGAAAAGCCGGCGAGACGATGGAGTTCACCGATGTCGTGATCGAGGTGCTGGACGCGCGCGCGCCCGAGGCGAGCGCCAACCCGATGATCAGGGAGCTGCGCGAGCACCGCCAGCGCCCCTGCCTCAAGATACTCAACAAGGCCGACCTGGCCGATCCCGCAATCACCAGTCAGTGGCTGGATTTTTACAACAGACAACAGGGCGTTTCCGCAGTCGCGCTTTCCTGCAAGAGCGCAACAGACGCGGCCCGCGTTCCCAGGCTCTGCCAGCCGCTCGCACCCCATCGCAACAGCACGCACAAGCCGCTGCGCCTGATGATCATGGGCATACCCAACGTCGGCAAATCCACGCTGATGAACATGCTGCTGAAGCGCCGCGTGGCCAATGTCGGCGACGAGCCCGCGGTGACCAAGTCCCAGCAGTGCCACAAGATCAGCGACCAGATGACGCTCACCGACTCGCCTGGCCTGATGTGGCCGAAGATCGAATTCGAGGAGGACGGTTTCATGCTCGCCGCGATACACGCGATCGGGCGCAATGCGGTGATCGAGGAAGAGGTCGCAGAGCATCTGGCCGACAACCTGCTTGCGCACTACCCCGAACGTCTGACCGAACGCTTCGGATTCGGGACTGCCGGAATGGACGGCGTTGACGTGGTCACAGCCATCGCAAAGAAACGCGGCTGCCTGATCAAGGGGCGCGGCGGAGAGCCCGACCTCGAAAAGGCCGCGATGATACTGCTGACCGAATTTCGCGCGGGGAAGCTTGGCCGCATCAGCCTGGAAACCCCCGCATCGCGCGAGGCGATGGTCAGCCGCTCGTCCGAAATCGCACTCCAATGAAAATACCGAAAAGAATTCTGCCTCTGGTCGAAGACGGTCTCGTGGATTCCGTGCTGCGCCAGCTGATGAGCGGCAAGGAGGCGACCGTGTATGTCGTCCAGTGCGGCGACGAGATACGTTGTGCCAAGGTTTACAAGGAAGCCAACCGGCGCGGCTTTCATCAGGCGGTGCACTACACAGAGGGGCGCAAGGTAAAGAACAGCCGCCAGGCGCGCGCGATGGAAAAAGGGTCTCGCTACGGCAGGCAGGAACAGGAATCCGCCTGGCAGCGCTCCGAAGTCGACGCGCTGTACAAGCTGGCCAGTGCAGGCGTGCGCGTGCCTCGCCCCTTCGGTTTTTTCGAGGGCGTGCTGCTGATGGAGCTCGTGACCGACGGAAACGGTGCGGCAGCCCCCAGGCTAAACGACCTGGAACTGACCGCGGACGAGGCGCGAGAGTTTCACTCAAGGCTGATACGCGAAGTCGTGCTGATGCTGTGCGCGGGCATCGTGCACGGCGACCTGTCGGAATTCAACATACTCGTCGATGAAAATGGGCCGGTGATCATAGACCTGCCCCAGGCGGTGGATGCCGCCGCAAACAACAATGCCAGCAGGATGCTGAAGCGGGATGTCGACAATCTGGCCAATTATTTTTCCCAGTTCGCACCCGAGCTAAAGGACAGCCAGTATGGCAGTGAGATCTGGGCGATATACCAGCGCGGCGAACTTTTTCCCGACACGGTGCTGACCGGACGCATCGAGGAAAACCAGAGAATAGCCGACGTCAAGGCCGTGATGCGCGAGATCACCACGGCGCGCGACGACCATGAGGCAAGGCTGCGCTACCAGCAATTGAAACGGGAAGAAGGCAGGTAAATGAATTCGGTCATTCACTGGCATGAGGCAGGCAGGGATTGTTCTGCCGTCTGGCGTTCAGAGAGCGGCATGCCTGCGCCTAGGCGCGTGGTGATTGCAGACGACCGCATGAGGGCCGATGCAGCCTACCGTCTCGCCTGCGAGGGCACGGCGCTGCTGTGGCGCGGGGATTTCCAGAATGCGCGCCAGCTGCTCAATGCGATGGCGCGGCGCGCGGACAGGAAACCAAAGAAGGCCTCGCCTTCCTCACCCGCCGAAGCCTTCCACCTTTACCGCCAGGCCAGGTCGCAGCGCGCACGCACCCTGGCCATGTTGCTGATCCCTTTCAATGCCGACCACAGCATCCCGCTGTCCCGCGCACCCGATATGCGCTGCGCATGCGCAGAAGCTTACGGCCCGGCGAAAGAACCCTATGTCGCATCGCTGCGCGAGCTGCTGGGGCTGACAGGCGCGCATGAATGGCGCAAGAGCGGCGTACAGATTCCGTTTCTGAATTCGCGCATCCATCCGCATTACGGCGTGTTCTCCCCGGTGCGCGGCGAATATGTCGATCTCGTGGCCAAGGCACCTCTGCCGGATGCGCTAAAGACACATCCCGTCGCATTCGACATCGGCACAGGCACAGGTGTGCTTGCCGCCGTGCTGGCACGACGCGGCATAAAGCGCGTCATAGCCACAGACCAGGATCAGCGCGCGCTGATCTCGGCGCGGGAAAACATCGAACGACTGGGCTTGAATGCACAGGTCGAAATCGCCGAAGCCGATCTGTTTCCGGAAGGGCGCGCATCCCTGGCAGTCTGCAATCCGCCCTGGGTGCCCGCGCGCCCGGCTTCCCCTCTGGAACATGCGATCTATGATCCGGAGAACCGCATGCTCAAGGGATTCCTCAACGGGCTTGCGTCCCACCTCGAAGAAAATGGCGAAGGCTGGCTGATCCTCTCGGACCTTGCGGAACATCTCGGGCTGCGCAGCCGCGCAGAGCTGCTCGACATGATGGACAGGGCGGGGCTCGCCGTCCTGGGAAAACTGGATGCAAAGCCCCATCACCCGAAGGTCTCCGATGCCAGCGATGCGCTGCATGAAGCACGCAAGGCCGAAACTACCTCGCTCTGGCGGCTTGCTGCAAAAATATCAACCAATAACTAACTGCTAGCTACTGGCTTCATCCACATTGACCTGCAGCCACCATTCGAGCAGCGCCAGATGCCAGAGCTTGCTGCCCTGGATGCGCGTGAGATGCGCCTCGGGACTTGCCAGCAGCTTCTCCACATAGCTGCGCCTGTAAAGATTGCGCCTGATGCATGCATCCGAATTCAGGATGGAGGCTATCTTCCCGAGAAAATCGCCGCGGACATGCTTTAACGCAGGCACCGGAAAATAACCCTTTGCGCGGTCAATCACCGCATCCGGTATCAGACCGCGCGCAACGGCCTTGAGGGGAAACTTGCCGCCTTCCTTGAGCTTCAGTTGGGGCGGCATCCTGGCTGCCAGCTCGACCAGATCGTGGTCGAGAAAAGGCACACGCGCCTCCAACCCCCAGGCCATGGTCATGTTATCCACGCGCTTGACCGGATCGTCCACCATCAGGCGCGTCACATCGAGCCTGAACACCTGGTCCAGAAACTCATCCGCTCCTTGCTGCTCTAGCTGTTCGGATACCCATGCGCTCGTGACATCGTGCACCGCATATTCGTCGTTCATCATTTCCAGATACTCGGCATGATCGCGGTCGAAATAATGCCGCGAGAACCGCTCTAGCGCAGTGCCTTTCTCGGCATCCATGCGCGGATACCAGAAGTAGCCGCCGAACACCTCGTCGGCCCCCTGCCCTGCCAGCACGACCTTGACTTCCCGGGACACGCGCTCGCCCAGCAGATAAAAAGCCGTCACGTCATAGCTTGCCATGGGCTCGGACATCTCGCGTATCGCATCGGGCAGCCGCTTCAGTATCTCGGAATTGGGCAGCGCAAACTTGTGGTGCCGGGTTTTGAACTCTTCCGCAACCAGATCGGAATATTCGAATTCGTCGGCCACCTCGCCCGCCACTTCCTCGAAGCCGATGGAGAAGGTATTCAGCTCGTCGACATGATCGGCAAGCAGTCCCACCAGCAGGCTGGAATCGAGTCCGCCCGAAAGCAGCACGCCCACCGGCACGTCGGATGCCAGCCTGTGGCGCTCCACCGCCCGCTGCAAGACGATGCGTGTCGCAGAAAGCCACTCCTGCTCCGTGAGTTCCTGCTTTGGCCTTGTCGCGTCCAGAGTCCAGTAACAGCGCTGCACCACCTCGCCCGTTGCAGAAAATTTCAGAGTGTGCGCCGGCGGCAGTTTTCTGATGCCCTGAAGTATCGTGCGCGGGGCGGGCACCACACCGTGCAGCGTGAAATGCTGGTGCAACGCAACCGGGTCCAGGCGCGTATCCACGCCACCTCCCGCGAGCAGCGCCTGGGGAGTGGAGGCGAAGCGCAGGCGCTCGCCGTTCAACGTATGGTATAGCGGCTTGATACCCAATCTGTCGCGCGCAAAGAACAGCGATTTGTCGCGCATATCCCATATCGCAAACGCGAACATGCCGTAGAAGCGCTGCACGCAGTTTTCGCCCCACGCGTGGTAGGCCTTGATGATCACCTCGGAGTCGCCGGTGGAGAAGAATTCGTAGCCCATGTCGATGAGCTCGACGCGCAACTCCCGGTAATTGTAGATGGTGCCGTTGAACACCAGCGCAAGCTTCAGCTCCTCGTCCAGCATGGGCTGGTCGGCATGTGAACTGAGATCGATGATGGACAGCCTGCGGTGGCCGAAAGCCAGTGCGCCATCGCTGTAATAACCTTCATGGTCCGGCCCGCGCAGCGCGAGCCTCGCGGTCATGCGCCTGACCGCCTCCATGTCGGGCGAGCCGTGATCCAGACGCAACTCACCACAAATTCCGCACATGCAACACTCCGGTCTGTTTCGATGCGCGATTATCGCCTATGGCCAGCCGGAGCGCACTAGCCGAACAGGTCGTCCAGCGGATTTTTTGCTGCTGCCGGCTTGCCTGATACGCGCTTGGCCGCAAACTCTTCCTCGATGTTGTCGCGGTAGAAACTCCATGCAGAACCCGAAGCTGAGAACCTGCGCCATATGTCCTCACTCACGCCGCCGTGCTCAAGCGTGCTGCCGTTATCGAGCTCTACCCGCAATATCTTCAGGCGCGCATCGTAACCTGCCGCGCGCAGCTTTCCCGAATTGATCTTCTTCATTTCCATGATCGCGGCCGGAAGATCAATACCTTCCGTGCGTCTTGTGTATGTAGTTGGAGAGTGCCTGGGTCTCCTGGTTCATCCGCATCAGGTTGGAATGGGTGACCCGAAACAGCGCGCGCATCACCTTGTAGGCCAGCAATGGCTGTTCATCCACAACCTCATCAAACGCTTGCGGGGTCAGCGTATACACCGTCGCATCGCCGATCGCGCGCAGCGTCGCCTTGCGCGGCGTCTTGTCGACAAATGCGCGCGTGCCCGCGCACTCCCCCTGTATCATCGTGTAGACCAGACTTTCCCTGCCGTCACTGGCGCGGCTGATCACGCCCAGCTTGCCCGCAGCGAGGATGTACAACGTCTGGTCGGCATCCCCTTCGCTGACCAGCAGCTCGCCATCCTTCAGATGGCGCACCCCCATTTTCGAAGCCAGCGTCTTCATTTCCTCCTCGCTGATTTCCGCGCACACCGATGATTTACCGATCAGCCTGAAGTCTGCGGCATCATTCATTTCAAAGTTCTCCTTTCAAGGTTGACCATCGAATCAAAAGCCTCCCAACTGCCGTCATCTTAGCGCGACAGACCGAGTCCTGTCACTGAAAGATCACGCCAGTCTGCCTTGCGGGCGATGTGTGCAAGGTCAACCCCGCTTCACTTCCCCGCAGGCACCGGCTTGGGTTGCGGTTTCTTGCCCTTGGATTCTTTCCTCTTGTCTTTGCTGCCCATGATGATCCCTCCTTTGTAAACTGCTGTTCACTGCAAACAACTCGATTGTTCATGTTTCACGCATACTTAAACTTCGCAGAAAAGCAAATAGTTCCATCGATTGTCATTACTTAGACTCTAAATCCTTCAAGCTTTTCCCCAACTTGTTCTTCCAAGCAGTTAGGCCATTAACCTGACCACCATGAATAACCGCTGCCGCTGCACTTGGGCTTGAAAACTCAACATCCTTGGTAAAAATTAAACATTCGCCATCTACAGCAAGACGACCCTCTTCCTTTAATCGCTCCCTAAGTGATATCGACCATGGATATTTGTGTGATGAGTCTCTTACTGCAAGCACTGCCTGTGATCCCTTTAATACAACAATACCATTAGGAGTTAAATATCCAGTCGCCTTGAGCCCCTTAATTTCACATGAAAGCAAATCATTTTTTTCGGGTTTAACAGTATCTGAAATAGCAGGTACAAGAACTTCAACCCCAAGTGTTGGGAGAAGCTGAAGCATCTTTATCATAAAGACCTCCATATCTTCTCTATCTGACTCAGGAAGCTTGGCCCCACTACCTTGACAATTTTTTAGAACCGCACGCCCAGCATTTTTTGCTTGCTCTATTAACTGTCCTTCAAAATAGCGAATATGGGCTTTTGTTAAATTTTCATCTTTGCTTATAAAGAAAATTATTTGATTCCAAAAATCCTTATCGAGGTGAGTCTTTACCCTATCCTTGATAGATTCTGCTTCTCCAATATATACAGTTGGCTTTCCGGACTCAGGATCATTTCCCGTAAGAAAATAAACACCAGAGTTTGATGACTCTTCTCTTGCCAGTACGTTATCAAATTCACTTCTTGGGCCAGCAATGGCTTTACCCGTCCAATTTGAAATTTCAGCGGTACGAAGTCTTTTCGGATCACCATGCACTAAAAATATTTTGATAGTTGCACTCGACATAATTTTAATCAGCAAACATTGGGGTCCTGTCTAGATTCGTAACACATCACATTTCCCTTTTCAGACGCAATTGGTGACAGCCCTTGCATTTGGGATTATTTTTGTTTGTCATCCGCAGCATCCGGCTTACGCACTACAGTGCCGGTCTGCTCGGCAAGCAGGCGCGCCCTCTCGGCGGCTCGCATCAATGCCTGAGGGACCTTTTGCAGATCGGGATCTTTTGAATGTGAGACAGGTGCTTCCATGGCAGTCAACTTTCATCCAGTAACGCAGGAGGTGTATTCGAATTATCGTACAGTTGCCAGCTATCCATCAGCACCTTATACGGGGACAGACCAAGTTTTATTTTTGCTGATCTCTTCATGCACCCACGACGGGTCAAGGTCGGCGCCATTCGGCCAGGTCAGTGCACCGAGTTCAACGCTGACCTGCTGGAACAACGCCTGATTTTTAAGCTCGGCATACATGCCTGAATCAGCGCTGTTCACCAGCGCCGACATATCCACGATGCCGTTTGTACCATCGTTGCAGGTAATCGAGAGCTTATAACCCGGCAGCACACTAACAGCACGTACGCGCCACGCCGCCGAAGCTTTTAATCCAACGGCGATATTTTCTTGGGTAGCTGTTTCGATTGACATAGGTTCCAATCCTCCATTAACTCGGCACGATGCAACGCCGCCCATTCTAGCACCAGAGCCTGCGCACGCCTTGGCAGACTGCCCTTGATAACTTCCAGTGAACGTATGTCGACCAAGGCTTCATGTTCGACATACATCGCATGAAAATGGGGAGGCGCATGCTCCCGCCAGAACATCTGGATCACGATCCCGAAAAACTGGCTGATGGTTGGCATGCGCTCTCTCCTTGCTGGCCAGTCTACAACACTATCGGCTGATCGGCTTGTAGCGTATGCGTTTCGGTTTGGCGCCTTCCTCGCCCAGGCGCTTCTTCTTGTCAGCCTCGTATTCCTGGTAGTTGCCGTCGAAGAAGGTCCACTTGGAATCGCCTTCTGCCGCCAGGATGTGCGTTGCGATGCGGTCCAAAAACCAGCGGTCGTGCGAGATCACCATAACGCAGCCTGCGAATTCCAGCAGCGCATCTTCCAGCGCGCGCAGCGTTTCCACGTCCAGGTCGTTGGAAGGCTCGTCGAGCAGCAGCACGTTGCCACCGGAAATCAGGGTCTGAGCAAGATGCAGGCGGCCGCGCTCGCCGCCGGAGAGCTGCCCCACGATCTTGGCCTGGTCGCCGCCCTTGAAGTTGAAGCGGCCGATGTAGGCGCGCGATGAAGTTTCGTATTTGCCCACGGTCAGGATGTCGTTGCCGCCCGAGATCGCATCGAACACGGTCTTGTCGTTATCCAGCGAGTCGCGCGCCTGGTCGACATGCGCGAGCTTCACGGTGGGCCCTATCTTCACGGTGCCCGAATCTGGCTGCTCCTTGCCCGAGATCATGCGGAACAGCGTGGACTTGCCCGCGCCGTTCGGGCCGATGATGCCGACGATAGCACCCGGCGGCACCTTGAAACTGAAGTTGTCTATCAGCAGCCGGTCGCCGTAGGCCTTGCTGACATTCTCGAACTCGATGACCTCGTTGCCCAGGCGCTCGCCCACCGGTATGAAGATTTCCTGGGTCTCGTTGCGCTTCTGGTAATCCACGTTCGACAGTTCCTCAAAGCGCGCAAGACGCGCCTTGGATTTGGCCTGCCGCGCCTTGGGGTTCTGCCTCACCCATTCGAGCTCCTGCTTCATCGCCTTCATGTGCGCGTCGATCTGCTTGTTCTCCTGCTCCAGCCGCGCCTCCTTCTGCTCCAGCCACGATGAATAGTTGCCTTTCCACGGGATGCCATGGCCGCGATCCAGTTCGAGTATCCATTCGGCGGCATTGTCCAGAAAGTATCTGTCATGCGTGACCGCGACCACGGTGCCGGGGAAACGCACCAGGAACTGTTCCAGCCACTCGACAGATTCGGCATCCAGATGGTTGGTGGGCTCGTCCAGCAGCAGCATGTCGGGCTTTTCAAGCAGAAGCTTGCAGAGTGCCACTCGGCGCTTCTCGCCGCCGGATAGGTTCCTGATCACCGCATCCCATTCGGGCAGGCGCAGCGCATCGGCTGCGATATCCATCTGGTGCTCGGCATCCGAACCGCTGGTGGAAATGATGGCTTCAAGACGCGCCTGCTCTGCCGCGAGCGCGTCGAAATCCGCGTCTTCATCGGCATAGGCTGCATACACTTCGTCTAGTTTTTTCTGCGCCTGCATCACTTCGCCCAGCGCCGACTCGACTTCCTGGCGCACGGTCTTTTCCGGATCGAGTTGAGGCTCCTGCGGCAGATAGCCGATGTTGATGTTGGGCAGCCGCTGCACCTCGCCGTCGTATTCGCTGTCCACGCCTGCCATGATCTTCAGCACCGTGGATTTTCCCGAACCGTTGAGACCCAGCAGGCCAATCTTGGCGCCAGGAAAGAAACTCAAGGAAATGTCCTTGATAATCTGGCGTTTCGGCGGGACGATTTTGCTCACGCGGAGCATGGACATTACATATTGGGCCATGTTGTTCTTTTGTGCGGTTTTAAAAGCGCATAGCTTACCGCAGCCCGCGTGTTTTGGGGAGATTCACCGGCCGTTTGTGTCTGCCTCATTCACAAACGTGCTGCGATCTGATTTAATGCGCGCCCACTTAGCGCCAATCTTATCAATAAAACTGTGTAATTGCGGGAGCCACCAAATGAAAGCTGCGCGTCATTTCCTGTTGTTTTCCCTGCTTGCCGCGCAAGCCGCACTGGCCACCGACGAAGTCATCCTGAACGCCCGGCAGATCGAGTCGCTCGGCATCACCACCGCAAAGCTGGCCAGCAAACAGCATGGAGAACTCTCCGGTATGCCGGCACAGGTCGTCATTCCGAGCAACCAGATACTAACCATCAGCACCCCGTTGCCCGCCATCGTGGAACAGCTGGAAGTTGGCGTTGGCGACAATGTCCGCAAGGGGCAGGTGCTGGCGCGCCTGCAAAGCCCTGCGCTGGTCGAGGCACAGCGCGGATTGCTGCAGGCTTCCACTCAGGCACAGTTGGCCAACGATACGCTCGCAAGGGACAAACAGTTATGGAAGGAAGGCATCATTGCGGAAAGCCGCTACCTCGCGGCCCAAAGCCAGTATATCACTGCGACCGCGGCACTGGCCGAGCGCCAGCAGATGCTGCGCCTCTCGGGCATGTCCGATGCGGCGATCAGCAGGCTGCAATCCGGCAAGAACCTTACCAGCCTGCTGGAATTGGCCTCGCCCATCGATGGCGTCGTGCTGGAAAAAACGGTCAGCGCCGGACAGCGACTGGATGCGGCGGCACCACTATTCAAGGTGGCAAGGCTGAAGCCGCTGTCGCTTGAGATACAGACTCCCTTTGCGATGTCCGATGATCTGAAAGTGGGTGCTGCAGTGACCGTGCCTGCCTACGGCGCGAAAGGAAAACTGATCGCCATCGGCCGCAGTCTGAGCGGAGCCAACCAGACCATCCTGCTTCGCGCACTCATACAGGAAGGCGCGGAAAACCTGCGTGCCGGCCAGTATGTCGAGGCCAGCATCGCCATCGCAAAGGTCGCGTCCCCACAGTGGGACATCCCCAACAGCGCGCTCTCGCGCGTCGACGGCAAGGCGCTGGTGTTCGTCGAAACGCCCAAAGGCTTCCGCGCCGTGAACGTGAACGTCCTGCATGAAGGCGCACAGAACAGCGCGATCACCGGCAAGCTTGAAGACGACGATAAAATCGCCGTGCATGGCGTCTCTGCGCTCAAGTCCAGCCTGATAGGCACGAGCGCAGGGGATTAGCGATGCTCTCCAGACTGGTCGAATTCGCGCTTTCCCAGCGACTGCTGGTCGGTGCACTCACACTGCTTCTGATCGGCACAGGTATCGTGGCATTCCGCGATCTGCCTATAGACGCATTCCCGGACGTGTCCACCACTCAGGTCAAGCTGATCATGAAGGCGCCCGGCATGACGCCCGAGGAAGTGGAGACGCGCATCGTCACGCCGATCGAGCTGGAGATGCTGGGCATCCCCAACCAGCGCATCCTGCGCTCAACCTCAAAATATGCCATTGCCGACATCACCATCGATTTCAACGATGGCACCGACATCTACTGGGCGCGGCAGCAGGTGGCCGAACGTCTGTCCAATGCGCTGCGCGATCTTCCAACAGGCACCACCGGCGGCCTTGCACCTATCACCACCCCGCTGGGCGAGATGTTCATGTTCACCGTCGAGGGGGAAAACGCCTCGCCTGAACAGCGCCGCACATTGCTCGACTGGGTGATCCGCCCTGCACTGCGCACACTGCCGGGTGTTGCCGATGTCAATTCGCTGGGCGGCCTGGTTAGAAGCTTCGAGGTGGTGCCCGACCATACCGCACTGGCTGCACGCGACATCTCCATGTCCATGCTGCAGGCAGCGTTGGAATCGAACAACCGAAACGATGGCGCAGGCCGTCTCACCGATGGCGACGAAGCCCTGCTGGTGCGCACCGAAGGCAGCATCAAAACCCTGCAGGACGTGCGCAACATCGTCATCGCAAGCCCGGGCGGCAACCCGATCAGGGTCGGCGATGTGGCAGAGGTGCGCATCGGCAGCCTGACACGATACGGGACCGTCACCAAGGATGGCAAAGACGATGCGGTGGAAGGTCTGGTGCTGGGCCTGCGCGGAGCCAACGCGCAGAAGGTGGTGGAAGGCGTGCGCGCCAAGCTTGCGGAGCTTGCCCCCCTCCTACCCAAAGGCATCACCACCCAGGTCTTCTATGATCGCGGTAGCCTTGTCAAACGCGCAGTGGGCACGGTATCGAAAGCGCTCACCGAAGCCATCGTGCTGGTAGTCGTGCTGCTGGTGCTGTTCCTAGGCAACCTGCGCGCGGCGCTGGTGGTCGCTCTGGCCCTGCCGCTGGCGGTTCTGGTCACGTTCATCATGATGCGGCAGTTCGGCATGTCGGCCAACCTAATGTCGCTGGGCGGCCTTGCCATCGCCATCGGCATGCTGGTCGATGCCTCGGTGGTAGTGGTGGAAAACATCATCAGCCATCTCGCGCTCAGGCAGCCGCACCACCTGCATGTGATCTATCGCGCTGTAAAGGAGGTCACCACACCGGTCGCTGCCGGAGTTGCCATCATCATCATCGTGTTCCTGCCGCTGCTGACGCTGCAGGGGCTGGAAGGTAAGCTCTTCATCCCGGTCGCGCTAACCATCGTTTTTGCGCTCGCAGGTTCGCTGTTGCTGTCGCTCACGGTAATCCCCGTGCTTGCCTCTTTCATGCTGAAAAGCGCCGGCCACCAGGAGCCGTGGCTGGTGAGAAAATCGATGGGCTTGTATGTGCCGTTGCTCGAGAAGGCGCTGAAGCGTGAACGCGCCGTGCTTGCGGCAGCGGTGTCGCTGCTGTTCGTCACTGCCGGCATCTATCTGATGATAGGCAAGACGTTCATGCCGGAAATGGATGAAGGCGACATTGTGATGCAAACCACCCAGCTGCCTTCCATCAGCCTGGATACGAGCGCCGAAATGGATGAACGCATCCAGCGCGCCATCCTGAAGGATGTGCCCGAAGTGAAAAGCATCATCTCGCGCGCCGGCGCCGACGAGCTCGGCCTCGATCCGATGGGCCTGAACGAGGCCGACAACTTTCTGGTACTGAAGCCGCAGGCGCAATGGCGCTCTCCAGACAAGAACGCGATTATCGATAATATCCGCAAGGTCATGGACAACTTTCCGGGCATCGCATACAGCTTCACACAGCCGATCTCAATGCGCGTGTCGGAAATGCTCACAGGCTCGCGCGGCGATGTGGCGATCAAGATCTTCGGCACCGACATCGCGAAGCTCAACGACCTAGCCCAACAAATGGTCGATGTGATCAAGAGCGTCAAGGGCAGCGAGGATGCTTACACCGTGCAGAACAGCGGTGTGCAGTATTTCCGTGTGGTGATAGACCGGCTCGCCGCAGGGCGTCTAGGGCTCAATGTAGACGATGTGGGCAGCGCGCTGCGCACCCAGGTGGAAGGCCGGCAGCTCGGCATGGTGATAGAGGATGGAAGGCGCACGCCCCTGCTGCTGCGCGGCGCGGCCGATGTGCAGCAATCGCCGGCGCTGTTTTCCGCCCTCACCCTGCCTCTGGCCAACGGACAGAGCGTGCCGCTCACCGTGATCGCAAGGCTTGAGCGCAGCGATGGCCCGGTCAATGTCAACCGCGAGAACGGCGAACGCATGGTGGTCATCCAGACCAATGTGCGCGGCCGCGATCTGGTCGGCTTCGTGGATGAAGCCAAGGCCGCTGTCAGAAGCCGCATCCAGCTTCCGGCAGGCTACCGCTTAAGCTGGGGCGGCCAGTTCGAAAACCAGCAGCGCGCGGCGGCACGCCTTTCCGTGGTGGTGCCGGTAGCGCTCGGCCTGATCTTCATGCTGTTGTTCGCCACATTCGGCTCGGTGCGCCAGGCCGCACTCGTGCTGACCAACATTCCTTTCGCGCTGATCGGCGGCGTGTTCGCGCTTCTGGTCAGCGGGCAATACTTGTCGGTGCCGGCTTCGGTCGGTTTCATCGCACTGCTCGGCATCGCCGTGCTGAACGGGGTGGTGATGGTGTCCTACTTCAACCAACTGCACAGCGAAGGCAAGGACATCACCACCGTGGTCACCGAGGGCGCGAAGCGGCGATTGCGCCCGGTGCTGATGACCGCCAGCATCACCGCCTTTGGCCTCCTGCCGCTGCTGTTCGCCAGCGGCCCAGGCTCGGAGATCCAGAAGCCGCTCGCCATCGTGGTCACTGGCGGACTGGTCAGCTCCACCCTGCTGACGCTGATCATGCTGCCCATCCTTTACCGCCGCTTCGGCATAGAGAAGAGAGGAAAAAACCTTGAAGCCGCCTGATTGCTACCTTGTTCTGGTCTGCCACAAATCGCTGGAGGATCGCCTTGTCGATCATCTGCTGGCTCATCCGGAATGGGTCAGCGGCTTTTCCGTTAACACCATCGAAGGCCACAGTCAGCGCGAAAACCTGCCCAGCATGCTGGAGCAGGTGCGCGGCCGTTCGCGGCGCATCGAGATCGGCACCGCGATGGACCGCGAAGACGCCCAGGCGCTGATCGCTCACCTGAAGTCCGCCGAGCCCAACAATGAGATCGCCTACTGGGTGATGCCCATACTCGAGTTCGGGAGGCTGGCATGAAGGCGCATGCCCGTTGGCGCTCGACATGCAGCATGAACAAGATGCGCGGAACGGGTTTTCTGCTGGGACTCCTGTTGACCGTCAGTTTTGCCTATGCCGCGGAGATCAACCAGCCCGACCTGCCAGCGCCAGCACAGGTCGGGCATGCGCTAAACGAGTATCTGCCCGTGAAAAATGCGATCAACACCCTGAAAATGGAACATGCCAACCAGAAAAAATGGAACAGCGGCAATTACGAATTCAACCTGCGTGCGGGCAAGGCGCAACGCAACCTTGTCGGCACCGGACAGAATCTGCAAGAATGGGATGTTGAGCTAGAACGCCCATTTCGCCTTTATAACAAAGTGGGCATAGACGAGAACATCGGTGCCGCAAGCGTTGCAAAGGCGGAATTCGCTCTTGGCGACGCACGGCATGAAGCCGCACGCATGCTACTCAAACTCTGGTTCGACTGGCAGCGCGCGACAGCCCAGGCATCGCTGTGGCAGCAGCAAACAAACATCCTCGCGCAACAGGCTGCCATAACTGAAAAACGCGTCAAGGCTGGCGACGCATCTAGACTGGAACTAAATCAGGCGCAGGCAGCCGCAGCGCAGGCGGGCGTATCGCGCCAACAGGCTCTGTTGCGCGCACAGCTTGCGGGCAACGATCTGATGAACGCTTTCCCGTCCATCCTGCTGCCTGATCAGTTAACGCCAGTTACACCCGTCCCCGTCGAACATGACCTGGCTTTCTGGAAATCGCACATTCTCGATGACAATCATGAGATCGGCATGGCGGAACAGCAAAGACGCGTGGCGCAACTGATGGCAGAGCGCAGCCGCGCCGACAAGGTTCCCGATCCTACCGTCGGGCTGCGCCACTCAAGCGAGTTTGGCGGCACCGAAATCGTGAATGGCATATACTTCAGCGTGCCGCTGTCCTTCGGACTGCGCAGTGCTTCTGCAGAAGTTGTCGGGCAACAGGCCGCCATCGCCGCGGATCAGGCAGCTTTTGTGCGGCGCCGCCTGGAAGGAGATATCTTTACCGCGTATACCCGTGCCGTGAAAAATTTCGACTCGTGGCAACTGGCTTATCAGGCCGCCCAGTCCATGCGCAGCAATGCGAACATGTCAGCGCGCGCATATCAGCTGGGCGAGACGAACCTGAATGACAATCTGACCGCACAGCGCAATGCACTTGAATCCTCCCTGGCGGAAAGCATGGCACAGCTGGATGCCAACGAATCCCGCTACCGATTGCTGCTCGATGCGCACCAGCTCTGGCCGCTGGACGAGCACGACTGAAGGCTAGCGATCCTTCTTCCTCCTGCGCACCAGAAATTTTCGCATTTCCTCCAGCAGCAGCATGGCGGGCATGAAAAACAGTATAAACAGCCAGACATCGTGGCCTATCGGGGCCGTGCCGAACAGCGCGTTGCCCCACGGCGTGTAATCGATCAACATCAATAACGACAACTCAAAAATAATGCCATAGGCGATTAATTTGTTGGGGCTGCGGCTGAATGCGGACATGCTGGGATGGCGGCACAGAAAAATATTGACCACCTGCATCGCGATGATCGCCGACAGACAGGCCGTGGTCGCCTGCAGGTAGAGGTTTTCGTCATGCCCCAGCTGACGGCCGAACTGCCAGCCCCCATCGTGCAGCACGTAGAAGAACGCAGCCATCGCGGCCATCGCTTCCATAGGGCCCAGAAACAGGTAGACGCGCATCATCATGTCCAGGCTCAGCAGGTGTTCGTTACGTCGCCGCGGCGGGCGCAACATCACATCCTGATCCGGTTTTTCGGCGCCAAGCGCAAGAGCCGGCAAGGTATCCGTGCCAAGATCTATCGCCAGGATCTGGATCACGGTGAGCGGTAGCGGAATCCTGAACAGCACGAAGGCAAGGTAAGGCACAAGTTCCGCCACGTTGTGCGTGAGGATGTAGGTAAGAAACTTGCGCAAGTTGTCATACACCGCGCGCCCTTCTTCGATCGCAGCGACTATCGATGCGAAATTATCGTCGAGCAGGATGATGTCAGCAGATTCCTTTGCGACATCTGAACCTGCGATGCCCATCGCAATGCCGACATCGGCACGCTTTAATGCAGGTGCGTCATTCACACCGTCACCCGTCACAGCAACCACTTCACCGCGCCGCTGCAGCGCCTCGACGATACGCATCTTCTGGTCGGCAGCGGTGCGCGCAAAGATCAGCTCTGATACATCGAGCAGCAGATGAAGCTCGGCATCCGACATCTGGCGCAGGCGATCGCCTGTCACCATCAGCGGGCTTTCTGCCAGATTGATTTCGCGTGCCAGCGCACGGGCTGTGTGCGGATGGTCGCCCGTGATCATGATCACGCGTATGCCGGCTCCATGACATCTGCGGATTGCCTCGGGTACGGCCTCGCGCGGCGGATCGGTCAGCCCGATGAGTCCCGCAAAAATCAGTTCCGTCTCGGAAATTAATGATTTCTTTTCTCGTTTTCCTCCCTGTATACTTGCCGGAGAGAATTGAAAAGAAGGCGCGTCATGCGGCATACTTCGATACGCCATGGCCAGCACGCGCCGCCCCTGTTCAGTCATGTTTTCCTGAACACTTAAAAGATGCGCTCTGCCGGATTCATCAAGCGGTGCGACTTCACCATTAATCCATATTGATGTGCACAGCGGCAGCACGTTCTCGGGCGCACCCTTGCAATAAAGCTGTTGCCCCTTGGGCGTGTTGCAAACTACCGACATGCGGCGCCGCTCTGTGTCGAACGGAATTTCATCCACACGCTCAAAGGCCGCAACGTCAGCTGGCACACTCGCAAGCAACGCCATTTCCATCGGATCGCCCAGCCACACCGATTTTCCATTCTGCTCGATGCGGCGCAAGTCGTGGCAGTTCTTCATCACGTCCATCAACGGCTGGGATAGCTTATCGGGCGTTTGCAACTCACCTGAATAATAAACTTCGTGCAGACTCATACGGTTCTGGGTCAGCGTGCCAGTCTTGTCGCTGCAAATCACGCTGGCCGCACCCAGCGTTTCCACCGCAGACAGGTGACGCACCAGCGCGTTCTTCTTCGCCATGCGCTGGGTCGACATCGCAAGCGCAAGCGTCACCGTTGGCAGCAAGCCTTCAGGTACGTTTGCGATGATGATACCGATCGCAAAAATCAGATTTTCCCAAAAGGACAAACCGAGCAGCCTTCCGATTGCAAAGAAGACGATTCCCAGCAACAGCGCGAACAGCGCGATCAGCCTGGACAGGCGCGTGATTTCCTTCTGCAGCGGTGATGGCGGCTCAATGACCACCTGCGTCAGGCGCGCGATGTTGCCGAACTCGGTATGCATGCCGGTGGCATACACGATGGCTTTCGCTTCTCCCGATATCAGCGAAGTGCCGGCGTGCAAAATATCGCGGTGCCTGCTTGCCACCTCCTCGACTTCCGCATCAGCACCACGCGGCTGGGGTCTTGACTCACCGGTGAGGTTGGCCGCATTGATGCGCACCCCGAACGCCTCGATCAGACGGCAATCGGCCGGCACATCGTCGCCTGCCGCAAGCAGCACCACATCGCCCGGCACCAACTCTGCGACCGTCAACTGCACCGCGCTGCCATCGCGCAGCGCAACAGTGTGATGCGGCAAAAGATTGCTCAATGCAGTCAGCGCCTTTTCCGCACGATACTCCTGCCAGAATGAAAACAGCCCGTTGACCAGAATCACGCCCAGCACTGCATAACCCAGTGTAGCCATGCCCTGCCCCGGATCGCGCCATTCGGCAAAGAAAGCCAGTCCGGCCGCAACCCACAGTATTAGCGCAAAAAAATGCGTGAATTCCTTGAGCAGCCTGATGGCCATGGGCTGCCTGGCGATTTTTTCAAGCCGATTGGGGCCGTATCTGGCCTGACGCCGCAGAGCTTCAACCTGCGACAAGCCCTCCGCAGAACTGTGCAGGTGCGCGTAGAATTTCTCTATGCTATGAAGGCTCATGATTCCTCTGTCAGTGATAAACAAACAGTGTAGGCATGATAGTAGATATCGCCGCGACAATCCAAGTACGTCTGTACCACCTGAAGATTATTACCCCTCTTCAAGGCAAGACATTTATCAACATCACGGCAATATTGCGCTACACTGTCCGCTGGCAAACCAAGAATGCCGCCCCGACGGGCAAGGGCATCAGACTGTCGGCGGTACATCCAAAAATGGACTCTGGAAACATCAATAGGGAGAGAGACTCATGTCCGAGTTAATAGCTAGCAAGATACAAAACAATCCGAAATACCTGCAGCTCGTCCGAAGCCGCAACACGCTTTCCTGGACGCTGTCTGCGCTGGTGTGCATCATGTACTTCGGCTTCACGCTGATGATCGCGTTCACACCAGACATCCTCACGCAACCCATTGCCGCTGACAGTGTGATCCCCGTCGGCATGTTGATGGGCGTGGGCGTGATCTTCGCCTCATGCGTGCTGACAGGCATCTACGTTTACGTCGCGAACCATACGTTCGACCCCATCGTCAACGAGATCGTCAGCGAGGCTTCCAAATGAAAACACTCAAGACTTTTGCAGGAGCCGCCTCGCTTTTTGCATCCCGCTTCGCCTTCGCGGCTGACGCGCCCGCAGAACAGCCTCTCAATTGGCACGCGATAGTGATGTTTCTAATCTTCGTCGCGATCACGCTCATCATCACCTACTGGGCTGCCACCCGCACCAAGACTGCAAGCGACTTCTATGCGGCAGGGCGCGGCATCACCGGATTGCAGAATGGTATGGCGATCGCGGGCGACTTCATGTCGGCGGCCTCGTTCCTTGGGATCGCGGCGCTGGTCTACATGAACGGCTTCTACGGCCTGATCTTCTCGGTAGGCTGGCTGGTCGGCTGGCCCATCATTCTGTTTCTGATCGCTGAACGCCTGCGCAACCTGGGCAAATACACCTACGCCGATGTCGTCTCGTTCCGTCTGCAGCAGGGTCCGGTGCGCACCATGGCCGCGATAGGTTCGCTGATCGTCGTAATCTGGTATCTCATTGGACAGGCCGTTGGCGCAGGCCAACTTTTGCACACGCTAGTGCCGCAGATATCCTACCGCGAATCCATCGTCGTGGTGGGCGGGCTGATCATAATCTACGTCACCTTCGGTGGAATGAAGGCCACGACCTGGGTGCAGATCATCAAGGCGGCCCTGCTTTTAGGCGGTGCGACACTGATGGCCATAGGCGTGATGGCTCATGAGGGATTCAGCTTCGCCAAGCTTTTCTCTGACGCCGTAGCGATCCACCCCAAGCACATGGACATCATGAAGTCGGTGGTGAAGATAGGAGCCAAAGCCAACCCGCTCGAGTCTATCTCTCTGGGGCTGACGCTGATGCTGGGTACCGCAGGACTGCCGCACATTTTGATGCGCTTCTTCACCGTGACAGATTCGAAGGCCGCCAGGAAGTCCGTGCTCTATGGCACCTGCTTCATCGGCTTCTTTTATATCTTGACCTTCATCATCGGTTTCGGCGCGATCGTGCTGGTCGCGAACAACCCCGAATATGTGGCCAACATCAGTAAAAGCATACTCGATCTCAAGGGCGGGGCGAACATGCCCGCGGTGTATCTGTCCCATGCGATAGGCGGCGACCTGTTCCTGGGTTTCATCGCAGCGGTCGCATTCGCAACAATACTCGCGGTGGTATCCGGCCTCACGCTGGCTGGCGCATCCGCGCTGTCGCATGACATCTATGCGAACGTGATCATGAAAGGCCGTGCTTCCGAGAAGCAGGAAGTATGGGTATCCAAGATGAGCGTGATCGGTCTTGGCGTGCTCGCGGTGCTTTTGGGCTTCGCTTTCGAGAAGCAGAACATCGCGTACATCGTAGGCCTCACATTCTCGATTGCAGCCTGCACCAACTTCCCCATACTCGCGCTGTCGGTATTCTGGCGCGGGCTCACCACGAGGGGTGCCGTGATCGGAGGCTATACGGGCATCTTCGGCTCGATCGGCCTTCTGATCGTGGGACCTACGATATGGACGTCGATACTCAAGATGGGGCCTGCGATCTTCCCGTATGACTTTCCGACCTTCGTTGTTCTGCCTCTGGTTCTCATCGTAGCCTACATCGCCTCGGTGACCGACAAGAGCGAGAGCGCAGCGAAAGAGCGTGCCGCATTCGATGCGCAGATGATACGCGCAGAGACCGGTCTGGGTGCCGAGGCCGGCGCTGTCGCACACTGAAAGTCCGCCTCACCTGAAAGCCGCCGGAAACGGCGGCTTTTTTTCGCCTTCATATCACAGCTTCAGGGATATTCAAGCGCGCGCCTGCGTGCGATGCTCTTGAGCCTTCCGTAGTTTCTCCCCTTCATCGCCACCAGCAGAAGCTCGGCGGTGGCCAGCGCATCGGAAGCCGCATTGTGGCGCTCATCGTTGCCTATCGAAAAATGTGCGGCCCATTCGTCCAGGCTCTTCAGCCTGAGATCAGGCCAGAGCGCGGGCAGCGCATAAGCCAGATCCAGCCAACGATGTCTGAAAGAAAACCCCAGATATTCCTTCATCGCGCGCCTGATCATGGTCTCGTCGAACTCGGCGTGAAAGGCCGCCAAGGGCGACTTTCCAAGATATTCCAGAAAATCCAGCAGCGCATCGGCAGGTGGCAGACCATCGCGCTGCGCATCGCCCGTGATGCCGTGTATCAAGATGTTTTCGCGGCTGCTTACCTCACCTTGCTTCAACACAACCGAAAAACCTTCTGAGAGTGCGATGCGCCCGTTTACCACGGCCACCGCACCGATAGAGATCAGTCTGTCGCGGACAAGGTCGAGTCCCGTGGTCTCGACATCCAGCACCACGATGCGCATATCACTCTTAGCATCGGGCAGGGAACGCCAGACATTCAGCCTGTCTTTCTGCTTCCGGCTCAACCCGGGTCTGGCAAATGGCATTCTCATAGCTGATAGACCTGCGCCAGCTTGGCCTGCACCTTGCGCGCCTGGCGGAAGGCTTCCTTCAGGATGCGACGGTCGAGTTCGTTCAACGTTCCAGGATCGATCAGGTTGTCCATCGAGCCTTCATGATGGTGGCGCAAACGCAGCATCTGTATATACAGAAATGCGTTGGCCCAGGCTTCCACCTCCACAGTCTTCACATTGATCGCCCCGGCACACTCGTAGAAGCGCGCCACGGTATTGGTATCGGCAACACCGTTTGCCAGCGCGAAGATCCGTGCCGCATCGACAAAAGGAGTGATGCCGTTCACCTTCAAGTCCAGCTTGTGTTCACGGCCCACCACGAAATCGCGCAGCACACCCAGCGGCGGCCGGTTGACGAGCGCGTTCTCCGCCATCTGGTGAAGAAAACGCGGCTGGTCTGCCGCAACTCTGGCAAGCCAGGATCGCAATTCAACGGCAAGCTCGTGTTTGCCGCTTATTGGCCTGAAATCGAAGAAGATCGAAGCATGCAGTAGCGCTGCCGGAGAACTGTTGATGATCCAGTTCAGGAACACGCCCCGCCATTCCTCGAGCGACAGACACCAGGCAGGATTGGATGCCATCACGTTGCCTTTGCACAACGGATAGCCGCAAAGCGCCAGATTCTCGTTGATGCTGCGGGCAACCGGCAGCAGCTTTTCGCGCATCTGGTTGGCCGTCATGCCTTCCGGCACGCTGAAAATCAGCGCATTGTCCTGGTCCGTGGAGAGAGTCTGCTCCACCCTTCCTTCCGAGCCCAGCGCAATCCAGCAGACATTGCTTATGCCTGCGGCCTGCCATTCCAGTTCCACAGCACGAGAGGTCAACTGGTCGTTGAAAGTGGAGATGAACTGGGTCAGCTGCTCTGCCGCCACCCCCTGGGCCATCATGTTGTGCGCAAGATGTCTGATGTCGGAAGCCGCCTGCTGTAATGCGGGTATATCCTCTGCATGGCGTATCGCCTCTCCTGTCTGATACAGGCCCACCCTCTGCAGCGCAAACAGGTCCTTTTCGGAGACGATGCCTGTCAATCGCCCGCTGTCGACCACCAGCACATGGCGGCATCCCTGTCTTGCCATCGCAAGCGCTGCCTCATGGGCGGGCGCATGAGAGGGCAGCGTCACAAGCTTTATACTCATGAAACCGATCACGGGATGATCGAGGTCAGCCTCCGGCAGCGCGATGCGCGCCAAAACGTCAGGCAGCGTGAGTATGCCAAGCGGACGGTCATCCGAGTCGACCGCAATCATCGCACCCACCCTGAACTCGTGCATCAGGTTCAACACTGCTCTCACGGAAGTTTCGGGATGGCAGGTGACTGGCTTGCCGCGCAAAAGCGATCCGAGCGTGCTGGAAAAAGACTGCAGCTCGCTTGAAGACTGGACATACTGCGCCTGCATGATCTGTTTTGATTGCTCCAGAAGATTCGCGATGCGGCGCGTGCAGAAATCCCTGAAGGGTTCGCTCATACCAAGCAGCATGTGGAAATCGGAAGCCGGCAGCTCGTAGCAGAAGGTGTCCCTGCCTGCCCGGTAGAGTCCTGCCACCGGGCGGCCGGCAAGCAGCGCACCCAGCGGAAAACATTCTCCGGCATTGAGCTCAAGCCAGGGTATCCCTGAATCCGCGAGCTTCTGCTCTCCCGCCACCAGACCCTGCTTGATCACGAGAAAGCGCTCAACCTTCCCATGCTCGGGCGACAGGACCACCTCGTCTTTCGCATAGTAGGCAAGCGACATGCGCTCTATCATCCAGGCAAGATGCGATGCCTCCATCCTGTCGAACGGCGCATGGACGGAAAAAAAAGAAAGCTGTGAAGGGGGTATCATGCAGTCTCACCTGAGTTTGATTTCCGTCCAGATGCGCGACATTATGCGCCGCTGTCTGTAGTCGAGATCGCGCAGCATTTCCAGATTTTTCATGTCCTTCGGGAACACCGCAGGATTGTCCGCGATTTCCGACAATATATACTTCATTGCGGCCATGTTGGGATTTCCGGAGCCTATAAGGTTGGTGAGCTCCGCGGAATTTTCTCCTTCCAGCATGAAATTGATAAAGGAAAGTGCAAGCCTCGGATGTTTGCCTGACCTGTGCAGTACCATCGAATCCAGCGCAAGCACCGCGCCTTCTTTCGGCAGGCTCGCCAGGATGCGGAATTTCCTGCCTGCCGCCTTCGCATCCTGGTCAGCCTGGAAGATGTCGTTCGAATAGCCGTGCACCAGCCAGATATCACCTGTCGCAAGCGCCCTGATGTAGCTCGAGGCATTGAAAGCCGCCCAGTAGGGCTTGGCTTTCAGGATTACATCGCGCGCCAGATCCCAGTGTTTTTCGTCCGTATCGTTTGCCGAATAGCCCAGATATTTCAAGGCGGCTGCAATGAGCTCGCGCTGGCTGTCAAGTACGGTGACGCGCCCTTTGATTTTCGCAAGATAGCGCGGATCGAAGATCACTGCCCAGCTGTCGACAGGCAGATTGAGCTCTCTTATCTTTTCGCTGTTGTAGCCTATCAGCGTGATCGTGTAGGCATAGGGCACGGAATATACATTTCCCGGATCGAACCAGGTGTTCATGAAGCTAGGCGCGATATTTCTCAGGTTAGGCAATTTGCTTTTATCCAAAGGCCGCAGCGCATGCTGGCGGATCAAGGACTCCACCGCATTGCCGGTGGGCACGATCAGATCGTAACCTGCAGCGCCTGCTGCGAGCCTGGCCAGCATTTCCTCATTGTCGGAATAGTAGTCCTGCTCCACGCGGCAGGCACACTGCCTCTCGAATCGCTCTATGGTCCTGTCCGAGATGTAGTTGTTCCAGTTGTAAAGATACAGGACCTCTTCTGCATGTGCGGAGAATGAAAGCAGCAACAGCAGTAAGTATTTCATGCCCTGCCCTTAAGCGCCTCGGGCGCCAGCCTCATGGCCAGCAGCATCAGGCTCAGTGTCAACAGCATCAGGAGCGTGGACACCGCATTGACTTCAGGGGTCACCGCGATCTTGATCATCGAGTAGATGCGCAGCGGCAACGTCTGGAAGCCCACGCCAGCGGTGAAGAATGTGATCACGAAATCGTCTATCGAAAGCGTGAATGCCATCAGAAATCCAGCAACGACGCCAGGCAGGATCAGCGGAAAGGTGACATGCCAAAACACCCTGAAGGGGGATGCGCCCAGATCGCGCGCGGCCTCGAACAGGTGATAGTCCAGCGCAGCAAGAGACACCCGCACCACAACGGCTGCGAAGCCGACCGAGAATGCGACATGGGCCAGCACCACGGACAGTATGCCAAGCCTCATGCCGATGAACTGTATGTAGAACAGAAGCAGCGACACCCCGACCAGGACCTCGGGCATCGCCACCGGCGCCATCACCAGAAAATTCAAAAATCTCATGCGGTAGCGCTGTATCGCGATGCCCGCCATGGTGCCAAGCAGGGTTGAAATAAGGCTGGATAAGAATGCGACGAGCAGGGAATTTCCCGCAGCCTTGAGCATCTCGTCGTCACCCATCAGCACCCGATACCATCCAAGCGTGAATCCCACCCACTCGGCATTCAGGCGCGAATCGTTGAACGAATAGACGACGACCACCAGAAGCGGCAGATAAAGGAAGAGGAAGACAGCAAAAGCCCACATTTTACGCATGGCGGCCACCCGCCTTTCCGGCAAGCCATGCGATCAGCATCACCGCAAGTGTCAGCATGATCGCAAGCGTCGCACCGAACGGCCAGTCGCGCGTGACCAGGAACTGTTCCTTGATCAGGTTGCCGATCAGCATGTCTTTCGTGCCGCCCAAGATTTCCGGTATCACGAACATGCCCAAAGCCGGGATAAACACCAGCGCCGAACCCGAATACACGCCCGGCAAAGAAAGCGGAAAGGTCACACGCCAGAAACGCTGCCATGCAGAGGCACCCAGGTCCTGTGCCGCATCGAGCAGCAGGCGATCGTGCCTGATGAGGTTGGCATAAAGTGGCAGCACCATGAAGGGCAGATGCGCGTACACCATCGCGACCAGCACCGCAAAAGGCGAGAACAGGAGTTCCACGGGGTGAGCCCCGAACCAGCGGAGAACGGCATTGCACATTTCGCTCAATGCGGACTGCGGCCCAAGCAGTATCATCCACGCGTAAACACGGATCAGGAAATTGCTCGCAAAAGGCAATATTACCAGCAGCACCAGCGCATCTCGCTTAGGGCTCCTCGCTATCACGAGTGCCAGCGGATAAGCGAGCAGGAGGCAGAACAGCGTGGTGAGCGTAGCCATTGCGACCGACTTGATAAATACTTCCGTATAGATGAAATCGCTGAAGAAGAACCGATAGGTCTCGAGCGTGAAGCCCTGCGCGAGGCCGTTCAGGGGTGCGAGCCCGCCGAACTCGCCGGGATAGCGGAACGAAGCGACCAGCATGATCGCGCCCGGCACGGCGAACAGTGCCAGCATAAAAAGCATGGGCGGGCCTGCCAGCAGCCACTTTTCAACTCGACTGTCATTCATGAAGATACATCCCTGCATCGTGGCGCCAACCTATCCTGACCACATCGCTCACCCGGAACCCCCGTCCGGTATTGGGCAGAAGCACCTCCAGCATCGCGCCGTTTTCGAGCCTCACCTTGTACTCGCTGACATCCCCCTGGTACAGCAGGCTCTCCACGGTTCCGAAAAAGTGGTTCCTAAGGTCGGCCAGCTCTTCATGGCCGATGCGCACCTGCTCCGGCCTGATTGCGAACACTCCCCTGTCGCCCGCGACCGCATTCCTTGCCGGCGGCGCGATAATTTCAATACCCTTAGCCATCAGGCGTAGATGACCATGGGTGGACTCTTTCACCTCCGCCTCGATCTGGCTGATGTGACCCACGAAACCGGCGACGAAGCGGTTCTTTGGAAAACCGTATATACGGGATGGGAAATCCACCTGCTCCACCCTGCCACAATTCAGCACCGCGATACGGTGCGACAAAGCGAGCGCCTCGTCCTGAGCATGGGTAACGAAAACAAAGGTGATGCCTAGATCGCGTTGAAGGTTGATCAGCTCGATCTGCATTTCCTCGCGCAGCTTCGCATCCAGCGCCGCAAGCGATTCGTCGAGCAGCAGAAGGCGGGGCCGGTTGATCAGCCCGCGCGCCAGAGCCACGCGCTGCTGCTGGCCGCCCGAGAGGTCCTTGGGATAGGCGTTCGCCTTGTCGGAAAGTTTCACATCAGACAATGCCTGCTTTGCGCGCTGCCTGATTTCATGCTTAGGGAGGTTCGCCATCTTCAGCGGAAAGGCGATGTTGTCGAAGGCCGTCATGTGCGGAAACAGCGCATAATTCTGAAACACCGTGTGGATGGGACGCTTCTCGGGCGGGATGCCTGCAAGATCGCGCCCGTCCAGCAGTATGCTTCCCGCATCGGGCGTCTCGAAGCCCGCGATCATGCGCAACAGCGTGGTCTTGCCGCACCCGGAAGGCCCAAGCAGCGTGAAGAATTCGCCCGCCTCTATCGAGAGGCTGACGTCCTCAAGCGCTGCAAAGCCGCCAAAGCGGCGCGTGACATTTCTGATTTCGAGCAGAGCCATGAGAACTCCCGACGAACCAAGACCGGCTTTCGATTGCTGCTTTCAGGCGCCTTGCATCATAACCGCGAAACCGGCAACGCGGTACTATGCCATCAACGCCACGCTCTTGACCTGCGCATACACCTGCATGCCGGGCATCAAGCCCAGCAGGTCGCGCGAACGGCGCGTGATGCGGGACAGCAGCACAGACTCGCCGACGCTCATGCAGACGTTCACCTTGTCCGGCCCTTCGTCGCGTATCTCGACGACCCCGGCCTTGAGGATGTTGGTGATGCTCGTACCCCTAGGCAACTCCAATGCGATGCTTACGTCACGCGCTAGCACGCGCGCTCGCACTCCGGCGCCCACCGGCCGGCCCACCTTCCCCACCCACAGGCTGCCCCCAGCAAAATCCAGCCTGGTGAGCGCATAGGCCTCGTCATGCTCTGACAGGACCGCTTCGATCACCACACCCGCATCGTCCAGATGCGCGGTGGGCAGGTCGAGTCTCTTCAATGTCTCGTTCAAAGCGCCGTTTGCGATCACCCGCCCTTCCTGTAGAAGCACTAGATGGTCTGCCAGCCTTGCGACTTCATCCAGCGCATGGGTGACATAGAGCACGGGTATCTCAAGCTCGCGGTGCAATCGCTCGAGATAGGGCAGTATCTCTTGACGGCTTTTTATGTCGAGCGCCGCCAGCGGCTCGTCCATCAGCAGAAGGCGCGGGCTGGAGAGCAGCGCGCGTCCGATCGCAATGCGCTGGCGCTCGCCGCCCGAGAGGTTCCCGGGGTCTCGCCTCTCCAGCAGACGCGAGAGGCCGAGCCACTCGGCAACCTGCCCGGGCTGCACCTTTTTGTCCGAAGTGCGCCTGTAGCCGTATTCCAGGTTGTCGCGCACCGAAAGATGCGCAAACAAACTGGCTTCCTGGAACACATAACCGAGCTCGCGGCGGTGTACGGGAAGAAAATGCCTGCCGTCCTGCCACATCTCGCCGTTCACATTCAGCTTGCCTTCTGCGCGCTCAAGCCCCGCGATGCAGCGCAACAGCGTGGTTTTGCCAGAGCCTGAAGGGCCGAACAGCGCGGTCACCCCTTTACCCGGCGCATCGAACGCGGCGGAAAGCTGAAAGCCTTCGCGCTCAAGCTTGAAACGCGCGCTGATACCCCTGTTCATCGCGCTACCTTCCAGAATCTGCCGCCTGCAAGGTAGAGCATAAGCAGCACGGCAAACGAGAAAAGCACCATGCCGCCTGCGAGCAGATTGGCAGCGCCGTATTCCATCGCCTCCGCGTGATTGTAGATCGCGACAGACACTACCCGCGTTTCGCCCTGTATGTTTCCGCCCAGCATCAGCACCACGCCGAATTCGCCGACGGTATGCGCGAAGGCGAGTATCGTCGCCGTGAAAAATCCCGGGCGCGCGAGCGGAAGCGCCACGCTAAGAAAACGGTCCCAGGCATTCGCGCGCAGGGTGGCCGCCACTTCCAGCGGGCGCTTTCCTATCGCCTCGAATGCGCTCTGGATGGGCTGCACCGCAAAGGGCAGCGAGAACAGCACGGAGCCCGCAACAAGGCCACGGAAGGTGAAAGGCAGCATGCCCAGATGCAGCAGACTGGTCAGCCTGCCGACAGCGCCATCCGGCCCCAACAGCAGAAGCAGGTAGTAGCCCAGCACGCTGGGCGGCAAGATTAGGGGTAGCGCCACCAGCGCCGAGACCACTTTCCTGTGCCAGCTATCTTTCGCCGCCAGCCACCATGCAAGCGGAGTCGCTAATAACAAAAGCAGGCAGGTGGTGGTGGCCGCAAGCTTAAGCGTAAGCCAGATTGCCTCGAGATCATCGTGCGTCATGGTATTAGTGCAGTCCGTAACCGTAGCCTTTGATGATGTTTTCCGCTTCCCTGCCTTTCATGAATGCAAGAAAGGAATGAGCCGCATCCTTGTCACGGGCCGCAGTCAGTTCGACCGCTGTCTGCCTGATCGGCCTGTACAGATTTTCGGGCACTACCCACCACGAGCCCTGACTCACGCGGCCTTCCTTCATGATCTGCGACAGCGCGATGAAGGCGAGCTCTGCATTGCCGGAGGCAGCGAACTGATATGCTTGGCCTATGCTCTCGCCGGTGACCATCCTGCCCCGCACCTTCTCCCACAGACTCATGTTCTGCAGGGCTTCCACGGCCGCCCTGCCGTAAGGGGCGAGCTTGGGATCCGCATAAGCAATTTTGTTGTAATTGCCCGCACCCAGCACCGCGCCCTTGCCGTCCACATATCCAGGCTTCGCACTCCACAGCACCAACCTGCCCTCAGCATACACAAAACCGGAAGCGGCCACAGCCAGATTCTGCTGCTCAAGCAGCTTTGGCGTCTCCTCATCCGCCGCGAGCAACACGTCGAACGGCGCACCGCCCCTTATTTGCGCGTAGAATTTTCCGGTAGCTCCGATGCTGAGCCTTACCCTGTTGCCCGTCTCCTTCCCGAAAAGCGCAGCGATCTGTCTTGCAGGTGCTGCGAAGTTCGCCGCCACCGCCGCGCTCACTTCGCCTGCAATGGCCACCCGGCAGAAGAGCATCAACAGGATTATTCTGTGCAGCACTTTTTCTCCTCATGCGTTGACGATTCGGGACGTCTTGATCAGCGCATAGGCCTCAGAGCCCCTTTCAGCCCCATATGCTCCAAGCTCTCGCTGGTGATCAATGCAACCAGCATCACTACATCAACATTAGCCACCTAGAGCGCGGTATCATAGCGTGAAAAGGTGAACCCGGTATCCAGATTCCCGTTCAACCATTTCTCTTTCGCGCCCGCCATCCACAAATGAATGTTTTCAAGGCCTCCCCCTTTGACCTTACCTGCAATCATGGTTACAAAGCAGGACAGATCAAAAACTCGCAACAGAATTTCACCCGACAATTGCAAAAATTACTAGATTTAAGTGTAAAAATACCTATATGTACAAACATTGATGAAGGACATCATGATGAATACCGTGCGCTGGAACATCGTCGTGTCACCGGACGTGGAACAGTCAGTACGCATGTTCATCGTCACGCAAGGCGGACGCCGCAAGGTACCAAGCGCGCAAAGTTACATCTGAACCTGCAATTACTGATGGCCTGTCGGATCAGTAATTGTTATTTGTAAAGTCCAAGGCTCAAGCAAGTACTTGCAGGATCTGTTGCCAAGTGATTGTGTCATTCGCATTATCGACACCGATGCTTTGATTAAACGACCTGATCATTCCGGTTGTAGCAGGCAGAACTGGCAGACCATTGGAGCCAGTTGCCAGCCCTTTAGATTGCAGGCACTCTTCCACGGATTGCTTAAGCGTTGCAGTTGCCTGAACCAGTTCGATAAACTTGGCTTTCTTGGTGTAATTCAGGTACAGATGAATCGCTACAGCGGCCATATTTTGACGATGATGGCGACGACGATCATCAATTCGATCAGCGTAAAACCTTCTTGAGACCTGACAAACGGGTGCATCCTTTCTTTACAGGTTATTTGTATTTTTTCAACTTGAACGCCTCCACGATTAATCTTTATTAAAACTGGCTTGAGAATCAATCCGCCCGGATCTGCTATCAAGCAAGGTTCGTACCAATTCACTAACCATTTAATTTATTTTATTAATTCGTCTAGAATACCAAATCAACATAAACAGCTTTTGTCAGCAGGGTACCGGATTTCGCCGATTTTTTACGAAAGCGCCAAGCTGACCGCTACCTTGGGCAAACCTCGAAATCTAATTCCAATTTCTAGTTGGAACGAAGCCGTCTATTTCGCAACAGACTGATCTAATTTAACGCAAGCTGACTGATATCCCAACTGACAGGCCTCGCCGAAGCTGTTTTTGGCTTCCTCAAAACGCCCAGATTTCTCCAGCATCAAGCCCCGCCCGATATAGGGCAAGCCATAATCCGGCTTGAGGTGGATCGCTTCATTGAAATCGTTCAGGGCTTCTGTGTAACGCCCCAGTGATGCGTAGGCCGCCCCTCTGTCATTGTAGGCGTAGATGTAATCGGGTTTCATTCTGATTGCGGTCGTATAATCAGCAATCGCGTCCTGTTTCATTTTTGTCTTGGACAGCGCAATTCCACGGTTATGATAGATGCGTTCCATTCCCGGCAAATACGGCTTGCCCTCCACCAGTTTCGCCGCATCGTCCCACAACAACAGCGGATGTGAAAAGGTGGTCAATCTATCCCAAGCCAGTGGCACCATCAGGATGGCAATCAGGCTCAAGGCTAGCAGCGCTACTCTCGGTCCCAGCTTCAAGAGCAGTAAAGGAATCGCCACCATCAGCAACGGCATCCAGATATAACTGCGATACAGCACGAAACTCTCCTGTATGCGCACCGTGGAGAACTCGGTAGCAAACATCAGCCAAGGAAACAGCATCACAAAGCCGATTACGCCTGCTACACCGCGCTTGATCAACAGTTTGGCTGCCAATACACCGTATCCGATATAACCCAAAACGCCAAACCAATAAGGGGATAACAGGTTTCTGGCAAACGGCTCGCGTATATCCACCGACATCCAGGCTGGATTGGGCACGAGCCATAGCAGCAGATATTTGAAGAACAACCCGCTTTGCGTCAGGATGCTGAGCAGATAGCTGTGCACTCCCCCATCTATTTTTTCTAGCATCTCCGACGCATTGATTTCATACACCGAACCCAGAATGCCTTTTTTTGCAAGCAATACGTATATTGCAATGGCGGCGTAGGCTGAAAAAACTGCCCAGCGTTGCCGGAGCTTTGCCAACCAATCCTCATGCAGCAGCACCGTCAAGGTCAGCAGAACCGCAGGCAGCATGACGGCGTGTTCCTTTGAGAACACGGCCAGATAATATAGCGGCACGCTGGCCCATAACCACTGCGACTTGCCTCGTGCACTGCCATGCACATAGACCAACATCGCCAGCAGACTGAACAGCATTGCCATCACGATAGTGCGCTGCGCCAGATAACCGGCGCCATAGACCGCAACGGGATGCAGGGCAAACAAAAGTGCTGCAAAAAATGCGGCAAGGCGTGCGTTCTCACCATGCACCGCATCGATCAGTTTTTCGAGAAAATAAAACAGCGCCAACACCGCCATGGCATGAAGCGCCAGATTGCCCAGCCTGAAATTGATCAAATCCAGACCGAATGCTGCCTTCGTCCAGGCAAGTGATGCATAAGGCAGGGAGCGCAATTCGAGCAGCGAGAAGTGATAGTTGGAAACAGGAAAGTTTCCTTTCATATCGACCGTGAAAAACGGTTTGTCGTCAAACACGATCGGGTTCCACAGGAACCATCCATACAGCAGTGTTACGGCTGCCAGTAGCAACAATCCAAATATCCAGCGACGGTTCATGCTCATATAGCTCATAAAGGCCTCCCCAATAGCAGAAGCCCCTCATAATGAGGGGCTTCTGCTTGAACTGCTAGGCTACAACATGTTACTTGCAAAGACCAGCTGCAAGGCAAGTGCTGGTTGGGTCTGTGGACCAGTTAACCCCTCCATTATTATTGACAGCAGACGGTGCCAAGATATACGAATATGTATTCACGCTGTCCACCAAGCCCGCGCCAATTGCACTCGTTACCGTGATTTTGCCATTACCAGATGGGTCTGTGAAAATTGTGCCGATCATGCCGGTTGCTGTAGGGTTTGCAGGGATACCATTCGATCCAGGCGCGCAGCCGGTTACAGGTGTACCAGCTCCCAAGCCTTGCGACTGCACGCACTCATCTACAGCCTGCTTCAGAGGCGCTGTTGCCAGCACGAGCTCGGTGAACTTGGCCTTCTTGGTGTAGTTCTGGTACGAAGGGATCGCCACAGCGGCCAGTATGCCGATGATAGCTACGACGATCATCAGTTCAATCAGGGTAAAACCTTGTTGTACTTTTTTCATTTCAAGCTCCTTGAGTTTAATTTAATTCCGGGCGATCCGACGCATATCGATTCGCCTTGGCAGGAATAAAGCAATAGGCGTGCCAGACTTCGGAAGACAGAGGACAGTAGACAGTAGACAGTAGAGTTGGTGCGGGCTGGAGGGCGATTGCAATATTTCTGGCCATACCGCATGCACAGAACCCGGAAGATCAAACCAGTCTGCAAACGTCAAAATCCCGTCAGCTGGGTGACGAATTTCGTCAGTCCATGGGCCGGCGCACGGAAGTATTAACCAATCTTGCGGCGCAAGCACAAGGCGCTGGTTCTTCATTAGCAGCCCACCTCTCTCTGGTATCAAAAGGCAAGAACATACACAGCATCGTCGGCAGGCTCGTGGCGATCAAAGAGGCCACATAGCCGGAGCCCCTGAAGGCAATCACCAGTTCGCGCAGCTCAGGCATTTCAGGGAAAGGCTGGCCAATGTCGAGTGCCGTCCCCAACAGCAGGAATTGCTCCTCGCTGGCTAGGCCAGCGAGCCTGACTGCATCCGGAACTTGGATGACTAGGAACCGCAGCACCGCTTCAAACCCTCCGCTGTGCCTTCCGTGACACTTACTTGTGGGACTCTGGACCGGCATTTTCGCCATCAGTGCCTAGGTGTTCATCCAGGTACGTATTTCCTGACCCGTCAGGTGTCAGCCTGTTTCCTTGCAGGCCGCCCAGGGTGCCAAGACTTCCTGCTGGAAACTCTCGCGCGCTTCCTCGCTCTCGACGTACTGCCGAATGGCTTCGAGCACGATCCAGCGGGGCGAGCGGCGGCGCTGGCTGGCGAGGAGCTGGACGCGACCTTTCAACGAGTCTTCAATCTTGGGAGACGTTGCCATATTGATCCTCGCGAATTCAAGTTTGAAATGCAATTTTGAATAACGCTGGTCAAGTGGGCGAGATGCGGTAGCATCCATGCTTTTTGACCGGCAAGTCGAAATTGCAAAAATGAACTACACACACCTCACCCTGGGAGAACGATACCAGATTTACGCCCTGAAGAAGGCGGGACTTAAACAAAGCGAGATAGCCCAAGTGTTGGAGCGCAGTGAATCGACCATCAGCAGAGAGTTGTCCCACAATCGCGGTCAGTGCGGCTACCGCCCGAAACAGGCTCACAGCATGGCGGAAGAGCGACGGGCGAAGAATGCCCGGATGATAGACGCTGCCGCCTGGCAATTCGCGCAAGAGAAGTTGCTGCAGCAATGGAGCCCTGAGCAAATAAGCGAGCATGCGGCCATCAGTCACGAGACGGTGTATTAACGCGTTTATGCAGACAAGCGAACAGGAGGATTGCTATGGATGCAATTGCGTTGTCAGAAGCAGCGCAAAAAGCGCTACGGCAAAACTGATCGGCGCGGCATCATTCCGAATCGTCTCTCGATTGAAGATCTCGCCCAGCCATTGTCGATGAGCGGAGCAGGATTGGCGATTGGGAGGCTGATACCGTTATTGGCAGGAATCACAAACATGCCATTGTCAGCATCGTTGAGCGCAAGACCGGGTTCACGCTGATTCACAAAGTTGAACGCAAGACTTCGCAGGCCGTCAGTCAGGCGATGGTTGAGCTTCTGAAGCCTTACCGGAAAAAAGTTCATACCATTACGTCTGACAATGGGCGGGAGTTCGCCGGGCATGAGGCGATCAGCAAGCAACTGAAGGCCAACTTCTATTTCGCACATCCATATGCTTCCTGGGAGCGCGGCACGAACGAGAACACCAATGGATTGATCCGGCAGTATTTCCCAAAGGATCTGGATTTCACCACAATTACACAACAGGAGATCGATATGGCGATGGAGCGATTGGACAACAGACCAAGAAAACGACTTGGATACCAGACCCCCAATCAGGTATTCTTGAAATCAGGCGTTGCACTTCATACTTGAATCCGCGTTCCTCCATATGCAGCGTATCAGAATTTATACGCTGCACAATAGGTTTATGTGGGATTGGCTGTCCCTAAAAGACAATATTGGCGCTGAACACGCCTGATTGAAATTCCAATTACGCTTGGTGACGATCTTCATCGAAAAGATGAAAAATTCGACGCGATATAAAACCGCTTAAGAATACGCCGAGAAAGGACAAGCGATTTGCCAACGGTGACGATTTGATGGCAGACCTGCATGCGGACGATTGACCAAGCTTCATCCTACAACACGATTTCAAGCACGAAGCCAAGGGGCTGCGGCTGCGGCTGGATAGCGATTTGAAGCACGCTCTTATGGCGCTAACGACTGACCATCCGCTTGGCGCCACATCAATAATTACAAAAGCAACGCTCTTAGCAAAAATTGATGTGGCATGAAATGCGATTTTTTGGTTTATCCTTAAATCCGCAGACTCACACTACAAGGCTTTATCGAACTTGAGTCTTTCACATCAGATAGTTGCGTATTTATGATTAAAGTGTTGATTTTACTTCGCACTCTGATGAAACAATCAGCCGTTCACTGAGTATGGTCAACTATTTGATGCAGACCGCGCGCACCTGGTGCATGTCGGTGATGCCCTGCAGCACCTTTTCCATGCCGTCCTGCTTCAAGGTGTGCATGCCCTCGTCCAGCGCGATCGCCAGAAGTTCGGAGACGCGTGCGCGCTCCTGTATCGCCTTCTTCACGTTGTCGCTGCCGATCAAAAGCTCATGCAGGCCCACACGGCCGCGATAACCCGTATTCACGCATTTGTCGCATCCCACGGGCTCATACAGCGTGAACTGCTTCTTTTCGTTGGCGTAGAGCTTGACCCATTCGTCGTGCAGCGCCCGGCTCGCGGCGGCGGGGTCCTGCTTCCAGGTCGCGGTATGCTTCAGCTCCTCGCTGTATTCGGCAAGCAGCGCCTTGATCTCGGCGTCTGTTGCAACATGAGGCTTTCTGCAGTCGGTGCACAAACGCTTGGCAAGCCGCTGCGCCAGCACGCCCAACAGCGCATCAGCGAAGTTGAAAGGGTCCATTCCCATGTCGAGTAAGCGCAATATGGATTCGGGCGCGCTGTTGGTGTGCAGCGTCGCGAACACGAGGTGGCCGGTGAGCGATGCCTCGATGCCGATCGAGACGGTTTCCTTGTCGCGCATTTCGCCAACCATGATCACATCAGGATCCGCGCGCAGAAAAGCGCGCATAATGGTCGGGAAGTCGAGTCCTGCCTTCTTGTTAATCTGCACCTGGCGCAAGCCCTTTTGGGTGATTTCCACTGGGTCTTCCGCGGTCCATATCTTGGTCTCGGGCTTGTTGATGTATTTGAGTATCGAGTGCAGCGTGGTGGTTTTTCCGGAACCCGTCGGACCACACACAAAAAACAGTCCATAAGGTTTGACGACCGTCTCCTTGATCAGGTCGCTGTTGCGAACAGAAAAACCCATCTTCTCGAGAGGCAAAGGTTCGCCCGAGGCGAGTAACCGCATCACCACATCCTCCACCCCGCCCTGCGAGGGGATGGTCGCCACGCGCAGCTCGATGTCCAGCGGCCCGAAGCGCTTGAATTTGATCTTGCCATCCTGCGGCCTGCGCTTCTCGGATATGTCGAGGTCGCACATGATCTTGAGCCTTGTTACCAGCGCATTGCGGTAAGTAGCCGGCACCTCGATGTAGTTGAGCAGCGAGCCGTCCTTGCGCAGTCTGACCTGCGTCTTGGCCTTGCCAGGCTGAGGCTCAACATGTATGTCGGATGCACCCATGCGGTAGGCATCCACAATGATCTTGTTAACCAGCTTGACGAGCTCGTTGTCGGCAGCGGCGCTGACATCGTCCTGCGTGAGCGCCGCGTTCTCGTCTTCCTCACTACCCATGCTGGACAGAAGCTCGTCCATCGAGGATTCGTCGCCTGCCATGGCGGCTGCTTCCCCGCCCCCGCCGTAGAAGGCGTTTAGCGTCTGGATGAATTCGCGCTGAGTACAGACTCGGTAATGCAACCGGCTTCTGGGGAAAATGTTGTTCACCACCCTGGAGCCCTGTATGCGCTCCGGGTCGATGGTGAGTATCACCACGCCCTCGTGGGTTTCGTCTATCGGCACCCAGTGGCTGCTGCTGACATATTCGCGCTTCAGGTTGCGCAAAAGCTCGGTGGGCTTGATACGGTCGACCTTGAATGGCTCGTAGGGCACGCCGAAGAAGGTGGACAGGGCCTTGCCCAAAGCCGCAACGCTCACCTGGAACTCGTCCAGCAGCACCTCCTCGATGTCTATACCCTTGCGGCGGGCGGTGCGGGTAGCGAGCTCGAATTCCGCTGCGGACAACGTCCCGCCGCCCACCAGAAAGTCGTATTTGGTCTTGACGCTTGCCTTTTCCTGACGCTGGCGCAGCGCCAAGGCCATTGTCTGCGCCAGTTCCTGCACACCGTTTTCCACCTCTGCCGAGAAAGGGCCGCCTGCCTTATTGTTGATGACCTGAATCACACCCGCCAGATCATTGCCGTGCGGATCCAGTATCGGGGCGACCAGCATCTGCCGGGTGCGGTACCCCGTGCGTCTGTCCACCTCCTGCAAAAAGCGCAGATGGGAACTGTATTGCGCCAACTCCTGTTCGTCGTAGACATCTTTGATGTTGAGCAGCCTTCTGTGCACCGCGACATAGCCTGCCACACTCTGCTCCGCAATCGGCAGCTTCAGATCCTTGAAGGAATTGAGTCCGGTCTTGACCTTTGAGACCAGCGACACATTGTCGTCACCCACCACATAGATCGTCAGCCTGTCCGCGTTGAACAGGCTGCAGATATCGCGGCTGACGTCCAGCATGATTTCGTCAATATTGCTAGTGGCGTGTATCTTGTTGGTGACTAAATTGAGATTTCTGGAAAATTCCACCCTGCTACCTGCTTCATTTTCTGCTGCCATTCCCGCTCCTGTTTTGCCATACTTACAAATCTCAGCGCGCCACGCAGACGCACAAAGCAAAACCCTCCGGCGCTCAGGCTTACCTGATGAAGAACACAAAAAACACCTCGTAACCGGCTGTATTTACTTGTATCTTCCGGTAATTTTCGCTCAATCGCCGATTTTGTCAACCATTAAAATTCAAGCACCTGATTATTGACCAGCATTTTCGGATCATGGGGTTTGACGCTGTCCTCGATTTCCGCCATGATCAGCGCCGCCTCGTCGGGCTTCAGGTGCGTGATATATATTTCCGCATGCCTCAGCAGTTTCTTCAGTTCCTCCGCCAGCAGGCTGGGGCACAGGTGCTTTGACAGCGCAGCCAGTTCCTTTTCGCGGTTGGAAAAAGCGGTTTCCACAATCAGATAGCGCAGATTGGCTATGCTGTTCACCGCCTCCCAAAGCGCGTCGTTCACATAAGTGTCTCCACTGAACACCAGACTTGCATTGCCGCTGTCGAGATGGTAACCCACCGCAGGAACGGTGTGCACCGCAGGCAGCGCAGTGATCCTGCGCCCCTGCAATTCCACTGTTTCGCCAATATTGATCATCCGGTAGCACATCACCGGTTCAAGGCCGCGGTAAATCTCGCTGAAATCAGGCCAAACTTCCCAGTTGAAGATATGCCGCTTTAATATCTCGAGCGTGACCTCTGTGGCGTATACGGTCACTGGGTGGTTGCGCATACCCGCAATGCTATCCAAAAGCAAAGGCAGGTTGCAGATGTGATCCATGTGGGAATGTGTGATGAAAATATGGTCGATCGCTGCAAGCTCAGTCAGGCCCAGTTCGCCCACCCCCGTGCCTGCATCTATGAGTATGTCACTGTCGACCAGAAATGAAGTGGTGTGAAGGTTTCCACCGATTCCGCCGCTGCATCCTAGCACTCTAAGTTTCATGGCCAACTCTCATGCGTATTTCAAACCTCAGCCTCACGGTCAGACCTTGAGGAAGAACTCCATCTTGATGCCCACCAGTTCGATCAGGTCGTGGTCATTCAGCGCGCGAGGATGCGTCCCGATGACCTGGCCGTTCACGGCAGGATAATTCACTCCCTCGACATGCGTGATGAAGTATCCGCGAGGGCGGCGGGTCAGTACAGCCACCTGCACGCCGGGCTTGCCCAGCGTGGTCAGACTCTTCACCAGCTCAAGCTCGCGACCGGCATTCGGGCCATTCAATATCTGTATCACAGCGCGCAAGGGCGCTGGCTCCTGTGCTGGCTCAACAGGACGGATGATTTCCGTGGGCGACAACGCTGCTTCACCGGTTTCGGGTTCTAGCAGTTTCACCAGCGTATCTTCGGACTTATCGGTCTTCTCCCTGATTTCATGCAGTGAGCCGCGCATCACCATGGTCTTCTCGAAGTCTGCGGCCGTCGTCGTGCTCACATGAGCATTGATGTACTTCAGCTTGTACTTGCCGATTTCGACCAGGTCGTTGTTCTGCAAAAAGCACTTCTTCAGGGGCTCGCCGTTCACCAGCATGCCGTTGGTACTGTCCAGATCCTCGATAAAGGAGTCGTTCATGATGGTGATGATCGCCGCATGGTGGCTGCTCACGGCCAGGTTGTTGATGACGATGTCGTTGTCATCCTTGCGGCCTATGGTCATGCGCTCCTTGTCCAGTAAACATTCCTGAAGCACCACGCCATCTAGGCTCAATATCATTTTTGCAGTCATGTTGCGCCTTTCCTTCACTACTTCAACCAATTGAACAATTTTGTTAGCCGATTGCGCGGTTTTGTAAACGTCTGCTTCACCTTGACCAGTATCACCGAAACATTGTCCTTGCCGCCGCTGTCATTGGCCGACTGTATCAATTGCTCCGCGGCAAGCTCAAGATTGCCCTGCATCGCGTACAGTATGGACTGGATATCGCCGTCTTCCAGCATGTCGTTCAACCCGTCCGAGCATAGCAGATAAACATCGCCCACAAGCACGTCATGAACATGCATCTCGGGCTCAAGCCCGGCATCGATGCCGACCGCACGGGTCACGAGATTCCTGTTCTGCGAATGCCGCGCATCCTCAGCGCTGATCATCCCGCAATCTATCTGTTCCTGCAACAACGAATGATCGCGTGTGATGGCCTCAAGCTTCTCACCGCGCAAACGGTAAAGGCGCGAATCGCCCACATGCGCTACCGCCACCCGGCTGTCAAAAAACAAGGCCGACACGACTGTCGTGCCCATCCCTGCATATTGTTCATCGCTCCCTGCCGCCTTGTAAATGGCTGCATTAGCCTTTTGCAAGCTGCCGGCAAGCAGCGAAACCGCCTGTGCTTCATTAAGCGCCTGCACGCTCTCACACTTGAGCAGCGAAGTCATCTCGGCCATAATCACGGACACCGCAATGCCGCTCGCCACCTCGCCCGCGTTGTAGCCGCCCATGCCATCCGCGAGCACCATCAGGCCGCATGCCGGATCGACAGCGATGCTATCCTCGTTGTGGGAACGCACCATGCCCGCATCGGTGCGCGCCGCGACTTCCAGCGTTTCTTCCAGTTTCATATCAGCCCTTATCTGACAAGCAACACCGGGCATTCTGCCAGATGCAGCACGCGAGCCACCACCGAACCCAGCAGGAACTCCTGCAATCCGCCTTTCCCCTTTCTGCACATCACGATCTGATCCACGCCATGCTCGCGCGCATACTGCGCAATCGTGTCGGCTGGCGTGCCTACGCTGACATGATACCGGTAAGGAAGCTCCAATGCATCAAGCCGTGCGCGCGCAGGCTGCAACGCGGACATACCCTGTTCGCGGTAATAGTCGTGGATAGTGTCCTGGCTAATGAACAGCTTCACGTTGCCGGTTGCAACTTTCCATTGCACATTGAGTAGCAGCAGCACAGGCGGCTGCCTGAACATGTCACGGCAGGCAACCGCATATTCAAGGGCGCGCTGTGCGCCCGGCGTGCCATCGAACGGGATCAGCATCTTGCATGGCTGGCTATTCATCCATCGTCTCCTGAGGTGCTGCTCCCGTGCCGATTTTTTCGTCAACCAGATCAAATGCGCCGCGCGCCCGAGGTTCACGGAGCGAAAGATATTTGCCAATGGCCAGCACCAGCATTGCCAATCCCACTGGGATGAGCCAGTGCGGAACGGTTTTTAGCATTGGTGCCAACCTTGCGACGGCAAGCAACTCTGCCGACAGCATCTCCCCGGCCACATAACCCAGGAGCGCGCCTCCTGCATAGATGAAATAGGGAAACCGGTCTATCAGCTTCAACACCAACTGGCTGCTCCAGGCAATCAGCGGGATGCTGATTAGCAGACCAAAAACCAGCAGAGTTGCATTGCCCTTGGCAGCCGCGGCCACTCCCAACACGTTGTCCAGGCTCATCACGAAATCGGCTACGATGATGGTCCTGACCGCACCTATCAGCCTTGTGTCCGATTTGACATTACCTTCGCTGTGCTCGTCATCAGGCAATATCAGTTTCACGCCTATCCAGATGAGCAACAGCGCACCCAGCAATTTCACATATGGGACGGAAAGCAGGCCCACCGCAAAGAAGGTCAGCACGATGCGCAGAAGCACAGCGCCCGCCATGCCGAAAACAACGCCCTGCTTGCGCTGTTCTTTCGGCAGGTTACGGCAAGCCAGCGCTATCACCACTGCATTGTCTCCAGACAGCAATAGATCGATCGCTATGATCTTCAGGATATCCGCCCATATCTGGCTGTCAGAAAATATCTCCAGCAATGCACCCCTTTCAATAACAGCTTGTAGCTTGTAGCATGTAGCTACCAGTAAATATCCAGGCTGCTGCCAGCCACTAGCTGCCGGCTAATATTTTCTTCATCATGCGCCCCATGTCGGCAGGATTGCGCGTCACATGGATGCCGCATTCCTCCATCACCGCAAGCTTGTCAAGAGCCCCCCCCTGCCCGCCCGAGATGATCGCGCCCGCATGGCCCATGCGTTTTCCGGGAGGCGCTGTGATGCCGGCGATGAAGCCGACCACAGGTTTTTTCATGTTGTCCCTGATCCAGCGAGCGCAGGCCTCCTCGTCGCTGCCGCCGATCTCGCCCACCATGATCACCGCATCGGTATCCGGGTCGTCGTTGAAGAGTTTCATCACGTCCAGATGCTTCATGCCGTTGATCGGGTCGCCGCCTATGCCGACACAGGATGACTGACCAAGCCCCAACGCGGTCAACTGCCCCACTGCCTCATAAGTCAGCGTGCCCGAGCGCGACACTACGCCGATGCGCCCCTTTTTGTGGATATGCCCCGGCATGATACCTATCTTGATTTCGTCGGGCGTGATTAACCCTGGACAGTTGGGTCCGATCAGCCTGGTGCGCCTGCCCTGCATCCTGTAGCGCGTCCTGATCATATCGTGCACGGGAATGCCTTCGGTGATGCAGATCACAAGATCCAGGTCAGCATCGACCGCCTCATTGATCGCTGCTGCTGCATAGGCCGGCGGCACATAGATCACGGATACGGTAGCCCCAGTCTGCCGTTTGGCCTCCTCTACGCTGTTGTAGATCGGAATATTCTCGAAACTCTGCCCCCCCTTGTTCGGCGTGACCCCTGCGACAAAACAGTTTGCGCCATTGGCATACGCGATGCAGTTAATCGTGTGAAACTGCCCGACCTTGCCCGTCATACCCTGCGTCATGACTCTGGTGTTTTTATTGATGAGTATGGACATTATTGCCCCCTCGCAGCGGCGACCGCCTTTTGCGCTGCGTCCAACATGTCGGTTCCCGAAATGATGGGCAGGCCTGAATCTTTCAATATCTTCTTGCCAATCTCCACATTGGTTCCCTCAAGGCGCACCACCAGCGGCACGGAAAGATGCACCTCGCGCACCGCGGCCACAATGCCCTCGGCAATCACGTCGCACTTCATGATGCCACCGAATATGTTGACCAGAACTGCCTTCAGGCTGGGATTTTTCAGCATCAACTTGAATGCCTCTGTGACCTTCTCGCGGCTCGCCCCACCGCCCACATCGAGGAAGTTCGCAGGATTCCCGCCGCAAAGCTTGATGATGTCCATGGTTGCCATCGCAAGGCCCGCGCCATTCACAAGGCATGCGATATCGCCATCCAGAGAGATATAGCTCAGATCAAATTTCGACGCCTCGATTTCGACCGGGTCTTCCTCACCCAGATCGCGATAGGCAGTGATCTCGGGATGACGGTACAGCGCGTTGGAATCGAAGTTAAACTTCGCATCCAGCGCAAGCACCCGACCATCAGCAGTTAGCACCAGCGGATTGATTTCCGCGAGCATCGCATCCTTTTCCACGAAAGCGCGGTACAGACCCTGCAAAACCCCGACTGCCTGTGAAATGGAAGCTTCGGGCATGCCGATGCTGCGCGCCACTCTTGCCGCGTCCTCCTCACCCAGTCCTGCAACCGGGTCTATGCGCACCTTGTGAATCTTTTCCGGGCTGGACTTGGCAACTTCCTCGATTTCCATTCCGCCTTCGCTGCTGGCAAGCAACGCCACGCGCTGACTTTCACGGTCCACCACCATGCCAACATAGAATTCGCGCGTGATTTCAACACCTTCCTCGATCAGGAGCCTTCGCACGACCTGGCCCTCCGCTCCCGTCTGGTGCGTGACGAGATGCATGCCAAGCATCTGATCTGCAAACTTGCGCACCTCGTCCAGGCTGTGCGCGACTTTCACGCCGCCGCCCTTGCCGCGGCCTCCCGCGTGTATCTGCGCCTTGACCACCCATGCATTAACCCCGAAGTCTTGCGCTGCCAAAACGGCTTCATCGCTGCTTGAGCACGGCATGCCGCGCGGCGTGGGCACGCCATACTGGCGCAGGATTTCCTTGCCCTGATATTCGTGAATTTTCATAGCTTAAATCGTTTCAACAAAATGCAATATTACCGAATATTCAGGCAGCCCGGCGAAATTTAGCTCAGACGCGTGCCCAGCCTGCGCCAAGTATCGAGCAGCGTGTCGGGATTCAGGGAGATGCTCTGTATGCCCTGTTCCACCAGCCACTGCGCAAAATCAAAATGATCCGACGGCCCCTGGCCGCATATGCCAACGTATTTGCCAAGACGGTTGCAGGTGGAAATCGCCATCTTCAGTAACGCCTTTACCGCCTGGTTTCTTTCATCGAAACGGTTGGCGACCAGGCTGGAATCGCGGTCCAGCCCAAGCGTCAACTGCGTGAGATCGTTGGAGCCTATCGAGTAACCGTCGAAATATTGCAGAAATTCCTCTGCCAGCAAAGCGTTGGAAGGTATCTCGCACATCATGATCAGGCGCAGTCCCTGCTCGCCGCGCTTCAGGCCGTTTTTCGCGAGCTCCTCGACCACCTCGCGCGCCTCATCCACAGTGCGCACGAAAGGTACCATGATCTCCACATTGCTGTAGCCCATCACCTCTCTCACCTTCTTCATCGCGCGGCATTCAAGCTCGAAACAGTCCTTGAAACTGTCCGCGACATAACGCCCGGCCCCTCTGAAGCCTATCATCGGGTTTTCTTCGACAGGCTCGTAAAGTTCGCCGCCGATCAGCTTGCGGTATTCGTTGGACTTGAAATCGGACAGCCGCACAATCACCGGGCGAGGCCAGAATCCGGCCGCAAGCGTGGCCACACCTTCCGCCATCTTTTCTACATAGAACTCGACAGAGTCCTTATAGCCTGCAGCCTTCTCAGACACCACGGCGCGCAGCTCAATGGGCAGACTTGCGAAATTCAACACTGCCTTGGGGTGTATGCCTATCATGTTGTTAATGACGAACTCCAGACGCGCAAGGCCTATCCCGCCTGACGGCATCTGAGCAAATTCGAATGCCAGCATCGGATTTCCGACGTTGAGCATCAGCTTGACCGGAAGGCTGGGCAGCGCAGTGCTGTCGGATGCGACGATATCGAATGGCAGGTTGCCCCGATACACATAACCCGTATCGCCTTCGGCACAGGATGCGGTGACCACCCCACCATCGGTCAAGGTTTTGGTCGCATTGCCGCAGCCCACGATCGCCGGTATGCCAAGCTCCCTTGCTATGATCGCCGCATGGCAGGTGCGCCCGCCGCGGTTGGTGATGATCGCCGATGCTTTTTTCATCACCGGCTCCCAGTTGGGGTCGGTCATGTCTGTGACCAGCACATCGCCCGCCTCCACTCTGTTCATTTCGCTTATGTCAGCCACCAGCCTCACGCGCCCTGCGCCTATCTTCTGTCCGATCGCCCGTCCTTCGACCAGCACCTCGCCGCGCCCTGCAAGCTTGTATTTTCCGGCACTGCCCGCCGTACTTTGCGACTGTACTGTCTCGGGACGCGCCTGCAGGATGTAAATCTTGCCATCCTGCCCATCCAGCCCCCATTCGATATCCATCGGCCTGCCGTAGTGTTGCTCTATCGCCATCGCATGGCGCGCAAGCTCCATCACCTGCCCGTCGGAAAGGGAAAACTGGCCGCGTCCCACAAGCGGCACCTCCTCGATTCGCGTTGAAACCCCGGCCGAGCGTTTTTCATCGAACACCATGCGCTGCATCTTGGAGCCCAGGCTGCGCCTGACTATCGCTGGATAACCCTCTTCTAGCTTCTGTTTGTGCACATAAAACTCGTCCGGGTTCACAGAGCCCTGCACGACCATCTCGCCCAGCCCGTAGCTCGATGTGACGAACACCACATCGCGAAAGCCGGATTCGGTATCGAGCGTGAACATCACGCCCGAAGATCCGAGGTCTGATCTCACCATGCGCTGTATGCCCGCAGAGAGCGCCACATGGCTCGTATATCCAGTGTGCACGCGGTATGAGATCGCCCTGTCGTTGTATAGCGATGCGAATACTTCTCTCACCGCATGCAGCACATTGTCGATGCCGTGAATATTAAGATAGGTTTCCTGCTGACCTGCAAAGGACGCGTCCGGCAAGTCTTCGGCAGTCGCGGAAGACCTCACAGCCACGCTGCCATCTCCCTCGCCCATCAGACGCGCATAGTGTTCGCGTATTTCCTTCTCCAGCCTCAAGGGCAACGGGGCTTGCGCGATCCAATTGCGAATCTCGGCACCTGTCTTTGCAAGTTGGTTCACATCCGCCACATCGAGTCCTGACAAGGCGTTGGCGATGCGTTTGTCCATACCACTTTCTGCGAGAAAATCACGATATGCATCTGCCGTGGTGGCAAAACCACCGGGCACGGAAACGCCTACAGCGCCTAAGTGCCTGATCATCTCGCCCAGTGAAGCGTTCTTGCCGCCCACCTGTTCGATGTCTGCAATGCCCAATGAATCAAATGGAATTACATATGGATGCATGGTGACTCTCCAGTATAAATTATGAACCGTTTTCCTCGCGCCCCTTGTTGATCGCCTGCATGAGGTGGACCGCCATCTCCTCGATAGAGCGCGAGGTCATGTCAAACCACGCAATCCCGGTGCGGCGCATCAGACTTTCCGCAGCCGCCACTTCAAGACGGCAGTTGGCAAGGGATGCATAGTGACTGTGCGGGCGCCGTTCTTCACGAATGCGATGCAGCTGTTCCGGCGATATGGTAAGCCCATACAGCTTGTCGCGGAAGGGCAAGAGAGGTTGAGGTAGGCTATCGCGATCGAAATCTTCCGGTATCAGCGGATAGTTGGCCGCCATCAGGCCGAACTGCAAAGACAGGTACAGGCTGGTCGGGGTCTTGCCGCAGCGCGAAACACCCACCAGGATCACGTCGGCGTTCTTAAGATCTGCCGCAGAAATGCCGTCGTCGTGGGCCAGCGCAAAATTCATCGCCGCGATGCGCCTGGCATATTCGTGACGCTCCTGACCGTGACTGCGGCCCACGCTGTGGGTCGAACGCTGGCCCAGCTCCTGTTCCAGCGGAGAAATGAATGCCTCGAACAAATCCAGAAAAAGCGCGTCGGCAGTGCGCAGCCTCTTGCTGATCTCTTCTTTCATCAGCGTCATAAAGACCAGTGGGCGCACGCCATCCTGCCTCCTGATTTCGTCTATGCGCAAAAGGCAGGCATCGGCCTTTTCCAGACTATCCATAAATGGGAAACGCACAGGGCGCAATTCGATGCCCGCAAATTGCGAGAGCAGACCATTGCCCAGCGTCTCCGCGGTGATTCCGGTTCCATCCGAAATGAATATCACTGTTCGTCTGTTCATGGCATTCCTCTAGTCCATTATACGGGTGCGCATTGATGTATGGTAAGAGATGGTTTTAAAATTTATCGGCAAGCCGCGCCGCAAGCTGGGATAATTGCGCATGAACGAGACTAACCAAAATCCCCACATCGCGCGCACCTTTGACGAGCTTCCGCTTTCACCCGGCATGCAGGCTACCCTGCAACAGCTGGGTTATCACACCATGACGCCGATACAGGCAACCAGCCTGCCGATTACGCTCGCAGGTCATGACCTGATCGCGCAGGCCAAGACAGGCAGCGGAAAGACGGCAGCCTTCGCGCTGCCCCTGCTGACCCGTCTGAATCCCAGGCGCTTTGCAGTGCAGGCGATGGTACTGTGCCCCACGCGCGAACTGGCCGATCAGGTGACGCAGGAGATCCGTCGTCTAGCAAGATCCAGCGACAACATCAAGATCATGACGCTGTGCGGTGGCTCCACCATGCGCCCACAGATCGCAAGCCTGGAGCACGGCGCGCACATCGTCGTCGGCACGCCGGGGCGCATCATGGACCATCTGGAGCGCGGCACGTTGAATCTTGAGGCGCTGAACACGCTGGTCTTTGACGAGGCAGATCGCATGTTAGACATGGGCTTTGTTGACGATATCGCATTCATTGCCAGACACTGTCCGCCTGATCGCCAGACGCTGCTGTTTTCGGCGACTTTTCCCGAAGGCATTGCGAAACTTGCGCGCCAGTTTCAGCGCAACCCCAAGGAAATGAAACTCACCGAACAACACGAAAACGGCAAGATACGTCAGCGCTACTATGAAGTTAGCAATGAAGGCCGTCTGGCTGCCGTCGCCGCCTTGCTCAGGCACTATCGCCCGGTCAGCACGCTGGCTTTTTGCAACACCAAGCAGCAATGCCGCGCCTTGCTGGAAGTGCTTCATGCTGAAGGCATCCATGCACTGACATTGAACGGCGACATGGAACAGCGCGAGCGTGATCAGGTGCTGATCCAGTTTGCCAATCGCAGTTGCTCCGTGCTGGTGGCAACCGATGTGGCCGCGCGTGGTCTGGATATTGCGCAGCTCGAAGCGGTCATCAATGTCGATGTCACGCCCGACCCCGAGGTGCACATTCACCGCATAGGGCGCACCGGCCGCGCCGAGCAGAATGGCTGGGCGCTGAACCTGTGCGGGCCTTCTGACAGGCATCGCATTATCGGCATTGCAAAGGCAACGGGTACCGTGCCCGAATGGCATGAACTGGACGAACTGAAAAACATAGATGAATCACCGCTGGTGCCTCCCATGGTGACGCTGCAAATACTGGGCGGACGCAAGGAAAAGATTCGTCCGGGCGACGTGCTGGGCGCGCTCACCAATGATGCAGGTTTCACACGTGAGCAAATAGGCAAGATTACCGTGACGGATTTTTCGACCTATGTGGCCGTCACACAGGACATCGCTCGCGAGGCTTTGCGCCGTTTGTCTGCCGGCAGGGTCAAGGGCAAGACCGTGAAGGTGAGGGCACTATAATGTTCTTGCCGGGTTAGCCCGGCTGCTAGTTACCTTTCTTTTATCGCCAAGAAAAGTAATCCAAAGAAGGCGAGCCCGGTTTTCCGTCCCTTTGGGATGCCCTCGATAGTCAAAAACAAACGGAGCTGCGCAACTCGCACGATCCTCGCTACGCGCCCACGCGCCCACGCGCTCAAACAGTGCTCGCCTAACACCACCGCTTGCTTATGACTATCTTCGGCGGCGCACAACATTGAATTTAAAGAATACTACGGTGAGTCGGCCACAAGGGCGTCCCGTTTGCATCGAGATAAGTCAGGTAAACGCGCAGTTCGAATTCCAGCTGGTGGTATTCAGGCTCCATGTGCAGGCACAATTGGTAAAAGGCCTTGTTGTGTTCCTGCTCCCTGATGTGCGCAAGCTCATGCACCGCGATCATGCGCAGGAATTCCGGCGGCATATCCTTGAAGACTGCGGCGACACGGATTTCACGGCTTGCCTTGAGCTTCATGCCCTGAACCCGCGAAATACCGGTGTGCATGCCCAGCGCCTGCTTCATGATCTGCAGGCTGCCGTCATAGGCTACCTTGCTCAATGGCGCCGCATTGCGAAGGAAGTCCTGCTTGATCTGCGTCACAAAACCATAAAGCGCCCTGTCGGTGCGGACAACGTGAGCCGCCGGATATTTCCGCAGCAGCCGTTCTGCAAGCCGTCCCTGCTCGATCAGTTCGCGCACTTCCTGCACCAGCGCTTCTGGGTAGCCTGCAAGATAATTCGTCTGTAGTCTGGGGCGCATTCGGTTTTCCTTTCACGGAATTATCTGTCTTTGCGGAGCGCTGCGCCAGACCGACAGGATTACTCGACAGGATTACTACGTTGCAATTTGCAATTTGCAGTGCTAGTCTGAACAAACCCGCGCTCAGCGCCGTTCAGATCGGGCAAGCCATGGCTGACCATGCTAAAACATTGGTATTGGGTATAGGCAATGTTCTGTTGCAGGACGAGGGCGCGGGCGTCCATGCGATAAGGCTGCTTGCCGATTTGGCTAACCAGCGCAACGACATCGAGCTGATGGACGGCGGCACGCTAAGCTTCACACTCGCCTGCTCAATCGAGGATACAGATAAGCTGATCGTCATCGATGCTGCCAACTACGACGGCCAGCCCGGCACCACCAAGGTTTTCGAGGGCGAGCAGATGGATGACTTCATCGGCAGCAACCGCAGGCTCAGCGTGCACGAAGTCGGATTGATCGATCTTTTTGCCATCGCACATCTCACAGACAGACTGCCAAAACGCCGCGCGCTCATCGGCATACAGCCGCAGACCATCACATGGGGAGACACTCCCTCGCTGCCCGTTGCCGGCGCAATCAGACTCGCCTGCGATCAGGCGTTAAGGTTGATCGAGGACTGGCAATCATGAGCCCCCAATCCATCCCCATCCATGCCCTAACTGAAGAAGCGCATTCCATCGGGAATATTCGCGCACTGCTGACTGAGATTGCCTCGCTTCTTGATAAGCTAGATCGCAATAATGAATCCGGGATGATAGACCTTAACAGTTTGCCGCTTGCACCCGGCGAATATGAAAAATTACGGCTGGCATTGGGTCGGGGCGAAGTATCGGCGCGCATCGATGCGATAGGACCCAGCGAAATCATTGAGACGCATTACCCTGGCGTATGGTGGGTGACCCATTACAACGTGGAAGGCGACATCGTGGCGGACCTGCTGGAAATTGCCACAATTCCTGAAATTATCAAGAGCCAGCCGGAAGACATGCACGCTGGTCTTGCAAGGTTAAGGACACGACTCAGCGAGGTGGCCGAATGAAAGATCATGAAACTTTAAGTGAACGCCTGGCAGAACAGGGCATCAGCCGCCGCGCTTTTTTAAAATTCTGTACAGCGCTTGCCTCGCTGATGGCGCTGCCGCCGGAAAGTGCTGCCGCTATGGCCCAGGCTCTCGCCAAATCACTGCGTCCCTCGGTAATCTGGCTGTCGTTCCAGGAATGCACAGGTTGCACCGAATCGCTCACCCGTTCCTATACGCCCACGTTGGAGAGCCTGATTTTCGACATGATTTCTCTCGACTATCACCACACGCTGCAGGCAGCATCGGGGTTCGCCGCGGAAAAGTCACGCGAAGATGCGATGAAGAATTTCTATGGCAAATACCTGTTGGTGGTTGACGGTTCGATCCCGATAAATGGCGGCGGTGTCTATTCCACCATCGCCGGGCGCACCAACCTGGATCTTTTGCAGGAAACAGCCAAAGGGGCTGCGGCGATCATCGCGGTCGGCACCTGTTCCTCGTTCGGTGGCATCCCCAATGCAAGGCCCAATCCGACAGGGGCAGTGGCAGTGTCCGACATCGTCAGGGACAAGCCCATCGTCAACATCTCAGGCTGCCCACCCATCCCTTCGGTGATCACAGGCGTGCTCGCGCACTACCTCACGTTCGGCACGCTGCCCGATCTGGACGACCTTAACCGTCCCCGTTCATATTATGGCACCACCATACATGACCGCTGTTACCGTCGTCCCTTTTATGACCAGGGAAAGTTTGCAAAAACCTTTGACGACGAGGGCGCGAAGAACGGATGGTGCCTGTTCGAGCTGGGCTGCAAGGGACCGACCACCCACAATGCCTGTGCCACGACCAAATGGAACGGCGGCACCAGTTTTCCAATCGAGTCGGGGCACGGCTGCCTAGGCTGCTCGGAACCGCATTTCTGGGATGCGGGCAGTTTCTACACGCCCCTGTCCGCGCCCGTCGTGAATATCGAAGCTACAACGCTTGGCGCAGCAATCGCAGGGGCAGGCGTCGCGGTGGCGATGAGTTCGCTTGATCGGAACAAAATCCACCGTGCACAGCAGGCGCATGAAATCATGAGCGTCAAGGATCTGTGACTATAAGGAGTAGAGCACATGAACCAGCATGCACTACTGTTTTTTTTGCGTGGGCAGGGATTGAAATTTGCCGTGATCGTCTTTACTTTTGGGCTGATTTACCGCTTGCTTCATCCCGTATTGCTTGGCCGCAAAAAAAATCTGGCGGCACCTCGTGGCGGCGAGTGGGGGCCGGGTATGCGGACCATCTGGCACCGCTCCCTTTTCCCGGTTCGGCTCACACCCCGCGGACATTTCATCATCATTGCAGGCTACATCTTCCATCTTGGATTCCTGATCACGCTGCTGTTTCTAAGCCAGCATATCGAACTCGTGAAAAATACTTTCGGCATCTATTGGCCTGCGCTGCCGCCAGGCGCAATTTCGATCGCTGCGGTGCTGTCCATCGCCGCGCTGGCGGCACTCTTCGTGCACCGTATCACCGATCCGGTGAAACGCCTGATCTCCGACTTTCAGGATTACCTCGTATGGGTGCTCACCCTTCTGCCATTGCTTACCGGTCTCGCGCTTGACATGGCGGCTGACTATCAGCGCATGCTCATAGTGCACATAATCAGCGTCGAGCTGCTCTTGATCGCAATCCCCTTTACCAAGCTTGCGCACATGCTCACCACCTTCAGTTCGCGCTGGTACAACGGCGCGATCGCCGGATACAAGGGGGTGAAGGCATGAATCTGCAACGCGGCATACACAGCATGATCGAACAGATCGACGGGCCGATGGCGAGCTTTTTTTCCTCCTGCGTCCACTGCGGCCTGTGCGCCGATGCCTGCCTTTTCTATACCGAAACGCAGGAACCGAAATACACGCCGATCTACAAGCTGGCACCGATGCGCCGCATCTGGCAGCAGCAGTTCACCTTTTGGGGAAGGCTGCTTTTCAAACTAGGACTGAGTAAACCCGTCACCGACGAAGAGCTTGCCGAATGGGAGCCGCTGGTCTACGACAGCTGTACCCTGTGTGGACGCTGCTCGCTTGCGTGCCCGGTGGGCAACGATATCACCTACATGGTGCGCAAGATGCGCGAGGGAATGGCAGCTTCAGGCCATGCCCCGGAAGGCATAAAGGAAGCCACGCGCCGCGCGATCGAACTGGGTAGCCCGATGGGCGTTACCATCAATACGCTCAAGGCGCATATCAAACATGCGGAAAAGGAGACAGGCATTGCATTTCCGCTCGATTTAGTTGGTGCAGATTATCTGCTGGTGCTGTCTTCTGCCGAAATCGCGGTGTTCAGCGAAATCATACCTGCCGTGGCGCGCATCTTCCATCAGGCGGGCATCTCCTGGACCATGGCCTCGGATGGATTCGAGGCGACCAACAGCGGCATCCAGATCGGTTCTTCGGACCTTGCCGCGGAGCTCGTCAACCGCATCGTTAAATCGGCCGAGCACCTGAAGGTGAGATATGTGATCAGCCCCGAGTGCGGTCATGCCTACACCGCGCTGCGCTGGGAAGGTCCCAACCTGATCGGGCGCCCCTTTCCGTTTGAAGTCGTGCATATCATCGAGCTGCTGGACCAGCTGCAAAGCTCAGGGCGACTCAAAACAACAGGCACGACTGATGCGCGCATGACTTTTCACGATCCCTGCCAGATGGTGAGGCGCGGCGGCGTGATCGATCAACCGCGCAATCTGCTGAACAAAATTGCATCCAACTTTGTGGAGATGCCTGAATCCGGCATACAGAACTGGTGCTGCGGAGGCGGAGGCGGGGTCAGCGCCAACCCTCGCGCGGATGAATTGCGGCTCAAGGTGTTCAGCCGGAAAAAATCGCAGCTCGATGCGATAGCCGTGAAAACCATGGTGACCTCCTGCTCCAACTGCCGCAGCATGCTCGAAGAAGGCATTGAGCATTATCACATGGACACAAACGTAATCGGCCTGACCGAGCTTATCGCAGAACATCTGGCTGAACCCTCAGAGGAACCTAAACCATGACCCAGACTATCGTCGTCGACCCCATCACGCGCATCGAGGGCCATCTGCGCATCGAGGCCGAGACCGATGCCGACAATCGCATCATCCGCGCATCGAGTGCGGGCACGATGGTGCGCGGCATCGAGATCATCCTGCGGGGACGCGATCCGCGTGATGCCTGGGCATTCGCCCAGCGCATCTGTGGTGTGTGCACGCTGGTGCATGGCATTGCATCGGTGCGCGCGGTCGAGGATGCGCTGAAAATTGATGTGCCGCCGAATGCGCAGCTGATCCGCAACCTGATGATCGCAGCTCAGTTCGTGCACGATCATGTGATGCATTTCTACCATCTGCATGCGCTGGACTGGGTGGACGTAATCTCAGCACTGAAGGCCAATCCAAAAGCCACATCAGAACTTGCGCAGACCGTGAGTCCCTCCTATCCGAAATCATCCCCAGGCTATTTCGCCGACGTGCAGAATCGCCTGAAGACCTTTGTCGAAGGCGGACAGCTTGGAATATTCGCCAACGGCTACTGGGGACATCCTGCCTACAAGTTGCCGCCCGAGGCCAACCTGATGGCGGTGGCGCATTACCTGGATGCGCTGGCCTGGCAACGCGATGTCGCAAAGCTGCACGCGATCTTCGGCGGAAAGAACCCGCACCCCAATTTTCTGGTCGGTGGCGTCCCTTGCGCAATCAGCGTGCATCCGCAGGGCAGTGGCGAGGCGGGCACCTCGCTCGACATGGGAGGGCTGGAGAAGGTACAGAACATCATCCGTCAGATGCGCGACTTCGTCGATCAGGTCTATGTGCCGGACACACTTGCGATCGCCGGCTTTTACAAGGACTGGAGCAAACTGGGAGAGGGTGTGGGCAATTTCATGACCTATGGCGATTTCCCTGCCAAAGGGATGAGCGATCCCTCCTCCTATCTCATTCCGTCTGGCGTGATCCTGAATCGCGATCTCACCACCATCCACCCTGTGGATCTCGATGCCGAAAATCAGATACAGGAATTTGTCGCGCACTCCTGGTACGACTATAGCGTGGGCAAAGAAAAAGGTCTCCATCCCTATCAGGGAGAGACCGAGCTCAATTACACCGGCCCCAAGCCGCCCTATGCGAACCTCGACACGAATGCCTCCTATTCCTGGCTCAAGTCACCGCGCTGGCAGGGCAAGGCGATGGAAGTAGGTCCTTTGGCGCGCGTCTTGATGCTGTATGCGAAGGGTCATGAGCAGACCCGGGAGCTTGTGGACATGACGCTGAAGAAGCTCGATCTGCCTGTCGCCGCGCTTTATTCGACGCTGGGGCGCACCGCGGCCCGCACGCTGGAGACGAAAGTTTTTGCAGACAGCATGCAGGGCTGGTATGACCAGCTGATCGCGAACATCAAGGCGGGAGATGTGAAGACGCACAACGACAAACTATGGGAGCCCGCCAGCTGGCCATCTCTCGCCAAAGGCGTGGGTTTCACGGAAGCGCCGCGCGGCGCGCTGGCGCACTGGGCCGTGATCAAGGATCAAAAGATCGACAACTACCAGGCGGTCGTGCCATCGACCTGGAATGCCGGCCCGCGCGATGCGGCAGGACAGGAAGGCCCTTATGAGGCCGCACTCAGAGGTCATCAACTTTATGATCCGAAACAGCCGATCGAAATATTGCGCACCATACACAGCTTCGACCCCTGCATCGCCTGCGCTGTGCATGTGACCGACCCGAATGGCGTGGAACTCATCAAGGTAAAGATCAAATAAACGGAGAAAAAATGCGTTCTCCAAAATTTCTGCCGGCCATCCCGCTGCCCGGTACAAACGGCAGCACCTTCGCCCATCCGTACCATGACATCCCGGGTTTTGCCGCATGCCCTCTCAGCGCTGTTAGCGCTGTTACGCGCACGTCCTTGAGCTGCCGGCTTCAGCATCCCCTAGAACATACGCGCTGGGCTTCGCCCTGTCCGCCATCGGCACCCGAATTGCCCGAACCACGGCTTACATCTGCGAGTCGTAGTAATAATTCATCTGGTCCGGGTCATACTCGGGATGCATGGACATTTCTTCGGCGATTGCGTCGTCCGCGATTTGTTCGCTGCTGCGTTTGTCCGGACACATAAGAAACAGCAAAGAGGCGGCGATTGCACAAGTAGCGTATTTTGTTTGTAGGCTGTTTATCATGACGATCTCCCAAATTAAATATGGAATAACTGCAAGATATACAAAGCAAATGTCGTGCCACCGACCGGATGATGATGTTCCCCACCCGGCCATTAATATATGGCAGATGCGATTTCCCCTGCACTTTATTGGCCGAATGGGCCATGTCTGGAGCCGTTCTGCCGCTGTGGTCTGCATGCCGCCGGCCGCAGGAAGTGCATCTGCATGGTGCAAAATAATCCTAATTGCACCACAATGCAACTATGCAATAAACAGATGTTCCGATAACCATGTCCATGCTGAATCTTTCCCACACCGGCCAGACCGATTCGTTCATCGTCGAGTTTGATGCAGCAATCGAAGCCCACATGGACTGGACGCGGCGGATATTGCGCTGCGCCGTGCTGCACACGCATCCGGGCGAGGATGTCATGTCGCCTGTCGCACACACGCTCTGCCATTTCGGACACTGGTTCAGGTTGAACACGGAATATTTCGAGGAACTGGATGGCGAATCCGCCCTCCATGTGGAGAACCTGCATCAGGCCATGCACGATGCCATGCGCAACATCTGCGCCGATGTGATGAACGGGAATGCAGGAAAAGAGGTCGATCTGCAAGCGTTCGAACACGCTCAATCCGAACTACTTATGCTGCTGGCCAGACTGAAAACGCTCTGCATCTCCCATGCAGTGAGGCACGACCCGTTGACCGGGTTGCCGCTGCGCCATGGCATAGAGAGGGATTTTGCGTTGTGCATGAAAGATGCCAGACGCAGCCACACGCTAGTCTATGTCTCATTGATCGATGTTGATCATTTCAAGCGCATCAACGATGACCATGGACATCCGGCAGGCGATCTGGTGTTGCGGCATCTGGCCAACATGCTAAGACTGTCCTTGCGGGACAACGAACCCCTGTACCGATTCGGCGGAGAGGAATTTCTGTGGCTGATGCGGTGCGCATCGGCAGAAGAGGCAGAAAAGTCTGCAAGCCGCCTGCTGGCGGCAATACGTTCAACACCCGTATCCATAGCAAACCTTGCCACGCCGATTGCGCTGACTGTCACCCTGGGCCTGGTGCGCGCAGGCGAACACGAAGAGCTTTCCAGCGCGATCAGGCGCGCCGACGTCGCACTTTATCAAGGCAAGAAAGACGGGCGTAACCGCTTCGTCATTGCCTCCTGATGCGCATGCCCTGCATCGTGCAACGCCCTTGCGGCCAGATGAATGAAAGAGGCAGACATGAATCGCGCCGCTGGCTAATGGGCGGACGCGTGCAGGGCGTGGGCTATCGCGGCTTCGTGTATAACCTGGCGCGACGTTTCGGCTTGTCTGGCTTCGTGCAGAATCTCACCGGCGAAGTGCTTATCGAAGCGCAAGGCGAATTTGAGTTACTCGATGCCTTTTCGGCTGCGCTGATTCTGGAAGCACCGCCGCTTGCGCGCCCCCGCATCCTCTCCTGCGAACCTGTACCGCTGCGCGCTTTGAGCGGTTTTTCCATCCAGCCAAGCAAAGCATCGGCTAAGTCCGGCATCCATGTGCCTGCCGATCATTTTCTGTGCGATGCATGCCGCCAGGAAATGATGGATCAGCACGACAGACGCTACCGGTATCCCTTCATCAACTGCACGCAATGTGGCCCGCGCTATACGCTGATTACGGCCATGCCGTATGACAGGCCGCACACCACGATGGCGGATTTTCCGCTTTGCGATGCGTGCCGCGCCGAATACGAGGATCCTGCCAACCGGCGCTTCCATGCTCAACCGCTGGCATGCCCCGCTTGCGGGCCTAAGCTTACCTTCTCTTCGCCCCTTGAAAACACAGTGGCACAAGCCGCATTGGAATCCTGCCTGGCCGCGCTGTGGCGAGGCGAGATCGTCGCAGTGAAGGGTGTGGGCGGATATCATCTGATGTGCGATGCACACAACAAGGATGCCATAGACCGGCTGCGCATTTCGAAACAAAGGCCGCACAAGCCGCTGGCTGTGATGTTCCCATCGCGGGGCGCAGACGGTTTGCAGGATGTACGAAAAACCCTGCTACCCGATGCGCACATGGCAGCGGCATTGACCGATGCTGCGCGCCCGGTCGTGCTGATACCCAAGCGCGCCGACACAACCCTGCCAGACATCATCGCACCGGGTCTTGGCGAGATCGGCGCGATGCTGCCCTACAGCCCGCTGCATCATCTGCTGATGGAAAGTTTCGGTCAGCCTCTCGTTGCGACTTCAGGCAATGTCAGCGGAGAGCCGGTGCTGACAGACAACGCACAAGCAGAGGCGCGCCTTGGCAGAACCGTACATGCCTTCCTGCACCACGACCGCCCCATTGCCAGGCCCGCGGACGACAGCGTGGCGCGCGTCATCGCAGGTAAGCCAAGGTGGCTACGCACGGGACGCGGTATAGCGCCGCTTGAATATGAATTGCCATTCAGCTTTGAAAAGCCAATACTGGCTGTCGGCGGACACATGAAGAATGCCATCGCGCTCGGTTTTCACAATCGCATGGTGCTCTCGCCGCATATCGGTGATCTTGACACGCCACGCAGCATGGAGATATTCGCACAGGCGATCTCTGATTTGCAGGATTTGTACGGCGTGGCGGTAAAAACCATTGTGTGCGATGCGCATCCCGATTATGCCAGCAGCCGCTGGGCGAAAAAGCAAGCCTTGCCCTTGGTGCGCGCGCACCACCATCACGCGCATGCATCGGCGCTTGCGTACGAACTCGGCATCGACAAGACCTTGCTTGTCTTCACATGGGACGGCTCTGGCCTGGGTGCTGACGGTACGCTCTGGGGCGGAGAGGCGCTGCACGGCAAGCCAGGGAAATGGCACCGCGCCGGCACTTTCAAAAGTTTCCGCCTGCCAGGTGGCGAACGCGCCTCGCGCGAACCCTGGCGCTCTGCCGCAGCGCTTTGCTGGGAAGCCGGTCTTGACTGGCAGCCCGGGTTTGCGGAATTGCTGAAGAGCGCATGGCAGCATCGCGTCAATTCATTTTCCACCACATCTGCCGGGCGGCTGTTCGACGCGGCGTCAAGCCTGCTTGGCCTTTGCGACACCGCAAGTTTCGAGGGTCAGGCTGCGATGCTGCTGGAGTCATCTGCAACGGGATCCATCGGGGCAATTCCGTTGCCACTGCGTGAAGACGCAGATGGACTGCTGATTGCCGACTGGATGCCGTTGCTACACGCGCTGCGCCGCGATGAGATTCCCGTGCCGTTGCGCGCAATGCAGTTTCATATGAGCCTTGCACAGACCATCGTCGCACAGGCAAAACACCTTCATACCAGCATGCCCTTTGATGTCATCGGCTTGACCGGTGGCGTCTTCCAGAACAAGCTGCTCGCCGAACTTGCCTGTGCACAGTTGAACGCAGAAGGCTTCACCGTGCACCTGCCGCAGCTCGCACCCTGCAACGACGGCGGGCTGGCGATAGGACAACTCATCGAGGCTTATCATGGATGATACGCATATCAGCCTGGCCCACGGCAACGGTGGGCGCTGCATGCGTGAACTCATCGAAACGCTGTTCGCTAGGCATCTTGGCAACCCGCTGCTCGACTTGCGCACCGATGCGGCAGCGCTCCCCCCGCTTGACGGCGAGTTGATGGTGACCACAGACGGCTTCACCGTAGAGCCTTTGGAATTTCCGGGCGGCACGATAGGCTCGCTTGCAGTGCACGGCACCGTGAACGATCTTGCGGTGTCGGGTGCGGTTCCGCATTACCTTGCACTCAGCGCTTTCATCGAAGAGGGTTTCGAAATCAAATTGCTTGAACGCATCGTGGTGAGCATGGCAGCTGCTGCAAGGGACGCGAATGTCGCAGTGGTCGCAGGAGACACCAAGGTCGTGCGGCGCGGAGAAGGCGGCGGACTCTATCTTTCCATTACCGGCATTGGTGTGCGAAAAAAAAATCTGAGGCTCGGCCTGCAGCATGTAAAGGATGGCGATGCGATCCTGGTCAGCGGTCCTGTCGGGGATCACGGTATCGCTGTGATGCTCGCACGCGAACAGTTCGGCTTGCACGGAAAACTGTTATCGGACGCAGCAAGCGTGCTGCCGTTGACACAGGCACTTCTGCTGCTTGACGGCCTGCGCTTCATGCGCGACCCGACGCGCGGCGGACTGGCGACAGTGATGCATGAAATCAGCCACGCCTCAAAAATGCAGGTGCGCCTGAATCAGCTCGCGATCCCGGTGCGCGATGAGGTTTTTGCGGTATGCGAGATGCTGGGTTACGATCCGCTGTACCTTGCCTGCGAAGGCCGCGTAGTCGCCATCGTCTCAGAAGCGCAGGCGGATGAAGCCCTGAATTGCTGGCGGGCATTGCCTCAGGGAGAGCAAGCCGCCCTCATAGGCAGCGTCAAAGCAGGACGCGCAGAGGTAGTACTGGAAACCGAACTGGGCGGAGAACGCATCCTGCCGGAACTGGAAGACGATCCGCTACCGCGCATCTGCTGAATGTGAATTTACAGCCCATGTCTCTTTAATCCGTTAAAATCGGCGCAATACATAATGGAAGACACAGCATGAACCGCCATTACACATTGACCATCTCATGCCCCGACCGCGTGGGAATCATCGCGGCTGTCACAGACTTCATCGCGCAGCACGGCGGCTTCATCGTCGAGGCGAGCTACCACACCGAGGAGGAGCAATTCTTCATGCGTCAGGAAATACGCGCGGATTCACTGCCCTTCGATGCGGATGAATTCTGCCGCCGCTTCGCTCCGCTCGCCGGCGAACTCTCGATGGACTGGAAACTCGCCGATTCAGCGAAGAATAAGCGTCTCGTTATACTCGTGAGCAAACAGGATCACTGTCTGGATGACCTCCTGCACCGCTGGCGCTCAGGCGAATTGCAGGTGGACATACCCTGCGTGATCTCCAACCACGAAGATTTGCGAAGTTTCGTCGAATGGCATCGCATCCCGTTCATCCATGTGGACATGCAAGACAAGGCCGCCGCATTCGAAAAAATCGCCGAACTGTTCGAGCAGCATCGCGGCGACACGCTGGTGCTTGCGCGCTTCATGCAGATACTGCCTCCCGGCATTTGCCAGCGCTATGCGGGGCGCATCATCAACATCCACCACAGCTTCCTGCCTTCGTTTGTCGGAGCGAAACCCTATCATCAGGCCTATCTGCGCGGCGTGAAGCTGATTGGCGCTACCTGCCACTACGTCACCCGTGACCTGGATGCAGGCCCCATCATCGAGCAGGACACGATGCGCATAGACCACGGCGACACGGTAGACGACCTAGTGCGCTACGGGCGGGATATCGAGAAGACGGTGCTGGCTCGCGGCCTGCGCTACCACGTCGAGGACCGCGTGCTGGTGTGCGGCAACAAGACCATCGTTTTCAAATAATCCACCGCCAAGCCTGACAAATCAAACATCGCGAAAACGCAATTTATACCCTTCGTTCCCGCGGCACAAAGCCTCGAATTTCTTCGCGAAAACGAATTAGGAAATCGAGTATTTGTTCAGCCTTAACAGTCCAATGAGATAGTGATATAGTGTCCCGCATGAGCAATCCATCAACATTCTGCCAGAGGTCGGCGTCTTCTAAACGCAAGGTGTCGTGGTGGGTTCTGTTTGCACTGCTGTTCATCCAGATAAAGATAGCTGTGGGTGGATGCCTGATTTCTGACGTATTGCCGCATGTGCAAATGAACATGTCCAGCGCTTCCTGTACCGAACACAGTCAGCCTAGTTCACAGCTGTGCATGAAGCACTGCGCGCAGAATTCGGATGCACTGAAACTCACGCTTGATCTACCGGTTTTCTCGCCAGCGATATTTTCATCCGGTGTGCCATTGCTCGCCGAGGAAGATATTGCCGGTTTTGAAACACCTGGGCATTTCCTCGCCACCTCCGGTCCCCCTCCCTATCTGCGCTTTCTCAGACTGCTGAATTAGCCCCTCCAAAAAGACCAGTTGCGCACGTTCGTTTCAGCAGACTTCGTTGCCTGAGTTCGCTCAGCCAAATGAGTTGCGTCTTGGAAATTTGATTTGGAGGAGTTGCACATGCAGAAAAATATATTTGCTGTTTCGCTGGCGGCCTTGGCGGCTCTGACAGCCCCGTGCTTGATGATACACAATGCAGAAGCCGGCATGAACTTGGAAAACAAACCGGCGGAAGAAAAACCGCTCACTCACCGGGGTACGGGTACCGTCAAAGAAATCGATGCATCCAGGGTAATCCTGGCTCACGGACCGATATCCACCCTCAACTGGCCAGCCATGACCATGAACTTCAAACTGAAAGATGCGGCATTATCCCGCGGGATCAAGGCAGGCGATATCGTAGACTTTGAACTTGTCCAGTCCGGAAATATGTATGTGGTCACCCGTCTGTCTGTCAAATAGGATCGCAACGGGAAATAACCGTATACACTGATTTCAAGCCATACCCGCCGCATGCGGGAGCAGCAATTCTGGAGGCTATATGAGTACACCTTTCTATCAGCAAGCCATGGCCGGCATTGGCCGGACTGGCCTGTCGGTTCTGATGTGCGCAACGCTGATGCAACCCGTCTTTGCGGAGTCACAATTGTCGCTGGCAGATGCGCAACGACTGGCAATTGAACGTTCCCGCCAACTTGCCGGAGAAGACGCTGCCGTGGCTGCTGATCGGGATATGGCAGTCTCTGCTGCGCAAAATCCCGATCCAGTGCTGCACTTCGGCATTGAAAACCTACCGGTTAACGGTGCGGACCAGTTCAGCATCAGTCAGGATTTCATGACCCAGCGCAGCATAGGCGTGTCCCAGGAATTGACCCGCACAGACAAGAAGCGCTTGCGTGGCGAGCATTACCAGCGTGAAGCCGACAAGATCATCGCCGAAAAAGCGGCAATGGCGATAGCTATCAGGCGCGACACTGCGCTGGCATGGCTGGATCGCTACTATTCCGAGGCGGGCGCCGCATTGATGAGCGAACAGATTCGGCAGTCACAGGCAGAAATTGCAGCCGCTCAAACTGCCTACCGCGCAGGCCGCACCAGCCAGTCCGACGTGCTGGCTGCAAGATCTACGCTGGTGGGATTGCAGGATCAAGCAAGCGAAATTGCCCGCAAGGTGCGGACGGCGAAAATTGCCCTGGTGCGCCAGGTAGGCGAACAGGGCGAAATCCCGCTTGCCGAGAAACCCGCAATAGACCACATCCCGATCGATATCGCCACACTTGAAAAGCACGTGACCAAGCATCCGGAGATCCTAGTTCTGGAAAAGCAGGAGGCGCTTGCGACTACCGACGCGCGACTGGCTGAAGTCAACAAGCAATCTGACTGGAGTATGGATTTATCCTATGCGCAGCGGGGATCGCAATATTCCAACATGGCGTCGATCGGATTTTCGATCCCTTTGCAATGGGATCAGGTAAATCGCCAGGATCGTGAAGTGTCGGCCAAAATTGCCTTGGCCGAACAAATCCGCGCACAGCGCGAAGAGGCAACCCGTGCAGCGATCGCCGAGGTGAGGACAATGATTGCAGAATGGGAGAGTGCACGCGAAAGGCAAATGCGGCTGAAACAGGAACTGGTCCCGCTATCAAGCGAGCGTACTGAAGCGGCATTGTCGGCATACCGCAGCGGCAAGTCATCGCTGAACGACGTGCTTGTCGCACGCCGCAACGAAGTCGATGCGCGTTTGCAGACGCTACAAATGGAATCCGAAGCTGCGCGTCTGTGGGCACAACTCAATTTCCATTTTCTGCATGAGAACAATGTGCGCATTGCGCCAGAAAAGGATGACAAATGAAAACCAGACAGGTATTTCTATTCTTGGTTGCATTAAGCGCTATCGGCTTTACGGCTTATCTCGGTTACCGCACCGGCATGAAACAGGGCATGACCCATGTTAGAGACGGTGCAGCCAAACCCGCAGCAAATAAGACCGTGCTGTACTGGCAGGACCCGATGGTACCCGGCCAGCGCTTTGACAAACCCGGCAAGTCACCCTACATGGACATGCCGCTGGTGCCGGTCTATGCCGACGATAACAGTGATGACGGGAAAGTGACTGTCAGTTCGCGTATCCAGCAAAATCTGGGAATACGCACAGCCGAAGTCACCAAGGGCAATCTGGCTTCCAGCATCGAGACAGTGGGCAACATCGCCTACAACGAACGCGAGTTGGTCGTGCTGCAGGCGCGCGCCAGCGGCTATGTCGAAGAGCTTGACGTCCGTGCGACGCTGGATCCTGTACGCAAGGGACAGACACTCGCCAAGCTGTATGTCCCTGACTGGATCGCAGCACAGGAAGACTTTTTGACTGCGAAAAAACTGGCTGCTCCGGCAGGCGCGGGACTGATCGATGCCGCTCGCGAACGCATGCGACTCGCAGGCATGTCGGATACGCAAATCGGACAGGTGGAGTCGGCTGGGAAGGTTCAGGCACGGTTGGCAATCACAGCGCCCGTTAACGGCGTGATTTCAGAACTGGGTATACGCGAGGGAATGACAATCGCCAGCGGAGCCTTGCTGTTTCGCATCAACGGGCTGGACACGGTCTGGGTCAATGCCGATGTACCGGAAGACATCGCGGAAAAAGTGCGCGTCGGCAACATAGTCGAGGTGCGGGCGGCTGCGCTTCCCGGCATGGTTTTCAAAGGCAAGGTCAACGCGGTATTGCCAGGCATAGACCCTGCGACGCGCACCCTGAAGGCGCGTATAGAGCTGGCCAATCCAAGGCAGCAGCTTGTCCCGGGCATGTTCGCCACGGTTAACTTCTCGCCTGAGTTACTCCGCGACGTATTGCTGATACCGAGCGAGGCGGTGATACAAACCGGAAAACGCAGCCTTGTTATCCTAGCGCAGGGTGATGGCAAGTTTGCCCCTGTGGAGATTGAAATGGGCAGGGAAAGCAACGGCATGACGGAAGTGATCAAAGGGCTGTCAGCAGGACAGAAGGTCGTTGCTTCCGGCCAGTTCTTGATCGACTCGGAAGCAAGTCTCAGAGGCACTGAATTACGCATGGCGCCAAAACCTGCTGCTGCGACAACGCATCGCGGCACAGGCCGCGTAGAGGCGATCGGCAGGGATGAAATCACGATTTCCCATGGCCCGATTCCCAGCCTGCAGTGGCCTGCAATGACCATGAGCTTCAGGATCCCCGCAGGCGGTTTGCATAAGGATATCAAGGCAGGCGAAACCGTGAATTTCGAAATCATGCCTGATTCGGATGGCGAATATGAGATCGTGTCGATTGCAAAGGTTTCAGGAATCAAACCATGATAGCCCGGATGATACGTTGGTCGATTGCAAACCGTTTTCTTGTATTGCTTGCAACGCTGGCGCTGGCAGCATGGGGCATCTGGTCGCTAATTAAAACGCCGCTCGATGCGCTTCCTGACCTGTCGGACGTGCAGGTGATCATACGCACAAGCTGGCCCGGACAGGCGCCTCAGATCATCGAAAACCAGGTGACCTATCCTTTGACAACGACCATGATGTCGGTGCCGGGAGCAAAGACCGTGCGCGGCTATTCCTTCTTCGGCGATTCGTTCGTCTATGTCCTGTTCGAAGATGGCACAGATCCCTATTGGGCGCGATCGCGCGTGCTCGAATATCTGGACCAGGTGCAGTCGCGTCTGCCGCAGCAAGCCAGGGCATCGCTGGGTCCGGATGCGACCGGCGTCGGCTGGGTGTATGAATATGCCCTCATCGATCGCAGCGGCAGGCTGGATCTTTCGCAGCTGCGCGCGCTGCAAGACTGGTTCCTGAAGTACGAACTGAAGACCGTACCCAATGTGTCCGAAGTCGCAAGCATCGGCGGCATGGTGCGCCAGTACCAGGTCGTGCTCGACCCCTACAGGATGCGCGCCTACAACATTCCGCAGAGCAGGGTGATAGAAGCAATAGGTCATGCCAATCAGGAAGCCGGTGGTTCGGTGCTTGAGCTTGGCGAGGCCGAATACATGGTTCGCGCATCGGGCTATCTGAAAACACTGGATGACTTTCGCGGAATTCCGCTGATGAGCACGGATGCAGGCGTGTCGGTGCGACTGGGCGATGTGGCACGCATAGAGGTCGGCCCTGAGATGCGGCGGGGCATAGCCGAGCTGAACGGCGAAGGTGAAGTTGCAGGCGGCGTGATAGTCATGCGTTCAGGCAAGAACGCACTACAGACAATCCAGGCCGTGAAGGCCAGACTGGCAACTCTCAAGGCAAGCCTGCCGCCCGGCGTCGAGATCGTGCCGACTTACGATCGCTCAGGGCTCATCAATCGCGCAATCGACAACCTGAGTCACAAACTGATCGAGGAATTCATTGTCGTCACGCTGGTGTGCGCGGTTTTTCTCTTTCATCTGCGCTCGGCGCTGGTTGCGATCGTTTCTCTTCCGCTGGGCATACTTGCGGCCTTCATCGTGATGCGCTACCAGGGGGTGAATGCGAACATCATGTCGCTGGGCGGCATCGCAATCGCAATCGGCGCTATGGTCGATGCGGCGATTGTGATGATAGAGAACGCTCACAGGCACATCGAAAAATGGAAGCACACCCATCCAGGCCAGGCGCTTTCGGGCAATACCCAATGGGAAGTGATTGCGAATTCCGCCGCCGAAGTCGGCCCTGCGTTGTTCTTTTCGCTGCTGATCATCACGCTGTCGTTCATTCCTGTGTTTACGCTCGAGGCCCAGGAGGGGCGAATGTTTTCACCCCTGGCCTACACCAAGACCTACGCAATGGCCGCCGCCGCAGGACTTGCGATCACACTGATCCCCGTGCTGATGGGTTACCTGATCAGGGGCCATATCCCGGCTGAGCAGAAAAATCCGATCAACCGTTTCCTGATCCGGCTTTATCGCCCCTTGCTAGACGGTGTATTGAGAAAGCCAAAGACTATACTCCTAGCGGCGGCTTTGCTGGCGGCCGCAACGCTGTGGCCCGTGAGCCGCCTTGGCGGCGAGTTCATGCCGCCACTCGATGAGGGCGATCTGCTTTACATGCCAACGGCATTGCCTGGCATCAGTGCGGGCAAAGTTTCCCAACTGCTGCAGCAAACAGACCGCCTGATCAGGACAGTGCCCGAGGTGGAGAGCGTGTTCGGCAAGGCGGGGCGCGCAGAGACTGCGACAGATCCAGCGCCTATGGAGATGTTCGAAACCACGATTCATTTCAGGCCGCGCGCTCAATGGCGATCCGGCATGACGCAGAAAAAGCTGATCGAAGAGCTCGACCGTATCGTGAAAGTGCCGGGGCTGACCAACATCTGGGTGCCGCCGATCAGAAACCGCATAGACATGCTGGCCACCGGCATCAAGAGTCCTGTGGGCATAAAGGTGGCGGGGGCGAACTTAGCCGAGATCGACAAGGTGACGGCTGAAATCGAACGAGCAATCAAAGCTGTGCCGGGTGTCACGTCTGCTTTGGCAGAAAGGCTTAACGGTGGGCGCTACATCGATGTGGACATAAACCGCGATGCGGTCGCTCGATATGGAATGAATATCGCAGATGTTCAGAGCATCGTGTCCTCTGCGATCGGGGGAGAGAACATCGGTGAAACGGTTGAAGGCTTGCAGCGTTTCCCGATAAACGTGCGCTATCCGCGCGAAATCCGCGATTCGCTCGAAAACCTGCGCAACCTGCCGATACTCACCGAGCGCAGTGCACAGATCAGCCTGAAGGATGTGGCGTCAATACGCATTGCCGATGGCCCGCCCATGCTGAAGACCGAAAATGCACGTCTGTCAGGCTGGGTGTATGTCGACATACACGGGCGCGACCTGAGTTCGACGGTACGTGACATGCAGGCGGCAGTAGCAAAGGCGGTGGCGGTGCCACCGGGATATTCGATAGCGTGGTCTGGCCAGTTCGAATACATGGAGCGCGCAAAAGCCAGGCTCAAAATTGCCGTACCCGCTACACTCGCGATCATCTTCGTGCTGCTGTATCTCACGTTCGACAGCTTCGGAGAAGCCTTGCTCATCATGGCGACACTTCCGTTCGCACTTGCAGGCGGCGTCTGGTTCATGTGGCTTCTGGGCTATAACCTTTCTGTCGCAAGCGGCGTGGGTTTCATTGCGTTGGCTGGCGTGGCGTCGGAATTTGGCGTGATCATGCTGCTCTACCTGAAGAATGCCTGGGTCGACCGCATAAAGAACGGCAAGGCCGAGCTTCCTGACTTGCTGGATGCGATACGCGAAGGAGCCGTGTTGCGCGTTCGCCCCAAAGCGATGACTGTCGCGGTGATCATCGCGGGACTGTTGCCTATCATGCTGGGCAGCGGAACGGGATCTGAAATCATGCAGCGCATTGCAGCCCCGATGGTGGGCGGCATGGTCACGGCACCTCTACTGTCGATGTTTGTGATTCCCGCAGCCTACCTGCTGATGCGCAGACCACGCAGGCTATGATTTTTAGCTCGGCCTTGCCGGGCCGCACCAAAAGCAGGCACAGCGCTCATGCGGCGATGACCCGCAAGCTCATAATCTTCACAAGCTACTGCTCTCCGTTTCGATCTGGCGCGCTTCTTGCTTGTCTCTAGTGCTGAGGCCGTTCGCACTATTTCACTGGAGAACCGAGAAAATGATCGTCAATGAAAGCATCATCAATGCACTGCATCAAAGCATGCTGGTTGCAGAATTCCGCGAATCCGAAATCGGGATACTTCTACCCCTGTTCACTTCGAAACATTATAGAAAGGGCGAATTCATCGCAAAGCCGGGAATCTGCGAGCTCGATGATGCGCTGCTGATACTGGTCGACGGCAGGATAGAGGTTTCTGCGAGGATTGAGGACGAGCCCATGTCCATCCATCTGAAAGAACCGGGGGACATCGCAAGGGTGATCAGCTTCGTCGGCGGCAACATGATGAAGATAGATGCCACGATAGAAGTGACTGAGGACTGCACCGTGCTGCTGCTCGAACGCAAGAAACTCGAGACACTGCTCGATACGCATCCCGTGATCGTCTACAACGTGATGCGCGGCCTAGTGCGTTTTACGCACAGTCTGGCGCGCCACAAGAGCGCCGAAACTGAAGAGCTTAGCAATTATTTCTACCGCATCAATGGGCGCTTCTGATCGCATCCTCAGCTGATGGCTACCTAAAAGACAGATTCTTGCTGGACACATGGCAATTTCTGCACAGTCACATAACTGCCTGTAGAAGAATTTCTTCTATTTAAGTTATGCACATTTTTGTAAACATCGCATTGAAATGATGCTCAAGCAATGAAACCGCGCTACCGGACGACGGACGAAACGTTTGACATGAATCGCGGGCGATGATTTACAATTTGCTTCGTCTGTCACTTTACGAATGATGCCATGCAGCATAATCTTTATGCACAGTTCAATACTTCCGAGCTGATACTCAGGGACCACCTGGCCGTTGATCGCACCCTGCTTGCGAATGAAAGAACACTGCTTTCCTATCTGCGTTCAGGCGTAGCGCTGTTTATTGCCGGCATCTCGATCATCCATTTTTCAAATCAGGGATGGTTTGCGGCTGTCGGTTTCTTTTGCCTCCCTTGCGGCGTTTTGACAGTGCTGTTTGGCATCCAGAGGTTCCGCCAGATGAATCGCGCGATACTGGTCATCCGTCAGGAGCTGAAACACATCGAGGAGACTGCCGAGGACATGTCGGAATGACTGCCCCGGCCTGACCGTCAACCCATGCGAGGGTTGACCATGTTCGGGAATTTTGCTGCCATCGGTCTGGCACTGTTCTGCGCCCAGGCCATCGCGCAGGACAAGCTCAGGATTGCCGCAACCCCCAATCCGAATATCTTTCCGCTACTGGTGGCCCTAGCAGAAGCCCCGCACTGACGGTAGAAATCGTCCCAGTCGCCAACGCCGCTGACATTGATGCTGCATTCTCCGACGGGAAAGCCAATGCACTGCTTGCGATGACTTATACCATTGCCGACAAGGTCACCACAAAAAGGATCCCCGATTTGCGCCTAGTTTTCGTCGGCCTCTGGAAAGGCTTCAGCGAAGTGACCTATCAACAGGACCATATCAAAAACTTCGGCGATCTGCAGGGCAAGGGACTGATCGTCTCGGGCCCTGCGGGTGGGGGAAAAACGGCGGGCCTGATCTGCTCTTCCAGGCGGCATTAAAGCGCAGCGGCATGAAGGTATCCGATGTCCATGTGTACTATCTTCCGGTGATGGAGGCAATGAAGCTGTTGAACTCGCACTCGCCGCTCAATTCCAGTCCGCAATGCGACCCTGCACTGGCGATGCCCCCATCCGGGATTTCGCTGGTTGAGCGGGCAACAACAGAAATGATCATGCAAGGCATGATGCATGGCATGGAGCGCAGCATTTCATTCCAGCCACTCTTTACAGGATATATGGCCTGAAGACCAACTGCCACATGGCGGATTTGCGGAACTGGGAAGCGTACTGAACGACCCTGAAAAAAAAACAGATATTCGATCAGGTGCTGGCCTCCTACAAAAAATCCGCAACCGAGATCAACTAGGCCCGGGCATTCAAGGCGATGCGTGTCGCCCGCGAGATCAGCTCAGGAATCAAGCAATATTTCCAGCTCTATAAACTCGAACTGCCGGCTCCGATCGTGCGCATCGCGATGATGAAAGGCAACCTGCTGTTTCGTGCAGACGCGCCAGTTTCCATACAGGATGATCTGAGCCGCTTTCTGACCGAGATGGTTGGCACGGCGCCGCTCAATAATTTCTACGCGCTTCAATAGCATATAATCCATCCGATCGCTTTCAGAGCGCCGAGCTTTATTGCGCCTCGATTCAGGAATGCACGACCCTGGCACAGTGAAGAAGCAGGAATGAGCACAATCAAGCAATACGAAGAAACAACAAAAAAGCCACAAACCTTGATGGGCTGTGGCTTTGAATGGTGCCGCTTATCGGATTCGAACTGATGACCTACCGCTTACAAGGCGGTTGCTCTACCAACTGAGCTAAAGCGGCTTGGAGAAACTGGTGGGTCGAGCGAGATTCGAACTCGCGACCAACGGATTAAAAGTCCGCTGCTCTACCGGCTGAGCTATCGACCCGCTTCACAAAGGAGCGCGAATTATACGTATTCATCACGCACTGTCAATGAAGAATAGCGTTTACCCTCAAAATTAAATCAACTGACAAGCATAAAACCCCGCCATAATAGAGGTCTGCGGGAACGGCCTGTTTTGCAATTCCAACCTCGTCTCGCTATGCTATGACTTGTTCCTGAGCACTCCGGATAATCCTCTGCAATCAGGCATGGGCCTGCCAAAATGGTAGCCCTGACCATAATCCACGCCGATACCTTTAAGCAAGGCGGTGATTTCCGCATTTTCCACCCATTCCGCAATCACCTTCATATCGTACACACGGGAAATTTTGACCATGGCCTGGACGAAAACCCTGTCGTTGGCGCTTTCAAGCAGATTGCGTATAAACGATCCATCAATTTTCAAATAATCGATATCCAGCTGCTTAATGTAATAAAAGGATGAGAAACCAACGCCAAAATCGTCCAGTGCAAAACGACAGCCCAGTTGCTTTGCTTCACGAACGAATTGTTGAACCAGATCAAGATTGTGAAAAACGGCGGTTTCAGTGATTTCAAAAATAATCCTGCCCGGATCAACGCCTGTCGTTGCCAGTTCACTTTTGATTAAGGCCAGCAGCTCAATATTGCCCACCGACTTTCCGGAAAGATTGATGGCCAAACCTGCCTGATCGCCTGCTTTTGCTAGTTCGGCAAGCTTCTGGATGCAAACGGTGACCACCATGCAGTCGATTTTAGTCGCGAGATCAAACTTTTCCGCGACCCTGATGAAAACATCAGGAGGCAGCACATTGCCTGCCTCATCTCGCAGGCGGATCAATGCTTCATAGTGATGCGGCTCGCCGCTTTCAAGATGCACAATGGGCTGATAGTGCATGCTGAAACGGCGCTCCTGGAGTGCCAGCTTGAGTGTTTCGAGATTGTTGAAGAGCGCGCCGAATTCCTTACGATGCGCCTCATCTTCATCGCGGTAAAAGTATATCTGGTTACGGCCGTTTTCCTTGGCCAGCAAGAGTGCCAAATCAGCATTGTTAACCAATGTTCCGGTCCTAATTTGCGCATGTCCGAGAGCAATGCCTATGGTGACGGTCAGACTGTGTTCACGGCCGCCCAGCACGACTCTGGCTTCTTCGACATTGCGCGACATCGCCTTCGCCTTGGCATCTGTATTGTCCGGATCAATGCCGATCAATGCGACCGCAAAAACATCCCCGCCATAGCGTGCCACAATATCTGCGGGCCGCACCGATTGCCTCAGAATACCCGCCACATGCTGCAGAACATGGTCTCCTTCTGAATGCCCAAAAGTGTTGTTGACGTAGCGCAGGCCGTCGATATTGATGAAAAGGATGGACAGTGGATAATCAGCCTTACGCAGCGAAGTTGCATATTCGCCAAGCTGGCGCAGGAATTCATCCTTGTTAACCAGGCCCGTTAGCGGATCGTTTCTAGATAATCTTTCGTGTTCATGCTGCGCTTGCAGTTCATTCTGGCGGTTAAGATGCGCCTGGTTGAGCGCTTTTAGCAGCTGTTCTTCTTTCAATGGCTTGGTAAGGTAACCATAGGCCCCGCTGTTGAGCGATGCAACTGCGTGCTCGGCATCGTCAAGACCCGTTGCCATAATGAAGATGGGTGGCTGATCGAGACGCCTGGTCGCCCTCAGAAGCTCCAGTCCGTTCATGCCGGGCATGGTGATATCGCAGATTACCACATCCGGTAAATCATTGAGTATCAGGTCCAGCGCATCTTTGCCGTTGTCAGCCGTCTTTGTCGCGAATCCCAGCCGTTCAAGCAGGATTTTTGTCATCAGTAATTCAATCGGGCTATCATCCACTATTAAGGCGCTGCGCATGCTTTTCCTGTCTTAAAGGCAATCGAAACGGCTGCATCTGCAAGCATACTTAAGCTGCAAATCAGCGCGGCATAATATATCATGGATATTTTTGAATAAACGCAGCCCATACGTCGCTGATGCGGGATTTCCCGGTATTCTGGTGTGATCTGTGTGTAACAATAATATGCTAGCCTTGTTAGCCCAAGTATATATAAGCTGTTTTCTATGACAAAGCATCCACCGCGCGCCGGTCTTCAGCCGGTTGCGAGAACACCCTTTGCGCAACTGCTCAGGAATCTGCTGGCAGGCACCGTTGTATTGGGCGTACTGGCGCTGGCCGTATTCAGCTACAAAAGCTGGGAAGAGGAAAACCAGGATGTGCAGCGCAATCTTGCCATTCAAGCAGGCTTTGCCGCAAAAAGCAGTCAGGCGATATTTGACAGCCTTGGCATCAGCATGGATATGCTGGGGCAGATACTGGCAACGATGGACGTTACCGCTCATCCGGAGCTTGCGGTCTCGGCTCTGCTGGAGTATGTGTCTGATCATCCGGAAATCGCCGCGGTAGCATTGATCAGTCCTTCGGGAAAGATGTTCCTGAATACTAATACGGTACCCGGGGAGGCGTTGCCTGACTTCCATCAAGATGAAGCTTATTTGCGGGATTTTCTGTTCGACCTAAACAATACCTATTCCTACAATATCGGACGCAACCAGTTCGGCATGGGATTGAACCGGTGGTATTTCCCGTTCCGCCATACCGTCAAAGATGACAGAGGAACGCCTTTGTTTGTCATACAGGCCGCAATTCCCGTGGAAAGTGCGGGCTTCCTGTGGTCAGATCTGCCGCTGGTAACAAACAGCCGTGTCGGCCTGATGCGCGACGACGGATATCTCCAGCTGATCTGGCCCATCACCGTTCCTGGGCAAATATTCAACAAATCTCAATGGCAGGGCGCGCTGATGAAGACGCTGCGTGCCCATCCAGGCATCATTGCAGGTTCTTACGAAGGTGATTCTTCCCTTGGCGGCGGCAACCGGACAGGTGCCTTTTCCCATCTTCCTAACGCTAATATGCTGGCATTTGTTTCTGTTCCGGAAAAACTCATCGCAACGCACTGGTGGGAACACAATTACCCGATACTGATGATCTTTCTGGTATACCTTGGCGTAATCAGCATGATTGCATTCAAGCTGACCATCAGGGAGAGGGAGCATACGAACAAGCTAGAAGCACTGGCATCCTTTCCGGAAGGCAGTCCGGAAATCGTGCTGAGTACGAATAAAAATGCGGACATCACTTACATGAATCCGCGCGGACGGCAGGTGCTTGCTGAACTTGGGCTAGGCCCATATGAAATAGAGGTGCTGCTTCCCCAAGATTATCGGAAGATTGTCGCGCGCTGTTTGCTGGACGGCGTAACGGCTCAGACAATCGAAACCGAGTTCAACCAGCGTTATCTGTTGTGGACATTTTCTCCCCTCAAGAGCCAGGGCATAGTTCACTGTTACGGCCTGGAAATCACCAAGAGAAGGATGGCCGAAGAACACGCAAGGAAAGTGCTGATTGAAAAACAGGCCGCAGATGCGGCCAGTCAATCCAAAAGCCTGTTTCTTGCAAACATGAGTCATGAGATCCGCACGCCACTGAACGGTATCATGGGTTTCTTGCGGCTGCTGGCGAAAACTGAGCTCACCCCCACTCAGCGCGAATATCTGGACACCACAGAAGTGTCAGCCAAAGTTCTGATGACAGTCATCAACGACATTCTCGATTTTTCCAAGATCGAGGCCGGAAAGGTTTCGCTCGAACAAATAGACATCGAATTGAAGCCATTGATAAAAGAGATCATCTCCCTGCATTCGGCAAACGCCAAAGACAAGGGGCTTGATCTGTCTTTTGCATATGACAACGCGGTGCCTGCCCATCTGCTGGGCGACCCAGCGCGCATCTCTCAGGTGTTGTCCAATATTTTGGGAAATGCCATCAAATTTACCGGTCATGGCGAGATCCTCGTCAAGTCTGCGCTGAAGGAGGAAAGCACTACCGATGTGATGGTTGAAATCTCTGTCAGGGATAGCGGCATCGGAATTTCTGCAGAACAGCAGGCGAGATTATTCCAGTCTTTCAGCCAGGCCGATGTCTCAACCACCCGCAAGTATGGCGGAACTGGTCTGGGTCTGGTTATTTCCAAAGCGCTGGTTGAACTGATGGGCGGTGAAATTTCCGTCACAAGCCAGCCTGGCCTTGGAACGACATTCACCTTTACCTTGCGCATGCCCAAGCCGTCCGCCCATCGCGCCCCTCTGTCATCCAGGCAGACGATTGCAGCGCAGGATGCCACAAAATTCCAGCTGCAATCAAAGAAAACCGGCGGAAAATTATCCGTGCTAATCGTCGATGACAATGAAATCAACCGGAAACTTGTGAAAATACTATTCGATCAGCTGGGCGCCACCTCAGATCTTGCAGAAAATGGCGCGCAGGCAGTGGATGCTTACCATAGAGAAACTTACGATCTCATCCTGATGGATGTGCATATGCCGGTCATGGATGGCATGGAGGCTACCGCCCGCATCCGCGAGCTGGAAAAAAACAGCAAACGCCATACCCCGATTATCGCGCTCACCGCCAATGCACTGCGCGGCGACAGGGAGCGATATCTGGCTGCTGGCATGGACGAGTATCTTAGCAAACCCATCAACGAAATGGCGCTGATGAGTGTATTGGCAAAGCTGGGCCTGACAGCAGCTTCTGCGTCGGACCAGATCGATACTTCCGGCGGTATTTCAAAGACCGGCGATCAACTGGCTCTGCTCGACCCCGGGTTGGGCGTTGAACTGTCGCTTGGCGAATGGGAGTTATGGCGCAAAATCTTAAACATGCTGTTTGACAAGTTGCCAGAATATTCCGCAAGCCTTGTCGCTGCCAGAAATCATCCGGAAGACCTGTACCAGATCGCTCACAAGCTGGCTGGCGCATCTAGCTATTGCGGCACACCTGCGCTCACGCATCAAGCGAGAAAACTGGAAAGACTTGCCAGAAGCGGCAACATGAATTTGACGACGGCATCGCTGGATGAAGTCCTGCATCAAATCGAAAGACTGCTGGCATTAAGGGTTGATGGCAATCTTCCGGACGGCAAAAACATCATATACTGATATGTTGCTCATCCTAGGCTTCGGGCAATGGCATCCATGATTTTTGCCTGGCTGAATGGCTTTACAATGAAGTTGTCGGCACCCTGGGTGCAGGCCTCTTTCACATTGTACAGTGTGGCATTACTGCTGATCATGATCACGGTGATGTCAGGGTGGTTGATCTTGATGGCTTTCAATGCTTCTATGCCGTTTATTTTTGGCATGTTTATATCCAGAAACAGGATATCCGGCCTAAACTTTCCGCAGAGCTCCTGCGCATCAGCGCCATTTTTGGCTTCTCCCACGACACTGATATTGTTCTGACGGAGCATGAACCTCAACAGAACCCGCGTGATTTCATCATCGTCAGCAATAAGCGCCTTGATCGTTTTCATATGGCTTCTTCTAAGATTTCAAGCTACTTTAATGCAGTCCGATGAAAAATGCCAAACTTGGCGGTCGGCACGCAGAAGCGCGCAACGAAAAAAATCCTACTCTATTCCGCCATGACGCCTTATATCCCACCGCACGACAATGGCCCCGAACTAATCTATGCCGACGAATACCTGCTGGCGGTAAACAAACCTGCGGGCTTGTTAAGCGTGCCGGGGCGAGGAACAGATAAGCAAGATAGCCAGGCCACGCGCATCCAGAAGGTTTTTGCGGATGCACTGATCGTGCATCGTCTCGATATGGCCACTTCCGGCCTGCTTGTATTTGCCCGGGGGCATTACATGCAGCGCCGTCTCTCCGAATTGTTCCGCGAACGCCTCGTTACAAAATCGTATGTGGCGATTGCATCGGGAAAGGTGGCCTCTGAATGCGGCGAAATCAACATGCCCATCGTTGCCGACTGGCCAGAACGACCACGGCGCAGAATCGACGAAAAGCTGGGCAAGCCTTCTCTGACGCGCTACCAGGTTTTGCTGCAGAAAGATGACAATACGCGCATAGCGCTTGAGCCAGTCACCGGACGCACCCACCAGCTCCGCGTTCATCTTCTGGCCATCGGCCATCCTATCGTCGGCGACGCCTTGTATGGCGGGCAGCCTGCAGAAAGGCTAATGCTGCACGCGCACGGGCTGGACTTTGTTCATCCAGTCACGGACAGTCAGATTCGCCTGATTTCTGAGCCGCCATTCTGATCTACTGCTGCTCAGTCCGCTATAATGCGCCACAACCTTCGCCGAACGGAGAATATTCATGCTCAAATGGAAACATGTCGCCCTGGCCGGCTTTATAAGCTGCCTGCTTCCGGCAGCTTATGTCTGGCTGGCGCTTCATTGGAGCTATTCTAAAGGGGAGCGCGCAGGTTATCTGCAGAAACTGTCGAACAAAGGCTGGCTATGCAAAACATGGGAGGGTGAGCTTTCGTTGATTTCGCTGCCCGGCGCAATGCCGGAAAAATTTCTGTTCACAGTGCGCGACGATGAAGTCGCTAAACGCATCAACGCGCTTGCAGGCCAGCGCGTATCTTTGGTCTATGAACAGCACAAGGGGCTACCCACTTCCTGTTTTGGCGACACAGAGTATTTTGTAACCAACGTCGTCACCGTCAAGACTCAGCCATAGGCAATTGCTATACTTCCGACTTCCTGAACAATACGGAACATATGAAACGACTAACACTTTCTCTGGCCGAGGCCCACCTGTCATGATCAACAGACTATCGGTCGCAGCCCTGAATCACATGCTCATGCAAAACAGCTGGGCGTTGGCAAGGCTTGCGCGCTTCAGCGGCAAGACAGTGCGTTTCGATGTCGCACCGCTGTCGGTGGCCTATACCATTCTGCCCGATGGCCGGATAGGCCATGCCGAAGAGACTGACGCTCCCGATGCGCTGTGCGTCATCGCACCATCGCTGTTGCCACGCCTTGCAATGCAGGACGAATTGGCCTATAAGGATATAGAGGGATCGGGGGATGCGGCCCTGCTGGCTGAGATTTTTTTCCTGTCGCGCAATCTGCGCTGGGATGCCGCCGAAGACTTGAGCGCCGTGACCGGCGACATCCTGGCCGAGCGCATCGTGCAAACGATACAGAACCGCAACGTCGGCGCATCGCTGCTCAGTCTTGCTCAGGCCGCTTCCGAATACCTGACGGAAGAACAGCCTGTGCTTGCCAAGCCGCAGCAAATATATTCCTTCATGCAGCAGGTGGACAACTTGCGCGACGATACCGCAAGGCTGGAACAGCGCATCAGGCGCCTGCCCGACCCGTCAGGGAACTAGCCGCATGCGCCTTTTTCGCTTGTTAAAAATTATCTTTGTTGTCTTGAGCTTCGGGCTGGACGAATTCCTTCTGGCGCATGAGCGCATGCGCTGGTTGCGCGCACCATTGAATACGCTGCTGTTCATGCGCGACACCTCAAACCCGCGCGCGGTCCGCCTGCGCCAGGCGCTGGAAAGCCTAGGGCCGATCTTCGTCAAATTTGGACAGATGCTTTCCACAAGACGCGACCTGATGCCTGCCGATATCGCCGACGAACTGGCCAAGTTGCAGGACCAGGTTCCTCCGTTCCCATCAAGGCAGGCCCTCGCATTGCTTGAGAACGTTTACCGAAAACCCCTGCTTGAGACCTTCAGAAGTTTTGAGGAAAACCCGGTTGCCAGCGCTTCTGTAGCGCAGGTGCATTTTGCAGTGCTGCACGACGGGCGCGAGGTCGCCGTGAAGATACTTCGCCCCGGCATTGCGCTCACCATCGCGCACGACATCGCGCTGCTCAAGATAGGCGCCGACCTGATCGAATGGCTGTGGGAAGATGGACGCCGCCTTAGGCCGCGCGAAGTGATTGCGGAATTCGAGAAGCATCTGTCCGATGAACTGGATCTGACGCGTGAGGCCGCCAACGGCAGTCAGCTGAGGCGCAACTTTGCCGATTCCAGAAAGCTGCTGATTCCGGAAATGTTCTGGGATTATTGCACGACAGAGGTCATGGTCATGGAACGCATGTACGGCATGCCGGTCAGCCAGGTGGATGCATTGAGAACTGCGGGCGTGGACATCCCGAAACTTGCTGCCGACGGGGTCGAAATTTTCTACACTCAGGTTTTCCGCGACGGCTTCTTTCACGCCGACATGCATCCCGGCAACGTCCAGGTGGCAAAAGACGGCCGCTATATCGCGCTGGATTTCGGCATCATGGGCACACTCACCGATGTCGACAAACATTATCTCGCGCAGAACTTCATCGCATTTTTCCAACGCGACTACAAGCGCGTCGCCGAGGTTCACATCGAATCCGGATGGGCGCCCAAAGAAACGCGCGTGGATGAACTGGAGTCGGCGATACGCGCCGTCTGCGAACCTATCTTCGACAGGCCGCTGAAGGAAGTATCATTCGGCCGCGTTCTGCTGCGTCTGTTCCAGACCTCAAGGCGCTTCGGCATCGAAGTACAGCCACAACTGGTGTTGCTGCAAAAAACCCTGCTCAACATCGAAGGGCTGGGATTGCAACTGGACCCCGAGCTGGATCTCTGGAAAACCGCAAAGCCGTGGTTGGAACGCTGGATGAGCGAACAGGTAGGCTGGCGCGGTTTCCTGAAGTCCCTGAAAGAAGAGGCCCCGAATTACGCAACCCTCCTGCCACAACTGCCGCGTCTTCTGCATCAGCGGCTTTTAGATAATCCTACGGCAGGCATCGAACAGGCGATGCTGCAGCTGCTTGCACAGCAGCAGCGCCGCAACATGTGGCTTGGCCTGATCGCGGGGATTCTGCTTTTGCAACTGATCTGGCTGCTGCTGGGCTGATTTCGGGAATCATTATTTTGATCCCGGCCTAGAACAAATCTATGCTGCCCGATTCAATCTCCTTCAGGAGACTTTGCCTGACCAGCGTTTCATATTGGCAGAAGCAGTTGCGCCCCGCATCCTTAGCAGCATAGAGCGCCGAATCTGCTCGGATGATCACTTCCTGGGGCAGCACGTTGTAGTCCGCTCTGCTGAAGCCCCCGCTAATCGTGATATGCCCAACCTGCGGGAAACTGAATCGTTCTATCGAATCCCTTGCGCGCTCGAATGCCAACGTTGGCGCCTCGAGATCAACTGCCACTATGATCGCAATAAATTCCTCGCCGCCGAAACGATACAGCAGATCGGATTGGCGAAACTATTTTTTTAGCAGGCGCGCGACTATGATCAGAACTTCATCGATTATCATATGCCCGAGTTTGTCGTTGATCGCCTTGAAATGATCCACATCCAGCACACCCAGCCAATAGGTGTGCGGCGTATGACGCCTATACTCGTCATGTTCGTCGACCGTCTCCCTCATGCGCAACAGCAGCAGGTTCCACAAGCGGTCGAAATTGACTTCGAGCGAATATCGGTTGAAAAGGTCGTTCAGCTGGTCACGCTGGCTGGTGTACCCAGCAGCGCATAATAATTCGAGAATACCTCGAGTATCACTCTGATGGTGCCCTCTTCGACGGGCATCGCCTCCTTGTCGCGCCGGAAAACAAAATAACCTCGCAGTGCCTAGCCGCCCCTCCGCCGGAGGCAGATGACCAGCTCTTCCTCCATCTTCCGGTTGCATGGCTTGTCGCGCATGCGCACGTTTTCGAGCAGGTCGTGATTTTTCTTCGAGATATCCCTGTCGCTAGTGACATCTTCAATTCGCTCAACGACGCGATGTACGTCGTTTTCTGTCAGCACAGACGAGCGTCTGTGATGCAGGAAGCACAGTATCACACCCCCGTCGTCAACCCAATAGGGATGTCTCGAGTACGCCGAGTATCGGGCCTAACATTCGCAACAGGCTCTGCTCGACAAGATAGGTGCGCGGATCGCGGTCATTGAACCCAGCATCTTCAATACGCCGGGTAGGCTGGTGGGTTTAATGTCGTTCATGGTATAGGTTGGCATCAGGAAGTGCAGGTATCCTCCTGAATTGTAGATAGCTTGCGCTACTGCGGATATTGTAATTTGGTTCAGGCAAAGAAACCGCTTTCCCAAAGCTCTTTAGCTAAGGCGCGATAATCCGCCGCCCCTGGGCTGTGAGGCGCATACTCGAATACATCCTGGCCATGCATGGGGCTAGTCGCCAGCGCCACATTTTCGCCTATGCGCGTCTCGCAGACCAGATTCCCGAAACGCTCCTTAAGCTTATCGTATATCTCATGGGAGAGTTTGCGTCTCGAATCAAAGCGTGTAAGCAGGATGCGCCGCTCTATCTTGCGCTTGAGCTTCTGTTCCAGCACGTTCAGCGCGCTGTCCAGGCGATGCACGCCTTGCAGAGACAGGAAATCCGCCGATACCGGAACCAGCACGCGGTCGGATGCCAGCAGCGCGTTCAGCGTCAACACGCCCAGCATGGGGCAGCAGTCGATGATGATGGGCGCACCGGTCAAAGACAAGTCTTCAGCCAGCCCTTTTTTCAGGATGGTTGCAGCCTGGGGGTCGCTGCCCAGCAATGCATCCAGCTTCGCAAGCTCCAGCGTCGCAGGTATCGCCTGCCAGCCACGGCTGGTATTTCGCAGCAAGCCTGCCAGCGGCGCCTGCTGTTTGAAAAATGCAACCATGCTGGTCGCCGAATTGACATTCCTGATGCCGCTGGCAAGGGTCAAATGTCCCTGTGGATCAAGATCGATCGCAATGGGATTCTTCTGCGCAATGGAGAGCGCTGCGGTGACATTCAGACATGTGGTGGTTTTTCCTACGCCACCTTTTTGATTAAATACGGCGATGACCGCCATGCTGTACTCCAAATATGACTATCAGGATGAATTATAGTCGTAAAAACCTTTTCCGATTCCGGAATCAAACGCTCGAACAACAGCGGTTTACGAGGCTTATTCCATAAATCAGGGATGAGCGCCCGGCGAATTTTCGAAGGCCGGTTTCAATTGGAATTAATGCCAAATTTCTTCCGTATAATAGCGTTTACCCAATATGCATTTTCGGACTATCATTTATGCTATTTATTTTCCAGTCTCCCATGCGCTATTCAAGTTCACTTTGCATCGCGGGATTTGTCAGTCTTGCCATCCTGCTTTCCTACCACCAGGCTCACGCCGCCGAGAAAAAGCCTGGCGCCAACCAACCCATCCCGGTAACCGCTGCGACAGCACAGCAGCAGTCCATGCCGGTATGGATAGAAGCCCAGGGCACGGTTCTGCCGCTTAACTATGTCAACGTAATGCCGCGCGTGGCAAGTCTGTTGAAGAGCGTGAATTTTCGCGAAGGGCAATCGGTGAAGGCAGGCCAATTGCTGGCCACGCTGGATCCAGAGCCTTATCAGGTGCTGCTCGATCAGGCCAAGGCGCAGACGATGCGCGATCAGGCACAGCTTGACGGCGCGCAAGCGGACCTGCAGCGTTATGAAACGCTGCTGGCACAGGACTCCATTTCCGAGCAACAAGCGGTAGACCAGCGCGCCACTGTCGCGCAACTGAAGGGCACGGTTGCAGCAGACAAGGCAGCACAGAACAATGCCCAGATGCAGCTTGGCTGGACGCGCATCACTTCCCCTCTCTCGGGGATAGTGGGATTGCGTCAGGTCAGCGCGGGCAACATCGTAGGCACCGCAGGCGCGATCGGAGGCGGCAACAGTGCGCTTTCCGGCACCGCCGCGAATACCATGCCCATCGTCACGGTCGCGGAAATCCAGCCCATCGCAGCGCTGTTTCCAATCGCTCAAACAGAGTTGCCGGCTGTTCTCGAACGCATGCATGAAAACGCGACCCTGTTTGCCGAGGCATGGGACCAGCGCCGCAGCGCAGTAATAGACAAGGGCAAAGTCATCGCGATCGACAATCAGATCAACTCTTCGACCGGCACCGCGATGCTCAAGGCCGAATTTCCCAATGCCCGCCGCATGCTTTTCCCCAATCAGTTCGTCAACATACGGCTGCTCGTCAACACGGTCAAAGGTGCTGTCGTCGTGCCTACTTCCGCAATTGCAACCGGCGCGCCTGGTTCTTACGTCTACGTGATTGACAGCAACAACAAGGTCGCGTTGCGCAAAGTCGTCGCGGGCGCAACCGACCGGGATTACACCGCTGTCATGAGCGGCCTCAAGGCAGGCGAACGAGTGGTCACCGACGGCCTTGACAGGCTGCGCGACGGCAGCCAGGTGCAGGTCGTCCAACCGGAGGGTCAAGCCGCTCATCCCCACCGGGAACAGGGTTCATGAGCGAGGCGCCAGCCGGCGGAAACATCGCGGAGGATAGTCCCTCGAAACTGTTCATTCTGCGCCCTATCGCCACCAGCCTGCTGATGCTAGCCGTGATGCTGGCGGGTTTCATCGGCTACCGCCTGCTCCCGCAATCGGCGCTGCCCGAGGTGGACTATCCGACCATACAGGTCACGACCCTCTACCCCGGAGCAAGCCCGGATGTGACCACTTCATCGATCACCTCTCCGCTTGAAAGGCAATTCGGGCAGATGCCGGGGCTCTCGCAGATGTGGTCTACAAGTTCCGGCGGAGCATCGGTGATCACGCTACGCTTCGATCTGAAGCTGCCGCTCGACGTGGCCGAACAGGAAGTCCAGGCTGCGATCAACGCCGCAACCACCTTCCTTCCGTTAGACCTGCCGCAACCACCCATCTATGCCAAGGTCAATCCTGCCGATGCGCCCGTCATCACGCTGGGACTCACCTCGGACACGCTGCCGCTCACCCAGCTGCAGGATATCGCCGACACAAGGATCGCGCAGAAACTCTCTCAGGTCACAGGAGTAGGTCTCGTCACCGTGAGCGGCGGACAGCGCCCCGCGATCAAGGTCCAGGCCAACGGACGCCAGCTTGCATCCCATAATCTCAGCCTCGCAAGCGTGCAGACCGCAATCGTCGCCGCCAACGTGAACACACCCAAGGGCAGCTTCGACGGCCCCCTGCAAGCGCTCACCATCAATGCCAACGACCAACTGCAATCGGTAGAAGACTACAAGGACCTCGTGATTGCCTATAACAACGGCGCCCCCGTACGCCTTAAAGACGTCGCCAACGTGAAGCGGGGAGCCGAAAATGCGCTGCTCGCCGCCTGGGTCAACGGCAAACCCGGCATCGTGATCAATGTCCAGCGTCAGCCCGGTGCCAATGTGATCGCGGTGGTCGACCACATCCACGATCTGCTGCCGCAGCTGAAGCAGGGCCTGCCGGGCGCTTCAAACCTCACTGTGCTCTCGGATCGCACGGTCACCATACGCGCCGCGATTGCCGATGTGAAATTCGAACTCATGCTCTCGGTGATCCTGGTGGTACTGGTGATCTTCCTGTTCTTAAGAAGCGCGCGGGCCACCTTCATCCCCGCGATGGCGGTTCCTTTGTCGCTGATAGGCACCTTCGGCGCGATGTATCTAGCAAACTTCTCCATCAACAACCTCACGCTGATGGCGCTGACCATCGCCACAGGCTTCGTGGTGGACGACGCGATCGTAATGATAGAAAACATCGCGCGCTATATCGAACAGGGCGAGAACCCGATGCAGGCCGCACTGAAAGGCGCGAAGCAGATCGGATTCACCATCATTTCGCTGACCTTCTCGCTGATCGCCGTGCTCATTCCGCTCTTGTTCATGGGGGATGTCGTCGGACGTCTGTTCCGCGAATTCGCGATCACGCTGGCGGTCGCCATACTGATCTCCGCCGCAGTCTCGCTCACCTTCACGCCTATGCTGAGCGCGCGCCTGTTGAAGCATGTTCCGGAGAATCAGCACAACATCCTGCTGCGCTGGAGCCAACAGCAATTCGACCGGCTGATCACAGCTTACGGCCGCGCCTTGCGCTGGGTGCTCAAGCATCAGCCTCTGACGCTGACGGTGGCCTTGGGCACGCTGATTTTAACGGTAATACTGTATATCGCAATTCCCAAGGGTTTTTTCCCGGCTGAAGACACCGGGCTGATACAGGCGATCACCGTGACCTCGCAGGACATTTCATTCAGGGAAATGAACCGCCGCCAGCAGCAACTGGTCGATGCGCTGTTGAAGGACCCTGCCGTGGCGAGCATCTCATCGTTCATCGGCGTGGACGGCGCGAACACCACGCTAAACAGCGGCCGCATGCTGATCAGCCTGAAACCGCTTGCAAAGCGCAGCGATCGCGCAGGCCCGATCATTTCCAGACTGAAGAAGCTGTCGGCACAGGTATCAGGCATACAGGTGTATCTGCAGCCGGTCCAGGATCTGACGATAGACGATCTGGTCAGCCGCAGCCCCTTTCAATTCAGCATCACCACGCCCGACCCTGACGATCTGGCCGCTTCGACCGGCAGGCTGGTGGACAGGCTGCGCGCCCTGCCGCAGTTCTCAGAAGTATCGAGCAGCCTGCAGGACAAGGGGCTGCAGGCTTATGTGGACATAGACCGCGATACCGCATCGCGTCTTGGCATCAGCGTGGCCAACATAGACGGAGCGCTGTACAACGCCTTCGGCCAGCGGCTCATTTCGATCATATTCACGCAGTCCGCTCAGTACCGCGTGGTATTGCAGATAGAAAACAAAGACAGGCAGGGCCTGTCTGGTTTCGACGGCATCTACCTGACTTCCAGCACGGGAGGTGCGGTGCCGCTGCATGAGGTGGCTCACATCGTGCAGAAGACGGGGCCCTTGGAGATAGACCATCTGGGGCAATTCCCTGCAGCGATGATTTCATTCGGCCTCGCTCCCGGCGTATCTATTGGCGAGGCGGTGGACGCGATACACAAGGCACAAAAGGAAATAAAGCTGCCCGTCTCGACACCGCTCAAGATGCAAGGCGCTGCGGCGGCCTTCGAGGCTGCGCTGAGCAACCAGCTCTGGCTGCTCCTCGCCGCAGTCGCGACCATGTATATCGTGCTGGGTATTTTGTATGAGAGCTATATCCATCCGGTCACCATCCTCTCCACGCTGCCCTCTGCCGGCATAGGCGCGCTGCTCGCGCTGATGCTGTCCGGCAACAACCTGACCGTGATCGCGATCATCGGCATCATCCTTTTGATCGGCATCGTCAAGAAGAACGCGATCCTGATGGTGGATTTCGCACTCGATGCCCAGCGCAACGCGGGGCTTTCGCCTGCCGATGCGATCTTGCAGGCCGCTGAGCTGAGACTTCGGCCGATACTGATGACCACCTTCGCAGCGCTTTTCGGCGCAATACCGCTGATCATAGGCGGAGGGATGGGAGCCGAGTTGCGCCAGCCGCTCGGCATAGCGCTGGTTGGCGGCCTGCTGCTCTCGCAGCTGCTCACGCTGTTCACCACGCCGGTGATCTATCTTGCTTTCGAAAGACTGACGGCCCGCAGGAAGGCTGCGACGTGAACTTCTCAGCACTTTTCATCAGACGGCCGATAGGCACCACGCTGCTTGCGCTGGCCGTTCTGCTGGCGGGCGCGATCGCCTTCAACCTGCTGCCCGTGGCACCCCTGCCCCAGGTGGATTTTCCGACCATCAACGTGAACGCGAGCCTGCCGGGTGCTAGCCCCGACGTGATGGCCGCAACCGTGGCGACCCCTCTGGAACGCGCGCTGGGGCGCATCGCGGGCATCACAGAAATGACATCGCAGAGCTCGCTGGGCTCGACCAATGTCACCATACAGTTCGATCTGTCTAAAGACATCAATGCTTCCGCGCGCGAGGTGCAGGCTGCCATCAACACGGCGATGCCCATGCTGCCTTCCGGCATGGCCGGCAATCCGACCTATCGAAAGGTCAATCCTGCCGATGCGCCCATCATGATCCTGTCGCTGACCTCAAGCAGCATGTCGGTAAGTCAGATGTACGATGCCGCTTCTACCGTTCTGGCGCAAAAGATTTCACAGCTGCCGAGCGTGGGCCAGGTCATCGTGGGCGGCGGCGCGCTGCCTGCCGTGCGCATTGATCTCAATCTGAGTCAGGTCAACAACATGGGCCTTAGTCTGGAGAAGGTGAGGACAGCCGTCGCCACCTCGAACATCAACGCGCCCAAGGGCACCGTGGAAGACGGGATTCATCGCTGGCAGATACAGGCCAATGACCAGCTCAAGCTGCCTGAAGATTACGGCCAGGTGATCGTCGCCTATGTCAACGGCGCGCCGGTCAGGTTGGACCAGATCGCACATGTCAGCATGAATTCGCAGAACGTGCGCAACATGGGCATGTCCAACGGCAGGCGATCGGTGCAGCTGATCATCTTCCGCCAGCCTGGCGCTAACATCATCGACGCGGTGGAAGCGATAAAGAGCGAGCTGCCGGTGCTGTCCGCATCCATCCCGCAGTCGATACAGATCAACGTGATGTCTGACCGCACCATCACGATACGTGCGTCTCTTCGCGACTCCGAAGATACGCTGTTGCTTTCTGTCGTGCTGGTCGCGCTGGTGGTATTCATATTCCTGCGCAACTGGCGCGCCACGCTGATACCCGTGATCGCGGTGCCGATCTCGCTGGTCGGCACCTTCGCAGCAATGTACCTTCTAGGCTATAGCCTGGACAATCTGTCGCTGATGGCGCTGATCGTTGCGACCGGATTCGTGGTGGACGATGCTGTGGTGGTGCTGGAAAACATCATGCGCCATGTCGAGGAAGGTGTGCCGCCGATGCAGGCCTCGCTCAAAGGCGCGCAGGAAGTGGGATTCACGGTGCTTTCCATGAGCCTGTCGCTGGTGGCGGTATTCATACCGGTGCTGCTGATGGGCGGCATCATAGGGCGGCTGTTTCGCGAATTTGCCGCCACGCTGTCAATTGCGATACTCATCTCCCTTGTCGTCTCGCTCACCGTCACACCCATGCTGGCATCAAGGCTGTTGAAGCCTCGCGCCGATACTCCGCAAGGGCGCATAGCCGCCATAGGCGAGCGCGGCTATGCAAGGCTTCTTGCAGGATATGACCGCACGCTTTCCTTGGCGCTCAGGCATCAGTGGGTGATGCTGCTTGTATTCATCGCAACGGTTGCCGCCACAGTACACCTGTATAAAATTGTTCCCAAGGGATTTTTCCCCACCCAGGACACGGGCATGGTGATCGGCAACATACAGGCCGACCAGGCGATCTCGTTCCAGTCCATGGCACAGAAGTTGAAGCGCATCGTGAACATCATCAAGGCTGACCCAGCCGTGCACAGCATAGTGGCCTTCACTGGCGGCGGTAGCACCAACGGCGGCTTTCTTTTCATCAGCCTGAAACCCTATGACCAGCGTCCGGATGCGATCAGCGTGCTCGCAAAATTGAGACACAAGATCAACTCGGTGCCTGGCGCTCAGGTCTTCCTCTTTCCCATACAGGACATACGCGCGGGCGGCCGTCCCTCTCCTGCGCTCTACCAGTACACCTTGCAGAGCAGCGATTTGAATGAGCTGCGCCTGTGGGAACCGCGCGTGCTCGAGGCATTCAGACACATTAAAGGCCTGACCGACGTGAACACCGACCAACAGAGCAAGGGCCTGCAGATCGAGCTTTCGATAGACCGTGATGCCGCTGCCCGTTATGGCATTTCGGTGAACACAATAGACCAGACGCTGAACGACGCCTTCGGCCAGCGTCTGATCTCGACCATCTATGCGCCGCTCAATCAGTACCGCGTGGTAATGGAAGCGGATGACCAATACCTGCAGCGCCCCGAAGCGCTTAACAACATCTACCTGATAAGCAGCACAGGCCAGCAGGTGCCGCTCACGGCCCTTGCGCACTATGAACTGGACAACACTCCGCTCTCGGTCAACCATCAGGGGCTGTTTGCCGCATCGACCATTTCATTCAACCTCGAAAAAAGCGTGTCGCTGGGCCAGGCCCAGCAGCTAATCGCGGTAGCCATGGCCGAAATCGGCCTGCCAGGCAGCATCCAGGGAGGCTTCCAGGGAACCGCAAAGATCTTTCAGGACACACTGAACAACCAGCCGCTGTTCATTTCCTCTGCGATTCTGGTGATCTACATCGTGTTGGGCATGTTGTATGAAAGCACCATACATCCTCTGACCATATTGTCCACGCTGCCATCTGCGGGCATGGGCGCGGTGCTGGCGTTGATGCTTTTTCACACGGACTTTTCCATCATCGCGCTGATTGGCGTATTCCTTCTGATCGGCATCGTCAAGAAGAACGCGATCCTGATGGTGGACTTCGCGCTGCAGACCGAACGTGAAACGGGCGCCACCCCGCTGGAGGCGATACACCAGGCCTGTCTGCTGCGCCTGCGCCCGATATTGATGACCACGCTTGCCGCGCTGTTCACGACGCTGCCGCTGGCAATGATCACCGGCAACGGCGCTGAATTGCGCCAGCCGCTGGGGATCGCCATCGCCGGCGGACTGATCGTCAGCCAGTTGCTGACCCTGTACACCACGCCCGTAATTTATCTGCTGCTCGACAAATTGCGGCACTGGGGCCGCCGCCGCTGGGCGGGACGTTTTGCAACCGCTTGATGCGCCTGATTTTTGGAGAAACCGGATGAAAAAACTTCTTATCGTATGCACTGTTTTTCTGTCGGCCTGTGCGGTGGGGCCGGACTACAAGCGTCCGGCCATCACGACGCCGGAGAAGTTCAAGGAGGGCTGGGTCGAGGCCGGATCTATCGATATGCAGGGCCCGTGGTGGACGGTGTTCAACGACACTGCGCTCAACGAGCTTGAGCCCCGCGTTGCCATTGCCAACCAGAGCCTGATCGCCTCATATCACGCCTATCTGCAGGCGACCGCGCTCACCGACGCAGCGCGCGCAGCAGAGTTCCCCACAGCCGGCGTCGCCATTGCGTCCAGCCGCACTTCATCGGGCAGCATCACAGGTGCAGGCCAGAACATCACCATCTCGGGCAAGTCTCTCGCCTTCTCTGCCAGCTGGGTGCCAGATTTCTGGGGCAGGATCAGACGCCAGGTCGAAGCCGATACGGCCAGCAGCGAGGCGAGCCTGGACACGCTGCGCTCCGCTCAGCTGAGTCTGCAGGCTCAGCTTGCACAGAACTATTTCCAGATCAGGCAGCTGGACCGCCAGACGCAGCTGGCAAAAGACACAGTGTCGGCCTATGAGAAGTTCCTGCAGATGACGAAAAACCGTTATGCCGCTGGCGTTGCAACCCAGGCCGATGTCGCGCTTGCGGATTCTCAGCTCGCAACCGCGCGCGTGCAGCAGGTTTCCTTCGGTGTGCAGCGCGCGCAGCTTGAACATGCGATCGCGGTGACGATAGGCGAAGCGCCTTCCAGCTTCAGCCTGCCCGTTGTTCCCGGCATGCCTGAGCCTCAATCATTCCCCGCGGGTGTGCCTGCGAAACTGCTGCTGCGCCGCCCCGACCTGCAGGCTGCCGAGCGCCAGGTCGTATATGCCAATGCGCTGATCGGCGTTGCAAAATCCGCCTTCTTTCCTGATCTGACGCTCTCGGGCCAACGCGGCTGGCGCAGCACCACTTTCACCAATCTGGTCTCCGCGCCCAATCTGTTCTGGTCTATGGGCCCAAGCGTTGCCGAAACGCTGTTCGACGGCGGCCTGCGCAGCGCACAGCTCGCGCAAAGCCGCGAGGGTTATCAGACGGCTGTTGCGCAATACAGACAGCTTAGTCTGCAGGCGCTGCAACAGGTAGAAGACCAGCTGGTTGCGACAACGGTCCTTGCCGATGAAGACAGTCTGCAAAAGCAGGCGGTCGCTGCGGCAGACCGGTCGCTGCGCCTGACAAGCGACCAGTACAAGGCGGGAGTGGTGCCTTATCTGAATGTGATCACCGCGCAAACCACAGCATACTCTGCGCGCAATGCGGCGTTGCTGATCACGGGCCAGCGCTTCACCGCAAGCGTGGCGCTGATCCAGGCGCTGGGCGGCGGCTGGGGCGATCAGCCTGAATTGGGCGCCGATGTCAAACCGCAGGATTGAAATTCCGAAACTTCCACCTGACTTAGATTTTTTCCCGACAACGATGCCTGCCTACCTCATCCGTTTCCTGCCGCCGCTGGCGCTGATCCTGCTTTCCGTCACTTGGGGATACACTTGGGTGCTCGCCAAGGAAGCGCTCTCTTATGCACCGCCTTTTGCCTTTGTTGCGGAGCGCTGCGCAGGCGGCGCGCTGGCACTGCTCATGATTGCAAGGCTGTTGGGGAAACCGTTGAAGCTTGTCCGGCCGGTTGCGACGGTCGCCATCGGACTAACCCAGGTGACAGGCTTCATGGCCTTTCAGACCTGGGCGCTGGTGGAAGGCGGCCCAGGCAAAACCGCCGTACTGATTTTCACCATGCCCATCTGGACGCTGTTGATCGCCTGGTCCGTGCTCAATGAGCGCATTCGGGGCGCGCAATGGCTGGCCGCATCGAGCACGCTGACCGGCCTTGTGCTGATCATCGAACCCTGGAACATGCACACCAGCTTGTTGAGCAAAATCCTGGGGCTGGCAGCAGCGCTGTGCTGGGCCATCGGCACCGTACTTGTGAAACGGCTGCGCGCAAAAGAAAGGGTCGACCTGCTTGCACTCACCACCTGGCAGATGCTGATAGGCTCGGTGCCACTTGTGCTGCTGGCGTTCCTTGTTCCGGAACATGCAACGAACTGGTCTTCCTCCTATCTCGAAATTCTCGTCTTCATGGCAGTCGTCAGCACGGCATTCTGCTGGTGGCTCTGGATCACCATACTCGACCGCGTGCCTGCCTGGGAAGCCAGCCTTTCCGTGCTCGGCACGCCGGTTGTGGCGATCATCTCCTCGCGCCTTATACTGAAGGAGGAATTCAACGCCAGCGAACTGGCCGGCATCGTGCTGATCGCAAGCGGCTTGGCGCTGCTATCCCTGATAGGCTGGGCCGCCAGCCGCCGCACAAAAATCTAGCCGGCGCCCGGCTTGCGGCCTCAGCTCGAGAGCTGTCTCAGGTTGCTTATGTCGCGCAAGGGTGAGGCGCCGAACAGGCGGCCATACTCGCGGGTGAACTGCGATGGGCTTTCGTATCCGACCCGGAATGCAGCGGCTGAGGCATCCTGGTTTTCCGTCAACATCAGCCGCCTTGCTTCGTTCAGGCGCAGCCACTTCTGGTACTGCAACGGGCTCATCGCAGTCAGCGCCCGGAAATGGTGATGCAAGGTGGAGGTGCTCATATTGACCTGTCTTGCGAGCTCATCGATGCGCAGCGGACTTGCAAAGTTACCCTTCAGCCAGTCTATTGCCCGCGCTATCTGGTGCCCCTGACTGCCCGTTGACGCGATCTGGCGCAGACGGACACCCTGATCTCCGACCAGCAAGCGGTAAATAATCTCGCGCTGGATGAGCGGGGCCAGTATAGGGATATCCTTCTGTTCGGCAAGCAAATCAACCAACCGCTGAAAGGCCAGGATTAGCGGCAGGGTGACTTTGCCGGTTGCCATGCCGCGTCCCGACTGCTGCGTGCGCGGCAGTGGCAGATTGCTGTCCACCATCAGCTGCGAAACTTCGCGCAGATCCAGTTTCAGCTTGAGTCCCAGATAGGGCTTGTCCGGACTGGCTTCAACGATCTGGACGACCGTGGGCAGGTTCACCGAGGTGATCAGGTAATGCTGGCCGTCATACACATAAGCATCCTCGCCCAGCATGACGCGTTTGCTCCCCTGCGCGATCATGCAGATGCTAGGTTCGTACATGCTGCTTATCGCTGGCGTTGGCTCATCCCTGCGGTAAAACGACAGGCCTTGGATTGCGCTCTCGCAGAGCTCGCCCTGCTCAGTTAATCGGGCAATGCTCCTCCCCAGTCTGTCAAGCGGCAGCTCTGTTTCACTTTCATCATAATCCTTTGATTTCGCCGCCTTATGCATGACAACCTCCGTCAGAATGATGACGCGATACTACTCTGGGACGGATATATTATCGACAGACCCGGAGAATCAGGCAAGAAATATGCAGGATTGAACTATCGCCGCCTGCCCCGAAAAAGTACGATTCATCGCACATGGTCGAGTGCCAAATGACTCGACAATATCCATCAACTTATAAAACACAGGAGTCAAGCGATGAACATGAACGTATTGGGTTATGCGACAAAGTCCGCTGCGGATGACTTGAACCCATTTCATTTTGAACGCCGCACGCCGCGTGCCAACGATGTGGTGATCGAGATCATTTACTGCGGGGTATGCCACTCGGACCTGCATCAGGCCCGCAACGACTGGGGCAACAGCATCTATCCGATGGTGCCCGGCCATGAGATCATAGGCCGCGTGAGCAGCATCGGTGCGGATGTCACCGGTTTCAAACCGGGCGACCACGTCGGTGTCGGATGCATGGTCGACTCATGCCAGCATTGCAAACCCTGCCAGCAAGGTCTTGAACAGTATTGCGAAGAGCATCACACGCTGACCTACAACGATATCGACCGCCATGACCGGATGCCGACATTCGGCGGTTATTCCGAGAAGATCGTGGTATCGGACAAGTTTGTGTTGAAAATTCCAGACGGCCTGGATCTGGCAGGTTCGGCCCCGCTGCTGTGCGCCGGCATTACGACCTGGTCGCCGCTGCGCCACTGGAAAGTCGGCAAAGGCAGCAGGGTTGCAGTCATCGGGCTGGGCGGGCTTGGGCACATGGCGCTGAAACTTGCAAATGCAATGGGGGCTGAAGTCTCCCTGTTTACCCGCTCGCCGGGCAAAGAGCAGGACGCCCGCCGCCTCGGTGCGCATCGCATCATTGTCTCCACCGATGAAGGGCAGATGGCCGCCGTCAAGGGACAGTTCGATCTGATCATTGACACCGTGCCTTATGTCCACGACCTTAATCCGTACATACCGACCTTGTCCCTGAACGGTACACTGGTGCTGGTCGGATACCTTGGCGGGCTGGAGCCCTTGTTGAATACGACACCGCTGATATTGGGACGCAAATCCGTGGCCGGTTCCGTGATAGGCGGCATCGCCGAAACGCAGGAGATGCTCGACTTCTGCGGGGAACATGGCATCACTTCCGACATCGAAGTGATCAAGATTCAGGACATCAACGAAGCGTATGAGCGCATGCTCAAAAGCGACGTGAAATACCGCTTCGTGATCGATATGGCCTCGCTGAAAGGCTGATGACTCAGCCAAGCTGGCGAGGGAAACGCAAAATAGGAGTCAGAAAATGGACATTAAGCGAGCAGGTTCCGAGCCCTCTGCCAAAGGGCCGGAAGAATATTTCACCGGCGCCGTCCGAGTCGATTACCTCTTCCAGGCAAACGAACCGGCACGCGCCAGCGGTGCACATGTAACGTTCGAGCCGGGTGCGCGCACAGCCTGGCACAGCCATCCGCTCGGTCAGACTCTGATCGTGACATCTGGCTGCGGACACGTGCAACGCTGGGGCGGTCAAATCGAGGTAATCCGTCCGGGCGATGTAGTCTCAATTACGCCAAACGAAAAGCACTGGCACGGCGCTACTGCCACCACTGCCATGACACATATCGCCATTCAGGAGCTGCTCGATGGCAAGGCAGCGGACTGGCTGGAGAAGGTCGGCGACGAACAATACAGCTGCAATGACTGACGTGGTGGTTGTTATCGGCGCCGGTTCAATTGGTCAGGAAATCGCGCGAAGAGTCAGCGCGGGCAATCACGTTCTGCTGGCTGACCTGCGCCAGGAAAATCTTGATGCGGCTGCAAAAATCATCAGTGATGCCGGATTCGATGTGAACATAGCTGTCGTCGATGTATCCTCGCGCAAATCGGTGCACGCGCTTGTCGAGGAAGCCACGTCTATCGGCACCATAACCGGCGTCATCCACGCTGCCGGAGTCTCACCATTACAGGCGACGCCTGACACGATCCTGAAGGTCGATTTGTACGGCACCGCACTTCGTGCTGGAAAAATTCGGCAACGTCATCACACGCGGCGGATCAGGCGTCGTCATTTCCTCGCAGTCCGGACACCGTCTTCCGGCGCTGACACCGGAGCAGGACAAGGCGCTAGCTACGACGCCAACTGATGAACTGCTCGAGCTTGCGATGCCCCAGCCGGATCAGGTGACCGACCCGCTGCGCGCCTACCAGATATCCAAGCGAGGAAATTCGCTGAGGGTAATGGCCGAGGCAGTGCGCTGGGGCAATCGCGGCGCACGTATCAACACGATCAGCCCCGGCATCATAATCACACCGCTTGCCAGGGACGAGTTGAATGGTCCGCGCGGCGAAGGATACCGGCGCATGATAGAGTTGTCCGCCGTCGGACACGCAGGTACCCCGGATGAAGTAGGGAATGTTGGCGCACTTCTGATGGGGTCAGAAGGCGCCTTCATCACCGGCAGCGATTTTCTCATGGACGGCGGTGTCACCGCTGCCTACTGGTTCGGCGATCTCGCTTCGAAGTGATTGAAATTCTCGGATTTTCGATATGCAGCTGTAATGGGTCTCCCAGGTTAAATGCAAATATCTGCTTAGGCCAAGATTCAGACGGCTGTATCAATAACCAGGAATTCGGCCCTACTATATGGCCCTTGCCAGCTATCTTATTTTATCAGCTGCGAGTGTCTGCTTATTGGCGAAGCATTGGTCGGCCGTTCAAAAGCCCTAGCAATAATTCCGCACCTACGTTAATCTCATAACGAGCCATCGCTTCTCTTTTTCGGTTGTTAATTTGACAACGTAAATTTACCGAATTGAAACGCTGGCTACCAGCAAACATATTTACAGCATTTTACGTTGTACTGACGAAGAAATTTTTTCTTGCTCCAGACAAGCGATTTTTCCTGAGTGAGTATGGAATGGCTTGCTGCTGCATGAAATGCAGGCTCGTTTGAATCACAATTCATCGAAAGGAATTTCCATGGCTACAAAGAAGGCATCACCTGCTGTCAGCACTGAAAAAAAAATGAGCCGCGCTGAACCGGTTGTAGCCCCGCCGGTACGCAAGACTGCTGCTAAAAAATCCGCTACTACAACCAGCAAGCCCGTTGATGCAAAGCCTGCGGGCAAAGCCCCAGTTAAAAAATCAGCTGGCGCGGAAACAGCTGTTGCAAAACCTGCAAGCAAAGTTTCAGTCAAAAAATCAGCTGGCGCAGAAACGCCTGTTGCATCACGCAAGATTTCTGCAAAAAAAGCAGATGCAACCCAGAACGCAGCGCCTGCTCCGGTAAAAAAAGCCAGCGTTAAAAAGACGGTAAAACCTGCGAGCGCCGCGGTGGAGAAGATTAAACCTAAAAAAGCGGAGAAGAAGAATACCGTTTCCCCGGATGTGCGCAACCACATGATTGCCACCGCAGCCTATTTTTTCGCCGAAAAGCGCGGGTTTGCCACGGGTTACGAGATGGAGGACTGGGTTTCGGCCGAAGCGAAAATCGATGCAATGCTTGCAAACGGCGCCGTTTAATCTGAAAGAAACCATTCACGTATTTACCGCCGGCAGCCGTCCCGGCGAATGAGTAGTTTCACCGGTAAAAGATATTGCGCCTTAATTTGCGACCTTTCATGGTTCAGGATTTCTGCGCTCAAAGGCATTGGACAGATCGGATGCAATTTTCCTGATGGCCTCGTCAGTCGCCAGGTTCAATTGTCTGTCGCGTTCGTCCTCTCCGACCTTCTTGACGAGCCGGGATAAGCTTGTGTCGGAGAACCCCGTATCGCTGGTTTTCCATAGAGTGGAGACCGGGTTCAGGCGGATTAGCTCCGCTTTGCCCAAGCTTTCGCTGCGGATAGTGCTCGCGTTCACATTGCCGATGTCAATGAACAGGCCGTCAAGGAGGTAACTGCGGCCAACGAGCGGATTACAGGATCAGTGGTGGACATTGGTAATCGAGAGGCCGTAAAGCGCCTCTTGGAGGAAGTGAATAGATCGTTCGGTGGCTTGGACGTACTCGTTAACAACGCCGGCATCTCAGGCCCGACTGCTCCAGTCGAGGCGTACGACGTAGCCTCATGGAACGCGGTGATAAACGTCAACCTGAACGGCACGTTCAACGTGACTCAGTACGCAATCCCCCTACTGAAGGAATCCGCTCAGGCTTCGATCATCATGTCATCACTTGCCGGCCGCTTCGGATATCCGAACCGGGTTGCATACTCCACCACGAAGTGGGGCCTTGTTGGCTTTGCTAAAACTCTTTCGATGGAACTGGGGCCACATGGCATCACCTGTAACACCATTCACCCTGGCGCCGTTGATGGCGCCCGGATCATGAGCGTATTTGAAGGACGCGCGAAAGTCTCCGGCCGTACTATTCAAGAGGAGATCGATCACGCCATGGAAAATCAGTCGGTGAAAAAATTCATTGCCCCATCCGATATTGCGGAATTGGTAAAGTTTCTGGCGGGAAAACACGCTCGTACTATATCGGGGCAGTCTTTCCAGATTGACGGCGACTCGAAGTCAACGCAGTAATATCTTAGGGCTGATATAGCCAATGAGACCTTACAATATGAAGCGGATCGTGCTGGCTCCGTAACACCCGGTTGCCAACTGGATAAGGTTCAGTCGACTCCGTGGACATTACCCTTAAAACCATGGCACAGCACTCTGCCATCGTTTTATGGCAGAAAATGGTAACACGATCGTCCATACTGAAACGGAAAGGAATTGATCATGAGTAAGGTAAATGGCTTTAACAGCAAGCTTAGTTCAAAAATTGAAATTGAGTATTCTGATTTTGAAAAATTGCCTGAACCAGTCAGGCAAAAATTCGAGAGCTTACCCACAAAAGTGAATTTTTCCGGATGCTGAGGTATAGCCCCGGTGCATTTGTAGAAGTCATCGATTTAACTACTGCTATTTTCAAGAATCTGACATTAGCTGACCGCCACAAAGAGCTTTTGGTTCTGCTGGTGGGCGCGCAAACTGGGTGTGACTATAATGGTCGCAAATGTCAAATCGTAACAGCTATATTTTTGAGGAGAATTGATCATGATTTTTTCAGACTCAACCTGTAAATTATGGACGCCTCGTATTCTGTCCATATTGCGTATCATCGTTGGTTTCCTTTACGTGCAGCATGGCACGGCAAAGCTATTCGGCGCAC
>JAJYLY010000018.1 GCA_021787435.1 Pseudomonadota bacterium | reverse complement strand
GGGCTACTATGTCATTGGCTATCTGATTGTGCTGTCCGGCCTGCTTTATGTGGTCAAGAAGCAGATCTGGTCGAGATTGAAATAGTACAGAAGGAAAAATCAGCCGGTATTACCGGCTGATTGCTTTGATGCCCGACCCACTGGGCATCAGTTCGGTTACCGATGCTGCTAAGCGCACTGAGATGCAGAACACGGCCAAGAGCATCACGTCGTTTCTCACCTGGGCGGCTGATCCTCATGCAGCAGACCGTACAAGGCTGGGCTACTATGTCATTGGCTATCTGATTGTGCTGTCCGGCCTGCTTTATGTGGTCAAGAAGCAGATCTGGTCGAGATTGAAATAGTACAGAAGGAAAAATCAGCCGGTATTACCGGCTGATTGCTTTAAACGGCAGGTCATTGGGACGGCGGCTGAGAAGGCACTGGCCGCCACGGCTCCGGGCAACTCGGCACATAAGGATAATATCCTTTTGCTGAATCGCAGTAATACCAGACTGGTGCGGCAGGCTGTACCGGTGTGGGTTCGGTATAGACCGGATAGGTTTGCTGATATACCGGGTAAGGGTATGCGTACGGATAGGGGTATGGATAACTATAAGGATAAGCTAAATTATAGCCTATCACGCCGCCTATCAGCGCAGGGCCTACCCAGCCGTCTCCCCAACCGCCTCCCCAGCCATGGTCGTGCCACCCTCCGCCGTGCCACCCTCCGCCGTGCCACCCGCCACCTCTGCCGTGCCACCCTCCGCCTCTGCCGTGCCCGCCGCCGTGCCCCCCGCCGCCGTGCCCCCCGCCATGATCAGCGTAAGCTGGCGTGATGGATAGTAGCGCGAGCATTAAGGCCGAAAATCTTTTCATGATGAACCCTTTCTGTTGAGATTGCCAAGGGGATAAAAGCCCCAAGCGTTGCTGAAAGGCCAACGAAGGTTCGACTGTAACAGGTCATGCAGAGTTCCGTGATCCATACTGCCCCGCGTCGCTTGGGCGTAAGGAAGCTGATAGAATCCTGTCACGACGATGATCCTATGCCCGGTAACTGCAAATGTTAGAAAGCCTGCTCCCTAAAATTGTTGATATTGCCCATGATGCAGGATGTGCCATCATGGAAATCTATGCCGACCCTGCAATGAGAGTAACAACGAAGGCGGACAGTTCTCCGTTGACACAGGCAGATCTGGCTTCCGATCGGGTGATCGGCAAGGGGCTGGTTGAGTTTGCGCTTTGGCCGGTGCTCTCGGAGGAGTCGGCTGCGATAGGCTATGCTGAACGCAGTGGTTGGCAGAGCTTCTGGCTGGTGGATCCATTGGATGGCACAAAAGAGTTCGTCAAGCGCAACGGTGAATTCACCGTCAACATCGCACTCGTCGAAAATGGAGAGCCTGTGCTGGGCGTGGTTTATGCGCCTGTTCTTGACGTTTGTTATTTTGCGGCACGAGGCGTAGGGTCATTTGTCAGGCGTGGCAATGAGGTGCAAGCGATACACGTCAAAGACTGCATGCCGGGAGAGCCCGTCAAAGTAGTCGCTAGCCGTTCGCACAGCGATGCAAGAATTGATGCGCTGCTCGATAAACTGGGCGAGCATCAGTGCATCAGCATGGGCAGTTCGCTCAAATTATGTCTTGTTGCAGAAGGAGAGGCCCATCTGTATCCGAGGCTTGGGCCCACCATGGAATGGGACACTGCGGCAGCGCATGCGGTGGTGAGGCAGGCGGGCGGCAGGGTATGCGACCAGCATGGTGTGGAACTCGCCTATAACAAGGCTGACTTGCATAATCCGGAATTTTTTGTTTTGTCGGCCGCGGATCAAGCGCTATTCAAGAAAATTCAGGATGCTGTATAAGTAAGCAGCCTTTGTCGCGGCCGGATGGCTGATGTCTATGCGTGCAAGTTCAGCATGACAGGCAGGATGGGCGCTATGGATGTGATTTCGCTGTAACTTGGTGTTTTGGGCGCAGGCCCCGTGTCATGCGGCTTTGCCATATCGAAAGATCCATCAGTCATGCGGTACGAGGCAATGGCTGCCGCGACGGCAGGATCGGCTGAATTGACCGTGGTTGAAACGCGATTTACTGCATTGTCTTGCAATGTCGTGGCGGCTGTCGTTGTTGCAGCAGTCGCCAAGGATGCGGTCACAGTTGGCACAGCAGTTGCAGTCGTAGCAGTTGCAGTCGTAGCAGTTGTAGTGGTCGCAGTCGTAGCAGTCGCAGTCGCAGTCGTAGCAGTCGTCGGCGCAGCGGCCGTGGCGGCAGTCGCAGTCGTCGGCGTGACTTGAGCCGGTGTGCCGGCAGGGCTTGATGCAAGTGGCAATTGCGACAGGCTGTTGAGCTGGGCGGCAAGCGTTGTGAATTGTGCCGCAAGCTGCCCTATCGACAGTGTTGCCTGTGCCAGTTGGGAGACTGTTCCTGCCGGATTGGCGGTAAATGCGGCCTGCAGAGCATTGTAGTCCACGGTGATCTGGCCTGTCGCCATGGAAAAGCCTGTCGCGGAAAGGTTGAAAACGTTTGTGCCCGCATTCAGCACTTGCATAAACGGATTATTCAGAGCGCCTCCAGTTGTGCTTTGCAGGTTGTCGCTTTGCAGAAAATTGTTGAATGCGTCCACAAAGTATTGGACCGCGACTGCAACTGTTGCAAAGTCTGTCGAGTTCGTTGCTGCCTCGAACAAGATGGAGGCAGAAAGCAGTTTTCCTGCAGCAGAAATATTCACTGTGTCGGTGACTAAAGGCGCGGCGGGCGAGAAGGCAGCATGCTGCACACCGATGGCGGCAACGGTGTCAAGGCTTGATGGCGCTGTGACTGATGAGATGTCCATGATAATGCGCACAAAGTTGGCTAAACGATGAAAACCCTATGCCTGTTTTTTTGCTTTGTCAAGTATGCTGTTGCGAGTATGCGGCAGATTTTTATACCAGCCAGCGATCATCCCGGTAGACCAGCTCATCGTTCAGAAAAACAGGTCCTGCCGCGGCAAACACATCGACATGATATTTGGCAGCCGGTTTCCTGATGTTGGGTTTGTTGTAGCTGCCATGCTTTGCGCCCAGGGATAAATGCACGCCGCACATGCGTTCAAATGTGCCGATGTCGCTCACCGTCCTGTCCTGTGTATAGGATCGGTTCAAGCCAAAACCCAGTTCGCGCAGCCAGACCTCACCTTCATGGGCGCGTATGCTGGCAAGCACGCGGTCGAATTCAGGCGTGGAATGAAGCGCGTCGGTGATGCGTCCTTTGCAGACCACCAGCGTGATGGGTTGGGCAGGTTTGTTGACCGTGAAACTGGTGTCGCCGAAAATCGAGATGCGCACGCGGCCATTGACTGCTTCTAGATCTTTGGATTCGGTGAATACTTCGCCGATGGGGAACTGGCCGCCGACATTGTGCATCTTGCTGTAGTCGCCTACATTGAGCTTGGCGGGCTCAAAGCCTGCTGAAAAGATCAACTGTTCACCGCCGCTGTCAATGATGCCGCTATCTGCGGCGTCGATGCGTGCTTTCAACGCATTGCCTACGCCGCGGTAGTAAACGGGGTCATAGGCCAGCGACTCGATGTAGATCAGCGCCTCAATTCCCGGCATGCGCGACAGGTGAGGGTGCTCGATCACCTTGAGCCCACGCTTGAAAAGCTCGACGCGCAGGCGGAATGCATCCAAGCGAAAGCTGGTGGACTGGATCAGTACGACCAGATCGCCGGGAGACAGCTTTTCGAATGCCGCGAGCACCGCATCGACAGATACGCCGTCAAAATCGATGAAGGTTGCATCCGGCAGGCAGCGCCGGTAAGCCTGGGTCAATGCCAGCGAAAGTTCGCATTGCCCATCCCAAATCACGACCGCGGATTGAGTGTGCTGGATGGCGATAGTGAGGATGTCGCGCAGATTTTTTTCAGCTTCATCTATGGCGATGGCGGGCAGGGTCATCATCTTGATTGATTTCCGTTTTAATCAGCGATCAGCTGCCGCTGACGCGAAACCATCCGGCAATGCTGCGCCGGATGTGTTGAGAGATGAGCACTTCATGCGGAAAAGACTCGCTCAGGAAAATGACCATGGTGCCAAACTTCGGACTGACGGTTTTCAACACGGCGCCAGCCAGATCATACAGGATAAGCTCCCCACCATCGCCTGTCTGCCAATTTTCATTCAAGTAGAGCGCGGTTGAAAGCACCCGGTTTTTCTTGCCGGAAAGCACATCGGAATGTTTTGCATAACCGGTACCTGCGCGATAGATCGCATAGTGGCATTCGTAATCGAACAACCCAAGGAATAGTTTTTCATTGAGTCCAAGCCTGAGCTTTTCCATCAAAGCAAGATAGATTGCATCCGTGCTGTGGGTGTCGGTAAGCCACGAGATGACATCGCCCCGTATCGAAGCAATCTGCTTCTTGTCAGCACCCCGGCCGATGTGAGCTGCCTGAAACCTTGAGCAGCCATCATCCATGCAGCGCGCCAGCAACTGATTGAGCAGGGTGTCTTCAAGCGGGTTTTCCAGAACAATATAACCACTATGGGCAATCTGACCAGCAATTTCCTGTATGTTCATCTCGGGTGATTTGCAGTTGATCTGTCTTTGGAACAGAATGCAAAAATGATGGATTCTACCTGTTTTTCAGCCGGTTGTGAGTGCTGGCGCACAGGCGTAGAATTCAGCGTAAATCGGGTTGCAGTAAGTTTGCAGGGAGGGTGTGATGAAGAAAAAATCTTTACCTCTGGCTCGCGTCTATCAATTGCTGGAGCCGGGTCCCGTTGTGCTGGTTTCAACCCTGGGTGCGCGGCGCGCAAATATTATGACGATGTCGTGGCACACGATGATGGAGTTTGAGCCACCCCTCATCGGTTGCGTGATCAGTGGCCGCAATCAGAGTTTTGAAATCATCAATCAAACACGGGTGTGTGCGATCAATATTCCGACCGTCGAATTAGCGAAAGAGGTAGTGGGATGCGGCAATTGTTCCGGACGCAGGGTGGACAAATTCAAGAAATTCGGACTGACGCCGGTTGTTGCGTCCGTTGTTTCCGCTCCGCTGATCGACGAGTGTTATGCCAGTCTTGAATGCAGGATTGCGGATGACGCCATGGTCGATAAGTATAATTTTTTCGTGTTTGAAGTGGTCAAGGCTTGGATAGACTCGGCCAAAAAAATTCATCAGACCATGCATCATCAGGGTATGGGCAAGTTTATGGTGGCGGGCGAAACGATATCCCTGCCTTCAAAAATGAAGTAGCGCACTAGAACAAGTGTAAACTGTTATGCGTGTATCAATTTTGCAATCTAACGAGGGAACTATCATGAAAAAAATATTTGTTGTCGCTTTGCTCCTTACGTTTTCTGCATCCTTCTCTTTTGCCGCGGATGCGCCAGTAAAAAAATCGCCTGTTGCCGGGAAGGCTGTCGATCAGTGCGATGGCCATGCCATGTATCACGGAATGATGGGTGGTTATGACATGATGGGCAGTCATGACATGATGGGTAGCCATGGTGTGATGATGGGTGTCGGTATATATAGCATGCTGAATCTCAGTGCAGATCAGCAGACGAAGATCAGCAAGCTCTCCGATGATCTCAATCATGATAACTGGGCAAAGCAGGGTCTCATCAATGACGAAGCAGCAAAGCTGCGCGATCTGTATGAGGCTGACAAGCGTGATCCGGCAGCAATCGGGGAAGAATACAAGAAGATATTCGATCTGAAGCGCCAGATGATAGAAGCGTATCTCACCGCGCAGAACCAGATCGACGCTGTCCTGACCCCCGAACAGCGCGCGCAGATGAAGAATATGCACAGGAATCACATGTACATGCATTCCAGGCCATAATTTCTATGGTGGGATGACTTCGCAATTTGGTGAGGAATGATCATGTTCGGGCGGATGCTGTTCTTGTCGCTTTTGTTGTTTTCAGCAAGTGTGCCGGCTGAAAACATTGTCTCACCAGATGCGATCGTCAAACAGATGGTGGACGATGTCTTGACGCCGATCAGGCGTGATCAGGACATGACGCACGACCCTCAAAAAATGGACGCGCTTGTCGATGCGAGCATCTTTCCTCGTCTTGATTTCGTGCGCCTGAGCCAGCTTACGGTCGGCAAGAAATACTGGGGATCGGCCTCTCCAGAGACAAGGGAACAACTGGTCAGTGAATATCACACCTTTTTGCGCCACGTTTTCGCCGACGTGATCGCACAGTACACAGACCAAACGATCCTGTATCTTCCGTTCAGGATGCAACCTGATGCGAAAGATGTCAAAGTCAAGACCGTTGTTATGGATCCCCGCAACGAATCAACTGAGCTCGATTACAAGCTGAAAAAAATGGATGCCGGCTGGCTGATCTACGATGTGGAAATCGACAACATGAGCGTGATCAGAGTCTACCATTCGAATTTCAGCGCTGCCCTCTCGCATGGCGGTGTAAGCCATCTTGTCAGGGTGCTGCATGAGAAAAACCTGAAAGTGGAAGCGTCCAGGCGTAGCTGATAGGCAGTAGACTAGGCTTAGATGCCGATCAGTTGCAAAAGGCGAGCATTGGCTATGGACAGCTTGTCGTTGAGGGAGCGCAGGAATGCGCGATCCATGCGGATGCCGACATCTTTCGAAAAAGCTTCCAGCCTTTCTTTGGAAACTTCCAGCGCAATGACCTCACCTTGGGCTGCCACACTCGCTCCTCTGATCGGACTGCCTTTGTACAGGCAGGCATTCTCGCCGATGCAGTCACCGGCCTGTATGAGATTGAGCATACGATTCTGTTTGGTAACGACTACGCTGCCTTTTAGCAGGATGTAAAAGGAAAAGCCGTGTTCGCCATCGCGGATGAGCTGTTCATTGTGGCTGAAGGTGCGCGGCTGCGAGGCGCGCAGTACTTCCCATATTTCCACGGTCAGGAAATCCTTGAAGAAGAGGCAGTGACTCATAAGATCAAACATTGCCTGTTCATCTGTCAGGTTTGCAGCGCGGCAGGCGCCTGTCGCAGCATATAGGTCGCTCAGGAACTCTTTCCAGTCCTGATAGCGATCTTCCAGACATTTTTGCAGCGCGCGATCCGTGATACGGATCAGTTCTTTGGGCAGGCCGGCACGGCGCATTTCAACGGGTATATGGGGGTGATTGACGATCTGGTTGATGGCCGCGTAATTGTCCGTTGCATTGAATGTGTTATGTCCGGTCAAGAGGCGATACAGCACTGCGCCCAGCGAATAGATGTCGGTCTGATGATTGACGCCCGTGCCCGATATCTGCTCGGGGGACATGTAGCTTAAGCTGCCGGCGCCGGCGATTTGCGTGGTGTCCGAATTGAACAGCAGGGCGCAGCCGAAGTCGGCCAGCTTAACCTGTCCGTCCACCCTCAGTATGATGTTCGCGGGTTTGACATCCCTGTGGATGACCCCCATCTGCAGAGCATAATTCAGCGCTTCTGCGACCTGTCTTACGATATCCATGACCTTGTCGACTGGGAGCAGCTTGTCGGGTTCTGCAAATTTATCCAGCGACTCGCCTTCCACATACTCCATCACGATATAGGTGTTGTCCGCATCCGTTCTGTTTGCTTCGATAAGAGAAACAATATTGGGGTGCTTCAGCTTTCCGCACAGCGATGCTTCGACAGCGAACATCTTGTGCTGCATGCCGATGCTGCATTCAGGACGCATTTTTTTGATGGCGAAACGCTGCTTGGTATTGATATCGGTGGCCAGATAAACATCGCTGGTCGCACCTTTTCCCAGCACCCCCGTGATTTTGTAGTTTTTAAGGTCCTCGATCAAAGGCGCGTTGCGCGCATTCAATTTGCTGGTCTTCTCTATGTCGGAGGCTGGCATTGACGGTAATCAGGGTGCAGGGTTGGGATACAGGCTGTGCACTGTTTCGATCTCATGAAGCAAATCGGACGTGATCGTAAGCTCCGAACTGGCAAGATTTTCTTCGAGTTGCGCCAGAGTCGTCGCACCCAGAATGACGCTGGACGTGAACCATCTGGTTCGGGCAAAAGCCAGCGCCAGATGGACAGCGCTGATGCCTGCCTGCTGTGCAATGCTTAAGTAAGCGGCTGTCGCAGATGGAACGTTGGTCTTTTGGTAACGCTGGCCGAAACCTGGAAACAGGGTGATGCGGCCTTGCGTTTTTTGGTCTCTATGGTATTTCCCGGAGAGATGCCCGAAAGCCAGAGGGCTGTAGGCCAGCAAGCCGACCTTGGCATGATGGCAAACTTCCGACAAACCGCTCTCAAAAGTCCGGTTCATCAGATGATAGGCGTTCTGAATCGAGATGATTCTTGGCAAGCCTGTCTGTTCGGCACAGCGCGTGAATTCTGCAACCCCCCAAGGCGTCTCGTTGGACAGGCCGATGTGTCTTATTTTTCCTGCCTTGACAAGATCACTCAGGGCCGACAGCTGTTCGGCAACAGGCGTGCTGTCGTGTTCCTGTGTTACGTCATAGCTGGTTGCGCCAAACATGGGCACATAACGATCCGGCCAGTGTATCTGGTATAGATCGATATAGTCTGTCTGCAGGCGTTTCAGGCTGGCATCGACAGCGGCATTCAGATGTTCGCGATTCACACGCGGGCCATTGCGTATCCAGGCGAATCCGCGCGAGGGGCCCGCAATCTTAGTAGCGATGATGAATTTCTCGCGCTGCTGACTCTTGAGCCAGGAACCGACATGGCTTTCAGTGCGTCCCTGTGTTTCTGCGCGCGGCGGGACGGGATACATTTCGGCCGTGTCGATGAAATTCACCCCGTATGCTGCTGCCGTATCGAGTTGCTGGTGCGCATCTTTTTCGGTGTTCTGTTCGCCAAACGTCATCGTGCCTAGGGATAAGGCTGATACGGTCAAATCGCTGCTGCCTAGTTGTCTGTATTCCATGATCACTCTCGGATGTAAGGTTGGGATATTCTAACCGTTCTTGCGCATAGTGCAGATTTGAAAAGGTCGGTCTGCTAAAACTCCTTGTGCAGGCGGGCCCCGAAAAACGAGATGGGTCCACGGTCCCTGTTGTAGGCTGGATTGACGACGTACTGGTAGTCCAAAGTCAGGAACAGATGATCGAGTCCGGATATGGCATGGGAATAATAGCAATGTGGCGGCTGATAAAAAACCGGAGTAAACTGCTTGATTATGTGTGACACTAAGTTGCGGATTTTGAAAGGCTATATAAGGCGATGAGCCCTTCGGCAGAACAGACGCTTGAAGCACTGACGTGCAGCAAACAACGCGCGAATTCCCTGTTTCGAGTCATCCTGCAGACCATCCCCGATCTGGTCTGGTTAAAGGACGAGAATGGAGTTTTCATTGCGTGCAACCGGATGTGCGAGCGTTTTTATGGCGCGAGTGAGGCCATGATCGTCGGCAAGACGGATTACGATTTTGTGGATCGCGAACAGGCGGATTCGTTCCGTGAGCACGATCTCATTGCCATGAAGTCAGGAAAAATCGATATCACGGAAAGATGGATCACTTTTGCAGATGACGGACACCGTGTCTATGTAGAGACGATCAAAGCCCCGATGTATGATGACAGCGGGCGGTTGATGGGGGTGTTAGGTATTGCGCGCGATATTACAGAGCGGAGCGCCGCTATTGCCAGAGTCAATCGTCTGACGCAGCTTTATGCCGCTTTAAGCCAGTGCAATCAGGCCATCGTGCGGTCATCTTCCGAAGCAGAACTGTTCCCGCAAATCTGCCTGGATGCCGTGCGTTTCGGTGGCATGAAGATGGCGTGGATAGGCATGCTCGATGAGGCAAGCGGGCAGGTCAAACCTGTGGCCTTTTACGGCGATGGCTCGGAGTATCTGGCAGACATCGATATCTCTGTAGATGAAAAACGCCCTTCAGGGCTCGGGCCTACGGGAGTTGCGATACGAGAAAACAGGCCGTTCTGGTGCCAGGATTTCCTGCAAGATCCTGCAACATCGGCATGGCATGAAAGGGCGGCGCGTTTTGGCTGGAAATCTTCCGCCTCGCTGCCGCTGCATCGTAACTGTGTTCCTATAGGCGCTTTCGGCCTTTATTCCGATGACGTGAATGCGTTCGATGAAGCCTCGCGCAATCTCCTGATTGAAATAGCGATGGACATCAGCTTCGCGATCGATAACTTCGATCGTGAAGCGATGCGAAAAAGCATGGAGCTGCAGAGCGAAAACGAACGGTCCGTGCTGGAGCACTTGGCCCGAGGTGATTCGTTGCCGGTTTTGCTGAATGACTTGGCCAGGAGTTACGAGGCGATGTACCCAGGCATGTTCTGTTCGGTACTGCTTTTGAGCCCTGATGGAAAACATCTCGTGCATGGTGCAGCCCCCAGTCTGCCTGAGTCTTATATAAAAGCGATCGATGGATCTCCAATCGGAGATTTCGCAGGTTCATGCGGTACAGCAGCCTATAGTGGAAAAACGGTCATCGTCACGGACATTGCCAGCGATCCGTTATGGAAGGACTGCAGGGCGCTGGCGTTAAGTCACGGGCTTTCGGCTTGCTGGTCCATCCCTGTCCTGTCAACCCAGAAGCAGGTTCTGGGTACTTTTGCGCTTTATTACTCCGTGCCACGCAGCCCGCAACCTGCTGAACTGGTTTCCCTCGAACGCGGTGCGCATCTGGCAAGCCTCGCGATAGAGCGTGCGCAGACTGAGGTGCAGATTGTGCGGCTTGCGCATTTCGATGCGCTCACAGGGCTGCCCAACCAGACGCTGTTGAAGGACAGGTTCGCACATGCGATGAGTCTGTCGCAGCGGGGAAATACGGAGATGGCGCTGTTGTTTCTGGACCTTGATCATTTCAAGGACGTCAATGATACGCTGGGACACCGCATCGGAGATGAGCTGTTGATTCAATTGGCTGCTCGTTTGAAAAGATTGTTGCGTGATGAAGACACGTTGTCGCGCATGGGCGGAGATGAGTTTATTCTGGTATTACCTGTGACTTCTGCTGATGGGGCGGCGCATGTGGCGGAAAAATTGCTGGAGATGACGGCCGAGCCCTACCACGTCGGGCAGTATGAACTGGTGGTGACGCCTTCTGTTGGTATTGCGATGTATCCATCTGACGGGACAGATTTCGACAAGCTATATCAATGTGCGGACGTGGCGATGTATCGCGCCAAGAAGGATGGCCGCAACTGTTTCCGTTTTTTTACTAGCGAAATGCAGGCGCGTTCAGCAAGGCGTTTGCAACTGGAAAATGCACTGCGTCATGCGCTAGCTCGCGAACAGTTTCAGCTTTATTATCAGCCTTATATATCCATTGCGGACGGCAGGATAACCGGTGCGGAAGCCTTGCTGCGCTGGCATCATCCGGAACTTGGGATGGTATCGCCGGTGGAATTTATTCCGGTTGCTGAAGAGAGCGGATTGATCTTGGGCATAGGGGAGTGGGTATTGCGCCAAGCGGTACAACAAGCCAAGCGCTGGATAGATGCCGGACAGAAGGCGATTGCAATTGCGGTGAATCTGTCTGCCGTTCAGTTCAGGCAGGCGCATCTGACGGAACTGATCGTAAAGATACTCGAAGAAGCGCAATTGCCGCCCGAGTATATCGAGCTTGAGCTGACCGAAAGCGTGGCAATGGAAGTGCCGCTGGCGGCCATTGCGGTGATGGATGAACTTCGCGCGCACGGCATCCGCATCTCGATCGACGACTTTGGCACAGGATACTCCTCTTTGAGTTATCTGAGAAAATTCAAAATCAACAAACTCAAGATAGACCAGTCCTTTGTGAGCAGTATTGCCGAAGACCCTGAAAGCCGCGCAATCGTGACGGCGATCATCATGCTTGCGGACAGTCTGGGTTTTCAGACGATTGCCGAGGGAGTGGAAACTGCTGATCAGCTCGAATTTTTGCTTCAGAAGGGCTGCGGTGAGGCGCAAGGGTATTATTTCAGTAAACCTCTCGAAGTCTCTGAGTTCGAGGCCTTTATGCTTAGTCCGCGGTAAAAGGGTATAAATAGCCAAGTTTTTTGCGTCTGTTCAGCGTTTTGCCAGTCAGCGCGTGTGATATTTTGCGATTGTCGCTAAAGCTCATATAAGGCAAACGCATGTCATCCAATCCAAAAATTCGTTTAGTTGGCAAAGAGAGCGAAGAGTTTATCGCTCAGTCACAGGCCATACAGGAAGCGCGCGCGCACCAGGAAGCCGAGACGCAGGCAGGATTTTCCGCTCAGGCAAGAGCGCGTGCCGAGGCGCATGCGCGCGCCATTGCGCAGGCGCGCGTCAAAATGGAAATGGAGTTGATTGCCCAGCTGGAGTCCAAATGCCATGAAGAGGCACGTCTTTTTGAGCTTGCGCAGTCACGCATGGAAATTGAAAAGCGTTTGTCGCAGGAGATTGCCGAAAAGCAGCTATTGGAAAAACAGCTGACGGAAGAGAGTCGGGCAAGATTGCTGGTCGAGGAAGAGGCTAAGGAAGAATTGACGCAGCGTCTGCAAACCGAACAGATATTCCATGCGGTTGCAGAAAAAAAAGCGTTTGCTGAACGCGAGTTGCAGGAGCACCTTGAGCAGCAATACCATGCAGAGCAGGCGGCGCAACAGCGTGCCGAGGCGGAGATTCGCGCCATCCGGATCAAGACCGAGAGACTTCAGGCACAGGCCGAATTGGCTGTTGCTGAGCGCATGGTTGCTGAAAAGCTGCAGCGCAACATGGCTGAAGAAAAGCTGAAGATTGAAGCGCAGCTTGGTGAGACGGCGCGCCTGCGCCTTAAAAGTGAAGCAGAAGTATTGCGTCTGTCGCGTGAAAGGGCTGACAGCGAACAATACGAAATGGAGCAAATCAGCAGGCGTCTCGAAGCAGAACATGAGGCGGCAAGATCCGCAGAAAATCGCGCCCGGCTCGAACAGCAGGCCGCAGCACTTGCTCAGGAGAAAATCAATTCAGACAATACCATTGCACGGCTGCAGGAAGAAAAACTTGCAGAGCGGCAACGCATTGTAGACATTCTTAACGCAAAGCGAATTGCAGAGCAGGCCGCAACCGAGGCTGAAAAATCCAGAGTCGAGGCAGAGGCTTTGGCGACGCGCGAGCTTGAAGCCAGAGTTCAGGCTGAGATTGATGCCGAAAAAGCGGCGTTGGCGCGGGCCGAGTCGGATAAGGCTGCCACTCTCATGGCAATGCAACGCCGGGAGGCCGATGATCAGGCGCAAGCCGTTGCTAATGAGCGCTTGCAGCATGAGCGTCTGGCTTATGAGGCGGCAAGACAGCGCACGGAAATCGAAGCTTGTGCCCGAGCCGAAGCCGAACGCAAGGAAGCAGCCGAGCGGGAAACGACTCGGCTGCTGCAGAGCCGGGTCGATGCAGACAGGCAGGCCGCAGCTCAGCATGAGGAAACGCATGCCTTGATGTTGCAGGTAGCACATGAGGCAAATGAGCGGCTGGAGTGCGAAAATCTGGCGTTTCACGTTGCCGCGCAGAAACTGGCGAGCGGGCGGGATCAATTGCTTCTTGCGCAACAACGCGCCGAGACAGAAATTCAGGCAGCGCAGGCAGTGGAATTGCAACTGCAAGCTGAGGCTCTTGCAATCAGGGCTGCAAATGAGCGCACAGCTGCAGCAGAACAGGCGCTGCATGCGGCCGAAGAAAAAATACGCCTGGAAACAGAACTCAAACAGGTCCAGCAGCAGCAAGAACAGGCGGAGGAACTTGCCAGGCAGCGCTTGTTGGAAAAATTGCAATTCCAGAATGCAACATTGCAATCTGCACAGTTGCACGCCGAAGTGCTGAACAGTGAAAGACTGGCTGCCGAAAAACGTCTGCATGCAGAACAGGCATTGGTATCGGCAGCGCAGCAGAAAGTTTCAGCCATCGAACAGGCGACAGAAGAAGCGCTGCGTCTTGTTGCACTGGAAGAAGAGGAAAAACGCACTGCAGAATTACAAATTGAAACAGAGATGCGTGCGATAGCTGCGATTGAATCCACGCAGGCGGTCCGGCAGCTTGCCATTGAGTCAGACAGTAAGCGCATTGCCATGGAAGATTGTGCCCGTGCTATCGCCAGGACAACTCTGCAACTCAACAAACGCGCGATAAGCGATGCTAGGGAGCAGGAGCGGATTGCAATACGCGGGCTGAATATGGCCAGACTGCATGCGGAAACCGAACGGCGCGCTCTCGAGGAGAAAGAGAAATACATACGTAGCGAGGCGCGTGCGACCGCAGCCTTGCAGAAGGAAATGAGCGAGGCAAAACAGGCGCACGAAAAAATCATAGCCCGCGCCGAGAACATGACCCGCATGCGCGTCGAAGAAGAAAATAAGGCGACCGAACTGGAGCGCGAACGCATCTGTATCGAAGCGCGCGCATCTGTCGCAGCAAGGAAGCTTGCTGAAGCGGCCAGGATTGCAACAGAGGCTGCTGAAAAAAACAGGCAGCTGACATTGCAGTTGATGGTGCAAGAAAATAATCGCCTGGAAAAGGAGCGTACATTGCAGGCGGAGATCGAACATCGAGCAGCGCTTGAAGAACAGGCAATCTCAGCATTAGCAGCGCGGCTTGCCGCAGAACGGCAGGCATGCGAGGCCTTGCAGGCGAAAATGGCTGCGGAACAGGTTGTACAGCAGCGCGCTGATGAAGCGTTGATCGCCAGCCGGAAAATGACCGATGAAATCGTCCATAATGCCGACAAAATTGTTGAGAAACGGACCATGGAGCAGCAGCGCGCAGCCGAAGCTGAGCAAGCGAAGCTGCATGCAGAGCAGCTGGAATTGAGTGCTGCAAGCGAACTTGCACAAGCGGCCGAGCATGCTGCGCAGGTTGCGGCACAAAGACAGTCGGTGCAACAACAGTTGCTCGATCGGCAGCAGCAGAAGTTCGCGAAAGAGCGGGAGCTGCTGGCTTTGGCAGAGCAACGCCGCACCGCCGAAGAACGGGCTGTTGTGGAAGCAGAGAAGCAGATCGTCGCTGAAAAAATGGTGACTTCCCTAGCGCAGGCAAAAGTGTTGCTGGAAAAAAAGGCTGCCAAGCAGACTTTGCAGCTGGCTAAGCTTGGGGAGCAGGAAGTCAGAAGATTGAGCGTGTCCATCGATCAGTCCAGCGCACAGATAGCGCCGAAAATAAGGCAGCGCAGGGCAGGATATCTGTTCTCGGCAGTAAAAATGGCAGGGCTGCTGGCTGTAGTCCTGCTGGCAGGGTATAGCAGCGCGTATTTCGGCGCTTATGCGGCTCAGGCGGTCAAACCGGCAACAGTGCCGTCAATGTTCTGGAAGGGGCCAAGCTCGTGGGCATTTCAGCGATGAAGCTGTCGATCGAGCTGGCGCAGCCCTAGAGTTTTTCCAGCAGTTCGTTAAGAAATCCGCTGGCATCCTGCGGTTTGTCCAGAATTCGGCCGCTGATCCAGAATACATCCTCTGCACGGCTGCCCAGCGTGTTTATTTTTGCGCGATGCAGACGGATGTCGTGTTTGTCCATGAGTTGTGCGATTTGTGCGAGCAATCCCGGCCTATCGCCTGCGATCAGCGACAATACGTACAGGCCGCGCTTATCTCTTTCAATGTTGATCTTGCCCTCGATCGGGAAATGCTTGAGTTGCCGGTTGACCCGCCCTGTCGCGACGGGTTCTATCGGCTTTGCCTGTGCGATCTTTTCAGTGAGTTCAAATTCGATGTAGTTCATCAGGTCGCGGTAAGCCATTTCACTCCGGGTGATTTCCATGACCTGAAAGCTGTTCAGCGCATATCCATGATGGGTCGTATGTATCTTGGCTTCCACGATGGTGTAATGCATGCGCGCAAAGAAAGCGCAAATGCGCGCGAACAGCTGGCGCTGATCCGGGCAATAGACCATCACCTGCAGTCCTGTGCCGGCACGGCTTAAACGAGTTTTGACGATGGGCGCCGGAGGGTTTGCCCTGTAAGCTAGCCAGCGGGTATGCCAAGCGATTTCCTGTGCCTCGTGATCCAGAAAATAATTGTCGTCAAGCTGCGCCCAGAGCAGACGGTAGGATTCGGGTGGGATCGCATACAGATTCAGCGTGGCTGCTGCCTGTGCGCGTATTTCGGCAAGATGGTCTGTTGCGGCACCTTCCTTGAGATAGCGGCGCGTCATCTGGAACAAGTCCTCCATCAGCTTGGCCTTCCAGGCATTCCATACTTTCGGGCTGGTTCCTTGCACGTCGGCTATCGTTAAAAGATATAACGCGACCAGATAGCGGTCATTCCTGATCTTGCCAGCGAATGCAGCGATCACTTCGGGATCCGATAAATCCTGCTTCTGCGCTGTGGCGGACAGCGTGAGATGCTGTTCGACCAGCCATACCACCAGATCGCTGTCGTCATCGCTCAACTGGTGTTGTTTGCAGAAGTGACGCGCGTCTTTCATGCCCAGCTTCGAATGATCGCCGCCGCGCCCCTTGGCGATGTCGTGGAAAAGACCTGCGATATAAAGCACTTCAGGTCTTGCGAATTCGCTGATCAGCCTGTGGCAAAGCGGCAATTCATGCGCGTATTTTGCCAGCGTGAAGCGGCGCAGGTTGCGAACCACCATCAGGATGTGTTCGTCCACCGTGAACACGTGAAACAGGTCGTGTTGCATCTGTCCCACGATGCGCCCGAAGGCAGGGATGTAGCGACCCAGAATGCCGTACTGGCGCATGCGTCGCAGCGCATCGTTGATTCCTTGCGGCTGGCGCAGGATTTCCATGAAACGCGCCCGGTTGACAGGGTTGCGGCGAAATGTTGGGTCTATGCGCGGCTGCGCACGCCATAAGGCGCGCAGCGTTTTTGCAGTGAGGTCCGTCAGAGCGGGGTTTTTCTGCAGGATCAGGAAGAGCTCGAAGATCGCTTCAGGTTTGTGCTCGAACAATTGCTCATCGCGTATTTCAAGCAGGTTGCCGGTGATGCGAAACCGTTCGTTTAACGTGCGCTGTGGAGGTTTTTCACGAAACAGGTAATCATGCAGATTTTGCAGCAATATCGTATTGAACTGACGCACGGCCAGCTTGGTGCGGTAATAGCGCTGCATCAGGTGTTCGCTGGCGCGGCGATTGGAGGTGGCAGTGATGTTCATTTGCGCGGCGAGCGCTGTCTGAAAATCAAACAACAGGCGGTCTTCACGCCGGTGCGCTAGATAATGCAATCTCGTGCGCAGTGTCTTAAGCAGCGTATCGTGTCTTGCGATCTGGCGGGCTTCCAATGCGCTGATCAGGCCCGCGCTGGCAAGCTCCGGCCACTTTGTTCCAAGACCTGCAGCGCGGCTGATCCAGGTAACCGTCTGAAGGTCGCGCAAGCCTCCCGGACTCTCCTTGAGGTTGGGCTCGAGGTTGAAATCCGCATCATTGAAACGCACATGGCGCTGTTGCTGTTCACGCAGCTTTGCCTTGAAAAACTCCCTAGGGTCCAGCTGTTGATGCAGCGCTGTGCGCATCTGATCAAAAAGATGTGCATTGCCCGAGAGCAGGCGAGCCTCCAGGAGATTGGTCTGCACGGTGATGTCGGAAGACTCCGTGAGGCACTCATTCACGGTGCGGATGCTGTGGCCAACTTCAAGGCCGATGTCCCACAGCAGCGCGATCAATTCGCGCAGTTTGCCCTGCAGCTCATCGTCGGGATTTTTGCCAAGCAAAATCAGGAGGTCTATGTCCGATCTGGGATACAGCTCACTCCGTCCATAACCACCGACCGCGATCAGAGCCAGATCCTTAGGCAAGTCCAATAGTTGCCAGATGTGGCATAAATGCCGGTCTATCAGTTTGCTGTGTGCCTTCAGAAGCCTCGCTGCATTGCCGTCTTTCAGGAAACCCTGTTCGAGGTTTAACCTGTCAAGCCTTATGGACTCACGCAGTCCGGCGGCATCGCAGTTCGGCATGACGCTACGGTGGGGGCGGTGTGCCGGCGGAGACGGTCAGCACTTCAAAGCCCGTATCGGTGACGAGTATCGTGTGTTCATACTGAGCGGAAAGGCTGTGATCGCGGGTCACGACAGTCCAGCCGTCATTGAGCTGCTTGATTTCTTTTTTCCCGGCATTGATCATCGGCTCTATCGTGAAAACCATGCCAGCTTCAAGCTTCAGGCCTGTTTTGGGCCGGCCGTAATGCAGCACCTGCGGCTCTTCGTGAAACGTCGCGCCGATGCCGTGGCCGCAGAATTCGCGCACCACGCTGTAGCCTAGGGGTTCGACAAAACTCTGGATTGCATAGCCTATATCGCCAAGATATGCGCCTGGTTTTACCTGGTTGATACCGCGCCACATAGCCTTATAGGTGGTCTCGCACAGGCGTCTGGCCTGGATCGAAGGCTCGCCGACATAGAACATGCGGCTGCTGTCGCCGTGATAGCCATCCTTGATCACTGTAATGTCGAGATTGACAATGTCGCCGTTCTTCAGCACCTTTTCGCTCGGTACGCCGTGGCAGATCTGGTGATTGATCGAGGTGCAGATGGATTTTGGATATGGTGTGTGGCCGTTAGGGGCATAGTTGAGCGGTGCAGGAATGGCCTGCTGCACGTTGACGATGAGGTCGTGACACAGCCTGTCCAGTTCATTGGTGGTAACACCTGCCTTGACGAAAGGGCCAATGTAATCGAGCACTTCGCTGGTCAGGCGCCCGGCAATGCGCATTTTCTCGATTTCCTGGGGGGTCTTGATGGAAACTGACATGTCGATTCAATCTTTTAATGAGGGTTCAGCATAGCATGATCCGGCCATTCCCGACAAATCCGTTAGGGAATGGCATGAGCCTAAACCCCTTGTTTCAAACTGGCCGAAATGAAGTCGTCCAGATCCCCGTCCAGTACCACCTGTGTGTTACCGGTCTCGTAATTGGTGCGCAGATCCTTGATGCGCGACTGATCCAGCACATAGGAGCGGATCTGGTGTCCCCAGCCTATGTCGGTCTTGCCGTCTTCCATCGCCTGCTTCTCCTCGTTGCGCTTGCGCAACTCCTCCTCATACAGGCGCGACTTCAGCATTGCCATCGCCTCGGCGCGGTTGCGGTGCTGCGAGCGGTCACTCTGGCACTGAACCACGATGTTGGTGGGTAGATGGGTGATGCGCACCGCCGAATCGGTCTTGTTGATGTGCTGTCCGCCCGCACCCGATGCGCGATAGGTGTCCACGCGCAGATCGGCCGGATTGATCTCGACTTCGATCGAATCATCGACCTCCGGATAGACGAAAACGCTGGAGAACGAGGTGTGGCGGCGATTGCCTGAATCGAACGGTGACTTGCGCACTAGGCGGTGCACGCCGGTTTCGGTGCGGAGGTGGCCGAACGCATATTCGCCGATCACCTTGATCGAAGCGCCCTTGATGCCGGCCACTTCACCGTCGGACTGTTCCAGTATTTCCACCTGGAATCCCTTGCGTTCGGCGTAGCGCAGGTACATTCGCATCAGCATCGCAGCCCAGTCCTGCGCCTCGGTGCCACCTGAGCCCGCCTGTATGTCGATGAAGCAGTTGTTCGCATCCATCGGATGATTGAACATGCGGCGGAATTCCATGTCTGCGACACGGCGTTCGATATCCTGGATGTCCGCAGCTGTACTGTTTAATGAGTCTTCGTCATTCTCGGCCTGCGACATCTCGAACAACTCGGCCGCATCGGACAGGTCCTGCTGGATTTTACCCAGGCCCAGAACGATGCCTTCGAGCATCTTACGTTCCCTACCCATTTCTTGCGCGCGCTTGGCGTCCTGCCAGATGGCGGGATCCTCGGAGAGTTCGGAGACTTCGGTCAGCCGTTCCTGTTTGGTATCGTAGTCAAAGATACCTCCGTAATTCGGCGCTGCGCAAACCCAGGTCCTGCAGCTGATGGTTGATGGCGTTGATTTTTTCTGCTTCCATGATCTTGTTTCGTGCGTTCCAAAAGTTGTGATTATAGCTCAATCGGGCAGTACTGGCCTTGTGTCGGCTTCACCTTATGCATTCATCGTTTTTAAACGTATATACTGATGCCAGTCCCCCGGCAAACCGAACAAACAGACTTATCACAAAAAAGGAAGTTTGCGTATGACTGTTGCCGCTCATTGGGAGCACTTTTCCCATCAAGCTGATGTCGGTGTGCGCGGTATGGGTGCGACGCCGGAGCAGGCTTTTGAACAGGCAGCACTTGCGCTCACCGCGGTGATCACTGACCCTGCGCTGGTGGCGCCCAGAAAAATGGTGCGGCTTTCCTGCATGGCGCCCAATGTCGAATTGCTGCTGGCTGACTGGCTCAACAGCCTGATCTTCGAGATGGTCACGCGCAACATGCTGTTCAGTCGATTTGAAGTGCATCTAAAAGTTAGCCACCTTACCGCGAAAGCTTGGGGGGAAGCGCTGAAGGTGGCATACCACCATCCTGCTGTCGAAATAAAGGGCGCCACCTATACCGCGCTGAAGGTTGCTCAACAGGCGGACGGCAGATGGCTTGCACAATGCGTAGTGGACGTTTAGCAGAAGGAGCGGGCCATGGATATCGCACTGTTCGAACGCAAATCCGGATACGAATGGCACATCAAGCCGTTTGGGAAAATGCATGTGCCGGGCGTTATCTTCGCAAGCGAAAGCCTGCTGCGCGAGATGGATGCCAAGGTCTATGAACAAGTCACTAACGTCGCGATGCTCCCCGGCATCGTCAAGGCATCCTGGGCGATGCCAGATGCACACTGGGGCTACGGTTTTCCCATAGGCGGAGTGGCAGCGTTCGATGCTGACGCTGGCGGCGTCGTGTCGGCGGGCGGCGTGGGCTTCGACATTTCCTGCGGCGTGCGCATACTGCACACCGGCCTGCATGTCGAAGACATCGGTGCGGTGAAATCCAAGCTTGCGGATGCCCTGTATCGCGCGATACCTGCAGGCATGGGCAGCACCGGCGCGATTAGGCTGAATGCGGCAGCGATGGATGCGATGCTTGAAGGTGGCGCGCGCTGGGCGGTGGAACGCGGCTTCGGCACCTCGGCTGACCTTGAGCGCATCGAAGAGGCTGGCTGCATGCGCGGCGCCGATTCCTCGCAGGTCTCCATGCAGGCCAAGAAACGCCAGAAGGACGAGATGGGCACACTCGGTTCTGGCAACCATTATCTTGAAATCCAAATGGTGACCGATGTATATGCACCCGGGACCGCTGTTGCATTCGACGTAAATCCAGGCGATGTGCTCGTCAGCATCCATTGCGGTTCACGCGGCCTGGGCCACCAGATCGGTACAGAATTTTTGAAGCGCATGGTGATCGCAGCCCCCGGCTATGGCATAGCGCTTCCGGACCGGGAGCTTGCCTGCGCGCCTATTGAATCTTCACTCGGAAAAGAGTATCTCGGCGCGATGCGCGCAGCGGTCAATTGCGCGCTGGCCAATCGCCAGATACTCACCCACCTGACGCGGCAGGTATTCTCACAATTGCTGCCAGAGGCCAGGCTTTCGCTGCTGTATGACGTATCGCACAACACCTGCAAAATCGAGGAGCATCAAGTCGACGGGCGGATGAAAAAACTCTACGTGCATCGCAAGGGCGCTACGCGCGCTTTCGGGCCGGGGCATCCCGATCTGCCAAAGAAATTAAGGGATGTCGGTCAGCCGGTGCTGATCGGTGGCAGCATGGGGACCGCCTCCTACATCCTGGCAGGAACAGAGCAGGGCATGCAGCTTGCCTGCGGCTCGGCATGCCACGGTGCAGGACGCGCGATGAGCCGCCATCAGGCGCTGCAGAACTGGAATGGCAGGCAGGTGGTCGACAATCTTGAAGATCATGGTATTTTGATACGCAGCCCGTCGATGCGCGGTGTCGCTGAAGAGGCTCCTGGCGCTTACAAGGATGTTAGTGCGGTGGTGGATGCGGCTGATGGTGCAGGTCTGGCGCGCAAGGTGGCGCGGGTAGTGCCGCTCATCTGCATCAAGGGATAAGGCGCTGAAGATGAAAAACCGGAATAACTTGCACCTGCAACATGGCAGCGCGCTGCTGATCGCCGATGTGCAGAACGACGTTCAGCCCGGAGCCAGTCTGGCGGTGCCGATGAGCGACGAAATCGTGCCGGTGTTCAACCTTTATCTGAATACCTTTTCAGTGTTGCCGATATTTATCACGCGTAACTGGTATCCCGTGCAGCATTGTTCTTTCGGTGCTTAGGGCGGTCACTTGCCGCCGCACTGCGTGGCAGAAATTGTCTTGTGACAGCTTGCAGACATCCGCAGCCACACGGCAGCGAATCTTGGAAGGCTGCCGGAACCCTTGCACCAACTGCATGAAACTTATGCATACAGCGTCGAGATATCGCAAGCTTTGCATGAACTTGCAAAGAAGGTTGACTTAAACTTTTCATGACGTGCGGCACAAGGCATGAGTTCAGGCTGCGCACCGACTTTACGGCTGTTTTGAGATGTCGCAAGATGATATGCTTCCATTGGTTTTTATCCGAAAGAAAAATGCATGTCCGACCTCAATGATCCAAGGGTGTTCTTTGCTGCAGAACGAACCCTGCTGGCGTGGAACAGAACGAGCCTGACCCTGATGGCTTTCGGCTTCGTGATAGAAAGGTTCGGGCTTTTCATGCATCTCCTGTTGCCTAAACAGCTGGGCGCTGCTGGAAAAGGCGTTTCATTCTGGGTCGGCATCGCTTTTGTTGTGCTGGGCGCCTATTGTGCGGCCTCGGCAACGAAGCAATATCGCAGGGTGCTCAAAACCCTGAAGCCTGTTGAGATTCCTGACGGCTACAACGTCAACGCTGGCGTGGTCACCAATCTCATCGTCGCATTGCTCGGCGTCGCTCTGGTTATCTACCTGTACTTTGCACAATAAATTCCTGAAAAGGCTAATGCAGAATGACAATAAACCTAATTAATACAAGGATTGCATAGTGAATATATCAGAAAAACCCAATAAAAAAGCCGCTTGTAAGGCGGCTTGATTTTTTACTATTTGGCGGAGAAGGGGGCCGCCTTATCATCGTCCAATGACATCCTACCTAATCTTAAGTTTATAAATAATACCAATATATACAATCATCTCTATTTGGTTTTCGTGCTATCGCGTGCCAATGTGTTCTAACGAAGCCAAAGAATTATGGCATACTGATTCCAAATGGAGATGGCCGATGGCTCTTCTCACCGACACCAAAGCACGCAACAAGAAGACCGGCGATAAACCTTTGCCTCATGGCGGTATTGCAGGTTTGAGTTTGCATCCTTCTACCACCAAGGGGCGAGGCAAATGGGTACTGCGATACGTCAGTCCAATATCGGGAAAACGTCGAAATGCAGGCTTGGGCAGCTACCCTGAAGTTAGTATTGCTGAAGTTGGCAAGCTGGCGCAGGTTATGCGTGAACAGCTCACTGCTGGAATCGATCCATTGAATGCCAAGAAAGCCGAGATTGCCAAACCTAGCATTCCCACTCTGGAGGAAGCTGCCCGCAAGCTACACGAGGAATTATCTCCCGGCTGGAAAAACCTAAAGCACGGGAAGCAGTGGATTACAACATTGGAGCAATATGCCTTTCCCAAGATAGGCGCAAAAAAATTAGATGAGCTAACCCCCGCACACGTCGCCGATTCTCTTCGAGCGATTTGGCTTTCCAAACCGGAAACGGCAAGTCGCGTCAAACAACGTTTGCATGCTATTTTTTCATGGGGTGGGCGCATGGACACTGTTTATCCAATCCGGTCGATGTGGTGCATCACCTATTGGCTCAGCAATCTGGCAAGGCATCTCGCACTGAACACCAGCCGGCGATGCCGTGGCGCGAAATCCCCGCATTTGTAGCTGAGCATCTACGAACTACAACACGTAATGAGGTGACGCGCCCGATGATGGAATTTCTTATTTTGACGGCCTGCCGGTCTGGAGAGGTTAGGGGAGCACGCTGGTCGGAAATTGATATGGACGCGGCCATTTGGACAATTCCTGCGGAACGCATGAAGGCCAAAATTGCACATCGAGTTCCGCTGTCTGGTTGCGCCATAGAAATACTGAAGGCGCAGGAAGATAAGCACGAAGACTTGGTTTTCCCTTCTTCACGTGATCGCGTGGCACTCTCTGATATGGTGTTGACGGCATTTCTCCGCCGCGTGAATGCGCCAAGCGATACACCTGGACGTATTGCAACAGCGCACGGATTTCGTTCAAGCTTCCGCGATTGGTGCAGCGAGAGAGGATATTCCCGTGATTTGGCTGAGAGGGCGCTGGCGCATACAGTACAGAATAAAGTGGAAGCAGCCTACCACAGAACTGATTTACTGGAGCAGCGACGCCAGATGATGTCAGTCTGGTCTGATTTTGTGGCAGGCGAATTGCTTGGTAATGATGTTGCTGTAGCTCCCTGAAATCAGACTCATGTCGTGAGTTCGAATCCTGAACTGTCATTAGAGCTGCCCCTCAAATCTACCGCCCCATCATTGAGCCAGATGACTTCGACATGGGTACTACCCTAAGCGTAAACGATTAAGCCCACGCCACGCGGCAGGCCAGTTGGCGAAGGCCGTCACCTGACTGACAAGCAAGAGAGATTGGTTCGGCAAATCATCTGCGACAAGAGGCCGGAACAACTAAAGATGGAATTTGCGCTGTGGAGCCGAGCCGCCGTCATGCAGTTGATTGAGCGCGAATGCGGAATCAAGCTATCGGTTCGGGGAGTTGGCAACTACCTCAAACGCTGGGGATTCACTCCGCAAGAGCCGATCAAGAAGGCTTATGAGCAACGCCCGGAAGCAGTGAAGAACTGGTTGGATAGCGAATATCCGGCAATCGAGCAACGTGCCAAGGCCGAGGGTGCCGAGATTCACTGGGGCGACGAGACGGCGGTGGTGAACACCGATATGCGTGGTCGCAGTTACGCACCGGCTGGCAAAACACCGGTGACTTTTGCGGTGGGTGGCACACGCCAGAAACTGTCGAGGATCGCCACCGTCACCAATCAGGGCAAGACACGCTGGATGATTATTGATGAGGCGTTCAACTCGGACAAGTTGATCGAGTTCCTGGAAGCGCTGACCAAAGACGCAGTGAAGAAAGTGTTTCTGATTCTCGATAACTTGCGCGTGCATCATAGCAAGCCAGTCAAGAAATGGGTGGATTTGCCGTGTAATAATACGGGTCGATAAACAATTTGCCAGAACTTCAGGTCACTCGCCGCATGCCCAACATATTTACCGATATGCATAAACTTCGCCCCTATTTTACGCTGTTGCTTTTCCTATTGATCGTAGCCGGTGTGTCCTTTTCAGGCGCGCAGTTTCGGCCTGGGGGTTGGTATGCAGGCCTGATTAAGCCCGGCTGGACGCCACCGAACTGGATTTTTCCAGTTGTATGGAGTGTTCTGTATCTGATGATTGCAGTTGCCGGGTGGCTTATTTTTGCTGCTTCCAGCCGTACCCTCAAAACATTATGGGTAATTCAGCTTGCCCTGAACGGGTTCTGGTCATGGATCTTTTTTGGCATGCATTTGATCGGACTCGGGATGATCGATATCCTGGCGATTTTTGTATGTACATTTGCGCTGTTTGCGTTGGCCTGCAAATCTTCAAGAGCTGTAGCCTGGCTTATGACCCCTTACCTGTTCTGGATTGGTTATGCTTCGGCGCTGAATGTTGCCATTTATTTTTTAAATCCGGCATGAACCATTCTGCGTTTTGAAACTGGAATAACGGCGATAGCCGATTTGTCTTAAAATGGAACGCACCTTGACAGATTTCATTTCATCGCCATTGGTGATTGACGACCGGACCAGCGGAAGCCTTGATGCTGTCAATGGTGCATACTGGAGGGTCGTCACAGATACCGTAATGGGCGGCGAGTCTTTAGCCAGTCTGGTGCCGGCAGTTGTTGGAGGACGGCACTGCCTGCGGCTGGGAGGTGCAGTGAGTCTGGCAAATAACGGCGGCTTTGTGCAGGCCAGTCTGGATTTTTGCGAGTCCGGGTTGCTTGATGCCGGCGCATATAGCGGAATCGAAATCGATATATTTGGTAACGGCGAAATGTATAATCTGCATTTGCGCACCGATGATACACGTATCGTTTGGCAATCCTATCGGGCATGTTTCCATGCCAAACCTGCCTGGCAGACAATCAGGATATCTTTCGAAAGTTTTCAGAAATACCGTATTGATACGACGTTTGACAAGTCCAAGTTGCGCCGGCTTGGCGTGGTTGCCATCGGCAGAATCATGCAGGCTGATGTTTGCATCGCCAGGGTATCTTTGTATCACAATTGATCGGGGCAGATGAAGTTTGAAGTACGTTCATCTTGATCCCTTCGGTAAAGATCTCATGATCTGGTCGAATGACTCGGGAGAGCCTTGTCGAAAGGCGAATGGGCCGCTTCGATATATTCAGGACAGGCTTCGTACTTCAGCCTGAACGGAGTTAAAACTTTACCGTGCCGGATCTATAGGCCTCACTTAGCCTGAGTATATGGCCAGCGTTTTTAAGGTGTGTTAACGATGCGAATATTGATTACCGGGGGGACCGGGCTCATAGGCCGGAAGCTTTGCAGGTTGCTGCATGAAAAGGGCCATCAAATCACCGTGTTGAGCCGGCGACCTGAATCGGTCCCGGAAAAATGCGGTGCCGCGGTAAAAGCATTTGCTTCGCTTGATGAATGGCAGCCTGATACGGTTTTTGATGTGATCATCAATCTGGCCGGGGAGCCGATTGCCGATAAAGCATGGTCAGAAAAGCGCCGTCAGGCACTGCTGGACAGTCGAGTGGCGCTCACAGAAAAACTGGTAGATAAAATTGCGCGCGCACGTGTTAAACCTGCGGTTTTTCTGAGCGGCTCGGCCATTGGTTATTATGGGAATCGTTATGATGAAGCACTCGATGAATCGTCGAACGCAGGACAAGGCTTTGCTGCCGATCTGTGCATCGCCTGGGAGCAGGCGGCGTTGCAGGCGCAGGGTATGCGCGTCTGCCTGTTGCGTACCGGCCTTGTGTTAAGCCGGGATGGCGGGATACTTGCAAAGATGCTGTTGCCGCTCGGTATGGGCGTTCGTTTTGGCAGTGGCATGCAATGGATGAGCTGGATCCATATCGACGATTACACGCAGCTCATTTTGCGCCTGATCGCCGATGAACAGACAAGCGGGCCGGTGAACATGACAGCGCCCAATCCGGTGAACAACAGGGATTTTACCCGCACACTGGTCGATGTGCAGCATGGTTTGGCGGCCTTTTCCGCACCTTCAGCGCTGTTGAATTTAATGCTGGGTGAACGGGCCGGTTTATTGCTCGAAGGACAGCGCGTCCTGCCTAACAAAGTGCTGGCAACGGGGTATTCGTTTCGCTACCCTGACTTGTCATCGGCATTAGGCAATTTGCTGTCAGCATAGACTTTTCCAGATGGCGAGGTTTTTCAATGAACCCATACAACGTGACGTTGCCTGCGGAACTGATTTACTGGAGCAGCGACGCCAGATGATGTCTGCCTGGTCTGACTTTGTGGCAGGTGAATTGCTTGGTGTTGATGCGCGTCACGAATTACACAGCCTGCGCGAGTTGACGTACTTAGGCAAAAGAGCACTCAAGTTCCTGATGTGGAGAATAAATTGACAAGACTAAGGTGAATACTTGAATTCGCGCAGGCTGGGTAAATCAGGCTGCGCAGACAACACCTCAGAGCCTTGCGGCTTTTTTGGACCTTTGTTTTATGGGCATTGCTAATGTGTATTGCCGTTATGGAGAAGGCGGGATTTGCAAAAATGACAATCCAGCCGTCGAAATGCGGTTAAACGAATTATTCAAGATCGACTAAGTATTTCAAAACCAGTATAATCAATCTTCTTTCACGATTATTCTAACAAAAATAATTTGTTTGATAAATTGATTGCCGTCGCGCATATTTGCGTCTCACCAGATGGATCAACCATGACACTTGAGCAATTACGTATTTTTGTTGGCGTTGCCGAACGCGAGCATATGACAAAGGCGGCCGAAGCACTACATGTAACACAATCGACGGCAAGTGCGGCCATCGCCGCTCTGGAAGCGCAACATGGCGTTGAGCTGTTTCATCGTATCGGTCGGCGTATCGAACTTACTGAAGTAGGCCATGTATTTTTGAATGAGGCGCGTGCAGTGCTCGTCCGCGCAGCCAGTGCGGAATTGGCACTATCCGAATTCGGCAGTCTGCAGCGCGGCACCTTGCGTCTGGTTGCAAGCCAAACCATCATTAATTATTGGCTACCGCGTCATCTGGCCGCCTTTCGCGTACGTTATCCGCAGATCGCTGTCGATCTTGCCATCGCCAATACGGAGCAAGCGATACATGGTGTAACTGTAGGAACGGCAGAGCTCGGTTTTGTCGAAGGCACCATCGACGATGGCGCAATATTACACTGGCCCGTCGCACACGACCAATTGGTGCTGGTCGGGAATGATCCGGTTGCCCATATCGATAATGAATGGCTGCGTAATGCACACTGGATCATGCGCGAATCAGGATCTGGTACACGCTCAACCTTTGAAGAAGCGCTGCGCATCCGTGGTCTTGATCCAGAAACCCTCAATATCGCCTTGACCTTGCCGTCGAATGAATCTGTTCGTACGGCTGTCGAGACTGGTGCAGGTGTCGCCGTTCTTTCCGCACTTGTCGTCGCTCGCGCGTTGAGCACAGGTGTCCTCCATCCATTACCTTTCGAACTTCCAGTCCGTCCCTTCTTCGCACTGCGCCACAAGGAGCGCTATCGCAGCAAGGCCGCAGATGCACTATTGAAATTAATCGAGGAAAATACACCATGACCCGCAACCGCATTGCCGAATTTATTACTGGGCTTAAGCCGCTTGCCCAACTTGACCATCCGCGCGAAATGATTCGGCAGTTCACCCCCAATTGGTTTGCTGCCACCATGGGTACCGGAATACTCGCACTGGCATTGCCGCAAGTGCCTGGTGCGGGTTCGACGTTGCGCGCAATCGGCGAAGGACTGTGGCTGTTCAACATCTGTTTATTTACGCTGTTCACCGTGCTCTATGCAGCCCGTTGGGTCATGTTTTTTCCCGAGGCCCAGCGGATATTCAGCCATAACATCGTGTCGATGTTCATCGGCACCATCCCGATGGGACTGGCGACCATCATAAACGGATTCTTGTTTTTCGGTTTGCCGCGCTGGGGTGACGGCATGATCGATATAGCACAAATATTGTGGTGGGTTGATGTCGCCATGTCTCTCGCTTGCGGTGTACTCATACCCTATTTCATGTTTACGCGACAGGCGCATGGCTCCCTCGATAAGATGACAGCGATATGGCTGCTACCTGTCGTTGCAGCCGAGGTTGCGGCGGCAAGCGGTGGCCTGCTCGCCCCACATCTGGCCGATGCGAATGCCCAGTTTCTTACCATCATTGCCAGCTATATACTCTGGGCCTATTCGGTTCCAGTCGCTTTTGGCATCCTCACAATACTGTTTCTGCGCATGGCAATGCACCGATTGCCGCCAGATAGCATGGCCGCATCCAGCTGGCTGTCGCTGGGGCCCATCGGAACGGGCGCGTTCGGCATGCTGGTACTGAGCAGCAATGCGCCAACCATCTTCACCGCACAAGGCATGGCGAGCATCGGCACGGTTGCAGCAGGCATTGGCGTAATTGCAGGAACACTGTTCTGGGGAGTCGGCCTCTGGTGGCTGCTGCTTGCCATCCTTATTACGATCCGTTATTTCCGCGCTGGCGTGCCGTTCAATCTTGGCTGGTGGGGCTATACCTTTCCATTGGGCGTCTATACAGTTGCGACACTGAAACTGGGCGTGCTGCTGAAAGTCGCTGCGCTCTCCATCTTCGGAACGTTTTTGGTCATCGTGCTTGCTGCGATGTGGGTGCTAGTCGCCGCACGAACCATTCATGGTGGCTGGAAAGGCCATCTGTTTGTCTCGCCATGTATTGCAACTGTCAGCTAACTGGGTAAAATTCAACGCGCAGGACTGGGTAATTTTAAACGCGCACCAAGATTCCAGCAGCCTTGATGGCCATGACTGAAACCGTTTGGGAGTGATTGTCGAAGGGCAGACCTTTCTTCCGTGTGTACGCTGCATTAATGGCAATCCGATCGCCTGGGTGCATCGAACGCACCCAGCGCAAGGCTTATGGCAGGCGCAGAGCGCCAAATCGACATAATCACTGGTCTACATAATCGGCCTTATGTAGCGCGATACATAAGGCCGATCAACGGCTGCAGAAGATACCTGCCAGGACAACAACTATAGATTCTTTGTCGAAGAAAGATTCATGGATTTAATGGTGCGCAACTTCGCTGCGACTTACCAAAAACTACTTTGTGTGTTTTCACAAATCTGGCACACTTGGCACAAATTTGGCACAGTTAAAACCAATTTTCTAGGTAGGTTCAGGTAATTCAAAGTAAGGTTAAGTAACCTTAACTCATTGATTTGGCGGAGAAGGGGGGATTCGAACCCCCGTTGGGATATTATCCCAAACACGCTTTCCAGGCGTGCGTCCATAATAGCTTAGAGCGTATATTTGACTGGAGTTATAGCTCACTCTATAGTTGTAAAAGTTAATTTCCGGGACAAAACGGGGACACTTTATGGCAACTTTTGAATTGAGAGAATCTGGTTGGTGGCAGGCAAAAGTTCGTCGGAAAGGATTTCCGGCACAATCTAAAACATTTCCGACAAAGTCTGCGGCTAAAGACTGGGCAAATAAGATAGAAGCAAAAATTGCTGAAGGTGTTTTTGTTTCTGCATCAGACGCTGAGCGCACAACACTTGGCGACCTCATCGACCGCTTCATTACCGACTACGCGGAGAAGCCGGAAAATTATAAGCAGCGCGAAGACAAAAAAGAGGCTTGGCGCTTCCAGCTGCAGCATCTCAAAAATGCTCTTGGCCAATATTCATTGGCCGTCATCGATCAAAAGCTCATCAAGAAATATCGTAATGATCGCGGCAATACGTTGTGGCGTGGTGAAAAAATAAAAGACAGCACCATACGCAAGGAAATTTTCATGTTATCCAAACTGTTTTCGTACGCCGAAAAAGAGGAGAACATCACATTGCCACGAGGTAATCCCGTGGAGAAAATTAGCAAGCCAGGTGAGAGTAAGGGTCGCGACAGACGACTTAACAAAGATGAAATGAAAAAACTCTTGACGGAGTGCAAAACAAGTCGAAATCCCTACCTGCTACCTGCCGTGGAACTGGCCATCGAGCTGGCTATGAGGCAGGGAGAGATTCTTGCTCTGAATTGGCAGGATGTAGATCTGGGCAGGAGTATTGCAACTATACGCGAGAGCAAAAACGACAATGATGAAGTGCAGGGGCGTATCGTACCACTTACACCTCGCGCGATTAATATTTTTAAGACTTTGCTGCGCAAGATTGGAAATAAAATGAAGGTTATCCCACTTCAGCGGATGACGCTCTATCACGCCTTCCATGCGGCAGTAGTTAGGGCAGGAATAAAAGATTTCACTTTCCATGATTTGCGCCATGAATCGCTCAGCAGATTGAGTGAGAGAGGAGACTTCTCAATGCTGGAAATGGCCGCAGTCTCTGGTCATCGCACGCTCCAGATGTTGAAGAGATATAACCATCAGGATGCAGAGCGACTGGCCAAGAAGTTGAAGAGCAAAAGGTAACAGAAAATAATCTAGGCGATGCCAAAAAAACTCTTGACTCTCTGAATTGCCCAAGCGATAATTTTACTGTGATTTCATTTCACTGACTTCACAGTCTGCGCCGCAAAGACTTTAAAGCATCGATCTTGACTCCAATTGCAAACAAAGGTCAAGGGAACAACTCGGCATATTGCATCCTAGGGACAAGAATGTCCGCTCTCTGGTCTTAAACCTTCCTCTTGTGAAATTTGTGCGTGGGTTACCGCGCGGGGTTGAATGACGCGCCAGAAGCGCGTTGGGTCATTTTTGGCCTTGGATTGTTGAAGTTTAAGTTCGCTCATCTGCGATCGAAGCGCGGTCAATCCCCTACCCAAACTCTCAGCCTCAAGGCGCACACCCGTGCGCCAGCTGTCACACGCTCTTCGTTCATGCACTTTGTGCATGATGGAGAACGGCCATGGCCGACCAGTACTCGAAATTTCCAATTTTGCCAGCAACGCTTGCTGCGCGCGTTGATGCTTTGCCACCAATGCTTTCAGTTGTGCAACTTGCAGAATTTTTTGAAAAAAAAGTTGGTACGATTCGCAAGCAAATCGAACGGAGAGTTTTTCCGATTCGTATCCGTCAGTTTGAAGGAGGAGAACAATATGCCACGCTGACGGATTTAATCAGTTGGCTGGTGGATGGAGAACCCCAACCTCAACCACCGCTTGTACGGCGTGCATCACATAATCCATATGGCAGAAAAGGTAAGGTTGGCAGGAAAACCAACGCACAAAAGACGGCAGAAGCTCGCGCCATCCTGCAAAGCGGGGTGGAGCAATGAATTCATCCCTGAAAACTTCAAGGCACGATGAGAGTCTAATTTCAGCTTCTTATACTATATCTAAGAACCGAGCTACAAGCGAGGAGGCCACATATTTTCATTCAATTTTGTGTCAGGTGGGATTGCCGCGATCAAAGGTTGAAGAAATCTCTTTTGAGCGACGCTGTGGAGAGGCTATTTTATTAGTAAAGGCTGGTGAAATTTGGGACGGTGAGAAATTCGTTTTGCAGCCGATTCCTTATGGGCCTGCGCCCCGATTGATTTTGGCTTGGATGAACACTTTTGCGCTACGATACAAAACGCAGGAAATCACGATCGGAAATAGTGCAAGTGAATTTATGAAAATGCTTGGTAAAAAAGTTACAGGAGGCAAAACGGGTACGATCCATAATTTCAAAAACCAAATTCAATCCCTCGCAGCATGCGACATGACGCTCGGATTTACGCTAGAGGGGCGTGCTCATACCTTCAATGGAAGACCAATCAAACATTTTGAAGCATGGATTGGCCAAAATCTTGATGGTCAAAAATCATTGTGGCCAGGAACGATCACCTTTTCTAATGAATATTATAATAGTCTTTGTGATCGGGCGGTTCCTTTAGATATACGGGCATTTACAGCATTAAAAGCGTCTGCTCTGTCGATGGATGTTTATTGCTGGCTTGCACAACGATTGCACCGCATAAATGGGCGTCCGGTCATCTTGCACTGGGCAAGTTTATATGAGCAGTTTGGTCAGGAATACAGCGGAAAAGACCCAGCTAAGGACTTTAAAAAAAGCTTTGTGAAGGCATTGAATCAGGCTCTGGCAGTTTATCCATTGGCCAAAGTTAAAGTTGTGAAAGGAGGTCTTTTGTTGATAGCTTCTCCTCCGCCCATTCCATATCGAGATTGATGTTTGCGTGCTGTGGACAAGCCTGTTGACCGATAAAATTGTCCACGCATATCTGCCCCCCTTACATGCGCATAACCCCCCCCATTTAAAGCTATTTCAGCGCATAAATGCACCCCAAAGAAGCGCATAATTGCACCCCCCCTAAACCTTTAGGTATGCCTTTAGTTTTTTCCTTTAGTTTTTCCTTATAGTTGAATCCACTTTTTTGTGGATAACGAAAACAAATGTTGCCAGCCATACACCAGATTTGACGTTATCTCGGGCGAAGTGCGGGGGTGTGTCCATTCCAATCATTGAGTTGTTCCTACTGTTCGTTGCTTATTTGCATTCGACGAATACATGGAACATAATTTGTAGATCATGCGCCAAAACACCCATATCCAACGAGTTCTTGCTCTGGCCAGCCAGAAGGGAATACTGCGTCCAGGCGATCTCGACACTATCGGGGCGCCCAGGATAGTGCTGACGAGAATGACAATCAGTGGCCTGCTGGAAAAGACCGGACGTGGCATCTATCGGCTGCCAGGTAATCAAGGCTCCGAGTATGAGAGCCTGGCCACGATTGCTACCAAAGTGCCACAGGCAGTCTTCTGTCTGCTTACAGCCCTGCAGTTTCATGAACTGACCACCCAGCTGCCGCGACAGGTATGGATTGCCATGCCGCGTGGCAGCCATACGCCGAAGATCGACTACCCGCCGGTCAAGATGGTTCAGTTTGCGGGTGATGCCTATTCTGAGGGAATCGAGGTCGTTGAGCGTGATCAAATCAAACTGCGAGTTTACTGTGTGGCTAAGACCATTGCCGATTGCTTCAAGCATCGCAACAAGATCGGACTCGATGTCGCGTTGGAAGCGCTGAAAGATGCACGCGCAAAGAAAAAAGCCTCAGCTGACGACCTCTGGCGTTTCGCCAAAATCTGCCGCGTTGCCAACGTGATGCGCCCGTATCTCGAGGCGGTGGAATGAACAAAAATCTCGCTGCATCGGTGCGGGCACGCCTGCTGAACATCGCTAAAGCTCAGGGCGCTGACTTCAACCAAGTGCTTGTGCGCTTCGCCCTGGAACGAATTCTCTACCGATTGGGCCAGTCAGCGTACGCCGATCATTTTTTGCTCAAAGGTGCCTTGCTGTTCACACTCTGGTACGACATGCCTCATCGAACGACGCGCGATGTCGATCTGCTCGGCTTCGGGCCAAGCGACCTTGAATCGATCGCCCAGACGTTTCGTGACATCGCCAGCGTCGAGGTTGAGGATGGTATCGCCTTTGATCCGGCATCAGTGAGCGTGGAGGAAATCCGCAAGGATGCCGGGTACACCGGCGCTCGTGTGTTGATCAAAGGTGAAATTGCCAAGGCACGCTGCAAGACGCAGATCGACATCGGGTTTGGTGATGCGGTCACGCCTGGCCCGGTTAACGCTGTCTATCCAGTGCTGATAGAAGACTTGCCAGCACCTCGGTTGCGAACATACTCCGTCTATACCGTCATCTCGGAAAAACTTCACGCCATCGCCTTGCTCGGCATGACCAACAGCCGGTTGAAGGACTACCTGGACCTGTGGGTGTTGCTGGACCGCGAGACATTGAATGCCAACACGCTCTCGCGGGCAATCTCTGCGACCTTCCTTCGGCGCGAAATGCCCGTCCCGACTATCCTGCCCGTTGGCCTGACAGATGAGTTTTCGACCGACTCATCGCGCCAGGCCATGTGGAACTCGTTCCTGAAAAAGAACGAAATCACCATCGTTCCACTCTCCGACGTGGTGGAAAAACTTCGGGAAATACTCGGGCCAGCACTTGTTCAAGCTGCGTCACTTACCGAGGCGGGCTGATTAGTCGATGCTGACAAGTCCGGTTCAGAATTCCACAGAAGAACGCCGCGTGAAACCGTAATCTGAACATGAGGTGATAAAATGGCGCCATTGTTAAAACGCGTCGAACACTCGGCCAAACAGGAGGCTGCCATGTTAGCTTATACCGGAAAACGTCTCACTATACATCTCACAGAGCATGTGCAAGATAAATTGCAGATGGCGGCAGATCTTGTTGGTGAAACGATGAACCAGTTTGTAATACAAGCAGCCGTGGAGAAGGCCGCAAAAATTATTGAGTGCGAATCAACTGTCGTCATGACACGCCGAGAATCACTACGTTTGCTGGAGCTGATTGAAAATCCGCCACCCAGGAATGAAAAATTCCTTCAGGCTATGAATCGGTATCAGAAGATGAAAAGCAAAAATCTTTCTGCCACCGTTCAGTGAGAGTGACGTGAATAGCCCCGGGTTTTGAGGAGATTCTACACCCATTTCGTCCTGACCCAGAATAGCATGACCTGAAAACAAAAGAACAAAACGCCGCAGGTAACGGCCATCGAAACATTTCCCCTGCCCAACTCTATACCAGCCATGAAGGCATAGAGATACAGCATCATTCGGGTGCTGGATGCGAATCGCTCATATTGGCTCTCGCTCAACTTAAAATTCCGGATATACCCCAGGAAGGAGAAATCCGGCGTCTCTGTAGTCTCCATCTCCTGCCTCTTTGACCATAACGCCCAAGCTGTTAAACATATCGCCCAAACGGTTGTGATCCCCATTGATATGTAAATTGTCATTTCCGTGGACATGATTCGCTCCCTTTCTTTTCTGATTTGCCGGGTTTGAAGATGTCGTAGAACACGAAGATCAGCATCATAATCAAGGCAGCGAATACGGCATCAGTAATGAAGGATGCTCGCCTCTGGTCAGGCGTATCTGGTAATTTCACATCCGTGTCAGCATTGCCCAGGACGGCGGCCGACGAGAGTGTGACGAACCGATCATCATCGAGCAGGATGACGCGATCTGATCCCAGAAATCCGGAACTGTATCTCGCAATGATCGAGCAGCCTGAGGTCTCGTGCTTTGGCACCAAGCCAAGGCTTGAGATGTAGTTGCAGCCCTCCCGGGTCAAGATCAGCTTTTGTGTGTGCATTTCCAGATAGCGGTTCTCCTGGAATACCGTGATCATGCAAATGGCGACGACGAACAGGGCCATGAGGGCCAGGTATACCGTTCGGTTCTGCTGCTTCTGTTTGATGGTGGTTGCTTGTTGCATTGCCTTCTCCTTTCTCTCTAGTCCTGCCAGAAATTCTTGAACCGATCTGCCGATAACTGGGTATAACGTACGGTGTGCTGGATATTGCGATGTCCCAGATAGTGTTGAATCGCACGCGTGTCCTGTCCTGCCTGCGCCAGTCTGTAGCCGCAAGCATGACGCAACATGTGAGGATGCACCGGGAAGGGCAGCTTTGCTTCCTTTCCTGCCCTTCCCAATACCTTGCGGATTGCATCCGGTGTCAGAGGAGCTTTACGCTCGCTGCTAAAAACATAAGGCATCGTGGGGTAGTCCCGCTGCAGCCGCCTCAGTGCTCTCAGTTCCGGTCCGCGTAACGGATGGACGCTGGGGTTGCCCTGCTTCAGTCGATTGACATGCATCAGACCCTGCCGGAGATCCACCTGCTCCCATCTCAGGCTGACCAGCTCAGTCACCCGCAGCCCGTGACGGAATGACAGCATGATCAGCGTCGCATCGCGATGACCATGCCGCCCGACTTTTCCGGCTGCATCGATCAGCTGATCGACCTCCTGCTCGGTCAGGTATTCCCGGCTCCGATAGTCCGCATTTTTGCGTCGAACAGGAACTTTCCGGTTTACGGTGTTTGGCGCATCTCGCATCGGGAACTGCAAAACCGCATTCTTACTTGATGCCATTTCGTGAACTCTCCATATAAGGGGCTTTTTACGGAAAGTTTCCTCGATCGCCGTAAATTAACCCGCTCGTACAACATACACGAGTCGATCAATTTCCCAAGTTTTTTCATGCAAAAAAGCCTTCATTTCATCCACTAGAGAATGAACAGACAAGCAACATATAAAAATAAAAAAAAGCGGCAAAAAAACTTAGATTTTTGATCGACTTCGGTATGCTGTTTTCTAACACCGCAATTTTGCGATGCCACAAAAAAGGAGACACAGAGATGAACAAGCTGAAAGTTTTTACCCAACCCACGGACTCACCCGATACCTTCCTGGTGTATTGGACGAACAATCTGATTTGCCCCAAGGGCGTGATCAAAGCCATCGTGCCAGGTCAGATGGAAGACAAAATGATCGCCGCCGAACTGCGTGCGATTCAATATCTGCTCGAAGAGCGTTGGGCACTTGGAGAACATGTGACGGGGAATGCCAATACGCACCTCATCGTATCCCTGGGTGCGATCAAGAAGCTCAAGCACAAGCGTTCCGACAAGGCTCATCTGGCCAGATATGCAGAATTTCTCTGCACCCGATTCGCCGGATGCAAGCTCGAAATCGACAAGGATGACCGCGTGTTCAAAGAAGGCAATCTCGAACAGACAGAACTGATCGTGACAGCACCGGTGCCGGAAAACGTCGAGTTGCGTGGCATTGGACGGGTCAGCGTCACTCGCCATGTGCTCGAGCGCTTGGCAAAGCGTCTTCCGGCCGATCGAGCATCGGATCCAGCCAGCGCCTGGAAAATGCTGCAGCGCATGGTGTCCGACCCCTCGGTCATGGAAGTCGAGAGGAATACAGACGTCTTCACAAGGCTTACCCACCTGAAACGGGGACAATGTGAAGGACGTTATTTTCTGAATCCCAAGATGAACATGATTCTCGTCGTAGCCGACAATGCGCGCGGAAAAAACCTGGTCACCACCTATGCCGCGAATTCGAGATTCTTCAACATGCAGGCGTCAGCCTAATCAGGCTGGAGACTGGCACACAACGTCAACCGTCATCAGGAGGCATCGTGATTACACTCAACCAATTCAAGCAGCTCAATCGCTACAAGATCAGGGCCCTTCAATACTCGCATCAGGACGAAAGCCACCTGATGCGCGACTTCAGGGCCGACAAGCAGGTCAAGCCAGAATTCAAACACATTCATTATGTCGGCTTCGAGGTCTGCACCGAAGATCGTACGTTCTACTATCACACGACCTTTTTGGCAGACTGCACGAATGCTTTATATACCGGCGTCACTGAAATACGTGAAGGGCTGCGCAATCGGTTCGCACATTTGAAAAAACTGACGTTGATCTTTCTCCGAAGCTATCTGACTGCCGATGAGAGCGAATTTGATTCCGAAGTCCAGGAATCGCTGCGGATTAAAATCGATTCCATCTCGCACATGCGGAAGATCAACCAGTTCATCGCGTTTGTGGTGGTGGGGAATCGCAGAGTCACAAGCCTACAGGGTGAGGGGCATGACGCCATCGAAATCTGTAACAGGCTGCAGGCTGATTTACACGAACGGCACGGCGAAGAAAATCTCACGCTTCTGTGGGTGTGCGCTGCGCATCCTGTTTCCGCCGAATACAACGAGCACTTCGATTATGCCGCAACCCGACTCAGGATGATGATCGACGAATCCGTGGACTGGATATCATGCACAATACACTGAACATGGCGACACAGGAGTTCAAACAGGGATTGGCGAAAGGGTGGATCGGCGCATGGCGATATGGGTACTTTGCGCCGATCACCGCCGTGATGCTGGCCATTACTCGTCCGGGCGGTTACTTCTGGCACATCCGGGCGCTCTATAGAATGTGCTACTGGCGGAGGAACTACCCGATACTGGGTTCTTCCGCACGAAAGAAACAAGCATGAGCATAGAAACCAAATCTACGCGCATCACACCGTTAGTGCGGCAACATCTTCGCTGATCTCGAATTTGAACCGGAAGAGGCGGCGAGATTTCTGGTTGAAAGCTATACAATCACTGCAATAATCCGGAAGGTGATGTCGGGTGGGTGTGATCTTCGAAGTATAGCTCCAGAGCTTCCTTGAGGTTGTCTACGGCTTCATCAGCCGTATCCCCTTCGCTTGCCACCTCAACATCAAGGCAGCGAGCTACGAAAGTACCGTCTTCGGCGAACACAGTGTATTTAAGGTTACGTTCCATGTTTTGCATGTTAGCACCTAATCCTCTCTCTAAAAAGGCCAGGCAGCATAGCTGCACTGGCCTGAATTGTTAAATTCACACCCTCTCATTCAGGTACCTGGCTTATATCAGTCAGTAATGTGAATGTTTCCTGCCTCTCAATACTGTATTGCATTGAACATCTGCTTTCAGATTCAATGAACATAAATTTTCGACTCATTGCAGTCGATCGTCCCTTTGCCATCCCAGAGACGACATTAAGTGCACTTGTTCAGATGCTTAATGGCGAAAACTCGCATAGCATCCTACAGGATGCGCTCCATTATGTCGCACCATTCCCGTATTATTGCTAATACTGAAAGGAAAAATTCAATGGATGATCAATGCAAATGCGACTTCCTGAAGGAAGTTGTCGGGTTTTCGAGTGTGACTGGCATGGTCAGGGTTTCGTCCGGGTTAATTACGCAGGATGACATGGACCGCGCTGACGAGGCGGCACGAGTACCAAAAGTGCATTTCATTCCTTTTAAAAGAGAGTGTTTTGTACTCTCAAATGGAGAAAAAGTCCCAAACCCCAAAGGGATGCAGTCGTCACGCCTTGAAAGTATCTGGAGGTACGCAATTATCAATACCGGCGCTCTGATTGAACTGCTAGAAGTGTGTGATGGAATTTGATCGGCATCAGCATATTTCACGCCCATTTCCGAGCAATTCAAGTTTCAAGAAAAAAACCTACCCAACGCTACACGGTAACACTGAACCCAGTGGTCCTCGTCGTTCGATCGGTAAGTTGCAATCCAGGATGGATGAGGCAGACACAGCGAACAGTCGATGCTGTCAGGAAGTAGTTTCAGCGTGGATCGATGAACTTCCTTGCCTAGGGAAATGACATGGGTTGGTTCGACGATTTTGATTTCTTCGAGAAAGTTTCTCTCGACCGTCTCTAGCGCAGCTTGTGGAAGATTGTAGAAATTGAAATTCGTCGCATTGCTCAAATAGCCTACAGAAGAAAAATTCGTCACATAGAAGGTTTTATAGAACGACTCTGCGCCAAAACTCTTCAGCACCTGAAAGAAAAAACCTGCCGACTTCTCGCTGTCTTGACGTTGTACACCAGAAATCAACTGGGAGAGTGATGCGTAGTCCAGAAACGGTATGCCTGTCTTGCCCGCCCCCAAGCGCCCCGGATTGATGCCGCAGATCATGATGCGGGGAACAGAGTGGCTGTAGTATTTTCTTGAAAAGGCAGCTATGCCTTCCTCGTTATCCAGAAAATCTGAAGGAATGCATATTCCGTGTTTGCCTAACAAAGTCAGGAAAGCTCTGTCGTCCAGGTAGCGGTCCAGGTTCTGTTGCAATAGATTCATTTCGTCCTCCCATTTGTTCACCTTCTTATTTGATCACGCCTGAGCGACAGAAAGCGTCGCCTCCTCTCTTTGGAAAACAAATATGGAAATGCTGGAGATCAGGCAAGCGACATGTTTCGTCGGTCCCCTCCTTTACACTACACGCCATGGACATTGAAAGGAGATATCGATGGTCAGGATCTTTTATCGTCATGAAATGGCGGCGGAAACCAGGTCGTCTTCGCCTAGCGCCGGCAAGCCTACAAGCGTCGTGGCCTCCTGGCTCTCAAAATTTCCCAGGCTGGAAGTCGTCGAACCCGATCCGGTCACCATGGAACAGCTATGCCTTGCCCATGACAGAAAATTCGTCGAGGGAATTCTTTCGGTGAACTGAAGAACGGGTTTTTAAATCGCGATGATGCTGTTGCGAAGTCCCTGCCTCATACTTCCGGATCAATGCTTGCTGCCGCAAGGGAAGCGCTCAAAAACGGAAAAGTCGCTGTTGCACCCTGTTCTGGTTTTCACCATGCAGGATGGGATAGTCCATTTGGGTACTGCACATTCAACGGCCTGATGGTTACGGCTCTTGCGTTGAAGGAAGAGAATTCTCTTTCCAAGATCGGCATCATCGATTTCGATATGCATTACGGGGACGGGACTGACACCATCATCGACCATCTCGGAATCGACTGGATCATCCATTACTCGGCAGGCGACAAGTATTCCATGCCGACTCAGGCCAAAGAATTCTTGGCGGCGATTCGAGACATCACACACATGATGACTGGATGCGACCTTGTCCTGTACCAAGCTGGCGCCGACCCACATGTCGATGATCCTCTTGGTGGATTTCTTACAACAGAGCAGCTAAGAACTAGGGATCGGATGGTTTTTGAGATGCTCTCAAAGATGAAGATTCCGGTAGCCTGGAACCTCGCAGGAGGATACCAGGAACCGCTGCGCAAGGTGCTGCGCATTACGGCGATGATGAACAGCGTTTACGCTGATGGTGAACAAGCAGAAGCGTAGAAGTGCTGGTGTGATGTTTTTACCTCAAATGTTCACGATCAGTCAAATTGAGGTGCATTTTTGGTTT
>JAJYLY010000031.1 GCA_021787435.1 Pseudomonadota bacterium | reverse complement strand
ACAAAGTGGATGTGGACCTACAATCACGAACGTCCACACATGGCGCTCGGCGGCATCACCCCGAAACAGAAGCTAGCTTTTTTAACCAGCTCTACTTTTGACCCTAACTAAAAATGGGGGGATTACCGGGTGATCCTGCTGGATGACGATCGATTCGTCACACTGTCGTCGACCGCAGTGCTTGCCTATGCAGACACGGACGATGCATTGCCGGACACCCCCATGCAGCAGCGGGCGCGGCTAATTCAACGGGTTATTTATGCAGTCGTGTTCACCATGGTGATCGTGATGGGTTATGCCTTTTTCAAGGCAAAGAAACAATAACAGAGAGGACAACAATCATGACAATGGGTATGGCGATTTATGCGACGGCGGGAGTCGTCATGTTCGGAGCAATCATTCTAGTCGCTTTCGCAGTTTGGTCGAAAAAGCAGGAGACGCCAGAATTCTCCTTCTTGAGGCACATCAGAACCATGCGAGGAACGAAACCAGATAGGCGACAACGTATACCCTCTATTTTTTTGCCGTCTTGAAAACGGGTAGATTGATATGTCATGATCACACCCTCGGAGGCAAAGTCTGATAAATAGGTATGTGCAGTATCAAGTGATATACCAACAGCTTCGTTAATATCGGCATCAAGCGATTCACCATGTTTTTTCAGATATTGGAGAATTTTGTCCATAGATAAATAGACCGGCTTTATCACCGGTCATTTTCTTTTTACTTTTTCCCGCTGTTCACAGCTGCCTTCAGTGTGGCGCCAGCTTTGAATGCAGGTTGCTTTGAAGCCTTGATTTTTAACTCTGCGCCTGTTTTTGGATTACGGCCAACACGGGCAGCACGCTTGCGTACTTCGAAAGAACCAAATCCAACGAGAGAAATGGAATCCCCTTTTTTCATCGTATCTGTAATAATTTCAATGATTGCTGCGATACTACGTTCTGCGTCTGCCTTGGTACTGCTAGTCTTGCTTGCTAGTGCGTCGATCAGTTCCTTGCGATTCATGTTGATCTCCCTTTATTTTATGTTGGTGGTTATTGCCGATGGGAATTGTTGTTGATATTGGCTTTGCTGGCAAGTGGTATTGCATGGCTAATGATGCTTCTCAGGAAAAGGAAGAACTGCTACATTGTGAAATATTGAAGTTTTCAAATTCCATAAAAGAAATTGAAAAAAACCGCTAACAGCATCCCCAATTCCTTTATCCGTTCAAGCAGATTTAATTATGTGTGGCTTGGCTGAAATTGGAAGTTGCTTTTGTTGATGAAGCAACGGGACATATTGAAGAAAAGCGTAAAGATGAATATCGAGAATTGTTTCAAGAATTCATACGTCAGCATCATTCACGGTTGGAACTGGTCTGCTCAATAGGCAGGAATAAGCGAACAACTCCCTATGCCAAACTCTTTAATGTGTGAGCTTTCCTGTATGTTGAATTTCCACGGACGCCGGGCGATCGTATTCTTTGCCCTTATGGCACTCGAGCTGAGTGGATGTGCTACCACTGTCAATACACCGTCTGGCCGGACGCAGATGAAGACGCCCATCAGGGTATTGGTGGTGCAGGCGCCAATGGCGGTAGATGCAGCCCGACTTCAAGCTGTATTTATCCCGGACATTAAGCCGGCATTGCCCATTTCAGACGAGCGCCTCCAGCAGGCCATGAAACATGCGAAAGAGCATGCCGCAACTGCAATGAAATCGATTCTGGCCGGGGAGCCAAGGTTCACCATCATAGTGCCGCCGGCGGAAGAAAAGCAGCTTATCGATCGCATCCAGGACCAAGGCATAGGAAGCGCCATGACACAGGAGGAAGCAGATCGTCTCAAGGAGGCCACGGGGGCGGACGCACTGCTGCGATTTGACATAACGGATTACGGTCTGACACCGCGATCCTGGCGAAATGGCTACATCGCCTTCGAGGTCACGTCGACGCTGGCACTTGCAGGGGTGATTGCCTATTCCGGGCATGCTGCTGCAAAAGCTGCGGCCGGAATCTATCTGACGCAGGAGACGGTTGAAGAAGCGGCAGAGGCTTATGCCGGTTTCTGGGCACTAGACGAAGTATCCCGCCCCGTCAGAATCAAAGCGGAGCTAATCCGCCTGAACCCGGTCTCCACTCTATGGAAAACCAGCGATACGGGGTTCTCCGACACAAGCTTATCCCGGCTCGTCAAGAAGGTTGGAGTGGACGAACGCGACAGACAATTGAACCTGGCGACTGACGAGGCCATCAGGAAAATTGCATCCGATCTGTCCAAAGCCTTTGAGCGCAAAAATCCTGAACCATGATCTGAGGTTTCAATAATCTGGAAATCTGGTATCGTTGTTCCTGGTTGAGCTGTTTATAGCTATCCATCTGTGTGTACGATTTTATCTTTCTGACAAATTTCTTGCAGCTGCTATGCCCGACGCACGGAGTAACTATCAAACATCGACCCCATGCGCCTGCATAGCGCATCATTCAGCAGATCCTGATCTGAGTCGGCAGAATTTAATGCCACATTCTCACAGCCCTGTGCACGAAATTCCTGCAACACATAATGCTTTGCTCCCAGTTGCTGCAGCTCTTCAGCAAGCGTTAGCAATGAAGCTGCAGTGTGATAAAACGGATGCACGGTCGTGCGAAATTCATAAGGCACCCCGCTTGCCAATAACATACGGGCGCTTGCACGTGCCTTCTCGCCGCTAAACGGAACCCCGGTCACTTTATCGTAGTCAGCGAAAGATGACTTGATGTCCATCCCCACCCAGGAAGACAAAGGCAGCAGCTCAGCTAGCCGGGATGGGTAAGCGCCACTGGTGTGCAAGCCAACTTTGAAGCCCAGCTCGCGTGCTGCTATCATCGCCTGCCTGAGCCCATCCTGCAGTGTTGGTTCGCCACCACTAAAGACAACAGCATCTAGCAAACCTTGACGATGGAGCAAAAAATTCATCACGTCGGGCCATGCTAATTTGTTTTCACCGTGACGTGGTATCAGGTGAGGATTGTGGCAATACCCGCAACGCCAGGGACAACCTTGGCAAAACACCACTGCAGCCAGACAACCGGGAAAATCGTTACTGGTAAGCGTTGTAAGGCCACCGATTTGCAGGTCAGAAATGTACAATTTCTCCCCAAGTTTATTCATTATGGATTTAATCAGGCGCTAACTGGGTGCTGCGTTCCTGGAAATGCTTGCGCTCGTAATGCTCCCCCTTTTTGCCGATGTTGAAGGATGCTACTGGCCGATGATAACCCATCACGCGAGTCCACACTTCGCAGGGCTGGCGTTCCTCTTCGGTCAAAAAAACTTCATTGGTCATCATGATGGTATGGTCGGACAGTTCATTCATTCCATTCTCCTTAATAAGTAATATGAGGTAAGTTTATTCAAGCCGCGGCAAATTTCTTGTTGCGTTTTTCAGTTAGTCGTTCCTGGTCACATTTTGGGCAGAACTTGTGCTCACCATTCAGATACCCGTGATGTGGACAAATCGAAAACGTAGGTGTAATCGTAATATAAGGCTGACCAAATCTTTCCAAAGCGCGGCGAACCAGCGTCTTACATGCTTCTGCACTGGTGATGCGTTCGTTCATGTACAGGTGCATCACGGTGCCGCCCGTGTATTTCTTCTGCAACTGCTCCTGGCGCTCCAGTGCTTCAAACGGATCATCGGTGAAACCAACCGGCAATTGCGAGGAGTTGGTGTAGTAAGGGGAGTCTTGGGTGCCGGCTTGAATGATATCGGAGAAGCGCTTCTTGTCTTCCTTGGCGAAACGGTAAGTAGTGCCTTCCGCCGGCGTTGCTTCCAGGTTATACATATGTCCGGTTTCTTCCTGAAAGGCGAGCATCTTAGCGCGTACGTGATCAAGCAGTCTCACGGCGCAAGCGTGGCCCCATTTGGTAGTGATGTCCTGCTCGTCGCGTGTGAAGTTGCGGATCATCTCGTTAATACCATTGACGCCCAATGTGGAAAAGTGATTGCGCAACGTACCCAGGTAACGCTTGGTATAAGGGAACAGCCCCGCATCCATGTGGCGCTGGATTACTTTTCGTTTTATTTCCAGGCTGTTCTTGGCGATTTCCATCAGCTCGTCGAGCCGCTGAAAAAGTGCCTCCTCGTTATTCTGATAGAGATAGCCCAAACGTGCGCAGTTGATAGTGACAACACCCACCGAACCTGTCTGTTCGGCACTGCCGAACAGACCATTGCCGCGTTTTAACAGTTCACGCAGGTCGAGTTGCAGGCGACAACACATTGACCTAACCATGTTGGGTTTGAGATCGGAATTGATGAAGTTCTGAAAATAAGGAAGGCCATACTTTGCAGTCATCTCGAATAACAAGGTGGCGTTTTCGGACTCCCACGGAAAATCCGGCGTCATGTTGTAAGTCGGAATAGGGAAGGTAAATACTCGCCCTTTTGCGTCACCCATAGTCATGACTTCAATGTAGGCACGATTGATCATATCCATTTCATTCTGCAACTCGCCATAGCTGAACGGCATTGCCTTACCGCCGATGAGTGGAATTTGCTCGCGCAGGTCTTCAGGACATACCCAGTCAAAAGTCAGGTTGGTAAACGGTGTCTGGGTGCCCCAGCGTGACGGTACGTTGAGATTGTAGATGAGCTCCTGGATGTATTGCCTAACCTCGCGGTAGAGCAAATTATCCTTACGTATGAATGGGGCCATGTATGTGTCGAAGGAACTGAATGCCTGTGCACCGGCCCACTCGTTCTGCAAGGTGCCAAGGAAATTGACGATCTGGCCGACAGCAGAAGACATATGTTTGGGCGGGCCAGCCTCGACTTTGCCGGGAACGCCGTTGAGTCCATCGTTGAGCAGGTTACGTAGCGACCAGCCTGCACAATAACCGGCCAGCATATCCAGATCGTGCACATGGATGTCTCCTTCACGATGTGCAATGCCGATTTCCGGCGGATATACATGATTAAGCCAGTAGTTGGCCACCACTTTGCCGGAAACATTCAAAATTAACCCGCCCAGGCTATAACCCTGATTGGCGTTAGCGTTGACGCGCCAGTCCATCTGATCGAGGTATTCGTTGATCGAACTTTCAACGTCCACCACCGTTTTTCGGTCCTGACGCAATTTTGTGTGCTGTTCCCGATAGACGATGTAAGCACGCGCAGTCTTGAAGTGATTGGCAGTGATCAGCACCTGCTCCACTGCATCCTGAATTTTCTCGATGTGCGGGGGCTCTGCGCGGAATTTGTGTATCAGTACTTTGACAACTTGAGCTGTGAGCAAAAATGCTTCATCGGGATCACATTCGCCTGTGGCAGCACCAGCTCGCTGGATTGCAGAACGTATCTTTTCGGAGTTGAATGAAACCAGAGAACCATCGCGCTTGATCACGCCTCTGGGTAGTGAGACCAGATTACTGCAGCCTTCCAGTTGATTCTCTGCCATTGTTTCCTCCCGACTCGTGTTTGGTTGAAAAACCAGCCTGAACTTCAGAGGTACGCGAAATCCATTCGTTTGTTAGAACAAACCACTACATCTAGTATCACAAGTATAAAGCTATACCATATTTTGTGTCTAGTCAAGCATGGCACAAGAGAGTTCACGAGAGAGTTTTTGGACAAAACTGCAGAAAAGTACAAAGCAATAGAGGTAGCGTATTTTGTCTGCAAGGATGTTCATTTTGACGACCTCCCAATCCCAAAATTGAATGGAAGCAGCAAGATATACTCAGCAAATGTCGTGCCGCTATTCGGATTAAATAATCGCGGATTTAAGTTCGAAATGGAACAACTGCTGGTTGATGTTAATCAGCGTGCCAAACTGACCAATAGGCCTGGGAAAACAGCGTCCAAATTTAACCACCGCTGGCATGTGTAATCATCCGGACTTTTTGTCTGGTGCCATCTCACTTGAATGCGGCCCGGAATTCAGGGAGAAAGCGGTACGGACACAGCAGGAGATCGACATGGCAATGGAGCGATTAAACAATCGGCCTAGGAAACGACTTGGATACCAGATACCCAATCAGGTATTCTTCAAGTCAGGCGTTGCACTTCATACTTGATCCGCGCTCTAATGTAAGAACGAAAGAGATGGAATATGCTCTATTGTTTTGTCCCCGAATTTAGATGAAGAAGGCTTTATAATGAGTAAATTTTACGAAATATTCGAAGCAGAAAAAGAAAACCTGATCGAACGACTGCGCGCCCATCCTTTTTTGGCACGCTGTCGCAATGGTGAAATGACCCTAACTGAATTAAAAGTCTTTCTCATCCAACAAGGGCTGTATAGCACGTACTTCACACGCTATCTGTGCGCCATGATGGCTAATCTGCCCGGGAATCCAGAAGTGCTTGCCCTGGCAGGTAATTTGTTCGAAGAATTGGGGTTTGCTAAGGACAGTCCTACTCCGCACAGTCTAATCTACCGGGATATGTTAAGCGAGTTCGGATTGTCTCTGAACAACGCCGTGCCGACGGAAGGTACCAGCAATCTAATCGACACGATGTTTCAGTTCTGCAAAAAAAACAATCCGGCATTTGGTCTCGGTGCCTTATGCCTAGGCGCGGAAGCGCTTGTCCCTGCACTGTATTCGGATATTATCGCTGGATTCGAGCATATTGAGGTTGCTAAGGACAAGATTGCATTCTTCCATATTCATGTTGAATGTGATGATGGGCATGCAGAGACCATTCAGCGCATCATGCTTGATGTTGTCGAACGCGATGCTCAGCAGTTACAGAACATTGTCTCGGCAGGGCAAGCCCTAGTGGATGCCCGCATCGCGTTTTTCTCATCTCTTGATTTGTTGAATAAGGGCAAGGCTACCGATGATCTGGTAGAGGGGGAAACATTTACACTGTAAGTCGGTAATACAAGGCCTGCCAAGCGCCTGGTAGCTTCTAGTAAAATGCACTTCTCTCTTTGCTGGCGGCTAAAGGGTGCGGGCACCCGAGAGGAAATCTTAATGAAAACACTATCATTAACCAAGGCTCAGCTTTTGGAAAGAGCCAAATTTGACATGCAAACCCATTTGCAGGTTCCGCGATGGTCCTTGCGCGAAAAAATCGCACTTACGTGTAGGATACTGTTTGCTCAGGGTCATGACTCGGGACTTGCCGGTCAGATCACAAGTCGAGGCGATGCAAAGGGAACTTATTACACCCAGCAATTGGGGCTGGGGTTTGACGAAATCTCTACGGGAAACCTACTACTGGTGGACGAGGATCTGAATGTGCTGGAGGGATCTGGCATGGCTAATCCAGCCAACCGCTTCCACACGTGGATATACCGTGTCCGACCTGATGTGAATTGTATTATCCACACACATCCTCTGCATGTTTCCGCGCTCTCGATGTTGGGCATACCCATGATAGTTTCTCATATGGATTCCTGTTTGCTGTTTGACGACGTGGCATTCCTTTCCGAATGGCCTGGCGTGCCCGTGGGCAATAGTGAAGGTGAAGTGATTGCCGGTGTACTGCGGGACAAACGTGCGGCTTTACTGGCGCACCACGGAGTTGTGGTGGTTGGTTCCAATATAGAGGAAGCCTGCATGCTCGCTATCCAGCTAGAACGAGCTGCTCGTATGCAGCTCTTGGCGGCAGGAGTTGGCAAAATACGTAGCATTGATCCAGAACTAGCGCGCGAAGCACACGACTGGATTCTGCAGGAGCGCCGTTCGCAGGCGGGGTTTTGTTACTACGCGCGCCGTGCCATCAGAGCATTTCAAGACGGTGATGTACCCATATTCGAATAGGGGGTGCATCTCCCGGTCTCCTTAAAAAAAGGGCACACCATATAAATGGCACTTACTTAACGGTGCATGGCAAGACTTGGGGTGTTTGCAGACAAACGCCGATTGTGCAATGTCCTGGGCAGCGACAGTCCATAAGTGCAGCTTCAGCGGTGAACGTAAACGGGGCATTTTGGTTTCGCACCTACGAAGGCGCGCTCAACGCGGAATTATTCATTGAGTTGCTTGAGAACATGATGAAGTACCGCAGAAAGCCAATTTATCTTGTGCTTGATAGTTTGCCTGAACACAAGACTGCACTCGTGAAAAATATGTCGCATCTACCGAAGGTCGAAGTGCTCGTTGTATTCGGCGGAAACAGGATGCGCAGCGCACACCCACAGAAGCGTGAGATTTTCTTCGCCGTGCCGTACGTGTAAATCAGCCTGCAGCCTGTTACAGATTTCGATGGCGTCATGCCCCTCACCCTGTAGGCTTGTGACTCTGCGATTCCCCACCATCACAATCGTTTTGTTGCCTTCAAAGCTCACATCTCAGCACTCAGATGGCGTTTAGGGGAGGTGGGTCTATTCCATTACTTTTGACCACATCTTTATGATCTGCGTCACGTCATACGTAAATTGCCCGCCGCTTAGACGCTGGAAGAATTTGAAGCGCTGTTGCCATGGAATTTGCATGCGCTGGATTTAACCAGAAAAATGATGGTCTGAATAGATTACGATTTGTGGATTGTTTACAATTCAGGCGTTATGCATAACAGGAGCACACGATGAAGGAAACTTTGAAACCTGGCGTCCAATATGAGCACAAGTTCGTGGTACCTGTGTCGAAAACCGTCCCAGCGCTTTATCCCGAGTCAGCGGAGTTTGTGGCCATGCCGGAAGTCTTCGCTACCGGTTTCCTAGTTGGTTTTCTTGAATGGGCCTGCATCAAGGCGATCAATCCGCACCTTGACTGGCCAAGCGAACAAACGGTTGGAACGCACATCGACATCAGCCATGAAGCAGCAACACCGCCTGGCCTGGAAGTCACGGCAACCGTTGAACTGATCGCGGTCGAAGGAAGAAAGCTGGTTTTTGCCGTAGAAGCCCGTGATGAGGTAGATCTCATTTCAAAAGTGTTGTCTGCGCAGCCTGATTTACCCAGCCTGCGCGAATTCAAGTATTCACCTTAGTCTTGCCAATTTATTCTCCACATCAGGAAATTGAGTGCTCTTTGGCCTGGGTACGCCAACTCGCGCAGGCTGGTGCGTTTTACGCGCGAAGATGAACACGAATTACACGGGAACATGAACAAGGTTTACACGGAACGTGAACACGAATTGCAGACGATGGTGAACAAAACGGCGGATTTTGTGTAAAACCTGTTCATCAT
>JAJYLY010000017.1 GCA_021787435.1 Pseudomonadota bacterium | reverse complement strand
AAGCATCAACGCAGCGCCTAAAACTATCCCTTTCAACATTGGACTTCCTTAAATTACTTCCACATCACGTTGGATTGTTCCCTGGCTGCGGCAGCCAGTAGATCGATCAGCGGCATCGCCCGATGAGTCATGCTCACCGAGAAATCATACGCTTTTTTTTGCAACAGCGGGCGGCAAAGTTCTTTCCGCATCGATCGTGACTGTCAGGCGGCTCACCGCGGAGCGTGAGCAGTATTTGCGCTTGCTTGGCAGATGACCAACGCGATTGCATCACGGACATCCGTGGGGCGCAAATGCTAAACACTCCATGCAGGACATCCGTGGGGCGCAAATGCTAAACACCCCATGCAGGACATCCGTGGGTGCAATACCAAACATCATATGCAGGACATCCCTGGGGCGACATCACGGGGAAACGCATGCAGGACATCTTTGGGGTCGGCCCGAAGACAGACGCTGACAGTACGTTAGACGCACCCACGCACACATCCACCCCACAGATGTTCTCAATCAGCAGCGCAGACCCGATTAAAACCAAAGAGACCGCATTAATAAGTTGATTTATTGAGTGTTTACCGTTTGGTATCACCACGGCAAGCGTGATCCCATAAATGCCCCGGTCACGCCCATAAATGTCCTGTCTCACCCATAGGCGTCCAGATCTCACCCCATAGATGTCCGTATCGCCCGCCCCATAAACGTCGCATCTCACCCATAAATGTCCAGTTTCATCAAGGCAATGTCCCGATTGACCATTCATTTTTTTAAAACAATAACTTACAACCATCTAATGCAGGCAGGTTTTTAATAAAAAAGCATGCATGCTTCTTTTAAGAATTAAAAATCCAAAGCGAAAAACCAGAGCCCAACCCATAAGTGTCCCGGATACGCGCGACTGCCCGTATTTGTTTGCGGGAAAAAGAAGGATGGCAAGGGCAATGCAGCAGCATGCTCAAGAGGATGGTTTTGTGACCGCCGGCGCATGGTATATGACCATGGCGCAAGAGGCGAAAGCTGTCATGTAATATCGCATCATCAGCAGGTTGTTCAAATGCAATCAAAGGGGTGTTCATGTCCGATCATCGCCGTGTCCACGCGTGAACATAATGGGTGTTCATTTCAACCAAAATACGCAACATTTTATTTTGCCTTGACGTTTCGGCTCTCCGGCAATGGTCTTTGGGCAACTGGTCTTGGATCGATCAGCAAGGCAAGCTTGGTCGATTCACTTGCCCATGCCTGGCTTTGTTCGGATAAATAGGTGCGCTGAAAATTCCGGAATGCCTCGGATGTGATTTGCGCCTGTGCTGCAATTTCATTCAACCTTTCGGTTTGCTTGTCCTCATCTTGAGGAGCCGGCTCCTGCTGCTGGTTTGTCTGATCGGCTGTCACAGGTGAGAAAGCAACCGAAGTCAGCAAATGTTCCAAGGCATGGTTCAGGCTCGGCACCTGGATGCTTTCCTTGTACTGCTGCAATGTTTCCATTGCCTCCTCAGTGAGGAAGAAAGAGCGCTGCCGCTTGCCCGCGTCCTTCATTCCTTGGCGAAACTTTTGCTGTCTGCTGCTCAGTGTGCTTCCCATAACAGTGATTATCCGGATAAATTGACCGTTACAGTATAACGAATTTTTACGAATAAATGTTACATTGTAACGATGTCATCATGTGCCTTTGAAGCAGATGAACTCAAAGATTTACATGCGTTGATAACTTTGCTGAACGATAAGCAAGTTGAATCACGAAAATTCACTTGAAGAATTTAACGTGTTGCTTTTTTATTTGTTTATATGGAAGTAATGTCGTTATGATGTAACAGGGACGGCGTTCAAATGTTACATTGTAACAAGGCTAGAGCTCAGGGGCGAATTCTGATTTTGGTATATAGAATGGCCCTAACGGGGAGGGAACGGTACTTCGCCCTTGCTAACTGCCTGCCCGAATGCGGACAGTCAAAGCAATGTGATTTTAGTTTTCCAGTGCCCAGATTTATCGCTCCGGGCGCACCGTATGATTTTCAGATGCTTAATTTCGAGGACTTTGGCTGCGACTGAACAGTTGTACCGTAGCTAAAACGTAGCTACGTTACACTGTACTCCGCTGTTTATTGCTTATTGTAGCTGTAAATTGTAATGCGCGAATAATGCAAGGTTTTGTTTGTTAAAAGGTATTTGTTTAAATTGCTAGACTGTTAATCCGCAGGTCCCTGGTTCGAGTCCAGGTCGGAGCCAGATAAATAATAGCAGATAGCCCAGTTCAAAAGACTGGGCTATCTGCTTTTTGAATTTCATCAGTAACACAGTTTTCTGCTGGATGAGAAAAATCCAGAATCTCACCATGTTGTCGCTATCGGTCTCCTCGGTCCCTGTGGTTTTGGTTTATGATGCTTCCTCTCATAATGCTGCATGCCCTTTACAATTGCTGGAAACTAACGGAGAAATGAAATTGGAATGGAAATTATTTTCAGGAATCTTTGCGCTCATGCTGTCGCTTGCCGCACATGCAGGACCGGGCGGTGTTCTGGACAGCAATACCGGCATTGTCACCAAGGCCAGCAAGTATACGGTGCACGAAACCATAGACCGCGTCGAGGCAGCTGCGAAGGTGGTAGGGGTCACTATTTTCAGCAGAATAGACTGGCAGGCTATGTCCAAGAAGGTCGGCGTGGATATCCCTCCCAATGAATTGCTAATCTTTGGCCGGGGCAAAGGCGGCCCCTATATTATCAAGGAAGCACCTCTCGCATCGCTGGACATCCCCTTCAAGGCAGTTGCATGGCAGGATGCAGATGGCAAGGTCTGGTTAAGTTATACCAACGGAACCTATCTTGATCAGCGCTATGCGATCAAGGGCGCTGTCAAAGCTGCCAGAGACATCGACGAGACTATAGACAGGTTTACCGATGAGGCGCTGAAGTAGCATCAGCCTTTTTGGTATTGCAAACCGGATGCCGGTTTTTAGTACAATGTGATCCGCACGAACTTTTACTCCATCAATTCAATTACAGGAAGATTCAACATGTACAACACATTCAAGCCCGAGCATCCGGTCGGCCTGATGGACTTCGTCAAGGCCGCCAAATCATGCGTCACTGAAATTACACCTGCCGAACTCAAGGCCAAGCTGGACGCCAAGGAAAACTTTCTGCTGGTTGATGTGCGCGAATCAGCCGAGTTCGAACACGGCCACATCGGCAGCGCGCATCTCGTGCCGCGCGGCATCATCGAAGCGGCTGCCGACACTGCATATCCCAAGCATTATCCGCCGTTGTCAGGTGCACGCGACCAGCAGGTTGTCGTCTATTGTGCGACCAGCGGCCGCTCTGCTATGGCAGCTGCCGTGTTGCAGATGATGGGTTACAAGGATGTTCTCAACCTTGCAGGTGGTTACACACGCTGGGAATCCGAAAACATGCCGGTCGTGCGCGAAGCGGAATACTAGGACTTCCTGGCTCTGAAGCGCCATCTGGCGATCGTAAGCATCAGCGCGATCAGAAGCAGCACTGGAGCATTGCCAAAGCGCACATAGGGAGTTTCGCCCTCATAGCCTTGGGCCATGCCTTGCAGCACAGCTTTTCTGTGTTGGGGCAGTTGCTGCAGCACGCGGCCATCGGCGCCTATGATGGCTGTTACGCCTGTATTGGTTGCGCGCAGCATCATGCGTCCGGTTTCCAAGGCACGCATTTGTGACATCTGGCTGTGCTGGTTTGCCGCAAAGGAATCACCGTACCACGCGTCGTTGGTCACGTTCACAAGCAGCGTTGCTGAAGGCAGGGCGGTGATGATCTCCTCGCCGAAAACATCCTCGTAGCAGATGTTTACCGCCACATGCTGGCCTGCGACCGCAAGCGGTGCTTGCGTTAGGGCGCCGCGCGCAAGATCTCCCATCGGGATGTTCAGAACTTCGTTGATCAGCCAGCCGAACACCGGCCGAAGCGGGATGAATTCTCCGAAGATCACCAGGTGGTGCTTGCGGTAATGCTGGCCACTCTTGGACTCGCCAATGGAAAACACGCTGTTGTAATAGCCGCCGTTTTCCCGCTCAAAGGAACCGATCAACAGGTCGCCGCCATTTTCTCTCGCATGGTCGCGCAACTGTTCGATCAGGTCCTGCGGCACTTCATCTTCCATCATCGGAAAAGCGGTTTCAGGCAGCACGGTCAGTTTTGTCGGGCTTTGCATCACCAGACTGCGATAGGTATTCAACGTGTCGTTCAAGACATCGGGGTCGAACTTGATGTCCTGGGGGATATTTCCCTGCACCAGCGCCACCGAAAACGGCTGACCTACAGGATGGGTCCAGGCGATGTTGCGCAGGGATGCGCCGGCGATAAGAATGACTGCGAGCGCAAGTATCGCTGCCGATCTTCCCCGGCGTTCGCGCCAAGCGAACGCCAGCAGGCCTGAGCAAACGGCTGCGACCAGCGACACGCCATACGCGCCCATGATGGGCGCATAGCCTGCGAGCACGCTGTTGCTGTGGGCATAACCCAGGGTCAGCCATGGAAAGCCGGTGAATATCGTGCCGCGCAGCCATTCGATCAGCACCCAGATGGCCGGCATTGCAAGTGCGATGCGCACCCAATGGGGCGTTTTTGCAAAGCGTGACTGGAGATAGCCTGCCAGCGCGGTGAACAGAGCCAGGAACGCTGCAAACAGAAAGGTGGCAAGTCCCGCCAGCCACATGCTCATGTCGCCGTAATCATGCAATGCGACATAGATCCAGCTGATGCCGGTTCCGAACAGCCCCAGGCCGAACCAGAACCCCAGGCCGGCTGCTGCGCGCGGTGTTTTTGCATGGCTCCACAGCGCGAACAGTGTGGCGAGCGCTAGCACCGGGACGGGATAGATGCCGAAAGGAGCGAAGCCAAACACGCAGGCTGCTCCTGCCAGCAGTGCCAATCCCTGATTCAAGAATTTCATGCGTTTACCTGATTGCAAAATCGACAGCATAACCGATTCGGCTCAACCCTTCATTTGAAGTTGCACCCGGGTGCGACAATATGCCGCAGGGCCTATGCGGTGCGATTCTATAAAATACCCCGGTCACGAATCATACTGATACCATTTTTCACGCCATGCAGACAAAGAACCTTTTCAACTTTGCGGCAATATTGGCCGCGCTGATCTCGGGCGGCAATGCATATGCCTGCGCAGCATGCGGATGCACGCTTTCCACCGACTGGGGAAGTCAGGGAGCGGGTCAGGAGATCAGCACCAAGCAGGGATTCTCGACCGATCTGTCGTATTCCTATGTCAACCAGAATAGAATGGTGTACGGCTCGGGCAGGGCGTCGGGCACGCAGATCGGCAGTCTGTATGCGAACGGGCAGGAGATTGAGACGCTCACCCAGACCCAGATGGTGACCGCGTCGCTCAATTATACCGGAGAGAACGGCGGGTTCATGCTGCAGGTGCCCTATCTTTACCGCACCCATGCGACGGACGGGACGATCAACAACCCCAATGCGCCGCTGGGTTCCAACTACACTACATCATCAGACCGCGGCATGGGCGATGTGCGCATCATAGGCAGCTATACCGGACTCTCCACCGAAAAAGCTTCCGGCATCATCGCGGGCCTCAAGCTGCCGACCGGCAGCACTGACACCCTTTTCAACGGGGGCGCGGGTGCAGGTTCTGCGCTCGATTCAGGCCTGCAGCTTGGCACAGGCTCAACCGACATCATTCTCGGCGGTTTCACGTCGGGTCTTGTCAGCACCTATGGCTGGTTCGTGCAGGGAACCGTGCAACATGCGGTTGAGACCGAGCCCGCGCTGGGCGGGCTGACTTACCGTCCGGGAGACACCTATGCGCTCAATGCCGGCATACGTTCCGCCGCATTTGGCAGCAAGGTAAGCCCGATGCTTCAGATCAACATCATCAGGCACCAGGCCGATTCGGGAACCAGCGTTCCGACGGATGTGTTCACCGGCGCTCCGGTCAGCGGCGGCACGCTTGCCTATCTTGCGCCCGGTTTGTCGATAAGAACAGGGCGCGGCATGTCGGTATACGGCTTCGTGCAGCTGCCGGTATACCAGAATGTCAGCTCGCTGCAACTTGTGCCACAATACACGGTGACCATAGGATTGCGACAGGCTTTGGACTGACGAAAGATCATGACATCGAAAAACATCTTTGCAGGCTGGCTGCTAGCGCTGTTGTCTTTCAGCGCCATGGCTGGCGACTGGTCGCTCAAGGATGTCGCGGGCAACACGCATACCTTGTCGGGCGAGCACGGCAAATGGCTGCTGGTCAATTTCTGGGCGCCCTGGTGCCCGCCTTGCATACAGGAAATTCCCGATTTCATTGCGCTGCAGAATAGCCATGATGTTGAGGTGATAGGCGTTGCGATAATGTACAAGTCGCGCCGCGAGGTGACTGACATGGCGGGCAGGCTGGCGATCAATTACCCGGTCGTGTTGGGAGATGAAGACACGGCCGGAGATTTCGGAGGAGTTTCGGCCCTTCCCACCAGTTTTTTGTATACCCCTGCAGGACAACTGGTGGGCAAACATGAAGGCCCGCTGACTCGGGAGGAAATCGAAAAGGCGCTGGAAGGAAAGGCGAGCTCGCTTTTCACGCATTGATTGCGCGACATCTGCCGCGAAACGTTGGGGTGGGGCCGGCCCTTTTTCCGAGCGTCGCTGTTTGGCGACATTAATTATCCATATATATCAATATGTTGAAATAAATGCCGGGCGTGCTGTCTCTGCATGGAGACGGTGGCAGTCTTCATTGTCTGCATGAAGAATCCTAGCCTGTTGTTTTCTTGGTTGTTTAATCTTGTGGCATGGCATTTGCTTGTAGATGGCTGCCAGGCAAAACAACTTTTGCAGGCTTTTTTCAATTTCATAGAGGATGAGTCATGAACAAACTATTGCCGGTATTTATCGCTGCTGCATTCGCAACCGTTTCCATGGCAGCCAGCGCTGCGGACGAAGTTAAGCCGGATGCCAAGCCGGCTGCCGCAGCCAAGCATGAGACTGTCAAGAAACACCATGCGACTGCGGTGAAGTCCAGGAAAGCAAAGGAGTCTGCAGAAAAGCCTGCTGCAAAGAATTAGCTCAATCAGGGCTGGCTCAATGATGACTGGTATTTTGATCATCGTTGAATTTGGCGGCATGAAAAAAGACCAGCATTGCTGGTCTTTTTTCATGCTCAACTCCGGATGGTTCAGGGCTGTATCATGATGTAGCCGTTTTGCTCTAGCTGCACGATGCGTCCGATCGCGCCGGTATTCACCTTCACATTCGGCAGCAGGTTCTCATTGCCCCAGCCGTTGCCTTGCATGGTGACTGCGCATTCCTCGATCTGCACGCCCTGCTTGATCAGGTCTTCGATCAGCGGCGCATATGGGTTGCCGGTGTTGGTCTTGCGCACCTTGTTGTAGGTCTCGTCGTTGAGCAGCATGTATCCTGCATCGCTGTGGAATACGCCTACCATGCTGAGTTCCCCGCCCATCTTGCGGAAGCGCTGTACGACGAGGCTCATGTGCTTGATGCCGATTGGCATGTCGCCGTTGAACGCGGCGTGATCCATGTTGAATACGATCTTTGCGGACTTGATGGTCACAGGAACATCGATGTGTATCTGAGGAGCGGTTTCGGCCCAGGCTGGAAGCGCTGCTAGGGCTGCTGCAAAAATAACGGCTACAAGGGGCATCTTTTTCATTTGCTTCTCCGGTTGCGTTTAAAAAATTATGGACGAACGTAGGACCAGCCTGCTTTTTCCTTGCGCATGATTTCGAGCACACCGCCCGGCACATAGTCTATAGAGGTCAGCATGTCATCCTTTGTGAGTTTTTTGGCCTTCATGGTGTTCTGGCATGCGACGATCTTCACGCCATTGCCTATGGCCTTGTCAATCTTGTCGCCGACCTCGGATTCTAGCCTAAGCATGTCGATTCCCGGCCCATAGGCCACGATTTCGATATCGACATTGTCTTTGCCAAGCAGATCCTGAAGGTTGCTTGCATTGCTGAGCGTCAGGTTCCATTTTCCGGGCACCGAATCGCTGACCTGGAAAACCACTTTCTCGCGCTCTGCAGCATGTGCGCAAAATGACGCGAAGGAAAGCAGGAATGCGGTTGCAAGTATTCTAAACTGGAGGCCATGTTTCATTCGGTGCTTTCCTTTTTAATTTATGAAGATTGCAATGTTTCCGACTTGCTTCGCATATGACGCCGGATGATCCGGTTTTATTCCAAGGATTTTTACTGGATAATCCGGCATCGATGGAATATTCTCCGTATCTGTTGCGTCTTAATAACAGGTTCGACTTTTTGGGTGGTCAATGGAAATCCTTTCTTTATTCTGTCATGCGGATGCGTTCCAGGAACAATTGAAGCAAATCCGCCCCAAGTTATACCGGGTGGCCTTTTCCTGGAGCCACAATTCTGCGCTTGCGGACGATTTGGTGCAAGAAACGCTGATCAAGGCCCTCAGGAACAAAAGCCAGCTGCGCGACAGCGCAAAGATGAATGGCTGGCTTTTCAGCATACTGGCTAACTGCTGGCGTGATTATTTCCGCCGGAATAGGATGATGGAGGATATAGACGAACTTGAGGAACATTGCTGCGTCGATGATGCCAACCCGGAAAGCGATCATGAGCAGTCGCAGATTGTTTCGCGCGTGCTGGGGGCGGTGTCCAGACTGCCGATGGGGCAGCGCCAGGTACTGACCCTGGTGGACCTGGAAGAATTTTCCTATATCGAAGTCGCAAGCATCCTGAGCATTCCTGTCGGCACCGTGATGAGTCGCTTGTGCCGGGCCCGCCAGACGCTGAAATTGCACTTGAAGGAGTTTGCGCCTGACCAGTCACTGCACAGGCAGATAAGGAGGGTCATATAATGAATAATCATTCGGATGAACTGCTGAATTCGTTTGTCGACAATGAGCTAGGACTCGAGGAGAAAAACGAGCTGTTCGGCAGCATAGAGCAGGACGAGGCGCTTAAGGCCCGCGTTTGTGAAATCCGCGGCCTGAAGGAGATGGTGAGGCATGCCTACCAGCAGCCTGCATCCGCCCATGCGGGCAGCTTGCCGAAAAGGCGCGACTGGTCGCGTTATGCGCAGACGTTTGCGGCCTCTTTGTTCCTGCTGTTGCTGGGGGGGGTATTCGGCTGGAACGTTTCTGAAAAGCACGATGCAACGAAATATCACAAGGTGCTGAGCCTGTTCCAGATTATCCAGAACAACGACATCAAACAGGAGCCGGGAAAGATCATCGTGCAGGTCAGCGATTCCAATCCTTTGCGGCTCAAGACTGCGCTGGACGAGACCGAGAGTCTGCTGAAGAGCTACAGGCAGACAGGACAGAACCTGAAGATGGAAATCATCGCCAATGGCGGAGGGCTGGACCTTTTGCGTTCCGATGTGACGCAGTACAAGGAGCGCATCAGCATGCTGCAGAAAGAATATCCGAATCTGGATGTGGTCGGGTGCAACCAGAGCATTACCGAGTTGCAGAAAAAGGGCATAGCCGTAAAGCTGCTGCCCAATATCCGCGTGGCTTCTTCTGCGCTTGACGAGATCAACAGGCGTCTGCAGCAGGGATGGGATTACGTCAGGGTGTGAGAGTTTTAAATCAAAAATGAAAGGTATTAAATGAATCAGGCACGCAGAACTTTTTTGAAGAGCACGAGCATTGCAGGCGCCGTTGCAGTGGCGATGTTTGCAGGGTTGCTCAGGACCGGCAAGGCACTGGCGGCGGAATGGAACAGCGCTGCATTCACCGCAAAGACGCTGGACGACGCGATGAAGAACTCTGGCTATGCCGGCGCTGCACCGAGCGATGACATCCTGATCAAGGTTCCAGAGATTGCGGAAAACGGCGCGCTGGTGCCGGTGGAGGCAACCAGCAACATTCCGGGCACTACCTCAATCGCGATTTTTTCGGACAAGAATCCCAATCCTCTGATCGCTGAATTCAAGTTTCTGAACGGTGCCGAGCCTTTCATATCGGTTCGCATCAAGATGGCTGAAACGGCCCCGGTGCGCATCGTGGTCAAGGCAGACGGCAAACTTTACACCGCAAGTAAAGATGTCAAGGTAACGGCCGGCGGCTGCGGCGGCTGATGCGATCGAAGGATTTTTGAAATCTCCATCATTTTAAAAGGATAACAGCATGGCAATGAGAATGCGCGCGACGATAGAGGGCGATGTCGCCACAGTGAAAGTACTGATGCAGCACGAGATGGAAACCGGGTTGCGCAAGGACAAGGAGACCGGCAAGTTCATCCCGGCTCATTTTATCAACCAGGTCACGGCAACCCTTAACGGCAAGCCTGTGCTGGAAGCACAATGGGGTGTGGGCGTTGCAAAGAATCCGTTCTTTGAATTCAGAATCAAGGGTGCGAAGGCGGGAGACAAGATTGTCGTTCACGCGGTGGACAACCTCGATGCGCAGTACGACGGCGAGGTCGAGATAGCTGCTCCGGCCTGACATGCAGACAGGGGGTCCTAAGATGCGAAAATTCACACTCATGCTGGCGCTGCTTGCGTCAAGTTTTTCAGCGCTTGCGGGCCCGATGGAGGATCGAGAGGACCTAATCGCGCACTACAAAAAGATGCTGCCTGACATCAGGTTTGAAAACTATGTATACGGTTCGCTGTCCATGAATCCGGATGCAAAGAGCCAGTATGACGAGTTCATGTCATTCCCTTCCTATTCCATGGATCTGGAAAAGGGGCAGCATGCCTGGGAGAAACCGTTTGCAAACGGCAAGCAGTTCTCATCATGCTTTCCGAATGGCGGAAAGAATGTGGCGGGCAATTACCCGTATTTCGATGAAACTGCCGGCCGCGTGGTGACCTTTGAAAACGCGATCAATGCATGCCTGAAGGCAAACGGCGAAAAGGAGCTGCCTTACGGCGAAGCAGAGATGGGTCTTTTGACAGCCTATGCCAAGAGCCTGTCTGACGGCATGAAGGTCAATGTCAGGGTGGAAGGCAAGGGCGCGCTCGCGGCTTACGAGAAGGGGAAAGAATATTATTACGCGCGGCGCGGGAAACTGAACAATTCCTGCGCAAGCTGCCACGTCGACAGTGCCGGCAAGCTCATGAACGGTGAGCACCTCTCGATGATGATAGGCCAGGCGACGCATTACCCGGTCTTTCTGGGCGGCACGGATATCACCACATTGCAGAAGCGTTTCATGCAGTGCGGCAAGAACATGGGCGGTGCGCCCTTGGAGGCGAACAGCGAAACATACAACGATCTGGAATATTTCATGACCTACATGAGCAACGGGCTGCCCATGCAGACTCCCGTATATCGCAGATAGCAGTTCCATTCTAAATTTCAGGAGTCACTCATGTCCATGAACCGCCGTGAATTCATGCAGCTGCTTGCGTTTGCAGCTGCTTCAGGCTTCGCATTGAACAGCCGCTCGGCACTGGCCGGCAATGCGGATCGTTTTTATGATCTGCCATCCTTCGGCAACGTCTCGCTGCTGCACATCACCGACTGTCACGCGCAGCTTTTGCCTATCTATTTCAGGGAGCCCAATGTCAACATCGGCTTGGGTGCGAGCAAAAACAGGGCGCCTCATCTGGTAGGCGAATACCTGCTCAAGGCTTACGGCATCAAGCCCGGCACGCCAGAAGCTTACGCGTTCACCTATCTCGACTTTGAGCATGCCGCAAAGACCTATGGCAAGGTCGGCGGGTTTTCGCATCTTGCCACGCTCATCAAGAAGATACGCGCAGCCCGCCCCGGTTCGCTGCTGCTCGACGGCGGTGATACCTGGCAGGGTTCCGCCACCGCGCTCTGGACTAAGGGGCAGGACATGGTGGATGCCGGAAAACTGCTGGGCGTGGACGTGATGACGGGCCACTGGGAATTCACGCTGGGCGCCGACCGGGTCAAGCATGTCGTCGACAACGACTTCAAGGGCAAGGTGGATTTCGTGGCCCAAAACATCAAGACCGTCGATTTCGGCGATCCGGTCTTCGAGCCCTTCGTGATCAAGCAGGTCAACGGCATTCCTGTTGCGATCATAGGCCAGGCATTCCCCTATACGCCGGTTGCCAATCCGGGATACATGACGCCAGACTGGACTTTCGGCATCCAGGAGGACCACCTGCAGAAGGTCGTCAACGATGCGCGAGCCAAGGGTGCGCAGGTCGTGGTGCTGCTCTCGCACAACGGCATGGACGTGGACCTGAAGCTGGCAGGACGCGTGACCGGTATAGACGCGATCATGGGCGGCCATACCCATGACGGCGTGCCTCAGCCTGTCATCGTGAAGAATGCAGGCGGACAGACGCTGGTCACCAATGCCGGTTCCAACGGCAAATTCCTGGGCGTGCTGGATTTCGATGTCAAGGGCGGCAAGGTCGCCGATTTCAGATACAAGCTGCTGCCGGTGTTTGCCAACCTGATAACGCCGGATGCCGAGATGGATGTGCTGATTGCGAAAGTCCGCGCGCCCTATGAGACCAAACTTGCCGAGAAGCTCGCGGTCACCGAAGGCACGCTTTATCGCCGCGGCAATTTCAACGGCACTTTCGATCAGCTGATACTGGACGCGCTGATGGAAGTCAAAGGCGCGGATGCTGCATTCTCGCCGGGCTTCCGCTGGGGCACTTCGCTGTTGCCGGGAGAGGCGATCACCATGGAACACGTGATGGACCAGACCGCAATTACCTATCCCCAGACCACGCTCACCGAGATGACGGGAACCACCATCAAGACCATCATGGAAGACGTGTGCGACAACCTGTTCAATGCGGACCCCTACAAGCAGCAGGGCGGGGACATGGTGCGCGTGGGCGGGATCAGCTATACCTGCGACCTGACCAAGACCATAGGCGGGCGCATCAACAACATGATGCTGAACGGCAAGGCGCTCGATCCGAACAGGAAATACAAGGTCGCAGGCTGGGCGCCCGTTGCCGAAGGCGTCACAGGCGAGCCGATCTGGGATGTCGTGTCGACCTATCTGCGCGACAAAAAGACCATTGCCCCCAGGAAGCTCAATCTGCCCAAACTGATCGGCGTTGAGGGCAACGAAGGCATCGCCTGATCTGCATATGCTGAAAGCGGCGCAAGACGAATCGGTCTTGCGCCGCTTTTGCATTCGCCTTCCGTCGCGCTTTGTGCTTAAATCCGCGCCTTAATATTCTCGCAATTCACACATGGAAAAAATCAGACTTTCAAAACGCATGTCCGAACTGGGGCTGTGTTCGCGCCGCGAGGCGGACGGCTATATCGAAAAGGGGTTGGTGGAGGTCGATGGCGAGATCGTCAGCGAGCTGGGCTACAAGGTTTATCCAGGCCAGAAGGTTGTGTTGCGCGCTGCCGCGCAGATCACACAGCAGCAGCGCGTGACCATCCTGATGAACAAGCCTGTGGGCTATGTGTCGGGGCAGGCGGAGCATGGCTATAAGCCCGCATCCGCGCTGCTCGATGAGGCCACGCACTGGGCGGAGGATCCTTCGCCCATAAGGTTTCATCGCAGTCAGTTCATCGGGCTTGCCCCGGCGGGGCGTCTGGACATTGACTCTCAGGGGCTGCTGGTGCTGACCCAAGACGGGCGGATAGCCAAGCGGCTGATAGGCGAAGATTCAACGGTGGACAAAGAATACTTGGTGCGCGTGCAGGGCAAGCTTGAGTCGAGCGGCTTGGCGCTGCTCTGCCAGGGACTGAAGCTGGATGGCGAATATCTCAAGCCAGCGAAGGTCACTTGGCAGAACGAAGACCAGTTGCGCTTCGTGTTGCGCGAGGGAAAGAAGCGCCAGATACGCCGCATGTGCGAACTTGTTGGGCTTACCGTGACGGGATTGAAGCGCATCCGCATCGGCAAGGTGAAACTGGGCCAGCTACCCATCGGGCAATGGCGCTATCTGGGCGAGAACGAGCAATTTTGACGCGCCATGCAAATGCCACCGCAATTCGAACGGACCGAAATCCTCATCGACGCAGAGGGAGTCATGCGTCTTGCCGGAAAACATGTTTTCGTTGCCGGCATGGGAGGCGTGGGTTCATACTGCACCGAAGCGCTGGCCCGCGCGGGGATCGGTCGCTTGACTTTGCTCGACCACGATGTGGTGGCCTTGAGCAACATCAATCGCCAGCTGCCGGCACTGCTTTCCACCGTCGGACAACCCAAGGCGGAACTCATGAAGTCGCGCATCGCGGACATCAATCCCGACTGCCAGGTGACGATCCTGAAAGTTTTCCTGACCACCGAAAACGTCAACGAGCTGGTGCCCGAGAATTGCGATTATGTGATCGACTGCATAGACTCATTGGTCTGCAAGGAAGCGCTGGTCGCGGAAAGTTTCAAGCGCGGTTTGAAGGTGGCATCCAGCATGGGTGCTGGAAACCGGCTCGATCCATCGAGAATAAAAATTGCCGACCTCAGCAAGACGGACATGTGCCCGCTTGCGCGCCAGATGCGCAAACGTCTTTTGAAGCACCACGACATCCGCCGCGGCATACTCACCGTGTATTCCGACGAGCATCCGCGTGATCCACTGCCCCCGCAGCCCACTTCACAAGGTCGGCCGCGCGCGGTGAACGGCACCATCAGCTACATGCCGCCGCTGTTCGGCTACACGCTGGCAGGGGCCGTGATTAATAGGCTGCTGGAAGAATAATACCGTTTTCTGTCGTTTCCGCGCAAGCGGGAATCCAGTCATACAAAGGCGCTGGTTCCCCGCTTTTGCGGGGAAGACGATTAAATCGGCGCTTTCTTAGCTTCTGCTTTCACTCATCCCGGCTGTAAAGAGGCTTATGCGCTCACTTTTTCTCGGGGGTGGACAGCGGAATGGGAATGACGAGCGCATAGCCCTGCAGTTCGTAGGACGCGAGGGCGGGATAGGCGCCAGGATTCACGACGGCGGGATTCTTCTCGGTGAGCCCCTCCATGTCGGAAGGCGAAAGATGCGCGCCGTGGACCGAGCTTCCGCAATACTCTACCTTCACGCCCTTGTTGGCAAGAGCGACCCACTGATCGACGATGCCTTGGTGGTCCAGGTAGTTTTTCTTTGCAAACATCGAGACGTATGGTCCCTCAATCACGACTGCGAGCTTTGTGCCTGGATGCTCGATGAGGTTGGATGCAACCATGGTGCTATATTTAACCGTCTCGACATCTTTGGCCTTGATGTCCATGATGATTTTCAGGTCGTGATACTGTTCTGTGTGCCTGTCAATCGCCGTGCCACCGGGGGCAAACGACTCATCTTCGGCCAGTGCCGCGCTTGTAGGCAGCAGAGCATTCAGGGAGGCAGCCAGAACCAATGTTTTCAGGATAATTTTCATATGCGTTGCTCCGCTGTTCAAATCAGAAAGCGCACAGTAGCACCTTTTGCCGGTCTCTTCCATGCTGATTTATCGTACGACGATCAGACATTTTGCAAAACCAGGGCGGCGCCAAGGATGGCAAGTGCATCTGCAAGCAATGCGCGCCTGATGTTGCCTTGCAGTGTCGATCCTGTCGCCCATAATCCTGCGGAAATCGTAGCGACCAGCAAAGCCGATGTCCTGAATGCCAGGGCGTCCATCTGCCACAACAGAGCAGCGGATGCGGCAAGCAACAGCGCAAACTGGATTGCCGCTGACCAGAGCTGGACTTTGCTGGCCGGGGGGTCGAACAGGGTCACAGTGGAGACATCGAAAGGCTTGCCTGGATAACGTCTGGCAAGATAATCGGGCTTCCATCCCGGCGGCATGAACCAGATGCGCAGCCTGTCTGTCCAGCTTTCCATGCGCCATGCATCCCTGATCAGGTTCCAATAGACGGTCAGGTTGGCCCAAATTGGGTCCCAGCTATTGAGAGGAGGTCGTGTGCCATAAACGCATTTTTCTTCACCTTCTTCTGCATAGGTGCCGAACAGCCTGTCCCAGATGATCAGCATGCCGCCGTAGTTCTTGTCTATGTAGGCATCGTTCACCGCGTGATGCACGCGGTGATTGGAGGGCGATGAGAAGATGCGGTCAAACCAGCCTAGCTTGCCGACATGCTCGGTGTGTATCCATATCTGGTAGAGCAGCACGGAAAGTCCCGCCACCGCAAAGATATCCGGTGGCACGCCTAAAATTGCCATCGGCAGGTAGAAAATCCAGCCCAGCAGAGGATAGGCGCTTTCCTGGCGCAATGCAGTGGAGAAATTGAAATGCTGGCTCTGGTGGTGCACGACATGGGCGGCCCACAGTATCGCTGTTTCATGCGAATAACGGTGATACCAGTAATCGAAAAAGTCGTAGAGAACGAGTGCGGCCAGCCACCCGTACCAGGCATTCCAGAATGGCAGATGGAAGAACGCCACTTCCTTGAACACCAGCGTGTAGATGCCTATCGTGAAAACCTGCGTGAAGACCACGGTGATCTGGCTCAATAACCCCTGAGTTAGACTGCTGATCGCGTCATTTATCCGGTAGGTGTTGCGGCCTGTCGCCACACCGTATGCGTACTCGGCGAGGATGAGCAGGCTGAAAACGGGGAAGGCATATACGATAATCTGTTCCATGGCGGTGGTGGGCTGTCAGTACAGGAGAAATGATAATACAGACCGTCAAATTCCGAAACCGTTCACCCCGGCTGGCTAAGGCAGCGCTGGTAGAAAGCCAGCATGCGTTCGGCCTGTTTCGTGGCCGACCATGTGTGAGCATAGTCGCGCCCGGCGCTTCCCAGTGCTTTGCGCGCATCATCATCTCTTAGCAGGCGGATGATTTTTCCGGAAAAATCGTCCACCGTTTCGCTTGCGATCAAAACGCCTTTGCCTTCCTGCAATACATCGCGCGTGCCAAGTTCTGCGGTCGAGACCACGGGTATGCCCTGCGCCATCGCTTCGAGCAGCACCAGACCCTGCGTTTCAGTGCGGGATGCGAAGATGAACAGGTCTGCTGCGCGGTAGCAGCTGTTGAGCTCGGTGTGGCGATCCAGATAGCCTATGAACAGCACGCTTTCCTGCAATCCCATCGTCCCGACGTCGTGCTTCAGGTTTTTCAGTGCAGGGCCTTCCCCTGCGATTACGAGAAGTAAATCAGGGATGTGCTGTCTTAACCGATGCAACACGTTAAGCAGAAATCCGATGTTCTTCTCGAAGGCGACGCGCCCGACGAAGAGCAGCACCGGCCTTTCTTCAGAAATACCGTATTTTGCGCGGAATGCTGCCCGGTTGCCCTGCGCGAAGCTTTCGGGTTCGATGCCGGTCGGTATGACTTCGGTGGGCGTTGTGATGCCGTAGCTTTTAAGCACATGCAGCATGGGGTGAGAGGGTACGACCATGCCATCCAGGCTGTTGCCCTGATGATGCGAGAAGCGTTTTGCAATAAGACGCATCAATTGCTTCGGGACGAAAGGGATATAGTGGTAGAGATATTCTTCAAAGAAAGTGTGATAGGTTTCCACGCATGGAATGTTCAGGCGTTTCGAAAGACTGATGCCGAGATAATGCGCGACGAAGGGCGTCTGTATGTGGATGATGTCATAGCGCTCATCCTGAAGCCTGTGCAGATGAGCCATGACTGCGCGGTAACTCATGAACCGGTCTTCGGGATCCATCGGCACACTGCGCGCAGGGATGCGCAGGATGTCCGACTCGTCTTCGCTCAGCGTTTCATAGTCTGGTGCGATCAGGTGGACCGTATGACCGAGCGCTTTGATCTCATGACGGAAAGTCTCAATCGAGGTCGAGACACCGTTGACGCGCGGAAAGTAAACGTCGGAAATGAAAAGAATCTTCATGGGTTTTGATGATGAATTGAGTTCCACCTGATCAGCTCCATGCGGCCGTCCAGATGCTCGACGATCGCTGTGCAGCTGTCTACCCAGTCGCCGCAGTTCATGTAGGTTAGCCCGTCGATTTCCTTGATCATCGCCCAGTGTATGTGGCCGCAGATCGCGCCATCTAGGCCGCGTTCTCTGGCATGGTAGATCACGGAATCCTCGAAGTTGAAAATGAAGGTCAGCGCGGTCTTGATGCGGCGCTTGACATAACCTGCCAGCGACCAGTAGCCGGGACGCTTCAGCGTGCGCCGCATCCAGGACAGGTAAACGTTGATGCGTACCAAGAGGTTGTAGGAAATGTCCCCCAGCACCGCGACCCAGCGGTGATGCAGCGTGACCTGATCGAATGCATCCCCGTGTATCAGCAGATAGCGCCGCCCGTCCTTTGCGGTGTGGACATATTCGGACAATACCAGCACATCGCCGAACGATGTGCCGACATATTCGCGCATCGCCTCGTCGTGATTGCCGGGAATGAAATATACTTTTTCCCCGTGCCGTGCACGGCGCAATACTTTCTGCACGAAGGTGTTCTGTTCTGGCGTCCAGTGCACGCCGCCGCGGCTCATGGACCACAGGTCTATGATGTCGCCCAGCAGAAACAGATGCTCGGAAGTATAGGCTTTCAGGAATTCGAGCAGTTGTCCTGCCTGACAGGCCTTGGTGCCAAGGTGTATGTCCGAGAGGAAGATGGATCTGACCTGTTGCGAATTCATGTTGGCAGCAGCATGTCCGAACGCAGCAATGGCAGACTGGCTTTATTATGTCCCATGTATCAAGGATGCCACAGGGATGTTGCCGGCCTGTTACGGGGAGATTTCAGCTGCGTGAATTAATGGGCTTAAAAGGTTTCCCAGCGGACGCCATTGGCATCGACATAAAGCGCATTTGCCTGCGTGTCCCAGTCCCCAAGCACCCAGCGTTCGCAAAGATGCCCGTCCACGCTGTGTTCGTGGCGTTTTGGCCTGTGTGTGTGGCCGTGTATCAGGCGCGGATAGCCATGTTCGCGCAGCAGGCTGGCGACAGCATCGATATTGACATCCATGATGTCCATTTCTTTATGCTGCTTTTCGATGTCGCTTTGCATGCGCAGTTGTTCGATGTAAGCCTTGCGCGCTTTTAGCGGTCTTGCAAGAAACTCATTCTGGAATTCGGCTGAACGGACATGTTTTCGGAATTGCTGATATTCAATGTCGTCGGTGCATAGCATGTCGCCGTGCGTGAGCAAAGTTGGCATGCCATAAAGGTCTGTCAGGAAAGGATCATCCAGCAGCTTTGCGTTACAGGCCTCGGCCAGTCTTTTGCCCATCAGCAAGTCGCGGTTACCGTGCATCAGATAGACCTGCGTGCCGGTCAAACCCTTGAGCGCGCCGATAACCTGCAGGTGAAACGGGTCACGGAGATCGTCGTCGCCTGCCCAGTATTCGAACAGGTCCCCCAGTATGTAAAGCGCTTCCGCCTTGTGCGCCTTGCTTGAGATGAAGCGCTCAAACGCTGCCATCGTTTGCGGATGGCAGGCGCTTAAATGCAGGTCGGAGATGAATACAGTATGGGGCATATCAGGATGCAGGTTTCAGAAAAAGCGGTGCAATTTTGTAACTGAATCCTGTGTCCTAGTTCTTGACGACTTCCGCCTTGGTGATGATCACGTCTTCCCTAGGCACGTCCTGGCTGCCGGTCTTGACCTTCTTGATCGCATCCACGACGTCCATGCCCTCGATCACTTTGCCGAACACGCAATAGCCATAGCCCTGCGAGTTAGGTGCGGTGTAATTGAGAAAATCGTTATCTTTCACATTGATGAAGAACTGTGCCGTGGCGGATTGCGGGTCGCTGGTGCGTGCCATCGCGATGGTGTATTTGTCGTTCTTCAAGCCGTTCGCAGCTTCATTTTCAATCGGCGCGTTGGTTTTCTTCTGTTTCATGCCGGGCTCGAAGCCGCCGCCTTGTATCATGAAGCCATCGATCACGCGGTGAAACAGTGTGTTGTCATAGAAACCGGAATTGACATACTCGAGAAAGTTCTTGACGGTGACGGGCGCTTTCTCCGCGTCCAGTTTCAGTGTGATGTCGCCGAAATTTGTGTATAGTTTGACCATGGTTTTTTTACCTTGAGTTGAAGAATGGGAGGGTTGCATCGCAAAACAGAGCAGCGTTGCGAACAGTGAGAGCAGCATTTTTTTCATGCCGAACCTTCATAAATAATCTGCCAGAGGTTGTCTTTTTGGATCCAGTATCGACGCTTTTTCATGCGGTTCGAAAGATTGCTGCTCTTGTAGTCCTGAACGAAATTGAACACCATCATGTCAGGCTGATCAGGATAGGTGAGCAGGCTGAGTTCGGAGAGGTCGCCCTTGATCCAGGATTTTCCGGCATTGATGACTGCTTTCTGGTTTGCCCAGGGGGCGTAGTTGTCGCCCTCGCTGGCAAAATTGTGTTCGTAATGTTTCAGATAGGCTGCGGTGTCGGGGGTTGCCCAGTCGCGACGCCTGCGTTCTATCTCATGCAGCAGCGAAGTGCGGTCCGCATCATCCTGCCAGCTGTCCCCGGCCATATTGTTGAAGTTGATGACAGGCGTGATGCCGACTTGCGGGTATGGGATCAGCCTGTTCAGATCATCATTGTTGAACACCACGCAGCCGTTACTCGAGCACGAGTCGTCGGGTGAGGCATGCACCATTCCGAAAAGCAGACAGCCTATTGTGAACGTCAAAATACGCATCAATCCGCACGCTCTTCCTGAATACGCCAGCTGTTGCCGGATTTGACCATCAGCAGGGCCTTGCCGCCGGAAGCCTTGAAGTTGCTGTCACGATAATCCTGATGAAACCTGACGGTTGCATGGGTGTCATCGGTGACTTTAATCTTCATGTGGCTTATGCCGACTTCGATTTCCTTGGGTTTGCTGATGCGGTCGCGGCGTATTTCAGCCCAGGAGGCGCGACTTTCTCCGTTGGGCGTCTTGAAATCGCCTGCATAGTACGATAGGTATTTTTTCACGTTCTTGGATGACCAGGCATCTATCCAGCCTTCCACGGTTTTTTCTATCGCCTTGTCTGCTGCTGGGGTCTCGGCGACCCGGGCGGTTTCAGGTGGCTTGTTGGGTGCAGCTTCCTTACTTGCCGCCTTGATTGGCACTGCCTGAAGTGCTGCCGGTGCAACTGGGGCTGCCTTTGGTGCATCCGCGGCAGACTTGCTGCAAATCACAGTGCTGTGCTGAACGCCGGCAAGAGGTTTTCCGGAGAACAGGTCCTGTATCATTGCCAGTTTGGTTTGAGTCGTGGTGTTGCTGCTGTCGAGCTGCAATGCGCGATTGTAGGCCTGGCTTGCCATTTTTGCATAAATGTCGCCTAGGTTTTCATGTGCGGTCGCATAGTTAGGGTGCGTGCGTATCGCCATTTCCAGCGCTGATCTTGCCTTGTCATACTGGCCTTGGCTGGCATAAAGTACGGCGAGGTTGTTGTAGGGCTCCGGAAGTTCCGGATAGTCCTGCGTCAGGTCGGCAAAAATCTTGATGGCGTCTGCGGTCTTGTTTTGTTCGGTGAATATTAGCCCTTTCAGGAAACGTCCCTGTGCATCCTTGGGTTTTACGGCCAGATAGCCGTTGATCTTGTTTAGCGCCTGGCTTTGCTGTCCCTGCTTAAAAAGCTGCGTGGCATCCTGCAGCTCATCGGCACCGGCGCTTGCGCTTAACAGTATCGTGCCCAACAGCATTGCAACAGACAGATTGAAACGTGTCAGGTGATTCAATATATTCATCGATAATTCATGTTCTGTGAGTGTGGCGTGACGCGTGCCCATATGGCTTCATAAAGATTCTACCAAATATCCGGGGTGTTTTCACACAGGTTGATGCATATTGTTCCATTTGTATGAAAATGGCATGCGCAATTCGGGTAAAATCTGTATCTGAATTTTCTTCAACCCAATTCAGGAAAGCCCCGCATGAGCACGGCGAGCACCCCAGCATCAAATTTTATCCGAACCATCATCGATGCGGATCTGGCATCAGGCCGACATCACAGCATCGTCACGCGCTTTCCGCCGGAGCCAAACGGCTATCTGCATGTGGGACACGCGAAATCCATCTGCCTGAATTTCGGTCTGGCAGAGGATTACCAGGGGAAGTGCAATTTGCGCTTCGACGATACCAATCCGGAAAAGGAAAGCTTCGAGTATGCGGAATCCATACAGGAGGATGTGCGCTGGCTGGGATTTCTGTGGGACGGGGACGTCAGGTGGGCATCGGATTATTTCGAGACGCTCTACAGCTTTGCAGTCGAACTCATCAACAAGGGGCTGGCCTATGTGGAAGACCTCAGTGCGGATGAGATGCGCCAATACCGCGGCACGCTGACCGAGCCCGGCAAGAACAGCCCATACCGTGAAAGAAGCATAGCCGAAAATCTCGATCTTTTCGCGCGCATGAGGGCGGGGGAATTTGCCGACGGTGCAAAGGTGCTGCGTGCAAAAATCGACATGGCCTCACCCAACATCAATCTGCGCGATCCTGCGATCTACCGCATACGCCGCGCGCACCATATCCGCACGGGCGATGCGTGGTGTATCTATCCGATGTATGACTACACGCACTGCATCTCGGATGCGCTGGAAGGCATCACGCATTCAATCTGCACGCTGGAGTTCGAGGATCACAGGCCGCTTTACGACTGGGTGCTGGACAACGTGAGCGTCGCATGCCACCCGCGTCAGTATGAATTCTCGCGCCTTGAGCTGCACTACACCATCACCAGCAAGCGCAAGCTTTTGCAGTTGGTGAACGAGAAGCATGTTTCCGGCTGGGACGATCCGCGCATGCCGACCATACAGGGCATGCGCCGTAGAGGCTATACGGCCAGCGGGCTGCGCGAATTCGCCAAACGCATCGGCGTGTCGAAAAGCGAGAACAGCGTGGACATGGCGATCATGGAAGGCGCGATACGCGAAGACCTCGAACTTTGTGCGCCGCGCGTGATGGCTATCATCAACCCCTTGAAAGTTACAATCAGCAACTTCGACGGCGCACAGGCGCGCGAGGCGGACTTCCATCCCAATGCGCCCGAACTCGGCAAACGCGTTGTGCCGTTTGGCCGGGAACTTTACATCGAGGCTGACGACTTTGCAGAAGCCCCGCCGGCCGGCTGGAAGCGCCTGACCCTGGGCGGCGAGGTGAGGCTGCGCCACAGCTATGTGATGCGCTGCGATGAAGTCGTGAAGGATGCATCCGGCAATGTCGTCGAGCTAAAGTGCAGCATAGATCATGCAACGCTCGGCAAGAATCCCGAAGGGCGCAAGGTCAAGGGCGTGATCCACTTCCTGTCCCGCGAGCATGCTCTGCCCGCGGAGATCAGGCTGTATGACAGGCTGTTCACGGTCTCGAGGCCTGATGCGGACAGGGAAATCGATTTTTGTAATTATCTTAATCCCGATTCCCTGAAGGTGGTGCAGGGCTGGGTCGAAGTTGCGGTGCAGGATGCGGCCCCCGAAATGCACTATCAGTTCGAGCGTCTGGGCTATTTCTGCACGGATCGCCGCGATCACCGGCCCAAAGACAGGCTGGTATTCAACCGCACTGTGACGCTGAAGGATTCATGGACCAAGGAGCAAGCATGAGCGTGCCGGATGAAGGGCGTCTGAATTCGCTTAAGAGTCTGACCCAGGTTGTCTATGTGCTGTATGCGTTGTCATATTTTGCAGGCATAACAGCGATCATCGGCATTATCATAAATTACGTTAAAAAGGATGAAGTGACAGGAACTTGGTTGGAAAGCCATTTCCGCTGGCAGATACGCACTTTCTGGTTCGGGCTGTTGTGGGCTGCGATCGGTGCGGCAACGTTTTTCTTTCTGATCGGCATGCTCATCCTGTCGGCCAATTTTTTCTGGATTATCTACCGCATTGTCAAGGGCTGGTTAAGCCTCAATGAAAACAAGCCGATGACCTTCTGAATTGCCATGTTAAAAATTTACAATACGCTCAAACGCGACAAGCAGGAATTCACACCCATAGTTCCCAACCAGGTGCGCATGTATGTGTGCGGAATGACGGTGTACGACTATTGCCATCTTGGGCATGCGCGCGTGATGGTGGTGTTCGACATGGTTTACCGCTGGCTGAAAAGCAGCAGCTACGATGTGACCTATGTGCGCAACATCACCGATATCGACGACAAGATCATCAAGCGCGCCGCGGAAAACGGCGAGTCCATCCATAGCCTCACGCAAAGATTCATAGACGCGATGCACGAGGATGCGGAGAGGTTGGGCGTGCAGCCGCCCGATCATGAGCCGAGAGCTACGCAATATGTGCCAGAGATGCTGGCCATGATAGAAAATCTGGAAAGAAACGGCCTTGCCTATCAGGCGGCCGACAGGGACGTGAATTTTGCAGTGAGAAAATTTACAGGCTACGGCAAGCTCTCCGGCAAGTCGCTGGAAGACCTGCGCGCAGGCGAACGCGTGGAAGTGGACGGCAACAAGCACGACCCGCTCGACTTCGTGCTGTGGAAGCATGCCAAGGACAACGAGCCGGACGAGGTGAAATGGGACTCACGGTGGGGCAAGGGCCGTCCCGGATGGCATATCGAATGCTCGGCGATGAGCTCAAAACTGCTGGGCGAGCATTTCGACATACACGGCGGCGGGGCCGACCTGCAGTTTCCGCATCACGAAAACGAGATCGCGCAGAGCGAGGGGGCCAACCAGTGCCAGTTCGTGAATTACTGGATGCACAACGGCTTCGTGCGCGTTGATAACGAGAAGATGTCGAAAAGTCTGGGCAACTTCTTCACGATACGCGAGGTGCTGGAACGGTACGACCCGGAAGTCGTGAGATTCTTCATATTGCGCGCGCACTACCGCAGCCCTTTGAATTATTCAGATGCGCATCTTGACGACGCGAAGGGCGCTCTCTCGAGGCTTTATACCGCACTCAAGTGTGAAGGGGGAATGGGGAAGGGTGTTGACTGGAACGAGCCCCATGCGCAGCGCTTCAAGGTCGCGATGGACGACGACTTCAACACCGCGGAAGCCATCGCGGTTCTGTTCGATCTTGCAAACGAAGTGAACCGCGGCCAGTCGCCACAGTTGGCGTCGCAACTGAGATCTCTGGGCGCGGTGCTGGGATTGCTTGGGCGCGATGCGAATGCATTTCTGCAGGGCGACAGTTCGGGCGATGCGATGATTGTAGCGAAGATACTCGCGCGCAATGAAGCCAAGAAAGCCAGAAACTATGCCGAGGCCGACCTCATCCGCAAGGAGCTTCTGGAGGCTGGCATCGTGCTCGAGGATTCAGCGCAGGGCACCAACTGGCGGCGCGCCTGATCGGCAAGTCAGGGCTTTGCGGCGCGCTTTAAGAGGCCCAGGCGTTCGCCGAATTCCTGGGCGAAGTTGCGCATGGCCTTTGCAGCTTCTTTTTCTCCGGTTGCGCGTTCCAGCGTATCAGCCATGGTCAAAAGCGTCTGATGTTGGAACTGTTTCATGTTTTCGACCATCATCTCGGGAGTCCACAGATCAATGCGCAGGGTATTGTGTGTCGCCTCGTCCCAGACGGAAACCATGATCGCGGGCGTGCTGCTATTCACGTTGCCGTCCGTCGCGGACCAGTCGATTTTTTTAGGCAGGTTTCTTTCGCCCAGCGTGACAGTAAATTTTATTTCCGATTGCTTCATGTAAGCTCCGTTGTTAGTAATTAGTTTATTCCCCCCCGAAGGGGGGGATCCACCATTAAAAAATCAGTTCTTTAGTTTTGCAAATGCTGAAGCCATTGCATTGGGGGCGGCAGGTTTTGAGTTGACCGTTTTTGGGCGAATGTGATTTGCGGGCGGTCTTTGCATGTCGCGCTGTTTGATATCCGCTTGTGGTGCCTTGTCGGCAAGCCGCATGGTAAGCGCGATGCGGCGTCGCACCGCATCGACTTCCAGCACCTTCACCTTGACGATCTGTCCTGCCTTGACCACGCTGTGCGGATCCTTGACGAAAGTATTCGAGAGCGCGGAGATATGCACCAGGCCGTCCTGGTGCACGCCGATGTCGACAAACGCACCGAACGCGGCAACATTGGTGACCACACCTTCCAGTATCATGTCCGGATGCAGATCGGACAGCTGTTCCACGCCTTCCCTGAATGTCGCGGTGGTGAACTCTGGGCGCGGATCGCGGCCCGGTTTTTCAAGCTCCCTCAAGATGTCGGTGATGGTCGGAATGCCGAATTTCTCGTTTGCATAGCGGGCGGGGTTCAAGGTTTTCAAAAGCGTGCTGTTGCCGATCACAGCCTTGATTTCCTGTTTGATGTCGTCAAGGATGCGCTCGACCAGCGGATAGGATTCGGGATGCACGGTCGAGGCATCGAGCGGATTGTCTCCATGCATGATGCGCAGGAATCCTGCCGCCTGCTCGAAGGTTTTCTCTCCCAGACGCGGAACCTTCTTCAATTGTTCGCGTGTGACGAAGCGACCGCGGCTTTCCCGGTAGCTGACGATGCCATGGGCTACGCTGCTGCTCAGGCCGGAAACTCTGGCGAGCAGGGGAGCTGATGCGGTGTTCACATCCACGCCTACCGCATTCACGCAGTCTTCGACAACTGCATCGAGCGTGCGCGCCAGCTGCGCCTGACTGACATCGTGCTGGTACTGGCCCACGCCTATGGATTTCGGGTCGATCTTGACCAGCTCTGCCAATGGATCCTGCAGGCGGCGGGCGATGGAGACCGCGCCTCTGAGCGACACGTCAATATCGGGCAATTCTTTTGACGCGAATTCGGAGGCCGAATAAACCGATGCACCGGCTTCCGACACCACGACATTGATGAGTTTGAGTTCGGGGCGCAGTTTGATCAAATCCTGTGCCAGCTTGTCCGTCTCTCGCGATGCCGTGCCGTTACCGATCGCGATCAGGCTGACGCGATGTTTTTCTGCGAGTTTGGAAAGCACATGCAGCGAGCCGTCCCAGTCGTTTTTCGGCTGATGCGGATAGATCACCGCCGTGTCCACGAGCTTGCCTGTCTCGTCGACAACCGCAACCTTGACGCCGGTGCGTATGCCGGGGTCCAGACCCATCGTCGCGCGCGGGCCTGCAGGAGATGCCAGCAGCAGGTCTTTCAGGTTGCGCGCGAACACGTTGATTGCTTCAAGTTCGGACTTCGAACGCAGCGCGCCCATCAGTTCGGATTCCAGATGTGAAAAGCATTTCACGCGCCAGGTCCAGCGCACCGTGTCCGCAAGCCAGGCGTCGCTCGCGCGGCCCATGTTTCTGATGCCGAAGCGGGCAGCGATGCGCGCCTCGCACGGGTTGTGCGGCGCACTCATCAATGGCTTCTCTGCTTCCGCATCCAGGCGCAGCCGCACGGCAAGAAGCTCTTCGCGATGTCCCCGCAATATCGCCAGCGTGCGGTGTGAAGGAATGGTCCTGATGGATTCTGAGTAATCAAAATAGTCGCTGTACTTTGCAGCCATTTCCTGTTTGCCGTCGATCACGCGCGCTTCCACCACACCGTGCTCCTGCACATATTCCCTCAGGGATTGCAAAAGGCTGGCATCTTCGCTGAAGCGCTCCATCAATATCTGGCGCGCGCCATCCAGCGCGGACTTGATGTCGCTCACGCCTGGATTTTCGCCCTGCTCGGTGCTGAAAGGGGCTTTCAGGTATTTGCCTGCTTCCTGCTCGGGGGCTAACGTCGGATCGCCAAGAAGTGCGTCGGCCAGCACTTCCAGGCCCGCCTCGCGGGCGATCTGCGCCTTTGTCCTGCGCTTCAATTTATAGGGCAGGTACAGGTCTTCCAGATGCGTCTTGTCCGGAGCATGGCTGATTGCATCGAGCAGTTCTGGCGTCATCCTGTTCTGTTCGGTGATGGACGCGATGATCGTTGTGCGCCGTGATTCGAGCTCGCGCAGATAATTCAATCGCTCTTCGAGCTGACGCAGCTGGATGTCATCCAGACCTCCTGTGGCTTCCTTACGGTAGCGGGAGATGAACGGCACAGTCGCGCCTTCGTCCAGCATTTGTATGGCAGCAGTGACCTGTGCGGGTTTGGCGGAGAGTTCCTGGGCTAATCGTTGTTCTATGGATGGCAGCATGTTCAGTGTTTTTTGTCTCTAAGAAGGCGGTAGATAGTTTTACAAGGAGAGTTGTGTTGTTGGGATGCAAATTATCGCCTGAATCAAATGGTATGTTCGTACTTTTCGGAGTGCGGCAATTGGCACCGTGCAGTCAGTCGCGAAGTGCTGTATCACAGGGTTGTAACTGCAACGGGCAAGTATTGATAAATTCATGGCAAATCATGCTGACTAACTGCCATAATGAAAACGACATGCAACAATCACCAATTCTGAATCTGTTGCGCGATACACCAAGCGATTTGCATCGTCTATGCGTCGAGACCAATAACCAGATAAATCACCGCGCAATGGTTCCGGCTTGCCTATGCCAGAGAATGGATCGCGCGCGGTTGCGGTAATCAGCGTGTTAATCCTCTTAAGCGTTTTTCTGTCCTGCTCATGCCAATACAGATAAGTATCCCACGCATCCGGCACAAACTGAATAGAACGCATGATTATTAAATTTCAAGCAATCGGCGTTTTAGTGATTTCCCTGCTTTGTCCTGTGCAATTGCCTTAGCCAGTGAGGCTGCGTTCGCGGGATTGCTGGTCAGGTACAGCGTTTCCATGATGCTGTTGTAGCTGTCCAACGACATGACCACGGCATCACCTTCTGCGTCGCGGCGGCTGATAATGGTCACGTCTGCATCCTGGACGACATCGTCCAATACTGATTTAAGTGCATTGCGCGCATGTGAATAGGTGACGACTTTCATAACTTTATAACTTGAACAATAAGTTGCACAACTATAGATGAAGAGATTGCTTAATGCAAGACATATCCAGGTTGATATTAATGAGATTGTTTTTTTCCAGCATCTATGGCTAACAGTCTTACTTGAAGAGCATGAAAAGCAATATTGCTCCAGCGAACCAAAGGAGGATGTTGACGGTATGCGCGAGTCTGTCAATCCGGGACTGAAGGACTTCGACACGTTCTCCGATGATAGTCTCAACATTCACCAACTGATTTGACAATGTAGACAAAGTCATGCGTAAGGCAGAGAGTCCAGCACGGTCCTGCTCTGAAATGTCCTTGACGCGCCCTTGCATATCCTGCAGAAGTTCGTGCAACTGCTGACGATCGTGATCTTCAGTATTTTTAGGTTCTTCTGAATGGTCATCGGGAAGCTCGACATCTTGGATATAAACGCCTGGCAAATTGCCTATGGTTTCTCTCCAGCGGTCTAGATGCACAACCTTGGCAAGATTGAGATAGGTCTGCCAAGGATTGCGCGGGACTATCTTGTCTTGATGCTGCCTCAGTTTTTCTGGAAAGTATGCTGAAAGGTACGCTAAAAGTGCCAGGATGGAAGCTGTTGTTCTCCTCTAAACCACCGGTAGGGGAAAAGTCATGAGCATTATTGCAGTAGGGATTGATCTTGCAAAGAATATTATTGCAGGACATGTTCAAAAGATCATCCTGAATTAAAAAAGGCGGCCAATGGCCGCCTTTTTGTGGAAATACTGCCGGGCTATCTTCGTTCGCCGCTGAACGCCATCAGCAGGTTCAACAGATTGATGAAGATGTTGTAGATATCTAAGTAAAGCGCCATCGTGGCCATCACGTAATTGGTCTCGCCGCCCTGGACGATGCGGCTGATGTCGAACATGATGTAAGCCGAGAAGATCAGCACCGCAATCGCGGAGATGGTAAGCGCCAGTGCCGGGATGGCAAAGAACATGTTGGCCAGCGAGGCGACTATCAGAAGGATCAGGCCGATGAACAGGAACTTGCCCATGAAGCTGAAATCCTTTTTGGTGACGGTGGCGATTGTGGCCAAGCTGAAGAAGATCAGGCCAGTGCCGCCGGCTGCCATGCCGATCAGTTGCGCGCCATTCTTAAGATGCAGAGCGACCTGCAGGATGGGACCCAGAAAAATGCCGGCCACCAGCGTGAAGCAGAGCAGCGCAAGGATGCCCCACACGCTGTTGCGCAGCGCCGTGACGGCAAACAACAGCCCCATCATCGCGCCGAACATCATCAGCGAACCCATGATAGGGTGTAGCATCATGAAGGAGAAGTTGACGGATGTGCCGATGAACGCACCGATGACGGTGGGAATCATGGTCATTGCAAGCATCATGTAGGTGTTGCGCAACACGCGGTTTTGCTCGGAGACGAGCGAACCTGTGGTGGCGAACTGGTTTGGGTATTGCATGAGTTGTACTCCTGAGAATGATTAGAACGACATGTATGAGACTAGCGAAGTATTGCAAAAGTTGCAATCCCGAATTGAATTATCTTTCGAGGGTGAGCCATGTTAGCAACATGGCTTTTCATATGAGCTGGATTCCATGATAATGCAGATGAAGGATTTTATCCCTTTGACATCCTGTTCGCAGGTAATCCACTTCGCCGAGCTGAAGGTCAAAGATGTCGGCGACTTGCTGGTGCTGATGACGCTATACAAGGGCGAGCCGCAAAATCCCGCAGCCCTGCCTGCGCTCAATATCTACGCCAATCTTTCGGCACCCATCCTGATCAACACCAGGTCGCGCATCGGCCTGCAGAAAATACTGGTGGGCAATGAGTCCAGGGTGAATTTTTCCACTGTTGAGGACCTGTAGCGCTGAAAATTTGCGATCCGTCAGCACGGCAAAAATCTGACGCCGCGCAGCAGTTTCAATTCGGCCACGATTGCCTGGCTTAGCCCTCTGTTATCATGTCGCCATGCTCAACATATCAAACTTGACCTATCTGCAGGGAGGCGAAGCGCTTTTCCATCATGCGAATCTGCAGGTTTTTGCCAACCAGCGCATCGGCCTGGTCGGCGTGAATGGCTGCGGGAAATCGACCCTGTTCCGGCTGATAAGGGAAGAAATCCATCCCGAAAGCGGAGATGTGTCGCTGCAAAGCGGCAAGACGCTGGCCTTTGTCGAACAGGAAATCACGACTTCCAGCCAGCCTGCGATCGAATTCGTGCTCGATGGCGATGTCGTATTGCGGCAACTCGAGAAGATGCTGGCGCGGGAAGATCACGATGCCGCATGGTTCGAGGCGCAGCAGCATTTCGAAAGCATAGACGGATATGGTGCGCGAGCCCGCGCCGCACAACTCCTGAACGGGCTGGGCTTTGATGCCGAAAGTCTGGGGCGTGCAGTGGACAGTTTTTCCGGCGGCTGGCGCATGCGCCTGAATCTTGCGCGTGCGCTGATGCATCGCGCCGATCTGCTGCTGCTCGACGAGCCTACCAATCACCTGGATCTGGAAGCCATCCTCTGGCTGGAGCAGTATCTTGCGCGTTATCCCGGCAGCATCCTGCTGGTTTCGCATGACAGGGAGTTTCTCAATGCCACGGTCAACCGCATCGCCCATGTGCACGACAGGGTGATAGACAGCTATGCGGGAGATTACGATGATTTCGAAAGCGCGCGCGCGGAGAAGATAGCCCTGCAAAACCAGGCGTATCAGAGCCAGCAGGCAAAGATTGCTCATCTGGAAGATTTCGTGCGCCGCTTTCGCGCCAAGGCCACCAAGGCAAAACAGGCGCAAAGCCGCGTCAAGGCGCTGGAGAGGCTCACCAGGATTGCACCTGCTCATGTCACCGATGGCCGTTTCGAGCTCGAGATCGAAGCGCCGGAACGCAGCCCTGATCTTTTGATGAGGCTGGACAATCTGGGATTTTCCTATGGCGACAGGCAGTTATTCAGGAATGTCAGCATGATGCTGCGCGCCGGCAGCCGCATCGCGCTGCTTGGGCCCAACGGTGCAGGGAAGTCCACGCTGATCAAGCTCTTGGTGGGCGAGCTCACGCCAACACAGGGGCGCCTGGATGTGACGCCTGGCATACGTGTAGGCTATTTCGCGCAGCATCAGCTCGAAAATCTCGACGGCAATGCCACGCCACTCATGCATCTGGAGCGCATTGCGCCCACGGAAACTGCGCTCGTTCTGCGCACTTTTCTGGGGCGGTTCGGACTTGCGGGCAGCAGCGAAGACCGGCCTGTTGCAAGCTTTTCAGGCGGCGAAAAAAGCCGGCTGGCGCTGGCCCTGCTGGCATGGCAGAAGCCGCACCTGCTGCTGCTCGACGAACCGACCAACCATCTCGATCTGGACATGCGAGATGCGCTGACGCTGGCGCTGGAAGAATATACAGGCGCTGTGGTTATCGTGTCGCACGATCGCAGCCTGATACGCGCGGTGGCCGATGAACTTTGGCTGGTGGCGGACGGCGAGGCAAAACTGTTTGAAGGCGATCTCGATGATTACAAGACCTGGATAGAAGCCCGCCGCCCGCGCGAAGCGGCGCAGGCCAAACCGGCCCCCCAGCCTGCAAGACCGAACAAAAAGGCGCTGCAGTCGAAACGCAACAGGATAGAAACCGAGCTGGGCAAGGCACAGGAGGAACTTGCTGGAATCAATTCCCGTCTGGGGGATCCTGCGACCTATGCCGATTGCAGTGCTGACTTTATCGCCGGTCTGAATGCCAGAAGGGAAGCCGTGCAGGCCAGAGTCGATGAGCTCGAAGAGGGATGGCTGGAGCTGGAAATGGCGTTGGAGGAATAGCTGCCGGCCAGGCCGGCAGCCATGATTCTAGTGAGCAGTCACGCCTACTGTGACCGTGTTGCCGGGTTGTTGTGGCATGGTGGTCGTACCCTCGTGACCCGCGTACATGTAATGCACGTCATAACCTGAAACAACCTGTTTCGTGACTTCCTTACACTGCTGCTGCATCACAACGCCGCTGCTGCTGCCGCTGCCGTCATTTTGCAACCGGTCTCCGGTTATCGCGCCCGCGATGGCGCCTGCCGCACCCGCTGCCATGCGTCCGGTGCCTTCGCCAACTTGGGAGCCGAGCAGGGCGCCCGCAATGCCGCCCAGTATGCTGCCACCCATGGAGCGTTCCTGTGGAGCCTGCACCTGAACGGGTACGTTATAACATTCCTGGCCTGATACTGTCTGATATATCGGTCTTGATGAGATCACTTTCGCAGTATCGGTGAAATCTTCTGCATGGGATTGAATGGACATCGCGGCTAAAATTGCCGTCAGGATGATTTTCTGTTTCATTAAGTTCCTCTTTGATAACATGATTTAAACGGCTCAATGAGGGCCATAACCATTGTAGTAAGTCGTCGGTCCATAAGTGACCTCTCCGCGTGGGGGGGGTTGGTAAGCTGGAGGCGCCTGATAGACCGGAGCGGGTTGGACATAGACAGGCGCGGGTTGCACGTAGACAGGGGCAGGCTGCGCATACACTGGCGCTGACTGCATCATCATTCCGCTGGCCACACCCATGCCTAACATCAGGCCCAGTCCGCCGTCAGCCCAGTCGTCGTCGCCGCGCCAGCCATCTCCCCAGCCGCCGCGCCAGCCATCTCCCCAGCCGCCGCGCCAGCCTTCGCCACCACCGCGCCAGCCTTCGCCACCACCGCGCCAGCCTTCGCCACCACCGCGCCAGCCACCGCCACCACCATGCCAGCCATCAGCGTATGCCAGATTGGCCAGTAAAGACATTAGAATCATAGCAATCAGACTTTTTTTCATTTCTCTCTCCACTCAATGAATTGCGCGCAATTCGGGATATTGGATAGTACTTTTCCTAGAAAGTTCGTATTTATATGCAACGGGTGCGAGTTTTGTCATTGTCATCGGGAAACAGGCACATCGCAGATTATCACGGGTATACTCGATTGTGAATGATAAATGGTGCTTTGTCATAGTGTGCCCGATGTGGTTTAATCGCGCTCATGAAATTTCCCTTCAAAAATATTGCGCTCATCGGAAAGCACAAGTCGCTCGATGTGGCTGAACCCTTGCTGCGCATGGCAGAATTCCTGTCAACCAAAGGTTTGAATGTGCTGGTCGACAAACAGAGTGCCGAGCATCTGGCTTCCTGCCCTTACCCCTCGATGGAGTTGACTGACATCGCAGGCAGGGTGGATCTCGTGATCGCGCTTGGGGGCGATGGCACGATGTTGAATATTGCGCGCACCTTTTCACCACATCATGTGCCCATGATAGGGGTAAATCAGGGCAGGCTGGGGTTTCTCACCGACCTGACGCTGGACAACATGCTGGATGTCATAGAGGGGATGCTGGAAGGGCAGTATGTCACCGAGCGACGCTTGCTGCTGTCGGCGCGCGTGATGCGCGGCGAGACCGAGGTATTCAGCGGCACGGCTTTCAACGAAGTGGTGGTGCATCGCAGCCAGATCAGCAGCATGGTCGAATTCGAGGTGCGCATCGACGGTGAATACCTATACAATCAGCGGGCAGACGGGTTGATTGTCGCGACACCGACCGGCTCTACTGCCTATGCGATGTCTGCGGGCGGCCCGATATTGCACCCCGGACTCGATGTGTTGGAGTTGGTGCCGGTTTGCCCCCATACGCTAAGCAACCGGCCGATCGTGGTGCATGCTTCGTCAGAGCTGGAAATCCTGATGCACCGCACCGGTGATATCCGTGTGCGGCTGGACAGTCATACCAGTTTCGACATGCAGCTTGACGACAGGATAGTTGTGACCCGCTGCCCTGAGCATGCCTGTCTGCTGCATCCCGTGGGGCACAGTTATTACCACACGCTGCGCGAGAAGTTGCTCTGGAACCAGGCCCTTTAACTATAATATCTTTTGTGCATGCTGAAATTCTTGAGTATCCGCGATTTTGTCATCGTGTCTGAAATAGATCTGGAATTCGGCTCCGGCTTTACTGCGTTGACAGGCGAGACGGGGGCCGGAAAATCCGTGCTCATCGATGCCTTGTTGCTGGCTCTGGGTGAGCGCGGCGATGCGGCAATGGTGCGCGGCGAGCGTGCCGAAATCACGGCGGGATTTGACATCAGCGCGATGGCAAACCTGAAATCCTGGCTTGCCGCACAGGAATTGCCGTGCGATGAGGGCATCTGCCTGATGCGCCGCCTGCTGGACGCGGGGGGGCGTTCGCGTGGCTTCATCAACGGGCGCAGCGTCACATTGCAGCAGATGCGGGAGGCGGGCGAGCAGCTGTTGAATATCCACGGACAGCATGCGCATCAGACTTTGCTGCAAGCTGATGAACAGCAGAGATTGCTCGATGGCTATGCAGGCCTGCAGCAGCAGGCAGGCGAGGCAGGGCAGCTTTATCGCGGCTGGCAGACGCTCAAAAACCGCAGGATCACATTGAGCGAGAATTCGCAGGCGGCTGCAGCCGAACGCGAGTTGCTTTCGTTTCAGCGCAACGAACTGGAGGCCCTGGCGTTTAATGAGGCAGACTGGGAAACGCTGCAGGCGGACTGTTCGCGCCTTGCGCATGCCGCCAGCTTGTTGGAAACCGCTGCGTTTGGCATCGACATCCTTTCTGAAGCCGATACCGCCTGTCTTGCGCAGATCAATGGGCTGATGGCGCGGCTCCGGGATGGGTTGAATCATGATCCTTCGCTTCATGAGCCGCTGCATCTTCTGGAATCCGCGCAGGCTGAATTGCAGGAGGCGGTGTATAGCCTGCGCCATTATCAGCAGCGCCTTGATGTTGATCCAGGACAGCTTGCCGAAAAGGAAAAGCAGATTCAGGCCGTCGTGGATATGGGGCGCAAATATCGGGTGATGCCGGAAAAACTGAACGATGTACTGGAGCAGATCGTCGCGCGCCTAGCAGAGCTGGGCGCAGATGCCGACCTTGCCGAGCTGTCCCGCCAAGAAGATGCTGCAAAACAGCGCTATATAGAAAGTGCGGAACAACTGAGTTTGGCCCGCAAGCTTGCAGCTGATCGATTCTCGCAGCAGATAAGTTCGGCGATGCAGACGCTAGCAATGGATGGCGGAAGATTTGAAGTCGCCCTGCTGCCCTTGCCCGAAGGCGGCGCCTGCGGCCTTGAAACGGTGGAATTCAGGATTGCCGCCAATCCGGGCTCTCCGTTGCGCAGCATGGCAAAAGTCGCATCGGGCGGTGAACTCTCGCGCATCAGCCTAGCGATACAAGTTGCAACCAGTCAGGTGGCCAGCGTGCCTACGCTGATTTTCGACGAGGTGGACAGCGGCATAGGCGGGAGAGTTGCGGAAATTGTGGGCCTGCTGCTCAAGCAACTAGGGCGTGAGTACCAGGTTCTGTGCGTGACGCACCTGCCGCAGGTGGCCGCGATGGCAGACCATCAGTGGCAGGTCAGCAAAGCGGTCAAGGAGGGTGTTACGTTAAGCCATATCGAAGTGCTGAACGATGAGCAACGCATTGAAGAAATTGCGCGCATGCTGGGTGGTGTTGTCATCACCGAGACCACGCGCATACATGCGGCGGAGATGCTCGGTTTGGCCGCTTGAGGTATGATGCTTCTGATGCTGAAAATTTTGAGATTGAAAAACATGCGTTTTAAAATAATATTGTTCTCCTTGCTGCTTTCCTCATGCAGCTATATCCACTTTCCAATTGCCTACAAGATGGACATCCGGCAGGGAAACTACATAACACAAGAAATGCGCGACAAGCTACAAATCGGCATGTCGCGCGCGCAAGTCAAATTCGTGATGGGCACGCCCATGATCAGCGATCCGTTTCATGCCAACGAGTGGGACTATGTGTACCGTTTCGAGCACGATTACAAGCTGGTCGAACAGCAGCGCCTGACAGTGTATTTCGAGGATGACAAACTGGTGCGCATCGACGACAGCGGCCTGCATTTGACAGCGGCCGAAGCCAAGTAGGCCAGCTTTAAGGAATGAATGATGAGCAAGATTAGAATTGCCATTGCGGGCAGCAGTGGCCGTATGGGCAGAATGCTGCTGGAAAGCGTGGCTGATGCGGACGATCTGGTGCTGCATGCCGCGCTGGAACACGAGGGCAGCGAGATGCTGGGGCGTGAGGTTGGCGGCGTGAAAATCAGCGCCGATGTCGAGGCAGCACTAAAAGGCGCGGATGTGCTGATCGATTTTACCCGTCCGGAGGGTACGCTGCATCATCTTGACATCTGCCGCAGGCTCAAGGTGAACATGGTGATCGGCACCACGGGATTTAGCGCACAGCAGAAAGCCCAACTCGGCGCGGCAGCGCAGGACATAGGCATCGTGTTTGCGCCCAACATGAGCGTGGGCGTGAACCTTCTATTTAAACTGCTCGAGACCGCATCGCGCGTTCTGGCTCAAGGCTATGACATCGAGATCATCGAAGCGCATCACAGGCACAAGGTTGATGCGCCTTCCGGCACTGCTCTGGGCCTGGGCGAAGTGGTTGCGCGCACGCTGGGACGCGATCTTGCAGAATGCGCCGTGTATGGACGTGAAGGGGTGACGGGGGAACGTGATCCGTCCACCATCGGTTTTGCCACTGTGCGCGGCGGCGACATCGTGGGCGACCATACCGTGCTGTTTGCCGGCATAGGAGAGCGCATCGAAATCACCCACAAGGCGAGCAGCCGTGCAACTTTTGCTCTGGGAGCGCTGCGTGCAGCCCGCTTCTTGAAAAACCACCCTGCTGGAATGTACGATATGCAAGATGTGCTTGAACTGAAGTAGTCCCTTGAATAATAAATGATCAAACAATTCCTCAAGCGCGTATTTCGCAGGTCTGCGAAAGCCAGAACAGCCGGTAATGCGCAAATCATTCCATATGCCTTGCACAATGTGCCGCGCGAACAGATCAGCTATGGCGCAAAACGCGTGACGGATGGCTTGCAGGCGGCAGGTTTTCAGGCGTATGTGGTGGGCGGTGCAGTGCGCGATCTGCTGCTGGGCAAGACGCCCAAGGATTTCGATGTGGCAACCAATGCCACGCCCGAGGAAGTAAAGCGTGTGTTCAGGCGCTCCCGCATCATCGGACGGCGTTTCCGTCTGGTGCATGTGATGTTTGGCGAAGAGCTGGTAGAGGTGTCCACATTCCGTCGCATGGTGGAAACGGAAGATGCGCAGACCGATGAACACGGCCGCCTGTTGCGCGATAACGAATTCGGTGACCAGGAGCAGGATGCGGCGCGCCGGGATTTCACCGCGAATGCGCTGTTCTACGATCCTGCCACACAGGAAATCTTCGATTACCACCGCGGATTTGCAGATATTCGCGCAGGCGTTCTGCGCATCATAGGGGATCCGCAAGTTCGCTATCGCGAAGACCCGGTGCGCATGCTGCGCGCGGTGCGCCTGTCAGCCAAGCTTGGCATCAACCTTGATTCTGCAACCGCAGCGCCGATTGCATCCATGAAGTCTCTGCTGGACAACGTGCCCGAGGCGCGCATGCTGGATGAGGTCCTGAAGATGCTGCTGTCCGGCCATTCTGTCGAATGCATCCAAGAGTTGCGCAAGATGCAGTTGCATCACGGATTGCTGCCGCTCTTGGATGTGATCATGGCACAGCCTGCGGGTGAAAAATTCGTCATGCTTGCACTGAAGAATACCGATGAACGCATGAGCCAGGGAAAATCGGTATCTCCGGCCTTTCTGTTTGCGGCCTTGCTATGGAACGAAGTGCTTGCGGCATGGAATCTTCTGGTGGCGCAAGGCGAGCGCCCGGTGGGTGCGATGCACGCGGCGATGGATGAAGTGCTGGCGCGCCAGAAAAAAAAGCTGGCCATTCCGCATCGCCACGATGCGATCATGAAGGAAATCTGGTTGTTGCAGCACCGTTTCGAGCAGCGCTCAGGACAACGGCCATACCGTCTGCTCGAGCAGCCGCGTTTCCGCGCCGCGTTCGATTTTCTGCTGTTGCGTTGTGCGAGCAACGAAGTGGATAACGAGCTCGGGCTTTGGTGGGATGAGTTTCAGGATGCGTCTGATGTACGCCGTCAGGAAATGCTGCAACCCGAAGTTGCCGGAGGTACCAAGAAGCGCCGCCGCAAGCCGCGAAAGAAAGCCGAGCAGGCATCGTGACGCATATCTGTTTTATCGGGCTGGGCAGCAATCTTGGCGAGCCCTCAGACCAGTTGAGGCTTGCGATATCCGACATTGACCAATTGCCGGATACGCGTGTTCTGGCAAGTTCGGCTTTTTATCGCAGTGCGCCGATCGGTTATCTGGATCAGCCGGATTTCGTGAATGCGGTCGTCAAGATCGAGACTCGCTTGGCCCCACGGCAACTCTTGTCCACCATGCTTAGCATTGAGAGGCAGTATGGGCGCGAGCGCACTTTCAGCAATGCGCCACGCACGCTGGATCTGGATGTGCTGCTTTATGGCGACATGCAGATAGACGAGCCGGGCCTTACGATCCCGCATCCGCACATGCACCGCAGGGCATTCGTGCTGCAACCCTTGCTCGAGGTTGAACCGGACTGCATGATTCCATCCGTGGGATCGGTGCGGCAGGCGTTGCAAGGTTGTCTGGATCAGGTTCTGGAAAAACTGTAGCATGGCATGGTTGAATTAAGGAGCAGCATGCGAACCACATTAAGCACATTGAAAGCGATGCGCGGCAAGGCTGAAAAAATTGCCGTGCTGACCTGCTATGACGCAAGCTTCGCGGCTTTGCTCGAGGCGCAGGGTGTCGATGTGCTGCTGGTGGGAGACTCATTGGGCATGGTGTTGCAGGGGTATGACAGCACCTTGCCCGTGACGCTTGATGACATGGTGTACCACACAGCCTGCGTGGCGCGGGGTTCAAAGACTGCTTTCATCATGGCCGACATGCCGTTTGGCACATCCCAGATCAGTTCTCAGCAGACCTTTGCTCATGCAGCGCGCCTGATGGTCGCCGGCGCGCAGATGGTCAAGCTTGAGGGTGGGGAGGAAATGGCGGAAACCGTGCGTTTTCTCACCTCACGCGGCATCCCCGTGTGCGCGCATATTGGTCTCTTGCCGCAATCGGTAAATCAGCTGGGCGGCTACAGGGTGCAGGGCAAAGATGCGGATGCTGCGCAGCGTCTTATTGCTGATGCGCTGGCCCTGCAAGAGGCGGGTGCCGGCATGGTCATACTGGAAGCGGTGCCTGCTGCGCTTGCGCATGATATCACTGCTGCGTTGTCTATTCCCACGATAGGCATAGGCGCGGGGGCTTCCTGCTCGGGCCAGGTGTTGGTGCTCTATGACATGTTGGATATCTATCCGGGCAAAAAGGCGCGCTTTGTGAAAAACTACATGCTGGGTGCAACATCGATTGCCGAGGCAGTAAAGCTTTATGTTGCTGAGGTAAAAGATGGCCGTTTCCCGAAACCAGAGCACAGTTTCTGATGCAGGTCATCTCGACGATTGCAGAATTGCACGAACGTCTAACAGATGAGCGTGAAATCGCTTTCGTGCCGACCATGGGCAATCTTCATGAAGGGCATCTGCAGTTGATGCGCGGGGCGCGCAAGCATGGCAGCTGCGTGGTGGCGAGCATCTTCGTTAATCCGTTGCAGTTCGGGCCGAACGAGGATTTCGAGCAATATCCGCGCACACTGAATGATGATTGCGCGAAGTTAGAGGGTCTGGCGGATGTGGTTTTTGCACCTTCCGTGAAAGAAATGTATCCGGTCAATCAAACCGTATATATCGAATTGCCACAGATCGCATCCGAACTTTGCGGCGCTGCGCGTCCAGGCCATTTTCGCGGCATGGCGACCGTGGTACTGAAGCTCTTCAACATCGTGCAACCCGATGTCGCGCTGTTTGGCAGGAAAGACTACCAGCAGCTTTTCCTTGTCCGCCTGATGGTTGAGCAGCTTAATCTGCCGATAGCAATAGTCGGCTGTGAGACGGTGAGAGCGGAAGATGGTCTGGCCCTAAGCTCGCGCAACCAGTACCTGTCTGATTCCGAGCGTGCAATGGCGCCATTTCTTTACCAGACCCTGAAGTCTATCAAGCAACACATGCAGAATGGCGACCGGGACATTGAAAAACTGGAACGAAAAGCGATTGAGAGTCTGGCAGGCAGGGGCTGGCAGGTGGATTATGTGGTGATACGCAACCAGTCAGATTTGATGAAGTCCGACAGCGAGCATCTGGTGATACTGGTTGCGGCAAAATTGGGTAAAACCCGCCTGCTGGATAATATCGAATTTGATCTGCTTTGAACCGTGCCGAAAGCGGTACGATACAGTATGTGAAATTTATCACAGGTCATAAAAAAACCGTGTTTCGGTCAGATCGTTCGAGTGACGGGTTCGGCGGAATGTTGTTGGTTTGACGGACCTGATTTACGGCTAGAATGCCAAAAATCGACTACCTCGAGAAATTTCCCTCGAACGCAGTAGTAGAGAAAATATTGAACATGTGTGAGGTACAGCCTGCGAGTTATTTTCATGAGCGCTGTTTCAACCTTGCTACCCATTCCAGGTTCTTCGACGGGTAAGGCTAAGACAGCTTCCATGTCCTTGCGAACAGATCTAGGAGCTGCAGGCCGATTTTCTGCCCACCATTCTGCCGCCTGTTCAATTTCTTGTTGTTCGCGGGATTTGATTTTGAAAATGAGAGTCAAGATCAGCCAAAACGGCGGAGTTGTATGATCGAAAAAATGGGGGGTCTAAGGCTTCCTAAACAGAACTCCATGCATAAGGAATCCAGCGGCGATGGACACGGTTAGGAACAGAATCATCGAGAAGATATATGCATTCCAGAATGGCTTAGGGTCATTCTCTCGTCTGACAGGGTCTAATCCGACCCTTATCCGACCAGTAATTAGCGGGTATCCGATCACAATGGCCGCAATGATCAGCCATGCACCGATAATGATTAAAATAATAGTCTCAGGTCCTGTTATACGGCGTCCTTGGGGTTACGTCTAACGAAGCTGTAGAAAAAATGTGTTCATATGCGCATCGTGCCGCGAACCAAATGAGAGATCAAGGTCAAAGTTTGCGAGTGATATTTTGGAGAGCCAAATGACGTGCTACTCGATACGAGCATGCTTTCTTGTTGGTGATCAAAAATGGGAAGCGTCTCTTTTACTCATAGGCAATGCCGAACAAATAATCAATGTCAAGACCTGCCTCTTAATTTTTTATGTTCCCTAAAAATCGCTACGGCTGAACTTCAAAAGCTGTTCTCGGAGATTGGTGTTTATAGAGATGAATAACGTTTAGCTTGAAGGATCCGGAAACAGGCGGCGAAGTCGGCTGTTGGCGCGTCCCTCTCGCAGCGTTTGTTAGGCATACGAACTCACTATTTTGTCGGAGCCTTTATCCAGGCGTGGTTGCTGGAGGTGAGCATGCTGCTTACCTCAACCCATCCTTCGTCCTTCATCCAGGTGCAATATGGTATTCTGACCCATAGACGAGGGTCGTGTGGTACCCAGTTGCACCCGTTTACGACCCGCATAATCATGTTCACTTCACCCGGCTTGCCATGACCGAAGTGCACTTCAACAAACTCATCTTTCTTGACCGTAAGCGAGGGCGGGCTGAATGCGTACTGCCGACTTACCGTTTCCTGTACCCCGCCACAACAATAGACCCGCCCGACAACAAGATAGCCACCTTTGATGCTGCTATCTGTAGTCATCGCTGTTGAAAGTTCCTTGTACAGCGATAGACTCTCGTCGTTGGCATTCCAGTAGGGTGAAATGAAGCCAGTAGCACTACGTATGAAATTAGTATAGCGGGCGGGGTCCTTTAGGACATCGGCTCTTTCAACACTCAAGACCTGCATGACTCGCAAGGAGCCGAGCGGTATCTTGTTGGGGAAGACATCGCCCTCCTGATCCTTCTGCATCGTGACTTGTGCTGTTGAGCATCCACCGAGAAGTATAGAAATGAGTAATATCAGTTTTGTTTGATTGCTAATAATTACCACAACACTCTTGGCGAAATATGCACTAGTAATGCCTAACGTAATGCAGACACCAAAAAAAGAAAAAGCATAAACATTTAATAGAGTCTTGACATTATTCATCATCGTTCGCCTTTTAGTAACCGGCTTAATATAGAATAGTGCACTCCTGCCGTGCGCGCAATGTCTGTCATGCTATAGCCATAATTAACGCAAGCCTTGCGAATTGCATCATCCCGCAACGAATGGGTGATACTGAAGCCCTGCTGCGACAGAAACTGAATGCGGGAAAAAATTCATTGCCGGCATCGGCTATTGGAGTATCATTCATAAAAATCTGCAAGCCAGAGCCATATGAATTTCAGTGCAAACTTTTCAAGGAGAGCATTGTGATACGTCAAATATGGAATACCCGGTTCGGTCGCGAAATTGTGCTGATACTGTTGCTGAAGGTCGTTCTGATCTTTGCGATCTGGTGGGTATATTTCCGCACCCCAGAAGTCCCCAACGCAGAACAGGTCAGCCACGCGCTGCTTGCTCCTGCCA
>JAJYLY010000016.1 GCA_021787435.1 Pseudomonadota bacterium | reverse complement strand
CCAGCGCATGTCGGCGACGCCGGTGAATTGCAGGAGAAATGTTCATGGTAGCGTCCACTAAAATTAGGTGGACACCATGCTCCTAGCTTTCGCTTACGTAATCAATGTGAGTCGGCTGGACGCTTACGATGCACAAGACTATCCTCTTGAAAGCTTGAATACTGCATCGATGCTGAAAGGCCTTATGCCGCGTTTTGCGGCCGACATCAAGGTTGTTGATGGTGCGATTGAATCAGTATTTGTTTTGAAAGCATGGTTGGACCTGAAGCATTCGGTTTTGATTTTAACAAAATTCATTCTGAGAGGTACCCTATGAAAAGCAATGCTTTATTTTTTGGAGTTGTTCTTGCCGCATCTGTGATTCCTGCACAGGCGGTTGAAGATGTGAGTTACAGGTCCGATATTTATCCCATACTTCACGATTACTGTTTGAACTGTCACGAACCAGGCGGAAAGGGTTATGAGGCAAGCGGTCTTGATATGACCAGTTATGCGAGCCTGATGAAAGGCACTAAGTTTGGAGCTGTCATCAAGCCTGGAGACAGCTTTTCAAGTATTCTGATTCAATTGGTCGAGGGGCGTGCACACCCTGTGATCAAGATGCCCTTTGAACTTAACGGCGGATTGTCCAACAAGAACATCAGCCTGATGAAAAGATGGGTTGCACAAGGCGCGAAGGATAACTGAGATGAAAAAGGCCTGCTAATAGCAGGCCTCTGTTTGGTCAGCGTGAGAGGATTTGAACCTCCGGCCCCTACCACCCCAAGGTAGTGCGCTACCAGGCTGCGCTACACGCTGAAGCCGCTAATTATATCAGAGCAATCGATACCGCTGAAGACTTTTTAAGCGCTCAGCATCGAAATGATGTCTTTAATTTCACGCCTGAGCGCTGAAATGCTGGGGTTGGCAACAGCGGTTTCGAGCGGATGGACTGATTCGCGCGCACCGTCAAGTTTGTTGCGTGCGCCGCTAATGGTAAAACCCTGCTCGTACAGAAGTTCTCGGATACGGCGTATCAGCACCACCTCGTGATGCTGATAATATCTGCGATTGCCGCTGCGCTTGACGGGATTCAGCTGGGTGAATTCCTGCTCCCAGTAGCGCAGAACATGTGCCTTCACGCCGCACAATTCGCTGACTTCGCCGATGGTGAAGTATCGCTTGGCAGGTATCGCGGGCAATTCAGAGTTGGGCTTGTGGAGTTCCATGATAAGATTTTTCCACCATCGTTTTCAGCTTCTGGCTGGGATGAAAAGTCACCACGCGGCGCGCCGAAATTGGAATCTCGATGCCTGTCTTGGGATTGCGTCCAGGACGCTGCGGTTTGTCGCGCAACTGAAAATTACCGAAGCCGGATAGCTTCACACTTTCACCCTGTTCAAGTTGTACGCGTATCTCTTCAAAAAATGCTTCTACCATTTCTTTGGCTTCACGCTTGTTCAATCCGACCTTGGCAAAAAGCATATCGGCCAGTTCGGCTTTTGTTAATGTTGATACCATTTTTCCCCCTTGTTACACGCGCAATTGCGCGCCATTCCTGTTCAATACATCCACCAGTATCGTGATGCTTTGTTCAATCTCGGCATCGTTGAGTGTTCTTTGAGTATCTTGTAACAACACCCGGAATGCAAGACTTTTTTTGCCTTGTTCCACACCGGCCCCTCTATATACATCAAATAAAACAACTTCATGCACATATGGTGCGCGAGATTCGTGCATTGCATCGGTCAAACTTTGCACGGTGACATGCTCGGCTACCAGTACCGCCAGATCACGGCGCACAGGCAAGGATTTCGCAATTTCTTGCAAATGCGGCACCTCGACTTTCATCAATGCATCTAGTTCAACTTCAAACCAAATGCATGCCTGGGGCATATCTTTCTGCCAGTTCGGATGCAGCTCGCCTATCCAGCCGATGCTCTGATCGTTGCAGAAAATCTCTGCGCAACGACCGGGATGAAGCGCGGGATGCAAAGCCGCAACAAAGCGCAGTGCGGTGGGTGCAAACAGCGCTTCGACATCCGCCTTTACGTCAAAAAAATCAACTTGCTCAGGTTTTGCGCCCCATTGCTCTTGCTGTCTATTGCCGTAAGCGATGCCCGAGACACGATGGGTCTGCACATACATGTTGTTTGCTTTTGCAAAGCAAGCGCCCACTTCAAACAGGCGCACGCGGAGCTGGCGGCGGTTGAGATTAAAACGCAATGCTGCCAGCAGGCCGCCTATCAGGGAGCTGCGCATCACAGCCAGATTGCTGGCGATCGGATTTTGCAACGCAACGGGGTTGTCGTTACCGCAAAGATCGCGTTCGACCTGCTCTTCAACGAAAGCCAGGCTCACGATTTCCTGATAGTCTCGTGCTACCAGCATTTGCTGGACGCGCGACAAGGGGCGCTGCGTTTCGCTGTCAGGCAGCATGGTCAATACAGTTTGTGGCGGCAAGGCGGGAATATTTTCATAGCCATACAGCCGCGCGATTTCTTCGATCAGATCGGCTTCGATCGCGAGGTCATAGCGGAAACTAGGCGGGTTCACGCTATATACATCTCCGCTCGATGTGAACTTAAGCTGCAGACGCGCAAGCAATCCTGCTATTTCATCGGCATCAAGGACGATGCCCAGCACGCGTGCAACGCGCGAGGCGCGCAGCGTGATCGCATCACGTAAAGGCATGGTGCCTGTGACTTCGCTCACCGCGCAGACAGTGCCTCCGCAGATCTCAATCAGCAATTGCGTGGCGCGTTCAAGGCATTTGCGCGTGGCTGCAAAGTCCACGCCTCTTTCGAAGCGGAATGAAGAATCGGTCGCCAGTCCAAAGTGGCGCGCTCTGCCAGCGATCGCATCGGGATGAAAAAACGCAGCCTCAAGAAACACGTTCTGCGTCGCCGTATCCACGCCGCTTCCTGCACCGCCCATGATGCCAGCCAGCGCAAGCGCTTTTTTATCGTCAGAGATCACTAGCACTTGTTCGTCCAAGACAACAGACTGCTCGTTGAGCAATGTCAGCGTCTCGCCCTTTGCTGCTCGACGCACCACAATGCCGCCCGACAGCTTGTCGGCATCGAAAGCATGCATGGGCTGCCCCAGTTCCATCATCACGTAGTTGGTGATATCCACTATGGCGTTGATTGTGCGCAGTCCGCTGCGTTCAAGACGGCGCTGCATCCAGTCAGGTGTCAGGGCCTTTGCATTCACGTTCTTCACCAGCCTGCCGCAATAAAGCGGGCAGGCTGCCGCATCTTCAACCTTGACTTCGAGCCGATCGGCAAGCGTTGCAGGCATGTCAGCAATTGCGACAGGACTGACCGTGCTTCCTGTAAGTGCCGCGACTTCGCGAGCCAGGCCAGCTATGCCTGAGCAGTCGCTGCGGTTGGGTGTTAGCTTCAGGGTGATGAGCCTGTCGTCTAGGTCAAGGTACTCGCGCAGGCTCACACCCACAGGCGCATCGACAGGCAAAATCCAAAGGCCCTGACTATCTTCCGCCAGCCCCAGTTCCTTGTCGGAGCAGAGCATTCCGGAAGAACTCACCCCGCGCACCTTGGCCTGCTTTATTTTGAAGTCGCCTGGCAGCACAGCGCCGATGAGCGCGCAGGGGACCCGGATGCCGGCCTTCACATTTGCAGCGCCACACACTATGGTCAGGGGTGCTGCTTCGCCCACATTCACCTGGCATACGTTTAACCTGTCAGCATCGGGATGCTTTTCAACAGCAAGAACCTCCGCCACCACCACGTTGTTAAACATAGGTGCAACTTTTTCCTGTGCTTCGACCTCAAGCCCCGCCATCGTCAGAAGATGCGAGAGCTCATCGCTTGACAGGTTTGGATTGACCCAGGTTCTTAACCAGTTCTCGGAAAATTTCATATCGGTATTCTTAGTTGAATTGTTTCAGGAAGCGCAGATCGCTCTCATAAAACTGGCGCAAATCGTTCACGCCGTAACGCAACATCGCCAGTCGCTCAACGCCCAATCCGAAGGCAAATCCCAGGTATTTTTCGCTGTCGATATTTACGTGTTTCAACACGGCAGGATGCACCATGCCGCAGCCGCCGATCTCGAGCCAGCCGCCGCGCCAGCTCATGTCCATTTCAGCCGAGGGTTCTGTGAATGGAAAAAAAGAAGGGCGGAATCGCACCTTTAAATCATCCTGTTCAAAAAAGCGTTGCAGGAAATCCTGCACCACGCCTTTCAGATTGGCGAAGCTCACTTCTTCATCTACCCAAAGGCCCTCGACCTGATGAAACATCGGCGAATGCGTCGCATCGGAATCCACGCGGTATACGCGGCCTGCCGAGATGATCTTTAGCGGCGGCTGATGGGTCTGCATGTAGTGCACCTGGACCGGGGAGGTGTGCGTGCGCAGCACATGCTCGGGATCGATATAAAAAGTGTCGTGCATCGCTCGCGCGGGATGATTTTTCGGGATATTGAGCGCAGTGAAATTGTAAAAATCGTGTTCGATTTCAGGACCTGAGGTGGTTGAAAATCCGAGGGAATGGAACAAATGTTCGATCCGACTGAGCGTGCGCGTCACAGGGTGCAATCCGCCACAACCATTGCCGCGTCCTGGCAGCGTCACATCCAGAGATTCGGCAGAAAGTTTGGTTGCCATCTTTGCATGGCCCAGTGCATCGCGGCGTTGTTGCAGCGCGGCCTCTATGCTCTGTTTAACCTGGTTGATGCTCGCGCCGGCCTTGGGCCGCTCATCCGCAGAGAGCTTGCCCAGACCTTTGAGTAGGGCCGTCAGGCTGCCTTCCTTGCCCAGATACTTTGCCTTGGCCTGTTCCAGCTGGTTTTCGTCGTTGATCGCAGAAAACTGCGTCAACGCCTGATCGAGAATTTGTTGTAGTTCTTCCATAAACACACCATGACAAAAAAAAGGGGGCGTTCGCCCCCTTCCTGATGACGCTATTCAGACCACGGGCTATACGGCGAGGCCAGCTTTTGCCTGCTCTACGAACTGCGCAAAAGCAACCTTATCGAAAATGGCGATGTCAGATAGAACCTTGCGATCGACCTGGATATCCGCCTTTTTCAGGCCATTCATAAATACGCTGTAAGGCATGCCAAATTCCCGTGCGGCCGCATTGATACGAGCGATCCACAGGGTGCGGAACTGGCGCTTCTTCTGGCGGCGATCACGGTAGGCATATTGCCCGGCCTTCATCACTGCCTGTTTGGCGATGCGGTATACGTTCTTTCTGCGGCCGCGGTAACCCTTGGCCTTGGCTAACAGTTTCTTGTGCGTTGCGCGTGCGATGACACCACGTTTTACTCTAGGCATGGTCTACTCCTTACGCGTAAGGCATCATGGCGTGAACCGATGCTGTATTGGTTGAATGAACAGCGGCGGTACCGCGCAACTGACGCTTGTTCTTAGTGGTTTTCTTGGTCAAGATATGACGCTTGAACGCTTGAGAGCGTTTGATGCTGCCGCCTGCGCGGACCTTGAAACGCTTGGCCGCACCGCTCTTGGTTTTCATCTTAGGCATGACTGCTCCTTAAAGTTATGGTGGTAGGTGTTCTCCGACTGGAAAAACTTGTTGACCCATACACCACTTATTTTGGGGATCTTTTTTGCTGCAGTTTTCTGATCGGCCCCTGCTACCAGAAAATTTAAGCTAGTAGCTCGTAGTCTGTAGCATGTTTTTACCGCTACAAGCCACGAGCTGATTTTCTATTTCTTTGACGTCTTGGGCGACAACACCATCACCATCTGCCGGCCTTCCATCTTGGGAAACTGCTCGACAACGCCATATGCTTCCAAATCCGCTTTTACGCGCTCTATCAATCGCATGCCTATTTCCTGATGAGCCATCTCGCGACCGCGGAACCTCAGGGTAATCTTGGTCTTGTCACCTTCATTCAGAAACTTGATCAGGTTGCGCAGCTTGATATTGTAATCGCCTTCATCTGTTCCGGGGCGAAACTTGATCTCCTTGATCTGCACCTGCTTCTGTTTCAGCTTGGCTTCGTGCTGTTTCTTGCTCTCGGCATACTTGAACTTGCCATAATCCATGATGCGGCAAACTGGCGGATCGGCCATAGGCGAAATTTCCACCAGATCCAGTTCAGCCTCATTGGCCAAGCGCAAAGCTTCTGCGCTGGACACAATTCCCAGGGGTTCCTTATCTGCTCCAATGAGTCGCACCTGAGGTGCGTTGATCATTTCATTGATGCGCTGTAATTTGTTCTGTGCTATTGGAATGTCTCCGTCTCGGCAAAAATTAAACCGTGCTGCCCGATTGAACCTCGGCCTTGAAATGCCCGATTAAAGCTTCCAGGGTCATTTGTCCGAGATCCTCACCACTGCGGGTACGCACGGCTATCAATCTTCCAGATACTTCCTTGTCGCCCACGATCAGCTGATAGGGAAGCTTCTGCAAGCTATGTTCACGTATTTTATAGGTAATCTTTTCATTGCGCAAATCCAATTGCACGCGTAGGCCTGCCGCCTGCAATTTTTGCCCGATTTCGCGCGCATACGCTTCCTGGGATTCGGAGATATTCATCAGCACGCATTGCACCGGAGATAGCCATAACGGAAAGGCGCCGGCGTGATGTTCGATCAGTATGCCGATGAAACGCTCCATTGATCCCAGAATCGCGCGGTGCAGCATCACGGGGGGTTTACGGCTGTTGTCTTCATCGACAAACTCGGCACCAAGCCGAACGGGCAGATTGAAATCGAGCTGTATCGTGCCACATTGCCACAAACGATCCAGGCTGTCTTTCAGTGTGAACTCGACCTTGGGGCCGTAAAAAGCGCCTTCGCCCGGCTGAATTTCATAGGCAAGCTTGTTCTGCTGCAAGGCTGCAGCCAGTGCGGCTTCAGCCTTGTCCCAGCTCTCATCGGATCCCACGCGCTTTTCGGGGCGCGTGGACAATTTTACGATCACTTCGTTGAAGCCGAAGTCGCGGTAAACCTCGTTTAACATCACGATGAAGCTGGAAACTTCATCCTGTACCTGAGCCTCGGTACAGAAGATATGCGCATCATCCTGGGTGAAGCCGCGCACCCGCATCAGGCCATGCAATGAACCCGACGATTCGTTGCGGTGGCAGCTGCCGAACTCTGCCAGACGAAGCGGCAGGTCGCGGTAGCTGTGCAGGCCGTAGTTGTATATCTGCACATGTGCAGGGCAGTTCATCGGCTTCACTGCGTAATCTCGGTTCTCCGATGAAGTGGTGAACATGTTGTCGCGATAATTTTCCCAGTGTCCCGATTTCTCCCATAGTGTCCTGTCCATGATGGTCGGCGTGCGGACCTCCTGGTAATCGTGCTTGCGGAATTTGGCGCGCATGTATTGCTCGACCGCCTGCCACAGAACCCAACCTTTGGGATGCCAGAACACCATGCCAGGCGTGGTGTCCTGCATGTGAAACAGGTCGAGTTGGCGCGCAAGTTTGCGGTGGTCGCGCTTCTCGGCTTCCTCCAGCCGGTGCAGATATGCTTCCAGTTCATCTTTTTTCGCCCAGGCCGTGCCATAGATGCGCTGCAGCATTTCGTTCTTCGAATCGCCGCGCCAATAGGCGCCGGCCAGCTTCATCAGCTTGAAAACCTTGAGCTTGCCTGTGGAAGGCACATGTGGACCACGGCATAGATCGGTAAAGTTGTCTTCGGTATACAACGATACTTCTTGGCCTGCTGGAATAGAGGCGATGATCTCGGCCTTGTAATGCTCGTTGATGCCCTTAAAATAGTTCACCGCCTCATCGCGCGGCAGCACCCGCCTTGAAATCGGTATATCGCGTTTGGCAAGCTCCATCATGCGTTTTTCAATCGCCAGCAGATCTTCCGGTGTGAACGGGCGGTTATATGAAAAATCATAGTAGAAGCCGTTGTCGATCACGGGGCCTATGGTCACCTGTGCATCCGGGAACAGCTCCTTCACCGCATGTGCCAGTAGGTGAGCGGTGGAATGGCGGATGATTTCGATGCCTGCCGCATCCTTGTCGGTGATGATGGAGAGCTTGGCATCCTTTTCGATCAGGTAGGAAGCGTCCACTTGTTTGCCATCGACCGTACCCGCAAGCGTTGCGCGTGCAAGACCGGAACCGATGCTCTGCGCCACATCGAACACCGTGACCGGTGCATCGAAGCTGCGCTCTGAACCATCAGGCAAAGTAATAATAGGCATTTTTTTTCTTCCAATAAATTAAAGCGGGCTCAAGCCCGCATGGCCCGACAGCGCGCGATTATAAAGCAAATCAGGCAAGGGGCGTCCCGGAATTCTTGATGCCGTCATCGTTTCCGAATCGTGGATGGGGCCATGCGCATTTTGTTTGCTGTTCATCGGGGCAATATAGTAAGCTAATCCATCCCACACATCGCCATCCTAAACAATGTCAGGAAACGCATTAATTTTGCATATCGAACCGGGTGAGGGTTTCACCGGCAATATGCCAGAACTGCTTTTACCACACCTTTGCAAAATTTCGCACCGTTCGGTTGCAGACGAGAGCTCGCTCAAGGCAGTGCTGCAAGAGAAGCAGTGGTGCGCGGTTCTGTACAGCCCGGATGCGGCGGATTTGCAAAGCCCGATTCAAATCATAGAAAGCGACTTTTCATTTCTGGACAGCCTGCCCGGCATGGCATGCAAGATCACGTTGGATAAGCAGGGCCATCTGAATTTTCCTTATGTCAGCGAAGGCTGTGTTGATCTTTTGGGCGTCAAGTCTGTTGAGTTTTCAAAGCGGCCACGATTGTTGCTCGAGCTTCTGCATCCTGATGACAAGAAATTTTTCCGCAAGAGCATGCTCTCGTCGGTGAAGCACGCCTCTGCGTGGAACTGGGAAGGGCGCATTGTAATGCCCCAGAGCAGCGACATCAAATGGATCAACCTGCGGGCCACTTATCACAATACGGATTCCGGAGGGACCCATTGGAAAGGTTTCATGGTCAACATCACGCAAAACAAGCAGGCCGAGATCGAAATCAAACAGTCCCGGCAACGCTTGCGCGAACTCTCCTCGCACATAGAGCTCATCAAGGAGGAAGAGCGCACCCGCATTGCTCGGGAAATACACGATGAAATCGGCGTGCTGCTGACTGCGCTGAAGATGGACCTGTCCTGGCTGTCGCATAGACTGGACAATGCTGCGCTGCTGGAAAAAACGCATGACATGGCCCGCCTGTTGGATACGGCAGGGCGTTCGGCCAATAATTTGGTGCACAGCCTGCGTCCAGGCTCGCTGGATTGTTTTGGCATCGTTGCGACGATAGAAATCGAAGCGCGGGAATTTTTTAAGCGTACAGGAATCCCATGCAAAATCATCAAATCAGATGACCAGATGGCGCTTTCTGACGAACATTCCATCACGCTGTTCCGGGTTTTCCAGGAAACGTTGAACAATATCATGAAGCATGCGTTGGCACAGCATGTGCAGGTCGAGATACTGAGTACAACTCACCGTCACGTCGAACTGATCGTGTCAGATGACGGGTGCGGATTTGATGAGGAAGCACGTAACAAGCCCCGTTCATTCGGATTGCGCGGCATACAGGAGCGCATCCGCCAGCTGGGAGGCAAGGTTGTCATTGTCAGCAAGCCTGGCAAAGGCACAAAAATCGCGGTATCGCTGCCGCTTTAAGCCGTTGCCATGCAGACATAGGCCTGCTCCTTCGCGGAATGCGAGAAACCCCATCCTTGCAGTATCGACCAGACTTCGCGTCCGTATTTTTCCGAACAGGCAGGACGTATCCACTGTTGGCCTGTCTGAGTATCGTCATACGCACACTGGTACTTCCGGCAGAACGCGGCGATCGCTTTCATGCTCGCTCCAAGCTCCTTGGCGAACTTCCCCTCCCAAGTCAGATGCCGGCCATCCAAATGGCGTATCGGCTTTGAAAGGCGCGGCATATCCGTGCCCTGTATGATTTCCTGGGCGCCGATCGCGCCGATATCTATCCAACCCTTGCCGAAATAGAAAGAAGGCATACCATGGCTTGCGTCGTAAAAGTAAGCTGCGCTGTCTTCGTGATTGAATTCCACGATATGGTGCTTTTCGAACTGCATGATGCAGGTATGAACGTCCTGTTTTTCTTCGGGAAATTTGGCGATCAGCCCCTTGGCATGCTGGCGGAATTTGTACAGCGTCAGATCTTCGCTCGCATAGGCTTTTTGTCCGAGCGCAAAATACATGCCCGTCAAATCCCCGCTGTATAGTTCCCAGAAATCCAACCTGCGTTGCCGCGATTTGTCGTCGTCGGACAGCATGCCGAAAAATTCTTGAAGCAGTTGGCGTTTGAGCCAGTGAGCAACCATTTCGCGTGCCGGTTCTGAACATAGCCACTGCTGAGCTGCAAGCCATGGATTCCCCCATAGCCCGATTGCAAATTCGCCAAGCGCATCGTCTACCCCATGTTCCGGGCCATGGCGATCGAGGATGATCTTCAATCCCTCTGCAGCGTAAAGAGGATAGGCGTCCAGCAGCAGCAACAGGCCGGGCAGCTGATTCCTAAATGAGGAGTCATCCATCTGTATGGCGGTCATCAGGTGCGACATGACCAGCTTGCGCACAAGCCAGGCATCGCTGCCAAGTTCAAGCCGCTCTGAGATCTCCCTGTATGCCTGCCAGTCTTCGCGCAACAATGAGCTTGCAGGATCATCCCCCAGAAGGCTGGGATATCTGTTCAGCACGATGAGCCAGTCTGGGGAAAATTTCGTGGTCGGAAAAAGTTTCAGGTGGTCTGCGAGGAATGCCATCAGCATTTCGCTGCTGGCTGCATCGGGATCATGGGATAAATAACTGCCCAGCAGCGCCCGATAAAGCTTGCGAAAGAGGCGTCGCTTGTTTCGGCAGCGCAAGACCAACTCGAGCAGCCTTGCAAAAGCCATGCGGCTTTTTATCAGCGCATCATCTCCGCCCTGCGTACAGCCATAACAAACCAGCAACAACTCGCGCGAACTGGAAAGATACTTGTACTGCCGGAAATTCCTGAGCGCGCGCTCTATGGTGGGTTGCGAAAATCTTTCAAGACCCGATGAAGCGCGCAGCCATGCCTGCAACCTGATCAGCTCGCCTTGCATTGCAAGGGAATCGCCGGGACGAAATCTGGATAACGTCACCTTGTTGACAGCAAGCAGGGTATGCTGCAATCTGTCTATTATATCCATGGCCTAAATGCGGCAGGTGCCGAACTGTCCGCGAGGGATGTCGCTCATCGCGGGGCGTGGTTCATCCAGGCTAAAAAATTCCAGGCGCAGCTCAATGCGCCTGCTTTCCTCCAGCGATTTTTTGGCAGAATTGTAAGAATATCCTCCCACCAGAAAATAATCTCGAACCATTTCTTTTTCCTCATTGGTCAGCATGTGCTCATCCCCGGAAGGAGGCGAGAGCAGCGCGCAGAGCACACGCTCGCTGCGCTGCAGGCTTAGATTCAGGTTCAGCAGGTAGTCGCCTCGCTGATCCGCATAGCCTTCGACGACGATGCGTTTCAACCATCTTCCTCCTGGCGTACTCTTGACGGTCGCAAGCATGTCGGAGACGAATTCGTTCAGGTAAAGTATCTGATCCTGGGTCAGCGTCGAGCTGTTCGTGTCGAAATGGGCGCGCTCGCCGAAATCCACCATCATCCTGCTCTTGTCAACGACAATACCGGGTTGTTTTTTGGCGGCCATTTCGAGGTTGATCAACAACTGGTCGATCTTTTGCGTGCGTTCCTGCTGGCGCTGAATGCGGCTCTTGTCGGCTTCCGAGGCTTCCTCGGTGACAGACAGCAATGCCACATTCATGACCAGCAGAAACATTACCATCAACGCCGTCATCAGATCGGCGAATGAAATCCAAAAAGGTTTCTCGCCTTCTTCCTGGTTGCGCCTTCCCGATATCAGAAATTTATTCAGCATGCGGCAGAGGCAAACTGGTTGCAGCATCGAGAGTGCTTTCCAGTTCGTGTATCCCTTCACGCAACAGCTTCACGGAATCCGACAGCGCCTGATGGAATTCGCGGTTCGCCTCGCCCACCGAGCGCGACATCCCCTCGCTGAACGACTGATGCGCAACGCCGATGACATCGGATATTCTAGACAGGTAATTGTCAACATCCTGTTGAGCGGAAACCAGTTTGACTGTTGCGGCCTCTATCCTGTCGAATGCTTCTCCGGACATGGAGGCATCGCGCTTCACCTGTTCTGCCATCGCCTGCAACGCGCTCACCTGTCCTGCCAGCGCCGCGCGCTCCGCTTTGTAGTCGCCAAACATTTCACCCAGGCTCATGGATGCGGCCGCAACAGCGCCTGCGGCCTCTGTGAACTTGCTCGATGCTGCGGCCGAGTTTTCCAGCAGCGCGCTCACATGTTCTCCTGTATGTGCAATGTCGCGGCTCGCAAGATTCAGCCTGTCAGCTCCGGTGTTGAACGCCAGGATGACTTCGCCCGCAGTGTCGCGCATCTCCTTTGCGGCAAGGGAAATCTGCGCCACCACTGCATTGATGCCCTCGATCAGCGCGGCGACCTGATCTTGGCCCTGAAGCCCAAAATCGGACTGGTGATGAGCCTCACCGCCCTTGCGCATTTGCTCGATCAGCACGGTCAGCTTTTCATGCATCAGAACCTCGCGGGATGCCGCGTCATCGTTAGATTTTGTCATCTGTTCGGCCACGCTGAATTGAGAGGTTGCCACCGACTCCATTCTGGTCACTGTGGCCTGCAGGGCTTCCAGAATTTTCTGCTGAAGGCCATCTTGAGATTTCATCTGTGCGCCAAAATTATCGAACAGCTTCTTCAACTGCGATTCGGTCTGCATGTTCTTTAAGGCATCGGCGATTTCTGCGAGCGGCTTTTTCAGGCCCGTTTCCATGGTTTGCGCGATGCGTTCAGCCATAGCATCCAAATTGGCCGCCGCTGATGCAATCTGCTTCTCGTGCAAATCGGTGAGCACCCATTTCAATTCGCCTTTGAAAAGTTCGGCTATCTGCACGGGCGTAGACTCGGTTGCCTTGACCAGTCTGGACAGATATTCTTCGCCGGCGCCTCCCTCGAAAAGGCCATCAAGCAGCTGCGCTAGTTTTTCCACTTGCGCATTCAGGCTAGATACCGCCAGCCTTTCGATGAACGTGACGATCATCGCCAGCGTGATCGCGGAAGCGGAAATCAAAAACGCTTCGGACACGCCGTGCAGCAGACGCGTTAAGCTGTCTCTGACAACAACCGGGTTGTTCGATACCACGAAGGACTTCATGCCGATCAAAAGGCCATAGAAGGTGCCGATGATGCCAACGCCGGTAAACAGGCCAGGCAGGTGCTTGAAAAAATCCGTGCGTAAAGGGATGTCGACCAGGATGTCAGGCCTGAACACCACGCCGGCCGGAAGAGTGGAACGCAGCCGCACTGATTGGTCATCTGTCTGTTTGTGAAGCGAATCCGCATATTCCAGCCAGAGATGTTCAAGCACGCCGCGGTTCTTGAAAATCTGATCCATGCTTTCGGCCGGCTTGCCGTTCAACAGCTGCAGCCTTTTGATAACAGTGGACAATTGCCGCGACACGGTGAAGGAAGGGAGTAGAAAGAAGAATATGAAGGACAAAAGCAATGCCGCAAGGATGGCGGCGAACGCGTATATGTGCTGAGGCAGGACAGTCAGTATCATCATGTCGGTTAAGTCGTAACCCCTGTAGGGCCAAGCGGATGGAATTATGACTCAAGTTTTGCGATCAAAGGTGGCAATTTTGGACATGGCTACTCACAAACGGGCATGCCCTCTATAATGCCCTGCCAGAACACATCCGGAATTCAAGCGTGGACGACGCAGCATCAGACAAAAAGGCAGTTCTGTTTGCCGATGTAAGCGGCAGCACTAGGCTATATGAAGTGCTCGGAGACCAGCGCGCGTTCGCCGCGATCAATGACAGGCTGGACATTCTGCGGCAACTGGCCGCGGCGCATCGGGGGCATGTCGTCAAGAACATAGGCGACGAAATCATGTGCATCTTTCCGGATGCGATGACGGCAGCCCAGGCTGCCTGCGAAATGCAGACCAAGATCGGCGTCTGCCCGCCTGTTGACGGCATGCTCGTTAGCATACGCGTAGGCTTTCATTCTGGATACGTGCTACAAAACGACGGCGACCTGTTCGGCGACACGGTCAACATGGCCGCGCGCATGGCGGAGATCGCCCATGCAGGGCAGATCATCACCACAGCCACGACCGTCGCGATGCTGCCTCCCATCCTGCGCACCAGCACGCGCCCACTTAGCAGCCTGCCGGTCAAGGGAAAGAAGGAAGGCGTCGAGATATGCGAAGTACTTTGGCAGGTTGGCGAGGAAATGACCTTGATGGTCGGCAGCACGCATTCCCCTGAAGCCGCGGAATTGAACCTGTTGCTTTTGCACAAGGGGGATCGGTTTGTCGTGAACTTGTCGAATCCTGTCATCACGATGGGACGGGATGAGCAAGCAGACATCGTGATCGAAAACCGCCATGCATCGAGGATGCATGCCAGGATAGAGCGCAGGTGTGACAAATATGCCCTGATCGATTTGAGTTCCAACGGCTGTTATGTGGTCGTCAAGGATGAAGCCGAAGTCAGGCTGCGCCGCGAAGAAATGCTGTTGCGCGAGCGCGGTACGATCAGCATGGGCCATCCATTCGAAAAATATCCCGCCGACAGCATCGAATTCATTATCACAAGCTGAGTCAGCGCTGCCGGGTGGTCGCCTTGAAAAGCCGGTAGGCCTTCCACATTCTCCATGCTCCTTTGAGCATAATCTTCGCGCCGCGTCTTTTAGCCAACATGATGCCTGCAACGCCAGCGGCCAGCAGCGCATGGCGACCCAGAAAGCGCAGAGCGACCCATGCATGATCGGCAACTTTCAGGGGGGGAGCCAAGGCCGAGACCAGCCCGGCTATCTGCTCGCGCTGCCCGGATATTCTTGCTAGCAACATCCGGCGATGTTCCAGCACAGCCTGCATGCGCCTATTCACCGCGGCCATCCAGCTGTTGGTGGTCGTTGGCAAGTTCGCCGAGGCTCACGGAAAACAGCCTCGATTTCTTCCCCGCCATGTTGCGCAGCCGCTGCGCCAGAAACACACCTACTGCGAGGAAGGTCATGCCCAGACCACCCAGCGCGGCAAGACGATGCTGATCCCAGAACAGCACGACCACGAAAAAGCTCAGCATCACGATGCTCATGCCAAAACAGAACAGCGCCGAAAAAAAGAAAAGCAGCATCTGTTCCAGATGCAGGCGCTCCTCGTGCAGTTCGTTGGCCAGGAGTTCCAGTCGGGTTGATACGATGGATGTCAGCGTGGACAGCAGTCGCCTGACGGAAGCCAGCAACCCCGTCTCTTCCATGGCCTAGCGTCCCCGCGATATCAGCATGCCCACGACCAAGCCCACGCCCGCTGCGATGCCGACTGCACGCCAGGGGTTCTCATGCACATATTCGTCCGTCGCACGTGCAGCCTGTTTTGTTTTCTCCAGCATGGCTTCCTGCGCTTCGCTCAGACGTGCACGCGCCGTGCTCAAACTCTCCTGTATGCGCTCGCGCGCAGCGCTTACCTTGTCGCCTGCCTGGCCTGCCGTTGCTTTAAGCAATTCCTCGGCATCGGACACCACCAGTTGCAGATCCTGCATCAGTTTTTCCTTGCTGACATCGTTTTGTACACGCGTTGAATTGCCATTCATGGTGTTCTCCTTGTGGTTAAGTTGAAAAACCGCAACATCCAAACATTAGCCTTTTAATCCAACGGCGTCATCCCGTCAACCTGAATTCTCGCCGGACAGATGGCAATGCACGACGTGAGTCGGCGAAACGCTGGCAGGCAGCGGATAACGCTCGCGGCAGATTGCAATGGTATCCTTGCAGCGCGGCGCAAAATGGCAGCCTGGCGGCGGATTCGCGGGGGAGGGAAGGTCGCCCGAAAGGCGGATATATTCGCGCTGTTTTCCGTCTGTGCGCGGCACGGCAGAGAGCAGTGCGCGCGTATAGGGGTGCGCCGGATTTTGTAGCACTTCTTCAGTTGTGCCGCGCTCGACGATGCGCCCAAGATACATCACGCACACTTCGTGGGCCAGATATTCCACGACCGCCAAGTTGTGGGTGATGAAAAGATAGGAAAGATGCAATTCCTGTTGCAGTTCCTTTAACAGATTCAGAATCTGCGCCTGCACCGACACATCCAGCGCGCTGGTCGGTTCGTCGCAGATCAAAAGCCTGGGTGAGACAGCCAGCGCGCGCGCGATCGCGATGCGCTGCCTTTGCCCGCCGGAAAACTCGTGCGGATAGCGCCACTTCGCAGATGAGGCCAGACCCACTTTGTAAAGCAGCCCATCGATCATCTTTTGACGCATCGCGCTGCTGTCCCCGATATTCAGTGCGCTCATGCCCTCTTCGAGTATTTCCGCCACGCGCATCCTGGGGTTGAGCGATGCATAAGGGTCCTGGAACACCATCTGCATCGAGGCGCGCTGGGCGGCTTTTACCCCGACCATTTCGCGCCCGTCGAATTTGATGCCGCCTGCGGTAGGCAGAATCAGCTGCAGTAATGCCTTGCCCAGCGTGGTCTTGCCGCATCCTGACTCGCCTACCAACGCGAGCGTTTTCCCTTGCGCTATCTCAAGCGAGACGCCGTCCACCGCCTTCACATGGCCCGCGACCCGCTGCAGGATGCCTTTTCTGATCGGGAAGTGGACCTTGAGGTCGGAGACCTCAAGCAGTTGGTGGCTGGTAGCTGGTAGCTGGTAATTAACCTCGGCGTGGTTGCTCACAATCGTCCGTTTTTCTTCTTGCCCCGCAGGCGATAAGCTACCGGCTACCGGCTTCGCATATAAATGGCATCTCACTCCTTGCCCTTCGGCAACAGTTGTCCATGCCGGCGTTTCATCATGGCAAAGCGCCCAGGCCTGATCGCAGCGCGATGCGAAGCGGCAGCCCTGTGCAATGCTGCCAAGAGGCGGCACGCTGCCAGCAATCGCAGAAAGCTTTTCCTTGCCAGCACCGGGCAAAGCGGCGAACAGCTTTTGAGTGTAAGGATGCAGCGGCTTTGCGAAAAGATCCTTGCGGCTTGCCATCTCGACGATCTGTCCCGCATACATCACCGCGACGCGGTGCGCATTCTCCGCGACCACGCCGAGATCATGCGTGATCAGAAGCATGGCCATGCCGCTTTTTTCCTGCGTGTCGCGCAGGAGTTGCAGCACCTGCGCCTGTATCGTCACGTCCAGCGCCGTGGTCGGTTCATCGGCAACCAGCAGGGAAGGGCTGCCGGCCAGCGCCATTGCGATCATCACGCGCTGCTTCATCCCGCCTGACAGCTGAAAAGGATATTCATTCAGGCGCCGCGCCGCATCCGGTATGCCCACCTGATCCAGCAATTCGATAATATTTTCTTGTGTATCTTTCCCGGGTTGGTGCAGCTTCAGCACCTCGATGATCTGGTTGCCCACAGTCATCACCGGATTGAGGCTTAGGCCCGGTTCCTGGAAGATCATCGCCATCCTGCCGCCGCGCACCTCCCGCATCTCGCGTTCGGGCAACTCGAACAGATGCATTTTTCCAAGCGTCACCGAACCAGAATGATTCGCAACCCCATCAGGCAAAAGCCGCATCAGGGAGAGCGCGGTCATCGACTTGCCGCAGCCGGATTCGCCAAGCAGGGCGAAGGTCTCGCCTGTTGCGATATCGAACGAGATGCCATCGACAATGGCAACGCTGGAACTCAGTCCGGTCACAAGGTTCTCGACCTTGAGCAGGTTCATGCATACGCTCCTGCAGGGGATGGCAAAGATTTTTCGACGATCAGCAACATGAACAGTCCTTTCAGCGCGTGATTGTACGGGGAAAGGCAGAATTGCCAAACCATGCGGAAATAACGGCGATCAATCCATCTCGGCGGATAGCCTATGCAATCCGGCATATTGCCAAGTAAAGACAATAGGGCATAGCGTTCACGCCGGAGGGAAAGATGACCAGTTTCATTTTATGCATAAGGGACAGGGTTGCCGGCGTGGACAGATTTGGCGGCCGCAAGGGTTCTATCTCCTATCTCAAGGTGCCCGACAGCGACAAGGAGCCGCAGCCCTCCCACAGGTTAAGCGGCGGCGTCTCGCAGTGGCTCAAAGAGATCGTCAGTCACGCGAACCCGCCCGCCGAAAAGAAATGGCTGGATGTTGTTTTCTTTGTGCACGGTTACAACACCGATGCGAAGGAAGCGCTGGTTCGCCAGCGCCTGGTCGAGGCGGAACTTCTGAAGCGCAATTTCCTCTGCATGGTCATCGGATTTGACTGGCCCACCGCGGGCAATGCCGCGATGTACTCCTACGACCGCTTTGAAGCGCAAAGCGCGGCAAGCTATCTTGTTAAAGGCGGCATCATCCCGTTTGCCAGATTCACGCTCAAGGATTGCCCGGTGAACGTGCACCTGATGGCCCACTCGATGGGTGCTTTCGTGGTGCGCGAAGCGTTCCGCTCTGTCGACAAGGGGCGAGACGCCAATCTCGCCAATGACTGGCGCATCGGCCAGCTGGTGCTGTTTGCCGCGGACATCTCCTCGAACTGCTTCTCGCTTGGCAACCCGGACATGCTGCCCGTGTTCAGGCACTGCGGACGCCTGACCAATTATTATAGCGGCCACGATGAAGCGCTTGCTGCCTCCAATGTGAAGAATATCGACTTCAGTTCGCGCGTCGGACGCGTGGGCATGCCAACCCGGACACCTGCCAACGACAAGGCGCTGGATGTGAACTGCGGGCCGCGCTACGCGGCCATTCCGGACAGAAAATTCAGAACCATCGACGGCATGGTCTCGCATTCTTGGTACCTGGAAGACGAGCTCTGGTACGACGATCTTGCATACACCCTGATGGGACAGCTCGACCGCAATGTGATTCCCACCCGCACTTTCGTCGGCGAAAATGATTTCGTGCTGAACAGCTGATTGCTGCGAAATTGAATATAGCGTCTAATCCTGTTCGGTGCGCAAACTGTCGTGACTCGGCGGCATCGCAGGTGTGTTTCAATCTTGTTCGCAAAACAGCTGTGCTGAAAATATTCTGATGATCGATATGAAACAAGTTTGTATTTTGCAAACCCATTCAGGTGCCAGCCCCGCTAAAAGATCATGTCTTGGCGCCTGCATTGGGTTGGGTCGCACGAAGATTTTTCCGGCTAAGTTGAGTTTCGCAATGGATGAGATCGAGCGCCTGACGAAGCCCGACCGAAGCGCGGAGCTCTGAGTATGCAGTGGATAGAGTGGTTAGGATATCTTGGCGCGCTGCTCACGCTTGCTACGTTTTCAATGACGACAATGCTGCACCTGCGAATGGCGGGTATCGCAGCAAACTTTGCATTCATATCCTATGGAGTTCTGGGCCACGTGTACCCGGTGATGCTGCTTCACATCGCTCTCCTGCCCCTGAACCTGTGGCGCCTGAATCAATTGCTTCAACTCACCCGCTTGATCGAGAGCGCATCCACAGCCAGCCCTTCACTCGATTGGCTTAAACCTTTTTTTCGGCGCAAATCAGCAAAGGCAGGCGACGTGCTTTTCCGGCTTGGGGATCCGGCGGTTGAACTCCTGTTTGTGCTGAGCGGCCAATTCCGCGCCATCGAAGCGGACGTTGTGTTGCTGCAAGGCGACGTAATCGGCGAACTTGGTCTGATTACCAAGGGGAAAATGCGAACGCAGACGGTTGTGTGCGAGAAAGACGGATTGCTGCTCTTGCTCACTTACGATGAAGTTCGGCAGATGTACTACCAGAATCCTAAGTTTGGGTTCTTCCTGCTGGAACTCGTAGCAGAGCGTTTGATCAGGGACAGGGACAGGATGGCAGAAGATTTAAGAAAGCAAACCCAGTAAATAAAACGGCACCGCAAGGGTGAACTTCAATTGAAAACCAGGCTGAGCTGAAGGCGAGAATAGGCCTTGCAGGCCTTGGCCGGCAAGCGATTAAAAATACCCCCAGCCATGAAATTTTCTCCGGTTCGATTATGCTGAATACCCCCTTTGGGTCTAAACACTATTTGAGACGTTATGGAACGACTGCCATTGAACGTTAAATTCAGTGAATACAAGGCGTTCAGAGCACCTTTCCTGGGAAAATCCAATAAAAAAGCCACCTGCGAGGATGGCTGTTTTTATCGTATTGGTGGAGACGGCGGGAATTGAACCCGCGTCCGCAAGCCCTCTACAGGCAGTTCTACATACTTAGCCTGGCTGTTTGATTTAATCCCGGACACGCCAACCGGCGGGCTGGTACGGAACGAGTCACCTTAGTTTTAGCTCCGGTCAAAGTAACCCTGACCGGCACGATTCTGTGTAATTTACCTCACTCATCTCAGCCTTGCGGCTTTGAGCCACTCCACAGACAGCATGGTGTGAGGTCTAGCTGACTTAAGCAGCTAAAGCGTAGTTTTCGTCGTTTGCGACTAGTTTTTTCCAGCTGATTTACGAGGTTGCGGGTCCTCGGTATGCCCTACGCTGCTTTGTAACCCACGTCGAAGCCAAGTCGTCCCCGGTTTCTAAGCATATTCATTGTAGCACGCCTATGACGCGCGTCCGTCCGGTAAGTTCCCTCGGCCATCAAATCTGTTGTGATGCTGTCAGACGATTGATTGATCGTACTGTTTATCGTATTATTGAAAGCACTTTAAATGAGGCCAGAAAGAAATGAGTCATGTCGAACCTGACCGCCAATGATCTGAAAACAAAAGGCGTCGCCGCCATCGAGGCGGTGCTCGCAGAACGGCCCGAAGCCATCGTTTCGGTGCGAGGCAAGGATCGCTTTGTGGTTATGGAGATTGAGCAATATCATTACTTGCGCGAATGCGAACTTGAGGCGGCGCTGGCCGAGACGCGGGCTGATATTGCGGCGGGACGCTTCGTGAAGGAGTTGCCGGTTCAGCATGTCAAGCGGGCGAATAAGTCTGCTGTATGAGTTTTCAGCTGGTCTTCACCGAACAATACCTGAAGCGCGCCTCGCGTTTTTTGAGGCGCCATCCCGAGCTTGAAAAGCAATATCTCAAGATCTTGCAGCTTCTGGAATTGAATCCGCGCAATCCTTCGCTTCGCCTGCACGCCTTGGGCGGCAGGTTGCAGGGGCTGCATTCTGTTTCCATCAATCTTTCATATTGCATTACGCTGGAGCTGTTGATTCGGGACGAAGAAATCATTCCGGTCAATGTGGGTGATCATGAGGCGGTGTATTGAATAGAGGTGTTTCGCCTTAAAAAATATTCTGTTTTGATCAATTGGCGCCAAGGTGTGGCGCTGAAGGATCAGGAAAAAGTTGCTTGATGAAATTCACCCGGCGAAATTCTGCCTGAAGAGTATATGAAGTCGATGGGCATTACCGCGTGCAGGCTGGACGAGCTGTTGGGCGGCATCACCGGCAAGAATCTGCATAAGCCTGTCGACACCGGCGAGCTGGTAGGCAAGGAAGTCTGGTGGTGACAATCCGGCAAGCTTGACGAAGACTGCGCCAGCCGTGCTTTTGGATTGTCGTGAATTGCCTCTCGCTAAAAAAAATTGGTATGAAGCAGATAAAATTAGCTGATTAGAGCCTGTGTAGTTTAGACTGGCTTAGATGTTCTGCGCATGTGGAGTAAAAATATATGAAAGAATATGATCAGCTAAAAATTCAACTCAGGCAGTTTGCGGAAGAGCGAGATTGGGACCAGTTCCATTCACCCAAGAATTTGTCCATGGCGCTAATTGCTGAGGCCGCAGAGCTAGTTGAACATTTTCAATGGTTAACTGAAGATCAATCTAGATCGCTTGAGCAGAAGAAATTGGAACAAGTTCAGGAAGAGCTTGCTGATATTCAAATTTATTTGGTCAGGATCGCTGATAAATTGAATGTTGATCTGCTTGGCGCAGTGAGTAAAAAAATTGAAGCGAATGCGAAAAAATATCCATCGGATAAAGTGCGTGGCAGTTCAAAAAAATATACCGAGTATGAGTGAGCTAACTTTCAAATTCTAAATCAGGCCGCCCAATAACTATGCTGGTATATACCGCTAACAAGATGGATTTTATGGATGATGTTCGATCCAATGACATCGATACCAAAATACTTGCAGCATTCAAACGAAATCTGGGCCATTCAACATCAGACAGTGAAATAACATCATGGAGAAATTCCATGATGTATATGAGCAACATACTTTTCGATGAAGGTATTCCAAATGATGCAGGAGTGGCCATTGAATATAAGCTGCCTCAGAACTCCAAGAGAATAGATTTCATCGTCACTGGTAAAAGCAAAAGTAGAAATAATACCGCAATTATCATAGAGCTTAAGCAATGGACCGAGGTCGAGGCCACCAGCATGGATGGCATTGTTTCTACTTTCATTGGCAGAAGTATGCGAGAGGTTAATCATCCGTCGTATCAAGCATGGGTATATTCCGCATTGCTGGAAGATTTTAATGAATCGGTGCAAACAGAAAATATCCTGCTAAAGCCCTGTACATATCTGCATAACTGTATCTCAGATGAAGTCATCAACAATCATTTTTACGATGAACATACGGCAAAGGCGCCGGCATTCCTGAAAAAGGATGCAAAGAAGCTCACCGAGTTCATCAAGCAGCACGTCAAATATGGCGACTCCGATAACATCATGTATCGGATTGATAACAGCAAGATCAGGCCTTCAAAAAATCTTGCAGACAAGCTTGACTCTCTTCTCAGTGGCAATCAAGAGTTTCTGATGATTGATGATCAGAAGATTGTCTATGAAACCGCAATTGCGCTGGCGAACAGATCAACCGTAAAGGAAAAGCATGTCTTGATTGTGCAAGGTGGCCCGGGCACAGGTAAGTCAGTTGTCGCAGTCAATCTGCTTGTAGAGCTAACTAAAAATCGTTTGCTTGCCCAGTACGTGACAAAAAATTCCGCTCCCCGGGATGTGTATGCCAGCAAGTTGATTGGTTCTTTCAAGAAAAGTCATATCAATAATCTCTTTAAGGGTTCTGGTTCATACACGGATAGCGAAGCGCACATATTCGATGCACTTATAGTTGATGAAGCGCATAGGCTCAATGAAAAGTCCGGCATGTTTCAGAATCTGGGTGAAAACCAGATAAAGGAAATAATTGAGGCATCCAAGTTCAGCGTATTCTTCCTCGATGAAGATCAGCGAGTGACAATGAAGGATATTGGTGAAAGCGGTGAGATAAAGCGCTGGGCTACTAAGCAAGGAGCTCATGTTCACGAGTTGGAGTTGCAGTCACAATTTCGATGCAATGGATCGGATGGTTATCTTGCGTGGGTTGACAATGCCCTGCAGATACGAGATACGGCAAACGAAACGCTGAATGGAATAGCTTACGATTTTAAAGTCTTTGATTCACCAAACGAGCTGAGAGATGCGATCTACAAAAAAAATAGCATCAATAACAAGGCGCGGATAGTTGCCGGTTATTGCTGGGACTGGATAAGCAAGAGTGATAATGATGCTTCGTTAAAAGACATCACCATCAAGGAACACAAATTTGAGATGACATGGAATCTGGCAAGTGATGGAAATCTATGGATACTTAAACCTGAGTCTGTAAGCGAGGTCGGCTGCATTCATACTTGCCAAGGTCTGGAAGTGGATTATGTCGGCGTAATCATCGGGCCGGATTTTGTTGTAAGAGATGGGCGGGTGGTGACAAAAGCAGAGATGCGCGCTAAAACAGATTCCTCCATCAAGGGCTACAAAAAACTTTTAAAAGCTAATCCAGAGGAGGCAAGGGCAAAAGCAGAAGTTATCATCAAAAACACCTATAGAACCCTGATGACGCGAGGCGGCAAGGGCTGTTACATATTCTGCACAGATTCCGAGACTAATACCTATTTCAAGGCGATGTTGGGTACGACGTGAAAACTAATGAAGCGTAAATATTACTCTGGTTCTATTGCAAACTTTACTTTTGTCACAGACAGAGGAAATGCTCGGCCTGACTTGATTCATTTTTGACAAACCCTTCGCATGATTCTCCGCTGCTCGCAAAATCTCGCCGCCAGACTGTCAGGCGTTTCATCTACCCCGCTGGAAGAAGCCAGCCTGCCGGGCTGGTATACCGTGCAATTGACGCAGAGCTGGTGATCATCGCATGCCGTTTTCACCACGGTAGTTAGCGGGCGCCTGCAATTTCAAGTTGTTTAACGTGAAATTTGCGCAAGCTTTTCGGTTGGCCCCTCGACCTTTGGGATAACCAGCGACTTGCCCGCTTGCGGGCTTAGTCGATTGGCTAGCTGTTGTACCAAAGGGTTTGGGTGATGGGAGCATGACAAGTTTTATTTTCAGGGGCGGCATCAATCGCCTGAATAAATTGGTGGCTTTACAGGTGCCTGATATGGTGCTTTAATAGGTACTTATTTAAGTATTGGAGGTAAGCATGAACGTCGTCCCAGCCCAGGAAGTCAAGCGTCGCGGCATCGCTGCTGTGGATGAGGCTCTGGAGCAGGGCCCCGTACACATCATCAAGAACAACCGTCCGCAATATGTGGTGTTGACCGAAGAACGCTACAGCGAACTGCTCGAAGCCCAGGAAGAAGCCGCCTTGGCCCGCCTCAAGGACTCGCTGAAGGATGCCAAAGCCGGCCGCGTAACCCGGCACGACAGCGTCGAAGCCCTTATGCGACACATGGACAGTAAACCTGCGGCATGAGCTGGACTCTGACCACCACGGCCTTTTTCGACCGCCGTGTCCGCAAGTTCCTGATCAAGCACCCCGACCTCCGGCCCCGTTTCATCGAAACGATGGAGCAACTGAGTGCCGACCCCTTCCAACCCGGCCTGCGCTTGCACCCCCTGACCGGCAAACTCCAGGGCATGCAAGCCGTCAGCCTCACATACAGCTACCGCATCACACTCACCCTGCAAATCACGGAGCACGAAATCCTGCTCCTCGACATCGGCAGCCATGACGAGGTGTATGGGTGAGCGCGGATCGCAGCACCGAACTGGTGCGGGTGATGCGTCACGACCGGGTGGTGGGCGTGATGGTAAGTTTAGAGGATTACGAGGCGATGAGGGCTTTCTATGCTGACCGCCTGTTGAACGCAATGGACAATGCAACCGATGCGGCCAGGCAGGCCGGGCTGACACTCGAAAAGCTGGCCGAGCTGCTGGCGGATGAGAGCTGAGTGACCGGTGGGTTCGGGCAAGGTCGTCGTTGACATCAATGTCTGGATCAGCGGCATGCTGGTATTGTCGGAAAGCCTGGCAGCTTCCGGCGTGAGGATTGTTTCCCCGGCCGATGCAGCTGCCTGATTTTTCTATAGCGCAATCAGCCCGAGAAGTTCCATCGGATGGTCGATGATCGCGCGTGCATTCCAGGTTTCCAAATTTGCATTTGCATCGATGTAACCGTAGTGAGCGATGATTCCTTGCATCATGGCCGCGTTGGCAGCCTGCATGTCCCTCAGATCGTCGCCGAGATAAAGGCAATCCATAGGCGATGCGCTGATTAGCCGGCAGGCATGGAGCAGGGGTTCGGGGTGCGGCTTTGCATTGCTGCAGGTGTCGCCGCTGACAAGGAATGAGGCGCGATCTGCATAGCCCAGTTCCTGCATCAGCGGCAGCGTGTAGCGGTGAGGTTTGTTGGTGACGATGCCCCATTTGATGTTGTTTTTCTCCAGACTTTCCACAAGCTCTGCCATTCCATTAAACAGTTCAGTGTGCACGCAGATGTGGCTTGCATAGTGTTCGAGAAAGATGTCGCGCAATTCGGCAAAGCCCGGCATTTCCGGCGTGATACCCATGCCGGTTTTCAACAGGCCGGCTGCGCCGTGCGAGGCCTGCGGGCGCAGCACAGACAGCGGCAGCGGCGGAAGATTGCGCGATGCCCTTGTGAAATTGAGTGCTGCGGCAAGGTCGGGCGCTGTATCTGCGAACGTGCCGTCGAGGTCGAACAGCACTGCTTGAATGCTGCCCACTCCCGCACTGGCGCGCTCCCCTCCCCCGTGCACGGGGGAGGGGTTGGGGGAGAGGGTGTTAATCACGTTGGCAGGCGACCAGGTAGTTCACGCTGCTGTCTTTGCCCAGCGAATAGGACTTCGAGAGAGGGTTGTAGCTCATGCCCGTGAGGTCGGTAACGTTAAGGCCGGCATTGCGGCAGTATTGTGCAAGCTCCGAGGGCTTGATGAATTTGGCATAGTCATGAGTGCCGCGTGGCAGCATGTTCAGTATGTATTCAGCGCCTATGATCGCGAAAAGATAGGACTTCGGGTTTCTGCTGAGCGTCGAAAAAAACACATGGCCGCCCGGCTTCACGAGTTTTGCGCAGGACGCAATCACGCTTTGGGGATCGGGCACATGCTCCAGCATTTCGAGGCAGGTGACGATGTCGAAGCTTGCCGGACATTCGGTCGCCATGTCCTCGACCGCAATCTTGCGGTAGTCGACCTGGATGCCGCTTTCCAATAGATGCAGCTTTGCGACCTGCAGCGCCTTGTCGGACAGGTCTATGCCGGTGACGATGGCCCCCGTTTTCGCCATACTTTCGGAAAGGATACCGCCGCCGCAGCCGACGTCGAGCACTGTCTTGCCGGAAAGGCCGGCTAGCCTGTCTATGTAATTCAGGCGCAGCGGGTTGATGTCGTGCAGTGGCTTGAATTCGCTGTTGGGGTCCCACCACTTGTGGGCCAGCTGGGAAAATTTCTCGATTTCGATCGGGTCTGCGTTGCTCATGGCTTGTGCAATCGGGTTGTCAGGGTGCGACTTTAGCAAAACTTGCCGCGTTCACCAACTATTCCCGAGCATAAGGTTTTGGCCGGGTTGACTGGCTGGCGGGGGCATGCCTGGTTGTGGTAGACTTGCGAGCTGATTTCTGGGCTAACTACATACTATACACATGGAACAATTCGCTAAAGAAACACTGCCGGTCAGTCTGGAAGAGGAAATGCGCAAGTCATACCTTGACTATGCGATGAGCGTAATTGTCGGGCGCGCGCTGCCGGATGTGCGCGACGGCTTGAAGCCTGTGCACCGCCGTGTGCTGTTTGCGATGCACGAGTTGTCCAACGACTGGAACAAGGCTTACAAGAAATCGGCGCGTATCGTGGGCGACGTGATCGGTAAGTACCACCCGCATGGCGACACGGCCGTCTATGACACCATCGTGCGCATGGCCCAGCCTTTCTCGCTGCGCTACATGCTGGTTGACGGGCAGGGCAACTTCGGTTCGGTGGACGGGGACAATGCGGCGGCGATGCGCTATACCGAAATCCGCATGGCGAAGATCGCGCATGAGCTGCTGTCGGATCTTGACAAGGAGACCGTGGACTTCGGGCCCAACTACGACGGATCGGAACACGAACCGCTGGTGCTGCCCTCGCGTTTCCCCAATCTGCTGGTGAATGGTTCCTCAGGTATCGCGGTGGGCATGGCGACCAATATCCCGCCTCACAACATGACGGAAGTGATAGACGCCTGTCTTGCGCTGCTGAAAAATCCCGACATGGACATCGAGGAGCTGATCGAGCTCGTTCCCGCGCCCGATTTTCCGACGGCGGGCTTCATCTATGGTCTTGCCGGCGTGAAGGAAGGCTACCGCACTGGGCGCGGCCGCGTGATCATGCGCGCGCGTTGCCATTTCGAGGACATCGGGAAAGGCGAGCGCCAGGCGATCATCATAGACGAGCTGCCCTATCAGGTGAACAAGGCGAACCTCTTGACCAAGATCGGCGAGATGGTGCGCGAAAAGCGCCTGGAAGGCATCTCCGAGATCAGGGACGAATCGGACAAGTCCGGCATGCGCGCGGTGATTGAGTTGAAGCGCGGCGAGAATGCCGAAGTGCTGCTCAACAACCTGTACAAAGAAACGCAGATGCAGGACAGCTTCGGCATCAACATGGTGGCCATCGTGGATGGCCAGCCCAGGCTGCTCAATCTGAAGCAGGTGATGGATGCATTCCTGCGCCACCGACGCGAAGTGGTCACGCGCCGCACCATATTCGAACTGCGTAAGGCGCGCGAGCGCGGCCATGTGCTGGAAGGCCTGGCTGTGGCGCTGTCCAATGTGGACGAGATCATCGAGCTCATCAAGGCAGCCCCTTCGCCGTCAGATGCGAAGCGAGAACTGATGGCGCGCGCCTGGAGATCCTCTCTGGTCGAGGAAATGCTGAGCCGGGTGAGCGATGCATCGCGCCCTGATGGTCTGGCGCCCCAGTTCGGTCTGGTCGAATCAAATGGCGTGCGCAGCTACTTTCTTTCCGATGCGCAGGCGCAGGCGATACTGGAATTGCGCCTGCAGCGCCTGACCGGGATGGAGCAGGACAAGATCATAGGCGAATACCGCGAGGTGATGGACAAGATCACCGATTTGCTCGACATACTTGCAACGCCAGGGCGCGTAACCGCGATCATAGGCGAGGAGCTTGCGGCCGTGAAGGCGCAGTTCGGCGATGCGCGCCGCAGCGAGATCGTCACGCACACGCACGACATGAGCATGGAAGATCTGATACCGCCCGAAGACGTGGTGGTCACGCTCTCGCATGGCGGGTACATGAAGGCGCAGAAGCTGGATGAATACCGCGCGCAGAAGCGCGGAGGCCGCGGCCGCCAGGCGACCAACAACAAGGAAGACGACTTCATCGACAACCTGTTCATCGCCAACACGCACAATTACATTTTGTGTTTCTCCAACAGGGGCCGCGTGTACTGGATGAAGGTGTATGACGTGCCGCAGGGCAGCCCTGTCTCGCGCGGCAAGCCCATCGTGAACCTGTTGCCGCTGGAAGAAGGCGAAAAGATCAATGCGATACTGCCGGTTGCCGAATTTACAGAAGATAAATTCGTGTTCTTTGCCACAGCCAACGGCACGGTGAAGAAGACTGCGCTTACCGATTTCTCACGCCCGATGAAGCGCGGCATCATCGCGATCAATCTCGACGAAGGCGATTACCTGATTGGGGTTGCAATCACCGACGGAAAACACGACGTGATGCTGTTCTCCAACGGCGGCAAGGCGGTGCGCTTCGACGAGAACGACGTGCGTGAGACTGGACGCTCTTCGCGCGGTGTGCGCGGCATGAGGCTGGCCGCCAATCAGCAGGTCATCTCGCTCCTGGTCGCAGAAAACGAACAGCAAAGCGTGCTGACCGCGACCGAGAACGGTTACGGCAAGCGCAGCCCGGTTGGCGAATACACGAGACATGGGCGCGGTACACAGGGCATGATTGCGATCCAGGCATCAGAGCGCAACGGCCGCGTAGTAGCAGCAACGCTGGTGAATCCGGAAGACGAGATCATGCTGATCGGCACCAACGGCGTGCTGATCCGGACAAGGGTCAGGGAAATACGCGAGATGGGCCGCACAACCCAGGGCGTTACGCTGATGAGCCTCGAGAAGGGCGAAAAGCTTGCGGGCTTGAGCCGCATTGCCGATCCCGGCGACGATGAGCAGGGTGCGGAAAATGGGGAGCAGGAATCAGGAAGCGAGTCTGAGGATTGAGGAAAATCCGCTGAGCCGCTTTTAGCTCAATCCACAATCCTCTATCCTAATGACAATAACTTTTGGAGTGAAGCGACATGACCATTTACAACTTTAGCGCAGGTCCGGCAGTGTTGCCAAAAGAAGTGTTGCAGCAAGCGCAGGCGGAAATGCTTGACTGGCAGGGCAGCGGCATGTCGGTGATGGAAATGTCGCACCGCGGCCGTGAGTTCATGGGGATTGCGGCCAAGGCGGAAGCCGATCTGCGCGAACTCCTGGGCATACCCGGAAACTACAAGGTGCTGTTCCTGCAGGGGGGTGCTTCCATGCAGTTTGCGATGGTTCCGATGAACCTTCTGCGTGGAAAAGCTTCCGCCGATTATCTCAACACCGGGGAATGGTCTAAGAAGGCGATATCCGAGGCGAAGAAATTCGGTGCGGTGAACGTGGTGGCATCTGGTGCGGACAAAAATTTTTCCTATGTGCCCGATTTTTCCACATGGCAGTTCGACAAGGATGCGGCCTATTTGCACATCACGCCCAATGAAACCATAGGCGGGGTGGAGTTCGACTGGCTGCCCGACGTTTCCGTGCCCATCGTGGCCGATATGTCCTCGAACATACTGTCGCGCCCGATAGACGTATCCAGATACGGGGTGATCTATGCGGGCGCGCAAAAGAACATCGGCCCTGCAGGGCTCACCATCGCAATCGTGCGCGAAGATCTGCTGGGGCATGTCGCGGACGGCACGCCGACGATGCTGGATTACAAGACGCATGCGGACAACGAGTCGATGTACAACACCCCTCCGACCTATGGCATCTATATCGCGGGGCTGGTGTTCCAGATGCTAAAGGAGAAGGGCGGGATCGCGGCGATGGAAAAGACCAATATCGCCAAGGCCAAACTGCTGTATGCGGCGATAGACGGGAGCGGCGGTTTTTACCAGTGCCCTGTCGCCCATGCCAACCGCTCGCGGATGAACGTGCCTTTCACCCTGAAGGATGCGGCGCTGGATGGCGCATTCCTGAAGGAGGCTGACGCGCGCGGACTCCTGCAGCTCAAGGGGCACCGCTCCGTGGGCGGCATGCGCGCATCGATCTACAATGCGATGCCGCTGGAAGGCGTGCAGGCGCTGGCAAGCTTCATGGGGGAATTCGCAAGGGCAAACGCGTAATCATGGTTACCCCATACCGCATCCTGACCATCAACAAGATCTCGAACCAGGGGCTTGGGCGTTTCCCATCGGAGCGCTATCAGGTGTCGGCGCAGATGACCGAGCCAGATGCTATCCTGGTGCGCTCGCAGGTCATGCACGACATGGAGATTCCTGCCAGCGTGAAGGCCATTGCCAGAGCCGGCGCGGGCACCAATAACGTGCCTGTCGCAAAGATGAGCGCGCGCGGCATCCCGGTGTTCAATGCGGCGGGAGCCAATGCCAATGCGGTCAAGGAACTGGTGGTGGCGGGCATGCTGTTGGCAGCGCGCAACATCGTGCCTGCCTTGCTGTTTGTTTCTGGTTTGCAAGGAGATGACGAGGCGCTGCACAAGCAGGTCGAGGATGGCAAGAAACATTATGCCGGCATCGAATTGCGCGGACGCACGCTAGGCGTCATAGGCCTGGGCGCGATAGGCCGCTTGGTTGCGGATGTCGCGCTGAAGCTCGGCATGCATGTCTACGGGTTTGACCCGGAGATTACGGTCGAGGGCGCATGGAGCCTTTCCTCGGAGGTCAAAAAAGCGCAAAGCATAGATGAACTCTTGCGCCACAGCGATTTCGTCACGCTGCATGTGCCGCTGCTTCCCGCCACGCGCAATCTGATCGATGCCGGGCGCGTGAAGGCGATGAAGCTGGGGGCTGTGCTGCTCAATTTTTCGCGCGATGCGATCGTCGACAGCAGTGCGGTGCTCGCGGGCCTGGAAGGCGGGCATCTGCACGGCTATGTGTGCGACTTTCCGGCGCATGATCTGCAGGGGAAATCGGGCGTGCTGACTCTGCCGCACCTGGGCGCTTCTACCGAAGAGGCTGAAGAGAACTGCGCGGTTATGGTGGTTGAAGAGGTTCGCGAATACCTCGAGCATGGCAACATCACCAACTCGGTGAATTTCCCGACGCTTACGATGCCCAGGGAGTCTGCATACCGCCTGGCGATCGCGAACGCCAACGTACCCAACATGTTGGGACAGATATCCACCACGCTTGCCGCAGCGGGCATCAACATACACACGATGATGAACAAGTCGCGCGGCGAAATGGCTTATACGCTGGTGGATACCGATTCCGAGGTGCCCGATGACCTGATCGCAAAAATATCGGCGATTCCCGGCGTGCTGATGGTGCGCGCCCTGGTGGAAGAAGCATGAGCGAACAGCTGAAACAGTGCAGGGATGAAATCAACCGCATCGATGACGAATTGCTGAGGCTGCTCAACGAGCGCGCTGCCATCGCAGAGCGCATAGGACATCTGAAGGATGATGGCATCATTCTGCGCCCGGAGCGCGAGGCGCAGGTGTTGCGCCGCCTGCAGGACGCCAACAAAGGGCCGCTCGGCAATGAGGCGATAGCCACGCTTTTCACCGAGGTGATGTCGCAGTGCAGGGCACTTGAGGCGCCGATTTCGGTTGCCTACCTGGGGCCGGAGGGCACATTCACCGAGGCCGCAGCGCTGAAGCGTTTCGGCACCGCCATCGTTGGGCAGTCCTGCGCCACCATAGACGACGTGTTCCGTTCTGTGGAGAACGGCATATCACGATATGGCGTGGTGCCTGTCGAAAATTCCACGGAAGGGGCTGTGGGACGCACACTGGATCTGCTTTTGCAAAGCGGCCTTTATATCTGCGGCGAGGTGATGCTTGCGATACACCAATGCCTACTTGCCACGCAATGCGACCTGAAGCTGATTGAAACTGTCTATTCCCATCCGCAGTCCTTGGGCCAATGCCAAGGATGGCTGAACGTGAACCTGCCTCATGTTGCGCGCGTACCGGTATCCAGCAATGCGGAGGCGGCACGCCTTGCGGCGGAACATCCCGGGAGCGCTGCGATTGCAGGCAGTCAGGCGGCACTGCATTTCGCTTTGAACCTGTGCGTGGAGAACATAGAGGATGACGCGAGAAACACCACGCGCTTTCTGGTGCTAGGCAAGCAGCAGGTGGCAAGATCGGGCAAAGACAAGACCTCGATGGTGTTGTCTGCGGAGAACAAACCGGGCGCGGTGCATGGATTGCTGGCATCTCTGGCAGAACACAATGTGAGCATGACCAAGTTCGAGTCTCGTCCGTCGCGCTCCGGCCTTTGGGAATATGTCTTTTTCGTGGACATAGAGGGGCATCAGGAAGACGGGAAAGTGGCGGTTGCGTTGGAAGAACTTAAACGCTCTGCCGCCTTCGTGAAGATACTGGGTTCATATCCGGTTGCGATATAACGGGATGCTTGCGTGGCAGGCCCCTGACCTTCTTTTCGAAAGAGAGTCAGCAGAGAGGCGTGAGCATGGATTTATGGGTTTAATTTGCTTTTTTATCTCTTTTTTAGATGGTTGTTGAAATGAATTATTCGGAACTGGCGCCGGACTATATACGCGCGATCGCACCTTACCAGCCCGGCAAGCCGATCTCAGAGCTTGAGCGCGAACTTGGTATTGCTGACATCGTGAAGCTTGCCTCGAACGAGAATCCTCTGGGTGCAAGCCCCAAGGCAACAGCTGCTGGTCATGCCGCGCTTGATGAAATCGCGCTGTATCCTGATGGGAACGGATACGAATTGAAGGAAGCGCTGGTGAAACGTTTCGGCGTATCCTTCGGACAGGTCTTCCTGGGCAACGGTTCCAACGACCTGCTGGAGCTCGCAGCACGCGCATTCCTGACGGTTGGGGACCGCGCGGTTTATTCCGAGCACGCGTTCGCGGTTTACCCGCTGGCGGTTCAGGCGGTGGGTGCTGCCGGCATCAGCGTGCCTGCAAAAAACTTCGGTCATGACCTTGATGCGATGCGACAGGCCGCAATAGCGCATCATGCGAAGCTTGTATTCATCGCTAACCCGAACAATCCGACTGGCACATTCCTGGACGGCTCTGAACTTCACGGATTTCTGCGCGCGCTACCAAAAAATATACTGGTGGTGCTGGACGAGGCTTACAATGAATATCTACCCGAAGACTGCCGTTACGACAGCGTTGCCTGGCTTGGTGAATTCCGCAACCTGATCATCTCGCGCACTTTTTCCAAGGCGTATGGGCTTGCCAGCTTGCGCGTGGGCTATGCGATGGGCGATGCGGAAGTCGTAGACATGATCAATCGTGTGCGCCAGCCCTTCAATGTGAACAGCGTGGCACAGGCTGCGGCAAAGGCGGCGCTGGATGATGCGGAATTTGTAAGGAAGACCTACGAGCTGAACCTTTCCGGCATGAAGCAGCTCACGGATGGCTTGAGCGCAATGGGGCTGGATTACATTCCCTCGTTTGGCAATTTCGTCAGCTTCAAGATTCGCAACGCGGCTCTCATCTATGGCCGTCTGCTCGAATTGGGCGTGATCGTCAGGCCAATAGCCAGTTACAATATGCCGGACTATTTGCGCGTTTCAATCGGTCTGGAAACGCAGAACCAGAAATTTTTATCTGCATTGAAGCAGGTGCTAGGAGAAGCAGCATGATCATAGTGATGGGAAAAGATGTCACCGACGAGCAGATCGGCACGGTGGTGAAGAAGCTGGAGACAGCAGGGCTCAAGGCCAACATTTCGCGCGGCGTGGAGCGCACGGTGATCGGCGCGATCGGCGACGAACGGCAGCTGTCTGAGGAGATGTTCACTCCGTTGCCGGGCGTGGAATCGGCAATGCATATCGCCAAACAGTACAAGATCGTGTCGCGCGAATCGCACAAGGCCGACACCGTGATTGACATCAAGGGCATCCCGCTGGGAGGCAACCAGATTCAGATCATCGCAGGCCCCTGTTCCGTCGAGACCCAGGAGCAGATGGATCTGTCCGCAAAATACGTACACGATGCGGGTTGCCGGCTGATGCGCGGCGGCGCGTTCAAGCCGCGCACCAGTCCCTATGCGTTCCAAGGCAAGGGTGTGGAAGGGCTGGATATTTTCAGGAAGGCGGCCGACAAATACAAGCTGCCCATCGTCACTGAACTGATGGATGTGCGTCAGCTCGATATGTTCATGGAATACGACGTGGACGTGATCCAGATCGGCACGCGCAACATGCAGAACTTCGATCTGTTGAAGGAAGTCGGAAGGGTCAACAAGCCCGTGATCCTGAAACGAGGCATGTCGGCGACCATCTCGGAATGGCTGATGGCGGCAGAGTACATCGCGGCAGGAGGCAATCACAACATCATCTTCTGCGAGCGCGGCATACGTACCTTTGAAACTTATTACAGAAACGTGCTGGACGTGACCGCGATTCCCGTGCTGAAAAAAGAGACCCATCTTCCGGTGATCATCGATCCTTCCCATGCGGGCGGCAAGGCGTGGATGGTGGCTTCTCTCTCTCAGGCGGCTATCGCCGCAGGTGCTGACGGATTGCTGGTCGAGATGCATCCCAATCCCTGTGAGGCTTGGTGCGATGCGGATCAGGCGCTGACCCCTGCCGAGCTTAAGAAGCTGATGGGCACGCTTTCCGCGATTGCCGGTGCGATCGGCCGCTCGCTGTAGTTTCCCGGTCGGCCATGGGCAAGGGGCGTCTGGAGGCATTCAGCGATGGGGTCATTGCGATCATCATCACGATCATGGTGCTTGAGATGAAGGTGCCGCATGGCGACGATCTGACAGTGCTTTTTCCCCTGTTCCCGGTGTTTTTGAGCTATGTGCTGAGCTTCGTCTATATCGGCATTTACTGGAACAACCATCACCACATGATGCACAGCGTGCAGCATGTGAGCGGCGCGATCCTGTGGGCCAATCTGCATCTGCTGTTCTGGCTTTCGCTGTTTCCATTCGTGACCGGGTGGACGGGCGAGAACCACTTTGCTTCAAGGCCTTCCGCGCTTTACGGGTTGGTGCTGTTCATGGCGGCGATCGCATACTGGATCCTGCAGAAAACCATCATCTGCAATCAGGGAGAAGGGTCGTTGCTGGCTCATGCGGTAGGTCGAGATATCAAAGGCAAGGTTTCCCCCTTGATCTATGCTGCTGCTATACCTCTGGCATTTGTGGAGTCGTGGCTGGCCAATGGCCTGTATGTGCTAGTCGCGTTGATGTGGATAATCCCTGATCGCCGCATCGAGCGCGCGTTGCAGGAACATGAGGGAGGCGGACATGCGCGGCACTGAATCCGGTTTGAAGAAGGTCGTCATCTTCGGAGCAGGGCTGATCGGCGGTTCATTTGCGCTGGCTTTGCGGCGCGCCAATGCGGTCGGCGAAGTGGTGGGCTTCGGGCGCAGCGCCAAAACGCTTGAGCAGGCAAGAGGGCTCGGCATCGTAGACCGCATCGGGCAGGATGTGGCGATTGAAGTTGCAAGTGCTGATCTGGTGTTGCTGGCTACACCGGTAGGCCAGATGGGCGAGCTGATGAACCGCATTAAACCGCATCTGGGCTTGTATACGCTGGTCACCGACGGGGGCAGCACCAAGGGCGATGTGGTCGCGGCTGCCTATGCAAATTTGAAAGACAAAGTGTCGCGCTTTATTCCCTCGCACCCGATCGCGGGCGCGGAGCAGAGTGGGGCGCTGGCGGCGCGCGCTGATTTATATGCCGGCAAGAAAGTGGTGCTCACGCCCCTTCCTGAAAATTCGAAAGATGACATTTTGCGCGTGCGCAAAGCCTGGGAAGCCTGCGGTGCGGTGGTGAGCGAACTGACAGCACGTCAGCACGACGAAGTGTTTGCGGCGGTGAGTCATCTACCGCATCTGTTGTCATTCGCGCTGGTGCACGATATTGCAGAGCGCGAAAACAGGGACCTGCTGCTTTCTTTTGCGGCCAGCGGCTTTCGTGATTTCACGCGGATTGCGGCAAGCTCTCCTGAAATGTGGCGCGATATCAGTTTGGCCAATCGCGACGCCTTGCTGCATGAAGTGAAACGATATGCGGATGAGCTCTACGTCATTTACCAGGCGCTGGAAAACAATGACGCCGCGAAGCTTGAAGAAATATTCAGCCTGGCGCGCGAGGTGCGCGGCAGCTGGACACCACAATAATTGTTCTCGCCGTAATGAGAAAATTTGAAAGTGCAACATGAATCAAACTGAATATATCGATTTACCCCCTTTGATGTCCGCGTGCGGCACTATCGTTCTGCCGGGTTCCAAGAGCATTTCAAACCGGGTGCTACTTTTGGCCGCATTGTCCGATGGCGTGACCGAGGTTCGCGACCTTCTTCATTCGGATGACACCGAACGCATGCTGGATGCTTTGCGCATCTTGGGAATTGCTGTGGAGCAGATTGAAGCAAATGCTTATAAGATTACTGGTTGCGGCGGAAATTTCCCTGTCAAGGAAGCCGAGCTGTTTTTGGGCAATGCAGGCACTGCATTCAGGCCGCTGACCGCGGCGCTCGCTTTGTCAGGCGGCAATTATAAGCTCTCGGGTGTGGCGCGCATGCACGAGCGTCCGATCGGCGACTTGGTGGATGCACTGCGACAATTGGGTGCCAACATCCGCTATCTGGGTAGCGAGGGTTTTCCGCCCTTGCATATTTCTCCCTCTGTTCTCGCGGGCGACACGGTTGAAGTAAGGGGCGATGTGTCTAGTCAGTTCCTGACGGGTCTTCTGATGGCATTGCCGTTGATAGGGCAGACTGTGCGAGTCAAGGTGGCAGGCGAGCTGATCTCCAAGCCTTATGTCGAAATTACGCTGGCGATGATGAAGCGCTTTGGTGTCGATGTGGTGAAGCAGGATGAGCAGAATTTCTTTGTGTTTGGTGGATGCCGTTACATGAGTCCGGGAATCATCCATGTGGAAGGCGATGCCTCTTCAGCCTCCTATTTCCTGGCTGCAGGCGCGATCGGCGGTGGCCCTGTCCGGGTGATGGGGGTCGGCAAAAACAGCGTGCAGGGCGACGTGCGTTTTGCAGATGCGCTGGCACTGATGGGTGCCGAGGTCAGCATCGGGGATAACTGGATGGAGGCTGCTGCGCCAAAGAACGGCAAGCTCAAGACGATCGATCTGGATTGCAACCACATACCGGATGCGGCGATGACGCTGGCTGTCGCAGCGCTTTATGCGGAAGGTACGACCGTATTGCGCAACATCGCCAGCTGGCGCGTGAAGGAAACCGACAGGATACACGCGATGGCAACCGAATTGCGCAAGGTAGGCGCAATCGTGGATGAGGGAGCCGATTTTATTCGCATCACACCACCGGCTTCTCGTTCCTTAATCCTCAATCCTCAATCCGGCATCGACACTTATGACGACCATCGCATGGCGATGTGTTTTTCGCTGGCGGCTTTCGGACAAGGGGTGCGCATTAACGATCCCGGTTGCGTTGCGAAAACTTTCCCTGATTATTTTTCTGCCTTTTCCATGGTAACCAAGGCGGTTCCGGTGATTGCGATCGACGGTCCTTCCGCATCGGGCAAGGGGACGGTCGCGCAGAGAGTGGCGGACAGGCTGGGTTTTCATTATCTCGACAGCGGCGCCTTGTATCGTTTGCTGGCGATGGCGGCAACACGCGATAGCGTATCGCTCGATGACGAACGAGCGCTTGCAGACTTGGCTGGACGTATGAATGTCGAGTTCAGGGGAGTGCAAATCTGGTTGGACGACGTTCTGATGGGAGATGAATTGCGCGGTGAGGCGTGTGCAGCTGCGGCATCCAAAGTTGCTGCATTGCCGAAGGTCAGGGCAGCCTTACTCGATAAGCAGCGAGCATCAAGGCGCGCGCCTGGTTTGGTGACAGACGGGCGCGACATGGGATCTGTGGTATTTCCCGATGCCGCGATAAAAATATTTTTGACCGCCTCGGCAGAGGCTCGCGCAGAACGCCGATATAAGCAGTTGAAAGAAAAAGGAATGGATGCTAATATCGTTACCCTTTTGCAGGATATCAGGGCGCGGGACGAGCGGGATAGTAAGCGCAGTGCGGCGCCTTTGCAACAGTCCCCGGATGCGAGTCTGCTGGATACCACGGCTTTGAATATCGAGCAGGCGGTAGAGTCAGTGCTGATGAGCTGCCGGGAAAAATGTCTGGCCCCATAGGACTGTCTCCTTTGGGTTTTTAACTAACCTTCTGTGCAAACAGAAAAATTTTTAGGTGTATTCGATGAACGCAACCGCAGATGCAGCAATGAACCCCGACAGTTTCGCCGCCATGTTTGAAGAAAGTTTGACGCGCAAGGAAATGCGCGCAGGCGAACTGATCACCGCACAAGTTGTGCGTATCGACCACAATGTGGTGGTCGTGAATGCCGGACTCAAGTCCGAAAGCTGGATTCCTGTCGAGGAATTTCTGAACGACAAGGGCGAAATGGAAGTTGCCGCAGGGGACTTCGTCACCGTTGCAATCGAATCGCTGGAGAACGGCTATGGTGAAACCAAGCTGTCTCGCGAAAAGGCCAAGCGTCTGGCTGCATGGCACGACCTGGAGCTTGCGATGGAAGAGGGCAAGATTGTCGAAGGCTTTGTCAGCGGCAAGGTCAAGGGCGGTCTGACTGCAATGGTTAACGGTATCCGCGCGTTCCTGCCGGGTTCGCTGGTTGACATCCGCCCTGTCAAGGACACCACGCCGTACGAAAACAAGACCATGGAATTCAAGGTCATCAAGCTTGATCGCCGCCGCAATAACGTGGTGGTTTCGCGCCGCGCCGTGCTGGAAGAGACGATGGGTGCCGACCGTGAAAACGTGATGGAAAACTTGAAGGAAGGCGCAATCGTCAAGGGCGTGGTCAAGAACATCACCGATTACGGCGCGTTCGTTGACCTGGGCGGCATCGACGGTCTCTTGCACATCACCGATCTGGCATGGCGTCGCGTGAAGCATCCTTCTGAAGTCTTGACAGTCGGCGACGAAATTGAAGCCAAGATATTGAAGTTCGACCAAGAAAAGAATCGCGTTTCTCTGGGCATCAAACAGATGGGCGACGATCCGTGGAATGGCCTTGCGCGCCGCTACCCGCAGGGCACGCGCCTGTTCGGAAAAGTCACTAATCTGACCGACTACGGTTCATTCGTTGAAATCGAGCAGGGCATAGAAGGCCTGGTTCACGTGTCTGAAATGGACTGGACCAACAAGAACGTTCATCCTTCCAAGGTTGTGCAGGTAGGCGACGAAGTCGAAGTGATGATACTGGAGATCGACGAGCAGCGCCGCCGCATTTCTCTTGGCATGAAGCAGTGCCATTCCAATCCTTGGGATGATTTTGCGATCAACCACAAGAAGGGCGACAAGGTACGCGGACAGATCAAGTCCATCACCGACTTTGGCGTGTTCATCGGTCTGGATGGCGACATCGATGGCTTGGTGCATTTGTCCGATCTGTCATGGACTCAGCCCGGCGAAGAAATGGTGCGCAACTTCAAGAAGGGCGATGAGGTCGAAGCCGTAGTACTGGCCATCGACGTCGAGCGCGAGCGCATCTCATTGGGCATCAAGCAGATGGAAGGCGACCCGTTCGGCGGTTTTGCAGCTACTCATGAAAAGGGTGCGATCGTCAACGGCGTTGTGAAGTCGGTGGATGCCAAGGGTGCTGTCGTGATGCTGGAGGGCGATGTGGAAGCGTATCTGAAAGCTTCCGAGCTGTCGGTCGACCGTGTCGAGGACATACGTACGCATCTGAAGGAAGGTGATGCGATCAAGGCGATGATCATCAGCGTGGATCGCAAGAGCCGCGGTATCAGCCTGTCCGTCAAGGCGTTAAGCAAAGCTGAAGATACCGCCGCGATGCAGAAGCTGGCAGCGGACAGCAGCACCAGTGCCGGAACAACCAATCTGGGAGCATTGCTCAAGGCCAAGATGGGTGGCAGCAAGACCGAAGCTTGAACGTAAGGAATAAGCATGACTCGCTCTGATTTGATTGCACGGCTGGCTGAGCTGCATCCGCAGCTGCTGGCCAAGGATGCAGAGCTGTCCGTTAAAGTGATACTGGATGCGTTGTCCACCACGCTTGCGCGCGGTGGCCGTGTAGAGATTCGCGGATTCGGCAGCTTTGGTTTGAATTACCGTCCGCCGCGTCAGGGGAGAAATCCCAAGACCGGCGACAAAGTCAAGGTTCCGGCCAAATATGTGCCCCATTTCAAAGCGGGCAAGGATCTTAGGGAGCGGGTAGGAAAAGACGCATCCTGATAGCGATCCGGCATGGAGTGGCGGCGATATTGAGAGATATCGCCGCCTTTTTTATGCTATCGTTCACTGGGGAACATTCGGGGTATACCAATGCGTTACATAGGCTGGCTGTTGCAGTTGCTGCTCTTCATCATCCTGCTTGGGTTTGCGCTCAAGAATGGACAGCCTGTCACGCTGCATTATTTTTTTGGTTATGAGTGGCAATCGTCCCTAGTGATTGCGCTGTTGCTGTTTTTTGCAGTGGGCGCGGGCTTGGGTATTCTTGCGACGTTGGGCATCTGGTTTCGCCAGCGCCGTGAAATTGCCCGGATGAGGCGCGAGATAGCGGACCTTAAGAAACATATCGACGTGCAGCCTTGAATGGCATGTTGTCGGGCTTCGTTCATCGAATTTTTGCGAGTATTTAATGGAATTTGAACCGTGGATGCTGCTTGTTTTTCCGCTGTTTTTTGGCATGGGCTGGTGGGCTGCGCGTCTTGATATCAAGCGACTGCTCTCCGAGTCCACGGCATTGCCGGAGTCGTATTTTCAGGGCTTAAATTTTCTGCTCAACGAGCAGCAAGACAAGGCGATAGAGGCCTTCATCGAAGTGGTCAAGATCGATCCTCACACGGTCGAGTTGCACTTTGCGCTGGGCAGCCTTTTCCGTCGACGCGGAGAAGTGGATCGCGCCTTGCGCATGCATCACAATTTAGTGGACCGCGCGGATCTGGATGACGACAAGCGCCAGCAGGCCATCTTCGAACTGGCGCAGGATTACCTGAAGGCAGGAATACTGGACAGGGCAGAGAGCCTGTTTGGCGAATTGAAAAAAACCACTTATGCCAAATCTTCTCTGGAGTTCCTGTTGGAGCTGTACCAGAAGGAACATGACTGGATCAAGGCGATTTCGGTAGCAGAGCAGCTTTCGCAGATATCCGGTCAGCCAGGCGGGAAGCTGGTTGCTTTCTTTTACTGCGAACTGGCGGAAGAAGAAATCAAGGCGGGCAATCAGGAGAAGGCGCGTGAGTATCTGCAGCAGGCTTTGCATGTTTGTCCGTCCATTGTGCGCGCGACCATCATGCTGGGCGACATGGAGCTTGCAGCAGGCAGAGTGGAAGAAGCGATAGCGCTCTGGAAGGGAATCGAAAAGCAGGATGCGCAGTATCTGCAGCTGGTGGCTGAACGATTGCTTTCTGCCTACCGATCCACGGGGCGCGAGGCAGAAGGTATTTTGCTCTTGCGCAGTTATCTGGTGAAATATCACTCCATCGATCTTTTGAATGTGGCTTTTGAAGGCATCCTGAAATTCGAGAGCCCTGCATCGGCCTATCAGCTGGTCAGGGACGAGATGGCGCGCAATCCGACGCTGCTTGGGCTGGATAAACTGCTCGAAGCGCGTTTGCTGGATGTGTCTCTGGAAAGGCGTGCAGATATCGAGCTGGTCAAGGATCTGATACACAAGCGCACGAGGAATCTGGCGATGTATCACTGCAATCATTGCGGCTTTAAGGCGAGAAAGTTTTACTGGCATTGCCCTGCCTGTCAGGCATGGGATAGTTATGCGCCCAGGCGCGATGAGGAAAATGGCAAACCGTTATGAGCGATCCGAAAATAATTGTCGCACTAGATTTTCCATCTGCGGCGCCTGCGCTGGCATTGGCACATCGATTGTCGCCAGAACTGTGTCGGCTGAAGGTGGGCAAGGAACTCTTCACTGTGACTGGCCCAGCTTTACTGGAGCAGTTGATGAAGAACGGCTTCGAGATTTTTTTGGACCTGAAATTTCACGACATACCCAATACCACAGCGCAAGCATGCAAGGCGGCAGCCGGCCTCGGCGTCTGGATGATCAATGTGCATGCGCTGGGAGGCCGCAGAATGTTGGATGCGGCAAAGGAGGCGGTATCAAGCAGCACATACCAGCCAAGATTGATTGCGGTTACGCTGCTCACCAGCATGGATCAGTCAGATCTTGCTGATCTGGGCATTGCTGAAACACCAGAAGCAATGGTGCTGCGTCTGGCTAAACTTGCGCAGGACTGCGGGCTTGATGGCGTGGTGTGTTCGGCGCTGGAAACCGAGCGGCTGCGCGAGCAGTGCGGCAAGGCGTTTTGCCTGGTCACGCCGGGGATACGTCCTGTTGAGGCAAGCCTTGACGATCAGTCGCGGGTGATGACTCCTCGTGCAGCGTTGCGTTCCGGTTCCAGCTATCTTGTAATAGGTCGCCCGATCACCAAGGCTGTCGATCCCTTGCAGGCGCTTTTAGATATCCATGAGCAGATCAGGGGGCTGGCATGAACGAACTGCCCCGGTTTGAGAATGCTCGAGTGCTGGTGGTGGGCGACGTGATGCTGGATCGTTACTGGTTTGGCGATGTGCATCGCATCTCTCCTGAGGCGCCTGTCCCTGTGCTCAAAGTGAATCGGGTCGATGAGCGGCCGGGTGGTGCCGCGAATGTGGCGAGAAATATTGCAGCCATGGGCGCTCAAGCTACACTCCTGTCCGTGGTGGGCAACGATGAGGCAGGAACCTGCCTTGAAAAACTGCTCAAGGAGCATGCCAATCTCAATGCGCTTTTGCATCGCGACGGCAGCATCTCCACCATCATCAAGCTTCGTGCGGTGGCGCGACATCAGCAGTTGTTGCGCATCGACTTCGAGACGCCGCCCAGTCATGAAGTGCTGCATGCAGCCTTGGCGGATTTTCGGGCACAGCTGCCTCTGGCCGATGTGGTGATATTGTCCGATTACGGCAAGGGAGGGCTTGCGCATATCGCCCAGATGATCGAGATGGCAAAAGAGGTGGGAAAGCCTGTGCTGGTCGATCCCAAGGGTGATAATTATGCGCGCTACAAAGGGGCTACGCTGTTGACGCCGAACCGTAGTGAATTTCGCGAAGTGGCGGGCGGCTGGCAGGATGAGGCTGAGCTTAACAGCAAGGCACAAAACTTGCGGCGCGAGTTGCTACTGGATGCGCTGCTCATCACGCGCAGCGAAGACGGCATGAGCCTGTATCGCGAGGGCGGCGTGCAACATGAGGCGACTTATACTCGCGAGGTGTTCGATGTCAGCGGTGCGGGAGATACCGTGATCGCAACTTTGGCTGTGATGTTGGCCAGCGGCGCGGACATGGTGGACGCGATGCGGGTAGCCAACCGCGCGGCAGGTATCGTGGTCGGCAAACTGGGCACGGCGGTGGTCAGCCGCGAAGAGATTGTGCAGAATATGCAAGCGTCAGGATTAAGGAAAGAGTGAAAAGCAGTGTGGTGGTTTTCCTCAATCCTTAATCCTATTAAGGAGGAAGCATGTACTATATAGTTACCGGCGCTGCCGGTTTTATAGGTTCAAATCTTGTCAGGGCGCTCAATGATCGCGGCGAGAACAACATCATCGCGGTGGACAACTTAAAGAGCGCGGACAAATTCAGGAACCTGGTGGATTGCGACATCGCCGACTTTCTGGACAAGGAAGATTTCAGGAAGAAGATACATGAAGGATACTTCGACGGGTTGGTCGTCGCGGTGCTTCATCAGGGCGCGTGTTCAGACACGATGGCGACGGATGGGCGCTATGTGATGGACAACAACTACCAGTACACGCTGGAATTGCTCAATTACTGCCAGGAAGAAGAGGTTCCGTTTCTGTATGCGTCTTCCGCTTCCGTATACGGTGGAGGCAAGGATTTCAGGGAAAACCGCGAATGCGAAGCGCCGCTCAACGTGTATGCCTATTCCAAGTTTCTGTTCGACCAGATCATGCGCCGCCGTCACAAGCTCTCCGCGCAAGTGGTTGGATTGCGCTACTTCAATGTATATGGACCGAGGGAGCAGCACAAGGGGCGAATGGCTTCTGTGGCCTACCACTTTTTCAACCAGTATCGCGAGCATGGCAAGGTAAAGCTGTTTGAAGGCTGCGATGGCTATGACAACGGCTGTCAGCTGCGCGACTTTATCTCAATAGAAGACGTGGTCAAGGTCAACATGTATTTTCTCGACCACCCGGAGATATCCGGCATTTATAACCTGGGCACGGGGCGAGCCGAAAGTTTCAATGATGTGGCAGTGGCAACCATCAACACCTTGCGCCGCTTCGAAGGTAAGAGCGAATTAAGCCTTGCTGGGCTGCAGCAGGAAGGCTTGATCGAATATATACCGTTTCCGGATGCGCTCAGAGGCAAGTACCAGAGCTATACCCAGGCCGACATTGGCGCGCTGCGCAGGAGCGGCTATGCTGCGCCGTTTCTCACCGTGGAAGAGGGGGTGGGACGATATGTGGAAAGGCTGCTCGCAAAATGATCCGTCAGGCTGCGTATGGTCGTAGCTGCTTATCGTGTAGAATGGCGCAGGGTTTTTGAGGTGTCGGGCTGGAGCGGTTTGTTTTGGGCACGAAAAATGTCCGCATGAGCAAGCAGTGGGTGCCCAAAATGGATCGGTCACGAAAGCGCGACCAAGGCAACCATTGCATTGGATGTCTTTCGAGTCCTAGTGCGGAACACGCTTGCGTTCCGCTTTCTGGATACGAAAAAAAAGCTCGCATGAGCGAGCAGTTTTTAATTTGTTGGTGCCCAGAAGAGGACTCGAACCTCCACACCTTGCGGCACACGGACCTGAACCGTGCGCGTCTACCAATTCCGCCATCTGGGCATGCGACTTGTTG
>JAJYLY010000001.1 GCA_021787435.1 Pseudomonadota bacterium | reverse complement strand
AACGCGCGACAACGCCGCCAACCATTCCGGCGAAGGCAACGCCGACATCGCCAGGCGCAGGCCGGAGGGCAGGTCCAGTGTGCAGTTGTTTTGATGTGCAGCACCCGGCGCCACATGCAGTGCAACAAATTTACCGGCCTGCAGCGGCTCCCCGGTCTGGTTGATTGCATTCAGCTTCCGCCGCCAGTACTGCAGGGTCTTCACCGCCAGCCCATGTCGTCTCGCATACTCACTCGCAGAAATCCCTTCCTGTTCGGCCGCCGTAACATGCGCAGTCCAGTATTCCGTTCTTTCGTTCATTTGCAACCTCCTTTATGCGAGGTCGCTATCATCCGAAAATAATTCGTATCAAACCAGCCTGTACTTCATGGGGCGCTTACACTCCAACCTGCATTCGTTGATGACCGTCTCGGCCAACTCGACAGAATAGTGTTGTTCCCTGGCATCCACCGCCTTGAGCAGGCTTTGCACCGGGATGACACTGAGATTGCGGCAGCCAGGCGTTCCGTCCGTGTTGCACAGTCCTGACTCCTTCACAGCGCGAATCACGTCAGCAATGCGGTGGTTGTGTATATAAGCCTTGATTTCTTTCATGGAGATTCTCCTGTTTAGTGATTGCGTGCGACCAATTCAGGCCGCACGCTACTGGTTTACTTCGCTTGTTTGCGTTCGCGGCGTGTCTCCACCCACTCATACATCAGCGGCAACAGCAGCAAGGTCAACGCAGTGGAAGTGAACAGACCGCCTACCACTACCGTCGCCAGCGGACGCTGAGTTTCCGCCCCGACGCCGCTGGAAAGCAGCATCGGTACCAGGCCGAAGATGGCGATTGACGCCGTCATCAGCACTGGCCGCAGTCGCAGCGCAGCGCCTTGCTTGACCGCCTCCCTGATCGACAGCCCCTGTAGCCGCTGGTCGTTGAGGAAGGACACCAGCACGATTCCGTTTAGCATCGCCACCCCGAACACCGCAATGAAGCCGATCGCGGAGGGCACCGACAGGTACTGCCCTGTGACGAACAACCCGATCACCCCGCCGATGATGGCGAACGGCACGTTCGCGATGATCAGTGTGGCGTAGATGAGCGAGTTGAACGCTGTATACAGCAGGATGAAGATCAGCCCGATGGTGAGCGGCACGATCACGGCGAGCTTCGCCATGGCGCGCTGCTGGTTTTCGAAGGAGCCACCCCACTCGATCCAATAACCGGCCGGCATTTTTACTTCACGCTTGATTCTGTCTGCCGCCTCTTTCACGAAGCCGTCCACATCGCGGCCCTTCACGTCCATCTGGATCACGGCATAGCGTTGCAGCTGCTCGCGCCGTATGAAGGAATAGCCTTCGTCCAGTTCCACCGTGGCCACGCTCGACATCGGCACCAGCACGCCAGTCCGGGTCCGTATCGGGATATTGTTGATGGCTTCCACGCTGTTGCGGAAATCGGACGCGAGCCACACCTGGATGTCGAAGCGCTTGACCCCATCGATCAGCGTGCTTACCGCCTTGCCGCCGATGCCGGCCTGCACCACTTCGAGAATTTCGTCGGCATTGATTCCGTATCGTGCCGCCTCATCCCGGTTCACCTTGATGACCATCTGCGGCTTACCCTTGTTGGCTTCCAGCGACAGATCCGCAACACCCGGCACCTTCTCCAGTACGGGCTTGATCTCGGAGGACAGGCGGTCCAGAGTGGCCAAATCTTCGCCATAGAGTTTTAAGGCCAGCGTGGCGCGCACCCCGGAAATCAGTTCCTCGACGCGCATCTGGATCGGTTGCGTGGCAGAGATGACGGAGGACGGCGCCTGTTTCTCCAGCACCTCCTGCATTTGTCGCGTCAACTCAGGAAAGGAAATCGGCTTTGGCCATTGCTCGCGAGGCTTGAGGTCGACCAGGATTTCCATGTAGTTGACGTCCGCCGTTTCGCCTTTCTCTGCACGCCCGATTGTGGCAAGGGCCGATTTCACCTGAGGAAAACGCTTGAGCGCGGTTTCGATTCCCTCGGAAACGCGGATCGATTCATCCAGCGAGGTTGATGGGATACTGGTCACGCGGAACATGATGCTTCCCTCCTGCAGGGTTGGCATGAACTCCTTGCCTAGAAACGGAAACAGCGCGAGAGTCCCGATCAACAGGACAAAGGCGCCGCCGAGCACCTTGCGCTTGTTCTCCAGGGCCCAATCCAGAAGGGGGAGATAAAGCCTTTTCGCCCACCGCACCACGAAGGTGTCCTTCTCCTCCTTGGGCTTGAGGATCAGCGAACTGAGAACGGGCACCAGCGTCATGGTCAGCACTAGGGAACCGATCATGGCGAAGGTGATGGTAAGCGCCATGGGCTTGAACAGTTTACCTTCCAATCCGGTCAGGGAGAACAGTGGCAGGAACACCACGATGATGATCAGGATTGCAAAGGCGGTCGGATTGATCACCTCGCGCGCCGCTTCCAGGATCACATGGGTCTTGTTGACCGTCTGCCCGACCTTGTGGCTGAGCAGGCGAAAGCCGTTTTCCACCATCACCACCGCGCCGTCCACCATCATCCCAGTACCCACGGCAAGCCCGGCAAGCGACATCAAGTTGGCGGACAACCCCCATTGCTGCATCAGGATGAAGCTGATCAGCATGGCCAGCGGGAGCGCGAGAATCACTACAATCGCGGAACGCACCTCCCCCAGGAACAAGAACAGGATGATGGCCACCAGCACGGAGCCTTCGACGAGGGCGTTTTCGGCAGTCTTGACCGACTTCTCGACCAGTTCGGTACGGTCGTAGATCGGCTTGATCGTCACTCCCGCAGGCAAGGCTTGCTGGACCGTCTTCAGCTTTGCCTTGACGGCGTCCACCACGTTCTTGGCGTTCTCACCAATGCGTTGCAACGCCATCCCTAGCACCACTTCTTCGCCGTTCTTGGTGACTGCGCCGCTACGCAATGCGGGTCCTTCTTTGACATCGGCCACGTCGTGCACGTAGATAGGTGTACCCCCCTTTTCGGTAATGACGATGCCGCCAATATCTTTAGTGTTGGACACCAGACCCAACCCGCGCACCAGATACTGTTCCTGGCCCAGGTTGACATATTGCCCGCCTACCTGGCGGTTATTGGCAGTCAGTGCTTCCATCACTTCCTTGAAGGTCAGTCCATACTTGATCAAGCGCTGCGGGTCGATCAGCACCTGATACTGCTTCTCGTCGCCGCCCCAGGACATCACGTCATCCACCCCGGGCGCGGTTCTCAGTACCAGGCGAACGCTCCAGTCCTGTAGGGTGCGCAGATCCATCCCGGAAAGCTTCTTGTCGGCCGATTCGATGGTGTACCAGAACACCTGGCCCAACCCGGAACTGTTAGCCCCTAGCACCGGTTCGCCGTAGCCTGCCGGAATGCGTCCCTTGGCCTCCTGCAGTTTTTCGCTTACCAGGCGGCGTGCGAAATAGATGTCCACGTTGTCCTTGAAGTACACGCTGACATAGGACAATCCGAACAGGGACACGGAGCGTATCTCCTCCACCCCCGGCAGGCCGGCCATGACGCCCTCCACCGGAAAGGTGAGCAGCTTCTCCACATCCTCGGCCGCAAGCCCCGGCGCTTCGGTATAAATATTCACCTGCACAGGCGTTACATCGGGAAAGGCGTCAACGGGTACTTCCCGCCAGGCTTTTACGCCCAGCATCACCACCAGCACGAACGCCACCAGCACCAGCACCTTGTAGCGCAAAGAAAGATCAACAATTTTATTCAACATGGCCGTCCCCTAATCCGAATCGCCGATTTGCGATTTGAGCAACCGTGCCTTGAGGGCATAGGCGCCACCCACCACCACGTTCTCTCCCGCCGCCACGCCGGATTTGATGACAATCCGCCCCTGTGCGCGCTCTCCCACCGCCACCGCGCGCGGTTCGAACCCGCCTCGCTCAGAGACAAACACCGTCGGTTGTCCCAGCACCAGCAACACGGCCTCTTCCGGCACGATCAACGCCTTGGCACCAGATCCGGTATGGATGGCGGTTGTGGCAAACATCTCAAGTTTCAGTCGTCCGTCTGGATTTGGCACCTCAATCCGCGCCTTCACGGTGCGGGTGTCCTTGTCCATGACACTGCTGATGTAGGTGAGGCGACCTTTGAAAACCTCATCCGGATAAGCCGAGACAGTGACGCTCGCCTGCATGCCAAGCTTGACCTTGGCCAGGTCTTTATCAAACAGGTCGCTTTCGATCCAAAGGACGGATAGATCCGCGACGGTAAACAGAGGTTGATCGGGCGGGGCGAGTTCTCCCAGCACCGCTCTTTTCTCGATGACCGTGCCGGCGAAGGGCGCAGTAATGGGGAAAATGGAACCGGACAACTTTCCTGGGTCAACACCCATCATGCGCAGTTTGTCGGCAGCGGCGCGCAACACGGCGCGTGCTTTTTCCTGCTCGGCGCGGGCGCGCAGGAATTCCTTTTCGGGAATAATATTGTCGGCGTTCAGTCGCTGTGCGCGATCGAATCCGGCCTGCGCCAGCGCTGCCTCGCTCACCGCCTGAAGGTAGCTGGAACGCGCTTCGCCTAGTTCGATGCTGTCGAGTAGCGCCAGTGTCTGACCCAGTTTTACTTTATCGCCCAGACTGGCATTCACCTTGACGATACGGCCAGGCACTCGCGGGGCGACATGGGCGAGCTGGCTCTGATTGGCTTGGATGGTCGCCGTGACCACGACTTGCTCGGTTTTTTCCTGAAGCTCCAGTTTCTGTACCTTAATACCCGCTGTTTGGGTTTCTTCGGCGCTCAAGACGAGCAATTTTTCGGCGCCTTTTACTTCCGGTTTTTCCTGCCCAGATGTTGTCGCACTTTTACTTGCCAGTTCCGTTTTCTCGGATTGCTTTGAGCCTTTCTCCGGTGCCTTGGGTTTGTCGCCGCACCCTGCAAGAAGGGGTGCTGACAAACTAGCGATCAAAAACAAAGAGGCCAGCCGCCTCAGGTCATGCTTTTGTTGATTATGTGAGTTCCTCATGTCGTGAATTCCTTAATTTTTGTTCAATGCATGTCGCGCAGGCTGCCAACCTGCCGCCGCTTCCAGAGCCACTTGGGTCAAGCGCAGTTCGGTCCGGGCATCGAGCAGATCGCGCTGTCCGTCCAATACCTGGCGGTTGACCAGCAACAATTGCAACAGCCCAATTTCTCCCGCCCGGAATGAAATGGAAGATAGATGCTGGTTTTCCTCCAGGCTCGGCAACACCGATTCGCTTAACCGTTTGACGCGCGTCTTCAAGCCCACCCATCGCTGCCACAGCGCGGAAACTTGGGCGCGTACATCACGTGAGGCGGTCTGCTTTTCGATTTCTGTTTGGGTAAGATCGGTCTCGGCACGACCGATACCGGTCGCATTCCGGCGGAACAGGGGGATTGGTAAAGAAACACTTAAGGTTGCAACCTTGTTGTCAACACCCAACTCGCGACCATAACGCAAACCCAGCGTCACGTCCGGGTAAATTGAGGCTCGTTCCAGCGCAACCCGATCTCTTGCGCCCCCCTCCCGGTAGTCCAGGGCACTTAAAAGCGGGCGATGGGCTGCGTTGGCCAGCAAGTCCTCCAACGTGTAAGAGGGAAGATCAGCGTCCAGCGGACCGGTAACTTCCGGCTTCTGATCTGGAGCCATCTGGAGGAGGGCAAACAGGTCGGCACGCGCCTGTACAAGTTGCTCTTTCAAAATAGATACCTGATTTCGGGCGCGTTCCGCTTCCACCTTGGCGAGATTTCCATCCAGACGGCTGTCTTCGCCAGCCTCGACGCGTTTTCTGACCGCAGTCGCCGCATCTTCGATGAGCTTGAGCATCGCTTCCTCGGTCCGGATGCGCAACTGGAGGCTAAGCACCTGCACAAAACGTTGCTCAACGTCTGCATGCACTTGGCGTTTCGTTTCAGCGATGTTTTCCTGGATTGCTGCCAAATTTTTCTCGGCTGCTCGTTGCCGTATGCCTTGTTGCCCTGCGATCTCAAGGGTCTGGGACAGACCGGACACCCCGTCTTTACTATCAATCGATTGCCCTGTCTGTGAAACATTACGACTGCGTATCTCGGTAGAAATCTGTGGGTTATTCCACAGCAGCGCACGGGCATCGGTCAACTCGCCCTGTGCTGCGGCAAGATTCGCCTGGGCAGCACGCAGTGCCGGGTTGGTTTGTTCAGCCTGCTCCCATGCTTGTTCCAGAGTGAGCGGAGTCGACAAGGCTGAAAGCGGATACAGCGATGCAAACAAAAATGGTACACCAATAAGGCGGCGCATCAGCCGCATCCTGCCACGCAGGGTGCGGAAAATAGTGACAAATTGCACGGTAACTCCTTCCGATATGCGTACACTCCCTTGTGGCGAGAGCGCACTCAAGACAAAATCAAAAAACCAATTTGGATCAGGTTTAGGAGAGAAGTCGAGGTGGCCGGTAGTGGCTTTCGGGAAGAGAGGGAAGGGGAGATTGCTTATAGACAATGAAATAATCGCCGACGACCTCAGTCAAGAGGGTCGAATGCAGAAAAAATATTCCAACGAAATGACCGACTGCGTGGCACCAGTGATTGCAAGGAATCTTTGGTGAAACAACTTTGGCAGCATCGGATTCTGTTGGAGAGTGATCAATGTCCATAGCCGCAGCCAAGCTGCGTTGCTCGTCGAACCACACATCTGCTACGGCTTCCTTGTTAAACGTCCAGCCGCCAGCATTAATCACGAGCGTAATCATGAGCAGGTAAACGGTCCGACGAATCAATCTATTCATGTCTTATCTTGTCTTCAAAGAGCATCATATCGAAGTGCAACCACGCCGGATCCCCAGCGTGGATTTTACCTTCAATGCATCCACATATAACCCTGTTGATCCATCATCTGTTCCATCATTTGCTGTTGCAAGCCCATGTACTGATCCATCATGTACTGGCGTTGTTTCAGTTGCTCCGGGGTCAGGCGCTGGTAATCACCCCACATCATCGGGCCGTTCACCATATGCCCACCCATGCAGCAACCCATCATACCTAGCCCCCGCATACCGTACATCATCCCCTGCGTGTTCTGCATGGTAGTCCAATGCTCCTGCAACAACTTCTTGCGCCCCTGCTGACTGGGGTTCAGGCAATTGCGCCGGATCTACGCCGCGCGGCATTTCTCCTCCCATCATCATGCCATCCATCATGCCACCGCACATGCCATACGCCAATTTCTGGCCAGCAGCGCCTCCCTTTGGCAAAATCTGCATCTGGAATGGGTTTCCGTCAGCCTGAGCCACCTGAGCAGTGGACAGACAGATTGCAACCGCTGCACCGGCAGCCACGTTTGAAACAGTTTTGCTTTTTCCCATGATTCATCTCCTTTGCCATACGTATCAAAAGAAATGTTTGTCTCGCGGAAATGCCTACAGAGCTCGCGATACGCTCTCCAGCTTTTGCCGAACCTCACTAGCCAACGCAGTAATCTCGGGTTTGTTCACTAATTCCAGTACCGCATTCGGGTCCATGAATTCCACATGAACCGCGCCAGCCCCATCCTGTCGCACCACCACATTGCAGGGCAGGAGTAAACCGATGGACGGTTCGCTTTCCAAGGCGCGGTGCGCCAAGGGTGGATTGCACGCGCCCAGTATTCGGTAGGGCGGCATATCCTGGTTGAGTTTCTTCTTCATTGCGCCCGCAACGTCGATATCGGCGAGTATCCCGAAGCCCTCGTCCTGGAGCGCTTGGGTCACGCGCACAATCGCGTCGTCGAACGACATGTCGATGATTGTTCCGAATCCATACTTGATCATTTTTGATACTCCTTTCGTTAAATGAAAATAAATCGCGTTAGGTCCGCAATATGCGCAACCCGCTCGCGATCACCACAAACTCGCTGATTTCATGAACCAGCACCGCGATGAGTAGCGTAAAATAGCCGCTCACTGCTCGTCGAGCCGTGGCAGACATGGTTGATTATTTCTACTTGAACTTTAATTAAGATGTGACCATACTGAACCCTGTAGTGGCTTCAATGTCAAGCGGTTAAAACTGTCATACAGAGGGATACATGCGCATTGGGGAATTGGCAAAAGCCACCGGCATTGATGTTGAAACGCTACGCTACTACGAGCGCGTCATGCTGTTGCAACTACCCGTCCGCCAAACCAACGGTTACCGGACCTATGGACAAGATGCGGTAGAGCGGGCGAATTTTATACGGCACTGCCGTGCGCTGGACATAGGACTGGCGGACATCAGGCGGTTGCTCGACTTTGCCTTGAAGCCCGACGCTGACTGTAGTGACGTGAACCGCCTGCTCGATGAGCATCTTGCTCGCGTGCGCGCCAAACTCAAATCGCTCAGAACGCTGGAAAAGCAACTCACTCGGCTTCGCACTCAATGCGATGCAGGTCACCGGGCGGCCGACTGCGGTATTTTACAAGAATTGGTTGCGGCCGCCCACGGCGAGGCGTGCGCGTGCCATCAGTCCGACGGTAACACCAGCTTGTCTAACCGAAAGGCGCAGGAGTGATCGTGAAGTTGGCCAAAACAATGGCGCTGCTCGCCTAGCGATTCAGACTGAGACAAAAGAAGGAGAAATCGGCAAGATTCGCTACGGTATTGTCGTGCGTGGTAATATGCCAAAATTTAGACGGACGCTGGGCATGATTCTGATGGTGCTGTTGCTGATAGTCACGGGGATGGGTGTTTTTCACCTGCTCATTCGTATCGGACTCCGTGCGCCGCGAATCCGCGAACAGGACACACCGCAACGTTGCGGTTTGCCATACCGTGAAGTATCAATCCCGACAGTCAACGGCAAGCGTCTGTTTGGCTGGTTCATCGCGGCAGTGGGCGATGCCGCCGCCCCGGCGGTGGCGGTGCTGCACGGCTGGGGCGGCAATGCGGAAATGATGCTGCCGCTGGCCGCGCCGCTGAATGGCGCCGGTTATGCAGTGCTGCTGTTCGACGCGCGCAATCATGGACGCAGCGAGAACGACAGCTTTTCGTCCATGCCGCGTTTTGCCGAGGATTTGGAGCATGCGCTAGACTGGCTGGCGCGGCAGCCCGGCGTGGATGCCGGAAGGGTAGCGGCACTGGGGCATTCGGTGGGTGCAGCGGCGGCACTTCTGGCGGCCTCACGCCGCAGTCTGCCGGCCGTAGTCAGCATCGCGTCCTTCTCCCACCCGAATAACATGATGCGGCGCATGTTGGCCTCTCACCACGTCCCTTATGTGCCGCTAGGCTGGTATGTACTGCGCTACGTGCAGCGCGTCATCGGCTACTGCTTCAGCGACATCGCGCCGTGCAATACCATCCGGAAAATCAGTTGCCCGGTGCTGCTGGTGCATGGCATTGATGACGCCACCGTGCCGGTCGCGGAAGCGGAATCTATTTTCGCCAACCGCTCTGGCGACCACGTGCGCCTGTTGATCCTGGCTGGCGACCACGATTCGGTTGATGAACTGGACAGGCACGTCAACGAGCTGACAGCATTCCTTGATCAGGCAATGGCACGCGGTATCACATCCTGAGTCCAACAGATCTGGCCATTGTAGATCGCACCATTGTGCAAGGTTTTTCCTGCGAACACTTGAACGTCTACCGTCACACCGGATCGGTCGCCATTGTCTCCCCCTTTACGTTTATCCCACCGACGCGAAAATGAAAACGAATTCGTGGTGGTTGATGTTTACCCGGATATCCCCGCCGTGACTTTCCGCATAGGCCAGCCAGCCGGGCTTGCCGGTGCATTCCATGGCATCCGGATGGCCTTTGTTGTTTTTGCCGTCGAACCAGGCCACCAGCATCACTTCCGGCATCACACTGGTCGCGGCTGATTCAGCCATGGCGCGCGCGGCGTTGAAATCCAGCACATGCCTTGCGCGGACAGTTCGACGATTTTCATCATTTGGCGGACTGCGGTTTAGCCATCTGTTCCATCATCATCTGCATCATGTCCATGCGTTTTTCCATCTTGTTCATCCGGTCCATCATGGCATCGGGAGACCTGCCTGCTTCTCCTTCATCCATCATGCCGTGCATCATCGGCCCCATCATTTCACCATCCTTCATCGAGCACGTATCCATCATCATTTGCCTGCCCATCATCATATTTTCATGCATGGTTTGCATATGTTCCATCATCAGCTTCTGGCGCAATTCCGGGTCTTTGGTTTTCTGGATTTTGTCCAACTGAGCCCGCATCTTTTTCATGTTTTCCTGCATTTTTTGCATGGCACTGTCGCTTTCAGCGGAAGCTGGCGCCTTGCTGGTTTGACCTTGCTGGTCAGGATGATGCGCATCATCGGCATAAACCACGGGCGTACCCATCAACAGCCCGGCAACTATACTGCCAATCAATAACTTTTTCATGACTTGCTCCTCTCAGGTTAAAAAAACATCATACACCCATCGTACCTGCTGCCTACTCCATACGACGAATTCTTGTTGCATTGAAGCTGGCATCTCATTTTCAGGCCATCTTGCGCCACCAGACGATCAGGGCACCCGCAGCCAGCAGTGATGCCGCCATTAAGAATGGCGCTGCGGGGGCAGTAAAAAATAATGCACCCGTTGAAGCGGCGGCAATGGCCTGTCCCAAATTAGCGGCGGATGTCTGCTGGCCGAGCGCCTTACCCTGTCCCTGTCCCGCTGCTTCTGAAATTACGCTGGCCAGGACGGGGACAAGAATTCCGGTTCCTGCGGCGATCATTCCAAACAGCGCGTCGATGATCTGCGTGGATTTTGCAAAAGGAATCAGTCCCAGCCCGAATGCACCCAGAACAAAAGCGAATACAAGCAGGGATTGAGTTGAAAACCTGCGCATCAGCATTGGCAAGATGCCAATTTGGACGATGATCATGACCAGGCTACAGACCACAAAAAACTGGCTGATTGCGCCTGGATCAAGCGATAAAGATTGTTTACCGTAAAGAGTGATACCCACCTCGGCAGTGCTCACACCAAACACGGTTGCTAAGGTGAGCAGCAGCGCCCATCGAATCCGTTTTTTCTCGGCGCTCGCTACACCTTCACCCATGGTCAAGCGAGATGGATGGTGCGGCATGGATAGCAGCGCCATGCCTGATGCGCACAAAGCACTCACCAATGCGATGACGAGGAATGGTGAATCCGGCATCAGCACTCCTGCCAGTCGCATCGCGGCGGGAGGCGACAGAACCATGGATGAGAGCCAACTGCCAACCATCGGTCCGAGCATAAAGCCCAGGGATGTGAACGAAGCGACAATGGCAAATCTTCTCGGACGATCTTCCGCACCGCATGTTTCAGCGACATAGGCCAGCACAGCGGGAAGTACGGCTGCGGAAAATATACCGCTCAACATCCGTGATGCATACAACATCGTCAGGCTCGAAACATTGTCGAGCAGAACCAGACTGGCACCGCTGCCAATCAGCCCAAACGAAATCACGACACGTCGGTTAAACCGGTCTGACAAAATACCCCACAAGGGCGACAGAAGGAATAATGACAGCGTGTATAAAGCTGTCAGCAATCCGGTATGCCAGGCAACGACGCTGGATTGCTCCGACGGCAATACCCGCTCCAGAATGAACGGCAAAAACGGCAGCGTGACGCCGTAGGCCATGGAAACCGTCATGGCTGAGGCAAGCAACACCGCGAAACGAATTGGCGTTAACTCTGCTATCGGAACGGCTCGTTCAGATTCCATATCAGCAGTCTCTTTCACCCAGGGTGCCGGTGAATGTACTTACCCTGATGCACCTCCAGGTTGCCTATCTCGCATTCCTCCTCATAATGAACGAATGCACGGCGCAACCGTTCTGTCCAGCCCTCGCCCAGTTTTACGCCAATTTCGGCCAGTTTTTCCTCAACCTGTTCAGCGGTCGCCTGGAGCAAGTCATATGTGATCACCACGCTGTCGCCATCAATCGATACAGATTGAATTCCCATCATGGCCTGCAATGCATTGCCTAGAGCCCTGCCTTGGTCAGGCGACAAAGCCTGTGCCAAACGCAGGTGCCTTTGCTTGATTACTGATACACCCTCCTGTTTGGGAGCTTTCTGCCCGGGCATGCCGACATAAAGGTGGGGATTCGCCAGAAAACGTTCCTGGCATTGTTTTGAGCAAAATGCATAGGAGACGCCCAGATATACAATCTGGTTACTGTCAGATTCAATTTGCATGCCACAGACAACATCTTTGGTCAACATTTCCGTTCCTCCGTTGCGCATGGCGTTATGAAGTGTCATGCGTTGATTTCAACTCGCCGATCCCATACGCGGGAAAAATGCCGGGGTCTTCTGGGTGTATTGATTATAGGCGTCTCCAAACTCCGCAAGCGCATCCTTTTCCTCGGAACGAGCCAGATGAAGGTACATCCACACCAGCACAGGGAACATCAACAGGGTCAGCAGGGTCGGCCATTGCAGCAGGAAGCCAAACATGATGAGCACGAAAGCGTCATATTGGGGATGGCGAACCTTGGCGTAAACCCCGGTAGTTGCCAGGCGATGTGAGCGCTGTGCCAGATAAAGCACTTTCCATGCCGATGAAAGCAGGATGAATCCGCCGCCGATGAATACCATGCTGAGAATATGAAACGGCCCAAAGTGCGGATTTGCGCGCCAGCCGAACAGCATCTCAAGCAAATGGCCGGAATCGTGCGCGAACCAGTCCACGCCCGGATAGTGGCTTTGCAGCCAGCCGGAAAGTAAATAAATAGTCAGCGGAAAGCCGTACATCTCGGTGAACAGCGCCACGATGAAGGCAGAGAATGCGCTGAACGAGCGCCAGTCGCGCGGCGTCCTAGGCTTCGTGAAGCTGAATGCAAAAATGATGAACACCAGCGAGTTGATGATGACCAGCGACCATAAACCATAGGCATTTTCCGTGGGGCTCATTTTTCGCTCCTGTCTGAGTGATCATCCTGTCCACCGTGATGCCCGTGGTGCATGAACAGATGCATCAACGGACAGGCAAGCAGCAACAAAAATGGCAACGCACCGAACAGGTGAGCGCGGTGCTCAGTGAACAGAAAGAACCCGGCAATCCCGAAAAAGCCATAGAGTACCCAGCGCTCTCTGAAATAGTATTGTGTTTCATGTTGATCCGACATGACAGCCTCCTGTTTTGGAATTTTTTTGTATTGCTTGTTAATGCCCCTTGTTTAGCCGGCTGCGATGCCAGGTGAAGTGCTCATAAATCCCCGCCCAGTACAGGCCAAAGGTAAAACCGAAAGCGAGCTCCTCCAGCGGAATCCCTCCCAGCAGCACACCCGAAAGTGCGGGTAGATTCCATACTTTTCCGATGTAACCCGGTTCGAAAAAGATCAGCAACAGCATGAGAACTACATAAAGCAGCAAAAACAAGGTGCCGCCGATCAAGGTATTGCGCAGCAAATCGGGGCGGCACAGCACGTTGGCGATGCCGCCAATTGCCATTGCAACGATGCCCGGATAAATCGGGTTCCACTGCAGGAAATACAACGCGGGGAAAGCCAGAAACGGTGATGCAAGGGCCAGAAGATGCCAGCGGTGGCGTCCGCTGTGCCGCTCTCCATATGGCACTTCTAACAGAGCCTTGCTGGCGAACGCGTTGTACATCACTGCGCCGATCCCCCCGATTGCAAAACAGAAGACCAGGCTTTCAATGTCGAAGCCGGTGCGCTGCGCAAGATCGAACAAGCTCGGCGGATTCCAATATGCCGGCACGAAGACAGGTTCGCTGAGACCGAGCAGGCTGGTCACCAGACTGACGCGCAGCATCTCCCGTCTAAAAGCGGGTCTGAAGAAATATAGCAATACCCACGGAATCAGGAATGCACTGGACCAAGTCAGCCAGACGTATTTCATGCCAGCCTTTCGCCGGTTACTTTTCTTGGTTCCTGGTACAGCACTGCCCAAGATTGTGCTTGCCGGAACCGCACAAGAAAAAGTTGTATAACGGCACCCAGATCAGCGCGAAGTACCAGCCGTAGCCATAACTTTCGGCCAACCCCAATCCAAAGCTGGGCCAACTGATCCAATTGAATCCCGGCAATAATTTGCGCCAAGCCTCGTACATTGCGTGTTGCGGGAATGCCAGATCGAACCCCACGCAGAGTGCAAATGTGATAGTTAGGAACAGGCTGGTCGCATGACCTACCGCCGTCAAAGAAATACCTTGTTTCATGATTGCTCCTTTCCCAGGTACTGTTGCGGATTGGCGTCAAATTTGTCGAGGCAGTTTCTGGAACAGAAGCGGTATTGCTTGCCCTGATGCACCTTGGTATAACCGCTATCAACAGTCACTTGCATGCCACACACCGGATCAGTGTTATCGCCTCCTGATGCTGCGTGCTGCCCGTGCCCGCCGTGGCCACCATGTATCATGTGAGCGCCACAACCGAAGCGCATCATCACGTAAAAAAACACTGCAAAAAGCAGCAAAGAAAATAGACCTTCCATGATTTTTTCCTTTCTGGATTAGCAACATTCAAAACACCTTCAACTCTCCAAGTCGTGCTTTTTCTGCTCAAACTCGTCTTTTTCGATTTCGCCGCGTGCATAGCGCTGCTTGAGAATATCGAGCGCTGACTCACCGCGTTCTGATTTCCCACAGCCCCCTGAACATCTCACCAGCATCACGATACCGGCGATCAGCAGCCCCCAGAACAGCAGCATGCCAAAGCCCATGCCACCCCATCCATCATGACCCATATATCCCCACATATTTATCTCCTTTAAGGTTGACTACAGTTTTACGTTGCGCAGTCGCAACGCGTTGGTAATCACAGACACTGAACTGAAGCTCATCGCAGCCGCAGCGATGATGGGGGAGAGCAGCAGCCCGAAGAACGGGTACAGCACGCCTGCCGCAACGGGGATGCCGAGCACGTTGTAGATGAAGGCGAAGAACAGGTTCTGGCGGATGTTCTTCATGGTGGCGCGAGACAGGCGCACTGCGCGCACGATGCCGTTCAAATCGCCCTTGATTAGCGTAATGCCCGCGCTTTCCATCGCCACATCGGTACCGGTGCCCATGGCGATGCCGACCTGCGCCTGAGCCAGCGCAGGTGCGTCGTTGATGCCGTCGCCCGCCATCGCTACAACGTATCCCTGCGCCTGCAGTTGTTTGACGATGGAGGCTTTCTGTTCGGGCAGCACTTCCGCCTCGATGCGGTCTATGCCCAGCTTCTTCGCAACTGCTTCTGCGGTGGTGCGATTGTCGCCTGTGAGCATGATGACCTGTATGCCTTCTTCATGCAGCGCGCGGATCGCGTCCTGAGTTGAATGCTTGATAGGATCGGCCACACCGATCAGCCCAGCCGCTTTACCGTCGATCGCCAGCAACATCACCGTCTGGCCATCGCTGCGCAACGCATCGGCGCGCGTGACCAGCTCGCCAGGGCTGATTGCCAATTCCTCGAACAATTTCAGGTTGCCCAGTGCGACTGCGCGGCTCTCGACCATTCCCGCCACACCTTTACCGGTAATTGATCTGAAATCACTGACTGCCACAAGCGTGATGGATTTTGCTTGTGCGCCCTTTACAATCGCTTCAGCCAGCGGATGTTCGCTGGCGCGTTCCAGGCTGGCGCCCAGCCGCAGCACCTCATCTTCATCGAACCCTGCTAGCGGAATCACTGAAACCAGTTCCGGTTTGCCGAGGGTTAATGTGCCGGTCTTGTCTACCACCAGCGTATTCACCTTCTCCATGGTTTCCAGCGCTTCGGCATTCTTGATCAGAACCCCTGCCGTTGCACCGCGCCCGGTCCCCACCATGATCGACATCGGCGTGGCCAGCCCCAGCGCGCAGGGGCAGGCGATGATTAATACTGCCACCGCGTTGACCACGGCGTGAGCCAGACGCGGTTCCGGACCCCATATACCCCAGATCGCCAAAGTAGCGAGTGCGCTCAGCACCACGGCCGGCACGAAATAACCGGCAGTCACATCAGCCAAACGCTGGATAGGTGCGCGCGAACGCTGCGCCTCGCTCACCATGTGTACGATCTGAGCAAGAAGCGTATCGGCACCGACACGCTCGGCGCGCATCATCAGGCTGCCTGTGCCGTTTATAGTGGCACCAATCAAATGTTCACCTGCTGTTTTTTCCACCGGGATGGATTCGCCAGTGACCATGGATTCGTCCAGCGAACTCTCTCCTTCCAGCACCACGCCGTCCACCGGCACCTTCTCGCCGGGACGCACGCGTAGCACATCGCCTGGTTTTACCTGTTCCAAAGGAATGTCTTCCTCGATACCGTCTTTACGAACGATGCGCGCGGTCTTAGGTGCCAAACCCAACAGCAGTTTGATCGCCGCGCTGGTCTGGCTGCGTGCTCGCAGCTCCATCACCTGTCCTAACAGTACCAGCGCCATGATGACCGCCGATGCCTCAAAGTACACCGGCACCGTACCGCCCATGCTGCGCATCGCGGGCGGAAATATGCCCGGCAGCAACATCGCCACCACGCTATATGTCCACGCCACACCGACACCTAACGCGATCAGGGTAAACATGTTGAGGCTGCGGTTGACCAGCGAAGTCCAGCCGCGTTGAAAGATCGGCCAACCGCCCCAAAGCACCGCCGGGGTGGCCAGCGCAAATTCCAGCCACTGCAATAGCTGCATCGAAACAGCATCCGGCACAAATTGCGGAGCCAGATCGGATACCATCGCCATCGCGAACACAGGGAAAGCCAGTGCCGTACTTACCCGGAAGCGTCGCGTCATGTCGCGCAGCTCAGCATTGTCTTCCACCCCGGCGCTGCGCGGTTCCAACGCCATGCCGCAGATCGGGCAGTTGCCAGGCTCGCTCTTCACCACTTCAGGATGCATCGGGCAGGTATAGGTCATGGCGACCGCGGGCGTTTCAGCGGCGGGCGCCGATACACTCGGTTTGAAGTATATTGCAGGGTTCGCCTGAAACTTCTTCAGGCAATGCTGCGAACAAAAGTAATGGCGTTCACCCGCATAATCAATATGCGGCGTTTCATCCTGTATGCTGACCTGCATTTTGCAAACTGGATCGGTCGTCTTAATCGTCATGGCATTCACCTCACGATTTAATGAGCAGTCGGATTAACCATGCGTAAAAACGCATGGCTAATTTAAACGAATCCGGCGCACGGCAAGAACCTGTCTTGCCTCACACCGCTTAATGCCTGTCTTGCGTGTGATCATGCATAGGCATGTCTTTAGGCATGGATTCACGATGACTCTTGCCGCTCGGAGCTTCCGGTGCAGGGATACCAGTTTTTTCTGTCATATGACTGTGCCTCTTCAACTTCTTCTTTACTGGCGCTGCGGCTTCGCCTGTCTTGGCGGCTTCGGTTTTTCCAGCTGCGGCATCATCGGCAGCAAATACTGCTGCAGTAGAAGTGGCAAACACAACCAGAGCGGTGGCAAGCAATGTAGATTTAAGTTTCATTTTGAACTCCAATAATTTGATTAATGTGTGTGCTGCAATAAGTGATAGGAAAAATACGCTTTGAAGTACCTCCTTTCTTGAACAAACGAAAATCTGGTGCGTGTGATTATGTTCATGTCCACCCACATCACCATTTTTTATCGTGAACATCTGGCAAAACCATTACCACATGCCCCTGACGATAGACTACGTCATTTCCATGTCAACCATCAATCACTACACCGCGACCGCATCCTTAAAGCAGAGAACACAATCCATGCAGCGTGCCAGCGCCCAGTTGAATGTGTTGTCGTTGCGGCATGGTTCACTTCGTATTCGCGTTGACAAGGATTTTTCCAACCATTCCCGCCGCAAAATGTCCAGGTACATGGCAGGCGAATTCAACCACTCCTCCCTGGTCAAAAGTCCAAATCAGTGTTTTGGTTTGACCTGGTTTGAGCATAATTCCATTGGGTTCGTTTGGCATGTCCAGGCCAGGCATTTTCTGCATTTCTTGCTCGTGCTCGGTCTGTTCCTGTGTATCACCGATGATGAATTCATGGGTCAGTTGCCCTTTGTTAATCACTATGAATCGTACTGTTTCCCCTGTCCGCACATGCAGTTTGGTCTTGTCGAAGCGGATATCCAGTGCTGTGATCTTAATGGTACGATCAACCTGCGCGGCATTGCCCGGCTGCCCGAAGGTTGCGGCCAGTATCGGCGCGGAAACGGGAAGTATAAACAGCAACAAAAACGCCATACTTGCCAGTTTTGTTTTTTTATCAAAGTTCATGATATTTTCTTTCCTATTGGTTTATTTTCGGTCTATTTCTAAATAATCTGCACGAATTACACTCAGCACCCCCTGCAATTTTTTGAAGTTTGATTCCGTGCCTGCCTTGTCCTTGGCATCGCCGGTGGCATCCAGCCGCTCCGCCAATGTGGCGACAAACTGTACGCTTGCTTTGACTTGTGCCAGTTTTTCGGGAGGCAGCGAGGCGGAATGCGACGGCAAAGCCGACACCAGGTCTCGGATAGCGAAGGCGCGAGGGTGCACCTCGTCGAATACCTCCGTTTGGATGGCTTTGCTTAACGCCGCAACCTGTTGGTCTGTTGCTTGCCAGATGGCAGCGCTCGTCGCTGGTATCGGCACTCGACCCACTTCGCTGGCCTGTGCTGGCAGGATGACGGCTGTGCCGGCGAGAAGGATGCCGATAAATATTACGGAACAGGTTTTCTTGAGGTTCATGACACTTTCTCCTTGGTTTATAAATCAGTAAAAATTCTGGTTAATTCATTCAGGTCAACTGCTCCTCCTGCACATGTGACAACGATGCACGGCGATGTTGGCGCTGTGCACGCAAGTGTTCGATGCGGTTATAAACCGTGGGTACGACGATCATGTTCAGGAAAGTGGATGTCACCAAACCGCCCAGCACCACCTGCGCCAGTGGTTGTTCCAGTTCCTTTCCGACGGGTGAGCCCAACAACAGCGGGATCAGTCCCAATGCCGCAGTAGCTGCCGTCATCAGGACGGGCACCAGGCGATCGAGCGTGCCTTGCACAACGACTTCCTGCAAAGGTTTGCCTTCCTTGCGCAACTGGTTGTAATGGGTGACCAGGATGATCCCGTTGCGGGTGGCGATGCCGAACAGCGTGATGAAGCCGATCACCGCCGCCACACTCATATTGGCCCCGGCGATGTAGAGTGCAACGATGCCGCCGATCATGGCGAGCGGCAGGTTGAACAGCACCAGCAGCGCCTCGCGGAACGTGCCGAATACCTTGTATAGCAGGATTACGGCGCCCAATAGGGCCAGTGCGCCAAAACTTAAGAGTGTTTGATTGGCCTGCCGCTGGCTTTCAAACTGGCCGCCATATTCGATGTAGTAGCCTGCTGGCAGTTTTACCTGGGCATCGATTTTGGACTGCGTGTCCCGGATAACGCTGGCCAAATCCCTCCCCTGCACGTTGAAGGCGACAACAATCAAACGTTGTACGCTTTCGCGGTTGATGGAATAAGGTTCGTCCTGCACCACTACGTCAGCCACTTCCCGCAGCGGTATCTTGGCCTTTCCATCGGGATTGAGGCCGGGCGCATCTACCAAAATGTTACGAATTGCTTCCACGCTGTTGCGTGCGGTTTGATCCAGACGCACGTACAGGTCAAAAGTACGGCTTCCTTCCTGCACGCTGGTCAAGGTTTCCCCGTTCAATGATATCTGGATGTCCTGTGCAATGTCTCCGACCGTCATGCCATAACGGGCGGCCTTGCTGCGGTCTATCTTGATGGTCACTTGCGGCACGCTGATCTGCTGTTCCAGATTGATATCGACTGCACCGGGTACGCCATGCAATACCTGCTGGACATTCTGCCCCAGTTGATACAGCTTAGACAGGTTGCTCCCGAAAATTTTGATGGCAACCTGGGAGCGCACCCCTGATTGCACCTCATCCATCCGATGCGCGATGAACTGTCCCACGTTAAATACGACACCCGGTATGTCGGCCAGATCCCGGCGAATTTTCTCAAGCAGAACTTCTGCTGGCATATTCGGATTTTTGGAATAATCAAGCCGTACGTCGAACTCACTGAAATTGGGCGGCTGCGCATCGTCGTCCAGATCGCTGCGGCCCGCGCGCTGATCGATCGAGATCACCTGTGGATATTTGAGCAGATCCTGACGCACCAGGGCGCCCAGGCGCATCGATTCTTCCAGCGAGGTGCCTGGCAAAGTGGTCATGGCGATGATGTAGTTGCCTTCGCGAAACTCAGGCAGGAAAGACAGGCCGAAATACGGCAGCAAGGCCAGCGACGATACCAGCGCAACCAGCGACAGCCCGACTACCCACCAGAATTTGCGTAATGCCAGATTCAACAGGCGCAGAAAATGACGTTTCAGCCAGAGAACAAAGCGGGTCTCCTGTTCCTCTGCTTCACCCATCGGCGTGGTATCGGCAAGCAATTCGCGGCTGTCCGTGGCATGCAGCACCACGCCTTCATCCTGCGCTTTTTGCGAGTTGGTCGGCAAGCTGCCCATCCCTGCCAAACCCACTTCCTTGTTGCGCACCAGCAGCAGGTAACACAGGGCCGGGATCATGGTCACCGCCACCACCAGAGAGGCCGTCACCGAAGCGATATAGGCCACACCCAAGGGACTGAAGATGCGCCCGGCCAGCTCTTGCAGGAAGAAGATCGGCAGAAAAATCATGATCACGATCAGCGTCGCGTACACCACCGAGTTGAGGATTTCCTGCACGGCGTCGAACACCACCTCGATCGGTGGCAACGGACGTGCCGCATTGCGGTTTAGCCGCAATCGCCGCACCACGTTCTCCACCGTGATAATGCCATTGTCCACCACTTCGCCGATGGCGATCGCCAGACCACCCAGGGTCATGGAGTTGATGCCGATGCCGAAAGCATGCATTACCAGGATGCCGCCGACGAAGGAGGCCGGCATGGACAGAAAGGTAATGAACGAGGCGCGCCAGTTCATCAGGAACAGGAACAGCACCCCGATCACCACCAGCGCGCCCTCCAGCAGGGACACGTTCAGATTATGAATCGCGGTCTCGATGAAGTTCGCCTGACGGAACACTTGCGCATCCAACTGGACGCCTGCCGGTAATTGTTTCTTTATTTCGGCAAGCGCTTTTTCCACCTTATACGTTGTAGTAAGGGTATCCGCGCCGTAGGCTTTGGAGATGGTTCCGATCACCGCATTCTTCATCGCGAAGGCACCGTCGCCACGCTTGATCTCGCCGCCGAATGCGACTTCCGCAACATTGCTGATCGTGATCGGGGCGCCGTTGCGCATGACGATAATGGTATTTTTCAGGTCGTCCAGCGAGCTAATGCGCCCGATGCCGCCGACGATCAATTCCTGCCCGGGCTGCTGCAGAAAGGCACCCGGTACATTGGTGTTGGATTTTTCCAATGCCTTGCGCACTTCTTCGGCGCTGATCTGGTAGGCAAACATCCGGTTTGGGTCCAGGCGCACCTGGTATTGCTTGACCTCACCGCCAATGGATACCACCGAGGCGATGCCGCCCAGCGCAAGAATACGCGGTCGGATTTCCCAGTCAGACAGCGTGCGCAGCTCCTCCGGTGATAAGGTATCACTGGTCAGGGCATACTTGACCAGCCAGCCCACTGCCGAGGTGACGGGCAGCATCACCGGCGGCTTGGTTCCGGCGGGAAGCCGGCTGAGCACGTTCTGGATACGCTCGTTAATCAGTTGCCGATCCAGATAGACATCAGTGTTTGCGCTGAATATGACGGTAATGGTGGAAAGGCCCACGGAGGTCTTCGAACGCACGTCGGTTACACCCGGCGTACCGTTGATCGCACTCTCGAGCGGATAGGTCACCAAAGATTCCACATCCTGCGGCGCCATTCCCGATACTTCGGTTTGTATCACCACCTGGGGCGGAGCGAACTCGGGGAAGACGTCTACCGGCATCCGCTGCAATGCGTATCCGCCTGCGACGAATAAGACCAGCGTGATAGCGAGGACAATCAGGCGGTTGTGGAGCGACCAGGCAATCAGGCGATTGAACATGATTTATTCCTCCGCCTTCACTTGACCACCGGTAAGCCACATCGTGTAGATTTGGCGATTGCCCTGTGTCACGACCTCATCACCCGGCACCAGGCCATCGGTGATTTCGCTGTATTCATCGTCCTTGGCGCCAACACTTACTTCCACACGGTTATATTTGTCACCTTCGCGCACGAACACGAATTTCTCGCTATTGGCTTCGATAATGGCGCCGTTGGGTATGGTCAATGCCGCCCCGTTAGCCCGCAAAATAACGCTGGCACGGGCAAACATGTTGGGTTTGAGCGAACCCTGCGGATTAGCGAGCTGTATCCAGACCTTCACGGTACGGTTCAACGGGTCCAGATTAGGATCGATCAAGGTGACCTTGCCGGTGAACACCTGCTTGGTATCGCTCAGTACCCAGGCGCGGGCTTTCTGCCCTAGCTTGATCTTGCCGATATCTTCTTCATACACTCGCGCAACTACGATAAGCTGCGAACGGTCGCTGATATGGAACAATACCGTGTTGGGTTCCACCGCTTGTCCAACGACTACATTGCGTGCATCGATCACGCCGCTCATGGGCGCGTTGATGGTCACGCTGGGCGGCGGGTCGCCCACCAGCCGGGATTGCACCAGCACCAAACGCTGGCCGACCCGAACCATTTCACCCAGGCTGGCGTACAGTGCTTTGACCTGGCCGCTGATGCGCAGGCTGACGTCGGCCTGGCGATCAGGCAGCAACTGTACCTCGCCGTTCAGATTCAACTCGGTTGCAAGCGGACGGAAGCTGGCGGCCGCCAACTGCAAGGCGATCGCCTTCTGCTGCGCAGCGCTCAATTGCACCGGACCGCGGGATCCGCCGCCAATTTCGATCTGCCCTCCATGCGCAAAGGCAGAAGATACTGCACTGGGCGTAGCAAATAGTGCCAAAAAGAATAAGCCGTACAACCGCTTTAGCAGATGACCGTTGATACTTGGTTTCGAAAGATTTCGCATATTATTTCCTTCATCATGATTGGCAGTTAACGTGAACATCGCGTAGCGATGCCTTATCCGTTAGGTATCTTTTGCTCGAGCGTGGTTTCGACATAATTCCCGGTGGCGATATGTAATCTCGTCAATGCCTGAAGGTATTGGTCAAGCGCATTCAAATAGGCAATATTCAGCTCACCCTGTTGACGCTGTACCAGAACGACCTCGCTAATAGGTACAAGCCCCTGGTCATATCCTTGCTGGACAAGGAGTACATTGCGCGCGCTTACCGCCAAACTATTGCTTTGGTATACCGATAGAACCTGTTGCAAATGTTCCACTTCTGCGTAAGCACTGGCCACCTCGTTGCCGATGCTGAGCTTGAGAGCTTCAATGCGCGCATATGCTTGTGTACCATTAGCTTCCGCTTCAGCAATATTTCCCTGATTTCTATTCCATAGTGGCAATGGAATTGACAGGCTCACCCCCAGGACACGGGTGCTTCCTTGGGGTGGCGCACCATCGACCACCTGGCGGCTTTGAGCCAGCCCCACGCCCACAGTCCAGTCTTCCCAGCGCTGCGCGTGCGCCAATGCCTGGTTAGCCTGAGCCCGATCCGCGTTCAGTAACGCAAAACGCAGGTCAGGCCGTAACGACAATGCCTGGCGTTGCAAGTCTGCCAGACTCGGCAGTGGGTCGCTGGTTGGCAGTGTGTCATCCAACTCTATGGGCTGAGTTGCAGATCTTCCGAGAAGTTGATTCAACTGGGCCAGTTGGGTTGTCCGTTGACTCAGCAACAGTGCGCGTTCCTGAGCTAGGCGCTGTAACTCAAGTTGCGCTGTGTTGACGTCAAGCTCGGAAACTTCGGCAACCTTGAAACGGTTGCGTGTAACCAGTACCAGTTTTTGATCAACATCGATCAAACGTTCGCGTGCCTCGATCTGCCGTTTCAGCGCCAGCAGGCTATAAAATCGGAACGCCACATCGCCAGCCAGCTTGAGTTCGGCCTGTCTGATTTCAGCTAAAGCCAAGGCCACGTCCACGCGAGCAACATCCTTTTGATGGGCAATACGGCCCGCCACAGGGAACGGCTGGCTGATGCCGATTCCGGCAGTGTATTCGCCCTGGTTATTAAAAAGGCGATCGTTTCCGCCGGAAATATCCAGCCGAGGATTAGGTGGCAAACCTGCCTGTAACAAACGTGCGCGCGCTTGTTCCACGTTATAGCGCACAGCTTGCAGATCCTTATTGCCTTGAACGGCGCTATCGATCGCTTGCGGCAGAGTAATGCCTGCGGCGATGACACTCTGATTGTAGCCGCCCAATAGGGCGCAGCCAGCAATCAAGAGATGCCATGACACCCGGTTGCACCAAGGTAATGACATAAATGTATTCCTGAAATTTGTACGAAACAAAACGGAGGAAGGCAGCCTTGGGAAAAAACCAGAGAAATCACCAAAGGTAAAAGCCTTCCCGATCTATAAGATAGGGAAGGATTCAGCGGGGAGGGGCGTTGGGCCAGAGAAGGTTGGCAGTAAATGAGCGGCAGTGTTTGCCCGGCGGACCCGTGTAGTGAACTATTGCTGTGACCAGCAGAGCAGATTGAACAACAAAAACATAGGGGAGCAACGTATACATCAGGGGTTGCAGAGGCGCCTCGATGTTACCCATCTTGTAAAACGGGGGAAGATTTTGCAGTATGGTGCAGCAAACATCCGTGTCCTGCGCGCTGTCGCTATGCCCTAAACCATTATGTTCGTGCGCAACTGGAATTTCTTCGAGCGGATTGGTCGACGATTGATGAATGTCGCTGTAAAAACAGACCACCAGGGTAAATAGCCAACTTACCAGAAGTATGCGCGCAAGACCACGCGTGCCTGCACCGGCCTCACAGAGTTGCTGTGAGGCCGGCAGGTCTGGCATAAAGTTCGACAGGTTTGGCATCAAAATTTTAGGCTATGTCACAGTTAGTTGTTGAAGCAAACCAACAAAAATATTTTTTGATTAAAAATCATATAATTGTAATATTGTGATCATTTTTAGTACCCAGTATCTATATGGTTTGCGTGAGTACCACTAATTAACTATGACATAGCCAAATTTTATAAGAAATTCAACTGCACAGGACAAAGTATCCTCGCTACAAGCACCCCTGTCAACATGCCGCACGCGGTAATGCCGCACGCGGTAAACCTGTTAAAGTTTATAGTGGTTCGATTCTACTGAGGAACCGGATCAATCGACGCTGCTTGCGTGGGCTGCGCAATAGCAGGAACGGTCATCGCCTTGGGGCGCACGGTCAAACCTTGTGAGTCCCCCGGCAAAGTCGGGGGACTACCTTACTTATTTACCCATGTTCATCATCAAGTGTTGTTCTTCCATCATCTGGCCCATCATATCCTCCATAAGCTTCTGTTGCTCATTGATCCAGTCTTCATGTTCCTGCATCGATATGCCAGCCTTAGGTTTCATTGCCTGCATTTTTTCCATGGTTTCCTTCATCATTTTCATGTGTTCTGCCATCAGTTTTTGGCGCTTAGGTCCCATGGCGACATTGCACTGCTGCAGTTTCTGCTGGGACTGCTGGATTCGCTGGAGCACCTCCTGCTGGAATTCGTCTTGTGCTGCGATAGCGGATACGGATAGAAAGCCGATGCTGCAAACAGCGATGGTGGCGATCATTTTGTAGACGGATTGCTCTTTCATGATGAATACTCCTATCAAAAAATTAACATTAAAGGTATATAGCATTGCTGTTGCCAGTTGTAATGTCCCTCAATAGCTGAGACTCCCCAGCTTCAACCATCCCGAGATTTACCAGGGCGTCTGTAAAATCCGCGCCGTAATGACCGCGAGACAATCTGAACATAAAGAAGGCCGATACACCTCTGTTAATGTGGGAAGTTCTTACACTCACACAACGCAAAGGAAACCGGCCTATGTGTCGTATTGTATCTGGCATCGACTCTCTCCAACAACATATTGATACGTTGCGCAGCACGCCTGAAGTCTACAGACCCCCGCGCTGTCCGCGTTGCGGGCATGGCGGTCTCTGGCATCATGGCTGTTATTTCCGCAAGGCGGACCGTCGCTTGGAGACTCTGGATGAGTGCCTGAATCCGATCCCTATCCCTCGATACCTTTGTTCATCGTGTCGGCATAGCTGTTCGCGTTTGCCTGAGTGTATTCCGCCACGCCGTTGGTATAGCTGGTTGTTGCAACAGCAGGTTCTGCAGTCGTTACTGTCGTTCTATTCTTTGCACGGAAGCAGCGCGGCGCTCGGTCTGTGTCGACGTACCGTCCGCCGCTGGTGGAACTGGCTGTCATCAAACACCACGACCTTTGAGTTTTTCCTGCGAAGTCGCTACCCCGAGTGTGGTCGAACGAGCGACTGGCAATCGTTTTGGCGAACCTGCCTGAGTGTTATGCCGTTGAGTGGCATCATGGCATGGCTCGATCACGATGGGGTAGCCGTCCCATGATGCGCTGCCCCGCAACGAATTTGGGACTGGTCTTTTGCGCCTGACGGACGAGTCCACACACTTTGCCCCGTGTTGCCCAATTTGCCTTTCTGATCTTATGGCAACTTCTTTTAACCACGAGGAGTGAGCATGAATAAGATCGATCCGAAGGCTTTGTTTCGCCTGTCCGTTCTGGGGCAACTGGTCAGCCGCGAGCGTTTGCAGCGCGGGGAGCTGCAACAGCTTATCCGTGAGTTGGCACAACGCGAGTATGCCATCCCGGATTCTCGCCGCACACGCCTGGGCGAGAAGACCATCGAAGCCTGGTACTACGCCTGGAAGCGCGACGGCATTGACGGTCTGGTGCCACAGACCCGCACCGACCGCGGACTCTCTAAACTCGCCCCTGAAATCCAGGAGTCCATCCTCAACGCCAAGCGTGAGAATCCCCGGCGCTCGATCAGGCAGATCCAATTGTTGCTGGAGAGTAACGGTGTCGCCCGCAATGTCCTGTCGCGTTCGTCTATTCATCGTCTGTTACAAGCGCACGACATTTCCCGCATGACGGGCTCGGCCAGTTTGCTGGAAGAGAAACGCAGCTTTGCCGCTGAGTTTGCCGGCTCCATCTGGTACGGCGATGTATTGCATGGGCCGGTGGTACCGACACCTAACGGGATGCGCAAAACCTATCTGGTCTCCCTGATGGATGATGCGTCCCGCCTGATTACGCACAGCGCGTTCTGTCTCGGCGAAACGGCACTGGATATCGAGGGCGTGCTCAAGCAGGCGGTACTCAAACGCGGTTTGACCAAGAAACTCGTCGTCGACAATGGTGCCGCCTACCGTTCAGCTACACTGCAAGGTATTTGTGCCAGATTGGGCATTCATCTGATTTATTGCCGCCCCTACGCACCCGAAGGCAAGGGCAAACTGGAACGTTGGCATCGCACCTTCCGTGACCAGTTCTTGACGGAACTCGACACCGCTCACATTCTTGATCTGTCTGATTTAAACGCACGCCTGTGGGCATGGATTGAGCGCCTCTATCATCAGACGCCGCACAGCGGACTGGGCGGCCTGACCCCCTTGGCACGGTATCAGCAAGACCTGTTGAAGGTTCGCACACTGGGGTTACGCGCCGCCAAACTGGACGATATCTTCCTGCATCGGGTCACCCGGTTTGTGCGTAAGGATAGCACGGTCTCTTATGAGGGTAATCGTTTCGAAGTGCCTTACGAACTCGCAGGTCAAACCGTGCAACTGGTAGTCGATCCGCATACCGAAACCGTGGTCAGGGTCGAGAATAAAGAAGGCGACCCTCTGGGGCTAGCCACACCGCTGGATGCGCTGAGCAATCTACAGCGGGAGCGCCGCAAACCGAAGTCGGTCGATGCGGAAACAGCGGCGGTTAAGCGCACGGGCCCGAATCTGGTCGAAATCGCCTGCGCACAATACGACGACAAAAGGGAGGCCTGATATGTATCGTCAACATTTCGGCCTGCGCTACTCGCCACTCTCCAAGGAACATACCGAGTTGTGGGATGACGGCAGTTTGCAGCCGCTGGCTGACCGGTTTCAATGGCTGCTGGACAGTCCGGGTATTGGCCTGCTGACGGGTGAGCCCGGTGTTGGCAAGACCGCCGCCTTGCGCCGTCTGACGAGCTCGTTGAATCCGCACCGCTATCAGGCGATCTATCTGCCGGAGACCGAATTTGGCCGAATCGACATTTACCGTAGTCTGGCGCTGGCGTTGGGCCTTGATCCGGCCTATCGGCGTGCGCAACTCTGGCGCGAGCTCAAGGCGCGCATTCTGGATCTGGTCGACAACAAGCAACTGCTGCCCCTGTGGATCATCGACGAGGCACAGAACCTGCCGCCGGAGTTCTTTCGTGACTTCCCGTCCTTCCTCAACTTTGCCTTTGATTCGCGTGACCTGATCACCGTCTGGCTGGTGGGGCATCCGAGTCTGGCCTGTCTGCTTGATCGCGCACCTTATGCCGCACTGTCCAGTCGAATTCAAGTTCGCGTCCAACTCAAACCGGTGCTTGAACGTGAGCGCTTTGCGCAGATGATCACACATTCGCTGAAAACCGCCGGTTGCAGCCACACGCTGCTCGCCGACTCAGGGATGGAGTTGTTGCGTCAAGCCTCGAAAGGACTGCCCCGCCAGGCCGGGCGCATCCTGCGCACCGCCATGCAGATGGCCGTCCCCAAAGGGCTTAACCATCTACCTGATGATCTATTGCAACAAGCCATTGAGGAGTTGCGATGAATGACGATGAGATGACCGATGAGCTGGTGCGCTTGTTGCCCCGTCATATTTCCGACGAGAGCGCGGCGGTACTCTGCGATTTCCTGGCTGAGTTAAGCATGGCGGCAGACAGCCACTACCTCTGCCAAATCAGGCTCTACCGGGAAGAGAGTCGCTCGGCTATTGATCCTGATCAACCATGGCAAAGTCATGGGGACTGATTAGCCTCAACACGTTGCACCACCTGAATCACCCGGCGAAATCCACTGGGTGATTATTTTGGTTTAGTGCCTTCGTGTCGCGCTTTATATGAGAAGCGAGTTACTCCGATTTCCACGCGGGACAAACCCCGCTGTCACGCCTCAAATAGGCCGGGTCAATGAGCCTGAATCAATTCGGGACGTAACACCAGTCTTGAATCTCAAAATCGGATGGATGACACCTCCCTTCGTTAGTTGTGAATAAATTGTTTTGGCCGTTCTTGCCTGACAGATTGTTTGACGTAAGCTGAATTTCAAAGAGTCCAACGTTTCGTAAAATATAGGAAGAAACGGAGGATTAAAATGGAGAAATTACCGAAAGCGGAATACAGTCCGGAATTCAGGGAACAGGCGGTACGGACATATCAGGAAAGTGGGCTGTCGGTTGCCGAGATTGCCAAGCGGTTGTCGATACCGAAGTCTTCACTGAATAACTGGGTGTTGGCATCCAAGAACGGGAAGCTGGCATCGGTTGGCAAGAATCAGAAGCCGGTTACCGAAATGGAAATGGAGTTATCCAGGCTGAAACGGGAATTGGCGGAAACCAGGATGGAGCGCGATTTCCTAAAAAAATGCACGGCGTATTTCGCGAAGGGGTCGCGGTGAAATATCGCCAGATTGAATCCATGCGACAGAACTATGCGGTAGCGTTGATGTGCCGGTCTCTCGGGGTGTCGGAATGTGGTTACCATGCTTGGCGAGGCCGCCAGCCCTCGAAGCGCAGCCTGGAGAATGCCCGGCTGGAGGTGGAGATTCTGGCTGCGCATCAACGGACACGGGAGAGCTACAGTGCCGAGCGGCTGCACAGCGACCTGGCGGATCACGGGGTGCAGACATCGCCATACCGTGTTCGGAAGCTGCGCAAGAAGCTGGGGCTGCGATGTAAGCAGAAACGCAAGTTCAAGGTGACCACCGATTCCAGACACAAGCTGCCGGTTGCCCCGAATTTGCTGAATCGGGAATTTGCAGTTACAGCGCCCAACAAGGCATGGGTATCTGATATTAGTGTGCCGCAGCAAGCGGCGTAGGAGATGAGGGTATGGCCCCTCGCCATCGGCTTGCAGGAGCAGGTGGCAAACCACCATGAGCGGCTTGGGTCAAAAGCCCCGGTCGTGAGCGTCATGGAAAAGGCGTCGTAAAGGCGTCAGGTGTGGATCAAGAAAGACGAACAATCGTGAACTGCCGTTCAAGTGTCGAAAGTACTCAGATGACATCAAAACCGGGGAGTGATGTTGCCCCGCGATCAGTTTGGCCGCTACCTGCTTACGGGCCAAGCGGTGTCCGGCATAGAGGCAGCGTCAGTCTGATTCGGGCTCTTACGTTGAACTGCGGGAACCTTCGGTGGCGATGGAAAGCGAAAGGCACAAGCTCAAAAGGCGAGGCTGATAGTAGCAATGTGCCACCAAGGGACGGAGCAGCTCGTAGTAGTGTTGAAACCGCTGTAATGGCGGTGGAGCGAAGGGGCTGCGTTATCCGGGTCATAAACTGTGTCAACTGCGTGAGCAGGAGGAACACGTCCCTATGACCAAGCCGTACGATATTCCCAAATCGCTAATCTGGGAGGCATATCAATGTGTAAAAGCGAACGGCGGCGCCGCAGGCGTTGACCGTGAATCGATCCAGCAATTCGAGAGTCGCTTGGGCGACAACCTGTACAAACTTTGGAACCGACTCTGTTCTGGCAGCTACATTCCGCCGCCAGTCAAAGGAGTTCCGATTCCGAAGAAGTCGGGTGGAGTGCGCATGTTGGGCGTTCCCACCGTTGCCGACAGGGTGGCGCAGACGGCGGTCAAGCTCCTGCTGGAGCCAAAGATCGACCCGATCTTCCACCCGGACTCATACGGCTATCGTCCTGGGCGCTCTGCGCACGATGCGATAGCTGTGGTGCGCCGGCGAAGTTGGGAATACGACTGGGTAGTGGAATTTGATATCAAAGGACTCTTCGATAACATTGACCATGACCTTCTCATGCGCGCGCTCAGAAAGCATTGTCAGGCCCCATGGGTGCTGCTGTACGTGGAGCGTTGGCTGAAAGCGCCGATGCAATCCGCGGATGGCAGCATACTGGAGCGGACCTGCGGCACACCGCAAGGTGGGGTCGTCAGTCCGCTTCTGGCTAATTTGCTCTTGCACTACGCCTTTGATGTTTGGGTCAGCCGCCACCTCAGTAGTGTACGGTTCTGCCGATACGCTGATGATGGTGTCGTGCATTGCAAGAGCGAGGCGCAGGCGAAATTGGCACTGCGCAAGATTGGTGAGCGGTTCAGGCAGTGTGGACTCGAATTGCATCCGGACAAGACGAAGATCGTCTACTGTCAGGACGTCAATCGGCGCGAAGCATATCCGTGTGTGCAGTTTACGTTCCTGGGATACACCTTCCGGCCACGCAAGGCGGTCGATAAGTATCAACGGGTCTATGTGAACTTTACCCCGGCGGTCAGCCGCGATGCCCTTAAAGCAATGCGGCAGACCATCAGGGGATGGCATCTTCAACTGATGTGCGACCGCGAACTGGATGATCTGGCGACGATGTTCAATCCGGTTCTACGAGGCTGGCAGCAGTACTATGGCCGCTTCTGCGGATCGGAGATGTCTGCGATCTGGAAGCACATGAATGACTACCTGAGGCGATGGATGATGCGAAAGTACAAAACCCTCGCACGCCATAAGACGCGAGCGAGACATGCCCTTGGGCGTCTTGCGCTGCAGTCACCAACTGCCTTTGTGCATTGGGAAATGGGATGTGTCCCCACGGCTGGATGATGGGAGCCGGATGAGTCGAGAGGCTCACGTCCGGTTCTGCGAGGGGCTGGGGGTGAAATCCCCCCGGCCTACTCACCCTTACATCCAGACGGATGAGGGTTGGCTGTATCTGGCGGGCGTGAAGGACTTGTTTAACGGGGAGTTGGTTGGTCACGCGATGAGCGAGCGCATGACCCTACCGCTAGTGATGCAGGCGCTGTTTCGGGCGGTCTCGACCAAGTGCCCGCCACCAGGGTTGATTCTCCACTCCGACAGGGGCAGTCAGTACTGCGCTCACGATTACCAGAAGCTGCTGCGCCAGTTCGGCATGAAAGCCTCCATGAGCCGCAAGGGAAATTGCTGGGATAACGCGCCGATGGAGAGTTTCTGGGGAACGCTCAAGAACGAGCTGGTGCATCATCGCAAGTTCGAGACCCGGCACCAGGCAAAACAGGAGATCAGCGAATACATCGAGGTCTTCTATAACCGGCAGCGAAAGCAGAAAAGGCTGGGGTATCTGTCACCAGCAAAATTTACACAGCGATACTATGCAACACTGCTCGCTGCTTAACCCGTTGGACTCTATGATTGACAGCAGAGGTCAGTTTCCTTCAGCAGTGAGTAAATCACCAGGACCACCAGCAGCAGTGACAGCACACCGGAAGGCATCATGCCGCCCAACCGAACCATAGATTCCAGCGCGCGACTATCGCCATGCCTATAATCCCATTGGACAAGAATAGGGATGGCAGGTGGATTGTTGCGGCGATGATCAACAGGGCCACCGTGAAATGGACGAATACCGGATGCCAATTCGGAGTTGTCTCAACCACGTTGGGCCCCTTTTTTGCTTTCTTGCCCACGGCGCATCAGCAGGTAGGCTGCGGGGATCACAAACATCGACAGCAGAGGCGCCGTGATCATGCCGCCCACCATCGGGGCGGCGATGCGCTGCATGATTTCCGAGCCTGTTCCGCTGCCCAGCATGATAGGTAACAGGCCTGCGATGATCACGGCAACGGTCATCGCCTTGGGACGCACGCGCATCACCGCGCCTTCGCGAATCGCACCCAGCAAATCCACAAGTCCGGTTTTCCCTTCCCGTATCCTCTCACCCCAGGAATTCTTGAGATAGAGCAGCATGATCACGCCAAACTCCGCCGACACGCCCGCCAGCGCGATGAACCCCACGCCGCTCGCTACCGACAGGTTATAGCCCAGCACCCACATGAACCAGACGCCGCCTGCCAGCGCGAACGGCAGTGTCGCCATGATAAGCAGCGCTTCGCCGAAACGCCCGAAGGTGAGATACAGCAGCACGAAGATGATCATCAGCGTTGCCGGGACGACGATCTTGAGTTTGGCCTTTGCGCGCTCCATGTACTCGAACTGTCCAGACCAGGCGACCGAATAACCCGGCGGCAATTCGACCGCCTTCGTTACTGCCGCCTGCATGTCACGCACCGCGGAACTCAAGTCGCGGCCATGAATATCCACATAAACCCAGCCGGACAGGCGCGCATTCTCGGTTTTCAGCATGGGCGGGCCGTCGGCAATGCGTATTGACGCCACGTCCTTCAGGCTGATATGTGCACCGCGCTCGGTGAGTATCGGCAGGTTGCGCAGGTTTTCCAGCGAGTCGCGGATTTCGCGCGGATAGCGCACATTGATCGGGAAGCGCTGCAGGCCTTCAACCGTTTCACCGATGTTCTCTCCCCCGATCGCAGAAGACACGATGCTTTGCACATCGGCGATATTCATTCCGTAGCGCGCGGCGGCATCGCGGTCGATGTCCACGTCAATATACCGACCGCCGGTCAACCGCTCCGCAAGTGCTGACGAAACGCCGGGAACAGGTTTCACCGCGCGCTCAATCTCGGCGGTCAACCGGTCGATCTCGGCGAGATCCGTGCCTGCCACCTTGATGCCCACCGGGCTTTTGATCCCGGTGGCGAGCATGTCGATGCGGTTGCGGATCGGCGGCACCCAGATATTCGTCAGGCCGGGCACCTTCACGGTGCGGTCGAGTTCTTCGATCAGTTTGTCCGGTGTCATGCCTTGCCGCCATTGCGCGCGTGGCTTCAGGCGTATCGTGGTCTCGAACATTTCCATCGGCGCCGGGTCGGTCGCCGTCTCGGCGCGTCCCGCCTTGCCGAATACGCTTGCCACTTCCGGCACCGTCTTGATAAGACGATCGGTCTGTTGCAACAGCTCCGCAACCTTGCCCGCGCTGATGCCCGGTAGAGCTGTCGGCATATAAAGCAGATCACCTTCGTTAAGCGGCGGCATGAACTCACCGCCCAATCGACTGACGGGCCACAGCGTCGCAATCGCCAACAAGGCCGCCACCAGCAGTATCGTCCTGGGCCTTTGTAACACGCCATCCAGCAAAGGGCGATACAGGCGGATCAGGAAACGGTTGATCGGGTTGCTCTGCTCGTCGGGGATTCTGCCTCGGATCAGATAGCCCATCAGCACCGGGATCAGCGTAACCGAAAGCCCGGCGGCGGCGGCCATTGCATAGGTCTTGGTGAAGGCCAGCGGCGAGAACAGCCGTCCTTCCTGGGCTTCGAGCGTAAACACCGGAATAAATGACAGCGTTATGATCAGCAGCGAGAAGAACAGCGCGGGACCCACTTCGGCGGCGGCATCCGCAATCACCTCCCATTGGGTGTCGCCGGCAAGAATCTGTCCGGGGTGCTTATGCTTCCAATCCTCGATGTGCTTGTGCGCATTCTCGATCATCACCACTGCCGCATCGACCATGGCTCCGATCGCAATCGCGATACCGCCCAGCGACATGATGTTCGCATTCACCCCCTGGTAGCGCATCACGATGAAGGCCGCAAGGATGCCCAGCGGCAACGACACGATGGCAACCAGCGCGGAACGCAGATGGAAAAGAAAAATGCCGCACACGAGAGCGACGACGAGGAATTCTTCGATCAATTTGTGGGTCAGGTTCTCGACCGCACGATCGATCAGCGCGGAACGGTCGTAGGTGGTCACAATTTCAACCCCGGGAGGTAGACTCGCCCTGAGCGCCGCCAGCTTGGCCTTGACCGCCTTTATCGTCTCCAGCGCATTCTTGCCGGAACGCATCACGATCACGCCGCCTGCGACTTCGCCTTCTCCGTTCAGCTCTGCTATGCCACGCCGCATCTCAGGGCCGATCTGGATGTGCGCCACATCGCCCAGTCGCACTGATATTCCAGCTTGAGTGGTCGTCAGCGGGATACTGCGGAAGTCATCCAGCGTTCGCAGATAGCCCGAGGCACGCACCATGTATTCGGCCTCGCCCAACTCCAGCACCGAACCTCCCGCCTCCTGATTGGCTTTGCCGATGGCGTCTATCACTCGACTCTGGGGAATGTTGTAGGCGCGCAGACGCTCGGGGTCGAGCACGATCTGGTACTGGCGTACCATGCCGCCGATGCTGGCCACTTCCGACACGTTGGGCACGGTTTTTAATTCATATTTCAGAAACCAATCCTGCAGTGCGCGCAGCTGCGACAAATCGAGCTTGCCGCTGTGATCGACCAGCGCATATTCGTATATCCAGCCCACGCCGGTCGCATCGGGACCGAGCGACGTCCTGGCCTGTGTCGGCAGACGCGACTGTACCTGGTTCAGATATTCGAGCACGCGCGAGCGCGCCCAATACGGATCAGTACCGTCCTCGAACAGCACATAGACGAATGAGTCGCCGAAGAAGGAATAGCCGCGCACCGTTTTGGCGCCAGGCACCGACAACATGGTCGTCGTCAGCGGATAGGTCACCTGGTTCTCGACGATCTGCGGCGCCTGCCCGGGCCAGGTGGTGCGGATGATGACCTGCACATCGGACAGATCTGGCAGCGCATCGAGCGGTGTTTTTGTTAACGACCAGATACCCCACGCCGCCAGCATCAGCGTAAAAAGCAATACCAGAAAACGATTACCGATCGACCAGCGAATGATACGGGCGATCATGGCTTGCCCCCTGATGCCTTCGCAATCGACACGATCTGATATTCCCCATCCTGAACGGGTTTGATTTCGAAGTCAACGATGACGCCTGCCTTAATGCCTTGAGGCAGCCCGCCTGTGGGCAGCTTGAAGCTCATGGTCATGGCGCCCCATTGCAGGCTAGCGATCGGGCCATGCGAGATGGTGATGGTATCCTTGTCAATCGATTCGATCCTGCCTCTGCCGTGATGTGTTGCCACAGTGATGCCGGCGGGCTTGGTCTCATTGCCCATGCGCAGCGAAGTTGCTCTCAGGCTGGCTTCCGAATCGATCAGGAACTGCCCGGAGACGACGACCTTTTGCCCTGACTCCAGACCTTTCAGTATTTCCGTCTGGCCGCGGCTTTCGCCACCCGTCTCAATGTCAACCGGGACAAACCTGCCGTCGGCCTGCGCCACGATTGCCACGCTGCGACGGCCTGTCTGTATCACCGCTTCGCTCGGCAACAGCAGCACGTCACGATGCACCCCGGGCGAGAAATCCACGCTGACAAACATACCCGGGACAAGCTGCTGCCCGGGATTGGCCAGTTCGATGCGCGCCTTCACGGTGCGGGTTGCAGGATCCACATCCGGCAGAACCGCATTGATCTTGCCCCTGAACACAACACCCGGCAAAGAAGATGTGCGTACTTCGACGGCATTGCCGGCATGCACCTCTTCCATCGCACCTTCCGGCACTTCGGCATTGACCCACACTGTATCCAGCCCGTTGATGCGAAACAGCAGCGCACCGCTGGCAACCGTCATTCCCTCGCGTATGCCAAGCTCTGCGATCACGCCGCTCACCGGTGCCGCAACAACCAGCCGCGCCTGAACCTTGCCGGTCGTTTCAACCAGACGCATCTGCTCATCCGACATGCCTGCCAGGCGCATGCGCTGACGTGCAGCGTCGACCAGCCCCGTGCCTTCCAGAGCCGCCAGTTTTCTTGCGCTCAAAAAATCTTCCTGCGCCGCGATCCAGTCGGGCACATACAGTTCGGCGAGTGGCTGGCCTTTGCGCACCGGGTCGAGCGTCGCGCTGACATAGAGTTTTTCGACATAGCCGTTGGCGCGTGCCTGAAGTATCGCCAACTCGCGTTCGTTGTAGGCCACATTGCCGATCACTTCGATATGGGATGTCAAGCTTCCCTTTGTGACTATGGCAGTACGAATGCCCAGATTCTGCTGAATACGCGGATTGATCGAAACTTTCCCGCCATCGCTGCCCTCATCGGCATAAACCGGCACTAATTGCATGTCCATGAAAGGCGACTTGCCGGGCTTGTCGAAGCGCTGGCCGGGCACCATCGGATCGTGCCAGTACAGCACCTTCCTGTCAGTCGCCTGATCTGTCGCAGCGCCGGATTTGCTCTTGTCGGCCTTCATTTCGACTGATGAATTTTTCATGTGTTGATCAAGGCCTGCGCGATAGCCTGCATAACCTGCCGCGCCGATAATGGCTAACGCGGCAATATAAATAATGAAAGATTTGGTTTTCATGGTTTTTCCTTTTCCGGCGCAAGGCGCCCGGCATCATCACGCAAAAAATGGAAGTTGAGTTGCGCCCACAAGCGCGCGGTTTCCGTCTCCATTTGCAGCGCCTGCAAACGGGCGTCGACTTCATTGCGGCGGGCTGCGAGTACGTTGTTTAGCGACGTTTTACCACTGCGGTAGGCAGATAATTCCGCTTCGGTACGCTCGGAAGCGAGCGGCACCAGTTCCTGTTCCAGGCGTGTTTGCCGCTCGTGCGCGCTCTGCCATTCAGCAATCATCGTTTGTACCTCTGCTGTCGCGGTGCGCATGGCCTCCTCCCGCTGCATTCGGATTTGCTCGGCCAGCGCGAGTTTGGCGGCTACTTCTCGATCCTGGCGATTTGCCTGATCCCACTGCAACGGCACCGAGAAACCGATCGAGGCCATGTTGGAATACTGCGGGCCGCGCAGCCCATAAGACAAGTCCACGCTCCAGTCGGATTGCTTGTTGGCCTGTGCCAGGCGTGCGTCGGTTGCAGCCAGTTCTTCCTGCTTTGCCAATACGACAATCTCCGGATGCATCGCAACATGTTTCTCAAGCGCACCTGTATCGATCGGGATATGGTCTATCGAAGGCTTCGTGGCTAGCGGCAAATCGCCCAGCGGACCTACTTCGCGCACCAGTGCTATTTTTGCGGTGCGCACTTTCTGCGCGATTTCGCTTGCTCTATCCTGCAATGCCACCCATGCGGATCTTGCTGCTAGCACATCAGACTGACTGCCGCGCCCCGAACGATATGCGCTTTGTGCCGCCTCAATTTCATCTTGTGACTGCCGAACTTGCCGGCCTATCAATTCGGCACTCTCTTCGGCGTAGTAGCGATCAAGCCAGGCCAATGCGGTGTCGCGCCGGATGATGAGCGTCGCTTCGGCTTTTTCGGCGAGTGTCTTGTCGGCCTCACGCTGATAGTGTTCGCCGCGCAAGCGTTTCTTGTCACCACGCGTAAGCTCCTGGGTCACGCCTATACTGCGTTGGGTCATGAAATCGTTCCCGACGCTATATTGATCCGCGCCGTTAACCGGCAGATTGTCAATGCCGACGCGCACAATTGGATCGGGATTCTGCGCGGCAGAAACTGCCATATCGCGATCCGCTGCAATGGCTGCATCCTGGCCTGCCAGTTGTCGTGAGCGTTCGACGGCCAGTCGTTGCGCATCGCTCAGCGTTAACATGTTTTGTGCGACTGCTGACGCCGGACAGGCAAGCACTGCTCCTAGCACCGCAATTGAAAAACTGAACTCACCGGCACGAGCAAGCACAGCCCTCTCTTCAATCCTCTCCCGCCAGCGGGCGAGGATGCAAACGAACGCTTGCGCGAATTTCACGTTTAAAACAGAAAAAGGGGAAAGCATATAACCTCCTGACAGCGAAAAAGATCACTGTAACCGAGCGATTTGACAAATGCGCGGGTAACGATAACCGCCACCCACGCTGCCTGCTTATTTGCCGGATATTTGCATGCGCGTGACCACATAATCGCTGCCCGATTGAACCAGATCGAAGCTAACAACGTCACCGACCTTGATGCCCTTGGCCAATGCCGCATCCTTCAACTTGAAGCTCATGGTCATGGCAGACCAATTGAGGGAGGCGATCGGCCCGTGCGACAAAGTCACCATGCCAGCGTCGATCTTTTTGACGGTGCCCTTGCCATGATGAGTGACGGGCACAGCCTCCATCTTCATGCTTTTCATATCCATGCCTTTCATGTTCATGTCCATGCTGGTATCGGCCATCATCTGGTTGCGTGGGTTTGCATCGGCAGGCTGTGCATGGGACATCGAACTGATGCCTAGCAGTGCTGCAACAGTCATTACAGAAACAATAAATGTGTTTGTTTTCATGGCAATAATTCCTTCAAATTGAGATATGTGTTAATTGATTTTGCTTGACGACGACGCCCGGCATTCGTTCTGGGCAGCGAACGGGCTTCATCGATTACTGCTTGGACTCAGATGCGGGTTCGGGTATACGTATGCGCCTTACGTTGCCCTTGGGGTCAATCCACAAAGTTGTCCTGGCCTCCTTCGCCTGCGGCGGCGCAGAGGTCACCATGGAATTGGTAGTTTTGTCTACCTGAACCATGCCAAGCTTGGGATGCAGCCAGAAGTAAGTGTTGTCGCTTGCCTGAGCGACAGATGTGTAGGCAAGGGCTGCAGTGGCAGCCACAAAAATAATGCGTTTCATGATGTTCTCCAGAATAAAAACTCGAATTCAAGCGCGCACCACTGCATTGCAGCAGGCGCAAACAAATTGGGTCTTACGGGGGAACGGCTAGTTCAGCAGCCGGAGAAAGCGCAGATAGGGAGGTGGTCCAGCGGTAGCGGTGGGCTGCTCGGGTATTTCCAGGCTGACAACATCCGCCACTGTGAATAGCGGCAAACTGGAGGGAAGAATGGCTGGTGCGTAAATCGGTAGATCAAAGGGGAGTTTCAGTGCATCCGAATTCTGCGCGCAATGCTTCATGCATAACTGCTGGCCTGGCGCACTGTGTTCTGTACAAGGGTCACCAGTGGTCTGCATTTGCATTGCTGGCTGAGGAGGCGGCAATGCATCCGAAATCAGGCAGCCGCCTACAGCCACCTTGATCTGGATGAACAGCAGTGCAAATAAAACCCACCACGACATCTTCTGTTTCGAGGACGCGGACAACCGACAGCATGTTGATGAATTACTCATAAAAGAAATTCTAACACAATTTTCATTACCCAATCAACTTATAGCCTCTTATATGGACGCCTCCCGGTTTGGCAAGAGATTTTTCGTGGTTAAACGTAAATCGGCTGCAGTCTTATATCCGGCTTTATTGCAGACGGATTTTCTGTCTGCGAGCCCTGATGGAATTCGCCAAGAACGACCTTATCTTCCAAACGTGCTCGAAGCACAAGACTAAAATCAGGTTTGCGTTCTTGCGGTCCGATCTGTTTTGCCATCACACGAGTTTATCTACCTGCGCAACCTATCAGCATTCCACGCCTTTTCAGTGGTTACTCTTCATCATGCGGGCACTTGGCTCACATAACCCTTTTGGTACTCCCGACCATGAGCCAAAATCGCCCATGCCGTCCGCGCCATCTTGTTGGCCATCGCAACGATCGCCACATTTTTCGGCCGCCTCTGGAGCAGCGATTCGCCCCATGCGCCCTTATCTTTGGCTCCGAACATCACTGCTCTTGCACCATGGATCAGCAAGGTGCGTAAATACGTATCACCAATCTTGCTGATACCCAACAACTTGACCTTGCCTCCCGTGCCACTCTGTCTCGGAACAAGGCCCACAAGACGAAGCGTAACGAGGGAAGCTCTATTGATTACGTAATTGCAGTTCTCAACCCGACTCTGAAAGGCTGGTACGGTTACTTCAAACATGCCCATTGGTTCACTTTCTCGTCAATCGACGGCTTTGTTCGTCGTCGATTGCGGGCAATACTGTGAAGGCAGAAGCACCGACCGGGTCAAGGTCGATGCCTACGCGATCACAAACAATGGCCGAATACCTTCTTCGCTGATCTTGGGCTGTTCACGATGTACGAAGCCCATCAATTGGCGCGCCAATCCCGATGAGGAAACAACTGACTGGAGAGCCCGTCGCGGGAAAACCACACACCGGGTTCGGAGGAAGGGGACGGTGATCGCCGTTCCCTACCCCTATCCATGGCCGAATTCCAGACTGTTGCAAGGTATTTGGCAAATAGCTGCATTTCGTGAACTGCCTTTCACCATGGGTAAGTTTCCGTCACCGAATTTAATGCTTAGCAGTTTTTTCAGCAAAATGCATGGCTGATGTAAAATATCGGTACACAATAACTTACAGCAAAAATGACCCGCTCCGAATTGATTGATCGACTTGCCGAATTACATCCGCAACTTAAAATAAGTGATGCCGAACTGTCAGTCAAGTTGATTGTTGAGGCGCTATCAAATAACTTGGCTAAGGGTGGACGTGTTGAGATACGCGGTTTTGGCAGTTTTGGATTAAATTACAAACCGCCACGTAATGGACGTAATCCAAGAACGGGCAGCCAGGTGTATGTACCCGCCAAATATGTCCCGCACTTCCGGGTCGGAAAAGAATTGCGCGAACGCGTTAATCAAAAATAAAATGACTGTCGAATCGATTCCTAAATTTACCAGGCCCGCAGCGCACTTGTGGTCTGCCATTCCTGTCGACATCAAGAAATTATTGCTTTCAAACGTCTGGTGTGGAAAATGCTGTCATGAAGTCACGATCACGAATTTTACCGGGGTGGTTAAAAACGGTGACTTATTGCTGGTTGGCAAATGCTCCGAATGTCATTCAGACGTGGCACGGGTTATAGAATCCAGTTGATAGCTTGACACGAATTTGCTGGGTTTGGCCTGCCTGCCTGTCTGTTATTTTGTTATTCGCCCAAATCGCGGGCACGCTCATTAACCTGATCCAGGCATCAGCCTGTGCTTTCTGAATGCCAGGTGCGGGATTCCAGGATTGCGCCCACCAGGCATTGCTGGGCAGCAACACCAGATTGGGATGCTGGATCATGCCGTCGATCCATACCCATGGCAGGGACTGGTCGAAACAGATGTTCGCCCAGACCCTGTGACCACCTATTGTTTTGATGTGTTCGTGCCATACCGCCTGGAATCCATCATCAAATCCAGGTCGCCACATGCTGACTGGCATGGGTAAAGCTGCGCGGAAAACAGGTGGGTCAATGGAGTGATTCGCTTGCACCATCACCAGCGCATCCCAGCGTGCGTCAGCTGCTTGCGTTTCGGCACCCAGCAGCCAGGTTTGTTTGCGCGGTGCAGCAATGGCTATCTGTGTTCTGGTGCCCGACCACCAGTCATCCAGTATCGCTTCTGGAAACAACAGGAACCTTGCATGATTGCCTTGTGATTGGGCTGCTGTAATCAGGTGGCGGTTGTTGGCCATCGCCTGTAAAACATTCCCTTTGCTGGGCGGAATGGATGTTTGTATGCCGACCCAATCTGATGGGATGACAGGCGGAATATATGCCAGGTTGCTGACCACGCACCATAAAGTCAGAACGCCGCCCGTGATAAAGATACGATCATGACAAAATCCTGCAGGTCGTTTGGCCATGGTCGCAATCCATGCGATAAACAGCAGACAGCCGGCTATGCCAGCCAGCCCTTGGCCAGGAAACAGCCAGCCGGCCGATGACAGAGGAGATAACCAGCCGATCAGACCGACGGGAGGAATGGTATCCAGTAATACCGCACTGACGACACCCGTTGGCGAGTTGGCGATGATCCACGGCAATGCAAGCAATGCAGACGATGTCACCCAGGCTACAACACCGAGCGCCAGCGTTTGTGAGCCAAAGAATCCAACTGTTGCCGGTACGATAGAGGCCGACCCGGCAAGGAACCAGGCAAATGCGAATAACCAACGTACGTTTCTTTGTTTGCCTTGTATGACGCAGGCAGGCATCAGCAGCGACAACACGGCAGCGCCAGCAGGCCATACGTTCCATGCAGCGCCGCCAGCAAAGAGCAGCCCAAGCAGAATCCATGGCTTAACGTGCATGTTGAATGGCGGACAGCTTATTGATGAGCCGTTGGTTTTGCGATTGCAGCTGTTGATTCTGTATCTGCCACTGTCCGATCACGGGTTTTAATTGATGTTGTTTCCATGCTATGCCGCCCCAGAACGAGACAGCCAGACCGATCCCGGCAAGCATCAGCCATAATAGGCTGACGGATTCCTTGATCGCTTCTTTGAGCACGGTCATATCGATTTTTACGGTGGTGATCGATTGTGGCAGTGACTGTCGGATTGCCGTGACCATGGCATCCATATCGATATAAGCAGTAGGCTGAGGACGGTTGCTCAATTCACGCACCACGATGGACTGCCATTGCACCATATCCTGACGCAGGGCGCTGAGGCTGTCGTTGTTATCTTTTCGGCTGTTGTGCAATGTAGTTAGCACGTCGCTTCGGCCGGTTTCGCGCGCCCAGCTCCATGCGAGCATGGTGATGTGGGCAGCGTTGGATGGATCATTAACGATGAATCCTGCGCGTTTTACAATGGCCAGCAGATTGTCAATCTCGACCTGTTCTTTCGGCGATGGCGATCGGCCACCCAGCACGTCAATAAAAATTTGCTCAACGTTGTCGTAGGCCATCATGCCTCTATGGCAATGGTTTCGACTGTAGACAGGGCATTGCTTGCGCGTTTCAGCCAGGATTCCAGTGCCAGCCGGTAGCCGAACGGAAGCGCTTTGCCATCGATGCCGGATTGCAAAACCTCGTGGAATGGCCGGCGGCCGATCATTACACTGAGCTGGTCGTTGAGTTCCGGCAGCTCGTCCTCGATCCAGCCTCCCTCGTCTATCAAGCGGACGCGCAATTCGTCAGAGGCCCATAATGAGAATTTGTCCGGATGGCCAAAAAAGAGATTCTTGATCAGCATGCCTGCCTCATAACGCCCAGGCATGTGGCGCAGCCGGTAAGTTAACGCGCGCAGACTTTCCTGCGTGCGACTCAGCATCCAGACTGGTACGGCATTGGCTTCACGCAGCACTTCCGAAACGATATGGATGGATCCGTCGAACGCCCGCGTGCCGATCTGGGCCGGCATGTTAACGATGATGCGGTAATCTGCTTTTTCTGCGGCAGCAGCGATTGTCGCCACGCGCGTGCCGAGGTCGATCCAGCCGTTTTCGGTGGACAGATCGATCAGTGCAGTGGTCATGATGCCGGCGCCGGCTTTCAGACCACCTTCGCCACACACGTCGGGGTTGGACAGATCGGCATCGTACACAATGATCCTTGGGCGTTCCTGATCCGGCAGGGTGATGTAATAGTGAACCAGCGCACGTGCGGCCAGGCTTTTGCCTACGCCTCCCTTGTCGCCATCGATGATGAAAGTTTTGAGCATGGTGTCCTCGTTTGGAAAAAAATAACAATCAGGCGTTGTGTTCGCCAATGAATTTGCGCTTGGCTTCAGGCGGGCCTTCGATTTCCTTGCGCAATCGGTAATCCTCATGAGATTCGCTGGGCAACTGGTCGGAACCATCCGCCCAACTGGGTAGTTCAGTTGCCGTGCTGGTCATGCCAGTTGTCGTGGAAATACTTGTGCTCGATTCCGGCTTGGCCGGTCTGGGTGTTTTCTTCTCGGCAGGTTCTTTGGCTGGAATGCGCAGTCGTTTACGATGATCGCGCAGCGCATTCAGTGCATAGCGCAGATCATCTATCGGGATTGACGGTAACGCCTCGATCAGTTGCGCCAGAATTTCCTGCGTGCTTGCACCAGTCTCGAAAAGTTGCTGGATGATGGGTTCGAATCCACGCACACTTCTTACTGCAAATTCCCGCGTGGATGCCGCATTTTTCGCTGCGCGTTTTGCTTTCAGCATGTGCAGCAGTTTCACTGACGCATGGGCCATCAGTTCGGCGGCGGTCGATTGATCGAGCTCAAGTCTGTCTGGTTGGGTATCGGATTTGTCCATGGATATCTCCTTGTGATTTTGTTGCGCATATCCCTATTCCGCCAGGTGTACACCGGAAGAAATCAGTTGAACCTGGAATGAGGTTGGCCTATGCGACAAGGGAAGCGCGGAGCATGGCGGATGATGTCCATCAACAGTTCAGCGAATGACAGGATAATTTATGGACAAGCGCTGGATGATCGGGTGTCGGGCGGAGCCTGACCAAGCGGTAATGTTCCCGAGTGCCGCCGCAGGCGTGCACGGTTTGGGACACATTACCTTACCTTGTACGGATTTGTGCCCTTCACTCCGTCCGTAATCCGACCGCAACGCATCCGTGCTTTTTTCGGAACAGGAGCAAAAGGAATCTATAACCGACAGGACAGCAGCTTGAAAGCTGCCCAACATCGAATCGCAATTCGTTCGAATGGTCAGGTGTACAGCTTGCGGAATAGGAGTAACTCGACACGAAAGTGATCCATCATGGATACGACACCGCAACGCAAGACTATCCAGATCAAGGCGCGCATCACCGAAGTGCAGCACGTTGATCTGATCTGCCAGGCACAACATGCCGGGGTGACATTATCGGAATTGATCCGGCAGCGTGTGGCCAACAAGCCACTAATTACCCGCACAGATACCGAGACGGCAAAGAGCATCGACCGGATAGGCCGCATGCTCAAACACTACTACCCGAAGGATAAAGGATGGGCGGATTCTGAAGAGCGTCGTAAATGGTGGCGTCTGGCTGAGGATCTGCGCAGGATCGCGCGTGATATTCAGAAAGGGAGCAAGGTGTGATCGCCAAGGTGATTACGCTCAGCCACAGCAGCGGCAGCAAGGGATTTATTCCTGTGATGCGCTACATCATGCGAGCTGATCCTGAAAGTGGACTGGCAGAAGACATCAGGATTGAGGCGGGGCATATCAACGTTGCCGATGATGAGCTGTACTCTGGTCCGGATGAGGGGCGCGCCGCCTATGCGGATGATCTGGCTTGCGTGTTCAATCATGTCGATACGATGTGCCGTAAAAAAGGGCGATTCAAGGGCAACCCGGTATATCACGTAGCCATCAACTGGCAGGAAGGTGAGCATCCCACACCAGAACAGGCAGCACATTCCTGCAAACATGTCATGCAGGCACTGGGGTACGGCGAACATCAGGCTGCGTGGGCGATACACCGTGATACCGAAAATGATCATATTCACATGGTCATTAATCGTGTGCATCCGAAAACACTCAAAGCCATCAGTCCGCCGTTCAAAAAAGATTATGTGATTCTTGACCGGTGCATGCGTGAACTGGAAATCGAATTCGGATATGGGCGCGCCAACGGACCCTACATCACGCTCGATACTGATGATGGACCGAGGATCGTACGTATGAGCCGGTCTGAACGACGTGCGCGCGGGTTGCTGAAAGAAAATGGAGCGGCGATCACAGAACGCGCCCGCCGTGCAGAGAAGAATTTGGGAGATGATGATTCGTTTCAGTCTTGGGTCGCGAGGAACCCTGCACGCGATCTCAGGCGGGTGCTTGCGCAACCGGGGGTGACATGGCGCGAAGTGCACGCAGTCATGGCACAGCATGGTGTGCTCATACAAACTAAGGGATCTGGGATGATCGTCACCACGACACTGGATGATGGCCGAGTGCTGGCAGCTAAGGCATCCCAGCTTGGGCGCTGGGCCAGCAAGGCAGAGCTAGAAAGACGGCTCGGCGCCTACGAGCCGCCGATGGTTCAGTTGCCCAAAGGCGGCAATATCTATCAGCGCCAGATGGATGCGCGCAGGCGTGGTGAACATCCTGAAAGCGTGCAGGCAACAACCCGCACCGCAGGCGGCCGATATGCTGATGAACGCGCCATCCGGCGCCAGCAACGCGCGGATGCGCGCAAGGTCCTGGCGATGCGCTTCAAAGATGAACAGGAAACGCTTCGTTCCAGAAGGCCCATGGCACGGCAAGCATTGCGGGAACAGCACGCCATTGAGCGCAGGGAACTCCTGATGCAACATAGGCAAGGTCGTCGCCTGATACGTGCAGATGCGCGTAAGCGCGGACAGAATCCGGATATCGCTCTGTCTTTATGGGCGTACCAAGCGGCGATGCAACGCGAAGAGATGCAAAAACGCCAGGCTATGGAACGCCGGGCTCTGACTGCCAGAACGCCGCGCGCTGAAGTGTGGCGCATATGGTTGGAAAAACAGGCACTGCTGGGCGATGAGGCGGCTAGCGCAGCGTTGCGTGGTATCCGGTATAGGGAGCAGCGGGAAACACACACACAGATCGATGGCATCAATGGTGAAGAACTGGATCCGTTACGCAAGCGCACGCTGGCCTTGCTGGATGCGCATATCGATCAGCGCAGGCATATGGTGATTTACCGTGGCCGCGATGGACAGGAAAAATTTACTGACACCGGACCACGCATCGTCATGCATGACAAGACGGATGACAGCCTGGAAGCCGCGCTGCGACTTGCTGCGCAAAAATATGCTGGCACGGTAGATATTACCGGCAGTAGCGAATTTCGGACACGCGCAGCGCGTGCTGCTGCCAGGCTCGGTATTACTGTGAGCAATGAAGATTTGAGCGCTGTCGTTGCCGATGAGCAAGCGAAATATCAATCAGCCAGATTGACCCGAAAGGAATTGCACAATGAGCGAGCTGATCATCGATGAAACGATGCAGGTCGAGCGCGTCATGGACAACGAACCGTCGCTGAAAATCAGTCAGCAACACCTGGTCGTGTGTGACTAGAAGGAAGTCAGGATTACAAATTCTGCGTTCACAAGGTGTACACCTTGCGGAATAACGGTATCGATAGTCTGATACGGGAAACCCGATGAACGCAGCCACTCAAACACACGCGCGGCAAATTGAAGCACTGTGTCGTGCGATGGGCACAGAAATCCTTAATCTGCTTCATGATCCGAAGGTGGTCGAAGTGATGCTAAATCCAGACGGCACGTTGTGGGTAGACCGGTTGGGTAGCGGGATGGAATGCATGGGGAAGATCGGTTCTGTGCGTGCGCTGACCATCGTCAACACCGTGGCGGCCATGCTGAACACGGTCGTCACGGCTGAGCGGCCTATACTCGAATGTGAATTGCCGCTCGATGGCAGCCGCTTCGAGGCGTTGATTCCGCCTCTGGTGGAACACGCTATTTTTGCACTACGCAAAAAAGCGATGCTGGTCTTCACGCTGAACGATTACGTCGAAAAAAATATCATGACGGCCGAACAGCAGATAGCGATCGAGGACGCAATTATCGGGCGAAGAAATGTCCTGGTGTGTGGTGGCACGGGTACCGGAAAAACCACGCTGGCTAACGCAATTCTGGATTGCGTGGCGAAGGTTGATGCCGAGCACCGGATCGTGGTGATCGAAGATACGCGCGAGTTACAGGTCAATGCTAGGAATGTCGTCTTCCTTCGCACCAGCGACAACACGGATATGACCCGGCTACTGCGCGCCACGATGCGCTTGAGGCCGGATCGCATCGTGGTGGGTGAAGTGCGCGACGGATCGGCGCTTGCGTTGCTCAAAGCATGGAATACCGGGCATCCTGGCGGTGTGGGTACGGTGCATGCGAATGACGCTGCTGCAGCGTTGATTCGTGTCGGACAACTGGTCCAGGAAGCGGGCGTGCCTCCGAATCCCGGGCTTATCGCTGAGGCGGTGAATGTGGTGGTATCGATCAAGCGTACTGCCACCGGACGTCGAGTCGAGGAAGTAACCGAAGTTCACGGCTGGTCGGTCAACGACGGATTTCATATTGAGCGCGTGGCATGACGAACGCCAAATTTATTGATTTTGCCAACCAGCACGGCGTGAATATAGAGCCGTCAAAGCTTCTGTCCGATGGACGAATTCATCGTGCGGATGTTGGAGATACTGCTTCGGGCAAAGGGGACGCAAGTTATCTGTTGCGAGAGAATGGAAGCGGATGGGTCACGAATTTCAAGACTGACGGACGCCCATTATATTTCAGGCCGGAATTTGCGCGAGATTTGATGCCTGTCGAACTGGCAAGAATCGAGGCAGAGCGGGAAGCAAGGCGTATGAAACAGGTCGAACGGCAACGGCAGGCTGTCATCGAATCTATTGGCTACTGGAACCAGGCCCACGATGCCGGGAATTTCCCGTATTTAAAAGATCCAGCACTTCCTGCGTATGGTCTTCGTCAGGTGAAAGGACGTTTACATGTGCCCATGTTGGCCATGGATAGTGATGGCGAGGCTGCATGGGTTGGTATGCAGCGCATTACATGGGCCGAACCTGGTCATTCAGCTGAAAAACGGTTTGTGCCGGGTACGCCAACCAAAGGCGCCTTTTCAGTGATTCCAATCATTGGTGCGGAGGAAGAGGCGCCACTTGCGGCGTTTGATGCGGCAAAAATGGCACGACATGTCGTGCTGTGCGAGGGCGTCGGCACTGCACTTGCGATTCATCACGCCACAGGGTTACCCGTGATTGCGGCCATGTCCGCACAAAATTTGCCAGCTGTCGCGCACGCGCTACGTGATCATCTGCTGGGTGATGTGGTGATTTATGCAGACAACGATGGGGAAAAATCATTGCATAAAGGACAGACCTGCGCTTTGCAGGCTGCTCGTGTTCTGGGTCAGCGAGCCCAAATTGCGCTTCCTGAAAATCCAGGCGGCACGCCATCTGGTTATGACGCACGAGATCAGTTGCGGGATGGTGGCGTACAGGAAATTGCCAGAACGATCGGAAAGGCTGTGGAGGCAAACGCTTTTGAGCAACGGTATTCATTTCAAGAAGATAAGCCAGTCATTCATCAACCCAAGGAGAACAGTATGGAACAAGCCATAAACCCAAGAACCCCGGAAGTCAGATTACTGCCTGCAGGCGGAATTGAACACGCGCGTGATCCGGTGACCGACGTGCAATCCATGGAACATCCCGTCGATCATCCGTATCTGGGCGCCGAATACGTGTTGGCGCGACTTGATCTTTCAGGCCGCGAGGCATTGCAGGTAGCACGTGAAGGCATCGTTTTAACTGATCAGCAACGCGACTTGCTGAGCGGCAGAGGTGTGTATCCATCATTGATTGATGCAGAGGGTTGTTTGAACGAGGATGGCGTGAATGTGTACGAACGCATGAATGCCGGCATGGAAGAAGACCGACAATTGCAACAACAACTGCGCACCAGAAACACCGATGAAGGGCTGGAAGAGAAGGCTCAGCAACAGAGCGAAAAAAAACAGGAAATGATTGATCGGGATTTTAGAAAGCGTGAACAGGAACAAGGAATGGGGTTGTGACGCTTGGTTTTTTGTTGAAGTGAAAAATATTTTTGAAGGAGTGTAACCATGGAACAAAGAGGGGAGGCAGGCGTGTTGAATGACGATGAATTTGTGGAAGTACGTCATGACATGAGCCAGGAACAGGCCGAACAGCAATTCGGTGCCGAGTTTGAGCAAGATGATTCTGGTTTTAGTGAGGTCAATCATGACTGAACAGGCACGAGGCAAACGCGATATTCGCCAGGAAATGACCGACCGGTTCGTTGCCGCGCTGGAACAGAATCAGATCCCCTGGGAAAAACCTTGGGTGTCCTTGCAGAAAGGGTTGCCGCGCAATTTGGTGTCCGATCGCGAATATGCTGGCGGCAATCGCTTGATGTTGATGCTGGAACAAGAAGAGCGAGGATATGTGGATCCGCGTTTCGTCACTTTCAGGCAGGTCAGCGAGATGGGTGGACAGGTAAACAAGGGTGAAAAGGGTGTTCCCGTAGAGCTATGGAAGAAAGAACCGTTCTGGGAGCGGCGCGATGTTCAGGTCACGCTCGATGGCAAGCCTGTCAGGGTATTCAATGAACGGGGCGGTGTCGTGGACATCGGTGCGCTGGGCGACAAAAGCGCCACGATGACCGTGAAGCCATCTGATCTGAACGTCAAGCACCAGGGCAAATCGCTGTCATGGAAAGATGCTCAGCAGCTGAACGGCGTGGTGGCGCGTGGTTATGTGGTTTTCAATGTCGAACAGTGCAATGGCTTGGCGCTGGATCCAGTACGGGCGCCTGAACGGCTGCCGATTGTCGATCGTGGTGAGCAGTTGATGCAGGTCATGACCAAGGATGGCGTGACGTTCAAGCAGCATGCTGAAGCATTCTATTCTCCAGCCAAGGACGAAATCTATTTGCCTGCGCGTGATGCATTCAAAACACCCGAAGGGTATTACGGGACGGCTTTGCACGAAATCGGCCACGCAACGGGATCGGCTGGACGTTTGAATCGTGATGGAATAATTGGCGGGCATCGGTTTGGTTCGGAAGATTATGCCAAGGAGGAGTTGCGTGCCGAACTGTTCAGTACTTTCATGGCTGCGCAAACCGGCATACCCCACGATGAAGAACAACATCGCGCCTATGTCCAATCCTGGGCCAAGGCGCTGAAGGATGACAAGAATGAAATTTTTCGGGCGGCGGCAGAAGCCGGGAAGGCGGTTGATTATGTGTTAGCCAGGGAGCGCGCCCTGGAAATCGAACAGACTGCAGAAGTAAACAAGGAAAATAAAATGGATAGCACATTACATGATCCAACGAACAATGTTCAGGATGCAAACCTGATCGCAGCGGCAAGATCTGGATTCAAAACTGAGTTCAGAAACTCATCCGGCCGTTCTTCCGCACATCAACACAATGCGGAAATGGGTCGATAGTCGTGGGCGAATTCGCGCTGTATCACATTCCGAAAGCACAGAAGGACATCACCCGGTTCATCTGGACAGGGCTAGGCGCGTTCGTCTTGATTGTGCTGTTATCCATGTGGGCAGCAACAGAGTATGCAGCGTGGGCATTGGGGTATGTGCCGGTGCTGGGTATACCCATGGTCGGACACCTGTATTTTCCATTCGATATTCTGGTGTGGACGTGGAAATACAATAATCCGGTTTACGGTGCGGATGTCATGGCTGTATTTGCTCATGCGCATCTGATCATGTGGGTAGGCGGGTTGTTTTCACTGCTCATCCCGGTCGCGATCACATATCGGCGTTCGCGCAAGGTTGATGCCGAGCGCAATGACCTTCATGGTTCGGCGCATTGGGCGAGTGCCGGGGAAGTGATGGCAGCAGGCGTGTTGCCTGACGAAAAAAATAAAGGCGGTGTGTTGTTTGGCGCAGTTGAGAACGATAAAGAGGTGCGCTACCTGCGGCATAAGGGACCTGAGCACATGATGGTATTTGCGCCAACTCGATCCGGCAAGGGGGTAGGGATAGTCATCCCCACGTTGCTGAACTGGGATCAGTCGGTGCTGGTGCTGGACATCAAGGGCGAAAACTGGGCATTGACCAGTGGCTTTCGCCAGAGAATGCTTAAACAGAGAACCATCAAGTTTGATCCGACCAGTGCCGATTCCGCTCGCTTCAATCCGCTGCAAGAGATACGCATCGACGGCAATCTGGTGAAAGATGTGCAGAACATCGCCACCATGATCGTCGATCCGAATGGAGAAGGGCTGAAAGACCATTGGGCCAAGACCGGTTTCGACCTGATGACGGGCGTTGTGCTGTTCGTGTTGTTGTGCGAACCACCCAAGGGAAAAAATCATGTCGACCGCTGTATCGCAACGGTATTGGGAATCCTGTCGGATGGTGGCATATTTCGGGCGGATTCGCAGAGTGCGGCGAACGCGGCGGCTGAGGGCAACAAGGAGGGTGACGTAGTGGAAGGTGCACGTGCGGTCTTGAGTTACATTCGGGACATCGCGCATGCGCGGCTGGAGAGTGTTGAACAGGGTGGTCGTCTGACTGAGCAGCCAGTTGAACACGATGCGCGTCTTGCTGGCTGGATGGCGGTTGCGCAATCGATGCAGTCATGGTTGAACAAACCCGCCAATGAGGCGGGTAGTGTGCTGTCTACTGCGCTGTCGTTCCTGTCGCTTTATCGGGATCCGATCGTTGCGGAAAACACGCGGGTTTCCGATTTCTCGATCGAAAGCCTGATGGGAGGCAAGAATCCGGATGGGCAGGTCGTGTCGGCCAAAACCTCGATTTATCTGGTTGTGCCGCCCTCTGATAAAGACCGTTTGAAACCATTGCTGCGGCTGGTTATCAGCCAGGTGGTACGACGGCTAACCGAAGGCATGGAATTTGATGCTAAGGGCGCAGGTATGAATTGTTTTCCGCACCGGCTGTTGTTGCTGATCGATGAGTTTCCAAGTTTGGGCAAACTGGAAATATTTCAGGAAGCGCTGGCTTTCATCGCGGGTTACGGTCTCAAGGCGTTGCTGATCGTGCAGGATCTGACCCAGCTCAATGCTGCCTATGGCAGGGACGAATCGATTGTCAGCAACTGCCATATCCGCATCGCCTATGCGCCCAACAAAATCGAGACTGCGAAATTGCTCTCGGATATGGTTGGGCAGGCGACGGTCACGCATACCCAACGTCAGTATTCCGGCAACCGGTTGGCGGTGTTGCTGCAAAACGTGAACACCAACGAGCAGATTGTCCAGCGACCATTACTGACGGCGGATGAATGCATGCGCTTGCCGCCTGAGGACGAACTGGTATTCGTTGCTGGCCATGCTCCCATTTACTGTAAGAAAATCAAATATTATCAGGATGAAGCGCTGGCAGAACGGATAAAGCTCGGGCCTTCAGCGATGACGGGAAGATGCGCATGAAACAGGCGCATTGGGAGCGGCTCATGGTGCCGGCTTTGCTGATGACGGCAACGATTGCAGGCAGCCTGATCGCTTGGCAAACGGGCTGGCGTATCAATCTTACGGAAAGCGAACCGTTGGGTATATACCATCTCGTGCCGGTTCATGGGGAAGTAGAGAGGGGCGCGCTGGTCGAATTCTGTCCGCCGCCATCCGTTACGCCGACCGCTTTTCCATTTTATATGCGTGGTGTCTGCCCGGGTGGTGGCATGCCGATGTTCAAGAGGGTGGTCGGCGTGCCCGGCGACCGGGTGCATGTGGATATGATTGGCGTATCAATCAATGGACGTAAACTGCCTTTCAGTCAGCAGATGCCGGGGTCGATCAAATTCCCTTGGGTTCACCTCCCGCACCAGTTGGGTGATTTTGTGCTGGGCAGGAATGAGTACTGGATTTATGGCAACGGGGCAAGACCTGAACTCGCCGTTCAAAGTTTTGATAGTCGTTATTGGGGTAGCATCAACGCCATGTTTTCGCATTTCAAAGTAGCCGAATAGTTTGCATCTACAGCCACTAAAAATCTAATAGTTTCGTGCTGCTGAAAAATTCGCTGCCCTAAAGCGGCACTTCGCGAAGGACAGCTCCTGTTAAGGGTTGTCGGACACATGCCTTCGCGCACCAGGCTGTCAGGATACAATAAAACGCTGCGGGCAGGTGTTCGACAAGCCTCGAGGGACGAAACCGCGTGATGTTGCCGCTGTCTGTTAGAGCAGGCGACGGCCTATGGGGATTTGAATGATGTCTCGGTCGCTGGGGATGACGCTCAGGCAGGCCTGACTGATGCCGTCATGAATGATAAGCCTCATATTGAAACTTTTCACGCTGATTTTCAGTTGATTCGGCGCGCAAAAATCTGCGGTTTTACAGCGCAAGACAATAGCTCCCCGTACCGGCGCTGGCCGATAAGTATTTTGAATCGCGCTGAAACTCATGCTGCACCTCGCAGTAGAGGTGGCGCGCGGATGCGTGGTTGGCGTGCCAACGTTTCAATCACGATCATCGCCGCACCACAATCCGGACAGACGAAAGTCGGCTGGACTGGTTCAGCCGACACCTCGTCATTGTTGGCGGGCACCGCTGCCACATGCAGCAGCTCCCGCACCTTGGCCAGATTCTCGCTGCGTCCCCCATTGGCGATCAATCCGTAGTGACGGATACGGTGAAAGCCACCGGGCAACACATGCAACAGAAAGCGCCGCATGAACTCGCCGGTAGCCAGCGTCATGGTCTTGTAGCGCGTCGCGCCCTTGGCGCGATAGTCTTTCCAGTTGAAGGTCACGCCGCGTTCGTCCAGTGAGACCAGTCGAGAATTGGCAATCGCCACCCGGTGGGTGTAGCGCGACAGATACGCCAATACCGCCGCAGGACCTGCAAACGGGCGTTTGGCATACACCACCCATTCGCACTGGCGCAACGGCGCCAGCCAGTCGGCGAAGCTCGCAGCATCGGCAAGTGAGGCATGTTCACCGAAGAACTGTAACTTGCCGGTACGATGTGCCAGCTCAAGCTCTTCCAGAAAGCGCCGCCTGAACAACCGCGACAACACCCGTACCGACAGAAAGAATCCCGGGTGACAAGCGATCCACCGTTCTCCATCCATGGACAGACCGCCGCCCGGAACAATGCCATGCACATGCGGGTGATGCGTCAGCGCCGACCCCCAGGTGTGCAGCACCAGCGTCGCGCCGATCCGCGCGCCCAGGTGTTTGGGATCGGCGGCAATGGTGCGCAGCGTTTCCGCGGCAACATCAAACAGCAAACGATAGACCAGCGCCTTGTTGGTGTAAGCGATTTCGCTGACCGGCGCGGGCAAGGTAAACACCACATGGTAATAATCCACCGGCAGTAGCTCGGTCTGACGAGCTTCGAGCCAACGCTTCGCGGCACTGGCCTGACACTTGGGGCAATGCCGGTTGCGGCAGGAATTGTAGGCAATGTCGTCATGGCCGCACGCGGAACAGTGCAGCACATGTCCTCCCAGCGCCGCGCTGCGGCACTGTTCGATGGCCGACATCACCTTGAGCTGAGCCAGGCTCAGATGTCCTTGCTGAGCTTGCCGCCAGGCAGGGCCATGGGCGCGGAAGATATCCGCGACCTCCAGTGCGGGACGCACCATGATCGTGAGCTACACGACCTTTATACCGGATGCAGGCTATCCAGCGGGCTGACGACCTCGCGCAGAATCTTGGTTGCCACCTGGGTATACAGCGCGGTGGTCTCCAGCTTCTTGTGCCCGAGCAGCACCTGGATCACGCGGATATCCACCCGTTGCTCCAGCAGGTGGGTGGCGAAGGAGTGTCGAAGCGTGTGCATCGAGACGCGCTTGTCGATCTGCGCTGCCCTGGCAGCTTCATTGATCACGCGACTAAGCTGGCGCGTACTGATCGGGTTGGCGGGATCCTGTCCCGGAAACAACCAGCCCCCGTTGAGTACCCAGCCATTGGCCCGTGCAGTGCGCCACCAGGTGCGCAGACCATCGAGCAGCACCGGCGAGAGCATCGCGTAGCGATCCTTGCTGCCTTTACCCTGTTCGATGCGCAGGGCCATGCGCTGGCTGTCGATGTCGCTGACCTTCAGTGCGGCGACCTCGCTGACGCGCAGGCCCGCACCGTAGGCAACGGACAACGCGGTCTGGTTCTTAAGGCTTCCGGCAGCGCCGATCAGACGTGCGACTTCATCCGGACTCAGCACCACCGGAATCTTGCGCGGGGTATGCACAGGGTGCATGTGCCGCATCAATTCGGGGCGATCGAGGGTGCTGTCGAAAAAGAACTTCAGTCCGGTAATCGTCACATTGAGCGAGATCGGCGAGATGCCGTGGTCGACCAGATGCAGTTGGTAACGCCGCAGATCTTCGACGGTTGCGGTGTCGGGAGATCGCCCAAGAAACAGAGCAAACCGCTTAACCGTGCGGATATAGCCGCTCTGGGTCTTGGGGGAGAGTTTGCGCATCCGCATTTCATCGAGAAAGCGTTGGCGCAACGGAGAAATCGTTTCAAGTGTTGAGTTCATGATCCTGCTCCTTGTCGAAAAACGAGGCGGATTGCCTCACTTCCCAACTTGAGCAACAGATCATCAATGTCAACCACTTACATGCTTAAAAGCTACCCCAGACGCAGGATCGGAGCGCCCATACCGCGAAGCGGTTTAGTCCAATGGCACTAAGCGGTCCGTCAACATTCCAAATTCCCAGCCGGAAAGCAGCAGTTCGCGGAACGAACAATACTGCTTTCCGACATTTTACGCTACACCTCAGTTTGTTCGGATATGACCAAGGCATCATCAACCTCTATACCAAGATACCGTATCTTTTGGACTCGGTGCATTTTTTGATGTTCTGCTTCATGGTCATGTAACAACGATGTCATCGTAACAGCCCGGCCTACAGAATCCCTTCCCAATAATTGCGCTCCGATTATGTATTACCTGCCAGGTGTACAGCTTGCAGAATAGGAATATGAGCATCCGATTTCCGGATGCATTTTCCAGGAAGGGCTGTGTATGAAAAAAATTATTGGGCGTATAGCTGCAGCGGGGATTGCATTGCTGGCGGCACAGAATGCGATGGCAACAGGTAGTGGCGGTTTGCCATGGGATAGCGCGATCTCGACGCTGCAGGGCGATCTGACAGGTCCTGTGGCGACAGGGATCAGTGTGATTGCATTCCTTGCAGCCGGTGCGGCATTGGTATTCGGCGAAGAGCTGGGTGGCATTGCCAAGAAGTTGATGTATGTCGTCCTGGGTGTCGCGTTCATTGTGATGGGGAATTCGTTTCTGTCCGCGCTGGGTCTTACGGGTGCCGTGGTGCTTTGATGCATGCGGGAGTGCGTGGGGATGCGATGATCGGCTGGATTGATGGAGACACAATGTGAGTAACGAAAATACGACACCAATACACGAATCCTTGAACCGTCCGATATTGATGATGGGTGGGGAGCGCAATCTGGTATTGATGCTGGCGGTCGTTGCTGGTGTCTTTATTTTTTCGCTGGCACATGCATGGGCTGCTGCCATTGGCATCGCCATGTGGCTGATCGGGCAGTGGGCGTTGAGCCGTGCTGCCGCCTATGATTCGCAGCTGTCTATGACGGGTGCCCGATCATTGAAGTACAAACGCTATTATCCGGCACAAGCGACGCCATTTGCGCCACTGCGGGAGTTGAAATAATGCGCCAGCTCGCTGAATTCCGCAGCAAGGCTTATGGCTTGCCTGATCTGCTGCCATGGGCGGCACTGGTGGACGATGGTATCGTGCTGACCAAGAATGGTGGGTTGATCGCGGGATGGGAATATCGTGGGCCGGATCTGGATTCGGCTACTGAAGAAGAATTGAAAGCCATGTCCGCGCGCATCAACACCGTACTAAAGCTGGGCGATGGCTGGATGATTCATTGTGATGCCTTGCGCGGCAAGGCACCTGGTTATGCTGAAGCAGGTGCGTTTCCAGACCGGACGACGCGCTTGATCGACGAGATGCGCCGTGCGGCGCATGAAGGCATACATGCCGGATATGCCAGCCGCTTCGTATTGACTGTGACTTGGTTCCCTATGCCGGATGCGGCAAGCAAAACGACGGATCTGTTTGTCGATGGGCGAATCAAAGGCAGCGCAGATCGCAATCTGGAGCGATTTCGCGAGCAGATACGCGAACTGGAAATGCGGCTCTCCAATCTGCTGCATATCCGCAGGCTGGCTGACTCGATCGATGATAGTACTGGCACCATTACCAGTCCGCTGCTTGCTTATCTGGAGCAATGCGTCACACTTGCGCCTGGTGCGCGTCCCATGGTCATGGTCGAGGTGCCGATGTATCTGGATGCCATTATTGGTGCACATGATCTGGTGACGGGATTCGTGCCGCGTATCGACCGGCGGCACATCAGCTGCGTCGGTCTGACCGGATTACCTGGGCACAGCTTTCCGGGGATTCTGGATTTTTTGTCGCGCCTGCCGGTGACCTACCGGTGGAGCAACCGGTTCATCTATCTGGATCCGGTCCAGGCGGAAAAGTTGCTGAACAAATACCGTAGCCGCTGGGCACAAAAGCGCAAGAGCATGCTGAATGTGATGCGCGAGAATTCAGGTGGACAAGCCACCCACATTAATGCCGATGCTGACCGCATGGCCAATGATGCGGTGCAGGCATTAGCCGAAGCATCCAGTGGTATGGTGTTGTATGGGTATTACACCAGCGTGCTGTTGTTGTCGCACGACGATCCGGCCATGCTGGACGAAATTACCCGCGAGGTGGTCAAGCACATCGAGAACCGCGGCTTTGGCGCGCGCATCGAAGAAGTCAATGCGGTCGAAGCCTATTTGGGTACGCATCCGGGCAACACCAGCGCCAATGTGCGTCGGCCGCTGATTCACACGCTGAATCTTGCGCATCTATTGCCCTTCACCTCAGTCTGGGCGGGAATGGACAGAAATCCTTGCCCGTTTTATCCGCCTAACAGCCCAGCTTTGCTATATGCAAAAACGGATGGCAGCACACCGTTCCGCTTGAGTCTGCACAGCGGAGATTTGGGGCATACGGTGATTCTGGGGCCGACCGGTTCCGGTAAATCGACCTTGCTGGCCACGCTGGTTGCCCAGCAGTTCAGATATCCCAAAGCCCAGGTATTTGCATTTGACAAGGGCTATTCGATGTTGCCGCTGGTGTGGGCTGCCGGTGGTCAGCATTATGACATTGCAGGAGAGCATGGCGAATTGGCGTTCTGCCCGTTGGGCCGGGTCGATGAGCCCAATGAACAGGTATGGGCTGCCGAGTGGCTGGAACAGCTTTGCGAGTTACAGAGTGTAAAAATCTTGCCGCATCATCGGCAGGAAATTTTCCGTACCGTGGTGCAGCTCGGTCAGTCGACCGAGACCATGGCGCAACGCACCATGACCAATTATCTGGTGCTGCTGCAGGATCAGACCTTGCGCGATGCCTTGCAGGCATACACGCTGCGCGGCATGGCGGGGCACCTGCTTGACGCGGAGACCGACAGCCTGGCGGATGACCCGTTCCAGGTGTTCGAGATGGAGCACCTGATGAACAAGGGCGACAAGCTGGTTCTGCCAGTACTCACCTATTTATTTCATCGCATCGAGCAGCGATTCAAAGGACAACCTACGCTGCTGGTGCTGGATGAAGCCTGGATCATGCTGGGCCACCCGGCCTTCAAGGCAAAGATACGGGAATGGTTGAAGGTGCTGCGCAAGGCGAACGTGGCCGTGGTGTTTGCCACACAGAGCCTGACCGACCTGGTACGTTCCGGCATCGCGGATGTGATCTTCGAGTCGTGCCCAACCAAAATCCTGCTACCCAATCCTGAAGCGCAGACAGAAAACATCCGGCCATTGTATGAGGGGATTGGGCTCAATGCCCGGCAAATCGAGATTCTGGCGATGGCCACCCCCAAGCGCCAGTACTACGTGATTCATCCCGAAGGCAGGCGGCTGTTCGAGTTGGGATTGTCCGGCGCTGAACTGGCGTTTGTTGGCGCGTCTGGCAAGGAGGATATTGCCAGAATTCGCGTATTGCGGGATGAATACAAGGATGCGTGGCCTGCGCAATGGCTGCGTGAACGCGGCCAGCATGCGGCCGCAAAACGATGGGAGAGTTTTAAGTAAATGAAAAAATTCGTCATTACGGCCTTACTGGCCAGCGTGCCAGCCGTTACGCTGGCAAACCCAATTGTTACTATGCCGGTACCTGTGCCCGGCTCCGCAGCTCAAAACAATCTGAACACAGCGGCCAGTGACAATGCCGCAGCAGGTTATAGCGCCGGCGTGGAATATTTTGCTGGCCGCGCCTATCAGGCAGCAGCACAGACCGCGCAGGGTATTGCCAATCAAGACCTGGCTCATGCCAGATCGCTTTATTCATACGATTGGCGGCAAGCCGCCGGCGAAGCACGTTCTGTGGCGAACCAGCAGACGGTTTTGTCGCAGGATCAAAGCAGCATGTCTAATCAGGATCAGGCAACCGAAGCCGCAGGATATACCAATGAACTGAATGCAGTACCTGGCGTGCAGCAGGCCAATGACAGTGCGGTACAGTCATCGGTAAATAGCAGTGCGGCCAGTTCGTTCGGCAGCATCACCGGCCAGACTGGCGTGCAGCAGGGACAGGTGTCGATGATCAATGACACCAGCTATATTTTTGCCGGGGCAGCCACACAAGCATTGATGAATGGACTTACAACGGATGGCTATCAGTCCAACATCGATGCCATTGATGCAGCACAGATGGCAGCTGCGGATGCCGCTGCGCAGGATTATGCAGGGGCTGCGTATGAAGCAGCTGTCAATTCCAGCATGCAGGCCGAGGCCGATACTGATTATGCGCAAAACTTAGCCGCAGCGGCAGTGCTTGCGAGTGCGCTGGATACTGCTGCGCTTACGACGGCACTGTCTGATGCGAGCCAGCAACTGCAGCAGATCCAGAGTCTGACCGGTGTCGTGCAAGGTCAGAATGCCGGCGCAACATCGACCGCGCAGGCGGCACAGCAGACCAGCGCCATGACCGGCGTTCCGCAAGGTCAGGCCGCCACGATGGTCAGCACGGACACTTCTTATACACACGCTGCCGACAGTCAGCAAAACGCGTTGAATAGCGTGAGTCAGCAGAATGAAAACGATGCGTGGACAGCAGCGCAATCCTGGCAGGTCGGATTGAATGCGCAGTATGCACAGCAGGCTGCACAAACCATCGAACAATACGATGTCAGCATGGAACGCAGCGCGTCGAGTGTCGGCAGCAGGTCGGTCTGGGCACAGGCAGCAGCGATTGCCAGGACGGCAGCCGATCAGCAGGCGAGTATCCATCATGCGCAGTTGTCTGTTCAGAATGCCGCCACTCTTGATGAAAACATCACGAATACTTCTGCCAATGCCATTGCGCCAACGATCAGCAGCACGCTGGATTCGGCGGCCAGCAGCGCGGCAAACAGCGCTGCACAGAATACCCTTCAACAGATCAGTATTGCCACGGGTGTGGCGCAATAAGGGAGAAGACGATGAACCTGAAATTTCAGCCCATCCTTGCCGCGTTGCTGCTGGCATCCAGCATCCCGGCACAGGCCAGTGGCATGATCGCGGGCGCCACATTTCCTGAACAGATTGTTCAGGAAATGACGTTGGTCCAGCAGTATGCGACAGAGGCGCAGCAACTGCAGGCGCAGTTTCAGCAGATTTACAATCAAGCGATCAACATGCAGACGATTCCGATGCAGTTGTGGCCGAACATATCGAACCAGCTGACTACGCTGGTTAATCTGGTCGGCAATTCGCAGGGATTGAGTTATGCCTCACAGAACACGGTATCTGCGCTGCAGGCACAATATGGTCAACCCAATGCAGCGTTGAGTAATTATTCCAGCAGCCTTGCTACCTGGACATCGAATAACGACAATCAGATTGCGTCAGTGTTGCAGCAATACGGTTTGAATGCGCAGAATTATCAGTCGGTACAAGCTGCCTTGTCTACCATCCAGTCACAAAGCCAGTCTGCGAGCGGCCGAAAAGCGGTGTTGCAGGCGGGCAACCAGATTTCCGGTCTCATGGTTAACCAGTTGCAGGTGCTTCAATCAGATATCGAAGCCGGCAATCAGGTGCAGTTCAATGCGTTGGCGGCGATGTCGCACAGTCAGAATGATGCAGTGCAAAATGTTCAAAAATCATTGACCGCGCCAATTCAAGCGGGTGCGTTCTGATGCGGACAGCCATGCGCAAATGGTGTTTCGGGTTGATGCTTCTGGCGCTGTCATTCAGTGCCCATGCCGCTGTCGCCAATCCGGGCGGCTCGGGCTATCTTGATGCTATTGCCACGACCTTTCAGTCAGGCATGACTGGGTGGATGACCACGGCGCAAGGATATGCGAAGCATATTTTTGCCAGTCTGGCAGCGCTGGATCTGGCCTGGTGGGGAATCAAGAATGTGCTGAAGAAAAATGATCTGGCTGATTTTATTGGCGGCGCTACGCTGAAAATTTCATCGATCTTTTTCTTCTACACCATCGTGTCCTATGCGCCGACATGGATGCCTTTGATCACATCCAGTTTCATGCAGATGGGTCAGGGTATCGGCGGCACCAGTGTCGCAACTCCCTCCGGGGTCATGTCGGAGGCGTTCAGTGTCATCAGCAGTTTGTGGAATGTGGTCAATTCGCAACCAAGTGGTCTTACTCACATTTCCGCCAATATCACTATCGGGCTTATTGTGGTGGCTACCTCGATTTTTGGTTTGATCGGTTTTGGTCTGGTGGCGTTGCAGTTGCTGATGACCTTGATCGAAATGTATCTGGTGGGTGGCGCGGGGCTGGTGATGCTGGGTTTTACGGGCTCCGGGCTGACCAGCAATTTTGGTGAAAAATACATCGGATATTTGATCAGTGTCGGGATCAAGCTGCTGGTGATTTATGCCATTGTCGGTCTTGGGCAAAACCTGATCAATAGTGAAAATCAGTATATCCAGAATTGGCAATCACAGAACTTGCCACCGCTTGACCTGTTGACGGTGGGCGCCAGTATGTTGATTTATGGTGTGCTCGGTATGCAAGTGCCGGGGCTCGCGGGCAGTCTGATGAATGGCTCGCCTAACATGAGCCTGGGTAATGTGGCAGGCGGTGCTGCCGCGATTGCAGGTGGTGCGATGGCGGCGGGCGGTGTGGCATTGGCCGGATATGCTGGTTCGATGAAGTCGCTGGACAAAATGGCCGAGATGGTTGGTGCTGGGGCTGGCGGAGCGGGTGCTGCAGCTGGCGGAATTGGCGGAAGCGAAAATCTGGCGGCATTGAGTTCAATGACCGGTTCGTCAAGCACAGTGGCCGGAAGCAGTGCTGGCATCGGTGAGGGTGCTGCAACATCATTGGCAACCGATGGCGGAAGTGCCATGTCAGGCGGAGATGCCGAGGCATTGTCCTTGCCAAGTGAGTCTACCTCGTCGGTCGACACGTCACCTGCTGTGCCAGCCAATAGTTCTACCGATGCGCTTGGTGCCGGCAGGCAACCTGGATCGGGAATGTCTGACACTGGATCCGGTGTCTCGGCGAGTGACGACAAAAATAGCTCATGGAAAGCCATGGGCGATCAGTTCGGCAAACTGGCCAGAACCAAGGATGAGATTGCCCGACATGAGGGCGGCACCGGCGGGGGCATTCAGATTCGCTTGAATCATGTGGACTGAGGCGTAGTGATGAGTTCGCGCAATGAACTCGGTAAAGAATTCGGCATCCGTTTTACCTGGCTTGTCAGGAATGACCGGAAAATGCTGTTCATTGGGCTGCTCAAATTGGTCAATGCCGTTTGGTTCGCCGGGTTATGGCAAACAGGATTCGCCATTGGTTTGTCACTGTTACTCTGGGTGGTCTTCTTTATCGCCTCGATGCTGATCGCCATCCGCTTGGATCGTCTGTAAACATCTCTCAGTACATTGGGGCATTTTGGCTACCCAGATTTCATGATCTGGATTTTGCACTTCATTTCTTGTCATGCAGTGTACACCGTGCGGAATAGAGATATCGGTATACACACAAGGAGAACAGGATGACTGGATCAAACCCGTATTTGAATGCGCGTCGCGAGTGGGATGAGCGCTATGGAGATTCGCTGGCGCGCGCCAAAAACTGGCGCCTGGCGTCCTTTGTCAGTCTGGCCATAGCCGGGGTGGCCGTGCTGGGCATTGCTTACATCGGCGCACAGAGCAAGACTAAACCTTTTGTGGTCGCGCTCGACAAAATAGGTAATCCGATCGCCATGGCACAACCTGTGACTGGTGGAGCGATCAATCAGCGGATCATCGAAGCACAGATTGCAAACTGGCTATGGAATGCGCGAACCGTGGTGCCAGATGAGTTTGCACAGAAGGCCCTGATTGACCGGGTATATGACATGGTGGGGGGAGATGCGGCAGCCTATCTGAACCGGTATTACTCGTTGCACCCTCCGTTCGGGTATACCGCCGATGTCATCATCACCAGTGTGTTGCCGATCAGCAAGGATACGTTACAAATCAACTGGGATGAATCCACCATCCAGAACGGACAGCCTCAGCCGGTTCAACACTGGAAAGCCAATGTCACTACCGGATTGGACGCCAAGTTGGCGGATAACCCCCGGGTCATGCTGGACAACCCGCTTGGCCTGTTTGTGAAAAATGTCACCTGGACACCCGTGGTGACGCCCGCATCGAAGTGAAAGGATACACATGAAACTGATTCTGATCTCATTAACGCTATTGGTTGCCAGCACCTCTGCAATGGCAGACACCACACCTGTGTTGGCGCAATCGAAGCAGGCGCAAACTCAGCAGGAATCACGGTTGGACAAGACAACATCCTGGCCAAACGCCGATATTTCTCAAACCAGTCATCGGATTTATCAGACGAAAGAGCCAATCCCGCTCTCTGCGCGTGTCACTGCGGCTGCATCGGCAGAGTGGCTCAAGACCGGGTTTGCGCCGAGCATGGTCGGCACCAATGGGCAGGTGATGTATCCGTATGGACAGAGTCATCCAGCGGTCACGTGCGCGCCCGAGCACATTTGTGTGATCGAATTACTGTCCGATGAACATATCACAAATGTCAGTATTGGCGACAGCGTGCGCTGGCTGGTTCAGCCAGCCAATGCCGGCGCGCGCCCCGTGGTGGTGGTCAAGCCGACCGTTGCCGGGTTGAATACCAATCTGGCGGTGACGACGGATGCTGGGCGGGTGTACTACATCACGTTGGTAAGCAACCGGCATGATTACGTGCCTTTGGTTGGGTTCTATGATCCACAGGCGCTGGTAATCAATATGCAGCAGCAGGCTGAGGCGGCCAAGGCGGCCGAACAGGCAAAAATCGAGGCACGAAAGCAGGCGGTGGTTGCTCCTTTGGGCACGATTGATCCGGCAACGCTGGACTTCAATTTTAAATGCAAGCCTGGCAACGGATTCGATGGCGAAGCGTTCAAGCCGGTCAGGATATTTGCTGGCGGCGGACACACTTATTTGCAGATGCCTGCCGATATGACGGATGCAGACAAACCGGCGGTGTTTAATTACCGGGATAGTCAGTCGGAGTTGCTGAACAGCCGTCTGGTGCACGATTATGTCGTAATCGATGGGTTGCCACAGAAATTTGAGCTGGTGGTGGGCGTAGGCAAGGAAGCCCGTAACGAAATTTGTGAGCACAATTCTAAGACCGGCTGGTTTAACTGAGGTGCCCCATGGATCATCAACAGCAAACAATGGATGCCCCCGATGAAAAACTGCTGGTGCAGGATGTGGATGGTGCTACAGCGAAACAGGCGCTCAACATCAAGGGAACACCCCAAACGGGTGGAGCCAGGATAGGGAAAAACTTCAAGAAGGCCGCGTTTGTGGTGGTGGGTATGGTGGCCGGCGGGATGGTGATCGGTATCATGACGGCCGGACAGCGGCATCATGCAGACCATGGCGATGAATCCGACACCACAGGGCAGGGTGTCGGGCAAACCAGGCCGCCGATTGAGCAAATGCAAAAAGCAGCGGCAGACGCAGGCGCTGCGCCTGCAAGTGCGGATGCGACGATGCCGGCGCCCTCTGCGGCGAGTGCTACTGCAAATCCATTTGCCCCAAAGACAACACAGGCGGGCTCAAATCTGCAATCCGGAGCGGCGGCGAAACTGACGCCGGCGCAACAATATCACGAGTGGCTGACTGAACAGCGCTACAAGAATCTGGAAGGTGAAGTGCTGGCAGCGCAAAGTGCAACGTTGGCAAAAATTTCACCACAAGATGCAACAACCATTGGGAGCGGCCAGCCTTCAAATCTAACGAAAAGAGCGATGGCCGTTGAGACGAATTTGCCTAAAGAATCGCTCAAAAGCCTGCAGGCACCACAAGGTGAGCAAACACAGAACCAGGCATTTCTGGATGCACAGAACAAGGACGACAATGGTTATTTGGCATCGATCGTGCATCCTGCAATCAGCAATCATGAGCTGTTTGCAGGATCTGTCATACCGGCGACCATGCTCACCGGTATCGATAGCGATTTACCAGGATCAATCAGCGCTGAAGTCCGGCAAACGGTATATGACAGTCTGAATCCTGATGTGGTCCTGATTCCGCAGGGAACCCGGATCGTGGGTATGTACAGCAGTGCGGTAGCCTATGGACAGCGCCGCGTCCTGGTGGCATGGAACCAGCTGATCTATCCGAATGGCGCCATGATCAGTCTGAAAGGTATGGAAGGCACCGATGAACAGGGGCAGGCGGGATTCCATGACCAGGTGGACAATCATTATCTGCGCATTTTCGGCAGCGCGGTCCTGATGAGCATATTGGGCGCGGGTGCAGAACTATCACAACCACAAAATTCCAGCGCCCTAACGGCACCAAGCGCCCAACAAGTGGGGACAGCTGCCATGGCGCAGCAGCTCGATACCGTCGGCACGAACCTACTCAACAAGAACCTGAACATTCAGCCGACGCTGAATATAAGGCCGGGGTATGCCTTCGACGTACTGGTCAATCGAACCATGATTTTGCCGCCCTACATGGATCGAAAACCTTGAATGCATAAAGTGCTAACCAGACCTTCGCGGCTGCCTTTCAATTAGCTAATCAATGAGCGGCTGGTCTACATGATGCCGCACGGGAAGTGGCAGGATCGGTGGCTTGACCATCCTTTCCCACTCATGAGCGAGCCAGAGAGAATGTCGTGGCCCTACCTCACAGACCTTGGCGACTACGACGAAGAACACCAAGCTTGGCTCTACAACAAAGCGAGCCTGCTTGGTGTCGATTCGTTTTTCAACCAAGTGTGTCGACGGATCTCCTTAATAGAGCGTCCGAGCCATTCCAAATCCAACAATGGTCTGATATGGAACGGATATTCCCCGTATAACACGGGCAATGTTGCAAAAGTCATCGATATCATGAGCACGGTGCGCAGCTACATTTTGACCTTTGACCGGCAAGGTTGCCAAGACGCCAGCCTTGCGACTTTTACTTGGTCGTTTAAGTGGCAATATTTTAACGCAGCTCTCCACCTAAATTTCCTTAAAAAAGTTGCACTTCAGAGTTGAATTCGCGACAGATTAAGTGAACGGCTTAAGAAAATCCAATGCTTAGGACGAAGAGCGGAATGCCGATGTACGATCTAGTGTAAAGCTAAAAGCATCGAATTAGGTTAGAATGATCGCTTGGTGGAAAAGCGCAAGCCAAAAATGCGTTTGGCATAGTTTTTGGCATATAAAAAAACCGCACAACACTTAAATCAAGTAGTGGTGCGGTAATTATGAGTTATGATGGTGCCCAGAAGAGGACTCGAACCTCCACACCTTGCGGCACACGGACCTGAACCGTGCGCGTCTACCAATTCCGCCATCTGGGCATGCGACTTGTTGAAGCCGCGCAATTTAATAGTTAAAGGGTAATTTGTCAATGAAAAAGAAAAATAATTTGCGTTTGCAGGATCCGTTTTTGGAGCGCGAACGCGAACAATATGAACACCCTCTGCCGAGCCGCGAATTCATTTTGCAGATATTGACCGAGCAGGGTGCGCCGTTGAGCGAGGATGAGCTCTTGGGTATGCTGAATATCGAGCACGAAGAAGAGGATCTGTTTTCGCGCAGGCTGCGTGCGATGGAGCGAGACGGTCAGATCATGCGCAACAGGAAGCGCGCGATATGCGTGATGGATAAGTTGGATCTGATCAAGGGCAAGGTGCAGGGTCACCCGGATGGTTTCGGCTTCCTGGTGCCCGAAGACGGCAGTCCAGACATGTTCCTCTCGGAGAAGGAAATGCATCAGGTGCTGCATGGCGACGTGGTGATGGTGCGGCAATCGGGTGTGGACAGAAGAGGCCGTCCCGAGGCCAAGATAGTCGAAGTGCTGGAGCGTGCCAACAACAAGGTGGTGGGCCGGTTGTACGAGGAACACGGCATACAGTTCGTGGTTGCGGAAAACCGCCGCATCGCCCAGGATATTCTGGTTGCACCCGGTGATTCTGGCAGCGCCAAAACCGGCCAGGTGGTGATACTCGAGATACTCAAGCAGCCTGACAAGCATGCGCAACCGATAGGGCGCATCGTTCAAGTGCTGGGCAACTATGCCGATCCTGGCATGGAGATCGAAATCGCACTGCGCAAGCACGATCTGCCATATGAATTTCCCAGGGATGCAGAACGCCAGGCTAAGGCGATCCCTCCTGTTGTATCCGAACAGGACTGGGCCGGGCGCGAGGACATACGTCATCTGCCACTGGTGACCATAGATGGAGAAACCGCGCGCGATTTCGATGATGCTGTGTATTGTGAACCGGTGAAAGGGGGATATCGTCTGGTGGTGGCGATCGCGGATGTCAGCCACTATGTGCAGACGAATGACGCGCTGGATCGTGAGGCCATTTCGCGCGGAAATTCGGTTTATTTCCCGCGTCGCGTGATCCCGATGCTGCCCGAGGAGTTGTCTAACGGCCTGTGTTCACTGAACCCCAAGGTGGATCGTTTGTGCATGGTGTGCGACATGCAGATCAGCAGCAAGGGCGATATCGGTAAATACCGTTTTTATCCTTCGGTGATGTATTCCCACGCGCGTCTGACTTACAACCAGGTCGCCGAAATGCTGGGAGAACCCGATGGCAAACTGGCAGAGAGCAATTCGCCCATCGTGCCGCATCTGCAGCATCTGCATGAGCTGTACCAGAAACTCCTGAAGGCGCGCGAGAAGCGCGGTGCGATCGATTTCGAGACGGTTGAGACGCAGATGATCTTCACCGACCAGGGAAAGATATCGCGCATCGTGCCGGTGGTGCGCAATGATGCGCACAAGCTGATCGAGGAGTGCATGCTGGCCGCGAACGTGTGCGCGGCGGGATATTTGCAAGAGCACCATCATCCGGTGCTGTATCGTATCCACCAGGGGCCTACACCCGAGAAGCTGGAAGCCTTGCGCGAATTCATGAAGGAGTTTGGCCTGGGGCTGACAGGGGATGATGAACCGCAGGCGGCGGATTATTCAAAGCTGTTAAAGCGCATCAAGGGCCGTCCGGATGCCGGTTTGCTGCAGACTGTGATGCTGCGCTCTTTGCGCCAGGCTAAGTATGAGCCGGAAAACATCGGGCACTTCGGGCTGGGCTACGATGCCTATACACATTTCACCTCCCCGATACGTCGTTACCCGGATCTTCTGGTGCACCGCGCGATCAAGGCCGTACTGCAGGGCAAACAATACAAGCCCGCGCAGAAATGGGCGGAGCTTGGGATTCATTGTTCGATGACTGAACGCCGTGCTGACGATGCGACGCGCGATGTGGAAGCATGGCTGAAATGTTTTTACATGCGCGACCATCTGGGCAGTGTTTTCACGGGCTCGGTGTCTTCGGTCACGAGTTTCGGCATGTTCGTCTCGCTGGACGACCTTTATGTCGAGGGGTTGGTGCATATTTCGGAGCTTGGCAAGGATTACTTTCATTTTGATGCTACCAAGCATCATCTTCTGGGCGAGCGCACCGGGCAAAGCTACAGGTTAGGAGACCGTGTGAAGGTGCGCGTGGTCAAGGTGGACATGGAAAGCACCAAGATCGATTTTGTATTGCATTCAGTTGTGGAAGAGTCTGAAGCTGAAGCCAAGCCGAAAAAGAAATCCTCCAAAGGGCGCAAGTAATGGCGGATTTGCGGCTGATATATGGTTTTCATGCGGTAACATCGCGCATACGCCAGAATCCGGATGGTGTGATGGAGGTCTATCTGCAATCTCAGCGACAGGATCAGCGCATGCGCGATCTGGTCAAGCTGTGTGAAGCAAGCGGTGTGCGCGTTATTCCTGTTGACAGTTCGCGGCTGGACGGTATGGCAGGAGGTGTCAGACATCAGGGAGTAGCTGCTAGAGTCGATGCGGCGCGGCGTGTTCAGCATCTGTCCGATGTGCTGGATACTTTGACCGAGCCGCCCTTGCTGCTGGTGCTCGACGGCGTGCAGGATCCGCATAATTTGGGCGCGTGTCTGCGCAGCGCGGATGCATTCGGCGTGCATGCAGTGATCGCGCCGAAAGATCGCGCGGTAGGGATCACGGCCACCGTAGAGAAGATCGCATGCGGGGCTGCTGAAACGGTGCCTTATATCACTGTCACTAATCTGGCGCGCACTTTGCGCGAATTGAAAGACCGCGGCATTTGGGTAGCAGGTGCTGCAGGCGAGGCAAAACAGGACTTGCACAGTTTCAAGCATGCAGGTAGCCTTGCGCTGGTATTGGGCGCTGAAGGCGAGGGTTTGCGTCGCCTGACCAGGGAGACTTGCGATGAGCTGGTGCGTATTCCCATGCTGGGTAGCGTGGAAAGCCTGAACGTGTCGGTGAGTGCAGGCATCTTTCTGTTTGAGGCAAGGCGGCAGCGGGCGATGATGTAATAACAGCCCATACCCGTTTGGTGCGAGGAGTGTTGTATTTTTACAACGGCTGTTTGAAATTTATTATTGATGAAGTATAGTGCTTTCTCACGAAAGTCTGTTGATTAACAACTTTACACGAAAAGGATAAGAAAATGAAAAAGACTACATTCGCAATTGCGCTTTCAGCGGCGCTGTTTGGCATTTCAGCAGCACAAGCCAGCGAGTTTTCCGGCGGATGGCTGGGTGCAAAGTTGGGTACGGATCGCGCCAGCATGACAGGCTATGACAGCCAGAGCGGCAATACTTACGGGTTTCAAGGCGGGTATGGTTGGGATCTGGGCAGCAACTTCCTGCTTGGTGTGAATGGTTACTGGGATCGGAACGCATCTGAAACCCATTACCCCGGACCGATAGATATCGGCAGCAAGGATTATGGCCTGGATGCCAAATTCGGATTGCCTTATGGCAACTGGATGCCTTACGCCAAGTTGGGCTATGGCCGCATCAACGGAAACAGTGGTGTCGGCTATTTTGGCACCAGCGGTCCTCAGATGGGTGTGGGCGTTGAATACAAGTTTGCACCAAGCTGGAGTCTGGCAGGTGAATATACTTCCACTTCAGCCAAAACCAATGGCATTGAGATGAAAAACAATGCCCTCACGCTCGGCATCAATTATTATTTCGGCCAACCACCGGCTGCAGCAGCTCCTGTTGTTGCTGCAGCGGCACCTGTTGCAGCACCAGCACCAGCACCAGCACCAGCACCTGTCGTTGAAGCGCCTAAGCCTGTTTACAAGACGATATTCACAGACAAGCCAGTGACCATCGAGGGCGGGAATTTCAATACCAATTCGGCAAGTCTGAAACATACTGCAGACAAGAAGCTCGACGAGGTGGTGGATTTTGCAGCACACCATCCTGAATCGAATCTGGTCGTGAAAGGATATGCTGACAGCACCGGATCGAAGGCATACAATCTGAAGCTTTCCGAGAAGCGTGCCGAATCGGTCAAGTCTTATCTGGTCGGCAAAGGTGTAGCGGCAGACCGCATCTCGACCAAGGGTGAAGGTGAAGCCAATCCGATTGCCAGTAACAAGACCAAGGCTGGTCGCGCACAGAACCGTCGCGTTGAGATCACCTCTGTGGTCAGGGAAGAGTCCAAAGTGCGTGTAAATCAGTAATCTTTGGCGTTACCAAAAAAGCGGGCTGGCAACAGCCCGTTTTTTTTCGCCCAGCATGTGTGCATTCCTGCTGGTGCAAGTCCCGCCGTAAGTTGATCACAGTAAACGAAGTGAAGCGTAACGTAACTGCATGAGGACGATAATGTATACGTGCGTAGCCGCAAAGCAGGAGAGTGGGTGATGATGTTGCTGTGGCGCTGTTATGTCACACATTATGGCTCAAGTTTAACGAGACCAAGAGCGCGGTAGGAAGCATCACGAAACGCAAGTTTCTGTGCTACAGCTCCTGGTATGCCGAGGAGGGGGCAAACGGAAAGCAAACTTGTAAAATTTGGCACATAATCGGTGCTGGTGACAAAAAACTTATAACACCATTTTTCAAAGTTGGCCTATGGCGGTACTTGGGGGTGTCAACATGCTGCATCGCCTCTCGGTTGTTCTTAACGAATCTGTCATGGGATTTCTTGCACTTGCGGGGCTGAGTTTCGGAGTTGCGCCCTTTTTGTTCGTGTTGTCGCACGGCGTTGTTTTGGGTTTCGAGTTCGCAAAATGGGTGGTCATCGGTCTGTTCGCGCTGGAATACTGCGTTAACTTCGCCTTATCCACCAACAGGCTAAAATTTGTGATTAGCCCTTGGCGTATATTCGACGCATTCATTATCCTGCTGCCATTGCTATCACTGCTGCCTGAAGTGTCGGATATAACGAGTTCATCACCGGCGTTGCGCATCCTTCGTTTGTTCAGCATTCTGCTTTTTGGCCCGCGCGTGGGCCACGGTTTTCAGCGAGCGGCATTACCTTCACTGATCCAGACTCCCCGCGGTCAGCCGCAAGTCACGGCATTTCAGTCTGGGGAAAGCACCACACGTAAATGCGACTGGAACGAACTGCTGCAGTGGTTGGCCAACCCTACGAGTTGCTGGCTGCATGCGGCCAACCTTACGCCGGAACGCCTCAAGGAGATCGCCTAAGTGGCAAACATCCCGCATGTGATGATCGAGGCTGCGTTGTAGGAGTCGATCTACCCGCGCATCGAATCAGGCGTGCGCTGGACCGCACTTACAATTTCTCTTCCTTCGGCAAATGATGCCATGCGAAGTGACTCAGTGCTGTTGTTGGTATCTAAAATTGGTTTGCTGTCCCTCTCCATGCATTCACTGGATTTGCCGCAGCTGCCCACTGATTCAGCAATCCTGCCTTGGGGGACACGCTGTGCGCTGCACATCATTCGCCTAGTGCTCGCTCGCGACGAGGAAATAGCGGGACAGATGGAGAGGATGGTGCGTCAGCTTGAGGATTTGCCGGCAATAGTAAAGCAGCGAAAGTTTTTTCAAACAATCCTTCCGCTTGAAGCGCGTGCTGTCGACGGAAAAGAGCAATTTATGGCGGCTAAGCGGTCTACTGGAAATGCTCGCAGACGGATGCCGTTTATTGCCCGGGCTTGATCAGGAGCAGCGCGAAATTATCAGCCCGCTCACTGAAGAAGCGGATTATCTTTATGAGACGGTCGACAATATACGCGAGTCAGTGATCTCGCTGATAGAGCTGCATATCGATATCGCCGCGCACGACACTAACCTTTTTGTGCGACTATTGATGATCGTCAGCACGCTCGCGCTGATCCCTGCGGTCTTTGGGCGCGCTGGTTCTGGCGCTCGGCGTGCTCTACGCTTTTATGGCAAAAGGATGGCTGCGGTAGCGAAGAAAAATTGCGACGAGGTGATATTTCAATGTACAAATTTGAAATATACGATATATACTGTATATTCAGTTTAAGTCCAAGGAGAATATCATGAGTGTGAAAGAGTTAAACAAGGCTGAAGAAGGCAGGAAAACACCCTCAGCGCCCAAGCCGTTAAGCAAGGCGATAAGCACCAAGGCGATGGCTGTGAAAAAATCCGAATCAAAAGCAGTCAAAGCTGTGAAGGTGGTCGCCAAAGAGGTAAAGGCAGCACCAAAAGCGGCAAAAAAACCAAAACTCAAAGTCATACGCGATAGTTTTACCATGCCGGTGGACGAATATCAGAAGATTGCCGAAATCAAGGCGTTATGTCTGAAGGCGGGTGTGCAAGTCAAAAAAAGTGAAGTGTTGCGAGCAGGTGTGATTGCATTGAGCAGCATGAGCGAGACGAAACTGAAGCTTGTATTGGCCAGCCTGGATAAGATCAAGACCGGACGACCCAATAAGCACTGAGTGTCAGCCGAGCCAGCCCATATTACATTTCGATTCACTCACAGCGGTTGTATTATGCCGTTGTGGTGAATCGCGATTCTTTAGCAGAGTGATTTTGATGCCGCAATTATTTCCGCAGCATCAATAAATGCATTGCTCAAATCCAGTCTTGACAGAGCCGTTACGGTGTCAAGGTGGATACTTGAAGCACTGAAAGCGACTTATCAATTCGGTAAGAAAACGATCCCGAGTATTTTTGTCAGCATAGGCATCACAGAATATCCGTCATACGCAGATGAATAGGAGGCCTTGCTGCCGGCGGTAGACTATACAATGTATATCGCTAAAAATAACGGCAAGGATCAGTTTTCCGTTTGTACTGCGCACAGTCAGAGTTTAGGAAGTGTTGATCTATACGTCTTCCCAGCAAAAGCGCGGAACCAGCGCCTTTGTTTAACCGGGTTCCCGCTTGCGCGGGAACGACAAAACCAGATAAACCAGCTGTAATATAGCGCAGCGATTTTTGATGTATAACAGCATGTCACATTCCGGTAATCCGGCACTTCCACAATGACAACATATTGACCATAATCAGATAATCTAAATCAGTAGTTTCCATTCATGAGCAGGCAACAATCAGGTTCAGGCAAGCCCAGTGAGTTGCATCCTTATGCCAGCTTGCTGCATGAGCTTGAATCATTGCGGGATGAGCTGACAGAGCTTGAAAAGCTGTCTGCAGCAACACTGCAAGATGTAAATCCTGTTCACCTGGCAAGCAGTATTAATCTGATTCACTATCTGGGCCTGAGGCGAAAGGATATTAGACCGCTGCAGGAAAGACTGGCGGTAGTCGGTCTTTCCTCGTTGGGGCGCATGGAATCGCACGTCCTCGCAAATCTGAATGCCATCATTGACCTTTTGCGTTGTGCGCTGGGAAAAGCCTGTAAAAATATCCCGATCCTTACGGAGACGGGTGCCGCACAGCTTGAAATGAATACCAACAGTTTATTCGGCAAGCCTCCCTCGCATCGACGGGTTCGCATCATGGTCACCATGCCCAGTGAAGTGGCCGACGACTATTCATTGATCAAACAGATGCTGGTTCACGGCATGGATTGTGCACGCATCAATTGTGCACACGACAATCCCGAGACATGGGCGCGCATGATAGAGCAAATCAATCTGGCACGCCGCGAAACAGGGCGGCATTGCCATATCCTGATGGATCTGGGCGGCCCCAAGTTGCGCACCGGGGAAATCACTCAGGCACCTGCCGTACTCAAATGGAAACCACAGCGAGATGTGTACGGCAATCTGCTGGCACCCGCGCGGATATGGCTGCATCCCGAAGACGATGCTGCTCCCAGCCCCGCTGGCGCTGATGCCAGTCTGCCTGTACAAGGGAATTGGCTGTCCAGAGTATCGCAGCACGATATGATTGAATTGACTGATGCAAGGGGAGCAGTGCGTATTCTTGATGTCGTCAACCAGACAGGCGCAGGTTTTTGGGCAGAATCCAAACAAACCGCTTACATCACGCCTGGCATGGAACTGAAACTTCTGCGCAAGCCGATATCCGGACACATGCACCGGGTGGGTCGTGCCGGTACCGTAGGTAAATTAAAGCCGTTGGCTGAATCGATACGCCTGCACGTGGGAGACCATCTGACCATCACACGCGAACCGTTGCCGGGCAAGCCCGCCCAGCTTGATGCCAACGGGCGCGTATTGCGCGCGGCCAGCATTGCCTGTTCTCTGCCCGAGGTTTTTCTTTCTGTTAAATCGGGTGAACGCATTCTGATTGACGATGGCAAAATCGAAGGCGTCATTCGCAGTGTCGGAAAAACCAGGATGGTGGTCGAAATCACGCAGGCTGGTGAAGGCGGAGAGAAGCTGCTGGCAAACAAAGGCATCAACTTGCCGGACAGCCGGATTGAGTTTAATGGCCTGACAGCACAGGACATCGAGCATCTGGAATTCGTCGTGCAACATGCCGATATGGTCGGACTTTCATTCGTCCGCAATTCTGACGACATCAGGTTATTGCAGAAACATCTGCAACGTCTTGATGCCGGGAAGCTTGGCATCGTACTGAAAATTGAAACGCGCGCTGCGTTTGAGAATTTGCCGGAACTGTTACTTACCTTGTTGCATTCACCGATTGTCGGCGTAATGATTGCACGCGGCGATCTTGCAGTGGAGTGCGGCTATGAAAGACTGGCGGAGCTGCAGGAAGAAATTCTCTGGCTGGCCGAGGCGGCGCACTTGCCGGTTATCTGGGCGACCCAGGTGTTGGAGAGGTTGTCCAAGAGCGGCAAGCCCAGCCGAGCTGAAATCACCGATGCTGCAATGGGTGTGCGTGCCGAATGCGTGATGCTGAACAAAGGGGCGCATATTATCGGGGCTATCCAGACATTGGATGACATTCTGCACCGCATGCAATCCCACCAGCATAAAAAGAATTCACTGCTGCGACGTCTTCACTGGTAAACCTTCGACGGCTCAGGACGGATCCTTCGACCCACCTTTAGTCTTGAGTTTGTCGAAGGATCAGAACATGCCTATTTTTTATTGTCGCGCGCCTTTATTTCAAAACATCTCTGACGCCACTCTTTGAGCTTCTCATCTTCTATTTCAAGTTGTATCGCCAGTGCATCTAACGGGACAAGCTTGCTATCATCGACCCTTCGACCTAGCTTGCCGCCCATGCGCGAAAACAAACGCTCAGCTTCCAGCTTGGTCAATTTTTTGGCCTTTAGCAGATACTCTTCAGTAGGTATTTTCTTCATTGAAAACACTCCTTGAAATAAGCACAAAATACCAGTGTATCGCTAATCATGTATTTTTATAAATATAACTTATTCGAGCTCTTTGCAAAATAGCTGAATGCAATAGTTTCAGCGGAAACATTTTCACCCGGAGGTAAGTTTTTCAGTTTTCTGACGTTGCTTTTCCTTTTCATTCACTAGAGCTGCATGCGTGTATCTTGCCAGCAATGGCTCCCCACTTCTACCTGTTTTTTACCTAATCAAGAGGTTAATTCAGTTTAGACGTGGTATTTTGCAAGAACCGCGAATGAAAAGGGAAATAAAGGAGGTGTTTGAGTATTGCCCGCAACCCGCGTAAAATACGCAGCCTTGCGGGTGTAGCTCAATGGTAGAGCTCTTGCTTCCCAAGCAAGTGACGACGGTTCGATCCCGTTCACCCGCTCCATTCATTCTTCATCGCGCAGCCAGGGAGCGAGCATCAATGCTGCGGTGCTGACCAGTCATAGCCTTGCACAATGCCGTGCATGTCAAATTTTATCTGCAGGGTTTTCAAGTGCGTAGCAGATACGTCCGAAAAATTGCCGGAGGCATAATAGTATGTCCATTCATTAAAGCGCTGCCCGTCGGTTTCGATTCTGACGCCCGTACCGTTTGGCTCGCCAAGCCATGCACGCACCTGGTCTTGCGTGGTTGCGCCGCGTTCGACTTTAGCGGTAAACGCGTTGACGTTAAAATCGTTGCCGACATTGAAGGTCGTTGCACTGCAGGCAGTGAGCAAAACGGCGATGATGATCATGGTAAGGTTGCGAATCACGGCTGCATCTCCTCTGACATTGAATGATGTGATTCTACTGCTGCTGCGAAAAGGATGCTACGGGCTGTTGCGGTACAGATGGTATGATGGGCGGCATTTTCAATTTTCTTGTCTATGAATTTACTTAAATCACTGGCCACGATCAGCGGGCTGACACTGGTGTCGCGCATCATGGCTTTTGCACGCGATGTGCTGGTCGCAAAAGTGTTCGGTGCCGGCATGGCGACCGATGCTTTTTTTGTTGCATTCAAACTTCCTAACTTGTTGCGCCGCATGTTTGCCGAAGGCGCTTTTTCGCAGGCATTCGTGCCTATTTTCGGCGAATACAGGAATCGCCGCGGGCATGAGGCGACTAAGCTGCTGCTGGATCATGTCACCACGATGCTGGCGCTCGTGCTGTTTGTCGTGACGTTGATCGGTATCATCGCAGCGCCTTATCTCGTCTATCTGAGTGCGCCGGGTTTTGCCAAAGACGCCGGAAAGTTTGCGCTGACCGTCGAGTTGTTGCGCTATACATCCCCCTACATATTTTTCATCTCACTGGTGGCGGTCGCAGCCGCCATTCTTAATACCTATAACAAATTCTGGGTGCCTGCCTTCGCGCCCATTCTGCTCAACCTCTGCTTTATCGCATCTGCGCTGTGGCTGGCGCCCTATTGCCATCCGCCCATCGTCGCACTGGCCATTGCTGTCTTCGTTGCGGGCATTGTGCAGCTGGCGTTCCAGATTCCATTTCTGAAAAAAATCGACATGCTGCCTAGCATCCGTTTCAGCATGAAGGATGAAGGTATGCGGCGCGTCATCAGGCAGATGGGGCCTGCGATGTTTGGCGTGTCGATAACGCAGATCAGCCTGATCATCAACAGCATCTTCGCCTCTTTCCTGGCCGCAGGCAGCGTGTCCTGGCTTTATTACGCGGACAGGCTGATGGAGTTCCCCACGGGTTTGCTGGGCGCTGCATTGGGCACGATACTTTTGCCCTCGCTGTCTAAATGCCACGCCAGCAAGGATACGGTCGAGTATTCGAGACTGCTGGACTGGGGCTTGCGCCTGACCTTCATGCTTGCCTTGCCAGCAGCGCTCGCACTTGGCATGATCGCCGTTCCTCTGCTTGCCACCTTTTTTCAGCGTGGTGCATTTTCGGCTTCCGACGTGCTGATGACGAGCCATGCCCTGGTCGGTTACAGCATCGGCCTGATCGGCCTTATACTCGTGAAGATACTGGCTCCCGGTTTTTATGCGCGCCAGGACATCCGGACGCCGGTGAAGATCGGTGTGGCAACGCTGATAGCAACCCAGATGATGAATGCGCTGTTCATCTATGGTCTGCATCTTCAGCATGCAGGCCTCGCATTGTCGGTAGGTCTGGGCGCATGCCTGAATTCCGTTATCCTGTTTTATTTTTTGCGAAGGAAAGGCATTTATCAGCCCGAGCCAGGCTGGGCGGTTTATTTTCTCAAGGTAGGCATGGCCGTGCTGGCATTGGGCATCACGCTGTGGATGGGCATGGGCAGCGAACAGGACTGGCTGCAAGGTGCAGGCTGGGTGCGCATAGGGCGCCTGTCTGTCCTTGTGGCCGAGGGGGTGGCAGTCTACTTTGCGGTGTTGGCTATACTGGGCTTTCGGCCTGGGGATTTTTCCAGGCGGGCGATCAGCTGAGCCCGACAAGCGGCTTGCATAAATTTTGGCTAGAATGTTGACCATGAAATTTGCAATCGCGACCAGTGACTCGTATCAATGCGTTCTTGAAGCCTTCCTCGGCGCGGGGTGGCAGCTGGAAAAGCTTTTTGTCTCGCCGGATAACTGGATGTACAGCAATCAGCAGGTGATCGGGCGCGCGCTCGAACTGGGTGCCACAGTCCAGCATTCGCCTGTGAAGGAGGGGGATCTGGCGGAACTGGGTGGTTGCGATCTGCTTGTCGTATCCTGCTATCAGTGGAAGATACCGCGCTGGGAAAAGCATATCCGCCATGCAATCAATTTTCATCCCTCGCCGTTGCCGGAAGCGCGCGGGCCCTATCCTTTTGTCCGGGCGATCCTCGAGATGCGTACCAGTTGGGCCGCCACCTGCCATCGCATCAATGAAAAGTATGATAGTGGAGACATACTGGCAGCCGAACATTTTCCAATGGATCAAGACGAGAACCATGAATCGCTGCGACTGAAAACGCAAATGGCAACCGGCAGGCTTGCGGCGCGTGTGGCGATGAGCTTGCAGCCGCTGTGGGATGCCGCTTTGCCGCAGGGAGAGGGGAGCTACTGGTCAAAATGGTCGGATCAGGACCGCATCATCGACTTTTCAGCACCGGTTGAAACGATCATGCGCAAGGTGCGCGCATTCGGCGATATTGAGTGTGTCGCAACTATCAACAACATAACCCTCTTTATTCATCGCGCAAAGGGCTGGGTCGAACCGCATCGGGTTGCGCCTGGTGCGGTGGTGCATGCCAACAATTTCGTGATGGTGGTTGCCGCCAACGATGGATACATCGCGATTACCGAGTGGGGTCTTAATGCACCGGGCGCAGTCGTCTCCACTTCGAGGCGCTAAGTGGCAGGCCTTGCTGGTGAAAACCCAAGTAACCCTACCCATTTAGGTGTTGAAGCTGCGCTTTTGTCCGCATTTGCGGCGGGGCGATATGCCGAAGTGGCTGATCTGGCTCAATCGATGATAGAGCGATTTCCGTCGTACGGTTTCGGCTGGATGGCGCTGGGCGTTGCATTGCGTCAGATGGGAAGAAATGCCGAGGCATTGCTGCCGTTGCAAAAAGGTGCAGAATGGTCGCCAGATAATGCGGATGGGCACAACAACCTAGGCGTCGCACTGATGGAGATGGGGCGTCTGGTAGAAGCAGAACAGAGCTATCTGCGGGCCTTACAGATAGACCCGGATTATGCGCAAGTGCACAACAATCTTGGCAACAATTTCAGGAAGATGCAGAAGCCGGAGCAGGCCGAAATTTGCTACCGGCGAGCGATGGAGATCATGCCGGATTACGCGGCCGCGTATAACAATATGGGCATCGCGCAAAAGGAACTTGGCAGGCTGGCTGAAGCGAAGGACAGCGTGCTGCGCTCGCTTGAGCTAACGCCTGAGGATGCCGATGCGCATAACAATCTCGGCGCAATCCTGCTGGACATGGGACTTTTCGATCAGGCTGAACTGAGTTGCCGCCGCGCATTGCAGATAGCGCCGGATCACGTGAAAGCGCTCAACAATCTGGCCATTGCTCTGAAGGAGATGATGCGGCCAAGTGAGGCTGAGTCGAGTTACAAACGGGCGCTATCCATAGTACCCGATGATGTCGATGCGCTGCATGGCATGGCCAATCTCCATCTCGAAAATGGCGAGGCCGAAAAAGCCAGGCGCATATATGTATCAATTCTGAAAGACCACCCTGCCAACCTTGCGGTGCGCCACAGCATGGCGCTCTCTTGCAGGGGGCGCGAGGGTGATGAGAATTTCACCGCGCTGGTTGAGCTTGCGCAGGCGCCTTTGTCCAGGCAGGATTCAATTTTTCAGCATTTTGCGCTGGGCAAGTGTTACGACGATAGAGGGGAATACGAAAAGGCCTTCTTTCATTATTCGGAAGGTGCAAGGCTTAAGCGCGCCCTGCTGGATTACCATGCTGACCGAGCAGCGCACCGCTTTGCTGAAGTAGCGCATGATTTTGATCATGAAACAATGAAGCGTCTGCAGGGTGCAGGCCATCCTTCGGACTTGCCGGTTTTTGTATTGGGTATGCCGCGTTCTGGTACCACCTTGGTCGAGCAGATTATCAGCAGTCATCCAGAAGTGCATGGAATGGGTGAGCTGGGCGAACTGTTTAATATCATCGAGCGGGGCGGTACGGCGCATCAATCCGAGCGGGAGAAGATTGCCAGATGGGGGAAAGATTATATCGGCGCGATGCAAATGCGCGCACCGCATGCAAGTCGCATCACCGACAAGATGCCGACCCATTTTTTTGCCATAGGCCTGATACATTTGATGCTGCCGAATGCAAAAATCATACACGTCAGGCGCAGTCCGCTCGACACCTGCCTCTCATGCTTTACCCAGCTTTTTAACCGTGCGCATGAATATAGCTATGATCTGGCTGAACTGGGCCGGTATTATGTCGGCTATGCGGGGTTAATGGAACATTGGCGCAGGGTGCTGCCAGAAGGCGTTTTTCTGGAAGTGGGCTACGAGGATGTCGTATCCGACCCAGAAGGGCAGGTGCGCCGCATGGTCGAATATTGCGGCCTTGAATGGAACGAGGCCTGCCTTGATTTTCACAGGAATAAAAGGCCGATACAGACGGCCAGCGTGATGCAGGTGCGCCTGCCTATGTATCGGTCATCCGTCGGGCGCTGGCGGCATTATGAGCCATATCTGGCACCCTTGATCGATGTGCTGGGAGATATGGTAGAACGTTAGCAGGGCTTGCCAGCAGCCCTGAATAGCATGGCCCGGAACGCGGAAAAGACACGCTGCATTGGTGCTTGCTTGTAGGGAAAAAGGTCGATTGGGTCGGTCGCATGCACCCAGCCGCGATTGTCAGCCTCGAATATCAGCAGTTCGCCGCACTGTGTTTCTGCACAATCGATTACGACATAGTCGAGTTGTAGTCGTTCGGCAATCAGGCTGAGCGCATCGCGATGGCGAGACATGAAGTCGCTGTCGAATCGCTCGATGAAACTCGCCTCTTCGCATCGTTTCTCGGCGCTTTCCATCATGCCTGAAGAGCCATAATGGACGATCCAATCATCATGGATCGCCAGATGGCAGAGATAGGGCTGTCTGTCGATCAGCGCGATGCGCAGCTTGCGATAGAGGCCGTCATGGCTCTGGTAGTCAATGAATCTGGAAACATGGAATTCTTCTGCTTTGGCAGCATTGAGATAAGCTGCCAGTTCCTGTTCATTGTCTATTCTCGAAAGTCCGCGGCCAGCCTGGGAGTCGAGCGGCCTGATTGTTGCAGGATAGGCAGGCAGTCCTTTTTCAAGTTCACACCGGGTGCAGCGCTGCGTGGGCGGTATCACAAGATTGGGAATGGCCTGAAGCAGCTGATAGAGGACATCCCGCGAGCAGTGCATGATGCTGCGTACAGGGTTTAAAACCGGACGCGGCCAGTTCTCGCACAGTTTGTCCATCATTTCAAGCACGGGCCCATTCCTTGCGGATGCGCCTGCTGCTACGATGGCCACGTCATGCTCGGGGATGCGGCATGGCCAAGAATGTCCAGGCAGGATATACAGCAGGTCCAGCTGTATATCTGATTCCTCAATCAGATATTCAAGCGGCGCGTTGTCGGACGAGTCGCCGGCAACCATCAGCGCGAGCAGTTTAATAGTAGGTGTCTTGCTGCCTGCTATTCTGTATATATTGGAGAGTTCAAGCGCCTTAGCCTGCATGGAGAGCGCAAAGTCCTGATTCCCCAGCACGGAGAAGATCTGGAACTGGTTCATGAAAAGCGTCGCATCGGCTGGCCCGCTGAACATCTTATCCATCAGTGTGGCAATCTCGGCTGCGGGCATGCGTACCAGTGCCGGCATCGCGACGAGGGGACGGAGCGTTATTTCAGTCAGCGTGCACAAGGGCCGGAATTCATGACTTGGCTATTCCTCATCCATGTTGCATGAAAGATGCATGGTGTCGGCCACGAATTTCCGGGTCAGATGGGGAGCGAACAATTCGATGAAGTCGTAAGTGAAAGCGCGCAGATAGCCGTTCTTGCGTATCGCAATCTTTGTCGTGCTGGGTTTGAATAAATGTCCGGCATCCAGAATGCGCAGATTTGGCTCGTGTTCCGGATCGAATGCGATGTCGGCCATGATGCCCACGCCCAATCCTAGTTCGATATAGGTTTTCATCACGTCTGCATCGATGACTGTGAGCGCGATGTCGGGTGTAATGCCTGCCTTTTTGAATGCGTCGTCTATTTTGCCGCGTCCGGAAAAAGCCTGATCATAGGTGATGAGCGGATATTTCGAGAGCGACCTCAAGGTCAGCGCCTTTTCCTTCAGCAACGCGTGATTGGGCGGGACAATCACGCAATGGTGCCAATCATAGCAGGGCAGGGTGACGAGCCCCTCGTATGAGGACAGGCTTTCAGTGGCAATGCAGATATCCGCCTCACCGTGCAATACCTGTTCGGCGATCTGTGTTGGACTGCTCTGATGCAAATTCAGTTTCACCTTAGGAAAGCGTTCGATGAATTTTTTTACCACAGGTGGCAATGCGTAACGCGCCTGAGTATGGGTGGTGGCTATGGTCAGCTGGCCGACATCTTTCGCATGGAATTCCTGTGCATACTGCTTGAAATTTTTGGTTTCAAGCAGTATCTGCTGGGCAATGGCAAGCAGCCCTTTGCCAGGTTCGGTGATGGCGGCGATGCGCTTGCCGTTGCGCACGAAAATCTGTATGCCGAGTTCTTCCTCCAGCAGCTTGATCTGCTTGCTGATCGCAGGCTGCGAAGTATACAGTGCGACTGCAGCATCGGAGATTTTGAGGTCGCGCCGCGCGATTTCGTTGAGATAGCGCAATTGTTGCAGATTCATTGCCGTTCCTGAATTTTTTAAGTATTGATGATGGTAGCACGAAGCGATCGCAGAGGTTGGCGCATGAGTCAAATCAATCAGGTTTCCGATCCATGCAGCGGCACCGGTTTGTGTATGTAGTAACCCTGCGCATAGTTCACGCCAATTTCACGAAGCTTGTCCAGCAAGGCTTCATTCTCGACAAACTCCGCGATGGTCTTTATGCCCATTACATGGCCGATATGGTTGATCGATTCCACCATCGCAAGATCAACGGGATCGTTCACCATGTCCTTGATGAACGAGCCGTCGATTTTCAGGAAATCCACATCCAGGTTTTTCAGGTAGGAATAGGATGACATGCCGCTTCCAAAATCATCCAGCGCAAAACTGCATCCACGCGCCTTGAGCGAATTGATGAACTCCATTGCCTGGCCGATGTTGGCGATGGCGGCTGTTTCCGTGATTTCCAGACAGACGCGTTCCGGGGAAACCCCGGTTTGATCCAGCTGATCCAGCAGGTATCCCAGAAACAGTTCATCGCTTAGCGATTGCGCGGAGATGTTGATGGAGAGTGAATAGGGGCGGTTGTTCTTGCTTAATGGGTGTGCCTGCAACCATGCCAGAGAATTTTTGATGACCCAGCGATCTATCAGCGGCATGATGCTGTATCGCTCTGCGGCAGGGATGAAAGCCATGGGCGGTATGATGCTGCCATCGGTGTCTTCCATGCGCAGTAGTATTTCGGCGTGATCGGTTGTGTTTTCGGATGCAATGGCGATGATGTCCTGGCGGTACAGCAACAGGAGATTCTCGTCCAATGCCTTGTGTATTCTGGGCACCCACTGCATCTCGCCGAATTTCTGGCCCCGTCTTTCATCGCCTAAGAACACCTGGACGCGATTGCGGCCGCTATCTTTTGCGACATAACAGGCGGCATCCGCAGCGCTCATCACTTCTGCAGAATTCTCGCTTGCAGCAGTCACTGGCACGAGGCCTATGCTCACACCCACCTGAAAAATCTTGTCGTCCCAGATGAACCTGAAGTCGGAAACGAGAGTGAGGAAAGTTTCTGCAACTTTCTTGCCATATTCGATATCGCAGCCCACGAGCAGCACACCGAATTCGTCTCCGCCTAAGCGGGCCAGCACGTCGTTCTTGCGTATCTTATGTCCCAGCAGCACGGCGAGCTGCAATAACAGTTTGTCGCCTGCACTGTGCCCGCAGGTGTCATTGACGATCTTGAATTGATCCAGATCCAGATAGAGCAGCACATGCTGGCGTCCGGTCAGCTTTGCATTCTCAAGCAGTTCGACGAGCCTGTTGTCGAATTCGCGGCGGTTATACAGACCAGTCAATGCATCATGCCCTGCCTGGTAGGAGAGCTGATAGGCAAGCTTGCGCGCCTGGCTCACATCCTGGCAGACCATCACGACGCCGATGATCTTTCCCTGGTCGTTGTGCATGGGTGCAGCAGTGGCTTCGATGGCGATGGACTCGCCATCGCGGCGCAGCAATGATGCATGTGTTGTCAGGGTTTCCACCCTGTTGTTTTCAAGGCATAGCTGCACAGGTGATAGTAGCGGCAGGCCGCTATTTTCCTGCACGATCTTGATGATGGTGGTAAGTGGCAGGCCATGAGCCTCGGCGTTTTTCCAGCCTGTGATGCGTTCGGCAACTGGATTCAAGTATTGCACCTCGCCATTGGCGTTGGTCGTGATGACGGCTTCTGCGATGGATTGCAGCGTGACTTCGGCACGCTCCTTTTCCCGGAAAAGGGCTGCCTCAGAAATGGTTGCGCGTTTCAGTGCTTCGCTCAGTTCCTTTTGCTGGACTGCCATGGCATCGAGCGCCTTGTTGATGAATTTGGACAGGAAGCCGAACTCGTCCCGGTTGGTTTCATCAAAGCGCGAGTTTGAGTGACCTTCCGCGAAAGCTCTTGCCGTTTCCACCATTCTGGAAAAAGGGTGCGACAGGAGTCTATTGAGAATCTTTTGCATCACCAAGGCATATACGATGACCATCAACCCGATGGAGATCAGGATTTCCTTGCGCTTTTTCGGCAGCGTATCTTTAAGCTTGGGAAAGTATGCGTTAAGCGTCACGCTTGCATTATCAGGCGCGTTTGGCAGGTGGATTTGCAGAGTGCGAGTGGTGATATCCTGATTCGGGCGCTTGTTGCCGATCAGCAATGTTTCATCCTGGCTTGAGAGTTCAATCGCCTCGAAGCGAAACTGAGATTGCAAATTTTCAATGGTCTGGGTCAGGCTGTCACGGTTGTTTTGTATAAGCGGGAGCACGGCATGCTGTTGCAGGACGTTCTCTATCTTCATTTGAGCGATGATCGCATCATCTTCCTGCAGCGCTGCGCGTTCGCTTTTTTTGCCTTGCAGGATGAAAAGTGCGATCAGAACACCGACCAGCAAAGTCCCCCAGAAGACAATGCCGGTAATCTTGGTTGGCAAACTGCCTGAATCGGATTCTATTTTGATCTTGGTGGCATTTGCCGGATTGATCATTTACAACCAACCTTTTTCATTGCGATCAACCCCGGGCAGACATCGCTCGCGCCCGCACCGAAAATCACGAATGCCAAAAACCAAGGCGCGAACCAAAGCTGTTCGGGAAAGAAAATATAGGTGAGCAGGAAAGCGAGGCCTACCATCAGCCGCCAGATGCGCTCTGCATCGAGAGAGATCTTGTAGTCCGAACTCGTATTGACATCCATTTTTGGAGAATTGCCGAGTAGTTTGTTGACCAATAGGGGAATGCGCCAGTTGGTGACTCCCTCCAGTATCATCAGGCTTGTCAGAAAATAAACCAGATAGTTGATGCTGAAATACAGAGCGATCAGCATTACGCTGCCATAGATCAGGCGATATAAGCGGTCCGTCATGTTTTCTTCTCTCCGTTAAGCCACCTTGGTGAGTGGTCTGTAATATTTGATCCGATTTCGAACAAACCATCATACTATTTAAAGGTTGAACTCTCAACTCTCAAGCAGGCACCCTGTTCAGTATGGCCAATGCATTTTCACTGGTGGACTGGGCAAGCGCTTCGGGCGATATACAGCGCAATCCGGCCAGAATCTCCGCGATGCTCGGCAGGTATTCAGGCTTGTTCGGTTGATCGCGTTCCAGGAATGCGGGCGGCATGTCGGGCGCATCGGTTTCAAGAACAATAGAACTCAGCGGCAAATTTCTGAAAAGACTATGCAGGCGGGTGGCGCGAGTATAGGTCGCGGCGCCGCCGAAACCCAGTTTGAAGCCCAGCTTGATGAATTCCTCTGCCTGATGAACACTTCCGTTGAACGCATGTGCGATACCGCCGCGTACCTTTATCCTGCGCAAATACTTGAGCACGGTATCCTGCGCACGTCGTATATGCAGTAACACCGGCAGGTCGAATTCGCGCGCGAGCTTGAGTTGTTCGATGAAATAATATTCCTGTTTTTCCTGGTCGTATTTTTCGATAAAAAAATCCAGACCAATCTCGCCGACTGCGACAGGTTGGCGATCTTTCAGGTAATCGTGCAAAACGTCGAGGTCTTCGGGCATTGCAGCGTCTGTGTACATGGGGTGTATGCCGTAAGCAGGGAAACATCCGGATAGTTCCGAGCATAAGCGGGAAACCGCGGCGAAATTGGCGCGCCCGACAGAAGGTACCACGATGCGCCTGACACCGACAGATTGCGCAGAGAGCACGAGTGCTTTCTGATTGTCGCCAAACTCTGCAGCGTCCAGATGGCAGTGGGTGTCTGTTAGCATGTTAATGAGAAATTCGCGCAAGCATTCGGTTGTTTCCTCTTCCTATGGGAGAGGATTGAGGAGTGAGGAGCGGGCATAGCGAGTTTCATTATTTGGGGTGGTATTTTTGCCATGCCCGTTAGTCCATCGTCAGGATGATCTTGCCTGTAATGCCGCCGGATTCCATCAGACGGTGCGCTAGGGCTGCCTCTTTGAGAGGGAAGCGGTGCGTGACCAGCACGCCGAGCTCGCCTGCCTCGACTCTGCGCGCACAGTCCTCGAGTATCCTGCGCTGACGGATGCGCTCATCAGGCTGGTTCATGACTTGCGGGGCGATCATCAGTTCATAGCATATCGACAGGTTACGCAGCCTTGCAAGTTGTGTATCTGCAAGCGACATCGCCGTTGAAAGCAGCGTGACCACCTTGCCGCCGACTTTTGCTGCATGCAACGAACGCAGGAAAGTGTCGCCGCCTACCGTGTCGAATACCACGTCAGCGCCTTCTCCACCCGTCCACTTGAGCGTTTCCTCGACGAAATCCTGTTCTTTGTAATAGATGATCTTTTCGGCACCCAGCGCTTGCGCGAGGCCCGCTTTTTTTTCATCCCCCACAGTGACTGCGATGCGCGCACCCAGATGGTGGGCAAGTTGCACGGCAATGTGCCCTGTACCCCCGGCTGCTGCGTGTATGAGTATCGTCTGTCCTGGCGCCAAGCTGGCGCGATCATGCAGGGCTTCACTGTCAGTGATGCATGCCAAGGGGAGGGCGGCTGCATCCTGCAAGGGTATGTTGGCAGGACTCATGGCGCAATAGTCTTCATGCAGCGTGGTATATTCGGCATAGCTTCCCGGTTCGTCGCCTATGCCGCCGTTGCAGAAATACACCGCATCACCCTTCTTGAAGCGTGTCACATCGCTGCCGATTTCTTCGACCAGTCCTGCACCATCGCAACCCAATATCGCGGGCAATTTGTCCGGGTGATATACCGGTTTGGCGCGCAGCTTGGTGTCCAGTGGATTGATGCCTGCGGCGGCCAGTCTGACGCACACATGGCGTGCGGATGGCAGCATGGGCTTGGCAATTTCGGAAATTTTCAGCACGCTGGCATCGCCAGCGGCATTCATCAGGATGGCTTTCATTTACGGCACCTTGTGTTCTTGTGCAGAGGTGGATTTTTTGCAGCTAGCAGAGCTATGTTAAACTCTGCCCACTTTTTTTGCGAGATACACCATGTCAGGAAATACTTTTGGCACTCTTTTTGCGGTTACCTCGTTTGGCGAGTCGCATGGCGCGGCGATCGGCTGTGTGGTGGATGGTTGCCCGCCCGGGATGGCGTTGACTGAAGCGGACATCCAGCATGATCTGGATCGCCGCAAGCCTGGCACATCGCGGCATGTGACGCAGCGCCGCGAATCGGACAGGGTTGAAATTTTATCAGGTGTATTTGAAGGCAGGACTACCGGGACGCCAATCGCGCTTTTGATACGCAACGAGGATCAGCGCAGCAAGGATTATGGCAATATTGGCCAGACCTTCCGCCCGGGGCATGCCGATTACACCTATACGCAAAAATATGGTTTTCGCGATCATCGCGGCGGCGGCCGTTCATCGGCAAGGGAGACTGCGGTGCGGGTGGCGGCTGGCGCCATTGCAAAAAAATGGCTTTCTGAACGTCATGGCGTGCTGATACGCGGCTATCTTTCACAGCTTGGCGAAATCGAAATGCCTTTCAAGAGCTGGGAGGGGGTGAACGACAACCCTTTCTTCTCGGCCGATTCCTCTCTGGTCTCGGCTCTGGAGGATTACATGGACGCGCTGCGGAAGTCTGGGGACTCGATAGGTGCGAAGCTCACCGTGGTGGCTGAAAATGTGCCGGTGGGCTGGGGCGAGCCGGTATACGACAGACTGGATGCGGAGATCGCCTATGCGTTGATGGGGATCAATGCGGCCAAAGGGGTTGAGATAGGCGCCGGCTTTTCCAGTGTGATGCAAAAGGGAACTGAGCATGGCGACGAGATGACGCCGGAAGGGTTCCTTTCCAACAATGCGGGCGGCATACTGGGCGGCATTTCAACCGGGCAGAACATCGTGGCGCATCTTGCCATCAAGCCCACCTCCAGCATCCGCATCCCGCGGCGTTCGGTCAATCTGCAGGGCGAGCCCGTGATGGTCGAGACGCATGGACGTCATGATCCCTGCGTGGGCATACGCGCAACTCCCATCGCGGAAGCGATGTTGGCGCTGGTGCTGATGGACCATGCACTGCGCCACCGTGCGCAAAATGCGGATGTAGTGTGCGCGACGCCGAAAATTCCCGGAAACAGTAATATTATTTGAATCCTGAACTTATGATTGAATTCACGACGATAGTTACGCTTGCGATCCTGTTTCTGATCTTTTTCCGACCAGGCAAGACGCCTCCTTTGGAAAATCCGCTGGTGATCGAGCGTCCCGGACAATATCACATGACCTTAGCACCCAAGCTGAATCTGGCCCAACCGTTCGTCGAGGAAGTGGCAAGCCGGTTGGGAAGTGCAGCATTGCCTGATTGTGATACGGTATTTTTCGAGGTGAGAGACAAACAGGTCACTGCGCATGGCTTTGATTCCTATCTGCTTGCCATCTCAAAGCGCAATGGAATGCTGCTCTTTCAGGCGGCGCGTCCGTTGTCGAAAGACGCCAATCCTCTTCAAGTCATCCGCGAATTCTCACAGGGAGTGCTGGCGCGTTTTCCTGGTAGCGGAGCTTTGGCGTCCTGTGAGGATATCATCTCAACTGTACAAAAGGCAGCGCAAGCGCGCGACATAATGATCAGGATGCTCTGATCAGATCCGTTTTTTCCGCCTGCCTATATGTGTCTCTTTGCGTTGTGCAGACAAGGTGACCTGTTTTTGCCGTTCCATTGCAGCGGAGCGCTTTTCCTGAGTGAGGGTGTCAAAGCAGTTCGGGCAGGAAACGCCCGCCTGGTACTTGGATGATTTCTTTTCATCTGTCGCGATCGGACGCGAGCAGGCATAGCACAGTTCGTAGTGTCCGGGTGCCAAGCTCTGTCCTACCGCGACGCGCTGGTCGAACACAAAGCATTCGCCCTGCCAAAGGCTTTCTTCTTCGGGCACATTTTCCAAATATTTGAGTATCCCGCCCTGCAGGTGATAGACCTCGGAAAATCCTTGTTCCAACATATAGGCAGACGCTTTTTCGCAGCGTATCCCGCCGGTACAGAACATTGCGATGCGCGGTTTGCTTCCGGGATCTATATGGTTTCTGATGTATTCCGGAAATTCGCGAAAGGTGGTGATGTGCGGATCGAGCGCACCTTTGAAGGTGCCTACCTTGACTTCGTAATCGTTACGAGTGTCGATCAGCAGCACATCGGGATCGCTGATCAGCGCATTCCACTCTTGGGGTTTGACGTATTGGCCAACAAGCTCGGCAGGGTTGATGCCTGGCACCCCCATGGTGACGATCTCTTTTTTCAATTTCACCTTCATGCGATAAAACGGCGGCTTTTCGGCAGAGGATTCCTTGTGTTCCAGGTCTGCCAGGCGCGGGTCGCGGTGCAAATACTCGAGTATTTGGTCAATGCTGCTTCGGGAGCCTGCGATCGTGCCATTGATGCCCTCGGATGCGAGCAGCAGCGTGCCGGTGATGCCCAGTTCATCGCATCGTTCTAGCAGGGGGGCGCGCATCGCAGCGAAATCCTGCAGCTTTACGAATTTGTAGAGCGCTGCGACCACGATCCCGGTTAGTGCTTTATTCATCGACATGCTGATACAACCGGTACTGTTCGTCCTTGTCAGCCTTGCGATTGCCTTCCCAGATTTTCCTGTACTGGCTTTCGTCCATTAAAGGCCTTGATATCCGGTTGCCTTGCACCAGGCGTAACTCGCAGATGCGCGCTGGATCCCGCTGTGTGACGATGCCGCCAAAGTATTGCAGCATCGCGCGTTGTCCTTCACCCAAGGCAGTGTTGCGCGCAATGCAGTTGTAGTGCGCGGGCATGGATTTTTTGAGTGAGATGATCATGTTGCGGTAACTTTTGCCGCTGTCCAGCCAGGGTAGCCACAGCGTCATCGCAAGCACCCAGATCAGCGTGATGCCGGCTGCCCAGTTAACCACGGCACGGCGCATGGAGCGACCCACGCGCCAGACCAGCAGTATCCACAGCAGCGTGGCAGCAAGGGCCACGGCAAAAGGCGCGATATGAAAGGCAGGTTCGAAGCCGGGCTGATAATCCTTCAGCCAGCGCGTGATCTTGGCGTGGTTGTTCAAGAGCAATCCCGCCCATCCCCACCACATCAGAATCGCTGCCAGGGCAAAGGTCATCAGTCCGAATGCGTCCAGCGCATTGGCTGCGCCGCGTTTCAGCATGGACAGGGAGGCGGTCGCAAGCAGCGCAAGTGGCAGCAGCATGGGTAGCGAGAACACCTCCCTGATGTTAGGTGCGAGACTCAAGACGATGAACATCACCAGAAAGCTGATCAGGGGGAGTTGCAAATCGTCGCGTTGCATCAAGCGATGGCGTTCGCGCCATATCGTCCAGGCTGCCAGCGGCAGCGCAGGCCAGGCAAGCCAAGGCAGGTTCTTCAGATAATAAAGGGCATCCTTGCCTGGCCCTGTTTTCATGTATGCCAGCCAGTTTCCAAGGTTGTGCTCCCATGCCCATTCATGAAACAACTTGGGCGAGTGCTCATGCAGAAGATAGGGCCAGATGGCAAGCCATGGGAGGGCGAAAAGCAGGGCGATACAAAAGCTGTAAGCATATTCTCTGCGGCGCCAGATCCGGAACAGTGCGGGCAGAAGCGCAGCGATCAGCAGGAATATGATAGGCGCTATAAACCCTTTGGACATGAATCCGATGCCGCAGCCTGTACCCATCCAGATACCGGCGCGCAGCCAGCGTTCCTGACTGTGCGCGTATCCATAAAGCAGCATCGCACATCCTGCGAGCAGCGCAAGATCTGTGATCATCTGGTGAGCGCGCACCAGCATGCCCAGGCAACCGATCAGTATGATGGCGGCGGCCCAGCCGCGGTTTTCGCCGTACAGCTTGCGGCCGGTAAGGCCCAGAAAGAGCAGGGTCAGGCCGGTATAAAAGCCGCTGGCAAGTCTTGCGCCATCATGCAGAGGTAGCCAAGGGAAAAAAAGCTTTGCAGACAGCGCGGCAGTCCAGTAATAAAGCGGTGGGTTGGCCATGAAGGGTTCGCCGGCGAGCATCGGCACCAGCCAGTCATGGGTTTGCAACATCGAATAAACCAGGCCGAAGCTGTAGGCGTCATCCGGCTTCCAGGGGTCATGTCCGATAAGACCTGTAGCCAGCCAGACCAGGCAAAGCATGCCCAGCATCGCGGCTTTTGCCGGAGTGATGGGATGCGGATCGGTGGGTTTGATGAAATACATTGCCTAGGTTAGTGATTTTTCTGCAATTGGGCCGGTTTGATCCGCTGTGCTACGTCTAGTTCTTCATGGAAACTAGCGCGCGTCAGAAAATTTTCCTGCAACGAAAAAGGGCAGCAAACGCCGCCCTTGTATCGTCATGCGCAGAAGTGTTACGCAGCAGCTTTGGCAGCATATTTTTGACGGAACTTGTCAATGCGGCCTGCCGTGTCGACTATCTTCTGAGTGCCTGTGTAGAAAGGGTGACATTCGGAACAGACTTCAATGCTGAGCGCGGTTTTTGCCATGGCCGAGCGAGTCTTGAAGCTGTTGCCGCAACTGCAAGTCACGGTGATTTCATGGTAATCGGGATGGATGTTGGCTTTCATTTTTTTCCTTGCGGGTGAATGGATGCGGCGGGTGTACGCATCCGGGTTATAAGCTAGGCCGACAATTATCCATGAATGGCGGGGTTTTCGCAAGTGTGCGAATTGCCTCATTTAAAATCTGAATGAAATTGAATCGTTGCTTCACGTAAGAATCTGAGTGAACTGATCTATTCCAATAGGGCAAGCAGAACACCAAGTGAGGTAAAAAAGATGAGCGAGAGTTGAAAAGTTTTTGGGGTTTATTGAAGAATGAGTTGGTGCATCGCCGAAAATTCAAGACGCGTGCCGAGGCCATTAATGCGATCACTGAGTACATCGAAATATTTTACAGGGGAGAAAGCACACAGGCTCGGTTGGGCTAGTTATCCCCAGCCGCTTTTGAACGCCAATATTATGAAGATAAGTTGGTAGCAGGAACCCGTTGGTGTCCATTATTGACGACCTACCGCACTGACAAAATTCTTATGAAGCGCGGATTGAAGATGTGCTGTTGGCCGCAAAAATGATCCTAATTGGTCAACCCAAGATCACCGCCTTGAGTTCGCTGCGCAATCTCGCATAGTCGGGACAGGCGATTTCCACCACGCGCCAGAATGCTGCCGAATGATTCATCTCGCGCAAGTGCGCGAGCTCATGCACGATGACGTAATCAATCAAATAGTGCGGCAGTTTGATGAGATGTACATTGAGCCTCACCTCGCCGTTGGTGGTGCAACTTCCCCAGCGTGTTTTAGCCGTTGTCAGCTTGATCGAATCCGGTCTTACATTGAGCATGGGTGCATAATGTTCGGCGCGCGCGACAAACAGCGGCAGCGCCTGCTGGCGATACCAGGCTGTCACCCTTTTTTCTATGCGCGAAGCGCTGCCTTCATCCTTCACCCGCAGTTCTTCGCCGATATGCTGCAAAATTTTTGGATAAGGGCCGACGCGCAGCGTCAGTATCTCGCCAAGATAGGGAATGATGTCGCCATCCGTCCAGGTAAGTTTCTCAGGCGCCTGAGACTGCCATTCATCAAGCTTGTCGACCACCCAGTTCGCCCTATCCTGCAGCACTTCATGCAACCAGCGTTCGCTGGCCTGCAGGGGCATATTGACGGTAAGTCCTCTGTCGTCAATGCGCAAACCGATGCTGCGCCGCTTGTTGCTGCGTTTTAGCGTATAAGTGACATGGCGGCCATCGAGCATGACAGAGCGCTGTTCGGCGGAAGGGTCGTTACGTTGCAACCGGGACCCGCCGGTCGTACCTCTTGCGGGCACTGCTGAAGAACCAACAGGATTGCTCAGCGCGTTTGACATCGACTTGTTCATGTGTGATTTTGGCAGGGGGCAAATTTGATTTTCTTGCCGGCATCACATTGTGCCGCCGGATTTTTGCAGTGAGATTTTACAAGAAATTCCGATACGCACATAATGTTCGTAAAGTAAGTCGCGTGATCAGACGCAAGAGAGATATAATCAGATGGTTTTCTTTGTTCATCTTGATGTTTTGCGGCGCCGCATATGGCGATCAACCTTCACATCTTTTTTTTCTGTGCAATCGGTTATTTGGATGACGAATAACCCGTGAGGTTTCTTGTCGAGTATTGAATTAAAAAGGGCGACCAATTGATCGCCCGGATGCGCTGCCAGAGCGCTCAATTCTGTTCAAGAACTACAGCCCCACCATCGCGGCACTGGTGTCGTATCGACGAACCATTTGCAATATCTGCATGCCTTGGACTTTGTCCGGATCATACTTCACGATCAAGGCATGTGGATGCGCGTGTTGATTGAATTCTGCGCAATCGACGCCAGCGAGGCCTTCAAGCTTTCTTGTCATATCGGTTCTTTCGCTTGCATCCAGCTCCGGATGCACATGTATCAAAATATCTGTTATGTTCATGATGGTCTCCCTCAGTTGGATTCTAATATCCTCCGGATCAAATGCTGCCAGCATGGCCCGGGGTTTCCCCCGGGAGTCCTGCTTGCTTTGTTGTAAAGGTTATACAGCTGCGAGGAAAACAACGCCAAGCAGGCTGATAATAATAAGCATGGCGATGAAGAATTCGACGCTACGGAAAATGTCGCTGTATTGGCGTTCGGAAAGATGGAAGTTCATGATGTTGACCTCCTGAGTTGAAATTAGAGACTATGCGATGGTAGTGAATCTTTGGTCATCGCAAGCTCATTATGAGCTTGCGATAAAAATAGTCAAGTATTGACTGCTATTGCCGCTGCCGATCGATGCGTTCAATCTCGTCTTCTATCCACGACTCTGCGCGTGCATTGATCTCATCGGCCTTGAGGCCCCGGGTCGCGATGGGCGTACCGATGCTCATGGTGATCAGGCCTGGGCGCTTGATGAAGGAATTGCGCCCCCACAAACGTCCGGCATTATGCGCGATGGGCAGCACAGGCACACTTGCAGAGGCAGCAAGCATTGCGCCACCTATCTTGTACTTGCCGCGCTGACCATAGGGGATGCGCGTCCCTTCGGGAAAGATCACCACGAAGAATCCCTGTTTCAATCTTTGCTTGCCCTGCTTTAGCAACTGCTTCATTGCACCCTTGCCATCGCTGCGGTTGATAGCGATCGGGCTGGTCATCGCAAGTCCCCAGCCGAAAAATGGCAGCCACAACAGCTCACGCTTGAGCACCCATACCTGCGGCGGAAGGATGATCTGCAGGGCCAATGTTTCCCAGGCGGACTGATGCTTGCAAAGCACGATGCAGGGTTCTTTAGGAACATGCTCGATGCCGACCACCTGGTGTCGGATGCCGCACACGATCCCGAGCAGCCAGATCATCGTCCTTGCATAACTTGAAATCAGCCTGTAGCGCGTCAGCGGCGGAAAGGGGAAAGTCAGTATCGCCAGTGTGGAAAATATCGGCGTGAGCAAAAGTTGTAGCAGAAGAAAAATCAGGGAACGCAGCATTTCAATCCTGTTTATGAGCAGCAGGTTTTAGCAGTTCTGAAACCACGGCTGCGAGGTCGCAGAAAACGAGCGTACCTTCCGGCAGATTGCCCGCAGCTTGGGTCTTTGCGCCTTTACCGGTCAATACAAGGTATGGGTGTGCACCCAATGCCGCGGCGGGTAACAGGTCGCGCAGAGAGTCCCCCACGACTGGCACGCCGGACAGGCCGGTATTGTAGCGCAGCGCAATTTCTTCAAGCATGCCGGTTTCGGGTTTGCGGCAATGGCAGCGGCTGTCAGCGGTGTGCGGGCAGAAAAAAACCGCATCGATGTGTGCGCCGACCTGAGCGCATGCCTTGTGCATCCTGTCATGTATCGCATTCAAGGTGGGCATGTCGAAAAGGCCGCGGCCTATGCCGGATTGATTGGTCGCCACTACCACGCGATAGTCCGCTTGATTGAGCCTTGCGATGGCCTCCAGGCTGCCGGGAATAGGCTGCCATTCTGCCGGATTCTTGATGAACTGGTCGGAGTCTTTATTGATCACGCCGTCGCGGTCTAAGATGATGAGTTTCATGCTGCAAGCCTTGAGATATCCGCAACTTTGTTCATCGCTTGATGCAGCTGCAAAAGCAAGGCCAAACGGTTCATGCGAAGCGCAGTATCTTCTGCGTTTACCATCACGCTATCAAAGAATGCATCCACCGGTTCTCTCAGTCCTGCCAATGCTTGCAGGGAAGCCGTGTAATCGCCGGCAGCAAAGGCGGCCTCGGCACGTGGCGCGATTTCGCTTAACGAAAGATGCAAAGATTGTTCGGGTTCTTCCTTTAGCAATACCACATCAATCTCGCTGCTGATTTTACTTTCTGCTTTCTTCAGGATGTTTCCAACCCGCTTGTTCGCGGAAGCCAAAGCATCAGCTTCAGGCAGGGCAGAGAAAGCACGAACTGCAGCAAGACGCTTGGGAATGTCGTTAATGAAAGGCAAAAGTTCGCGTCGCGTTGAATACTCTGAAAGTCGAGAACAGACAGCAGATACTTCTTGTGCGGAAAAGCCTTGTTCCCGTAGCAGGTTGGTAAGTCTGTCAATTATAAAATTTTCCAGCGCTAGATAAGACTCATAACCCAGCCCCTTAAACGGGTTCTCTGCAAAACGGATTGCATCGCCTAACGAGATGTTTAATTCACCTTCGATCAATATCCGGATCACGCCCAATGCATGGCGGCGCAGTGCATAGGGATCCTTGTCGCCGGTCGGGATCTGGCCTATGCTGAACATGCCCACCAGCGTTTCCAGCTTGTCTGCCAGTGCAACGCAGATGCCGACCGGATTGCGCGGCAATTCGTCTCCAGAAAAGCGCGGCTTGTAGTGGTCCTCGATCGCAAAGGCGATGTCGTCGGGCAGACCATCGTGCTGCGCGTAATAGCGCCCCATGATGCCTTGCAGTTCCGGGAATTCGCCAACCATGTCGGTGAGCAGGTCGGCTTTGGCAAGCAGCGCCGCCTGTTCAGCCTGCATCGCAAGCGTATCGCCGCCCAGCTTCTTTCCGATGTCTTTCGCAATTGCGCAGACGCGCTGCACGCGCTCTCCCTGTGTTCCCAGCTTGTTGTGGTAGACCACTTTGGCAAGCCCTAGCACGCGTGATTCCAGCGTCTTTTTCCTGTCCTGGTCAAAGAAGAATTTTGCATCGGAAAGACGCGGACGCACCACGCGCTCGTTGCCATCTATCACGAGGCGTGCATCGTCAGGCCTGATGTTGGAAACAATCAGAAACTTGTTGGTCAGTTTTTTTTGTGCATCCAGCAGCGGGAAATATTTCTGGTTCGCTTTCATGGTCAGAATCAGGCATTCCTGTGGCACTGCAAGAAACTCTTTCTCGAATGTGCCGATTAGCACATTCGGACGCTCGACCAGCGCAGTCACTTCATCCAGCAGCTCATCGTCTTCGATCGGATTGAGTCCTTCCTTGCCGGCAGCGGCAGCAAGCTGGCGCGCGATCTCATGGCGGCGCTTTGAAAAGCTTGCGATTACAGCGCCTTCGTTTTCCATCTGTACTTCGTAACTGTTGGCATCGCGGATGACGATGGCATCGATCGCAGCTTCGAAGCGGTGGCCCTTTGTTTTGTTGCCGGCTTGAAGTCCAAGCACCGAGATCGGGACTATTTCACTGCCGTGCAGCGCGATCAGGCTGTGCGCAGGGCGCACAAAATTTACCGTAGCCCAGCCATCGTTTGCAGGGTCTGGGTAAGTCATCACCTTGGCTATCGGCAGTTTTGCGATCGCCTCTTCCAGCGCATTTTGTAATCCATTTTTTAATGTTGCGCCTTTTGCAACGCTGTCGAAATAAAGCGTTTCGGTCTTGCCATCCGTCACATGCTTGAGTTCAGGTACGCCATCCACGCCCAGGCTTGCGAGCTTCTTCATCAGGGTGGATGTGGGTTTTCCGTTCTCGTCGATGCCTATCTTGACCGGCATCAGCTTGATCGTTTCGGTTCTATCGGGTGCCAGCGCAAGAATGTCTGGTATGCTCACGCCTAGCCTGCGCGGGCTGGCAAAAATCTGGAAGTCGGGCGAGCCAAGTTTTAGGTTGTGCTTGATTAGTCCGTTTAAAATACCCTGAGCGAATGACTCCCCCAGCTTTTGCAGCGACTTGGGGGGGAGTTCCTCGACGAAGAGTTCGATCAGCAGATTTTTCGCACTCATGCTGATGCTCCTTCGTTTTTACCCAGTTCAGGCTTGTTTTTTTCGATTTGGGCCAGCACCTCTCCAGCCCAGGTTTTAGGCGCCATCGGAAAGCCTAAGCGCGCGCGGCTGTCGAGATAAGAGGCTGCAACGTTGCGCGCCAAATTGCGTATCCGCCCGATATAGGCTGCACGTTCGGTCACCGAGATCGCGCCTCGGGCATCCAGCAGGTTAAAGCTGTGCGCAGCCTTCAATACCTGTTCGTAAGCTGGGAGTGCCAACTGATTTTCCATCAGGTGTTTTGCCTGTTTCTCGTGGCTTGCAAATGCACAGAGCAGGAATTCCACATCGCTGTGCTCGAAATTATAGGTCGACTGCTCGACCTCGTTTTGGTGGTAAACGTCACGGTACGATACACCTTCGGTCCAGGTCAGATCAAACACGCTCTCCACGTCTTGCAGATACATCGCTAGGCGTTCCAGTCCATAGGTGATCTCGCCGGTGATGGGTCTGCAGTCTATGCCGCCAACCTGCTGAAAATAGGTGAACTGGGTCACTTCCATGCCGTTCAGCCAGACTTCCCATCCGAGCCCCCATGCACCCAACGTTGGGTTCTCCCAGTCGTCCTCGACGAAGCGGATGTCGTTTTGCTTGAGATCGAATCCCAAAGCCTCCAATGATCCCAGATACAGTTCGAGGATATCTTCGGGTGCGGGTTTCAATACCACCTGAAACTGGTAGTAATGCTGCAGGCGGTTCGGGTTTTCGCCATAGCGGCCGTCCTTGGGACGGCGCGATGGCTGCACATAGGCGGCGCGCCAAGGCTCAGGGCCTAATGCGCGCAGGAAGGTCGCAGTGTGCGAAGTGCCTGCGCCGACTTCCATGTCATAAGGCTGCAGGAGCGCAGCGCCCTGCGTGTCCCAGTAATTTTGCAGCGTCAGAATGATTTGCTGAAAAGTGAGCATGAAAAAAAACCGGCAGGATTGATTAAAGTTGCCATTTTACGGGTTTTATCCCTCCTGCGTCAGCCCTGGTGCTGTTTTTTGCATTTCGGATTGGCACTTCTGGCCGAACGGTCGTATATTTCATGTTTTTCTATCGTGAACTTTCCTGGCTCCAGGTGCCCAAAACCTTATTGATCGCTGCGAACACCAGCGCGATACGGCTTTATATCATCACCAACGCTATCCGGTTCTCTTTCTTGATGACCTCGGAGCAGATCCCGCAGGGTATGTCGCAGTGGGTGATAGACCTACATTTGCAGCCTTGGATGTTTTTGCTGATGGTGAATTTTGCACTGCTTGCCGCAGGCCAATTTACCATGGTGGTGAACATGGAGAAAGGCATTATACATCCGCCAGTGGGCCTTAACCTTTTCGTGTCCAGTCATCTTGCGAAGGAGGGACTCACCGAGGTATCGATCGCAAACCTGTCATGGGTGGGCGTGATGCTCGTCTAACTCGCGTTGATCACCTATGTGCCGACGATCTCGACCTGTCTGCCGAACCTGCTGTACAGGTAGGCTTTCAATCGAGATCGTCCTTTAGCGAATTGCGTACTGCCTGTGGCAGCAAAGCTTCGGCCTGATATGCGGGATGGTTTATGCCTACGCGTATGGCAGCACCCTTCTTGACCAGATTGATCATCTCAGGTGCAAGTTCAAAGCGCAGGAAGTGCACCGCGGAAGTCTTTCCATCCGTTTCCCTGTCTATGTCCTCGTTGAGGATTGCATAAACCCTGTTGCACCCCTCGACCTGCACCCAGACTGTTTTTTCGATGCCGGCAAGCCGCAATAGGGCTTGCCGGCGTTCATCCACATCTTCGTATTCGATCATGAAGGTGGCCTTCCAATTGGTGCCGTCCGGGATCAGGGGATTGTAGACTGCCAGTTCCTGCTCTACGCCATCCGCATCGAAGATGCGCTCAAGCCGCAGCATCTCCTGCACCTGATATTGCATGGTCAAGCTGTCCTCGAAATGTAGCGTCGCGTGTTCGCCAAGCAGCACCCTGCGGTTTTCCTTGTGCTCGATGATCGTCGTGCGGAATTCTGGTCGAATGCGGGCATACTGTTCCAGACTGTAAAGTTTTTTTCTCGTCAGCATCATGTTCATATCCCATAAGCCTTTCGCAATAAAGTGACCGGATGTTCAGGCGCTTTGCCATTCTTCAAGCTGTTTTCGATATGGTGGCCTGCCATTGCGCAATCGCTGCCGTAATGCACTGCATCGGAATTTCTAACCCTGTCAGCCACAGGCTTGACGATCTTCATCGCGTAGTCGTGAAACTCCTTTTTCACTGCATAAGTGCCATCGTGCCCCGAACAGCGCTCGATAATTTCCACTGTGGTATCGGGAACAAGGGACAGCGCTTCGCGGGTTTTCTGGCCGATGTTCTGCACGCGCTGATGGCAGGCTGCATGATAGGCGACTTTTCCCAGAGGCTGTTTGAAGTCCGTCTTCAGCCGCCCCTCCTTGTGACGCAGCATCAAATATTCGAAGGGATCGAAAAAAGCCTGCTTCACTTTCCGCACATCAGGGTCATCAGGATACATCAGCGGCAGCTCCTGTTTGAACATCAGCACGCATGACGGCACTAACGCTGTCAGATCCCAGCCTTCATCGACAAGCTTTGCAAGCTCGGGTATGTTGTATTCCTTCGCTTTGGCAACTGAATTCAGATCGCCCAGCTCAAGCTTGGGCATGCCGCAGCAGCGCTCCTGTTCCGCAAGCCGTACGGGGATGCCGTTATGCTCGAAGACTGCGACAAGGTCCTCGCCGGGTCCCGGTTCGTTGCGGTTCATGTAACAGGTGGCAAATAACGCAATTTTGCCTGTGGTCTTTCCGGCAGGAGCGGCCGTATTTCCACTTTGATAATTGGACAAGCGGCTGCGCAACGGGTTGCTGTGATATTCCGGCACCCAGGCATCCGCATGTATGCCTGCGAGCGTCTCCAGCGCTTTGCGCGCAATGCCTATCCTGTTGGTCGCATTGACCACTTGGGTAACTACTGGAATGCCTGCGAGGTTGCCGACTGCATCGGTACTGGTCAGTACGCGGTCGCGCAGCTTAACGTCTCCTTGCCGGTACCTCACCGCCTTGGCCCTCAGCATCAGATGAGGGAAATCCACGTTCCACTCGTGCGGTGGCACGTAAGGGCATTTTGTCATGTAGCAAAGATCGCACAGATAGCAGTGGTCCACGACCTTCATGTAGTCTGACTTTGCAACGCCATCCACTTCCATCGTGGCAGATTCGTCCACTAGGTCAAAGAGCGTTGGGAATGACTGGCACAGGCTCACGCAGCGGCGGCATCCGTGGCAGATGTCGAAAACCCGTTCCATTTCTTTTTCCAGCGATTCCAAACTGTAGAAGTCGGGGCTCTTCCAGTTCAGAACATGACGGGTAGGCGCTTCAAGATTACCTTCGCGTGCAGGAGCAGCCATGGCATCTTCCTTGGGTTGACCGCCGGCCAAAGCAGGCCGGCATGAAAATCAGGACTTGAACTCGTTGAGTGCCTTCTGGTAGCGGTTGGCGTGCGAGCGCTCCGCTTTGGCAAGCGTTTCAAACCAGTCCGCGACCTCGCTGAAACCTTCTTCGCGCGCGGTCTTTGCCATGCCCGGATACATGTCGGTGTATTCGTGCGTCTCGCCTGCGACGGCACTCTTCAGATTGTCCTCGGTGCCGCCGAACGGCAGACCGGTGGCGGGATCACCGCACTGCTCAAGATATTCCAGATGGCCATGCGCATGGCCGGTCTCGCCTTCTGCGGTGGAGCGGAACAGCGCAGAGACATCGTTGTAGCCCTCGATGTCGGCTTTGGCTGCAAAATAAAGATAACGGCGGTTAGCCATGGATTCGCCGGCGAAGGCGTCTTTCAGGGATTGCTCGGTTTTGCTTCCTTTGAGTTTCATGATATTTCTCCTCTGTTAAAAAATTAACGAACGAGTGACCACAAACTAGGGTTACAACCTTGCGATTTGAATTGCCTGAGTATTCCAGAACAGATTGCAGAAAGGGCGGCTGTTATTTTATCACCAGCGCCATGGCTGGCAATAGCTTTTCCGCGATGAGAATGAGGAAAAGCGATCGGATCAGGCTGAATCGATCAGCGCCAGTTTTTGCGTTCGCGTCAGCTTCTTGATTTCACTCTCGCGCTTCGATGCGGAAGAGCGGTCCATACAGTTTACAGTAAACACTAGGCTGACCGGGCCGCGCGTGCGCGTATATTTCGCTGCAATCCCGGCATTGTGCGCATTCAGTCGTTTTCCCATGTCGTTGGTGATGCCGCAGTACAGAGTGTCGTCTGCACAGCGCAACAGATAGCATACCCAGTTTGATGTCATTGCATATTTCCGGTTGATCGAGCAGAGGCATTTTATGATGAAATTGCAAGACACGTGAAACCAGAAACCTTGCGTTTGCAGATGGCAGTTAATTCGGAGATGAAATACAATCGATCGTCGTTATCCTTGGAGTTCGGCATGGACTTTGCAAGAGCTATTGTCGTAGCCATCTTTGTATTGCTCCTCGGGGGCTGCGGCTCGCTTCTGCCTCGAGCCAAGAATGTCACGATCAGCCCGTGGAACAGCTATCAGGAGGTGCAGCAAACCTTCGACAAGATCGTTCCGCACAAAACGACTGTCTCCGATCTGAAGGCATTGAAGCTCATTCCTCAGGAGAATCCGAACATCGTGATATTGAATTATTCGGACGTGCTGAGGCGTTTCATTCCGAGTCCTTCGATCAATGCGGAAGATCTGGATGAAGGCGTGAAGGAATGCATCAGCGCTAAAACCGCTTGCCAGGGATACGAAATCAAGCAAAGCGTCATCAATCGCAAACGGTATGGGAATTTTTGGGCGGACTTCCTGAATTTCAGGCGCAAAACCGACATCCTAGGCTGGAGCTTCGATGGCGTCATCCTGCTCAAAGGTGATATGGTCGTCTACAAGCTGACGGGAGGGGAGCCTTCAATACACCAGTTCGAAGAGGAGAGGAATCCGCTGGGACCCCTTCAGGGAATCGGTGAGTCGAAGCTTCCGAGTGCGTACTAGTAAATCGTGCGCAGTTACAATGCCTTGTAGAGCTATGCTGTTAGCGCACAGGACTTTAATGCACTGATTGTAAATCACTATGGTTCATGATAGCCTGAATTCAGGTAAGGGTATAGGCGCCTGTCTTGCCGGTGAACTTTCATGATGCGTTTGCGTCTATTGCGGCGCAGGGTGCAGTTCGTTACATTAACGTGAAATTCGCGCAAGCGTTCGGTTGTCCCCACACCCTCCGTGAGTAGGTTGGGGTGAGGACAACGGGCATGGCGAGTTACAATATGAGGGGTGGCATTTTTGCCATACCCGTTAGTTATTGAGGAAGACTTACATGAAATACGGCAAGAAACTCGCAATCACCGGATCATCGCTTTTTCTGCTTGCGGCGTGCGCGTCGACACCCATGGGGCCGACCGTGTTAGTGATGCCCAGTCCCAATAAACCTTTTGATGTATTCCAGCAGGATCAGGAGCAGTGCAAACAATACGCTCAGTCCCAAGTCGCTGGGCAGGCGGGTTCGGCGAATACCGGAGCTGTAGGCAGGGCCACGCTGGGAGCATTGCTGGGCGCAGGTCTGGGCGCTGCCGTGGGCAACCATCAGGGCGCAGGCGTGGGTGCCGGCGTAGGCGCTCTTGCGGGCACTGTATCGGGCAGCGACTCTTCTGACCAAGCCGACAATCTGATCCAGATTCAGTACAACAACGCCTACGAGCAATGTATGTATTCCAAAGGCAATCAGGTGCCTGGTGTTGTCCGCTAGCTTGCTGCTTTAACGTGAAACTCGCGCAAGCGTTTGTTTATTCCCTCACACTTTGGGGGAGGGGCAGGCAGGCATAGCGAGTTATTAAGGGTGGCATCTTTGCTATGCCCGTTAGGCGATCAGGGCCAGCGCTGCATTCAAGGTGTTGCTTGGCCGCATGGCTTTCGAGGTCTTTTCAAAATCCGGATGGTAATAGCCGCCCATGTCGACCGGCTTACCCTGCGCTGCAATCAGTTCAGCATTGATCACAGCCTCATGCTCTGCAAGCAATTTTGCAAGCGGCGCGAAGCGTGATTGCAACTCGCTGTCTTTCGTTTGCGCAGCCAGCGCCTTTGCCCAGTATAACGCGAGGTAGAAATGACTACCGCGGTTGTCGATCTCGCCCACGCGGCGCGACGGTGACTTGTTGTTTTCCAGAATTTTTCCGTTGGCCGCATCTAGCGTCTCGGCCAGCACCCTGGCCTTTGTATCGTCGAACTTGCTGGCAAGATGTTCCAGCGATGCGCCCAAGGCCAGAAATTCACCCAGTGAATCCCAGCGCAGATAGCCTTCCTGCTGGAACTGCTGAACATGCTTGGGCGCTGAACCGCCCGCGCCCGTTTCAAATAATCCTCCGCCATTCATCAGAGGCACGATGGACAGCATCTTCGCACTGGTGCCAAGTTCCATGATAGGGAAGAGGTCGGTGAGATAATCGCGCAGCACATTGCCCGTGACGGAAATGGTATCCAGTCCCTTGCGTATGCGATCGAGCGAAAACTGCATCGCATCCTCGGGCGTCATGATGCGGATGTCCATGCCTTTTGTGTCGTGGTTTTTCAGACAGCGCTCAACCTTCTTGATGATCTGTGCATCGTGCGCGCGGGCTTTGTCCAGCCAGAATATAGCTGGAGCATGCGTTGCGCGCACACGCGCAACGGCAAGCTTGACCCAGTCCTGAATAGGCGTGTCCTTTGCCTGACACATGCGGAAGATGTCGCCCTGTTCAACCTTCTGCTCCATCAGTACCCTGCCTCCATCATCCACCACCCGGACATTGCCGTTGCCTTGTATCTGGAAGGTCTTGTCGTGTGAGCCATATTCCTCGGCCTGCTGCGCCATCAGGCCGACATTGGGCACGCTGCCCATGGTCTTGGGGTCGAATGCGCCGTGCTTTTTGCAGTCTTCTATCACTACCTGGTAGATTCGCGCATAGCAGCGGTCCGGAATCAGCGCCTTGGTGTCGTGGAGCTTGCCATCCGGCCCCCACATTTTTCCCGACTCGCGTATCATCGCAGGCATGGAGGCGTCGACGATCACATCGCTTGGCACATGCAGATTTGTGATGCCACGATCCGAATTCACCATCGCAAGTGCGGGGCGGCTCTCATAAGCATGCCTGATGTCAGATTCAATCTCGGCGCGCTTTGCATCTGGCAGTTTCGCCATTTTTGCGTGGAGTTCACCCAGACCGTTGTTAACGTTCACACCCAGCTCCCTGATCACTGCGGTGTGCTTGTCGAAAACATCCTTGAAATAAACGGTAACTGCATGGCCGAACATGATGGGGTCGGAAATCTTCATCATCGTGGCCTTCAAGTGCAATGAAAGCAGCACCCCCTGATTCTTCGCATCAACCATCTGTTCTTCATAGAATCTACGCAAAGAACGCTTGCTTAATACTGCGGTGTCGATGATCTCACCCGATTGCAGGTTGATCTTTTCTTTGAGTATTGCAGTTGTCCCATCATCGCCTGAAAATTCGATGCGCACAGGGCACGCATTTTCAAGTGTGACAGACTGCTCACTGCCGTAGAAATCGCCGCCATCCATGTGCGCTACATGGGTCTTCGAATCCGGACTCCATGATCCCATCTTGTGTGGATTGTTCCTTGCATACTGTTTGACTGCCCCTGCAGCGCGGCGGTCAGAGTTACCTTCTCTTAATACTGGATTGACCGCGCTTCCCAATATCTTGCTATATCTTGCCTTGACGGTTTTTTCAGTCTCGTCTTTGGGGTCGTCAGGGTAGTCCGGAATGTTGTAGCCCTGGGACTGCAGCTCTTTGATCGCAGCCTTCAATTGCGGGGGCGTTGCGCTGATGTTGGGCAGCTTGATGATGTTGGCTTCAGGTTTGAGCGTCAACTGCCCCAACTCGGAGAGTTCGTCGGCGATTCTCTGGTTCTCTGCAAGGTGCTCCGGAAAATTTGCGAGGATGCGGCCAGCCAGAGAGATATCCTTCGTTTCGACTGTAATGCCCGCCGCCTTGGTGAAGGCCTGCACGATGGGAAGCAGGGAGTAGGTTGCCAACGCGGGTGCTTCGTCGACCATCGTGTATATAATTTTATGAGTTGTCATATTTTTTCGTTCTCTTGCCCCTCAACCGGCAGCACTGAAAGGCAGGGTAGAATGGCATTTCAAAAATAAACCGTAATTCAAATGGGACGCATATTGATTTTCAACAAACCGTTTGGCGTGATCTGTCAGTTCAGCCGCGATGGCATGCATCCGACACTTTCTGATTATATCCCGCTTCCCGGTTTTTATCCCGCAGGACGATTGGATACCGACAGCGAGGGCCTGTTGGTACTGACTGACGATGGTCAAATGCAGCATCGCATCACTGACCCCAGGCACAAGCTGCCCAAGACATACTGGGTGGAGGTGGAAGGCGTGCCAGACGATGCTGCTCTTGAAAAATTGCGCGGCGGGGTCAGGCTCTCAGAATTCACGACCCGTCCTGCCGAGGCGCGCCTGATCGACGAGCCGAAAAATCTGTGGCCGCGCAATCCGCCGGTGCGTTTCCGCAAACACATACCGACTAGCTGGATTGAACTGACTATCCAAGAGGGCAAAAACCGACAGGTGCGCCGCATGACGGCCGCAGTGGGATTTCCTACCTTGCGCCTGATACGCTGCCGCATCGGCGAGTGGTTGTTGGGCGATTTGCAACCGGGAAACTGGCATCTGATATAATGCGCATCACAAGGAAGTGTCTATGAAAACCATTTTGTCTATTTTCGCGATTCTCTTCGCTGCATCTGCTGCTGCTGACGAGATACCGCCACCGCCGCCGCTATTCACACTTAAGGGCGAGGTGCTCGAAGCCAAGGATGTGTCCATCTATACCTATCTGCATCTTAAGACCAGCAAGGGCGAGACATGGGCTGCTGTGAACAAGTCGAAACTAGCCAAGGGCGATCGCGTGGAAATCGAAAAAGCGATGGTGTTGCATGACTTCAAGAGCCCTTCGCTCAACAGGACATTCAAGACGATCTATTTCGGTAATCTGACCGATGTCGGCAAAGACGCTGCAGCGGTTCCGCCTGCCAAATAAATCGATCTAGTCTCATAGAGAACATGACCCGAATCCTGATCGATCACGGCAGCGAGGAAGATGCCCTGCGCCTTTTTCTGGGGGAGCACGGCTGGCAGGTGGGAGTCATATCTGTCGAGGAAAAGCTGTATGTCATGCCATTGCTGTCCAAAACAGCATAAATCCGCAGGGTGAAGCCTTGATCTGACGTAAGTTCTGGACAGGTAGAAAGCGGTTCACAAGATTGTGCCTCCTTGTGCTGTCCAAGATCAGGCAAAAACCAAAAATCATGATCATGGAATATGTGTAACGAAATATCGCCAGCCTGAATGCGATACGCGACATGGGCGTGTCTATTTCGATCGACGATTTTGGCACTGGATTTTCTTCACTGGCACTGCTTTCTAAATTGCCGATGAATACGCTGAATGTCGACCGCTTTTTCGTGATTGACATGAAGGACCGCAGGCGAGGCGGGAAAGTCGCTGGTTTCCAACATAGTCAATTTGGCGCTTGAGCTGAAACTCAATGCGGTTGCAGAAGGCGTCGAGACTGAAGAGCAGTTTGAACTGCTGCGCCTGTTTGGCTGCGACGAGATCAAAGGTTTATTGTTTGAAAAACCGCTGCCCGCAGAGCACGTTCCACAAAAGCATCTGATGCCGGTGAGCCGCTAACCGCCGGCAGAAAGCAGGCTTTGCATCCTGCGGTGAGAGCTTGCTCACCACTTGCCGTGCTCGAATTCATCCCCTGTTGTGATATGATCAAAATATGATGTATTTAAAATAAATCATTAATCTGATCGTTCGAGAGGCCTTTTATCCGTGCTTATCCAAGAAAAAAAGAAACATCGCACCCCATCTGTTTTATGGACTCTTGGATTTCGCCCGTTTTTTCTGCTGGCGAGCTTGTATTCGCTGATATCGATGTTTCTCTGGGGTGCTGTTTATGTTTATGGCTGGCATGCGCAGGGTCTGATTTTTTCACCCCTGTACTGGCATGCGCATGAAATGATTTTTGGTTATGGCATGGCTGTTGCAGCCGGATTCCTGTTAACGGCAGTGCGCAACTGGACCCGTCTGGACACGATTCATGGTTACCAGCTTGCAGGTCTGGCTGCGCTGTGGCTGGCGGCGAGATTGGCAGGAATGTCCGGATGGCCCATGGCGCTGCCGGACCTCTTGTTTGATTCATGGCTCATCGTTGCGGTCTTTACACCCATCCTGCGCGCAAAACAGTACCAACAAATCGGTATTGCGTCGAAACTGGTGTTGATGCTGCTGGCTAATCTCTGCTTTTATCTCGGCGCATCGGGGGTGTTGGAGCAAGGTGTCGTCTGGGGCTTGCAGGCCGGATTATACGTCCTACTGGCTTTGATTTTCAGCATGGCGCGGCGTGTATTGCCGTTCTTCATCGAGCAGGGTGTCGGCTATCCCGTGAAACTGAAGAACAGCTTGTGGGTCGATCGTTCTGCCATCTATGCATTCGTGCTGTTCGTGATCGCCGATGTGTTCTGGCGCAATGCTTCTGTTGTGACCATACTCGCAGGCTTGCTGTTTGTGATTCATGTGTTGCGACTGGCGGGCTGGCATACCAAAGGTATCTGGAAAAAACCGCTGCTGTGGGTTTTATATATGGGTTATGCGGGCGCTGCATTCGGATTTCTGCTCAAGATGCTTGAGCCGTTCATATCCCTGCCCCCATTTTTGGCGCTGCATGCGTTCGCAGTGGGCAGCGTCGGCATGATTGCGATGGGCATGATGGCACGCGTTTCATTGGCTCACACCGGACGCAATATTCAACGGCATTCGAAGCTGCTGTTGCCGATGTTCGTTCTGATGTTTTCGGCCTATGTTGCCAGGGTGCTATTGCCAATGATTGCACCGCTGCACTATCTGTTGTGGCTGGCTGCCGCGCAGGGACTATGGCTGATTGCCTTTGCCCTGTTTGTTCTGGTGTATGGACCTATCCTTGCGAAGCCTGGTGCGGATGCCATGCCAAGTTGATCTGTCGGTTCAGTGATGCGGTTTGCTCGTCCCGTTGGGGAAATATTTCTTCTTGTGCAGATAGATCAATGTACCCAGAAAGCCGATTACCCAAGCCCACAGCAATGCCAGCGCGATATAACTGTTCATGGTGTTTTTCCTGAAATGAAATCGTTCAATAAAAAGCCCGCATGTGCGGGCATTTTTATCTGGCAACCCGGCTGAATTACTTCAGCTTGGTTTCCTTGTACATAACATGCTTACGTGCCACAGGATCGTATTTTTTCATCTCGATCTTTTCCGGAGTAGTGCGCTTATTTTTGTCGGTCGTATAGAAGTGGCCAGTACCTGCACTGGACTCAAGTTTAATTTTTTCACGCATTTTCGATACTCCTTAAATTTTTTCGCCGCGTGCGCGCATATCAGAAAGCACGGATTCGATGCCGTTCTTGTCTATAGTGCGCAATCCGGCATTGGTCAGTCGCAGGCTGACCCAGCGGTTTTCAGATTCGACCCAGAAGCGACGACGCTGCAAATTAGGTAAGAAACGACGCTTGGTTTTGTTATTCGCATGCGAAACATTGTTTCCGCTCATTGGGCCCTTGCCCGTCACTTGACATACTCGTGCCATGCTTCTACTCCAACCGATTTTCAAAAGAGGGTGGATTCTACAGGAGCGGACAGAAACATTCAACTGCCATTTTTTCAATCGAATTTATCGGGCGATTAAAAACCAACATCAGGTAAAGTTGGGCGGACCGAATTAAGCTAGAATCGCGGCAAATTTATGGATGGCCCCGATTATGCTGGACACAGATCATGAAGCCACGCAAAAACATCTCTGGCAGGTTCACAGGCTGCTGCAAAAACACAGGCTGATCGAAACACTGGCGCACAAGCAGCATCTTGCCGAGTTGCAGGTGAGGCTCGAAGAGCTCGACCTTCCCTCGGTTGCCAGGATCGTGGAAGCGCTGTCAAGCAAGGATCGCGAGATCATCTGGCAGCTGATAAGCAATGATCGCAAGGATGAGATACTGCGGCTCATTTCCGACGATGTTCGTTCGGAGCTGGTCACGGAAGTCAGGCTGCAAGGCCATAGCATGAACATAAGGGTGTTTGACCTGTTTGAAGGACGTCTGCGGCAGATTCCGATTGCGAGTCGCGAGGATCTGGCCAAGGCTCATCCCATCTGGATAGACCTGATTGCTCCAGACGATGAGCAGAACGCATGGGCTCGCGAATTGTTTGAAGTCGATCTGCCCAACCCTAAGGCGCTGACAGACTTGGAGACCAGCGCACGTTTCTATGTGGGCGAGGGCGATGAAGTGCATCTGCATTCGGATTTCCTGCTTGACCGGGAAGACGAGTCGCGCAACGTGGCGGTGGCATTCGTGTTGCACAAGGGCATGCTGTTCTCCGTGCGCGGCGAGGAGCTTCCGGTATTCCGCCTGCAGCGATTGAGAGCGCGTGCGCAGACAGGTTATGTGTCCGAAGCGCGAGATGTGCTGCTCGATCTTTATGCAGCGGATGTGGAATATTCAGCCAATGCACTGGAGGATGTTTATGCGGATCTCGGCATCGTGGGAAAACAGGTTTTGAGGTCCCGCATTACCGACGATGAGGCCGCCGCGATACTGGCCTCCATCGCCGAGGAGGAGGATATCAACGGGCGCATACGCCGCAATGTGCTGGATACAAGGCGCGCGTTGTCTTTTCTGATGCGCGCGAAACTTCTCTCCGAAGCCCAGCATGAAAATGTACGCGAGATTTTGCGCGATATCGAATCGCTAGACGGGCATACCGCCTTTCTGTTCAATAAGATCAACTTTCTGATGGATGCCACGGATAGCTCGATCAACATCAACCAGAATAAGGACATCAAACGGTTAACCATCATCAGTGTAGTGTTCATGCCGCTAAATCTTTTGGCTGGCATAGGCGGCATGTCGGAATATTCGGTGATGACGGAGAACATCCCGCGATCCATCTCCTATCCCGCTTTCGTGCTTGGCATGATGCTCGTCGGTTGGTTGACCTTCGTGGGTCTGCGTCGTGCGGAGCGGCGCAAGACAAGAATAAGGATAGTTCAGCACAGGTCAAATGTCGCTTCCTGAAGTGTAATAATACTGTCATATAATATAAATATTATGACGCCTGCTTTGAAATGCTTTGCGTCTGGCAGCACGGCTACACAAGGCACACTACCTAACAGGAGAAATCATGAAACTTAAGCAAGTTCTTATCGCAATGACTGCCGCCTCTGCCTTCGCCTATGCAAGCATGAGCTTTGCAACAGACATCACCGGCGCCGGATCGACATTTATCTATCCTATCGCTGCAAAATGGGCTGATGCCTACAAAGCGCAGTCCGGCACCAACATGAATTACCAGTCCATCGGTTCGGGCGGCGGCATCAAGCAGATCGAAGCTAAGACCGTGGATTTTGGCGCATCCGACATGCCCATGACACCTGAAGACCTTAAGAAAAACGGCCTGATGCAATTTCCTGCGATCAATGGTGCCGTGGTTCCGGTTGTCAATCTGGAGGGTGTTGCTGCTGGTGCCTTGAAGCTGGATGGTGAGACTCTGGCCAACATCTATCTTGGCAAGATCACCAAGTGGAACGATGCTGAAATTGCAGCGCTGAACAAAGGAATGAAGCTTCCTGACCAGAACATCACCGTGGTGCATCGTTCTGACGGTTCCGGCACCAGTTTCATCTTTACCAATTATCTCTCTAAGGTCAGCCCAGAGTGGAAATCTGCGGTGGGCGAGGGTACTGCGGTTTCTTGGAAGACAGGCACCGGCGGCAAGGGCAACGAGGGCGTGGCTTCCTATGTGCAGCGCATCAAAGGTTCAATCGGCTATGTGGAGTATGCTTACGCGCTGCAAAACAAGATGAACCACGTGCAGATGAAGAACCACGAAGGCCAGTTCGTCCAGCCTAACATTGAATCCTTCAAGGCGGCAGCATCCGGCGCGAAATGGGACAAGGCTCCGGGTTTCTACGAAATCCTGACCGATGAGCCCGGCAAGAACAGCTGGCCCATCACGGGTTCCACCTTCGTGCTGATGCATACGACTCAGGATAAGCCTGAATCGGCGCAAGCAGTATTGAAATTTTTCGACTGGTCTTTCAAGAATGGTAGCAAGATGGCCGAGTCTTTAGACTACGTTCCTATGCCTGACTCTGTGGCTGACCTGATCCGTGCCGCTTGGAAAGCGCAGATAAAGGATGCGCAAGGCCATGCAATCTGGAAGTAAATAAGTCAGTTGCGGTTATAATTACGGGGGGCATTTGCCCCTCGTGTTGTTATGCGGCCACTTAAATCTAGAGCAAATATTATGCCGATGTTCTTACATGAAGCACGCCTGAAACGGCAAACCCTGTTCGACTCGCTGTTTCGCAACCTGACGCGCCTTGCTGCGCTGGGCGTCCTGCTTCTGCTTGCGTCCATCCTGTTCTCGCTGGTCATGGGCAGCATACCCGCGATTCATGCATTTGGTTTCGGTTTTCTGACAAGTTCAGCCTGGGATCCCGTCAACGACAAATTCGGCGCGCTGATCCCCATCATCGGCACACTCGTCACCTCCGGCATTGCGCTCTTGATCGCGATACCGGTGAGTTTTGGCATCGCGCTTTTCTTAACCGAACTCTCGCCGCGCGCGCTGCGCCGCCCTCTGGGCGTGGCGATCGAGCTTCTGGCCGGCATCCCCAGCATCATCTACGGCATGTGGGGACTTTTCGAGTTCGCGCCGCTGTTTGCCGATCACATCGAGCCATGGATCAACGACCATATTGGCACTATACCTTATGTCGGCCCGTTCTTTTCTGGCCCGCCAATGGGCATAGGCATACTCACCGCCAGCATCATCCTGGCGATCATGGTCATCCCGTTTATCTCCTCGGTGATGCGCGATGTGTTTGATGTCGTCCCCGCGATGCTCAAAGAATCCGCATACGGCCTAGGCTCGACCACATGGGAAGTGATGATGAGCATCGTGCTGCCCTATACCAAGGTGGGGGTGGCAGGCGGCATCATGCTGGGGTTGGGGCGCGCACTGGGAGAGACCATGGCGGTCACCTTTGTAATCGGCAATGCGCATGAGCTTTCCAAGTCCCTGCTCAATCCGGGAAACAGTATCTCTTCGGCGCTGGCCAATGAATTTACCGAAGCCGTTGGCGATCTTTACACATCCTCTCTGATCGAGCTTGGCCTGATCCTGTTCTTCATCACCTTTGTTGTGTTGTCCATTGCCCGCTATATGCTCTACAAGCTGGGGCAACGCGAAGGAAAGGCATCCTGATGTTTGATCTTTATGCGAGACGCCGCCTCATCAATGCCATCGGGCTGAGCGTCTCTGTCGTGGCGATGGCATTCGGCTTGTTCTGGCTGTGCTGGATATTGTGGACTTTGTTGGTTCACGGCCTGCCTGCAATGACCCCTGCGGTATTTGACAAAATGACGCCCCCTCCCGGCAGTTCGGGCGGCCTGTTCAACGCCATTTATGGCAGCGTGATGATGACCATAGGGGGCACCCTGATAGGCACACCGATCGGCATCATGGCCGGCACCTATCTTGCTGAATTCGGGCATCGCGGATGGTTAGCACCAATCACGCGCTTCATTAATGACATCCTGCTTTCGGCACCCTCCATCGTGATCGGCCTGTTCATCTACGAAGTCTATGTCGTTCATGTCAAACATTTCTCGGGCTGGGCGGGAACCTTTGCGCTGGCTATCATCGTAATTCCGATCGTGATACGCACCACCGAAAACATGTTGCGCCTTGTGCCTTCTACTTTGAGGGAGGCGGCCGCAGCGCTCGGCGCTCCGCAATGGAAAATTATCAGCTTCGTCACCTTGAGAGCGGCTCGCGCAGGCATCATCACCGGCGTGATGTTGGCCATAGCGCGTATCAGCGGCGAGACAGCGCCGCTGTTGTTCACCTCGCTCAACAACCAGTTCTGGAACGACGACATGAATCAGCCCATGGCCAATTTGCCGGTCGTGATTTTTCAGTTCGCGATGAGTCCCTATGAAGACTGGCAGAAGCTGGCTTGGGCAGGCGCGCTGTTGATCACGGCTAGCGTGCTGACGCTCAACATTTTGGCGCGTGTACTGTTCCGTCAAAGCACTTCTACTCATTAACAAGGCACGGCAAATGACTGCTACCACCCCACCCAGAATCGTCGTCAAGGATCTGAATTTTTATTACGGCAAATTCCGCGCGCTTAAGGATATCAATCTGGATATCGCCGAGAAAAAGGTCACGGCTTTCATAGGTCCCTCCGGCTGCGGGAAATCCACGTTACTGCGCACTTTCAACCGCATGTATCAGCTCTACCCGCAGCAGACAGCCACGGGTTCCATCATCCTGGATGGCGACAACATCCTCGACAGAAGCCAGGATTTGAACAAGCTGCGAGCGAAAATAGGCATGGTGTTCCAGAAGCCCACGCCATTTCCGATGTCGATTTACGACAACATTGCGTTTGGCGTTAAGCTCTATCACAACCTGTCTAGGAATGACATGGACGAGCGCGTGGAATGGGCGTTGAAGAAAGCGGCGCTCTGGGTTGAGGTCAAGGACAAGCTGAAACAAAGCGGCATGGGACTGTCCGGTGGACAGCAGCAGCGCCTATGCATTGCGCGCGCCATCGCCGTCAAGCCGCAAGTGCTGCTACTGGACGAGCCGACCTCGGCGCTCGACCCGATTTCTACGGCGCACATCGAAAAGCTGATCGACGAGCTGAAGGAAGATTTCACCATCGTCATCGTCACGCACAACATGCAGCAGGCCGCACGCGTCTCAGACTACACCGCCTATATGTACATCGGTGATCTGGTCGAGTTCGGCGAGACCAGTTCAGTGTTCACCAATCCCAAGCGCAAGGAAACCGAGGATTACATAACCGGACGCTTTGGTTAATCGTCCGGTTATGTAACAGCGAAACTTAGTAAGCTTAAAAAACTGAGCGCTACTATTTACTGGCGGGTTTGGCTGATCCGCCTGGCAACAGCTCGTCTAACTGCGATGTAGTTGATGGCGCAAAAAACCAATGAGTGCTGGAAGAAATGAGACTAGGATCACCGCTAAGATGATCAGCGTCAGATGATTCTTGACCATTGGAATGTTGCCGAAAAAATAACCCGCCAGCGTCAGGCTGGCTATCCAGACTAGGCTGCCCAGCGCGCTGTACAGAACGAACAAGCGGTAGCGCATTGCGCCTATGCCTGCAACGAACGGAGCGAAAGTGCGTATGATGGGCATGAAGCGCGCGATGACGACCGTCTTACCGCCATGCATTTCATAGAATTCGTGGGTCTTGTCCAGATGCTCGCGCTTCAAAAATCTACCCTTGACGCGATGGAACAGGCGCATGCCGACAAGCCGCCCTATCCAGTAATTGGTGTTGTCGCCGGAAAACGCCGCCACCATCAGTATCGGCATCAGCCACTGCAGCTGCAGCGCATCAAGGCCGCACAGTGCACCCGCGACGAAGAGTAGCGAATCGCCCGGCAAAAATGGCGCAAACACGAGGCCTGTTTCGGAGAAGATGATTATAAACAGGATGCCGTACACCCATGCGCCATCATGCTGCGCCAGCGCCATCAGGTGCACATCGAGATGCAGAACAAGATCGATAAACGCCGTCAGCAATTCCAAAACAATTCCAATTCCAAAAATGATTTCCGACTAGTGACTGACGACTGCATTTATGGAAGAACTTCTTCGGTCTCGACTTTTTCAGGTTTGATGAAGTCCTCGCGCGATACGCCTAACCACAGCAGTATCGGGCTTGCGACTAGCACGGAAGAATAGATGCTGAACATGATGCCTATGGTTAAAGCCATCGCAAAATAATGCAGTGTCTCGCCGCCCAGGAAAAGCATTGCGAACACCATCATCTGGGTGCAGCCGTGGGTGATGATGGTGCGGGACATGGTGCGTGTGATCGCATTGTCGATGATCTCAGCAGCTTCAGTCTTGCGCATCTTGCGGAAGTTTTCGCGAATACGGTCGAACACCACCACAGATTCGTTCACCGAATAGCCCAGCACCGCGAGTACTGCTGCCAGAACTGAGAGCGAGAATTCCCATTGAAAGAAAGCGAAGAACCCAAGGATGATCACCACGTCGTGCAGGTTGGCGATGATCGCTGAAAAACCGAATTTCCACTCAAAGCGTATCCATAGATAACCTACGATGCCCAAGCTCACCAGGAGCAGCGCCATCGCGCCGTTGTCAACCAGGTCGCGGCCTACCTGTGGGCCGACAAATTCGACGCGGCGCATCTCGACGCTGGCATCCTGGCTGTGAAGCGCTGTCATCACCTGGTCGCTAAGCTTTGCGCCTGCGGTATTTTCCTTGAGCGGTATCTGTATTAGTACGTCACGACTGGAGCCGAAGTTCTGCACTATCGCATCCGGCAGGCCGGCGACTTTCAGCTGCTCGCGCACTTTCACAAGATTGGCAGACTCGGCGTAATGCACCTCGATCACCGTACCTCCTGTAAAGTCCACGCCGAAATTGAGTCCCTTGGTTGCCAGAAAAAACACCGCAAACAGGAAAGTCACCAGCGAAATGGCCGTGGTGTAGCGGCCATAGCTCATGAACGGAATGTCGCGTTTGATCTTGAAAAATTCCATTTTTTACCTTTCCGTTCAGCCGATAGAGACGCTGGTAAGCCTTGCGCGCCTTCCGTAAATCAGATTCACAAGGGCGCGTGATACCAGCACGGAGCTGAACATCGACGTCAGTATCCCTAGGCACAGCACCACCGCGAAGCCCTTGATCGGCCCCGATCCGAACAAAAACAGTGCAATGCCTACGATCAGATTGGTGAGGTTGGAGTCCAGTATGGTCGCAAACGCATGTTCGTATCCCGCATTGATCGCCGCCTGCGGCGTGATTCCGTTGCGCAGCTCTTCGCGTATGCGCTCATTGATCAGCACATTGGAGTCGATCGCCATGCCCAACGTCAGCGCGATACCTGCCATGCCGGGCAGGGTGAGTGTGGCCTGCAGCATGGAAAGGAGGGCTACCAGCAGCAGCAGGTTGGCTGCCAGCGCCAGCACTGAAATCATGCCGAACATCATGTAGTAAGCCACCATGAACACCGCGATCAGGATGAAGCCGATCTTGGTCGAATTGAATCCGCGCGCGATGTTGTCAGCTCCTAGGCTGGGGCCTACGGTGCGCTCTTCGATGATGTCCATCGGGGCTGCCAGTGCGCCTGCGCGAAGCAGCAGTGCAGTATCCTGCGCCTCGTCTGTCGTCATCTTGCCGCTGATCTGAACCCGCCCGCCGCCGATCTCCTCGCGTATCACAGGTGCTGTGACGATTTCGCCGCGGCCTTTCTCGAACAGTATGATTGCCATACGCTTGCCCACATTTTCACGCGTGGCTTCCTTGAATTTGCGCGCGCCCACCGCATCCAGGTTGATATGCACGGCAGGCTCGTTGCTGCGATTGTCAAAGCCCGGCTGCGCATCATTGATGCGCTCGCCGGTCAGGATCACCTGTTTTTTCACAAGCAGCGTGTTGCCTTCCCTGTCCTTGAACATCTCGGTGCCGAAGGGGGCTGTGCCACCAGGTGTTACCTGATGTTCATCGTCGACCATGCGCACTTCCAACGTCGCTGTACGGCCCAGAATGTCCTTGGCGCGCGCTGTGTCCTGCACACCGGGCAGCTGTACCACCACGCGATCCTTACCCTGCTGCTGGATCACCGGTTCTGCCACGCCAAGCTCATTGACGCGATTGCGCAGCGTTAAAAGGTTCTGCTGCACTGCCGATTCCTCGATGCGATTTTCAGCTTCGGGTTTCATCTGTGCCTGTATCAGAAAGTCGCCGCCATCTTCCTTTTCGCTCAGCGCATAATCGGAAAAATGCTGTTTGAGTTGTTCCTCGCCCCGGGCGCGGGAGGCGGCATCGCGGAATTTAATCAGCAGCGCATTGCCCTCGCGGTTAACACCCGAATAGGGAATGTTTTCATCGCGCATCGAACTGCGAATATCGCCCATCGCCGCTTCCAGCGACTTGTCCAACGCCGCTTTCATGTCCACCTGCATCAAAAAGTGCACGCCGCCGCGCAAGTCCAGACCCAGATACATCGGAAGCGCGTGCAGGCTGGAAAGCCAGGCGGGTGAGCGTGACTGCAGGTTGAGCGCGACCACATAGTCGTCGCCCAGCGCTGCTTTCAGCACATCTTTTGCCTTGAGCTGGGTATCCGTATCGGCAAAGCGCGCCTTGATACTGTTGCCGTCCAGTTCGACGATCTCGGGATTGGTGCCGGCGGATTTGAGTGCTGCATCGACGCGATTCAGAAGAGTTGCGTCGGCCTTCATGCTTGAGCGCAGCGGCAAAACCTGCACTGCAGGCGACTCGCCAAAGAAATTCGGCAATGTGTAAATCAGTCCTGCCAGCAGCACCGCCAGAATCAGCAGATATTTCCACAGTGGATAACGGTTCATAGCGACCTCTATATGGCGATTCTTGAAAAATCCTGTTACTTGATTGAGCCTATGGTTCCCTTGGGCAACACGCTCTGAATCGAGGATTTTTGCACGGTCACTTCCACGTTCTGCGCAAGCTCAACGCTTACGTATTGATCATGAACCTTGGTAACGAGGCCCAACATGCCGCCCATGGTCAGCACCTCATCGCCGCGCTGCAGCGCTTCTGTCATTGCCTTGAGCTCTTTTGCCCGTTTGGTCTGCGGGCGCAACACCAGAAAATAAAACACCACAACCAGTGCGAACAGCGGCAGGTATTGCACGAATCCGTCTTGCGCGGGCGCTGCTGCGGCCTGTGCATATGCATTGTTGATAAACATCGCTTGCTCCATGAGTCTGTCAAAAGATACGCATTCTAACACGAAGCATGTGACAGCTTTATGTTGACTGCGATCGCCTTGCTGCAAAATTTTCGGCAAAGCCCGCGAAGGTATCCGCCTCGATTGCGCTGCGCATCTGGCTCATCAGCTGCTGGTAATAGTGCAGGTTGTGTATTGTGTTGAGTCTGGCGCCAAGTATCTCCTTCAATCTGTGCAGGTGGTGCAGATAGGCGCGGCTGAAATTTTTGCAGGTGTAGCAGGCGCATTCCTCGTCCAGCGGCCTTGTGTCCAGCCGGTACTGGGCATTCTTGATTTTGATGTCGCCGTTTTGCGTGAACAGCATGCCGTTGCGCGCATTGCGGGTCGGCATCACGCAATCGAACATGTCTATTCCCTGAAAGACGGATGCGACCAGATCCTCTGGCGTGCCAACACCCATAAGATAGCGCGGCTTGTCCATGGGAAGCATGGGTGCGGTGTGTGCAAGGATGCGCCGCATGTCTTCCTTGGGTTCGCCCACTGATAGCCCGCCGATGGCATAGCCGTCAAAGCCTATCTTCACCAGTTCTGCAAGCGATTCGTCGCGCAGAGCTTCATGCATGCCGCCTTGAACGATGCCGAACAGCGCGTTTGGGTTTCCCTCGTGCGCAGCCTTGGAGCGCGCTGCCCAGCGCAGGCTCATGCGCATCGAATCTGCCGCTTCGCGTTCTGAGGCGGGATAGGGTGTGCATTCATCGAAAATCATAGCGATGTCAGAGTTGAGCACCCTCTGAATGCGCATGGATTCCTCGGGCGTCAAAAACAGCTTGTCGCCGTTCACGGGAGACTGGAATTTCACCCCCTCCTCGGTGATCTTGCGCAGTGCGCCCAGGCTGAACACCTGAAAGCCGCCCGAGTCGGTGAGTATGGGCCCATCCCATCCCATGAAGCCGTGCAGTCCACCGTGCGCCTCGATCACATCGAGCCCGGGCCTTAACCAAAGATGGAAGGTGTTGCCAAGCACGATGTGCGCGCCGATGTCGTGCAGTTCCTGTGGGCTCATCGCCTTGACCGTGCCATAGGTGCCTACCGGCATGAAGGCCGGTGTTTGTATCTTGCCATGCGTGAGTGTCAATTGTCCGCGCCTGGCTTTTCCCGAAGTCTTGTATAACGTGAATTTCATCTGCCAACCTTATAATGATTAAAAGCATCGGAATAAATCCCGATCTGCACACTACGCACGACTAGCTACTTGTTACTATTTTTCTTTCGATCAACATTGCATCACCATAGCTGAAAAAACGATATGCATGTTTTATCGCGTGCTGATACGCTGCCCTTATTTCATCGACGCCGCCGAATGCGGAAACCAGCATCAGGAGCGTGGATTTCGGCAGATGGAAATTGGTCAGCAGCACATCCACCACCCTGAATTTGAAACCCGGCGTGATGAATATGCGCGTCTCACTGCTGCCTGCGCGAAATCCGCCTTCGCTGACAGCCGCACTTTCCAGCGCGCGCAGACTTGTCGTGCCGACCGCCACCACGCGTCCTCCCGCCGCTTGTGCGGTACGGATCGCATCGACGGTTGACTCTGGAATTTCATAACGTTCGCTGTGCATCACATGTTCATGCACATATTCCGCGCGCACCGGCTGAAACGTGCCGGCCCCAACATGCAGCGTCACATAGCAGATTTTCACACCCTTAGCCGCCAGCACCTGCAGCATCGCATTGTCAAAATGCAACCCTGCAGTGGGCGCAGCGACCGCACCGGCTTCCCGCGCAAACACGGTCTGATAACGTGCCTCGTCTTCCTTTTCTGCTGCATGCGAAATATAAGGCGGCAGTGGCAGATTGCCGTGGCGTTCCAGCAGCATCAAAAGCGGCGCATCGGATAGGAAGAGAAGGTGAAAAAATTCGCCTTCGCGCCCCAGCACTTTGACATCCAGTGCGTCGGCAAGCCGCAAAAAACTGCCCGCGATAGGCGATTTACTCGCGCGCACCTGGGCCAGCGCCTCATGTTCGTTCAGTATGCGTTCGATCAGCACTTCGACTTTGCCGCCGCTTTGTTTGAGTCCAAAGAGACGCGCCTTGATCACGCGCGTGTCGTTCAGCACCAGCACATCGCCTGACTGCATTTTTTGCGGAAAATCGGCAAACTGCCCGTCATCCAGAACCCCATTGTTCATGTGCAGCAAACGGCTTTGTCCGCGGCTTGATGGCGGATGCTGGGCAATCAGGTTTTCGGGCAAATCAAAATCAAAATCATTGGTACGCATCGGCAGCTAAACTTGTTTCAAAGGTGAGATTGTAGTTGATATGACCAAGTGTTTCATGGATAATGCGCGCCATCCTTGCCGGGGTGATGGAACTGGTAGACGTGCCGGACTCAAAATCCGGTGCCTGAGAGGGCGTGGGGGTTCGAGTCCCCCCCCCGGCACCAAATTTTTTACAGTTGTCAACCGACCCAGCATGCAGTACGTTGTAGGCAGCGACACCCGAGTGTCGGCAAATATGCCAAATATGATTAACTGACTAGAACTGGAGTTTACAAATGAGCAAACTGTTATCCGTACTGATCGCTGGTATTTTCGCTGCCGTTTCGTTCACAGCTGTTGCTGCAGAAGCAGCGCCTGCCAAAGATGCTGGGATGACTGCATCCGCACCTGCAAAGGCTGATGAAGCAAAGCCAGCCAAGAAAGCAAGGCACCACAAGCACAAGATGCACAAGAAAGCAAAGAAGGAAAAAAAGGCTGACGCTCCTGCTGAAGCACCAGCTGCCAAGTAATACCGGCAGAAGTTAAAGAAGGCAGGGGAGACCCTGCCTTTATTTATTTCAAAAAACGCAATGATCTGGAAACCACATGTCACTGTCGCTGCCGTAATCGAGCGAGAAAATCACTTCCTGCTGGTCGAGGAAGAGACCGCGCAAGGCCTGCGCTTCAACCAGCCAGCCGGACATTGGGAGCAGGATGAAACGCTGACAGCTGGCACGATCCGCGAGGCGCTGGAAGAATCGGCCTATGATTTCGAGCCGAAATATTTGGTCGGCGTTTATCGATGGCATGCTGCAGAATCCAACACCACTTATCTGCGCTTTGCGTTTGGCGGCAACCTCTCCTGTCATCACCCCGAACGTTCACTGGACCGCGGGATCTTGCGCACGGTGTGGCTGACGATAGAGGAGATACGCGCCAGCCAGTCGAAACACCGCAGCCCGCTAGTGTTGCGATGCTGCGAGGATTATCTGGCAGGCAGGCGCTATTCGCTTGACCTTCTGATTCATTATGACTAAGCGCGTTGTCGTTGGTATGTCGGGCGGGGTGGATTCTTCAGTCACCGCTTTACTTCTGAAGCAGCAGGGCTATGACGTGATCGGCCTGTTCATGAAGAACTGGGAGGATGACGATGACGGCGAATACTGTTCTTCCCGCCAAGATCTGATCGATGCAGTATCGGTCGCCGACAATATCGGCATTCCCATCGAGGCGGTAAATTTTGCGAAGGAGTACAGGGACCGCGTGTTCAGTGCCTTCCTTAACGAATATCAGACAGGGCGCACACCTAATCCGGACATACTTTGCAATGCGGAGATCAAGTTCAAGGCCTTCCTAGATCACGCGATCGCGCTGGGTGCCGATACCATCGCCACTGGACATTATGCGAAGGTGCGTGAAGTCGACGGGCTGTTCCAATTGCTGAAAGCGAAAGATAGCAGCAAGGATCAGAGCTATTTCCTGCACAGACTGAATCAAATGCAATTGAGCCGCGCGATGTTCCCTCTAGGCAACATGCTCAAATCGGAAGTACGCGAGATTGCAAAACAGCATGGCCTGTGCAACTTTGCCAAAAAGGACAGCACCGGCATCTGTTTCATCGGCGAGCGCCCGTTCCGCGAATTTCTGAGCCGTTATCTGCCCACCCTTCCGGGCGAGATGCGCACGCCTGAAGGCAGATTGATCGGAAAGCATGTTGGATTGTCTTTCTATACCATAGGCCAGCGTCAGGGGTTGGGGATAGGTGGCATCAGAGGACAGAAGGCTGAGGGTGGAAAACAGAAAACAGAGAAAACCGAGCACAGTGAACTGCATGAACCGTGGTTTGTCGCCGGCAAGGACATGGAAAAAAACCGGCTGATCGTGGTGCAGGGGCACGACCATCCCTTGCTTCTGTCCAATCGCCTTACAGCACTCAATGCCCACTGGATCAGCGGTACATCGCCATCCATCGGCCATCCCTATGCTGCCAAGACGCGCTACCGCCAAGCCGACGCCGCCTGCCGCATCACGTCGGATGTGCATTGTTCTGTCATATTCGATGAGCCTCAATGGGCGGTCACGCCCGGCCAGTCGGTCGTGTTCTATGATGGTGACGTGTGTCTTGGTGGCGCAGTCATCGAGTCGGCCTTGCAGTCATGAATTTCAGGCATGCAGCAGGCTATATGCTAGAATGCCCGCATGAAACTTGTGTTGAATAATCCTATGGTGAAGCAACGCACCTTGAAGTCTTCCGTCACTGTGACGGGAGTGGGCTTGCACAGCGGTGAAAAGGTCACGCTGACGTTGCGCCCGGGCGCTGTCAACAGCGGCATCGTGTTTCGTCGCGTGGATGTCAAGCCAGTCTGCGAAATGCAGGCGCGCGCCGACCTGGTGTATGACACCAGGCTTTCCACCTGCATGGAATTTAACGGGGTCAGGGTGGCCACGATAGAGCATCTGATGTCGGCATTCGCTGGACTCGGGATAGACAATGCTTGCGTGGAGATGAACGGCTCGGAAGTGCCTATCATGGATGGCAGTGCAGGTACGTTCATTTTTCTGCTGCAATCGGCGGGGATTGTCGAGCAGTCTGCGGCCAAAAAATTCATCCGTATCAAGAAGACGGTCGAGGTCAGGCAGAGCGACAAGTGGGTTAGGTTCGAGCCTTACAATGGCTACAAGCTGACGTTCACCATCAATTTTTCCCATCCCGTGTTTGCAGATACCAAGCAACATGTCACGATAGAGCTCGACGAAAATTCATACATACGCGACATCAGCCGCGCGCGTACATTCGGCTTCATGCAGGATGTGGAAAATATGCGCGCGCAGGGACTTGCGCTGGGCGGCAGCCTGGACAACGCGATTGTGATGGATGACTACCGCGTGCTCAATGCGGACGGGTTGCGTTTCGAAGACGAATTTGTCAAGCACAAGGTGCTCGACGCGATCGGCGATCTTTATCTGCTTGGGCATCCGGTGATAGGCGCTTTTTCAGGATTCAAGTCAGGCCACGCATTGAATAATGCGCTGTTGCGCGAGTTGCTTGCCGATGAGCATGCGTGGGAGTTTGTCACGTTTGACAATGTGGAAGATGCGCCGGCTTTCCTGCGCCTCAACGCTGCATAAGAGTACCTCATGCTTATTATGCGGCTGCTCCTGGTCGTGGTCACGCTGCTGCTGGTGATTTTGGGCAGCATGTACATTTTCACGCGCAAACAGCGCTATCTTAAACTGGCCTGGCGGGTCGTGCGCTTCATGGTGCTGCTGCTGTTGGTGTTCGCGCTGCTCTTTGTTCTGGAGCGCTATGTGCTGGTGGCTTGGCGAGTGTTTCTGTAGTCGCTAGTCCCGGGAAAATTTTTCCAGTGCCTGTTTTAGCGGCGAATCAGGCAGATGTTCGCTGAGTTCGTGCAGCCTGTCACGTGCTTTTGGGCTCAGGATGCGGGGGGCGCGTTTGGGCGGCGGTACGGTGTAGGTAACTTGCACCCTGACCCTGATTCCGCTAACCTCGCACCCCCTGTCCTGCAGCCGCGTCACGATTTCCGGCGCAAGCTGGCGCAGTTTTGCAGCCACTGTGCCGCTGGAAGCGGCCACGCTAAGTGTGCCGTTGCGCAATCCGGTCACCTGGCATGAATCGGCGAAATAGGAGGGTGCGGCGCTCTGGAATTGCTGTTGTAGTTCGCTCAGCGCCTGAAAGGTATGGAGCAGGGAACGCAGTGCCGGGTCGCCGCTCATCAGGGATTTTAATGGTTGGGTCAAGATTGAATGATCGCTTTTAAATTTTAAGGGGGAGGCATGAATATTATTCTAGTTTCCAGCAGATGGGCAGGGTCTCGCAGCATATATTTGGGTGGCAGGCAGATGGCGCTGTTGTTGCTGATGTTTTTCGGCCTGATGTCCATTGCGGTGATCGGCGTGCAGTTTGCATTGCTGCGTTTTGCCCCGGAAGATTTGGCGCGCGAGTTGAACGTGCCTGTGCGCTTGAACCAGCAGGCCTATGAGCGCAACAGCCTGGATACCCTGGCCATCAAATTGGGTGAGATGCAGGCGCGAATACAGCGCTTGGATGCGTTGGGCGGTCGTCTGGTGAAGCTCACCGGCATGAAACAATCCGAATTTCAGTTCGAACAGCCTCCCGCGCAGGGCGGACCGCTGGTGAGCCTTGGCGTATTGTCGACGGCAACTTTGGCAGACCAGCTAAAGGCACTAACCGGCCTCGTGTCTGACAGGTCTGACAAACTTATGGCGCTTGAAACGCTTTTGATGCAGAACCAGTTGAAGCGCGAACTTCTGCCATCGAATGCGCCGATCAGGGATGTCGTGTATACCTCCAATTTTGGCTGGCGTATCGATCCTTTCACCGGTAGGAGCGCGATGCATGAGGGGGTGGATTTCATGGCGGAAGCGGGCACGCCGTTTTATGCGTCGGCCGGCGGTGTGGTGGTGTATGCGGCGCTGCATCCCCAGTATGGTAATATGGTCGAAATCGATCACGGCAATGATATCGTGACGCGTTATGCTCATGCGTCCAGGCTGTTTGTCAAGGTAGGCCAGGTGGTGAGGCGCGGCGACAAGCTGGGCGAAGTCGGCAGTACAGGACGTTCCACAGGCAATCATTTGCACTTCGAAGTCAGGTACAAGGGCATGGCTCAGAATCCGGTGCGTTTTTTGCAAGCCGGTTAATTAAAAACTAAAATCGTCTTAAATTTTTTGGGGAGAGGTTTTGAGCCATCTTGCCCAGCGGTTGATAAAACATGATTTCAAAAGCATTAAAAAGCATTTTCGGCAGCCGCAATGATCGCCTGCTCAAGCAATATCGCCTTGCAGTCAAAGAGATAAACAAACTGGAAGCAGACATCGCGAAACTTGGCGATGATGAGTTGCGAGGAAAAACTGAGCTTTTCAAGCAGCGTTATGCCAGTGGCGAGTCGCTGGATGCACTGTTGCCAGAGGCGTTTGCGGTGGTGCGCGAGGCAGGTTCGCGCGCGCTGGGCATGCGTCACTACGACGTGCAGCTGATCGGCGGGATGGTGCTGCATTACGGCAAGATCGCCGAGATGCGCACGGGCGAAGGCAAGACGCTGATGGCGACCCTGCCCGTATATCTGAATGCGATCACAGGGCTTGGCGTGCATGTGGTGACGGTCAACGATTATCTTGCGTCGCGCGATGCGGCGTGGATGGGAAAACTGTATGGATTTCTGGGTCTGTCGGTTGGCGTGATCGTCTCGCAGATGGACACATCGGAGAAACAGGCAGCCTATGCCGCGGATATCACCTACGGCACCAACAACGAATTCGGTTTCGATTACCTGCGCGACAATATGGCAAGCCATATATCCGAACGTTTTCAGCGCAAACTCAATTTCGCGATTGTGGACGAGGTGGACTCCATCCTGATCGACGAGGCCAGAACGCCACTGATTATCTCAGGGCAGGCAGAGGGCGACGTCAATATTTATGTGAAGATCGATCAGCTTGCGAAGAAGCTTGTGCGCCAGACAGAAGAGGACGGGCCGGGCGATTATTCGGTGGATGAAAAAAATCACCAGATTCTGCTCTCCGAGACAGGCCATGAGCATGCGGAAAACATACTCACCGAAGCCGGCCTGTTGCCGCCGAATGGCAGCCTGTACGATGCTTCCAACATTTCGCTGATACATCATCTTTATGCCGCGCTGCGCGCGCATGCTTTGTATCACAGGGACCAAAACTATGTGGTGCAGAACGACGAAGTGGTCATCGTGGATGAACACACTGGCCGCCTGATGTCGGGCCGTCGTTGGTCCGATGGACTGCATCAGGCTGTGGAAGCCAAGGAAGGCGTGGAGATAAAGAAGGAAAACCAGACGCTGGCCTCTATCACTTTCCAGAATTATTTCCGCATGTACGACAAACTGGGCGGCATGACTGGAACGGCGGATACCGAAGCCTACGAATTCCAACAAATATACAATCTGGAAACGGTGATCATTCCGCCTAATCGTCCGACAGTGCGCCGCGACATGATGGACAAGGTGTATCTCACCGCGATGGAAAAATACCGCGCGGTTATCGTGGACATCAAGGATTGTTATGGACGCGGCCAGCCGGTGCTAGTGGGCACAACTTCCATCGAGAATTCGGAGCTGCTCTCGCATCTGCTGGATAAGGAAAAGCTGCCGCATCAGGTGCTCAATGCCAAGCAGCATGCCAGAGAGGCCGAGATCGTAGCACAGGCAGGGCAGCCCAAGATGATTACCATCGCCACCAATATGGCAGGCCGCGGAACCGACATCGTGCTGGGCGGCAGCATAGAGCATCAGATCGAGAATATACGAGCAGATCAAACCCCGGACCAGGCCGCCGCGCGCATCGCAAAGCTGAAGGAGGAGTGGAACACTCTGCATGAGCAGGTGATCAAAAGCGGTGGCCTGCACATCATAGGCACGGAACGCCATGAATCGCGGCGTGTGGACAACCAGCTGCGCGGCCGTTCAGGCCGTCAGGGCGATCCCGGTTCCAGCCGATTCTATCTTTCGCTAGAGGATCCGCTGCTACGCATTTTTGCTTCCGACAGGGTCGCTGCGATTATGAACAAGTTCAAGCTGCCCGAAGGCGAGGCGATCGAGCATGTCTGGGTGACGCGCGCGATCGAGAATGCGCAGCGCAAGGTGGAGGCGCGTAACTTCGATACGCGCAAGCAGATACTCGAATATGACGACGTGGCGAACGACCAGCGCAAAGTGATCTATCAGCAGCGTACCGAACTGATGGAAAGCGAGGATATCTCGGAGACCATTGCGGGGATGCGAGATGGCGTGCTGGACGACATGGTCAGCCTGTATATCACGCCGCACAGCATGGAAGAGCAGTGGGATGTGGTCGGCCTTGAAAGGGCGATGGCGGCGGAATTTCAGCTGGCATTGCCTCTGTCTCACTGGCTGGATGAGGATAAGGCACTGAACGAGGCGGGTTTGCGCGCGCGTATCCTCGAGCATGCTAAACTGGCATACCAAGCCAAGGTGGACAAGGTGGGCGCTGATGCCATGCATCATTACGAGCGCGCTATCATGCTGCAAAGCGTGGATATGCACTGGCGCGAACATCTTGCCTCGCTGGATCATCTGCGTCAGGGCATACATCTGCGCGGTTATGCGCAGAAAAACCCCAAGCAGGAATACAAGCGCGAAGCCTTTGAGCTGTTCTCGATGATGCTGGATGTGATCAAGCGCGAAGTGATACAGGTGCTGATGAACGTGGAAATACGCAGCGAAGCGGAAATCGAGCCCGTGCAAACCGCGCCTGTGGATGTGCAATACCACCATGCCGACTATGAGGAAGCGCTATCTCAAGGGGCTTCATCGGAAAGCGAAGAGCAGCTGCCCTTTGTGCGCGGAGGAAAGAAGATCGGGCGCAACGACCCCTGCCCGTGCGGCTCAGGCAAGAAATACAAGCAATGTCACGGGCAACTGAGTTAAAGGAGGAAGCAATGTCATTAGTGATAGACACGCTGCGCGCATCACCTATAACGGAAGAATTAAGCAATGCAGAAGTGGAAATTCTGGCGGAACTGTTCGAGGTCCAGGATTACAAGGCGGGCGATGTCATCGTCAAGCCCAATGATGAAAAGTCGGATAATCTATACATTCTTGCCTCGGGTGATATCGAGGTCAGGATAGAAAGCGCTGTTGAGAAGGCGGTCATCCATGTACTGAAGCCTGGAGATCTGGCGGGCATGATCACCTTTGCAGGCGGAGCTGCATCGCAAATTAGCGCAACGCTTTATGCCGTGGGTCCCACCAAGGTATTGAGCATGCAGCGCTTAAGATTCGAATCGCTGCTCAATTCTCATCCCAAGCTGGTCTACCACGTGATGCGCGGCATCATACGCAACATGCACGGCATTGTGCGGCGCGTGAACAGCGAATCTGCCGAGCTATCAAACTATATATACAAAACCGGTGGTCGTTATTAGGAGAATAAAATGCCGGTTAATCTGAATCCGCCCATTGCGGCGCTGCCTGTTGCGGGTGTCAAACTTGGCATAGCCAAGGCAGGCATCAAGCGCGAAAACCGCAGGGACTTGCTGGTCATCGGATTGTGCGAAGGTGCTGCGATCGCAGGCGTGTTCACGAAAAACCGTTTCTGCGCAGCGCCCGTGATCGTCGCCAAACAACACCTTGCCGAAAATCAGAGCATACGCGCGCTAGTGGTCAACACGGGTAATGCGAATGCGGGAACGGGCGAACAGGGCTTGCAGGCTGCTAAGAGCACCTGTGCTGCGCTGGCAGGGTTGATCAACTGCAACGCAAGCCAGATTCTACCTTTTTCAACCGGTGTGATTATGGAGCCCTTGCCCATTGCAAAGATCGCAGCAGGACTGCCTGCCGCAGTGGCGGACATGATCGAGGACAACTGGCTCAATGCGGCAGAAGCGATCATGACCACGGACATCGTTGCGAAGGCGGTTTCAAAGCAGGTCGAAATCGATGGCGTTACTGTGACGATCACCGGCATCGCGAAGGGCTCTGGCATGATACATCCCAACATGGCGACAATGCTGGGCTACATTGCAACGGACGCCGCGATATCGCAGCCGCTACTGCAGAAGATGGTGAGCGAGGTGGCGGCCCGCTCCTTCAACTGCATTACCGTGGATGGCGACACTTCCACCAACGACTCGTTGATGCTGATGGCGACCGGAAAATCAATACTTCCCGAAGTGAATGTTGCTGACAGCAAAAACTATCAATCGCTTCTTGATGCAATCACCGGGGTTGCGATCCTTCTTGCGCAGGCCATCGTGCGCGACGGCGAAGGCGCGACCAAGTTCATCACTGTCGCAATTGAAGGCGGGCGTGATGAAGCCGAGTGCAGAAAGATCGGTTACGCGATCGCGCATTCCCCACTCGTTAAGACTGCTTTCTTCGCATCCGATCCCAACCTCGGACGTATACTCGCCGCGATCGGCTATGCGGGGGTGGACGATCTGGATGTGTTAGACCTTAAACTCTATCTCGACGATGTGCTGGTCGCAGAAAATGGCGGCAGGGCAGCAAGCTATGAAGAGGAAGACGGTCAGCGCGTGATGAAGCAATCCGACATCACGATACGCGTGGCATTGAATCGCGGAAGCGCGGATGCGACGCTGTGGACCTGTGATTTTTCCTATGACTATGTGAAGATCAACGCCAGCTATCGCAGCTAATCGTGGATAAGCTCGATCAGTTTTTAGACCGCGCGGAAGGCCTGCTCTTAAGGCTTGAAAGCATGCTGCCTCAGTCGGAGATACAGGTTCCTGACTGGCAGGCGACCGCAGCTTTCCGCTGGAACCATGGCAGGCGTACTCTCGATCCCGTTGCAAATTTCCAGCGCATCGCGTTATCCGATCTAATCGGCATCGACGATCAGAAAAACCGCATCGCGCAAAACACATTACAGTTCGTAAGAGGTGGAACTGCCAACAACGTGTTGCTCTCGGGCGCGCGCGGCACCGGAAAATCATCGCTGGTGAAGGCACTGCTTAATGAGTATGTCGGACAGTCTTTGCGCGTGATCCAGATCGACAAGCAGGGGCTTGCCGACCTGCCGCTGATCGTAGAACTGGTACAGGGCAGGCCGGAGCGCTTCATCCTGTATTGTGACGATCTCTCGTTCAATGCGGACGAGGCGGGTTACCAGACGCTGAAAGCCGCGCTCGACGGCGACCTGGTCGCATTCTCCGATAACCTGCTGATCTACGCCACCTCGAACAGGCGCCATCTGATGCCGGACTATATAGCCGACAATTTGGCGACCAGGAATGTTGGAGAAGAGGTACATCCGGCCGAGAGCGTGGAAGAAAAGGTTTCGTTGTCCGAGCGTTTCGGGCTGTGGATTTCCTTCTATCCCTTCAGTCAGGACGAATATCTGGCGATCGCTGCTCGTTGGCTTTTGCATCACGGCTGGCACCATGGTATGACAGAAGAGGTGCGTGGTGCGGCGCTACAATGGTCGCTGTTGCGCGGCTCGCGCAGCGGACGCGTGGCGGGGCAGTTCGCGCGCGACTGGTGCGGCAGGACAAGATAGGCGCTACCAAGGACCCATCGGTCCCATCATCCACGGGCTGGGCGAATACCAGAGCGGGTAATAGGGGTCTGGATAGATCGGACGCGCTTCGCGTTTAGGCCACAGATAAATTTCTTCGGCAGCGATGAGCGGGAAGTGGTAATCGTATTCCCCAATCTTGCCGGAAACGGAAGCTTGCAAGGTTCCCGCTACGGTCACTTCACGGCCTTCAGCATAAATGGCCGGATCGTAGAATCCCGGGCTGCAGGCCATGAAACGTCCGTCAGACTTGTCCTCTTCCTCTGGGCGTGCTGACGAATCAAGCGAGTGGCTTACCACCTGGAAGCAGGTTTCATTTTTCCTGGGCATCACACTTGCGATGGTGCCGCCCCAGCGTACCTTGTTGCCGGCGAAATTCTGCGTCTGGGCAGCAAGCGGCGTGATGTTGCTAAACGGCCCTGTCGAAAGGCTCACAGGCGGTTGGGTTGCGCATCCGGCAAGCAGCAACGCCGGAAGCAGCCAGTGCAATTTGTTCATCATCGTACTCCTTCTCAGGTTCCGGTGAAAAAGTTGTTCATGGCATGGCAAAAAAACCATCCGAATGAAATCACTCTTGAGAGATGAAAGCGCTGGGTAAGTTCAAGATAGTATATCTGGGAAAATAAAAAATGCCACAGCAACGGCATCATCTGCGACCGGCGCATCCTGTTCGATGGTCTCTGCATTTCGCAAAATGGTCCCGAAAAAACTTTATCGCGCCTGATATATATGGTTTAGAGAGGTTTTTAGGCATATTACTGGGCGGTTTAAAGTGCTCGCAGGGGATCCGTAAATTCCTCGCCATTTCGTGAGCAAGCTGCAGTTAAGAGAATGGCTATTCCCCCGCGCTGCTGACCTGATTCGCCCAGTACAACGCATCTATTGTCGTGGCAGTGACGATCTGGGTATCCAGTCCGCATTTCAGGGCTGCCGCAGTCATCGCATCGGGTACCTTGGATTCCAGAGAACTGGCCAGCGCCAATGCATCAAGCATAGGCCCTGGTTTACCGCGCAATGCCATGACCACTGCGTCCGGCAGGGCTATCTGTTTCATGATTTCCTCGAGAGGCTGCGCCATCATGACGTCCAGCATCGAAAAAAGCCCAGTCAGGAACAATTGCTCAGCGTTTCCTGGAATCTTTCCCTGCCCGGCCAGTAACTCCATGAAACGAGCACGCACCAGTGCCTGCTCGTTCATTATTCGCTCTTGGTAACTCGGCTTGGTAAAATCGAACAACAGCAACGTCAGCCAGCGGTAGAAGCGGTCGCTGCCCAACACAAGCAGTGCCTGCGAGATATCATCAGTCTTGCGCAGCAATCCGATGCCGGGCGAATTAATGTAACGCAACAACTTGTAGGTCAGCATGGGCTCGGTGCGCAGGCAATTTGCAATCGAGTGCGGCTTGGCGCCAGAGCGCACCAAGTCGAGCACTTCGAATACCTTCAGCCGGTTGATGTCGCTCTTCGACGGTTGCCATTTTTTGCGGTCGGATACGAACGGCCCCATGAAATAATCGAATCCGCAGTGATAGCTCAGATTAAAGTCATCGACTGTCTGCAATTCGCTGACAATCAGCTTGGGACGGTTGGGCAGCGTATGAAAATGCCGGTACAACGTCTTCAGATCGATGCCATCGAAATTGCTGGAATCCAGCTCGATGAAATCAGCCTCTGTCAATAGATCCCCGATCTCGTGGTTGATCTTATTCAACTTCCAGCCATGGCGTATGCCCAAGTCTTTCAGCCTGCGCAGGCCGGCATGCGTCTCGGACAAATCGGTGGTCGCCATGTCACCCATGATGACCATGATGACCACATTCATGCATGCAAACGCATCCAGCAATGGGTTGCGCAGGGATAAGGGAGAAAGATGGATGAAGACGATGCGGTGGCCCAGCAGGGCAGACACGCCCAGCGGCGCGAGATTACGCAGCACAGCATCGTCGAACAAACGCCGGGTCTGCGCGCTCTTCTCAAGCATGCGCGACTGCAGGCCACGCTCTAGTGAAAAAACGTAGCCTTCGATGCGTTCCTGTCGACTGAGTACCGCCTCGCGATAGATGAAGGAATATTTCTTATCGTTGCCAACTGCCGGGTCTTCCGGTTTGGAAACAAATTTCAGAGGTGCGACCTGGCTAAGCTGCAGAAAAGCCTGCTGCGATTCCGAATCTGAGGGACCCTTACCCAGCAGACGGCGCAACGACTCAAGTATTTTGTGTATCAACCCAGTCTCGGGAGCTTCTGTGCGCATGATTTATTCAGCAGGTGTTTGCTTTTTGATTTTAAAATGCAACTGGTCTCGCAGCATCCTCGTACCTAAGAACGAATGTTTCAGATGCAGCCTGTTTATCTGCCTCATGAGCTCCTTATCCGCATGACTTACCGGCATCGGAACATAATATACGCCGCTCCAGCTGATGCCAGCTGGCTTGGTCTGGCAGCTGATCGACAGTTTGTGGGTTCGGTATATCATCGCCTTGCGCTCAACAATTTCACCTTGGTTTTGAATGCTGCTCCATGCTTGCGCATCGCTCACTTTCCAATTTTCTGCTCCATTTCTTCACCCTATACAGGCATCAATAGTACGAGATTTTCCACTTGGCCGCTTGTTCAAATTTTCGGGGGCAGCTCTCTTATTCGGTGTTTCCTTAATTTGAATTACAAAAGACCTTCAGCAAAATGCTCATAAGTTCGCGCACTGACAATGTGCGAACCGTCGCAGTTGAACTGCATCTGGATGTCATCCTTAGTTGACCCGGCGTGCATTTTGAGATTGAGAAGCGAGGATTCCACCAGTCTTGATTGGTGAAATACATTTCCATGCAGATGGCATACCGCAATGATTTAAAAACAATCAACCTGTTGAATAATAATGATTTTATTGCGATATTTTGGCGGAGCGGTGAGATTCACAATGCTATCTGGAGGCATTGCCACTAAAGGGTTCGTGAATTTTGTAAACTACAAGTTACCACGTTTGTTACCACGGTTTTGATTTCGATACTCCAAAGAGTAAAAACTTTGCCCCGCCAGATGGCAGGGCAAAGGACAGCTGGCGTGGCCGCATGTGCAGTGCGACTCTCTGTCGTACAGACATGCATTGCAGCAATTAATATTTTGTTCAAACTCGATTTTGAATAAAGTCGAGGTTGCAAGTTGCGGATTGTTTGTATATCATTCAGGCAGTTAGTTTGAGTATCGGGTTCTGGCGATCCTGCTACTTAAGCTCATTGAAAACTCCCGTGTCCGTGCAACACGGCCACGGAGCTTTTGAAAAAATGAGCAAATTGCTATGCCAAATTCTCGGTCTCCATGAGGTCGAATCTGCTGTAAATCTTAAAAAATCCAGTCTGTATGCAATGATCCAGCGCGGAGAATTCCCCGCTCAGGTATCGCTTGGGAAGCGCAAGGTGGGTTGGCGTTCGACAGATGTAGCCGAATGGATAAAGTCTCGCACCTCAGTGAAAACCGGAGGTGTAAAATGAGCACAAGCCGAAACCAAAATGCTTGTGCTGCGTTGAAACTGACGGGCAGTTCTCCGCGAGAGGTGGCCAAGCGGCGGGAAATAGCAATTTGCGTCTGGCTATTGCGTAACGGCTTTACCATTGAGCTTGTCATCAGCATTCTGTTTGGCACGAGTAAAAATGACTATTGCAAACGCATGGTCGAGCGCGGATTAGTTAGGGCAACCTCGATTCCGCCGGGATGGCCTATCAACCGCGACTATTATGCAAAACACTATTTCACGCTCTCCGATGCCGGCCTTGCTCTGGCGCTTCAATATGAAACGGAATTATCTGGCTACCCCGAAATTGATCCGTTGAAGGTGCGATCTTCCAAGTTTTTCCACTCCATCCTGTTTCAAGTTGAGACGGCAGGGCGGCTCCAGAAGGGGGGTATTGCAGGCTATAAGAGCGAGCGTATGCTGCCATCCGGCGGAAAAGGAGTAAAAATACCGGACGGCGCATGGCTTAGAATAAAAACTACCGACAAGTGGCATCTGATTGAGATTGAAAACCATGACAGGAAAGAAGCGGAAAAGCTTGGTAGGTTTACCACTGGAATCCTCAATCACCTTACCGATAAAAATTATGAGGGCGCTGGAATTATCACCCATACAGACGCACTAATAAAACACTATCAATCCGTGTTTCTGGCGAACGGCGAATACTATAAAGAATGGGTGGAGGAGAAGAAACGGTGGTATCCAAAGCAAATTACCAAGACTGTCATTTCCGAAGAGTTGGCTAAGCGTGTTCATGTGATCAAATTCTCCAGCCCGTCGGATATCAGAGCAATGCAGCGCAAGACAGTGCAAAAAAGAGTACAAGAAATGTTTTCGCTTCAGGCCGAATTTGAATAATTGACGCCGCACTCTGAATGCGTATCTTTCATGCATTTGCGCTTCTGTGTGTTCCCAAGCCATTCTTCGAGAATGCCTTGGGAATTTTTTCGGTGGTGCTTCGATGTTTCGATAACTGAAGAACTCACCGAAAAACTCACCGAATCATCAACCGAAAATATTGTGTTGTATTTTTACCAGAACGGCTTGAAATAACGGCTGTACGCCTATTCCAAGCCTCCCCGCTAGGGCGGGGTCTGGTTGTTTGGTTTTGGTCGTCGCCGCTACGCGGCTCACCCTGTTTCAGGCATCCCGTTCACCGCCTGCGGCGTTGCCCGAGATGGTCTGGCGACTCGCCCTGGACGGGCGACCCGAAACAGGGTGAGCCGCGTAGCGCGACGACGGGGCAAGCCCCCCACTCAAAGACCGGCGCTGGGGCGCCTAAATCCGTTGGGACGGATTTTCATTGGTGGCTCCCCCCGGCATTTGGCAGTCCACGCTGGGGCGTGGCCTACCTCATGGGTTGTGGCAAGACGCTCGCAAGCTCGCTTCGCCACACCCCACCCGCATGTGCGGGTGGCTCCCGATTGTCGCTTCGCGGTTTGGTTCGGTGCTTTTCATATCGTCCGAGCGCTTTTGCGCGAGGGAACCGCAGGAGCCGCTTGCGGCGACAGCGGACGACCTGCCGAGACCATCGGTCGCGGCAGGAGAAGTTTGAGATACTGTTTTACCAGCCACCGGCAGCAGAGAACCTATTGCTGCCCCATGTCCACCCGGCTGCGCTGTCATTTGAATGGCTGCTATACTTCGGAACCTGCCTGAAGGCCAATTCACACTGCTCGGCCAAAGCGGACCGTGGAGATTCGCTGAAAAAACGCTCGATTCAGCTTATGGAAGCGTCCGGTATCAAGTTTTTTGAACTCACCCATTCGAGAGCAGATCGCAAGTGCTTATTGGATTTCGTCGGCATAGCGTATCGCCAGATTCCGGATGCCGATCGCAATCCGATTTCGCAAATCGGGCGGAGACAATACTTCCACGCTGTCCCCGAAGCCTTGCAGCCACCAGCGAAGTTGCTGGGTTTCCATGACGGTTGCCATAAGCTTTACCCTACCGTCTGACAGTTCGGTCAGCGTCTGATCCTCAGCCAAGGGAGTTTCCTGCAAATGGGTAGCAACCTCAGCCGAAAATGCGGCCTCCAGGTGAATCGAATCCTTGGGAGCCCAGCCCAGCGCGCCGGATGAAAGGTATTCGTCAAGATCGAAATCCGCAGGGCCGGCAATGGGGGCATCCAGCAATTGCGCAGACTGGATTCTGTGCAGGGGCAGCAGGCGAACATTCGGATAAGTCTTGATGGTGCAAACGAGATAGAGCACCTGTCCGCGTTGCACAAGACCCAACGGATGCACGGGATAGCTTTCCGGCTCAAAAGAATCGCGTCTCAGGTAGACGAGGTTGCATTGCCTCTCGTGCAGCAGGGCTTCATGCAGGGTCGCCTGAACAGCCTCGTCGATTTTCGGGGAAAGCAACGGTTGTGTCGGGGGAGTCACACGCACCTTGCGTTGCCATCCCGCGATTCCGGAATGCTGTTCCAGGGCGGAAAGTTTTTGTCCGGCAAGAGTGAAATAGGGTTGCAACTGTGCGATGGTCGAAGCGGGCAGCAGGTTGCGCAGATGTTCCTGCGCCAGGAGCAGGGTAATGGCTTCGCTGTTGGATAGTCCCGGCAGGTCGAACGCGGGCGCATCTGCCTGCCAGCTCCATCCGTAAGGTTTGCTGCGCTCGTCCGATACCAGCGGGAAAATCAGGGTGAGAGATTGCAGATCGCGTTCCACCGTCCGCTTGGCGACTTTGTAGCCTTCCTTTTCAAGTCGGCTGCAAAGATCCCCGGCAGTAATCCGTCTCGGGGATCTCGGGATAAACCGCAGCGTCTGCCACTGACGCAACAGGGTTTCAGGCGTGAAGGACATAACTATTTCCCAAACAGACCATCCTACCCAAGAAAGCTAGACTAAAAACCAATAAGCATCTGTATCTTCTCATTCTGATAAGGGTATCTTAATTCTTGGCCCTTGATATTTATTCCCTGTGCCGTCCAGTTTGATCCCAATACATTTATTATGTAAATCAAGATCTGTTACTACCTCAAACGCATCCCTTCCATCCTCTGATTTACACGAACCACGTTTAATTTGCCAAGCACCAACTATGGTAGGGCTTTTATTAAGCTTTGATGTCCAAGCGAGTAAAACGGAATTTTTTGCTTTATTAAGAATGTCGAGTTTTCCATTTTTATTATACTTATCAAGGTTCCAGTACATCCGAGCCATTTCTGCAAGTTGTTCTCTTGAATAGCTTGAATGATATGTCTTTGAAAGGCCGACCAATAATATAGGCGCCCCAAGCTTGTTAACAAGATCATCAAGCTTCATTTCCTCGTACTGCTCAGCCATCTCTTTGGCTATAACTGCATCGAGTGATAAAACAGGATATCTACTGGAGTCTTCACGTTCTTGTAAAAGTTGACCTTCTTTAACGTTAAGACGTTCTACTCCACCTCGCTTCTCCCACACGCTTTGAATTCCAAAAGCGTCTTGAAGAACGCGTTCAGCGACAGAATTAACATCTTCCTTCGTCTTCTGAAGGTTATAGGCCAATAACTTAATTGTTGGTAATTTTTTGCTTTCAAGAATGCGTCGAATTTCTTTTTCTTGTTTTTTCTCAGGACGCTCTTTCTTAATAGCATTTTTCCAATGATCCAATACTCGTGAGTTTTTTCCTTTGCCAACGTAAAATGGATGAAATTCACCCGGCCTATAATAAGCGTAAACATAGTCTCCCATGCTAGTCAGTGCCGAATTAACTTTCTTTGAATATACATCTTTTACGCTTGGCAAATCTTCCATTCTCATCCCCTATAATTTTACTATCGCCGGTGGTGGCAACGAATAATAAGCGAGTTCACATTATTCAACCACCGAGAACTGACCTTCCCCTGATTTTTCGCCTTCCAAGAGCCGGCAGTGTACGTTATTCCGCAGATTTCATTCGTCATCTTACCTGAAGCTTGGCCCGATATATCGAATTGGATTTTGAGCACCATTAGGCCAGATCTTCTCTATGTTTTTGTGCATGTATTTTTTTCGAATATCGTCACCAGCAACCAGGCCAACAAACTCAACCCGTGTTCCATTCTCCTCATCCTGAGGCATTGGGCGCGTTGAATACATGGTTGATCCTTCTGGAAACCAGCCCATCACTGCATAGACTTCTCGGATAACTCCTTGATAGATCGCTAAAGCATATTTAACTTTATCGCGATTTTTCAAACCTACTTTCCAAACTCCACGGGTAGCTTCATACAATTCAAGAGGCGACATTCCGGCAAAGTATCTTTTATTTATCCTTATCAAAATACAATCGTCCTTGAATTCGCTGCTTGAAATTTCAGTGGCGTCCAACTTGGCGACCAAATCATCTGTGGTGGTACGGCCATATTCTCTGGAATCTTTCCCTCTTTTTTCATTCCACAAGCTGTCAAGTCCGGTCAAGTCAATTGCAGCAGCTTCAACGATTAGGGCAGTTTCCTCATCAAGGTTGTATGCGAGGATATCAATCCTCAAAATATCATTCTCGTACAATTCGTTAAATTCTCTTGATTTATCTTTGCCATCGGCAGCATTCAAATGGTCAAAGCAGCGATCGCCTTGTCCTTTGCCAACATAAAGAGTTTCCCCATTATCTTTATTTACGTAGACATAGACATAATGGCCTAAAGCTTCGTGTATGCATTTTGGAAATTTCTTTCTTATCATTTCATTCATCCTTTTTGAACAACAAAATAAAATTGGCAACGCGATCTATACTCGTTTAGTCGATACTTATACTGAAACGAAATATCTTCAAATTCATTTAGCGACTTGAGTCAAGCCATGATTTCATGGAACCTTGCCATATGCACTCGATGAAAAAATTGAACGCACGGGCACCTCTATAAATTCGTCATTCCCGCGAAAGCGGGAATCCAGCTTTTTATTTACTGGGCTCCCGCTTTCGCGGGAGCGACGAAAATGAATTTTTGGAGTCACCTCACATGGTTCCACCACCGAGCACATGACCTCTGGATGGGCTTTTAGGACAAGAGCCGCCAGCACTTGCAGTGGTGCTGCAGTAAATGCATTTCTTGGGGCCAGCATCGACAACGTGTCCTTTCGACGGACTCTTGGTACAAGAACCACCCGCACTGGCTGTTGTGCCACAATAGATGCACTTTCCTGGAATATAGACGACGTGTCCGCCCGATGGGCTTTTACCACATGAACCGCCAGCGCTTGTTGCTGTGCCGCAATACTTGCATCTTGCCATTTGATTCTCCTCGAAAATGGGCGGCTAAGATTCGCCCGTTACCTGTCATAAAACTCCGAATTCATGAGATGCAGATTGAACATTTTCAACCACGGCGCAGCTTGCCGATGACCTGTAAAACTGCTCCATCGCAGGCAGAAAGAATGGTTGGCATGGTAGCTTCACCAGATTTTGTAAAATCGCTCAGCCGGAAATCCAGGCTCAAATCGACTGACTGACGCAGGTGCGGAAGATGCGCCTGGGTTATTTCGGGGCGCTTCCCTTCCCAGGATAAAGGGTGTATCCATAACCCGATCACCTGAACGCCAGCCTCTTTTGCTGCCCTGGCAATGAATGGGGTGGCACTGGTGCCAGCTGCGCCTCCCAGCCCGGCAATCAGGAATACCCGATCCAGCCCGGCAAAACGGTCACGGATATTTGTACGGGCGCACTCGGCGGCTTTGGCTGCCTGCATGTGGCGTTCTTCCCAGCGCACATTTTCCATCGGCAAAAGCAGGGTTTCGATGGATGAACTTGATGTATGACGTGCATCATCGGCATCGATAGCCAGTCTGTCGACACCCGGCAACTCGTCCGATAACTTGGTCAGGATATTAATTCCTGCGCCACCAATGCCTATCGCCGCCGCATTGCCGAACGAGCCTGCCTCAGCGGCCATTGTTCTGCCTGCGCGCGCTAGAAAAGGGACGGAGAAAAAAACTGTTCCCAGGTTCAAGAGGAATTTACGTCGCTTCATGCTGTTCTCCAGGAGTTGCCATGCTATGGAGGATAACCGACGGGTACGACAGATTAAGTCGCAACCAGTGTCGCCTGATTTTTCTTGAGCACGGCAATGTCGAACGCCACAATCATATAAAAGTCGTGACTGGAATTGTGAATGCAAGAATTTGCATATTCTTCTCCCTCGGTAATTTCGCTGACCACCACACGCGTGTTCGATATACCGACAAGCGCGGGCTTTGTTGTCGCGACAAGTTCTTCCAATGTATGTTCGGGATAATCGCGGTTGTCCAGTAAAACGATGGCGCCCGTGCTTTCACTGATATTCAATCCAGAGGGCATGAAATTGCTTGCAAGGCTTATCGCATCGGATAATGTGTGCCTCTCCTTGCGGGCCCTCACGTGCACAATAGCAGCGTGATTTCGCTCAAGCATCTGCCGGATGGCATTCATGTCTGCAATATCCTGACGTGCAAATCGGGCAAGTGCAGGCATCAACGCCCAGGAGAATGTCTGCATAAAAAATATCGGGTCTTCTACATCGCCGCGCAACACACAATGCACATCGTCAGGATCGATATTCGCAATGGACTTTTCAATGATGTCCTCATCCCTCATGTATGAGTCGCGTTGAGCCGCCACCAACATCACGAATGCGCCATTCGCCTTGGCAGCCCTTGCTGTTGCTCGCGCTTGTATCCATGCAAGTTCATCACACGGATTTGCGATGGCGACGAATATTTGTGACAGGACCGCAGCGCGTTGCAGCGAGGGACCTGCCAATTGCGCGGCAGACTCATAATGACAATGCCCATAGCAGCGCGTCATACACATCCTGAAATGTTCTGGATAGCCGCTCCTTTTTTCATTGAAAAACAACTCAGCGCCAAAGCAACCGGCGACAAGTCGGCAATTTCCCGTTTTGATCTCTAATCCTTCCAGTCCGACACCCCACGCCGACGGCGTAAGTAGCGCCATCAAATCGTCCAGCTCAGCAGCCTTGCCTTGACGCACCGGCAATGCGCAGACAAATCTGTCTGATAAGTGCGCAAGCAATTCGTTATTTTCACTACCCAGCCGGCTTTTCATATTGACATCCTCCAGTAATAATTGACCGCAGGATGATATGAGATCAGCGCGACAGACTGTGTCGCACCCGGCAGGAGAAATTGAAAGAATTGGTCAAATATTCCGAACACCCGCACACGTTGCAGTTTTCAGTTCACATTTGCATTGCGGAGGGTGTTCTAAATTTTGTGTGTGACTGAACCGAAGTTCTTAAATATCGAAAATAACGGTACGAAGAAGTGGAAACCGGACATTCAAGCAGGCCACGCCGACAGCATTCTTATAAAAATGCCAGCGTCCGCAATGGCCGAGTACCTGTCGGTGGGTGGACGCGCCAAATGTCCGCTCCACTCGGATACCTGTCATTGAACCAACAACAGATCGTCAGGCAGCTTTGAGGCGTTAACGGTCAGTCTGAGGAATAAAAATTAGGAGCCACCGAAGTGGCTCCCGTAAAGTCAGCGAAATTTCCTGAATATCAAGCCTTGGATAAATCCCGGAAATTTCTTGACGAACTTCAGTGCGGCACGTTGTTTGGCAAGCTGCTCATTTGGAATCCAGTGAGCTTCGAACCAAGCAGTAAACGATCCGGCAGCTTTAAATGCGTCGGCTGCATTCTGGGGGACTTTCACAGTTACAAGTCCCTGTTCTTTTTCCTTTTGCCGGTACCGAGCAACGCGCTCAGCGTTTGATGAGCGTTGTTTTTTGCTATCTTGGACATACACAGTCTTTTTGATTAGGCCGTGTTCTTTTTCCAGATGTATATCTTCATCATTTTGTTGCATGGACATCTCCTTTTTTGTGATCGTTGTCTGAGGAGATGTATTGCAAGAAATAATAAAATCTATGCTGCTAACGCATTGCCAAAAAAACTTACAATAATGGTTTCCGCTGGTGTCGAAATGGTGGCAGATGGTTTTCTTGTTGTCGCAGGAATGGGTATTTCAGAGGGAAGGACGTTACTGTAACGTTACTGTAATGCATTAGAAAGACGAGGAATTCCTGTGTGTTTTCCTATTCCGTAGCGTCGCCCCAGTGTGGGCGGCGCATGGTGTGTTTTTGCTTTTTGTACTGCCTGCAGGGGGTGAAAAGGGAAGGTATCGTAGGGGAGGGAATGCGGCCGCGAATGAGGCTGCATGCCTTCCCCTCGGAAATTGGATGTTTGGGGGTGGCTGTTGTCTGCGCGAGATAGAGTACCCATGCCAGAGAGCACTCAAATTCTTGATGCGAGAAATAACTTGGCAAAAATCAGGTGGGGATTTAAATTTGCGTTGAGTGGGTAATTCGTGGCGCGCATCAACAATTAGGCTGCATGTCCTCTCAGATGGACAATCTTTGCGCCCGCTTCTATTGAATCAAGATAGTCCGCCCAATGTTGCATCATTTTTTTGCGTTCAAGCAGATATTCAGCGCGGTTGTATGCACCTCGTACCTCATTGCGTTCGCAGTGTGCAAGCTGGCGTTCGATCACGTCAGGGTTGAAGCCGGTTTCGTTGAGAATAGTGGAAGCTACGGCGCGGAAGCCGTGGCCTGTCATTTTGCCTTTGTAACCCAAACGGTACAGGGCAAACAACATAGTGTTGTTACTGATGGGTTTATCCCGATTTCGTCCGGGGAACACAAAACGACTACCGCCCGATATTTCCTTGAGCTCTTCGAGTTTCTCAATCGATTGTTTTGCTAGCGGAACAATGTGCTCGGTTTTCATTTTCATGCGGGCGGCGGGGATAATCCATAAGCCGTTAGCCAGATCAAATTCATTCCATTCTGCACCAATCAGCTCGTTGGTACGTACAAAAGTTTGAGCCAATAGCTGCATGGCGAGGCGGGTTTGCTTGTCGCCAATTTCTTCATATTTCGCAATAGCACGCAACAGGTCGGGGAGTTCTTCAGGGCGGACGGCAGATTGATGTTTCTTTACATGCGGGGTGAGTGCGCCGCGCAGGTCGGCGGCAAGATTTCGAGTGCAGCGGCCAGTGGCGATGCCATAGCGAAATACTTGCCCGCATACCTGCAATACCCGATGAGCCAGATCATATGCGCCACGAGCTTCAATTTTGCGGATGGTGTCCAACAGTTCCAATGCATTTATCTGGTCAATCGGACGCTTTCCTAGTGTAGGGAAAATGTTGCTTTCAAGGCGGCGTTTCACATCGCTGGCGTGATGTTCGACCCATGTGTGTACTTGCTTGTTGTACCACTCTAGCGCGACTGCCTCGAATGAATTCGCATTGGCGAGCTTATTGCGCAGGTTGTTTGCCTTGCGTTCAGCAGAAGGGTCGAGGTTTGCTTGCAGCTGTTTGCGCAGTTCGTCGCGCATTTTCCGAGCATCGCTCAGGCTGACCTTGGGATATACGCCTAGGGATAAAGATTTTTCCTTGTCGCCATGCCAGTAACGCAATCGCCAATATTTCCGGCCATCGAGATAAATCCACAAGTAAAGTCCGCCGCCATCATGGAGCTTGCGTACGTTTGCACCATTGCTGGTAGCGTTCTTACATTCGGCTGCTGACAATAAATTCGTGGCCATCGTGGTAACTTCTGCGAGGTCGAAAAGTTACCACAAAAGTTACCACGGTTTGCGACTGGATGCAAATGGAAGTTACCACACCTAGATATACGCTGATATTTGCGTAACTATATGTTTTTATGTTGATCTTGGATATTTTTGGAGGTTTCTGGAAGTCTTTTTGGCGGAAGCGGTGAGATTCGAACTCACGGAGGACTCTCATCCTCGCTAGTTTTCAAGACTAGTGCCTTAAACCGCTCGGCCACACTTCCTGTATTCTGACAGCCTGATAACCGGCTTTTGAAGGCGCGCATTTTGACTTAAGGCGCGTGGCATGTCCAGAAATTTTTAAGCGCGAATGCAGTCTGCCCAGTTGTTAGGGGTCTCGAAAATTCTAATGCGTTCCAGGCGCAGATGGTTGCCGTAAGTGTCATGATAGGCGGGATTCAGGATGCTGAAGGCGAGCTCAGCCAGGTTCTCGGCGGTAGGCACGACATCCAAGACCACGGTCTTGTGGTCCGGCATGCTTTTCAGGAATTCGCATACCTTTTCGTCGCCGCGATAGACTAGGAATGCGTGGTCCCACTGATCGACCAGTTTCTGTTGTGCGATACGCTTCACATCGGAAAAGTCCATCACCATGCCTTGCTCGGATTGCCCTTCCGCTTGGATGATGTCGCCAGACAGGGTGATCTCGATCGCATAGCGGTGCCCGTGCAAATGTTTGCACTGGCTGTTGTGGTTTGGGATGCGGTGTCCTGCATCGAATTCAAGGCGGCGGGTGATGAGCATGATGTTCGTTTGTGTTCCGGATGCAACGGATTATACTCCTTCAGGCTTTAAATGCTGAGGCAAGGCGGATGAATAGAGCGTGGTCGGTTTGGGATGAGGCATAGCGTAGCGCGATATAGAGACCGGCAATCTCCCGAATCCTGAAGGCGAGATCGGGCCTAGCGGCTGCCACGCGTGCTGCATAATCAGCCGGGCCTTCGTGCGTTGCGCGCGGCAATCCTCGGCGGTCAAGTTTTCTGCATACCTTGAGCCAAGCGGCCTGGATCTTGTCCTGTTTGCACTTGAACAGATGGCGCAGCATGAAAAGTGCGAACGCAGCGAGGATGAGTCCGATGGCTGCGACGAGATAGGTCGTCTGCAGGCTCAGCGATTCCAGGCCGAAGCGGGACAGGTAGGCGAACTGGCGCTCGCTGTTGTAGCCTATGACCCACTGGTTCCATTGGTAGGAAAGCGCATCCCAGTCCATGCGCAAGCCGTGCAGCCATGCGATTTGCCCAGCAAGCGGCAATGCGGCCATCTGCACGGTGGACAGGCCGCGCTCGACCCGTTCGGGCGAAATGGCTGCCGTCGGGTCTGTACGCTGCCAGCCAGCGCCTTCCAGCCAGATTTCCGCCCAGGCATGTGCATCGGACTGGCGCACGATGTAGTAATTGCCGACGCTGTTGTATTCGCCTCCCAGATATCCTGTCACCACTCGAGCAGGTATGCCCGCTGCGCGCATCAGGAACACGAAGCTGGATGCGTAGTGTTCGCAGTAACCTTGTCTAGTCTCGAACAGAAAGTCGTCTATGCTGTCGGCGGGCTTAGGATCCAGCGTGTAGCGAAAATTCTGATTATGAAAATAATCGAGCGCGCGCTGCACGATTTCGATATTGTGGCGGCTCTTTTCTCGCCAGCTTCTTGCCAGCTGCAGCGAGCGCGGATTAAGCCCCGGCGGCAACTGCAGTGCACGCTCAAGCTGGATGTCGGATTCTTGCAGATTGGCGCGATAGGCGAGTTCAGAACGCGCATGGTATATAAGGCGTGCGTGTACCGGCGTTGCGCTTATCACCTGAAAGTCGTAGGTTAGCCTAGCCGGCACGGAGACCTTGTCGGGCACATCCAGCGCGAACAGCCAGTTCTTGTTGTGCGGTTCCAGCGTCACCGTGTATTCAACGGGTTGGGATATATCGGAAAAGCGCGGCGCGATGCCATGCTTCGTCTGTCCTTTCGTCCATGTCTTTCCGTCGAAGTCCCACAGCACAGGGCCTCGCCAATACATCTGGTCACGACGCGGCACAAGGCTCTTATAGGTGACTCGGAACGCCACGTCATCAGACAGGATGAGGCGCCCAAGGCTGCCTGGCGACATCATGTCATCTAGGCCGCTGGCCGCATAGGCATCCTGGGGCAGTCCCCACAATGGCCCTTCTACGCGCGGGAACAGGACGAACAGGATGAGGGTCAGCGGCATGGCCTGCAGCATCATTGTTGCAGCAGTCTTCAGGCGCGCTTTGAATGCGCTGCCGGGTGCATAAAGATGGATCCATGCAACTGTGACGACCAGTAGCGTGATCAGCAGATAAAGGCCTGTGAAGAGACTCTGGGAATAGAAGAAGTTGGTGATGATGGTAAAGCAGCAGAGATAGATCAGCGCCATCGCATCGCGCCGGGTTTTGATTTCCATCAGTTTCAGCGAGGCTAAAAGAGCGAGCAGCGCGATGCCGACCTCGCGTCCGAACAAAGTGTGAAATTCGATGAGAATGCCGCACATGGCCACAACCGTGATGGCCAGGAGCAAGGGGCGTTTCGGCAATGGCCGGTTTGCATAGGCAAGATAGCTGCGCCACAGGAGCAGTATTGCGCCAAAGCTGCTCACCCATGGCGGCAGGTGCTGTGCATGGGGGGCTGTCACTATTAGTATGCTGAGCACGAGGACATAAATAAGCTGGCGGTTCATTTGGCAATCCTAAACAGCGCGAGGCGGGAAAGGCATGATTCGAGATGTGCTGTGCCATTTCCCGGGTTGATCTCGCGATCGTCAAGTCGCAGACCGTAAAGGAAGCCGCGGGATTCGGCTTCCAACACCCAGCCTGTCATGCGTGACAGTTTTTCTTCCAGGCCGGCATCCGGGGCATCCTTGATGTCCAGCCACAATTCCCCGGTTGTTTGGTTCGCGAACTGCTTGACCAACAATCCCTGGCCTCGTGCATAGGCTTTCCATGCGACACGAGATTCGGCATCACCGGGAACATAAGTGCGCAACCCCGCGAAGTCTTCGTCAGTGCTGCGGGTTTCATCGGCGCTTTTCAGCAGCACCGTGCCAGAAAGCGGTTTGGGGTAGACTAGGCAGCGCGTGTCGAAATGCAGATACGACCAGGCGCGGAACAGACCCAGTGGATATTCCGTATATATCGTTACTTTTCCCAATTCTAGCCAGCCGCGTTTTATGGCTGGCAGCGGAAAAAACACCTCGGCTGTTTGCTGCTTCTCAACATCGAAGCAGATGCCGGTTTCACTTTTCAGAACGAGCTGATAGCGCGCCAGGTTGCTGTGAAAATACAGCGGGAAGCGCGCGGATTCGCCGCGGTATACGGGTTTTGCGCGGCCGGCGCGAATTTCCAGATAAGCCAGATTGCGGAAGGTATGCAGCATGGACAATATCGCCATCATCGCAAGCAGGAAAGTCAGTATGTAGCCCAGGCTCAAGTTGTAATTGATGTCGCCGAGCAGCATCAGGATCAACACGCAAGTCAGGATCACGCCTTGCCGGGTGGGCAGGATGAAGATGCGGCGCTGCGTGAGCGTGATGGTGCCTTGCTCGATTTTCGGACGGAACAGCCAGTTGCTAAAACGGGATTTGAGCGCGGCGAACACGGCTTCAGGGAATTGCCACCGCTTCGATCAGCTGCTGTGCGGTCTGGCCGCTTGCTGATGGCAGGCGATGGCTGACCACGCCCGGCAATATATTCTGTACGTCTTCAGGGATGACTGCATTGCGTCCATCGATCATTGCCCAGGCGCGCGCGGCCGAGAGCAGCGCAAGTCCCGCGCGCGGACTCAAGCCATGCGCATAGGATTCGGATTCGCGGGTATGACGCAGCAGGGCCTGCACATAGTCGAGCAGTGCTTCGGATACGAACACTTCTTTCGCTCTTTGCTGCAATGCCAACAGGTCTGCTATATCCATCTGCGGGGTGAGTCCGGCGATGATCTCTCGCCGGTCGATGCCGCACAACAGGGATCGCTCGGCCTTCTCATCAGGATAGCCTATCTGTATGCGCATCAGAAAACGGTCCAGCTGTGACTCGGGCAGAGGATAGGTGCCGGTCTGATGGGAGGGATTCTGTGTGGCGATGACGAAAAAGGGGGCGGGGAGCTTGCGCGTCACGCCTTCAATGGTGACCTGATGTTCTTCCATCGCCTCAAGAAGCGCGCTCTGAGCCTTGGGTGTGGCGCGGTTGATTTCGTCGGCCAGCAGCATCTGCGTGAAGATGGGGCCGGGGTGGAACTTGAACTGGTTCTTCTCGCGTTCAAACACTGATATGCCGAGGATGTCCGCAGGTAGCAGATCGCTGGTGAACTGGATGCGGGAAAATTGCAGGCCCAGCGTGCCCGACAGCACATGGGCCAGCGTGGTTTTTCCCACGCCCGGAACGTCCTCGATCAAAAGGTGACCGCGCGCGATCAGGCAAGCAAGTGCCAGGCGGATCTGCTGCGGCTTGCCGAGTATGGCGCCTTCGACTTGCCGGATTACACCGTTTAAAGTGGAATTCATTTTGTCCTGTCAGTAAAGCGAGTGGTGTGTGGCGGATAAGCGTCTGGAAAGCAGCCAGTATAATTCTTTTGCTACTTGCTACTTGCTGTCGTCATGATTGCGGCGATTACCTTGCGGTCTTCCGCAACCAGTATGTTGTAGGTGCGGCACGCGGCAGGAGTGTCCATGCATTCCACGCCTATGCCCGCGTCAGTCAGGGCGCGGTACAGCCAGGGATGGACAAAGCGTTGTTTTGTTCCTGTGCCCAGGAGCAGCACTTCGGGCTGCAGCGACAGAAAGTAGTCGAAGTGCACCTCGTTTAATTCGTCAAAGCTTAGGACATGCCAGTCAGTGCGGACTGCCTCTGCCAGGACCACGAGGCTTCCGTCAAAACGCACCTTGTTGACCATCACATGATCGTCCGCGTAGCCTGTGAAGAGTTTGATGTCGCCGAGATTGGCCAGATGCAGTTTCATGAAGACCTCGCAGTTTGTCGTGACAAAGAGTGTAGAGGCTAGTCGAGATGCGCGTCAAATCGTCGCGGATTCGCATCCGATTTGCTGTGAGCAAGATGCACAGGTAAAATTGCACACTTTCGCGCAAGCCGCGCGTTACCCGAGTAAACGACAAGTGAAACCAATCTTAAAGTCTGCCAAGCTTGCCAACGTGTGTTACGACATACGCGGGCCGGTCATGGAACGCGCCAAGCAGATGGAGGAGGAAGGGCAGCGCATTATCAAGCTGAACATCGGCAACCTTGCCCCTTTCGGCTTCGAGGCGCCCGAGGAAATCCAGCAGGACGTGATCCTGAATCTTCCCAACTCCTCCGGCTATTCGGATTCCAAGGGCATGTTCGCCGCGCGCAAGGCGATCATGCACTACTGCCAGTCTAAGAAGATTTCAGGCGTGACCCTGGACGACATCTATATCGGCAACGGCGCATCCGAACTCATCGTGATGGCGATGCAGGGGCTGCTGAACAGCGGCGACGAAGTGCTGGTGCCGGCGCCCGACTATCCGCTCTGGACGGCGGCGGTCACACTGGCCGGCGGCACGCCGCGCCATTACCTGTGCGACGAGGAAAATGAATGGAATCCGGATCTTGCGGACATGAGATCCAAGATCACGGAGAATACGCGCGCCATAGTGATCATCAATCCGAATAACCCGACGGGTGCGCTGTATTCGGATGACATCCTGAAAGAGATCGTGCAGATCGCGAAGGAAAATAACCTGATCATCTTCGCTGACGAAATATACGACAAGATGATCTATGATGGCGCCACACACACCTCAATCGCCTCGCTTTCCGACGAGGTGCTGTTCGTCACGTTAAACGGCCTGTCGAAAAATTACCGCGCCTGCGGCTACCGTTCGGGATGGATGGTGGTGTCAGGCGAGAAGAAACATGCGCAGGACTACATCAACGGCCTGACGATACTGGCGTCGATGCGTCTTTGTTCGAACGTGCCCGGGCAGTTCGCGATCCAGACAGCGTTGGGTGGCTACCAGAGCATAGCCGATTTGGTGGTACCCTCGGGCAGGCTTTGCAAGCAGCGCGATCTTGCCTACAAGCTGTTGACCGAGATTCCCGGCATCACCTGCGTCAAGCCCAAGGCGGGTCTGTATCTTTTTCCGCGTCTAGACCCGAAAATCTATCCCATAGAGAATGACCAGCAGTTCATACTGGAACTCTTGGAGTCCGAAAAGGTGCTGGTGGTGCAGGGCACGGGTTTCAACTGGATACATCCTGATCATCTGCGCCTCGTATTCCTGCCGAACGTGGACGATCTGGTCGAGGCTTTCGCGCGCATCGCGCGTTTTCTTGAGCAATACCGCAAAAGATTCAGCCGTTAGACGTTAGGCTTTAGATGGTAGTTAAAACCGACTAACGACTAACGACTAACGACTAACGACTAACGACTAACGACTAACGACTGATTTTATGAAACCAATCAACGTAGGACTCTTGGGTATCGGCACCGTAGGTGGAGGCACATACACCGTGTTACAGCGTAACAGTGAGGAAATCACGAGGCGCGCCGGGCGTCCAATCCGCATCGTGGCGGTTGCCGATAAGAATATGGAGCTGGCAGAAAAAATCACCGGGGGAACATGCCGCGTGACCAATGACGCTTTTTCGGTGGTGAATGACCCTGAAGTGGATATTGTGATCGAGCTGATCGGCGGCTATGGCGTAGCGAAGGAACTGGTGCTGCAGGCGATTAAAAACGGCAAGCATGTGGTCACTGCCAACAAGGCGCTGCTCGCAACGCACGGCAACGAAATTTTCAAGGCGGCGCAGGACAAGGGCGTGATGATCGGGTTCGAGGCCGCAGTGGCGGGTGGCATCCCCATCATCAAGGCGGTGCGAGAGGGGTTGACCGCGAACCGCATCGAGTGGATAGCCGGCATCATCAACGGCACGACCAATTTCATTTTGTCAGAGATGCGCGACAAGGGTCTTTCATTCGATACCGTGCTGAAGGAAGCGCAACGTCTGGGTTATGCGGAAGCCGACCCGACTTTCGACATCGAAGGCGTGGATGCCGCGCACAAGATCACGCTCCTAGCATCGCTTGCTTTCGGCATTCCGGTGCAGTTCGACAAAGCCTACATCGAAGGCATCTCCAAACTGGATGCGGTGGACATCAAATACGCTGAGCAGCTTGGCTACCGCATCAAGCTCCTGGGAATCACCAAGCGCACTCTCGATGGCGTCGAGTTGCGCGTGCATCCGACGCTGATCCCTGCAAAGCGATTGATCGCAAATGTGGAAGGCGCGATGAACGCGGTGCTGGTGCAGGCCGATGCGGTTGGTGCCACACTCTATTACGGTAAGGGCGCCGGGGCTGAGCCTACAGCAAGCTCAGTGATCGCGGACCTTGTTGACATCACTCGCATGCACACCGCCGATCCGGAGAACCGCGTGCCGCACTTGGCCTTCCAGCCCGATGCGATGATCGCATTGCCGATGCTGCCGATCAGCGAAGTGGTCACGAGTTACTATCTGCGCCTGCGCGTTGCGGACAAGGCCGGCGTGCTGGCAGACATCACGCGCATCTTGGCAGATGAGCAGATTTCGATCGACGCGGTGATCCAGAAGGAACCGGGGGAAGGGGAAACCCAGGCGGATCTCATCATGCTCACCCACCAGACGCGCGAGAAGCGCATCAATGCTGCGATCGAGAAGATAGAAGCGCTGGGCGTCGTGGCCGGCAAAGTGACCAGGCTGCGTATGGAAGAGTTGGGAAAGTAGACTAGATGAAATATATCTCCACACGCGGACTCTCGCCCGCCAAGTCGTTCACCGAAATCCTGCTCGGGGGACTTGCGCCCGATGGCGGGCTTTATCTGCCGGAGGAATATCCTAAGGTTACGCGCGCGGAGCTCGACGCATGGCGCAATCTTTCCTATGCGGAGCTTGCTTTTGTTGTGCTCTCAAAATTCGTCACAGACATTCCTGCGGATGACCTGAAAGTCATCATAGGCAAAACATATACTGCGAAGGTCTACGGCTACGGTCGCGCCGATTCCGATTTTTCACAAATCACGCCGTTAAGAACGCTCTCTCCCGGCGTGCATCTGCTCGAACTCTCCAATGGGCCGACGCTTGCCTTCAAGGATATGGCGATGCAGCTTCTGGGCAACCTGTTCGAATACGCTCTGGACAAGCAGCATCAGGAACTCAACATACTGGGTGCGACCTCTGGCGATACCGGCTCTGCAGCAGAATATGCGATGCGCGGGAAACGCGGCATACGCGTATTCATGTTGTCTCCGAACGGCAAGATGAGCGCTTTCCAGCGCGCGCAGATGTATTCGCTCAAGGATCCCAACATTTTCAACATCGCGATCAACGGCATGTTTGACGATGCGCAGGATATGGTCAAGGCGGTGTCCAACGACCACGCATACAAGGCGGCCAACAAGATAGGCACGGTCAATTCGATCAACTGGGGAAGAGTGTCCGCGCAGATCGTGTATTACTTCAAGGGTTATTTTGCGGCGACGAAGTCCAACGACGAAGAGGTCGCATTCTCAGTGCCATCGGGCAACTTTGGTAACATTTGTGCCGGGCATATCGCGCGCATGATGGGGCTACCGATAGGCCAGCTAATCCTTGCCACCAACGAAAACGATGTGCTGGACGAATTTTTCAGAACAGGCGCATACCGTCCACGCGGCACCGATCACACCTATGCAACCAGCAGTCCTTCGATGGATATTTCCAAGGCATCCAACTTTGAGCGTTTCGTATACGATCTGGTAGGCCGCGACGGGGAAAAGGTGCGTGAACTCTGGAGCAAGGTCGATGCGGGCGGCGCGTTCGACATCAGGGGAACGGAATACTGGCATGCGCTTGCTAAATTCAACTTCGCATCCGGTAGGAGCTTGCACCAGGACAGGCTTAAGACGATACGCGAGCTTTGGGAAGAATTCGGAGTGATGATTGACACCCATACAGCAGACGGGCTGAAAGTCGGGCTGGAACAGCGTCGACCCAGCTTGCCGCTGATCTGCCTCGAGACCGCATTGCCTGCGAAGTTCGAGGAAACGATCGTCGAGGCGCTGGGCCGCAAACCCGAGCGCCCGAAGGCGCTTGAAGGCATAGAGGATCTGCCGCAGCGCGTCCATGTGATGGATGCGGATGTCGCGGCATTGAAGGCGTTTATTAGCGAGAATATTTCGCATTAGCTGGATTCCCGCCTGCGCGGGATTGACGGAATGAACAATCTCATCCTGCTGATTTTCTGTTTCATCGCCGGCGTGCTTCTGCACCGCTACAAGCGCATGCCGGTCAACACGCCCGCCGTGCTCAACAGTTTCATCATTCATGTTTCGCTGCCCGCGCTGACACTCCTTTATGTCCATGAATTGAAGCTTACCGGCGATGTCGGGCTGATGGCGGCAATGGGGTGGCTGCTGTTTGCGATGTCGGCGGGGTTCTTCCGTATGCTTGGGCGCTGGATGAACTGGCCGCGTTCTACTGTGGGCGCGCTGATATTGACCGGGGGCTTGAGCAACACTTCCTATGTGGGCTTGCCGATGATAGAGGCGTATTACGGTCATCAAGGGATTGCCAGCGGCATCATCGTCGACCAGCTGGGTTCATTTCTCGTGCTCTCCACGCTGGGCATCACTTTTGCCGGCATCTACTCCACGGGTGTGCCGAGCATCGCTGCGATGGCAAGGCGCATCGCGCTGTTCCCGCCTTTCATCGCGCTCATCATTGCGCTTTTGCTGATGCCAGTGTCGTATCCGGAGTGGATGAGCGACGTGCTGAAACGTATGGGCGACACTCTGGCGCCGCTGGCACTCCTGTCTGTCGGCTTCCAGTTGCGCCTAGGCCATCTGGCAGGCAATGGAAAAAAGCTCGCCATCGGTCTGGGATTCAAGCTGGTTTTGGCCCCGCTGGTTCTGTTTCTGTTGTATGTACCTTTTCTGCACGCGCATGGTCAGGCGATACAAATCACGCTGTTCGAAGCTGCGATGCCGCCAATGATCACCTCGGCGATACTCGCGACGGAACACGACCTCGATCCGCCCTTTGCCACCTTGATGGTCGCGGTGGGCCTGGTTTGCTCGTTTGCCACGCTCACCGTCTGGTGGTGGCTGATGCGCGGTGTATAAGATGGGCGAGCAGAACCCGCGCGAATTGCTGCAGCAGATGTTTGCCGCTGCCATTGCGGCAGCACAGCCTGCGCTTTGCATTCCCCGGTATGTTCCAGCGCTGCCCAAGGGCAGGCTGATCGTCATTGGCGCGGGCAAGGCCTCGGCTGCGATGGCGCGCGCGGTTGAAGACAGCCTGCCTTCGGCAAGGCTGGAAGGGTTGGTCGTGACGCGTTATGGTTATTCGGTGCAATGCAGGCACATAGAGATCATTGAGGCAGCACACCCGGTGCCGGATCAGGCGGGACTGATCGCAAGTCAGCGCATGCTGGATAGGGTATCCAATTTAACGGAAGATGATCTTGTGCTGTGTCTGATTTCGGGCGGAGGGTCATCCCTGTTGTCGCTGCCTGCTCATGGGATCACCCTTGAAGACAAGCAGCAGGTCAACCGCGAATTGCTGAAAAGCGGGGCTGCAATTTCTGAGATGAACTGCGTGCGCCGCCATCTTTCTGCGATCAAGGGCGGCCGCCTGGCTGTGGCCTGTTCTCCTGCCCGAGTCGTGAACCTGATCATTTCGGATGTGCCTGGCGACGATCCGGTCAACATCGCATCGGGTCCGACCGTAGCGGATGCGAGCACATGCAGCGACGCGCTTGCGATCCTGCATCGCTACGCAATCAGCGTGCCGGATCATGTGACGGCACTGCTCACAAGCGGTGAGGGCGAATCCATTAAGCCATGCGATGCAAGGCTTCCGGAAATCACAACGCAACTGATTGCAACGCCGCAAATGGCGCTGGAAGCGGCAGTTCTTGTGGCAAATCGCCGGGGTATAGCCTGCCATATCTTAAGCGATGCGATCGAGGGCGAAGCGCGCGATGTGGGAAAGGTACTGGGTAGCATCGCGCTGCAGATGAAGAAGCGAGGCCTGCCATTCAAGCCGCCTTGCGTGCTGCTCTCGGGTGGCGAGACGACCGTGACCGTAAAAGGAAACGGGCGCGGCGGACGCAATGTCGAATTTCTGCTCTCGCTTGCATTGAGTCTGCGGGGTGAACCAGGCGTATACGCGCTGGCAGGCGATACTGACGGAGTGGATGGCAGCGAAGAAATCGCGGGCGCCTATCTTGCACCTGACAGTCTGGCAAGAGCGGAAGCGCTGGGCATATCTGCTGCCGCAAGCCTTGAAAACAACGATGGACACGGATTCTTCGGCGCACTGGGAGATGCGGTCGTGACCGGACCCACACTTACCAACGTCAACGATTTTCGCGCGATTTATATTGCGGATTGAACCAGTATCACCAGCACACGATACGGCCCATGCGCGCCCAGCGTCACGGTCTGTTCGATATCGGCGGTGCGCGATGGGCCCGAGATGAAATTAACGGTTCTTGGTGGTGTGCTGAATTCACGGCGCAACAGTTCCCAGGCGTCTTCCATTGTGGCCACGATGCGATCGGGGTGGACGATGGCCACATGGGTTTCCGGCAACAGGCTCGTGGAAGCCGGTGTCAACTCTCCGCCCAGAAGCAGCAGGGTTCCGGTTTCAGCGATGGCGCAAAAGGCGCCTGTAATGCCCACCATATCCCGGTCTTTTGCGGGGCGTACCTCGATATCGAGGCCGGCTTCAAGCCAGGGAAGATGTGCTAGCGCAGGCCAGCATACGCCTTCTGCCGGCAGGGATTTCTGCGTCAGATAGCCTGCCAGCAGACCGGGTATTTGGCCGGGATCGTCCGTTTCGAGAATATCGCTTGAGAGCTTCCTAGCGCGCTCTGCAAAGTGCTTCTTTAGATCGCAAGGAACGGGCGGCTGGGGGCCTCGAGGATGCGTTGCAAGATGGTGGCTCAACGCATCGCTGTCCGGTTTGTGGCGGGCTATCCTGGCCAGTATTTTTTCTCGTGTGTTCATGGCTGCTTTTTCTGTCGGTACAGTTCGCGGAAGGTCCTGCCCTGTGGCGCCGGGAAATCCCGTCCGTCGCTCCAGCCGGATGCGCCGGGCAGCTTATGCAGTAGTCTTTCCCTTCCGCCAAGCAGTTTCATGAAGCGCACAATGAAAGCCGTTGCCAGCGCGTATATTCTGGGGTGCAGCGCAAGCCATGCCCAGATGCCGAGCAGCGCGGTTTCCTGGCGCGACTTCATGCCGAGCGTCAGCTGTTTTTCACGCAGATTGCGCAGCAGATCTGGCAGCGGAATCTTGACTGGACAGACGACAGAACAGGCGCCGCATAAAGTCGAGGCATTGGGTAGGTCCGGTGCGTTTTCCATGCCGCCCAGGAGCGGTGTCAGGATGGATCCCATCGGCCCGGGATAAACCCAGCCGTAGGCATGCCCGCCGATGTTCTGGTAGACGGGGCAGTGGTTCATGCATGCGCCGCAGCGTATGCAGCGCAGCATCTCTTGCATCGGGCCGCCCAGAAGGCTGCTTCTTCCGTTGTCTAGCAGCACGATGTGAAAGTGCTCGGGACCTTCAGGATCCCCATCGCCTTTGGTGCCGGTCAGCAGGGATACGTAATTGGTGATTGACTGGCCTGTCGCGGAGCGCGGAAGCAGACGCAGCAGTGTGGCTACATCTTCCAGCGTGGGCACAACCTTTTCGATGCCGGTGATCGCGACATGCACGCGCGGGAGCGTGGTCACCAGCCTGCCATTGCCTTCATTGGTGACGATCAGCGCGGAGCCGGTTTCGGCGATCAGGAAATTGGCACCCGAGATGCCCATGTCAGCGTTCAGAAAAGCGGGGCGCAGGATTTCGCGCGCCTCGCGGCAAAGCTCGGCGATTCCGGTCTTGCGCGGCAACTGGTGTATCTTCTCGAACAGGTCGGAGATTTCTTCCTTGTTCTTGTGTACGACGGGGGCGACGATGTGCGAGGGAGCTTCGTGCGCCTGCTGCAATATGTATTCGCCAAGATCCGTTTCCACAACCTTCACGCCAGCATGCTCAAGCGCTTCGTTCAGCGCGCATTCCTCGCTCACCATGGACTTGGATTTGGCAGCGGTCTTGACGCCGTGCAGCGTGGCGATATCGGCTACGATGCGGTTCACGTCTTCTGCGGTTTCAGCCCAGTGTACGACAGCACCGCGCTTTGTCGCCTGTGCTTCAAAGTGCAGCAGCCAGTGATCGAGATTATTGAGCGCGCGATCGCGGATCATTGCTGCCGCATCGCGCGTCTCCTGGAGATCGTGTATCTCGCTGATCACGGCGGTGCGCCCTTCGACGAAGCGCGACTGCAGGCGTGACAATGCTTGCTGCAGCTTGGTGTCGGCAAGCTTGATGGTGACCTGGCGTTTGAAATCGGCTGAGGTGTTCTGCATTACGTATCCTTGCCAGCTAGAATTTCCGCAATGTGCAGCACGCGGGTGACATGGTCTCCATTGCGCCTAAGCCTGCCTTCTATGTTGAGCAGGCAGCCCAGATCTCCGCCTGCGATTACATCCGCTCCCGAGGCGGTTATGTGCTGGCATTTGTTATCGGCCATGCGCGTTGAAAGCTCGCCATACTTCACCGAGAATGTCCCGCCAAAACCGCAGCAGGTGGTCGACTCCACCATCTCGTTCAGCATGACACCGGGCATTCCTGCCAGCAGGGCTCTCGGCTGTTTGTACACATCGAGTTCGCGCAATCCCGAGCATGAGTCGTGATAGGTGAGGCGGCCTTTGAAAGTACCCGGCATCTTTTCCGGTTTTGCGACCCTGTGCAGGAAGTCGGTTAGCTCGAATGTGCGTGCGCCTAGTGAGATGAATCTGGCTAACTGTTCAGGATCGTCCTTGAAGAGCTCCGGATAGTGAACGCGTATCATCCCAGCGCAGGAACCGGAGGGCAGCACGATGTAATCTAAGCTTTCGAACTCCGCCAGAAATTTCAGCGCGAGTGCGCGGGCCATCTTGCTGTCGCCGGAGTTGTAACCGGGCTGGCCGCAGCAGGTCTGCTGCTCTGGCACAACGACTTCGCAGCCTGCGGCCTCAAGCAATTCGATTGCCGCAAAACCGATGCCCGGGCGCATGGAGTCAACTAGGCAGGTGATGAATAGTCCGATGCGCATCAGTGCTCTCCGGATGAATGGTTCATTTAAAAGTATATCCTGTTTACTGTCGGCTGAGGAAATCGTTGATGCCTGCGCGAGCAATTTGCGCGTCTTCATTCGATTTGACACCGGACACGCCGACAGCCCCAACGCATTCCCCGTCGATTATGATGGGTTCGCCGCCCTCCAGCATGGTGAGATTGCCGGGAGCCGACAGAAACGAGTTGCGGTTGCCTGCTACGACCTCTTCATACGCCTTGGATGGCCTGCGTCCCAGCGCCGAAGTGTGTGCTTTGCCGGCGGCGATGTTCATGCTGGTGAGCGGTGCGCTATCCAGTCGCTGCAGCCAGATCAGATGGCCGCCGTCGTCGACGATCGCGATGCTGACTGTCCATCTTTGTCGCAATGCCTCGGCCTCGCAGGCGGCGGCGATGATCCTTGCGTCACTAAGCGTGAGATATTGCTTCGATTTCATGGGTGTCCTCATTGAAGATGGTTCGAGAAAGACGCATGATAACCGAGCTGTCTGGAAATCTGTTCGCTGGCCTTCATCACCTGCTCTGTCCATTCGTCGCGCCGCCTTTCTATCGGCGCGGATACCGACAGTCCAGCGACCACATGGCCGCTTGCATCGCGTATCAGCGCCCCTATGCATCCTACGCCCAGTTCGGCCTCCTGGTTGTCATACGCGTATCCGCGCTTTGCCGATGCGATGCAGTCCTGCAGCAGCGCTGTGACCGTCTTGTGTGTGTTGGCCGTGTATTGAGGAAGCTTGCTGCGTTTTGCATAACTGCGACAAGCCTCCTTGCCCATCTCTCCCAGCATCAGCTTGCCCACGGCGGTCACATGCAGCGGCGCGCGGCTGCCGATCACCTGTTCCACTCGTATCATACGCTTGGCCAGAGAGCGCTCGACATAGACTACCTCGTCACCTTCGCGCACGGTCAGATTGACCGTCTCGTCAAGCTGGTCGCGCAACTTTTCCATCAGCGGCAGTGCGATCCTTCTAAAGTCGGTGCTTGCGCCAACGCGGTTGCCAAGCTGCATGAGTTTCACGCCCAGCTGATAGTTACCGCGACTGGTGCGTTCGACGAAACCCTGCTCGGCAAGCGAGGCGAGTATGCGGAAAGCGGTAGAGGGATGCAATCCCGTTTCTGCAGACAGCACTTTCAGGCTGGCATCTTCGTTTTGCGCAGCGATGGCATCCAGCAATTTTGCAAGCCTCTCGATCACCTGTATGGAATTGGGTTCTTTTTTCATTTTTCGCATTGTGAAAACGATTGTGTATTGCGAAATATTATAACAGGCGGTATGCTGCAGGCAAATACTTTTTCAATTCTTGAACGCCGTTACGGGCGGCGATATTAAACTTTTAAGGAGCAGTATGATGGCGACGAACACAGCACCGCAATTTTGTGAAGGCATCCAGTATTTTGGAACGGCCTGGGAAAATTTTTCCAAGCATGCAAGTCGTGCGGCTATCGGGGAAGGTCAATCCGCGATCAGCGACCCGGATTCTCATGATGCGGCCTATCAAACGCTTTTGATGGCCGATGCGCTGCGCTATGTCACGCTACAGGTGTGCGGTTCCAAGGGCTCTGGTCATCCGGGCGGTTTTGCCAGCAGTGCGGAGGCTTATGCTGCGCTCGTGATGCTGGGACATACCAATATCGTCACCGAGGTCGGGCACCACGCTCCCGGTTTCTACAGTGCGATGTTCCTCGATACATCGCTCGAAGAAATGGGCATTAAGACGGTGAGCGACATGATGACGCGTTTCCGCGAAAAGCATGGTTTGCTGGGTCACCTGTCGGGCGCCATTCCCGGATTGCTTGCACCTGCAGGCCCGCTGGGTCAGGGGCAGCATTTCGCGATGGCGGGGGCACTGCTGCATCCGGGCAAGCTGTTTCCAGTAACCATAGGCGACGGCGGGATGGGCGAGCCTTATGTGTTGAATTCCATGATGCACTTCAATACTGCCTATCCAAAGGTGACCAACTTCCTGCCGACATTGATCTGGAACGGCTACAGTCAAGAGCATCATTCCATGGTGTCAAGATTCACCAACGAGGAAATGATCGCTTACTGGAAGGGGCATGGTTTCAAGGAAGTGGTGCTGGTCAATGCTAAGGATTTTGATGACAGCAATCAGGCGGGCGAATATGCGGACAGCTCCTATTTCTCCTTGAAGCAGCGTCTTGCATTTGCCGCTGCCGTGCTCTCAGGCATGAATAAAGCTGCGAAGTCGGCGCTGGGCGGCAAGCTGACTGCCTTCATCATCAAACAGATGAAGGGCGCCGGCGTGCATACGGTGGGCGCTAAGTCTCACAACCTTTACCCTACCGACAGCCTCGATAAGCCGCACATGATAGAGGGATTGAAGCGCCGTGCGTTGAATCCTGAGGCATGGGCTATCGTGCGCGAGAATTTCATGCGCGCAGGAGGCGGTCCGGCAGCCAAAACGGCTGTAACCGAACATGTGCTTGAACTCGCGCCTCTGGGCAGGATGCCGTTCAACGATTATGCAAAGACCGAAAAGGCTGTTCCCGCAACCGCGATGGGTGCGATGGTCGCGTACGTTGGCACTCAGGACAGGCGCTTTGTCGTCACCAATGCCGATGGCAACGAGGCATCGGCGATGAAGAACATCAACGATGCGCTCAAAATTCGTCATCCGACTGCTGATCCGCTCTACAACCAGGAGCCGGAAGGCCAGGTGTACGAGCCGCTCAACGAAGATGCCTGTGCAGGGCTTGCGGCAGGCCTTAGCCTGTTCGGTTCGCGCGCGCTCTGGCTCTCCTACGAGAGCTTCGCGATCAACGGCTGGCCCATCGTTCAGACCGTGGCTCAGGCAATGGCCGAACTGCGCCGCAAGACGCCTTCCATCGTGACGATGTTCACCGCAGGTGCGTTGGAACAGGGGCGCAACGGCTGGACGCACCAACGCCCGGAGATCGAAAATTACTTCGCTGCACAGATGCGCAACGGCAATACCTATCCGTTGTTCCCCTGTGATGCAAATGCGATACAGGCGGCATATGATTATGCCACCAACAGTTTTAATAAGTGCATGGTGATCATCGCATCGAAGAGTCCATTGCCGGTTTACATGAGCATCGCAGAAGCGCAACATGCGGTGGAAGAGGGCGCTGCGACCATATATGAGAGCAAGAGCGGGGGTAAGACCGTGGTATTCGCAGTGACCGGCGACATGGTGCTGTTGCCGGTGTTCGAGGCGAAAGATCAGCTCGAAGCTCAGGGTTGCAGGGTGCGCATCGTTGCGGTGGTGAACCCGCGTCGCCTGTATCGCCCGACTGACATATCCTGGGACACAGTGGCTGAGCCTGACAACAAATTCATGGACGATGGGCATTTTAACGCGCTGTTCGATGCGGATGTGCTGCTTGCAATAAGCGGCGGGCCAAGCGCCGTGCTGGAGCCTGTGCTGCTGCGCACGCGCGCTGCAAGACGTGACACCTTTGCCTGGAAGCGCGGCGAGACCACCGCAAGCCCTGCCGAGATCATGGCGTTCAACGGGTTGACCGCAGTCGCAATGGTCAAGCGCGCAATGGCTGCTTGAATTTACAATCAACATTTTCGGGAATCTTTACATGCAGGATACCAAGATCATCGTCTTGGACGATGACCCCACAGGCTCGCAGACAGTGCACAGCTGTCTGCTGCTGACGCGATGGGATGTGACGACCTTGCGCGAAGCGATACTGGATGATTCGCCGTTGTTTTTCGTGCTGACCAATACGCGCGGCATGGGAGCGGGTGCTGCTTCAGACATTACGCGCGAGGTTTGCAAGAACCTGAAACTGGCCTTGGTCGGGCTCAAGAAAACAGGGCGTGATATCAATCCTATCCTGGTTAGCCGTTCCGATTCGACGCTGCGAGGGCATTATCCTGTCGAGACCGACGTGATCGCGGAAGAGCTCGGGCCTTTCGATGCACATTTTCTGGTGCCTGCTTTTTTTGAGGGCGGACGCATCACGCGGGACAGCGTGCATTATCTAATGGTGAACGGCAAAGAAACCCCGGTGCATGAAACAGAATTTGCGAAAGATTCGGTGTTCGGCTATCGCCACAGCTATCTGCCAGACTATGTTGAAGAAAAAACAAGAGGGCGCATCAGCGCGGACCGGGTCAAACGCTTTTTGCTTGCCGATGTTCGTGGCGACAGCATGAAGCGCCTGATGGGTCTGCAGGGTAATGTGTGCTGCGTAGTCGATGCCGAGACACAGGCTGATCTCGATCATTTTGCAATGCAGCTGCGCGAGGCTGCAATGAAGGGCAAGCGTTTCTTGTTCAGAAGTGCTGCAAGTCTGCTCACCGCGCTGTCCGGATTGCCAAAACAGCCTGTCGCCGCGGAAGACATGGCGCGCTATGTGAGAAATGCGCGCCCAGGTGCGGTCATTGTCGGCTCACATGTCAAAAAGACCACGATGCAGCTTGAGCAGTTGCTGAAAATGCCCAGGATAGTTCCCATCGAAGTGGATGTCGAGCACCTGGATGCGGCGCGCAAAGCGCTGCTTGAAGATACGATCTCAAGATGCGGGCAGAGCCATGCTGAAGGTTTGACGCCCGTGGTTTATACATCGCGCATGGAAAAGGCGTTTCCCGATCAGTCAAGCCGGCTTGCATTCGGCGACAGGGTTTCGGCATTCCTGATGGATGTGGTACGCAATCTGCCGGTCACTATCGGCTTTTTGATCAGCAAGGGAGGCATCACCTCGAACGATGTGCTGAGCAAGGGGTTGGCGCTGAGCACATCTCGCGTACTGGGGCAAATACTGCCCGGATGTTCCGTTGTGCGCTGCCCTGTCGATCATCCGCGTTATCCGGATATGCCCGTGGTGATCTTCCCTGGAAACGTGGGCGATGACCATGCGCTTGCAGCAGCCTATGCCCGATTGACAGGAATGAATATTCCGAAATGAAATTAATTGGTAGAATTGCTTCAAGAAGACGGGTATTGAGAGCCTGCAATGTTTTATTTGACTGACCTTGTAATGGGAGAATAAGTATGACACTCAGAATTAAATCTGTCGTTGCCGCTTTGGCGCTTGTAACATCCTGCTCCGTGTTTGCCGCGGACACAATCAAGATAGGCGTATCCGGTCCTTACACGGGCGGTTCGAGCCCGATGGGCGTTTCCATGCGAGATGGCGTGCGTCTGGCAGCTGCGGAAATCAATGCAAAGGGTGGCATACTGGGGCGCAAGATCGAGCTGGTCGAGCGCGATGATCAGGCCGACAATCAACGCGGCGTGCAGGTGGCGCAGGAGCTGATCAACAAGGAGAGGGTGGTGGCTACATTGGGTTACATCAATACCGGTGTTGCGCTCGCATCGCAGCGTTTCTACGAAGAGGCAAAGATCCCTGTGATTAACAACGTTGCGACGGGAACCGCTATCACTCGCCAGTTTCTTCCTCCTGAATATCCAGACAACTACGTCTTCCGTACTTCCGCCAACGATGTAATTCAGTCTGCGATGATCGTCCGCGAAGCAGTCGAGGGGCGCAAATTCACCAAGGTCGCGATACTGGCGGACTCGACCAATTATGGTCAGTTGGGCCGCGAGGATCTCGAGAAAGCGTTGGCGGCCAGGAATTTGAAGCCAGTCGCGGTAGAAAAGTTCAACATCAAGGACGTGGATATGACGGCTCAGCTGCTCAAGGCCAAGGGGGCCGGCGCGCAGGCTATCCTGACTTATGGCATCGGGCCTGAACTGGCACAGATTGCCAATGGCATGGAGAAGCTGGGGTGGAAGGTGCCGATGATAGGAAGTTGGACGCTGTCCATGGGCAACTTCATCGACAATGCCGGCAAGAACGGTGAAGGCGCACGCATGCCGCAGACCTTTATCCAAGAGCCTAACACGCCCAAGCGCAAGGCTTTCATCGAAGCCTATCAGAAAGCCTACAAGATAGAGCGCATTCCTTCCCCTGTTTCTGCCGCGCAAGGTTATGACTCCATGTATCTGCTTGCAGCCGGGATCAAACAGGCCGGCAATACTGATGGCGTGAAGGTCCGCGAGGCGCTGGAAAATCTGAATGCACCGGTCGAGGGAGTGATCACGACATACAGCCATCCCTATACCCATAGCGACCACGAGGCAATTACCATGAACATGGTGGTGATGGGCGAAGTCAAGAACGGCCATGTGGTCTATGCCTACGATGCCGACAAGGGACAGGCCGTGCGCGAAAAAGCTGCGACCAAGGTCAAAAAGTAATTGTCACATTTGGGCCGGAGCAATCCGGCCCAAACACCATGGAGTTCGCAATTATGGAAGTTTTTACACAACTTGTCGTCAGCGGTATTGCGCTCGGGATGATATATGCGTTGATCGCCTTTGGTTATCAGCTGACTTTTGCCACATCTGGAACGCTGAACTTCGGTCAGGGCGAGGCGCTGATGCTGGGTGCGCTGGTAGGACTCACGCTGGTCGGACACATGAGCTACTGGCTGATGCTGCCCCTGGTGCTTGTATTCGGCGCATTGCAGGGTGTGGTTGTTGAACGAGTGGGTGTGAGGCCCGCGATCAAGACGAAATCAGAATTCGGCTGGATCATGACCACCATTTCGCTTGCGATCATATTCAAGAATGTCGCAGAGAATATCTGGGGACATGACGATATTCCCTTTCCTTCCCCATTGCCTACCGAGCCATTGCAATTCCTCGGCATCCGCGTTTTACCGATGGAGATACTTGTCGTGGTGGGGGCGCTCGCACTGATGCTGACTGTCGAGCTTTTCAACCGCAAATCCATCTATGGCAAGGCTGTGGTTGCGACTTCCAATGATCGCGATGCCGCAGGATTGATGGGTATCAATACCAGCATGGTGATCACTTTCTCCTATGCATTGAGCTCCATGACTGCTGCTTTTGCAGGTGTGCTGGTCGCACCGCTTACGCTCACCGGTGCGACGATGGGCGTTTCGCTGGGGCTCAAGGCATTTTCCGTTGCGATCATCGGAGGACTCAACAGCGGCATGGGTGTGATCGTAGGTGGCCTGATACTGGGTATCGCCGAGACCACGACCGGATATTATGTGTCGACTGGATACAAGGATGTGCCAGGTCTCTTGCTGCTGCTGCTTGTGTTGTCGATCAAGCCTGCCGGTATTTTTGGCAAATCCGTCATCAAAAAGGTATAGCATGAGTTTGAGCAAGAAAATAGCCGCTGTTGTTGCCATAGCGGTTGCAGCAATGCTGCCCACTATATGGCCCAATCCTTATTACATTCATCTGATGGTGGTCATAGGCATCTATGCAATTCTACTGCTGGGCCTAGATATCGTCGTGGGCTATGTGGGTGAAGTTTCGCTGGGCCATGCGGCGCTGTTCGGTATCGGTTCCTATACGGCCGGCGTCCTCCACTTCAAGCTTGCAGCGCCGTTTCTGCTTGCGGTACCCGCGAGCATCCTGGTCACTGGCCTGTTCGGGGCGCTGCTGGCACTCCCTGCGCTGCGTGTGAGCGGGCCTTACCTTGCGATGGTGACGCTGGCATTCGGCACCATCATCCAGATACTGATCAACGAGATGGATTTTCTCACCAACGGGCCGCTAGGCCTTTCCGTGCGCAAGCCGGTCTGGTTCGGCCATCACATCACCGGCACAGAATATTACTATGTCGTGTTGGTGGCGCTGGTCGCGACGCTGTTCGTAATTCAGCGCATCCTGAAATCCCACCTGGGGCGCGCCTTCGAGGCGCTGCACGACAGCCCCATCGCGTCGGATTGCATGGGGGTCAGCGTATACGGTTACAAGGTCTATGCTTTTGTGCTGAGTGCGGCGATCGCGGGCCTGGCAGGTTCGTTGTATACCTATTCAGAGGAATACATCTCGCCTAATACCTATAACTTCGAGCTGACCATCCTGTTTTTGCTGGCGGTCATCATGGGCGGGAGGAAAACGCGCACTGGACCCATACTGGGTGCGATCATCGTCGTGATGCTGCCGAATGTGCTCTCGGACATTGAATTGTTTAGGCAGATCTCGATCGGCATCGCGGCAGTTACGGCGGCCTATTCGGTCTATGCGCTCATCACGCGCCAGCGTACAGCAAAGCAGCTTGCACTGCCGCTTGCTGCGACCATCGCTTTGGCTGTTTCTGGCTACATGATGGAGAACATCACCGATCACAGGCTTACGATATTCGGCGCGATGATCCTGTTCGTGGTGTATTACCTGCCCAACGGCATCATGGGTTTTTTGCGCAGCATCCTCATGAAATTCAAACCGCAGTGGATACATCGCCATGTTGTGATACAGGAGCATGGCGACACTCAGCATGTCTGGGCTGTGCCTGATCATGCCGTGACCTCAAACGGGTTCCTGCTAGAAGCACGCAACATCGTGATGCAGTTCGGCGGGTTGAAAGCGCTGAGTGAAGTTAATCTGCAGATTGCGAAGGGTTCCGTGCACGGACTGATCGGCCCCAACGGTTCGGGCAAGAGCACCACGATGAATGTGCTGACCGGCATCTACAAGCCGACCTCGGGAGAGATCGAGTTCAACGGCAAGCTCATTACGGGTGCAAACCCTTCCTTGATCGCGGGAGAGGGCATCGCTCGAACTTTCCAGAACGTGCAGCTGTTTGGCGAGATGACAGCGATCGAGAACGTGCTGGTCGGTCTGCATCACACCTTCCGTCACAGCATTATCGATGTGATATTCCAGACCCCCCGCTGTAAAAAAGAGAAGCGCTCGGCCGAAGTGCGCGCAGCAAGCCTGCTGCAGTTCGTGGGTCTTGCCGATCTTGCCAACGAGGAGGCGCGCAACCTACCCTATGGCAAGCAGCGCCTTCTGGAAATCGCGCGTGCGCTGGCGTTGAATCCCAGCCTCTTGCTGCTTGACGAGCCGGCTGCAGGACTTACTGCGCCCGATATTAAGGAGCTGATCGCGATGATAGACAAGATACGCAGCCACGGCATCACCGTGATCTTGATCGAGCATCACATGGATGTGGTGATGAGCATCTGCGATACCGTCACGGTGCTGGATTTCGGACAGAAGATTGCAGAAGGCACGCCTGCACAAATCCAGTGTGACGACAAGGTGATCGGCGCGTATCTCGGCGGCGCATAAGGAGTCATGATGTTACAGATACAGAATCTACATGCCGGTTACGGCAAAGTCGAAGTGCTGCACGATATTTCGTTTACGGTGCCCAAGGGGCAGGTCGTCTCTTTGATTGGTTCCAACGGGGCTGGCAAGACCACCACGATGCGCGCAATCTCGGGCATGTTGAAACCCGCCAGCGGTAGCATCACGCTGAACGGGAAAGCCATTGCTGGCCTTCCCTCCAACAAGATAGCGCGTGAGGGGCTTGCACATTCTCCGGAGGGGCGGCGCGTGTTTTCCACGCTGTCAGTGACCGACAACCTGCTTTTGGGCGCTTTCCCGAGGCTTACCTTCGGACGGGAAAAGGGAGATGTGCCAGGGGATCTCGCGCGAGTGTTCGATCTTTTTCCGCGTCTCAAGGAGCGCGAGCATCAGCTGGCAGGCACACTATCAGGCGGTGAACAGCAGATGCTGGCGATGGGACGCGCGCTGATGTTGAATCCCGACGTGCTGCTGCTGGACGAGCCTTCGATGGGTCTTGCACCTTTGCTGGTCAAGGAGGTGTTTCGCATCATCAGCGAATTGAAATCGCGCGGCATCACCATGCTGTTAGTCGAGCAGTTTGCCGCTGCCGCGCTGGAGGTTTCCGATTACGCTTATGTGCTGGAAAACGGCCGTATCTCGGTGCACGGTCCTGCCATGGAGCTTAAGAACGACCCCGCCGTGAAGGCGGCTTATCTGGGTGCGGCGCATTAGCCGGCATTGCAGTTTTGGAACAGGGGATGAAATGAATACGCTGTCTTTGTGGATCAATGGAAAACATACTGCAAGCCTAGGTAGCCGCACTGCCGAGGTGATCAATCCGGCTACAGGCTGCGTGATACGCCATGTACCGCTTGCAACTTCTGAAGACGTGAATGCTGCGGTTGCCGCCGCCCGCGCGGCTTTTCCTGGCTGGCGCGATACCACCGCGCTGCGCCGCACCCGCATCCTGAACAGATTTCGCGAGCTCTTGGAAGTGCATCGCGCTGAACTTGCCAGACTTGCCTCCGAGGAACATGGCAAGACGCTGGAGGATGCGGCAGGGTCAGTGCAGCGCGGCATCGAGGTGGTCGAGTTTGCGGTGGGCGCGCCGCATCTATTAAAGGGCGAACATGCTGAAAATGTGGGACGCGGCGTGGATTGCCATTCCATTTTGCAGCCTGTTGGCGTGTGCGCGGGCATCACACCGTTCAATTTTCCCGCGATGGTGCCGATGTGGATGTTTCCAATCGCGATCGCCTGCGGCAATACCTTCGTGCTGAAACCTTCGGAGAAAGTGCCTTCATGCAGCCTGCGCATGGCTGAACTGTTCAAGGAAGCGGGCCTGCCGGACGGTGTGTTCAACGTTGTTCCGGGCGACAAGGAAGCAGTGGATGCATTGCTCATCCATCCCGAGGTGCGCGCAATTTCCTTCGTCGGTTCGACGCCGGTCGCGAAATACATCTATGAGACCGCAGCGCATCACGGCAAGCGCGTGCAGGCGTTAGGCGGCGCGAAGAATCATGCGGTGGTGCTGCCCGATGCCTCGCTTGATTTCACTGCCGATGCGATCATGGGCGCTGCATACGGCTCTGCAGGCGAACGCTGCATGGCGATCTCGACTGTAGTTGCGGTGGGCGACATTGCAGACGAGTTGGTGGCGAAACTCAAGGATAAGGCAGAAAAGCTGGTGACAGGCCCCGGCGATAAAAAAGGGACTGACATGGGGCCTGTGATTTCGAAGCAGCATAAAGACAGGATCGTGGGCTACATTGACAGCGGCGTGGCTCAAGGTGCCAAGCTCGTGACAGACGGGCGCGGCATCAAGGTGCCTGGATTTGAAAACGGTTACTTCGTAGGTCCGACACTGTTCGATCATGTCAGCACGGAGATGACGATCTACCGCGAGGAGATATTCGGGCCGGTGCTGATCGTGCTGCGCGCAGCATCCTTAAGCGATGCAATCAACCTGATCAACAGCAACCCTTACGCCAATGGCACGGCGATCTTCACCAGTTCAGGCGCTGCAGCAAGACGCTTCCAGAATGAGATCGAGGTCGGCATGGTCGGCATCAATGTGCCCATCCCCGTGCCGATGGCGTTCTTCTCGTTTGGCGGTTGGAAGTCGTCACTGTTCGGCGATCTGCACATGCATGGCATGGAAGGCGTTTATTTCTATACGCGCACTAAGGCAGTGACCACGCGCTGGCCCGAACTGTCCGACAAAAAAACATCCACGCTGGTGATGCCGACGCTGGGTTAGTGGAGGTCCACATGTCCGTTAAGATAGGTTTCATCGGCCCTGGCATCATGGGTGCTCCCATGGCGCATAATCTCATCAAAGCAGGGCATGCTTTGAGCGTCTATGCACGCCGTGCGGAAGCGGTAAAGTCCCTGGTCGATGCAGGGGCTACAGCCTGTGCTTCGCCTCTTGAGATCGCAAAACGCAGCGATGTGATCTTTACCATCGTGTCCGATACGCCCGATGTGGAGAACGTGATTTTCGGGGAGCAGGGTGTGGCCAGTGCGGCAAGACATGGCACGGTGATCGTCGACATGAGCACGATTTCGCCAACTGCCACCAAGAAGATTGCTGGGCGGTTGGCAGCGCTCGGCATTGAGATGCTGGATGCGCCGGTGTCAGGCGGAGAGACCGGCGCGATCAATGGTACGCTTTCCATCATGGTGGGCGGCAAGGCAGAGGTTTTTGAACGCGTGAAACCGCTTTTCGAATGCATGGGAAAGAATATCGTACATGTCGGTGGAAACGGTGCGGGCCAGGTGACCAAGGCTTGCAACCAGATCGTGGTGGCGGTGACCATAGAGGCGGTGGCCGAAGCGCTGACCTTCGCGCGCCGTAACGGCGTTGATCCGGAAAAGGTGCGCGAGGCACTGATGGGGGGGTTTGCCGGCAGCAGGATCATGGAAGTGCATGGAAAGCGCATGCTGGACAACGATTTCAAACCGGGATTTAAGGTCGGCCTGCACCAGAAGGACATGCGCATCGTGATGGAAACCGCGCACCAATTGGGCGTAGCGCTGCCTGCAGCGGCGCTGGTCACACAGCATCTCAATGCGCTGATGGGCACTCATGACGCAGATCTGGATTCTTCGGCGATCGTCAAGGTGATAGAGCGCATGTCGGGCAGTTGAATGCCATGGAACACATCGTATTCCTCGATTCGGATACGCTGGTCGCGGACCTTCGCTTGCCTAAGTTCGTGCATCAATGGGAATCCTATCCGGCAACCGTTGCTGAGGATGTCGCATCGCGCCTGAAGGATGCGACCATTGCGATTACTAACAAGGTAGCGCTGCATCGCGAGGTTCTGGTGCAGTTGCCCAAACTCAGGATGATTGCAGTTGCTGCGACAGGAACGGACAATGTCGACATCGCGTGCTGCAGGGAGCGCGGCATCGTGGTGTCCAACATACGCAATTATTCGGTGCACACCGTTCCTGAACATGTGTTTATGCTATTGCTCGCGCTGCGCCGCAACCTGCTGGCATTTCATGCTGACGTTAGAAACGGCGAATGGCAGAAGGCAAAACAGTTCTGTCTGTTCACCCATCCCGTTTTGGATTTGCACGGCAGCACGCTGGGGATAGTGGGTTATGGCGCAATCGGCCATGCGGTTGCAGAGATCGCGCGCGCTTTTGGTATGCAGGTGCTCCTTGCCGAACACAAAGGGGCTGCCGATGTGCGGCCGGGCTATACCGCATTCGAGAAGGTGCTTGAAATGAGCGATGCGATCAGTCTGCATCTGCCACTCAACGAAGTGACCCGTCATCTGTTAAGCGCTAAAGAATTCCTGCGCATGAAACCCGGCGCGATATTGATCAATACCGCAAGAGGCGGGCTTGTGGACGAGAAGGCGCTGCATGAGGCGCTGGTATCGGGACGCATTGCCGGGGCAGGATTCGATGTGCTGGGTAAGGAGCCCCCAACCGAAGACTGTCCTTTGCTGGATATCGATATGCCGAATTTCATATTGACGCCGCATATCGCATGGTCCGGCAGGTCGGCGATGCAGACTCTGGCCGATCAGCTGATCGACAATATCGAGGCATTCGTGACCGGCGCGCCGGCCAACCGGGTCGCATGACGCAAAGCGCACACGCGTAGAAGTGCTCAGCCAGCCATTGTAGAATAGGCGCCATGCTCAACGTCGCCACCTACAATATCCATAAGGGACTTTCATATTTCAATCAGCGTGTGGTTTTGCACGAGCTGAGAGACAGGTTGCGCGAGCTTAATGCAGACATCGTGTTTCTGCAGGAAGTGCAGGGTGCGCACACCTTCCATCCCCATAACTTCGCAAACTATCCGGTAGGCGCGCAGCATGAATTCATCGCGGACAGACGATGGCCGCATTTTGCCTATGGCATGAATGCAGTCTATGCCGCAGGCCATCATGGCAATGCGATTCTCAGCAGTTATCCGATTCTGCGCATAATCAATACCGACATCTCTGCGCATCGCTTCGAGAGTCGCGGCCTTTTGCACTGTGAAATCGAACTTCCAACAGCTCGCCGCGTGCATTGTCTGTGCGCGCATTTCGGCCTGTTTGCAAGGGGGAGGCGCACTCAGACTTCCGCCCTGATCGAGTATGTCAAGAATGAGATACCGGCCGATTCCCCTGTCATCATCGCGGGAGATTTTAATGACTGGCGCAACCAGATGAGCGTGGTCATCGCAAAGGAACTTAACATGTACGATGTGTTCAGCCTGCACGGCGGAAAGCTTGCGCGCAGTTTTCCGGCAAGAATGCCGATGTTTCGCCTAGATCGCATATACGTGCGCGGCTTCGAAGTGAAGAAGAGCGAAGCACATGTGGGCGGTGCATGGCAGCGATTGTCGGATCATGCTGCGTTGTCGGCCAGCCTCAAGTTGAATGATTGACATGCAGCAGGTAGACGGGAATCAGCTTGCACTATTGCAAAATGGAACTGCGTATTTTCCACAGCTTTTGGCAGACATTGATGCGTGCCGGAGTTTTGTATATCTTGAAACCTATATCTTCGCCGCCGATGAAATAGGTCGCCTTGTTTGTTCCGCGCTGGAGCGCGCAGCCAGGCGCGGTGTTTCGGTGCGTGTGCTAATGGATGGATTCGGATCAGTGGATTTTCCTGCGCACTGGTTTTCTGAATTGGAAGCAGCTGGCGTGCATGTGCAGTGGTTCAGGCGCGAACTGTATCGATTCAAGATGCGCCGCCATCGCCTGCGTCGCCTGCATCGCAAGCTGGTTGTGCTGGACGGTGAGGTGGCATATGTCGGCGGTATCAACATCATCGACGATGTCAATCGCAACGGGGGGTCTGTCGTGCCACGCTTTGATTTTGCGGTGCGCATACAAGGCAGCGTGGCTGGAGATGTACATATCGTGATGCGCCGCCTCTGGAGTGCTGTGTCCTGGGCCAATGCAAGGGTAAGGCGCATCGAGAGGTTCATCCTCGGCAACGGGCGTGGCACTGCGTTGCCTAATATCAGCCTTTTTCTGCGCGATAATCTGCGCCATCGGCGCGATATCGAGCGCGCCTATCTGAAGGCGATCAGCACTGCGAAGCGCGAAGTAGTGATTGCCAATGCATATTTTCTGCCAGGCCTTGGCTTTCGCAGAACCTTGACCCAAGCGGCCGAACGCGGGGTGCGCGTTATTTTACTTTTGCAGGGCAAGGTGGAATATCGCTTGTTGCACTATGCGACGCATGCGCTGTATGACCAGCTTCTCGAGGCAGGCATAGAGATATACGAATATCAGCCAAGCTATTTGCATGCCAAGGTTGCAGTGATAGATGGTTCATGGGTCACAGTGGGTTCGTCCAATATCGATCCGTTCAGTCTGCTGCTGGCGCGTGAGGCGAATCTCGTGGTGTCCGATGCAGGGTTTGCCGCCGAGCTGCGCGGCCGGTTGTTTGACGCTATCTCGCATGATGCGTTGCGCATTGAGCCTGCTCGCTGGAACAAGGGGGGGCGTGGCGGGCATGTTGTCGCCAGATTGAGCTATGCCGCAGTGCGCATGATTATCGGCGTGCTGGGTTATGGCAAAAATGCGGATTGATTGGAATTGTTCTCGTCGTCAGACGGATACGAGGCTATAATTGCAGCCTGTTGGGGGGCGGCAAGTTCGGCGGCTTGTTGTTGCAAAGCAGGCACGAAAGATCTTCAGAAACATATGGAGCATGAGCGGCCTGCCTTTTGATTTATATTGATTTATATTTTTTTTGGGGTATTCTTTTACCTGTCGGGTTTTTGAGTGAGCATAAAATGAAAAAGATATTGCTGATCTGCGTGCTGGCTGGCAATGCGCTGATTGCGCAAGCGGGCGAAAATGACGGTAATACGATTGGCGAAAATCAGGCCGTCAGACATCATGTCAAACACCACCGAAAGTCCCATCACAAGGCGGTCCATCATCACAAGATCACTCGCCATCATAAGGCTGTCCATCATTACAAAGCTGCTTCTCACCACGATTCGCATGCGCAGCAGGGGAGCGAACCTGCAGCTGAATCCGTCAAGGTGGCTGCGATTCTGGATGCGACGCCTGTCACGGAGCAGTCTGTCAAGGCTATTTCGGCGAATGCTGCAATCGAACAGACTGTCGTGGAAAGTCATGACAAGCTGATCGCGGCTCCTGATCCCAGCCTTGCGATAAAGTACGATACCAGAGTGAGTCTGTTCCAGCCTCATTCCAGTCCTAAATTACTTTCATCCTTTGCGCTGGTTTATGACGAACAGACGCAGCGCCCCTTGTACACGAAAAATCCTGATGCAATCACGCCTATCGCGTCGATCACCAAACTTATGACGGCGATGGTGGTGCTGGATTCCAAGCCCGATCTGGATGAAGAGATCAGTGTGTCCGATGCGGATCAGGACATGCTGAAGGGCACGCATTCGCGCCTAGGTGTGGGAACGACTTTTACCCGCAGAGAGATGCTCAACCTGGCGCTGATGTCATCCGAAAACCGAGCTGCCTCTGCACTGGCGCGCAACTATCCAGGCGGAACAGCAGCTGCCGTGGCTGCAATGAACGCGAAGGCGCGCCAGTTGGGTATGATGAACACCACATTTCGTGATCCGACAGGTTTGAACAGCCAGAACGTGTCGACAGCGCGCGACCTGGTCAAGATGGTTGCCGCAGCTCGCAATTACAAACTGATACACCAATTTACCACCACCGCTTCGCGTCTGGTTGAGGGGCGGCGCGGACACGAGCTGCGCTTTAACAATACCAATCCATTGGTGAAGAGCACCTCATGGGAAATCGGTTTGAGCAAGACCGGATTCATCAATGAGGCGGGACGATGCCTTGTCATGCAGGCACAAATCCGCCAGCGTCCGGTCATCATCGTGTTGCTGGATTCGGTTGGCAAGAGCAGCCGCATCGGCGATGCGAACCGGGTAAAAAAATGGATAGAAAGCGCGAGCGCACAGGCAGTTTCAATGCACCGCGGTTAAATATTTAAGGCTCTGTTTGAAATTTCAGTTTTGGCGCGGGAAGGTTGACGGGTTGATAATCAACGGAAACAGGCGCGATGGCGATGAGATTAAGCAATTTGAAAGTACTTGTTGTCGAAGACAGCAAGGTGGCGCTCAAGGCGATTTCCGGTTATATCGAAAAAATGGGTGTTGAACCGTTGTTGGCCGAAAACGGCCACGATGCGATCGACATTTACAATCGCGAACGTCCTGACATTGTTCTGCTCGACATCATATTGCCGGATACCGATGGCTATGAAGTCGCAAAGGAAATTCGCAGGTTGCAAGGCAAGGATGAATGGACTGCGATCATCTTTCTGAGCGTGATGTCCAAGGACGAGGATCTAGCGCGCGGCATCGAGGTTGGCGGGGATGATTACATCATGAAGCCGGTTGGCAGCGTGGTGGTTCAGGCCAAGGTGCGTGCTATGTACCGTTTGGTCCAGATGCAACGCGCGCTGGTCAAACTGGCGGGCCAGTTGCATGACGCGAACCAGGAATTGCAGCGGCTGTCGATGACGGATGCGTTGACCGGCATCGCCAATCGCCGCATGTTTGACGTGTCGCTGGCACGTGAATGGCGGCGCTGTCTCAGGCTCAACATGCCGTTGTCCGTCGTGATGCTGGATGTGGATTTCTTTAAGAAATACAACGACAGGTATGGACATCAGGAGGGTGATGACTGTCTGGTCGCGATCGCCCTGGAGGTTTCGCGCGCAGCGCCCCGCCCGGGAGATCTGGTTGCGCGTTATGGCGGCGAAGAGTTTGTGATGATATTGAGTGAGACGGCTGAAAGCGGTGCGAACCGTGTGGCCGAGCGCATCCTCCAGCAGGTGACAGAACTGAAACTGCCGCACATGGATTCCCCTTACGGGCATGTGACGGTGAGCTGCGGTGTCTCTAGCGTCCTGCCTGCGACGGAATTGTCGCCCGAAATGCTGGTTAAGTCTGCGGACAACGCACTTTATTTTTCCAAGAATCAGGGGCGCAACATGATCACCTTCCTGAACTACGGACAGATCTGAAGCATCAGATTAGAAGAACTCGTATTCCAGACGGGCCAGCAGCGTCTTGGCAGGCGCGCCGGGATTGACGCCGAACACCACGCCCACGCTATACTCCATCTCTTTCCCGCCACGGGATCTCAGCTCGCCTGAAAACACCGGCCCGATCTGGTAGGCATTGTCGGCAGGTCTCAAATAGACTTCCATGCCGGGAGTATAGGTGGCGCGCCCTGCATTGATGTTGTAACCCAGGCTGTAGGCTGAGCGGTAGGCATAGGCGCTGCTCTGGTCGCTGCCTACCCCTTTGCCAAAAATGAGATTGAAGCGCTGATCGATATGTCCGGATATCTTTTCCAGCAGCGGGCCGAATTCAAGAGTGCTTGGCACGCCCTGCAGCTTGCTGTGAGCGTAGGCTGCCAGGAAACCGACGTTGGCCCAGTATTCGCCGGGGGATGTCAGTTGAAAGGTGTTTTCCAGTTCATAACCCGAAGGGTGTGCCTGCCCTCCCGGATCGCGATTGAATTCTCCTACATAGACCTCGGCTTTCCACCAGCTCGTGAAGCTGTGCGCTACTGAGATGTTGTATCCGCTTGCGCCATTAAGCGTGCTGCGGCCGTCCCGGGAATTGAAGCCATAGGTTTCCACTTCGCTTTGCCCCTCTACGACGGTGGGCGAGTAGACGATGTAATCGTTGTCCGCATGGGCGATGTTGGCGCAAAGGCAAAGGAGCATGATAGCTCCTGATTTCATTCTCATCTGCGTGTATCCCTGCGATTGCTACCATAGGTGCGCATCAGCAAAAAAATGCTCATGAGGGTGCCCACATAGAACAGGATTTGTATGCCTGATGGGCGCGCGATGTAGCCGATCAATATATGCAGGAATTGTCCGAGTAGGCTATTCTGGCTCAGGATGCCGGATGTGTTCCATATGCCATTGCCCAATGCGGGCAACAGGCCGACCTGATTGAGGAAGCCAGCGGCCTGGGCTGCAAGACCTGCTGCCAGAAAGAGGATCAGCCAGCTCGTGACGCTGAAGAAATGCCTGGTGGGAATGCGCAGCAGTCCAAGGTACAGAAGCATGCCTACTAAGATTCCGGCAACAACGCCGCCTGCACCTCCCATCAGCATGCGGGAGCCTTGTTCGCCGCCTGTGGCAATTGCCCAGAGAAACAATACCGCCTCGGAGCCTTCGCGCATCACCGCCACCAGCGTGATGATCAGCAATGCGGCCATCGGGCGCTGTCCGGATTCAACGTCTGCGCCGACTGCCTTGACTTCCGTTGATAGCTGTTTTCCATGAGCGCTCATCCATACGTTGTGCCAAGTCAGCATGATGACTGCACCGAGTAGGATCGCCGCGTTGAGCAGCGCCTGTCCGTTGCCCGAAAATTCGGAGGAGGCGACATTGGCCAGCATGGCCACGATGGCAGCACCCAGAAGTCCCAGAGCTGCACCGGATGCGACCCAGCGCCCGCGATTTTCGATGCCGCGGCTCGCGCTCAGCACGATGGCGATGATGAGGGAGGCTTCCAGCACTTCGCGAAACATGATGACCGCGGTTGCAAGCATGATCAGTTTCCCTTTGTAGGTTTGACGATGACAGTGCCTTGCATGTCGTGGTCAAAATCGTTGAAAAACTGGTAGCTGCCCGGTTCCAGCGGCCCGATATAGATGGACGCCTCGCCATGCCCGGGAACTACAATTTCGCGGGAAAGGTCATAGCTTTCGAATTCGATCGGTACCGCATCCTGATTGCGGATGATGATTTTCGTCCTGCTTGCAACTGGAATGTTCAGTTGTGTGGGGGTAAATTTCTGGTGGTCAATGATCAGTGTGGTTGCCGGTTCGCCGGCAGCCAGCACTGGATTATTCAGCAGTACTGTCCCTGCCAGCAGAGATAATAAGAGTCGCATGTTGTTTCCTTGTATGAAATGATCTGAACTTCATACTGCTAATGCTAATCATTCTCATTTGCAATTGCAACAACTTTTTGATATAATTTTTTTATTGCACCTTGCGGAGACTCCACCATGAACGAATTGTTGCATCTTAAGAGTGCTGGCTTGAAGTCCACTTTGCCCAGGCTCAAGGTGTTAAGCCTGTTTGAAAGCGGCAACGATCGTCATTTGAGTGCAGAGGACGTTTACAAGAAGTTGCTGGCAAGCGGAGACGACGTCGGGCTTGCCACCGTGTATCGCGTGTTGAACCAGTTCGAGCAGGCAGGGATCCTGGTGAAACACCATTTCGAAGGCGACAAGTCGGTTTTCGAGCTAAATCAGGGCGACCACCACGACCATATCGTATGCCTGCAATGTGGGCGAGTCGAGGAGTTCTTTGACGCGACCATAGAGCAGCGACAGAAGAAAGCCGCGTCTGAGCGCGGCTTTGAATTGCATGACCACTCGCTCTATATCTACGCCAACTGCATCAAGCCGAAATGCAAATACAAGAACTGAGCGCCTTTAAGGTTTAACCTACACGTTTTACCGCGCTGCTCAGCAGTCCCGTGCTCAGGGCTGAAAGCATGCCGACAAACAGTATGAACAATACGTTGCCTGAGAAATGAAACAGCTCGCGCAGTATGGGGAGGTTGAGAACCAGTAGCAGGGCGCCAATACTGCCAAGCAGTATCCAGCGCAGCACAGGGTTTTTTTGCAGCTTAGAAGGCGAGCGGTTGGCCCATAACAGTGCGATGTTCCCTGTCACCATGCCGCTGAAGACAAAAGCGCGCACAGTGTTTTCGTCAAGAGCGCTCCATGATGCCCATACATAAATGGCGAAGGCTGCGGTGAGCGCAGCAATGCCCTGCCACAGGCTGACTGCCATCCGTTTTCCGGAAAACAGCTTCTCAGTAGCGCTTCTGGGCGGGCGCTGCATGATGTTGCGCTCCTCCGCCTCGGCTTCGAAAAAGATCGAGCAGGCAGGACTTATGATCAGCTCCAGGAACATGATGTGAGCAGGCATCAGGATCAGAGGCCTGCCAAGCAATACCGGCAGCATCGCGATGCCGACGATGGGCAGATGCACGGACAGCGTGTAGCTCATCGCGTGTCTCAGATTGTCATATATGCGCCGTCCTAGGCGCACAGTTGCAACCAGAGAAGTGAAGTCGTCGTCGAGCAGCACGAGCGCTGCCGCTTCGCGCGCAACGTCCGTACCTCGGTTTCCCATCGCAACACCGATGTGAGCTGCCTTGAGCGCGGGTGCATCGTTCACGCCATCGCCCGTCATCGCGACGATTTCGCCATTCGCCTTGAAGCCTTCTACAAGACGCAATTTCTGCTGTGGTGCGATGCGCGCAAATACTTGTATATCGCGCAGCCTTGCGCGCAGCTCAATATTAGATAAATCGTTCAATTCAGCGCCAGTCATGACATGCTGTGCCGGCAGGCCCAGTTCGCGGCCGATGGCAACAGCCGTTCTGGCATGGTCGCCTGTGATCATCACCACCCGGATACCTGCTGCATGGCACTGCTCAATCGCATCGGTCACGCCTTTGCGGATTGGGTCGCTGAGTCCCAGTAGGCCGACGAAGGAAAATTCGATGTCGTGCTGGCGCTTCGGCCAGCGCTGTCCCGGAATCAATCGGGCACGCGCAACACCCAGCACGCGCAGGCCTTCATCGGCCATGTTGGACGCGACTTGTGCGATGGATAGCGCTTCATTTTCTGGTAGGTGACAAAGGTCGATGATGGCTTCAGGCGCGCCTTTGGCGGCGACCAGATGATGGGGTTGATCGCCGCCTTGCCAGACATGGGACATGGCCAGCATCTCAGGTGAAAGGCTGTATTCGTGGACGATCTCCCATTGCTCATGCAGGTGTTCGCTACCGCTCAAGGTGCGCTTGCCAAGCTCATGCAAAGCGCGTTCCATCGGGTCGAACGGATCTTTTTCGCTTGCCAGTATGCCGAATTCAACCAGCTCATGCCAGGGCTCAGGCAGTTCGGAGAGTTCGTGCACATGCAGCATCTGCCCGTTACCATAGAGCTTTTTGATAGCCATGCGGTTCTGGGTCAGGGTGCCGGTCTTGTCGGTGCATAGCAAGGTGGCAGCGCCTAGCGTTTCGATGGCATCCAGTCTGCGCGTGAGTACATGGTGCTGAGAGATGCGCCATGAACCCAGCGACATGAATACGGACAGGATCACCGGAAATTCTTCAGGCAGAGTGGACATCGCCAGCGTGATGCCAGCTAGCAGTGCGTTGAGCCAGTGGCCCCGCGTATAACCGTAGATGAGCACCAGCGCCGTGCAGATGGAAAGGGCTGCAATCGCAAGATAACGCACCAGATGCGCTGTCTGTATGCGCAACGGGGATGTGCCGGATGAGGTGTCTTCGAGTGACTTGCCTATCCTGCCGATAGCGCTTGATTTCCCGGTGGCAATGACGCGAGCGATGCCGCTGCCTTGCACCAGCACCGTACCTGCATAAACGAAAGGCTGATCGTCTCCGCCAGGCTCCATGGTTGCGGTTTTTTGCCCATCAGCCTGTTTGCGCACCGGAACCGATTCGCCGGTCAGCATGGATTCGTCGGCCATTAAATCGTTGCAGCTTATCAGTACCGCATCGGCGGCAACCCGGTCGCCTTCAGTAAGTAGCAGAAGGTCGTCGATCACGACTTCGCGCCCTGCGATGCGCTGCGGTTTGCCATCGCGCATGACCTTTGCGCGCGGACTGGACAATTCGCGCAAGGCATCCATAACCCTTTCGCTTTTTTGCGCTTGAAATGCCGTCATCGCGATTACGACCAAGACGAAGCAGAGCAGCATCAGCGCATCCTCCAGACTGCCCAGCAGAAGATAAATGATGCCTGCGGCAATCAGCAGCAGGAACATCGGTTCGCGCAGAATGTCGGCTGTGATTTCGTAAAAACGCCGCGCATGGGGTGGCGCCAGTTCGTTATAGCCTGTCTCGGCCAATCGCTGTTCGGCTTCTGACGTGGTGAGTCCTAAGGTTGCGTTCATGTCGCAAGGCTTTCTGCATTGCTAGAGGTGAAGCATACCGCGACATCAGTGCGCATGTCAGCAGTGCGCGAATTTTTCCCGCAAAGGAACTTTGTTGGGTTAATATTGCCCGATTGGCTTGACGATTCTGATGAAAGGAAAGAGATGACGCAATACAGTAAACGCATGGTAATCGCACACTGGCTGACGCTGGCGCTGCTTTTGCTCGCTTGGTATCTGGGAGATACACTGTCCGATTCTACCGACGAGAGCCGCGCGACCCTTCTGGGCTATATCGTCCATGCTTCAGTAGGCATTGTGATATTGTTGCTGATAACGATGCGCCTTTTTTTCCGAAGCAAGGATGGCGTGCCACCGGCCATGGGCAATACGATGATGGATAAGGTAGCCCATGGCGTGCATCACCTGCTTTATCTTTTGTTGCTAATGGTGCCGATCAGCGGCGTGCTGACCGTGATCCAGAGCAGCGTGGGCAAGGCTCTGCTTGCCCAGAATGCGAACATGCTGCCCAAGGCGCACGGCTATCACGGGCTGCTGGTGCATAGTCTGCACGGAACATTGGTGAATGTGCTGATCGCAGTAGTAATCATCCATGTGCTGGGCGCCTTGAAGCACCAGTTCATTGCGAAGGATCGCCTGCTCGAACGCATGATACTGCGCCGTAGGTAAGTCAGTTACAGAATTAGCGTGTTGTTCTTGCAGGTTCTGGCCTGCGCGAGCCTTGCCAGGGTGGGGAGCAGGTTAAGCCCGGTTTCCTCTTTCAGCGACAGCGCGCCTTCTTTCATGTCGTCAAGATGGATGCTGATTTCATCGCCGTCAACAGCAAAGGCGATGGTGTTGCCGCTCTCGCAGGAAGGGAACATCAGCGCGCGCTCGTCGAAGGCCTGATGTATATGCGCGAAGCCACCCAGCACGCCCTTGGATAGGCCAAGCAGGTTGACCGCCATGATGCCCTGCCTGGACAGGCGGCTGCGGCAGGCCTGATAGAAGGGCAGGCTGTTCAACTGACCCGGCTGCGCATGTTCATTGAAGCCATCCACTAGGATCAGGTCAAATTTTTTGTCTGTAGCCAGCATATATTCTGCGCCGTCGCCGATCACCATGTGGATGCGCCTGTCATCTTCCGGTAGTTTGAAGAAATGCCTTGCGGCAGCTACCACAGAGGGATCGATTTCGACGATGGTGAGGTGTGAGAGCGGCCGATAACGGTATAGAAATTTGGTCAGTGAAGCAGCGCCCAGGCCGATCAGCAGAACCTTGCGCGGCCATCTTGATTCGTCGCGCAGCAGCAGGGATGCCATCATCTCTCGAGTGTACTCCAGTTCCAGACTCCAAGGGCGCGCGATGCGCATCGCGCCCTGTATCCAGGGTGAGCCGAAGTGCAGATAGCGCACGCCGGATTTTTCAGAGATGTCGATCGGAGTGGTCATGGATCAGTTGGTATTCGCATCAGGTGACAGAATAGATCAGGTTGAACCCCATTTGTTTAAAAGCAGACGTGCTTGATCGGTGAGTTCGCTCGCAGTCATGCCGACAGCATGCTGTCTTGCCAGCTCATCGCCTGCAGCGCCATGCAGGTGCACCGCCAGAAGCAGCGCATCGTCGATGCGCAAACCCTGAGCGATGAAAGCAGTGATCATGCCGGCAAGCACATCTCCCATGCCGGGCGCGCTCATGCCCGGATTGCCGGTTTTATTCATGAACAGGCGCATATCGCGCGTTGCGCACAGGCTATCGGCGCCTTTTAACACCACCGAGCAGCCGAATGTCCTGGCTAGTTGCTGTGCCGATGCGATGCGATCCTGCTGTACTTTTTCCGTGGTGCAGCCGAGCAGGCGGGCAGCCTCGGCCGGATGCGGGGTGAGCGCGGAGGGTTCTTTACGCGCAATCAAAAGCCTGCGCAATTCGCCATGCATGGAAATCAGGTTCAGCGCATCGGCATCGAGCACCAGCGCTGCATTGCTGTGCAGCGCCTTGACCAGCAGCTTTTGCGCTGTCGCATCGAGCCCCATTCCGCAGCCTGCCAACATTGCGGTGGCGTGTGGAAGCGCGCTATGCGCGCCATGCAGCATCAGCTCGGGCTGCATGATATCTAAAGCAGGGGCGTTTTCTGCCAGTAGCACTGCATGCACAGCGCCTGTGCCTAGTTTGAGAGCTGCTCTTGCGGCCAGCAGCGCTGCGCCTGTCATGCCTGATGCCCCCCCGATAACCACTACTGTGCCATACATACCTTTGTGGCTGTCCCGCGGACGTTGAGGCAGCTTTGCTATCCGGCTTTGTTCTATGGTGTGTGGATTCATGATGGGCATCTATCTTGAGCGCGTGGCATAGTATAATCGCGTCCCGAATTTTATTCTCATCCGCCATGTTCAAAGTCTCTTTCGGCAGTTCAGCCCTTTCGGCATTCCGTCTTGAAAAATTGCGTTCAGCATTAAAAGCGGTCGCGCCTGATGCTTGGATCGCTGACACCCGGCATTGCTATTTCAGTTCTCTGCGCGCCAAGACGCTGACCAAGGCAGAGGAGAAGCTGCTGGACAAGGTGCTGGGCCTTGATGAAACGGCGGGCGAGCCCAAAGGCGAATTTCTCCGCGTGCTGGTGGTGCCGCGTCTGAGCACGATATCGCCCTGGTCGACCAAGGCCACAGACATCGCGCAGCATTGCGGACTCGACGGGATAGAGCGTATCGAGCGCGGCGTGATCTATTACCTGAAAGCCGGATTGAGCATGGCCGACAGGGCGGCAGTGTTGCCGCTGCTGCATGACCGCATGACCGAGTCTGTGTTGGATACGCCAGACGGTGCCGCAGAAAAAATTTTCCGCGATGGTAAGCCTCAACCGCTTGCAACCGTGGACATCCTGCAAGGCGGAGCCGATGAGCTGATTAAAGCCAACCGCGAGATGGGTCTTGCATTGTCCGCTGACGAGATCGACTATCTGGTGGAGAATTTCAAAAAGCTCAAGCGCAATCCCACCGATGTTGAGCTGATGATGTTCGCGCAGGCGAATTCAGAACATTGCCGCCACAAGATATTCAATGCCGACTGGGTAATAGATGGCGAGGCGCAGAGCATGTCGCTGTTCGGCATGATACGCAATACCCACAAGGCAAGTCCCAAAGGGACGGTCATCGCGTATTCGGACAATTCCTCGGTCATCGAAGGGGCAAACATCGCGCGTTTTTATCCGCGCACCGACAAAAGTTACGCATTCAGCGAGGAGTTGACGCACACGCTGATGAAAGTTGAGACCCACAATCATCCGACAGCCATCGCGCCTTTTGCAGGTGCAGCCACAGGCTCAGGCGGCGAGATACGCGACGAGGGAGCGACTGGCACGGGTTCCAAGCCGAAGGCGGGGCTGACCGGATTTTCCGTGTCCAACCTGAATATTCCCGGGTATGAGCAGCCATGGGAGGCCTGTTCCTCGCAAGGAGGATGCCGCAGTGTGCCCGGAACCTCCCGTTCCACCCTTGCGCAATATGGGAAGCCTTCCCGCATCGTTACCCCCTTGCAGATCATGCTGGACGGACCATTGGGCGCTGCCGCGTTCAATAACGAATTCGGTCGCCCGAATCTGGCAGGCTATTTTCGCACTTTCGAGGAGCGTGTCGGTGGTGAGATGCGCGGCTATCACAAACCCATCATGCTGGCTGGCGGCCTTGGCAGCATATCCGCACAGCACACGCAAAAACACGCTCTGCCGACGGGCGCGCTGATCGTGCATCTGGGCGGACCCGGCATGCTGATCGGGCTGGGCGGGGGTGCTGCGTCCAGCATGGACACAGGCAGCAATGCCGAAAATTTGGATTTTGATTCGGTGCAGCGCGGCAACCCCGAGATGCAGCGCCGTGCCCAGGAAGTGATAGACCGCTGCTGGCAAATGGGCAAGGATAACCCGATACTTTCGATACACGATGTGGGTGCCGGCGGCATGTCCAATGCGCTGCCGGAATTGGTGCACGGTGGAGGCAAAGGGGCGCTTTTTGAACTTCGCAAGATTCCGCTCGACGAGACCGGCATGTCGCCCAAACAGATCTGGTGCAATGAATCCCAAGAGCGCTATGTGCTGGCGATTGCACCTGAGCGCCTGGAAGAGTTTAGCGCGTTCTGCGAGCGCGAACGCTGCCCGTTTGCGGTGGTTGGCGTGGCGCTCGAAGAAGACCGGATCGTCGTGCACGATGAAGAATTCAAAAACGACCCTGTGAACATGCCGCTATCGGTATTGCTTGGCAAGCCGCCAAAGATGACGCGGGCCGTGAACCGTGAAACGGCGAAGCTGGAGCATTTCGACACCAGTACGCTCGATCTTGCGGAATCCATCGGGCGCGTGCTGCGCCTGCCTTCGGTTGCCAATAAGACTTTTCTGATCAGCATTGGTGACCGCACAGTGGGAGGCATGACCGCGCGCGACCAAATGATTGGTCCCTGGCAGGTGCCTGTGGCGGATGTGGCGGTCACCTTGAGGGGATACAACACGCATCTTGGCGAGGCATTTGCATTGGGAGAGCGCACGCCGCTGGCGTTGATCAATTCGGCCGCTTCCGCTCGTATGGCCGTGGGTGAGGCGATTACCAACATCACGGCAGCGCGTATTGAAAAAATTGGCGACATCAAATTGTCGGCCAACTGGATGGCGGCCGCAGGTCACCACGGGGAAGATGCGGCGCTATTCGAAGCCGTGAGAGCAGTGGGCATGGAACTTTGCCCCGCGCTTGGCATCAGCATTCCGGTCGGCAAGGATTCGATGTCGATGAAAACCACTTGGCAGGAAGGCGCAGAGGATAAGTCGGTCACATCCCCTCTGTCGCTAATTGTGACGGCCTTCGCGCCCTGCACGGATGCGCGTGCAACGCTCACGCCAGAACTTCTTGCCGAGCTTGATACGACCTTGCTGCTCATCGATCTGGGGCAAGGCAAGAACCGCATGGGCGGGTCGGCACTGGCACAGGTTTACAAACAGGTGGGGGATGTCGCGCCAGATGTCGAGTCTGCCGCAGCTTTAAAAGCCTACTTTGAACTGATACAGCAGCTTAATTCCGAAGGCATGCTGCTTGCCTACCACGACAGATCGGACGGCGGTGCTTTTGTCACCTTGTGTGAAATGGCCTTTGCTTCGCACATCGGGCTTACGATACAAGTCGAGCAGGCTGATGTGCTTCGTCCGCTTTTCAGCGAGGAACTGGGTGCGGTCGTGCAGGTGAAGAACAGTGACGTGGCGCATGTTTTGCAGATGGCGGCTGGTGCGGGCATCAAGAACGTGCAGAAAATCGCGATACCGAACCAGAGCGGCATGATCGAGATCATGCGTGGAAATACCAAGCTGTTTTCCGACTCTGGAGTTAATCTGCAGCGCTTCTGGTCCGAGACCACATTCCAGATGCAAAGGTTGCGCGACAATCCCGCATGTGCCGAATCCGAGTTCGATCGCATCCTCGATGCGGCTGATCCCGGGCTGCATGTGAGCCTCACCTTTGACGTGAATGAAGCGCCTGCCGTGATGCGCAGCCGCCCCAGAATTGCCATCCTGCGCGAGCAGGGGGTGAACGGCCATGTAGAGATGGCTGCGGCATTCGACAGGGCAGGCTTTGCGGCGGTGGACGTTCACATGAGCGATATCATCAGCGGAAGACTTGCGCTTTCCGATTTCAATGGGCTTGCCGCTTGCGGCGGATTTTCCTATGGCGATGTGCTGGGTGCCGGCGAAGGCTGGGCAAAATCCATCCTGTTCAATCCAAGAGCCAGAGATGAATTCGAAGCCTTCTTCAACCGCAAGGATACCTTCGCTTTGGGTGTATGCAACGGCTGCCAGATGATGAGTAATTTGCACGAGATCATACCAGGTGCGGAGAATTGGGCGCATTTTTCGCGCAACCAGTCCGAACAGTTCGAGGCGCGCTTCGTGATGGTGGAGGTGCAGCCTTCCCCTTCGATTCTTTTCGAGGGCATGACTGGAAGCCGCATGCCCGTTGTGGTCGCGCACGGCGAAGGCTATGCCGACTTTGCCGGGGAAAAGAAAATGAAGGCTGCCCATGTCACGCTGCGCTATGTCGACAATCGCGGCGAAGCGACAGAGATCTATCCGATGAATCCCAACGGTTCGCCAGAGGGTATCACGGGCTTGACCACGCCAGACGGCCGCTTCTCGATCATGATGCCGCATCCGGAGCGTGTGTTCCGGGCGGTGCAGAACTCATGGCATCCTGCCGATTGGAAGGAAAACGGCGCATGGCTCAGGATGTTCAGAAACGCCAGAAAGTGGGTGGGATAAGTGGATAGGGATTTCTGGCTGGAACGATGGGAGCTTAACCAAACAGGTTTTCATCAGAACGAGGTCAATCCATATTTGATGCGGCATGGTCATCAGCTGGGGAATAGGGTGTTCGTGCCGCTTTGCGGAAAGAGCTTGGACATGTCATGGCTTGTCAAGCAAGGCGCCAAAGTGCTCGGGGTGGAGTTGAGCCCGATTGCGGTGCAGGCGTACTTCGAGGAAAACGGCCTTTCCGCGACATGCAGGCCTTTCGGGAAATTCGAACTCTGCGAGGCACAGGGCATAAGCATACTTTGCGGCGATTTTTTCGACCTCAAACGCGAAGACATGGAGGGCGTTTCTGCAGTGTATGACCGCGCGTCCATGGTCGCGCTGCCGCCTGCAATGCGCGAACATTACGTGCGCCATCTGATGAGCATACTGCCGCGCGAAACAAGGATATTGCTGATCACCTTCGATTATCCTCAGGCTGAAATGCAGGGGCCTCCGTTTGCGGTGTCTGTCGATGAGGTGGAAAGGCTGTATCGCAATTTTGCCAGCATAGAGCTGCTCGACCAGGCAGACGTTTTGGAACCGCGCTTCGCAGAGCGCGGAGTGACCAGAATGCAGGAAAATGTTTTTCTGCTGACGCGAAACGCTGCTACATAGAGTAAAAAAAGGACACCCTTGGGTGTCCTTTTTGAGGGTTGCGAGATACCTTATTCGATCTTCGCGGATGCGCGCAGGTCACTGACTGCTTTCTGAACTTCCAGTTGTTGCAGATGCTGCTCCAGCTTCGGCTTCATCTGCTCGAAACTAGGCGCCTTCAGCGGACGTATGTCGTCAAGCTTGATCACGTGCCAGCCGAACTGGGTCTGCACAGGCTCCTTGGTGTATTCGCCTTTTTTCAGATTCAGCAAGGCATTGGCAAAAGGTTCGACCAGGCTTTTGGGTACGGTCCAGCCCAATGAGCCGCCTTTTCCTGCAGAACCTGCATCCAGGGATTCCTTGGCAAGCGTCTCGAACTTGGCCTTCTTGTTGAGTTTGGCGATGATGGCGCGGGCCTCGGGTTCGGTCTTGACCAGGATATGGCTTACTTCGTATTCCTTGTCGCCCAGTTGGGCCTTGTAATTGTCATACTCTTTCTTCATCTGTTCGTCGCTGATCGGGTGCTTCTTGAGGTAGTCCTGTATGAAAGCACTCACCAGCACGGTCTGTTTTGCGATGGCGAGTTGATCGACCACGGATGGCGTCTTGTCCAGGCCTTCCTTGACGGCTTCCTGTGAGATCACTTCGCGGTTGATGAGATCGTCGCGGATGAGTTTACGCAACTCAGGGCTGTCGGTGCGGCCTTGCGATTCGGCGCCCTTGACGTCCATTTCGACGCGCGACTGGGGGATGGCGACGCCATTCACGATGGCGGCTGACTTGTCATCGGCGAAGGCTGGATTGATAGCCAGTGCGGTCACGATGGCCAGAGCTGCAAGTCTATGAGTTTTCAACATGTAAGTCCTCTTGAATTAAAAAGTTAAACTTCGTCCGGCGTTTTCGCCTGTATATTAAGCGCGTGTATGTCACGCTTCATCATCTCTCCCAATACCGAATATATCATACGATGGCGTGCCATCGTAGTCATCCCGGCAAACTTGGGTGTGATAATTTTCAACAGGTAATGGCCTCCGCCATCCCTGGCGCCTGCATGTCCAGCGTGTTTATGGCTTTCGTCTATAATATCGACCGATACCGGATCTAGGCTCGAAAGCTTGTCGCGCATGGTTTCGATGTTGTTCATGTCGGGAAAGTCTTTTTGAACGGTTTGACGCTGATCTTCTCGTAGACGCCGCCTGCAAGATAAGGTTCCGCATCGGCCCAGGCTTTGGCCTCGGCAAGCGATGGGAATTCCGCGACGATCAGGCTGCCGGTAAATCCTGCCGTGCCTGGATCCTCTGAATCGATGGCCGGGAATGGCCCTGCCAGCATCAGCCGGCCTTGTGCCTGCAGTGCTGCCAGACGCGCTACATGAGCGGGGCGATTAGCCATGCGCTTTTCCATGCTCTCGGGGAAGTCCTGTCCGATGATTGCATACCACATCAGTTGTTTTCCTTATCTTCGTTCATATATTTTGACAGCCATGCGCTTTGCGCCACGACGAATATCAGCATCAATCCGGTGAAGCCGAAAAGTTTGAAATTTACCCAGGATTCGATGGGGTAGTTGTAGGCGACGTACAGATTGATGAATCCCAGCACCAGAAAAAACAGCCCCCAGCTCAGATTCAATAGGTTCCATATACGTACCGGCAACGCCATTTTATTGCTCAAGGCGCTGCGGATCAGATTTTTTTTGAAAATCAGGTTGGACCCTAGCAGCGCTCCTGAAAACAGCCAATACAAGACGGTGGGTTTCCATCTGATAAAGGTGTCGTTGTGAAATACCAGAGTGGCACCGCCAAACAGCACGATGACAAAAAAGCTTAACCATAACATCGCATCGACTTTGCCATGCCGGTATTTTGTCCAGAGAATCTGCAGGGTGGTGGCGAAAATTGAAACCAGCGTGGCAAGGAAAATGGCTGGTTTGATGGACGGGCCCAGAACAATGTGGAACGCAGTCAGTATTGCATCTGCTGTTTCAGGATGTGAATTGCCGAATTTGAAGAAGACAAAGAACAGGATAACCGGAAAAACATCGAATAACAGTTTCATGATTTAGTTTCTGTCTAGCGTCAAAGAGGCCGAGTTGATGCAAAAGCGCAGTCCGGTGGGTGGCGGCCCATCGGGGAAGACATGGCCAAGATGGGATCCGCAATGCGCGCAGTTTACTTCATCTCGCTGCATGCCATGGCTGCTGTCGGCACGAATGGAAATACTTTCATCTTCTATGGGTTGCCAGAAGCTGGGCCAACCGCTACCGGAATCGAATTTGGCCGCAGCGTCAAATAGCGGGTGATTGCAGCACACGCAACGGTAGATGCCCGAATCGTGGCAGGCCCAGTATGCGCCTGTAAAGGGCGGCTCCGTGCCGCACTCGCGGCATACCTTGTATTGCTCGGGTGTGAGCAAAGCTTGCCACTCGGCATCAAGTTTTTCGATAACAGGACTCAATTTTTAATCCGCTTTGATTTTGACGCTCATAAGACTTCACCTGCATGATCAGCTAGTCTGGATCGTTCGCCGCGCAAAAGGGTAATGTGGCCGCCATGCTCCCATCCCTTGAATCTGTCCACCACATAGGTCAGGCCCGAGCTGCCCTCTGACAGATAGGGCGTGTCGATCTGAGCGATATTGCCCATGCACACCACCTTGGTGCCGGGGCCTGCGCGCGTGATCAGCGTCTTCATCTGCTTGGGCGTCAGGTTCTGAGATTCGTCTATGATAATGTATTTGTTTAGAAAAGTCCGGCCGCGCATGAAATTGAGTGATTTGACCTTGATGCGCGAACGGATCAGGTCGCGGGTGGCGGCACGCCCCCAGTCGCCTGCTTCCTCGTCGGTTTTATTGAGTACGTCCAGATTGTCTTCCAACGCACCCATCCACGGAGTCATCTTTTCTTCTTCGGTGCCGGGCAGAAATCCGATGTCTTCGCCTATGGGCACGGTCACTCGGGTGATGATGATTTCCGAATAGAGCTTTGCTTCTAGCGTCTGCATCAGCCCCGCTGCCAGTGTCAGCAGCGTTTTTCCAGTACCAGCCTGCCCTAGGAGCGTGACGAAATCGATCTCCGGATTCAAAAGTAGGTTGAGCACGAAATTCTGTTCGCGGTTGCGCGCGACGATGCCCCACACGTTGTGTTTGCTGTTGGTGTAGTCAGTCAGGGTGCGCAGCAGCGCGCTGGTGTCGTTCTGCTCAAGTACGATCGCATAGAATCCAGCATCTTCTTCTTCACGGTAGACAAACTGGTTGACGAAGAAGGCTGCGCAAAGTGGGCCGTGGATCTGGTAGTAGGTGTGTCCATCCTTGATCCAGGATTTCATGTCCCGGCCATGGGTTTCCCAGAAGTCCTGTGGCAGTTCCAGCACGCCGCTGTACAACAGGTCGGTGTCTTCCAGCACCTTGTCGTTAAAATAGTCCTGCGCTTCAAGCCCCAGTGCGCGCGCCTTGATGCGCATGTTGATGTCCTTGCTGACCAGGATCACCGAACGTTCCGGTTGCATCTGCTGCAGGCCGATGACCACGCCTAGGATTGCGTTGTCGGCCTTACCCAGTTCAAGGTTGTTCGGCAATTCCTGCTTGATGAAGCTGGTCTGCAGGAATAGGCGGCCTGTGCTGTTTTTGTGCGTATCCGATTTCAGCGAGATGCCGGCTTCGATATTATGCGGGGCATCGCTTACAATTTCGTCGAGGAAACGGCTGGCTTGGCGCGCATTGCGTGCGACTTCGGTCATGCCTTTTTTCTTGTTGTCGAGTTCCTCCAGAACGAACATCGGCAGGCAGATGTCGTGTTCCTCGAAGCGATACAGGCTGGTCGGATCATGCAATAACACGTTGGTGTCCAAAACAAACAACTTGGTATCGGATACCGTTTTTTTGCGTTGACGCATGAGCTTCCTTTATTTTAGGGTTGAAATGAAATCCAGCACTTCCTGGGCATGGCCATCGGCCTTGAGTTTGCGCCATTCCTGGCGCAACGTGCCCGTTTTGTCAAAAACGAAGGTACTGCGCTCTATGCCTAACACCTGCTTGCCATACATGTTCTTTTCCTTGATCACGTTAAACTGTCTGCAGATCTTCTCGTCCTCATCCGACAACAGTTCGAAGGGCAGCGAGAACTTTTTCTTGAAATTTTCATGAGACTTCATGCTGTCTCTGGAAATACCGACGATGACGCAGTCAGCCTGTTGGAACTGGTCATACAGGTCGCGAAACTGTACCGCCTCCGTGGTGCAGCCCGGCGTGTCGTCCTTGGGATAGAAGAAGACCACCAGGTTCTTGCCGCGTGCCGAGGCGGTCGTGAAGATTGCTCCGCTGGTGGCGGGCAGGGAAAAGTCGATCGTGTTGTTTTCTGGCATGATTTTCCGGTCAAGTTGCGCGTATGAGATGTGCGATATTATGTCAGAAACGAAAGCCTGCGTTGCAAAAATTACCTGTGTGCAGTTCTGCATGGTGTCAATCCGGCAGGCGGGGTTATACTGCCGCCTGCGATGATTTCAGTGGATGCAAGTGGTTTTATGGGTGATGTCGATTTTATGCGCGCAGCGCTGGAACTGGCAGGACAGGCTTTTGCGATGGGCGAAGTGCCGGTGGGTGCGCTGGTGGTGAAGGACGGGATGATCATCGGCCGGGGATACAATGCGCCGATCTTGAGAAACGATCCCTCTGCCCATGCCGAGATGCAGGCCTTGCGGGAGGCGGCGCAACATATCGGTAACTATCGTCTGCCAGAATGCGAGCTGTTTGTCACCCTGGAGCCTTGCCTGATGTGTGCCGGTGCGATTATGCATGCGCGCATTGCGAGGGTGGTTTATGGCGCCGCGGATTACAAGACCGGCGCCTGCGGCAGCGTGTTGAACGCGTTTGCCGAGAGCCGTCTGAATCATCATGCAAGGGTGACGGGCGGAGTGCTGGCCGACGAGTGCGGCCTGATATTGAGCAATTTTTTCTCGATGCGCAGAATTCAGAAAAAGGCAGGAGCCGGGAATCAGGAACCGGGATTGAGTGAGGCTGGAATGGATTATGAAGATTAATATTCATATTTCAACCCAGCAGCTTGAATTGCTTGACGATGCAGGACGATTGGTGAGCCGCTATGCGGTGTCCACCGCGCAAAATGGCGCGGGTGAAATTTCGGGTAGCTATTGCACACCGCGCGGGCGACACATCATACGCGCAAAAATAGGGGAGGGCTGCCCCGAGAATACGGTGTTCGTGGGGCGCCGTCCGAGCGGTGAAATCTATACGCAGGCTTTAGGCGAAAAGTTTCCTGGGCGGGACTGGATACTCACGCGCATCCTGTGGCTGTCCGGTTGCGAGGTGGGATATAACCGGCTGGGAAGTTGCGATACCATGCGCCGCTATATCTACATACATGGCATGCCCGATAGCGAGCCTGTGGGTGTGGCAAAGTCACATGGTTGCATACGCATGCGCAATGCGGATCTGCTCGCCCTGTTTGAGCGAGTTGCTGTTGGAACGGCCGTCGAGATCATCGAATGAAAAAAGGAGCAGCATGAGCCATACTTTCACGGTTAGCCTGGTTTGCTGGCACGATGGCGAACCGCTCTTGAAATCCGTGCGCCAGGCAGTGTTTATCGACGAGCAGGGCATTTCGCCTGAGCTTGAATGGGACGGGCTGGATGAATCTTGCCGCCATGCGCTGGTATTGAGTTCGTCAGGCGAGGCAATCGGTTGCGGCCGCATGCTGGCTGACGGCCACATCGGACGCATCGCCGTTCTGCCCGCATGGCGTCATCGGAAAGTCGGGACGGCTGTTGTTGAGGCATTGCTGGGCTATGCGCGCGCGCAGGGTTATCCTGCCGTGGATGTCGATGCGCAGCTTCATGCCGTCCCGTTTTACAAGACGTTCGGGTTCGAAGAGGAAGGAGAGACTTTCCTGGATGCGGGCCTGCCGCACATCAAGATGCGCTTGAAACTTTCCGAGTAGCAGGTATTTGGAGGCCGTAGCCGCGTCTCAGGCTGACGGTAACGCGTAGGGCAGCGGCTCGAAATGCAGTATTGCACCTTCCAGTGAGCCCATGTGTATGGGATGCGCGTCGTGGCTTGCGATCTGCACCACCGCAAGCACATCGTATCCGCCGTCAGGGGCTGCGGCTGCATTGGCTATCATCCCGCTGGATTGTCCTGCCATGTCCTCGCTGTAGAGGTGGTCGCCCGGTTTTGCAGGGCTGTCCACATGCGCAAGATACATGCGCCGTTTGAGCTTGCCAAGGTAGTGCATGCGCGCGACTATTTCCTGTCCGGGGTAGCAGCCTTTCTTGAAGTTGATCCCGCCTATCAGGTCGAAATTCACCATCTGCGGCACGAACTCTTCCTGGGTTTCTTCGACAATCACGGGGATGCCTGAGCGGATGTTGAGCCAGTCCCAGCATGGACTGCCTACGGGTTTTGCATGGCTTGCAAACTCCTGCCAGAGCGTTCTGGCATTTTCGAGCGAGGTGCAAAGCATGAAGCGTGCTTCATCGAGTCTGATTACATGGGTGTTTTCGGTCTTTGCCACGCCAAGCAGTTCGCCGCAATCCATGGGCGGCTTTATGGTGGGGCCAGAGATGCCCAATGCGATTTTTTCGTCCTGCGCAATCTTTACCTTGGCGCGCAACACATACATGGAGAGCTTCTTGCGCAGCATTTCGGAGAGTGTGTCGGGCAGCAGCAACAGGTAGTCATTGTCCTCCATCCAGATCAGAAAGCTTGCCAGCATCCTTCCCTTCGCGGTATTGAAGCTAGAGTGCTGCGCGCGTGCAGCGGTGACTTCCTTGATGTCGTTGCTCAGGAGGTTCTGAAGAAAACTCTGCGCATCTTCTCCGGATACGCGCAGGATTGAAAATTGCCCGAGATCACACAGCGTGTCCTGTTTCGATGTTGCGGCAAGTTCTGTTTGGATGTCGCCGAAGTGCAGAACCTTGCCGTTTTTGATGATTGCACCCTGTGAGGCCAAAAATTGTTGCCAGTCTGCTTGCATGATGAGTTTGGTGAATGTGAAAGAGTGAATGATACTGGCTAGATGGTTTCGAGTATACCGCGATCGATCAGGAACCTGCCCAGATGCCGGTCGTCGCGATTGGAATGGTTGAGCATCCATTCTGCCAGAGTAAGCTTGATGCGAAAACCGGTGTACCAGCGGTCTCCTGCATGGGTCGCGATCTCTTCCCTGAGTCTTCCGAAAGATTTCAGGTACGAATGATGTTGCGCGATGTGGTCTGCCGCGAAAGGATAGAGATGCCTGCTCATCAGCTGTTCTTCATGCTCGAAGTGCTTGCGGATGCCGCCTTCCAGTTTTTGCAGCAGCACTGTTGTATGTTCATCCCCGCTCATGAATGCATCTTGCAGCGCTTCTATCAGGCTTATCAATTCACTGTGCTGAGCATCAAATTCAGGGATGCCTATTTGATATTCGCTGCGCCATGCGATATCCCCGGTGAATTCTTCTGAGCCGTTGTAAAGGCCGGTCTTCAGAAAATCCTCGCAGCGCCGCAGATAAACTCTAGCGGGGATGTCTGCCGGATTGTCGCGCAAGATCTCTTCCAGCATGGGACGCGCTTTGAGCGCATCGCGGCTGTGGTAGCGGGCCAGTGCTTCCTCGAACTTTCTCAATGTGCTGGATTTCTTTTCACGGACATCGGGCGCATCGTGATTGAATACCTCGTAGATGGGTTCGGGATGTGTCTTGTAGGCAACCTTGACGCGGCCCAGATGGCGCACCAGAAAGTTTTCCGGTTCGGCCAGGCTGTAGAGCGTATGCTCGCTGATCAATAGCGGCGTGCCATAGGTCTTGGTCAGGGTTTGTAGGCGCGAAGCGAGGTTGACGGCATGGCTGATCACCGTGCCTTCCATGCGGTTTACCCCGCCTATCACGCCCAGCATTAGCAATCCGGTATTCACGCCTATGCCTATGCGTATCGCGGCATAGGCTGCGCGCTCCCGCCCAGCATTGTAATCCTTCAGTCTTGCGAGCATGGACAGCGCAGCGTTCAGCGCATCGTCTGCCGTAGCAGGAAATAGAGCCATGATCGCATCACCCATGTATTTATCGATGATGCCGTGATGCGCGGTGATGACGGGATTCATCACCGAAAAATACGAGTTGATCATGTTGAAGGTCTGCTGCGGGGTCATGCTCTCGGACAGCGAAGTGAAGTCGCGGATGTCGGTGAACACGACGGACATGGATTTCTCGACCTGGTCTCCCAGTTCCACGTCCTGTATGTCGGTCTTGCCCAGAAAGTCGATCAGATTGAGCGGCACGAAGCGCATCAGGGTGCGCTCCAGCAATTTCAGCCTTGCACGCGTGCCGGCATGTGCCTCGCGTTCGGCGGCAAGCTCGCGAGATATGTCTTCAAAATGGACTTCGGGGGGTTCGAAATCGGAACTCATGGTCAGTTGATGGTCAAACCATGCATGAGTCGCCAGTCTGAAACATTCCTAACGTTGCTTAAGATCAGGCATAAGTGCTGACGCGCCCGTTTCTGGTTTCGCCTTCGATGGCCGGTATGCCGGGCCGATGGCTGGTATCTTTGGGCGTCTGGCTGGCATGGGAACTCTGTTGCGCCTGATTCGCCTGAGAAGAACCGGAGTGCTGTGACTGGCTAAGCTTCCTGCCCTGTTCTGACAGGGTCACGATCGTGGAGGACTGCGAGTCTGGCTTGGGTGGTTTAGCAGAAGGTGACTGCACCTGGCCGGACAGGGAATTAGCCGGGTTGCTTGAGGCTGGATTGAGGTTGGCGCTTGAGATAGGCATCGCATTCTCCTTCAAGAGAATTGGTCTAAGTGCGAACTTTACTGCGTTTTTTGTTTTATGGCAACGGCTGCAGGCTTAGGCTAAACTCTCGCGCCATGAAACGCCTTGCCGCTTACCTTACGATGCTTTTGCTTACCGCCTGCGATGGCGGACTGTGGAACAACCCATATCCCGCCCAGGACGCGGGTCACTCGATACTCTATACGGCGTTTACAGAAAGACCAAAACACCTTGATCCAGCAGAGGCTTACAGCGAAAACGAGTATGCGTTCTTAGCCAACATCTATGCGCCCCCCTTGCAATACCACTACCTGAAGCGCCCATATCAGCTGGTGCCGCTGGCTGCAAGCGAAATGCCTCTTGTGACCTATCAGGACAGCCAGCATCATGTATTGCCGGACTATGCGCCCAAGATTGCCTACAGCGTGTATGAAATCCACATCAAGCCCGGCATGCATTACCAGCCGCATCCTGCGTTTGCGAAGGATGAACAGGGGAGGCCTCAATACGACCATCTCGCGCCAGCGCAATTGCAAGGCATGCATGCGCCGGGTGATTTTTTGCATAGCGGCACGCGCGTGGTGACGGCGGCAGACTACGCATACCAGATCAGGCGCCTTGCGAATCCCCTGCTGCATGCGCCGATCTACGGGGTGATGAGCGAATATATCCTGGGGTTCAAGGACTATGCGCAGGCGCTGCAGGATGCGCTGAAGAAGAACCCGGAAGGCCATCTCGATCTTGCCGCCTATCCCCTGCCCGGCGTCGAAGTGGTTGACGACACCACTTATCGCATCACCATCAGGGGGAAATACCCGCAGTTTGCCTATTGGCTGGCGATGCCGTTTTTTTCTCCTATGCCTGAAGAGGCTGAGCGCTTCTATGAGCAGCCAGGAATGAAGGAACGCAATCTGACGCTGGACTGGTGGCCGGTAGGCAGCGGCCCATATTACCTTTCCGAAAACAATCCGAACCGGCGCATGGTGCTCACAAAAAATCCCTATTACGACAGCGAACACTATCCGTCGACGGGCGATGCGGGCGATGTTGAGGCAGGCCTGCTTCATGATGCGGGGAAGATGCTGCCGCTGACAGACAGGGTCGTGTTTACGCTGGAAAAGGAGACCATACCCTACTGGAACAAGTTCCTGCAGGGGTATTACGATGCGTCCGGCATCAGTTCGGACAGTTTCGACCAGGCCGTTCAGGTAAGCACAGGCGGTGAGGCCAGCGTGTCGGATGAAATGCGCAAAAAAGGCATCACGCTGTCCACCTCTGTCGCCACCTCCACGCTGTATACCGGCTTCAACTGGTTGGATCCGGTCGTGGGAGGCAGTTCTGAGCGCGCGCGCAAACTGAGACAGGCGATTTCGATCGCGGTGGATTTCGAGGAGTTCATCTCGATCTTCGCCAACGGCAGAGGGGTTGCTGCGCAGTCGCCGATACCGCCCGGCATTTTCGGCTACCGCGAGGGCAAGGCTGGCATCAACCCTGTCGTCTACGACTGGGTGGATGGCCAGCCCAGGCGCAAACCCTTGTCAGAAGCAAAGCGACTGCTGGCAGAGGCAGGCTATCCCAACGGTGTGGACGAGAGAACCCACCAGCCGCTGGTGATCAACCTGGACACCACCTCAAGCGGCGCAGGCGAGAAGTCGCGCCTTGACTGGCTCAGGAAACAGTTCAACAAGATCAACGTGCAGCTTGTGGTGCGCAGCACGGACTACAATCGGTTTCAGGACAAGATACGCCGCGGCGACACGCAGATGTTCTATTACGGATGGAATGCCGATTACCCTGATCCGGAAAACTTCCTTTTCCTGCTCGACGGCGCGCAGGGGAAGGTGGCGCATGGCGGGGAGAATGCCTCCAATTACAGCAATCCAGAATACGATATGCTGTTTGAAAAAATGAAGAACATGGAGAATGGCCCGGAACGGCTGGCCATCATAGACAGGATGCTGGAAATCATACGCAACGATGCGCCCTGGCTGTGGGGATACCATCCCAAGAATTACGTGCTTCAGCACAGCTGGCTGTACAACGTGAAGCCCAATGTGATGGCGAACAACAAGCTCAAGTACTGGCGCGTGGACCCAAAGCTGCGCACAAGGTATCAGGCCAGATGGAACCAGCCTGTGCTCTTGCCGCTCTGGCTGGGCGGGGCAGCCTTGCTGGCGTTCGTGATCTGGATGTGGCGCGCGCTGCAAAAGCGCGATGAAACCCGCTAGCTGCTATTTTGCCTCATCTATCATCTGGAAGACTTTTTCCTCGACCTCGCGGGCAACCTGTGACAGTGCTTCGTCCTCTGACAGCATTGCAAGCATCTGCGCCGGACTGATCGTGCCGATTTTCGTCTTGCCTTTTTCCGTATATACCGATATGCGGCAGGGCAGCGCCATGTTAAGGCGCATGTCCGAAGATAGCACTTTGGCTGCCTGTCCCGGATTGCAGACCTCGAACACGTTGCACTCTTCCGCGAAGGCAACTCCCTTGCTGCGCAGCGTGTTGCCGATGTTGTGAACGTGCAGCACGCCGAAGCCGTGGCGTTTGACCGCCAGCTCGAGATCGGTTGAGGCATTTTCGAATGACTTGCTGGTGTCGACCGTGTAATACATGGGAATCTCCTTTTACGTGTTTGATTTGGAAGCGCCTGCCCGTACAATAGCGCCTCCATGATAGCCTATCTGATCCGCCGCCTGCTTTATGCCGTGCCGATTTTAATCGGGGTGAATCTGCTCACCTTCGCGCTGTTCTTCGTTGTGAACACGCCCGATGACATGGCGCGCATGCAGCTTGGCATCAAGCGTGTAACACCGGAAGCGATCAGACAATGGGAACAGCAGAAGGGTTATGACAAGCCGCTGTTCTATAACCGTGCAGCAGACGGCATGGGCAGGATCGCGGATACGATATTCTGGCAGAAATCGGCCAGCATGTTTATGCTTGATTTCGGCTATTCCGACGACGGGCGCAACATCTCGCGTGAGATAACCACGCGCATGTGGCCCAGCCTTGCGATCGCGCTGCCGACCTTTCTGATAGGCCTGATCTTCTACGTGAACTTCGCGCTCGTGATGACGCTGTTTCGCGCAACGCTGCTGGATAGGACCGGCGTTGCGCTGTGCGTGGTGCTGATGTCGATTTCCAGCCTGTTCTATATCATCGGCGGTCAATTCCTGATCAGCAAGCTCTGGCATCTGGTGCCGATATCGGGATATGCCGGCGGGCTAAACAGTTTCAGGTTCGTGGTATTGCCCATGGTGATCGGCGTGGTCAGCGGCATAGGCTCGAGCAGCCGCTGGTATCGCACCATTTTCCTCGAGGAGATGGGGAAGGATTATGTGCGCACCGCCCGCGCGAAGGGGCTTTCCGAGCCTGCCGTGCTGTTTGCCCATGTGCTTAAGAATGCGATGATCCCCATTCTGACAGGCGTGGTCGTGGTGATTCCGCTGCTGTTTATGGGCAGCCTGCTCACAGAATCGTTTTTCGGTATCCCGGGGCTTGGCAGCTACACGATAGACGCAATCAATGCGCAGGATTTTTCCATCGTCCGCGCGATGGTGTTCCTGGGTTCTCTGCTCTACATCGCAGGCCTGATGCTCACCGATATTTCCTACACGATGGCGGATCCCAGGGTGCGTCTGTCATGAATTTCATGCCCGTCATTCTGTGGAGCGATGCGCTGGTGTTTCTGCTCATTGCTGCGGGAATCGCGATGGTCTGGTATGTGCGCCGCCATGAGTACCTGCTTTTGCCTTGGCGCCGGGTGGGCGAGAGCAGCGTGGCGATGGTCTGTTTGCTGGTGTTGTCCTGCTTCCTGCTTGTGGGCTTGCTCGACACGCTGCATTACAGGGCGGCGTTGAAGCAAGGCGCATATTCTCCCGAGGTGCTGAGCGTTTTCGACAAGCTCGCTGAACCCTTGCGCCTGCATGTCGAGAAGACCTATTCGGCACCCTTTGCATTGACCCTGTATGCGAAAGAGAGCACCCTTGATTCGCAAGGCCGCGTGGTGCGCGCATATTCCAGACTGAAATACGGCGGCGCGGGGCTCTCGGACGTTTCGGGACGGGATGCCGATGTGGCAAGGCGGGCAGCCGCCGGCGCGCTGACCGGATTGCTGATGGGCGGCCTCATGCTGTGGGCAGTGAAGGCAAGGCGGCGCGCTGTCGTGGTCGCGTTCCTTGTCATTTGCGCGCTGGCTGGCGCTACGGCGGATCTTGCTGGCGCATACCACGTGCTTGGTACAGACAAGGTGGGTCAGGACGTACTTTACCTGTCGCTCAAGAGCATACGCACAGGGCTCATCATCGGCACGGTGACCACGCTCGTGACGCTGCCGCTGGCGCTGTTTCTGGGCGTTGCGGCAGGCTATTTCAGGGGCTGGGTGGACGATCTGATCCAGTACATCTACACGGTGTTAAGCTCCATTCCCAGTGTGCTTCTGATTGCGGCCGCGGTCCTGATGATGCAGGTGACCATGGACACGCATCCGGACTGGTTTGCCACATCCGCTTCGCGTGCTGATCTGCGCCTTGTTTTTCTCTGCCTGATACTCGGCATGACGAGCTGGACCGGACTTTGCCGCCTGCTGCGCGGCGAGACGTTGAAGCTGCGCGAGATGGAATACATACAGGCTGCGCAATCGTTCGGCGTATCGTCGATGCGCATTTTGTCGCGCCACATCGTTCCCAACGTGATGCACATCATCCTGATTTCGCTGGTGATGGATTTCTCGTCGCTGGTGCTGGCCGAGGCGGTGCTGTCCTATGTGGGGGTCGGCGTGGACCCTTCGATGATCAGCTTCGGCACCATGATCAATGCGGCGAGGCTGGAGATGGCGCGCGAGCCCGTGGTGTGGTGGGCGCTTGCCTCGGCCTTCGGGTTCATGTTGACGCTGGTATTGGCTGCCAACCTCTTTGCAGACAGCGTGCGCGATGCGTTCGATCCGCGACTGAATCGTTCATGATGCTCCCCGGAAAATTTTATGCGAAGGTGCATGACAATAAAGTCATATGCTGCATAGCTTGACCATCGATCTTAGACCCTCGATCTTACTTTTGCGAGTGTGCAATAAATGAACCATATTGAAAGACCTTATACATTACAGGTTTCCGAAATCCAAACTGCCACTTCGGCAATATGTTTTCAAGATTTTCCAGAACTCGCTATACAAGGCTTACTTGCCAAAATTGCCAAAAGCATAATTTCAAAACATCTAAAATACGGTAGTTCAAATTTATATTTGAGCAACCAGAAGATAATATTCTTTGGGTGTATTGTTTTTTTCACAAATTGGGATCAACTAACAAGGGGGAACGGAAATTGAAAGTTATTTTGTCAATAATTGGATTAGCTCTGCTTGCAACTATTGCTGGTTGTGTTGCTTTGCCGACGGAGGAAGAACTTACAGCATTAAACAGTACAACGCCAATATGTATAGACGATAAAGACTGCAAAGCGAAATGGGATGCCGCGCAATTATGGGTTGTTAAATATTCGAGCTTCAAATTGCAGATGGTTACAGACGTTTCGATAGAGACATATAGTCCACCCGAATATTCCGATTGGTTGGCATATAGGGTGACTAAGGAGCCACTCGGCGGAGGGAAATACAAAATAGTGGTCACGGCATATTGCGGCTTAAATGGTGGATGTGAATTTTCCTCCGTAAGACCAATTGATATGGAGTTAGCATTTAATAAAGCGGTAGGGGCCGCTTCGCCGTGATACATAAATATGGTTCAGGTCAGAAGAAACCGGCTATAAGCCGGTTTTTGTTTCCTCTTTAAATTAAAAAGTGACAATTTAGACATGTATTTGCTGTAGATTGAAAGGGTAATTGCAAAAAGCAAAGGAAATGTTTGCTCATCTTTTTTGTCGGATTCATTTTATCAATCTTTATTGCATAAGGAGTAAGGGAGTCGCAATGGGGTCGGGCCTCAATACTGTTCGGTCAGGTATTTTTTGCATATATTTTCCTTGGCGGTACTGGTAGTGGCGCAAGCAGTTGCGGCGAGAAGTTTGACTGGGAGAAAGTCAGCAGGGTCAGATCTAGACTTGTAGCAGCCTTCGCATCTACAGTTCAAACACCTGGTCGAGCTTGGGCATCTCGACCTTTGTGTCTTTGAGCAGCGCCGAAAAATTGCTCATGGCCAGTTCCTCGCCGTGCACGAGGAAGGTGCGCGCTACACCTGTCATGTTGCGGTGCCAGGCCAGCAGTTCGGCCTGGTCGGCATGGGCCGAAAACCCGTTGATCGTATGTATCTTCGCGTGCACATGAATCTCTTCGCCGAATATCCTGACGGTTTTTTCGCCGTCGATGAGCTGGCGTGCCAGTGTGCCTGTGGCGGCATATCCGACAAAGATAATGCTGCTGTCATGGCGAGCAAGGTTGTGCTTCAGGTGATGCTTGATGCGCCCGCCGGTGCACATGCCCGATCCTGCCATGATGATTGCACCCCCGCCGATCTGGTTGATGGCCATGGACTCTGCCGACTCGCGGGTGAAATGCAATCCCGGCAGATGAAACGGGTCGCGTCCTTCGCGAAACAGCTCTGCTGTTTTATCTTCATAGCATTCGGGGTGGTGCTCGAATATTTCCGTCGCCGAGATGGCCATCGGCGAATCGAGGAAAACTTGCGTCGTGCGTGACAGCTTTCCCTGTTCGATGCCCTCTCTCAGGAAATAAAGGATTTCCTGGGCCCTTTCCAGCGCGAAGGTGGGAATGACGACATTGCCGCCGCGCTTGAACGTGTCTGCGACCGCCTGGTGGAATTCTTCCACGGAAGGATTGAATGGCTTGTGCAAGCGGTCCCCGTAAGTGGTTTCCATCACGATGACATCGGCTCTGGGAGGTGTGACGGGGTTCCGCAACAGGGGCCTGCCGGTATTGCCCAGATCGCCCGAAAAAAACACGCTGCGGCTTTTTTCACCTTCTTCGAGCTCGAGGAAAATGCTGGCCGATCCCAGGATGTGGCCGGCATCCATGAAGGTTGCGCGTATGCCGGGCGCTACCTCAATAGCCTGATTGTAGTTTGCAGTGCGCCCGAACAGATCCAGCGCGTTGAAAGCGTCGAGTATCGAATACAACGGCGTGTCGGGTGCCGAGTGTCTGCGGTGGTTCCCGGATCTCAATGCCTGCTTGCGCGCTTCCTCTTCCTGGATGTGGGCCGCATCCACCATCACTAGTCGCGCCAGTTCTCGAGTTGCCGAAGTGGTCACGATTTCGCCCCTGAATCCGCGCTTGACGAGCAGCGGCAGCCGCCCGCAATGGTCAAGGTGAGCATGGGTGAGCAGCACGCAGTCTATTTTTGCCGGGTCGAAGCCGAAAGGCTTGGCATTGCTTTCCTCGGCCTCTCTTCCGCCTTGGTATAGGCCGCAGTCGATCAGGATGTGGCGCCCTGCGCATTCGATCAAGTGGCAGGATCCGGTAACACTACGGTCCGCGCCGTGGAATGAGAGTTTCATGCTGGTCTCCTGGACTGATTGTTATTGTTGGATGCTTTAAACGGTATATCTTGTTTTGTACGACAGACATGACCCTGCCTGTGCATCAGTCGTTGCGATGCTGGTCCTGTTCCTGTTCGCGTCCTTTCTGTTGGTCTTGTTCCCGATTATGATCGCGCGGGACATCACGGCTTTGTTGCCCTTGCGATCTTTGCTGCGGAACGGGCATCACATTCTGTTGATATTGTGGCTGAGTATTAGGTTGCCTGTAGCCTTCGGGAGCTCGTTGCGGCATTGCATTCTGTTGGATGTTCGGCTGCCTGTAGCCTTCGGGAGCTCGTTGCGGCATTGCATTCTGCTGAATGTTTGGCTGCCTGTTGCCCTGCTGTCCTGGCGCCTGCTGCACTGCGCGATAGCGCTGCTGCACTTCGGGATCGTGAGGCTGGTAGCGGTAATGCTGCTGCTGCAGTTGCTGCTGTTGCCACTGTTGCGGATAGCGATCGCGGGAATACTGCCGCTGATAGGCAGGCAGAGGCGCGGGTGCGGGTGTGGTGTGCCTGTCCCATCTGTCCCAGCCTCTTCTGTGCAGTTCCCAGTCGCGTCCCCAGTGTTGGCCCCAGTGCGGCGCTGCGTAGGGCTGCCAGCCGATGAAATAGGAAGGGGGCTGCAGGTAGTATTGCACCGGAACGCGCAGGATATACAGGGGTACCTGATCCGGGCTCACCGGCCACCAGGGTCCGTTGTACCAGCTGGCTGCATACCAGGTATCGTACTGGTACACCCAGTAAAGACCGTCGTAGAAGAAGAAGTTTGCTTGTATCTGCGGCGCGTAATAGACAGGGTAGCCGGGGATGGGGACGAGGTAGGGGTAGGTGGGCAGGTTGATACCGATGTTCACGCCCGGAAGCCCGAAGCCCACCTGGATGTCGGCTTCTGCGAATGAGGACAGTAGCAATCCCAGAACAAAGAACGCACGCTTTAATTTGAGCATTTCGAACTCCTGTTTCATAGAGTCTGGTGGTCGAGATGGCGCATGCAACTTACTACAGTTCAGGATAAATTCATATAGTCCTTTAGTGGCATGCTTGTTTTAACGGCCAATGCCTTTTTGCTTTATCATCGCGTGCATCGCAGGACGGATTTGAGATTGGGAGGCTGAGCATGAAAATTTTTCTGATCATCGCGGTTGTCGTACTGGCGATCGGTGCAGGCGTTTACTGGCATCGCGAGAACCCGGCAATGACCGATCTGACCTTGCAGGGCAATGTGGATATCCGGCAGGTGGATATGGCTTTCAATGCCAGCGGCCGCATCGAAGAGATGCTGGTGAAGGAAGGCGACCGCGTGAAGGCAGGGCAGTTGCTTGCCAGCATCGATACCAGGCGCTTAGAGCTGTCACTGGCACAGGCAGGGGCGCAGACCAACGCGCAGCAGGAGGTGCTGGCAAGGCTGCTTGCAGGTTCCCGTCCCGAGGAGATTAAACAGGCGCGTGCAGCGCGCGATGCGGCGCGTGCCTCAAAGGACGATGCGGAAGCCTATTACCGGCGTCAGGCAAATCTGGCGGACCGCCATTTTGTCTCGCGCCAGCAGGCTGACAGCGCGGGATATGCGCGCGATAAGGCAGTAGCACAGCTGAAAGCAGCCGAGGAAGCGCTGCGTCTGGCTGAACTTGGGCCACGCAAGGAGGATATCGCGGCAGCAAGAGCGACCTTGGCATCCGACAGGGCGCTGGTCGGCGTGATGCAGCGCGATCTTCAGGATGGAAAACTGTATGCGCCATCCGACGGAGTGATCGAGAACCGCATACTCGAACCGGGCGACATGGCCTCACCCCAGAAGGCGGTTTACACGCTCGCGCTGACCGATCCTGTCTGGGTGCGGGTTTACCTGCCTGAGGTCTACCTCGGCCGCGTGCCGATGGGCGCCCTTGCTTGGGTGCACACCGACAGCCATCCGGGCAAGGCATACCGCGCCTATGTGGGCTATGTTTCCCCGGGTGCTGAATTCACGCCCAAGTCGGTAGAGACAACCGAGACGCGTTCAAGCCTGGTCTATCAGACCAGGGTGTTTGCCTGCGAAGGGCGTGATGTGCTCCGTCAGGGGATGCCTGCGACGGTGACGATACATCTGGATCAGAAAGCGCAGGCTAGCGGGACAGACCCCTGCCGGGAATGAGCGTGGACATCCTAGTGGCCGACAATCTGTCCAAGCGCTTTGTTGTGGAAGGTCGCCGCATTCAGGCGCTGGATGCCGTGAGCTTCTCGATCAGACAGGGCATGGTGACAGGGTTGATAGGCCCTGATGGTGCTGGCAAGACAACCTTGATGCGCCTTGCTGCGGGGCTTCTGGAACCCGATGGCGGCACGTTGCGGGCGCTTGGCATGGATGCAACGCGCGATGCGTTGAAGGTTCAGGCAGCCTTGGGCTACATGCCACAGCGTTTCGGGCTGTATGAAGACCTGACCGTGCAAGAGAATCTCGATCTTTATGCAGACCTGCAGGGTGTGCCCAAGGATCAGAGGATGGCGCGCTACAGGGAACTGATGCGCATGACAGCGCTTTCCGAATTCACTGACCGCCTGGCCGGACGCTTGTCCGGGGGAATGAAGCAGAAGTTGGGGCTGGCCTGCACTCTGGTGCGCGCACCTAGCCTGTTGCTCCTGGACGAACCCACCGTCGGGGTTGATCCCGTGTCGCGCCGCGAACTGTGGGCCATCATCGAACGTCTGGTGAAAGAGGAAGGCATGAGCGTATTGCTTTCCACAGCCTATCTTGACGAGGCGGAGCGTTGCGAAGACGTCGTGCTGTTGCATGAAGGGAAAGTGCTGATGCACGGGCGCCCTGCTGACCTGAGCGCGCCCATGACCGGCAGAACTTGGGCAGTCAAGGGCGGCAAGCTAAGGGACATGCAGGCAACGCTTGCAGGCCAGCCTGGCGTGGTCGATGCGCAGGTTCAGGGCGACCATGTGAGGTTGGTGACGAAAATGGCGGACGTGGAATTGATCCATCTGGCCGGACTAGCTGATGCGCGTATAGAGGCGGTAAAGCCGCGCTTCGAGGATGGTTACGTCGACCTGCTGCGTGCGCGTTCGCAGAGCACATCGCATGAAAGCATGGCATTCAATCATCCGGTGACTGAAGCAAAGGGAAGCGAGCCCGTGATCCACGTTGAAAATCTCAGGCGCAGCTTTGGCGACTTCTGGGCCGTGGACGGCATCAGCTTCGAGGTGAATCGCGGAGAGATATTCGGTCTGCTGGGGGCGAACGGCGCCGGCAAATCTACGACGTTCCGCATGCTCTGCGGTCTGTTGCCAGCAAGTTCCGGCAGCCTCACGGTGGCAGGGCTGGATTTGCGCCATGCGGCTTCAACCGCGCGCGCGCGCATCGGTTACATGTCCCAGAAATTTTCGCTCTACGGCAACTTAAGCGTGATGCAGAATCTGGTTTTTTTTGCTAGTGCCTACGGCCTGCCAGGGAAGCTGCGCGGGGAAAGGCTGAAGTGGGCGCTTTTGGAATTCGAGCTGGAAAAATTTGCGGACCAGTTGTCGGCCAGCCTTCCATTGGGCTACAAGCAGCGGCTGGCGATGGCCTGTTCGCTGATGCACCAGCCGGATATACTGTTTCTCGACGAGCCCACATCCGGGGTCGATCCGCTGGCCAGGCGCGAGTTCTGGCAGCGCATCAACGCGCTTGCGCGCAGCGGGGTGACGGTGCTGATCACCACGCATTTCATGGAGGAGGCGGAATACTGCGACCGCATTGCGATCATGTCGTCAGGCCGCATCCTGACGCTGGATGAGCCCGCCGTCATCAAGTCTCATGCGAGGACAGCAGGGAATCCGGAGCCCAGCATGGAGGATGCCTTCATCCATCTGGTGGAAGATGCGGAAAAAGTCAGAGAGGCAGCATGATGGGTGAATTTCGCGGCGGAAGCATGATGCGGCTCAAAGGGCTGGTGAAGAAGGAGTTCCTGCAGATTGCGCGCGATCCCAGCAGCATCGCGATCGCCTTTTTGATGCCGCTTTTTTTGCTGGTGCTTTTTGGCTTCGGTGTTTCCCTGGACGCGGATCATCTGCCGGTGGCGCTGGTGGCAGAGCAGCCAACAGCAGACAGCGATGACTTTCTGGCGTCGATCGAAGGCAGTCATTACTTTGTGCCGCAGCATTTTCTTACCATGGCAGCAGCAGAAGAGGCGATGCGCGAGGGAAGAGTGAATGCCATAGTGCACCTGCGCGCGAATTTTGCAAAAAGACTGTACCGCCCGGATGGCGCCGCCATCCAAATCATCGTCAACGGCGTGGACGCCAACACCGCGCGCCTGACCCAGGGTTACCTGCAGGGAGTATGGGTGAATTGGCTTGAAAGGCGCGCTAAAAGCGCCGGGCGAGAGATGGTTACACCGGTGCAGCTGGAACAACGCGTCTGGTACAACGGCGACGTGAAGAGCCGCAACTTTCTGGTGCCGGGACTGGTTGCAATCATCATGACGCTGATTGGCACGCTGCTCACAGCACTCGTGATGGCGCGCGAGTGGGAACGGGGAACGCTGGAGGCGCTGCTGGTGACGCCTGTCACGATGACCGAGGTGCTCTTGGGCAAGATCATCGCGTACTTCGCGCTGGGCACGGGCGGCATGCTCTTGAGCGTCGGACTTGCGGTGTGGCTGTTCGGCGTGCCGCTTGTGGGATCCTTTTGGTTGCTGTGGGTATGCGCATCGCTTTTCCTGCTGGCCGCTTTGGGCATGGGGCTTGCGATCTCGACGCTTGCGCGCAATCAGTTCGTGGCTGGACAAATCGCGATCGTTGGCACTTTCCTTCCCGCCTTTTTGCTCTCCGGCTTCATCTTTGACATCGACAGCATGCCTTCCGTGGTGCAATTTATCACGCACCTGATCGTCGCGCGCTATTTTGTATCCATCGTCCAGACCCTGTTCATGGCAGGCAACGTATGGTCTGTGGTACTGCCTAATGTGTTTGCGCTGATCGTCATGGCGATTTTCTTCATGGGCATCACCTGGAGAAAATCAAGAAAGAGGCTCGAGTGATGATCACGCGCATGATCGCCCTGATTTACAAGGAATTCCTGGCGTTGTTCAAGGATCCGAAGAGTCGGCTTGTACTCATCGCGCCGCCGATGATACAGCTTCTGGTTTTCGGCTATGCGGCAACCTTCGACCTGAGACATGTCCAGTATGCGCTCTACAACGAAGACAAAGGTATTGCTTCGCGCGAACTCGTTGCGGCCTTCGATGGTGCGCCCGCCTTTCATCGTATGGCCACGCTGCAGTCTGAGGAGCAGATAGCGCCTCTGGTGGACAGGCGCGACGTGTTGATGGTGATCCACATCGGGCCGCGTTTCAGCGCTGATTTGCTGGCTGGAAAGAGTACCCCGCTGCAGATTATCGTGGATGGGCGGAACTCGAACACCGCGATGATCGTGCTGAACTACGTGAGCACGATCGTAGAGCAGTTCAACATGCAATGGATAGCGGACCACGGACTTGAGGCCGCACCCGCGAAGCTTGAGACGCGCGCCTGGTTCAACCCAAATCTGGAAAGCCGCTGGTTCTTCATTCCGGGCATCATCGGCATGCTCACGCTGGTGACGACGATGCTGGTCACGGCACTCACCGTGGCCCGGGAGCGCGAGCAGGGTACCTTCGACCAGTTGCTGGTCACGCCGCTGCGCCCGGGCGAAATCCTGCTTGGCAAGGCGTTGCCTGGTTTCATCATAGGGATGGTTCAGGCAAGCGTGATCCTCTTGATCGCAACAAAGTGGTTCGACGTGCCCTTGCTTGGCAGCCTGCCTGCGCTTTATTCGGGCCTGTCGTTGTTTCTGGTTTCAGGTGTGGGGGCGGGCATGCTCATCTCGTCGCTGGCCGTGACACAGCAGCAGGGATTGCTGGGCGCCTTCCTGTTTATGGTGCCCGCAGTGATCCTGTCGGGCTTTGCGACCCCGATCGCCAACATGCCGCCTACCGTACAGATAGTCACGCTGATAGACCCGTTGCGTTACTTCCTTGTGGTATTGCGCAAGGTATTCCTGGAAGGGGCGGGCTTCGACGTGCTGATGGGGCAGCTTTGGCCCATGGCGTTGATAGGCGCTGCAACCCTGACCCTGGCCAGCTGGCTTTTCAGGCATCGCATGTATTGAGTTCTAGCTCCTGCGTTCCAGCATCACCAGCGCAATACCGCCCAGCGTGGCAACGGATGCAAGGATTAAACGCAGGCTCACGGCTTCGCCCAGAAAGACGATGCCGCCTATTGCGGCTATCACCGGAACGGAAAGCTGCACAGTCGCCGCATGGGTCGTCTTAAGACCAGGCAGCGCGGTGTACCAGATCGCATAGCCTATGCCGGAAGCCAGCGCACCCGATGCAGCAGCATAAAGTAAGCCGGCCGCGTCCATGGATGCGCTGTCATACATCAGGAGACTCAATGCTGCAGCGAAAGGGGTGGCGCGCAGAAAATTTCCCGCGGTCACCCCGATCGGGTCGCTTGTTCCCCTGCCGCGCAGGGAGTAGATTCCCCACGCAATCCCTGCTAACAGCATCAGCAGGGAGGCCGCGAAAGGCGGCGCTGCAATGCCTGGCATTAGCAGGCTTGCCAATCCTGCGAGTGCAAGCAGAAGGCCTGCGATCTGTAATCCGTTGAGGCGTTCCCCTTTCCAAATGCCGTAGCCTGCCATCGTCGCCTGGACAGCGCCGAACAGGAGCAGAGCGCCGGTTGCAGCGGACAGATTCACATAGGCAAAGGAAAAGCCCGCGGCATAAACGAGAAGCGCAAAGGCCGAGGGCCAGTTGCCGCGCCCGTTGCTGCGGTTCATGGCTGCGATGATGCCGAGCATCGCAGCGCCAAACATCAACCGGATTGAGGTAAAGCTCGCAGCATCCATGCCCGTGTGCTTCAAGGCGGCGCGGCATAGCAGCGAGTTGGCCGCAAATGCGATCATCGCAGCCGCGGTTAAAATCAGGGTGCGCCCGAATCGGGGCATGTTGGTTGTCATGGTCTGAAAAGATTAGTTGCATCTTGTGCGGACATATTACAGCAACCTGCCTGCGGATTCGCTGAAATGCTGTCGGGAGCGACAGCGTTTGTCTAAAGTTTTTCAAAGCATCGCCGATAACATGGACTATATCCGGATAAGGAGTGGACGTGGACGCGATCAGGAACAGCATACGTAACAAGCTTCTGATGATATCTGGCTTGGGCACGGTCTTTGTTCTCACGGCTTCCCTGGTCGGCTTCTGGCAGGCATGGAGCAGCATCGGAGACTTCACGGGCCGGGTTGAGGTTCGCAATGCTAACGAACGGCAAATCCGCGCCATTCAACTTGATTTCAAGAAACAGGTCCAAGAATGGAAGGATACGCTGCTGCGCGGCAGTGACCCTGCCTCGCTTGAGAAATACTGGGGAAATTTTCAGAAAAGCGAGCGCAAGGTTGAAGAAAACACGCAGTCCCTGTTGCAGAAACTGGATGATGAGCCTGCCGCTCAGGATAAGGTGAGAAAATTTTCCGAGGCGCACCAGGAAATGGGTGCTGCCTATCGCAAGGGGCTCGAGGCTTATAAGGCGGCAGATTTTGACATCAAGGCCGGCGATAGTGCAGTGAAGGGTATGGACCGCGCACCGACGGAGATGCTGTCTCTAGCGGCAGATGAGATCGGATCGGTTGCTGCACGGGCTGCAAGCGAAGCGGCAGAAAAAGGGAAGCGCGGAATACTCATCAGCATCGTGATGATAGGATTTTCTGCGTTGGCGGCATTCGTCATTTATCTGTGGATGATAAAAAAGAATATTATTGATCCTGCAAGGAATCTGGTGCGGAATCTCGACGGGTTGGCGCATGGCGATTTTTCTCATGCAGTGCAATACAAGTCCGGCGACGAACTCGGGAAGATCGCATCCAGCGCTGAGAGGATACGAACCAATCTGGGCAGAATCATCGCCGAAGTCAGGGATTCTGCCGGCACGGTCTCGAGCGCTGCGAGCAACTTGTCCAGGACATCGGCCGGCGTGATATCCGCGTCTCAGAAGCAGTCTGATGCGGCTGCTTCGACGGCCGCGGCCGTCGAACAAATGGCAGTCAGCATCGCATCGGTTGCAGACAGCGCAGAAGAAGTGAGACGGCTTTCTTCAAAAGGCCTTGAACAGACTCAGGAAGGCAATGGCAGGATATCTGATCTGTCACAGGAGATAAGCGCTGTAGAGAAGGCAGTGCAGGGCATAGAGAAATCGATTTTGCAGTTTGTGCAGAGCACCGATTACATCACTGGCATGGCAAGGCAGGTCAAGGACATCGCAGACCAGACCAATTTGCTTGCGCTGAATGCGGCTATCGAGGCTGCGCGAGCAGGCGAGCAGGGCAGAGGGTTTGCTGTCGTCGCTGACGAGGTGCGCAAGCTCGCAGAAAAATCCGCCAAGGCCGCCAATGAGATCGACACGGTGACGCAGACTTTGGGGACGCAATCTGCCAAGGTGGGTGTAGCGATCAAGGAAGGCATGGATTCGCTACGCGCAAGCGGCACTGCGTTGATCAGCGTCACTGAAGTGCTTACCGAAGCAAATGCTTCGGCCACGGAGGCGGATCAGGGCGTAGGCAGCATACACGCCTCGGTCAACGAGCAGAGAATTACCAGCGACGACATTGCCAAGCATGTGGAAAAAATATCCCAGATGGCCGAGGAAAACAGCATGGCGATTCACCGGAGCGGGGATGAGATCAGGCATCTCGAAGAGCTCGCCTCGTCGCTTCTGGCCATCGCAGGGAAGTTCAGGGTGGCGTGAAGCTCGGCTTGGCTGATATTATCCAGACCAAATGCATGCTCCAACCAAACTTTTATTCCTGCCTGGCGCTGCCGGAAGTCCAAATTTCTGGCGGCCGGTTTCTGATTTGTTGCTGCATCCCGCGCAGCGAAGGTTGTTCGGCTGGCCCGGATTCGACGGAATTCCAAATGACCCTGGCGTGCGCGGCATCGCAGACCTTGTGGGTATGGTCACAAGGGAGATGGATCAGCCATGTGCGCTGATTGCGCAGTCTATGGGCGGCGTGATTGCCGTTCAGGCAGCACTAAAACGTCCGGAATTTCTGACGCACATCGTGCTTGCAGTGACTTCGGGAGGTGTCGATATGTCTGCAATGCATGCACAGGACTGGCGATCATCGTTCTGGATGGCTAATCCGGGCGCCCCATCGTGGTTTGCCGATTATCATGAGGATTTGTCAGAACGCATCGCATCCATACGTGTCCCTGCATTGCTGCTGTGGGGAGATGCCGACCCGATCAGTCCGGTGGCAGCAGGCAGGTATCTGCAAGGGCTGCTTCCAGATAGCCGGCTGCATGTGCTTCAGGGCGGGAAGCATGACCTTGTCGTCAGGTTTGCGCCTGAAGTTGCACGCCTGATCGACGCGCATATCGGGCATGCAGCTTGATATTTTTTCATTACATCTTAGCGGCGTTCATTTTGTGTATGAAGTGCAACGCCTGACTTGAAGAATACCTGATTGGGCGTCTGATATCCAAGTCGTTTTCCAGGTCGATTGTCTAATCGTTCCATTGCCAAGTCGATCTCCTGTTGTGTACTCTTGGTGAAGTTCCGGTTTTTTAGGAAGTACTGGTGTATCAATCCATTGGTGTTCTCGTTCGTGCCGCGCTCCCGGGCGGCGTATATGACATCAGAAACGCGGGCAAGGGAAGGGCCTCGGTTGGTAGCGAATATTCGAACTGGTAGAAGAGTTTGATCCGAATGGACTATTTTGACGCTTTGCCCATACTTCATTTGTCATATACGGCTGCGAAGATTAAAGCTCCTCTCAACCCGTTCCAAGGAGACATAATGGATCAGAAATATCTGCGCCATAAACACATTGCAGCAAGCGCCACGCTTGTGTGCTGCAGTTTTTCTGCGCTCGGATTATCGGCATTGGCATCCGCTGACCAGGAAGACGCGCAATACCGCACAGCAACGCCGATCAAGCATGTGATCGTGATCATTGGCGAAAACAGGTCATTTGATCATCTTTTTGGAACCTACCGCCCGTCCCGCGGCGAAACGATATCCAACCTATTGTCCAAGGGTATCATCAATGCAGATGGCACGCCTGGCCCCAATTTTGCGCAGGCCATGCAATATCAGGCGAACCTGGCAGGACCAGCCAAATACACGCTGAGCCCAAGCGCGAAGACACCTTATCAGATTCTGCCCGCCCCGCTGACTGGCGAAGCAAACACAAGCGCAAGTGACGCCAACCCGCCACCCATTGCATCTCTCTCCGCGGCAAAGGCGGCTGAAAGCGGCGCACTTCTTCCAGAAGACAATCCACTCCTGACAACAGGTGCGACCAACCTTCCGAAGCACAGCATCGATACGCGCATAGCCAATGCGACAAATCTGCGAAACGGCCCATTCCCTCTTACGCCAGACATGACAGATGACGATTATGCAGCAAGCCCTGTTCATCGCTTTTATCAGGCATGGCAGCAGTCCGACTGCAATACAGCCTATGCGACGAGCGCCAATCCAAGCGGCTGCATGATGGATCTTTTTCCGTGGGTTGAAGTCACTGTCGGTGCAGGCAGCAATGGCAAGGCACAGTCTCCTGGGTTCAACGATCTCAGCACAGGAGAGGGTTCCGTAGCGATGGGGTTCTATAACGCGAGCAATGGTGACATTTCCTTTTTTACATTGCTCGCCAGGGCCTATGCGCTCAGCGACAACTATCATCAGGCAGTGCAGGGCGGCACAGGAACAAACCACATCATGCTGGGTTCCGGCGATGCATTTTTCTATTCCGATAGTCAGGGAAAGCCGACAGTTCCTCCTGCAAACGAGATTGAAAATCCTGATCCACAGCCGGGCACCAACAACTACTATACGCAGGATGGATACTCTGGCGGTTCATACAGCAATTGTTCCGATGTCTCGCAGCCAGGCGTAGGTTCAGTGGTGAGCTATTTGAATTCGCTTCCTTATCATCTAAAGTCCAACTGCGCACCGGGCACCTATTATTTGCTGAACAACTATAACCCAGGCTACAACGGCGATGGAAGCGTCAACACCAGCGCGTTCACCATTCCCCCTTCACAAGTGAAGACGATAGGCGATTCGCTGCTCGCCAATGGCATCTCCTGGAAATACTATGGCGAAGGCTGGAACAGTTTTGTTGTGAACTCTCCGCAGAGCGTGTATTGCAATATCTGCAACCCGTTCCTCTATGAAACATCGATCATGTCCAACCCGGCTCTGGTCTCAGAGCACTTGAAGGACACGACTGATCTTTATGACGACATTTCCAAGGGAAGGCTCCCTGCGGTCTCGATTGTCAAGCCGGGTTGGCTTCTCGATGGTCATCCAACCTCTTCGAAGATGGATCTCTATGAAAGTTTCGCAAGGAAGCTGATCAATGCAGTGCAGAGCCATCCTGATTTGTGGGCCAGCACAGCGATCATGATCACGTTTGATGAAGGGGGCGGTTACTATGACTCTGGTTATATCCAGCCGGTGGATTTCTTCGGCGATGGTCCACGCGTCCCGATGATTATCGTATCGCCCTATTCGATGGGCGGCCATGTCGATCACACGTACGCAGACCATGTCTCGATCGCGAAATTCATCGAGCGCAACTGGGGACTTTCGCCGATCACGGGCCGCAGCCGGGACAATCTGCCAAATCCGAAGCAATTGCCGGACAATCCATATGTCCCAGTCAATGCGCCTGCAATTGGCGACCTGTTCCAGATGTTCGATTTTAACGATCAGCGCTAATCAGAAGCAAAGCGCTGCGAAATCCCCGGCACTTTTTTGTGTGCGCCCGGCACGGGCGCACTCCTGCGGGTGCAAGTTCCGCCACAAGCTACTTGTCATGAGGTTTGCGCCTGAAGTTGCACTCCTGGTCGACACGCATATCGAGCATGCAGCTTGATATTCTTTTGTTTCATCTTAGCGGCGTTCATTTTGTGCGACAGGTGGATTTGTTCTATCATGCCGTTCGTGGTTAGATCTTTACGTCAATGAACTTCAGGGAGAAAAAAATGAAACTTCATATCGTTTTTTTAATGGCTTCCGTTTTGTTTTCCAATGCCGTTCTGGCAGCGGAAACCGAATCCGAATATATGGCCTCGAAAAAGGCCGCTGAAGCCCGCTATGCCGAAGACAGGAAACTCTGTGCCGACGAATCAACCTCCAGCATACGCATGCAATGTTTGCGCGATGCGAAGGATGAATACAACAAGGCGCTCGCGAAGGCCAAATCGGAGCGCACGCAGACTTCCAGCTCGGCAGTCTGTACTGAATGCGGCCAAGTGCTGTCGGTGGATGTGGTGGAAAAGAAAGGGGAGGGCGGCCCCTTGGGATTGATTGCAGGAGGCGTTGCGGGCGCCTTGCTTGGGCATCAGGTGGGAGGCGGCACAGGCAAGGACATCGCGACGCTGGCAGGTGCTGCGGGCGGCGCTTATGCAGGACATGAGATCGAGCAGAGGGTGAAATCAGCCAAGACTTGGCGGGTTGCCGTCAGATTCGACAACGGGGATGAGAAGACCTTCGATTTCGACAAAGATCCCGGCTTTTCCATAGGCTCCAAGGTCAGGGCGAACAACGGCAGCATCGTAGCGCGCTGACGTCAATATCTGAGCGGCAGAAATTCGATGCCAGTGCGTTTCACCAGCTCTTCATAGCTGATCGGCTTGCCCACGCGCGCTTCATTGGTGTTGTCCAGCCAGTGTGCCCAGGCGCGATGCCTTGCGGGGTCATAGACCAGCTTGAACAGATGCTGCGGCACCCAGACATGGTCTGCACCTATCGTCGGAGGCGTTTTGTCAAACACGGGTCCCGTGATGACATATATATCTCCTCCTGCTGCGCGCATTACGTAATGCCGCGTGGCCTTTTCGATGCTGGCCCAGGCACGGCGGTTGTTGACGGGATACTGGGGAACCATGTTCGCCAGTGAAAAACTCTGCGCCATTGCTTCTTCTGTCGTCATGTCACCGGCCGGCGCCATGTGGCCGCGGTCGAATCCGGAGCCGCGATAGTCATATAGCTCTGCGCGCTCGGATCTCGGTAGCCTCGCATCCGCAAAAAACCTGTTCGTCCTCTGGTTGTATCTGGCATCAAGCAGCAGCTTGCCGTTCAACCGTTCGGCGACATAGACCGGTGTGTGGCTTATGCCCGAGTGCAGCACGGCGAACTCGTCAAAGCAGAGCGCGCGTGGCTCTCGCGTTTCGGCATGTGGGACAACGGGCGGGATGCCGTTGGCAAACTCCTCGCGGCATGAATCAAAATCGCCGGCGCATGCCGCGCCGCAGGCAAAGGAGAATGCCAGTGCGAGATGTCTGATCGGCAGCATCAACTGTGCATGATGTTGAGCTGTCTTGCGATGATGTCGTGGTTGAGCCAGAGCACGGGGCCTGCTGGGTTTGATGTTTCATGGAACATTAATGGCCCCGTGCCTTCCAGTACCAGCGCGCTCAAGTGGCCCGCAACAAGTTCATTGCGGTTGACATGCATCAGCGTGATTTCTTCGGATGTGCCTATCATCACCTCGGCCAGTTCCGTCGAGTTATCCATCGGCCATGCAGAGAAGTCGCGGAAACGCTTCATCACCTCGCTGACATTGTAGTCCTCTATTTTTTTTAACAGGCTCTCCAGGGAGATGCCTTCCTGTAGGAGCGCCTGGCAGGCTTGCCATTGCGTGTTCGCCCATGCGCCGTCGCCTTCCTTGTTTAGCGCCTTTAGCAGAGGGAACAGCGATAGCTCCACGCCTACGAAGATGTCGGATGAGTTAGTGCGTATCTCCGGGCAGTTGTAGACGGTTGCCACAATTCCTTTTCCCCATGCGGATCTGGCGACATCCTCCAGGCGCATCTTGGCATAGCCCTGCGTGTAGTTGGTGTAGGTCTGCCACTGGTATTTACCGTCTATCAGGATCTCAGTGCCGTGATAGCCATAGGCCGTATAGCGCACCTGACCGCCGGTGTTCTCGATGCGTGCGCGGATTGCCGCGCTGCCCTCGATTAAATGTTGGAAGGTGTTGGCTGTGACTTCATCGAAATTCATTAGGATCAGTTTGCCAAGATCGCTGTCCAAGAGTGCGCGTGAAGACATGAAACGCTCGCCCCGCCCCTTGTAAATGCGGTTGGCGATGGCTAGAAACACCTTGACCTTGGGGATGCCGCCTGCCATGGTGTGCGCGAAGAATACATTGCTGCCGTCTTTAATCATGCCATCGAGCTGAGACATCACCTGCGCCACTGAATCCCTGAAACGCTGCACGCCCACCTTGCGGCATTTTTCGATGTGTGTCCAGTCCAAGCGGTCTTCATGCCAGCTTTTCAGCGTCATGCCGGCCAGAAGATCGGTGGGGGTGGGCATGCCTTCTGGTGCATCCAGATCGAATCCAGCCATTAGCGGCACGTTGATGATGCGTCCGCCCAGATTGGCCTCAGCGATGGCAAGCTCCTCTTCTGTTAGAGGACGCAATGCGTTGTTTTCGTCGCGGCGTCCAACAGTGATGCCGATCAGGGTCATGCCGGCCTTTTTCGCCTCGTTGACAAGACCGTTGGCGTAGCCGCGGCCGAACAGTTCGCCGAACAGCACAAAGACATCGCCCTTGCGAAAAATATTGGTTTTTGGAATTTCTCTCAGTGCAATGGGTGAAGTCATAATCAAGCTCCGCTTTTCATTCAGAATCAAAATAAATCAAACCGTGCCGCCCACCGTCAGACCGTCTATTCTGACTGTGGGCTGGCCAACGCCGACCGGCACGCTCTGGCCTTCCTTGCCGCAGGTGCCCACGCCCGGATCGAGCGCCATGTCGTTGCCTATCATCGAAATGCGCGTGAGCACATCCGGGCCGTTTCCGATGAGCGTCGCACCCTTCACGGGATGCGTGATTTTGCCGTCTTCTATCATGTAGGCCTCGGCGGTGGTGAACACGAATTTTCCGCTGGTGATGTCCACCTGGCCACCGGCGAAATTCACCGCATACAAACCATGCTTGACCGAAGCGATGATCTCGGCTGGGTCCTTGCTACCCGCCAGCATGTAGGTATTGGTCATTCGCGGCAGCGGGATATGTGCATAGGATTCGCGCCGCGCATTGCCCGTGACCGGCACACCCATCAGGCGCGCATTCAGACTGTCCTGCAGGTAGCCTTTGAGTATGCCGTTTTCGATCAGTGTGGTGCACTGTGTGGGGTTGCCCTCGTCGTCCATCTGCATCGAGCCTCGCCTGTCAGGTAGCGTGCCGTCATCCACCACCGTCACGCCTTCAGAAGCGACGCGTTCGCCGATTCGGCCAGAAAACGCAGAGCTGCCCTTGCGGTTGAAATCGCCTTCCAAACCGTGGCCGATCGCCTCGTGCAGGAGGATGCCAGGCCAGCCGTTGCCGAGCACTACGGTCATGTTGCCGGCAGGCGCAGGTTGTGCATCCAGATTGACTACTGCCTGATGTACTGCCTGTTCGGCATAACGGCGCAACATCGCGTCGTCGAAATAGCGGTAGTCAAAACGTCCGCCACCGCCTGCATTGCCCTGTTCGCGGCGACCGTTACGCTCGACGATCACGGTAAGCGACAGGCGCACTAAAGGGCGGATGTCGGCATTCATCAAGCCGTCACTGCGCGCGACCATCACCACTTCGTATTCGCCTGCAAGACCTGCCATCACCTGCACCACGCGCGGATCGAAAGCGCGCGCGTAGTTCTCCAAGCGTTCCAGCATCGCCACCTTGTCCGCATCCTTCAGGCTTGCGATCGGGTCTTCAGGCAGATAGATGTCGCGTCTTGATCCAGGGTGCAGCAATGGCACGCGCTGGTTGCCGCCGGAACTGGCGATGGCGCGCGTGGCAGCAGCTGCGCTTTGCAGCGCATCGAGGCTGATGTCGTCAGAATAGGCAAACGCGGTTTTCTCTCCGCTCACGGCCCTCACGCCAACCCCTTGGTCGATGTTGAAGCTGCCGGATTTGACGATGCCTTCCTCCAGAGACCAACTCTCGGCACGGCTGTACTGGAAATACAGGTCTGCATAATCCAGACGGTGCGCGAGCATATTGCTAAACACCTGCTCGATCTGCCGCGTTTCAATCAGATGGGGGGAAAGCAGAATTTTCTCTGCGGTAGCAAACAGGGGATCGGATGGGCTCATGTGTGAATTTCGGTTGTTAATGATTTACTGCATCAGAAGCAATTGTGCATTGTAACTTCAATCACTGGCTTTCTTCGCAGCTATACAGCGCGCGATGTTCGAGCGCGGGCAATCCGGTGCGCAGGCTTGCCTGATAGCTCGGGTTGACTTCTGCGATCACGACGCCCGAGCCGCGCGGCAGCCTGTCCAGCACGCGCCCCCATGGGCCGATGATCATGCTGTTGCCGTGCGTCTCGCGTCCGTTGACATGATAACCTCCCTGGGCGGATGCGATCACGTAGGCGAGATTTTCAATCGCGCGAGCTCTGACCAGCACTTCCCAGTGCATCTTGCCCGTAGTCTCGGTGAAGGCGGAAGGCAGCACGATGATGTCCACGTCTTTCATAGCGCGGAATAACTCGGGAAAGCGCAGGTCGTAACAGATGGCAAGACCGATGCGGCCGAAAGGGCTGTCCACCACCACCACCTTGCTGCCAGGCTCTATGGTCATCGCCTCGTCATAGCTTTCATTTCCCAGCGCCAGACTGAACAGATGTATCTTGTCGTAACGCGCGACCTGCTCGCCCTTGTCGTCAAACACGAGGCAGCTATTCTTCACTTTGTGCGGCACGCTTGCTGCGAGCGGGATGGAACCGCCCACTAGCCAGATTTTGTGCCGGCGTGCGGTTTGGCTCAAGAAGTTTTGGATGGGGCCTTTGCCTTCCTGTTCTTTCACCTTGAGCTTGTCTTCTTCGCTTATGCCCATAATCGCGAAAAATTCCGGCAGCACCACGAGTTTCGCGCCCTGTTCGGCTGCCTTTGCAATCAGGCGTTCCGCTTCCTTCAAGTTGCCTGACACGAGGGGACCGGAAGCCATCTGTATTGCGGCGACCTTGAAGGTGTTGTTCTGTGCTGTGTCTGACATGACGTATCCTGTGTTATTTTTTCGGAGCATTAGCTGGCGCTTCCAGCACTTTGACCGGCTTCTCGCCAACCTTGACGACGTTGGGGTTGGTCCATGTTCCGCTTACATTGTATTCAAAAGACATCAACTTATCGAGCGGGTTTCCTAACACCTTGCTGACGATGAAGGTGCCTATCCCGACTACAGGACCTGCGGCAAACGCGCTTAGCGTGGAAATGCTGGCGCCCAAGGTCGGCAGAATGGCGATGTGCAGGTCCTGCGTTTCGTCGTTCAGATTGACCGATCCTTTCATCATCACCTTTGCAGAAGAACCATCTATGTGCAGGTCATCCGTCTGCATCACGCCGTGCCTGATCGTGGCATTGCCGTTGATGCTGTCGAATTCGAAGCCCGAGCTGAACACGTCGGTGAAGTCCAGAGCGATGCGCTTGGGAAGTTCCTGCAGGCTCAGTATACCAAGCAGCTTGCCAAAGCCGGGATCCATCTTCAGAAACTGTCCTTTTCCGGTGTCGAGCTTGAGCGTGCCATCCAGCGTGGCGTAATTGAAGTCGTCTGGCTGCCCATTCCAGTTCAGGTTGGCGATCAGCTTGCCGCTGCCGTTCTTGACTGTATTGGGATAGCCGGAGCGCGCCAATATCTTGCCGGCATTGGATATGTCCACAAGCAGATTGACCTGGGTCTGTGTGTTGCGCCAGTAGCCGTCTCCCGTGACGCTACCGTCCGGATTGGTGATGCGCAGGCGACGCAACCGCCAGTCCGGCCCTTCAGGGAAGCCGACCAGTTCGAAGTGACCGATATCCTTGCCCTTGTACAGCAGGTCCTCGATGGCGATCTCCATCGCGGGAAGCTGGTGCGGTGCGACGGGATTGGCTGCGGGCTCAGCCTTGGGTGTCGCAGGCTTTTCACCGCCTAGGTAAAGGTTACGCAGATGCGCGATCAGTTTGCCATTCCCGCCATAGCCTTGCGGTTGCCAGATGACTTCCCCGTTCGACTGCCCGCCTGACAGATGCACTGCCAGGCTGTCCCCGCGTTTTGTTGCATTGATTTGCAGGTCATCAAGGGACAGTCCGAAGCCCGACAGTTTATCTATGTGAAGGCTGGCTCCGGCAATCGGTAAGGATGACCCGCTGCCGGCTCCCAGATCGTCCCATCCTTGCAGAGATAAGGTGGGTAGATTTCCTTTCAGCCAGATGCCTTCGACCCCTTCGTCTAAGCTCTGAGGCGCAGCGTCGCCAAAATTGATGAAGCCTCGTTTGATGACGCTTTCGCCGTTTATGTCTTCGCTGATCAGGCGAGCATTGAAAAGTTTCGAAAGCCTTGCGTTGATCATGTATTGCCCGGATGCGATGTATTTCCTGTCAATATGCAAAGGCCATATTTCTTCCGCGCTTTTGGCAAGCGGTGCGGGCAGGCTGGAACTGATGCCCTGCAGGGTCGAGTTCAGCGTCAGGTTTGCAACTTTCTTGACCACAGAAATGTTCGCATCCCATGCGGTATTGCCATGCAGGCGCTTTAGCAGCGGGCTAGCTTCGTTTTCGCGCAATGCATCGAGGTTGACTTTTCCCTGCAGGCTTGCGCGCACTGTTCCGCCTTCGGCAGTTTGCACGTTGAGGCGCGCAGGCCCACCCAAGATATTCGCTGTCACATTGTCTGCTTTGATGCCCGATTGCGTGAAGGACAGTTCGCCGCGCGTGCTTCGCAGTAGCGGTGCGCCGTGGCCCAGGTCGATATCGCTGTTCTGCACTTTCAGCTGTCCGGCTACGGTTGGCGGCTTATTCAGGGAAAGCGGAACCTGCGCGGACAGTTCCAGTTGTCCATCGCCGCTGGCCTTGATGTCGTCGGTGAAGCCGTCGATGTAACCGCGCACCGGGCTTTGCTGCACGAATTGCAGAAATGCGCTGTTCGTGGCGTCCGCGCGCCCTTCGATCTGAAGCGGGATGTCTGCATTCAGCATGTCGGGCAGGATGACGGAAAGGTCGTGTATGTGCGCTCCCAGCATGCTGGAAGTTGGTGCATGAAGTTCTAGCCTGTTGTCGTGTATCAGAAAAGCGCCTGACAGATTTTCAATCTTTGGCCAGTCGCGTGCGAACTGCATGGACGCATCTTCCGCATGCGCGGTGATCTCGAATGAGGCGTCATGTTTTCCGTCCAGTGGAAAATCGCTCAGATTGCCTTTCAGGCGCAGGTGGAAATCCTCGGTGTGGCCGGATAGCAATGCGCTGTTGAGCCAGTCGCTTTCCTTCTGATGAAGTGCTGCGAGCGGCGTATAACGGGCAGCGCGTCTGATGTCCCCGTGCGCGAGATTGACGGTCAGATCGATCACGCCGCGCGTGCCAGCCAAGGTGCGATAGCTGCCATATGCATTACCTGCCAGATCGTCGTTGACCGCCGAGATGTTAGCCACGCTGATACTCATCTCCCCCTTCTCGCGCCGCCAGTTTGCCTGTCCGGTCAGTGTGCCGAACGAAAGTGCCTCGCGCATGATTCCTGGCGCATCGACGGTCAGGTTGCGCGCATTGACGGAGAGATTGCCGCTGCTGTCGCTGCCGTCGATTGACGCGGTCAAGCCGGAGAACCCGGGCAACTTGCCGACCTGCTTCATGGCGAGATTTTCGAACTGTCCCTTGATCTTGTAGTTTTGCAGTTTTTCATCCGCGATCTGCCATTGCACGTCGAGGTCGGATACCTTGCCGCGGGGCTGGTATGCGTTCAGCTGATCGCGCAGTTTCGCATCCAGCGGAAAGAAACCTGCCAGGCTGGTCAGGCTCTCGAGTTGCAACAGGTTGGCACGCAGCTCGCCTTTTGAGGGATGCGATTTGTCGGTCGTGTGGAAATAAAAGTCGGTGGGCTGTAGCCTAGTTCCGTTTTTAAGACCCAAGGACAGTTTACTTGTGCTCATCTCCCATCCGTCTGCCAGCGTTTTCCAGTTGGCGCGCCCGTGCAGATATTGCACATCCATCTTCGGCAGCTTCTCCGACAGCTGGGTTGATACGTCGCGCAATGCCATGTCGGCCGTAAACTGATCAAATTTGCCTTTCTTCATACCCAGCCAGATCCTCAGCGCGCCGCGCCCTTGGCTAAGCTCGGGGGGAAGCGTAAGCCAGGGACGCCAAGCCAGAAGGTCAGTGCGATCGACCTGCACAAACAGTTGTCCACGCCATTTCTTTGGCTTGCCAAATTGCCTGCCGTGAAAATCACCCCTCACATCCAGCGGCGCGGATACAGTAGGAGGCGGAATCGCGCGCAGGGAAAAGCGGTGATGATTGAAAAGGTTTGCAATACGCAGGTTGACCTGGGTCAGCACCAGCGGAGGCGCGCCGCGCTGTTCATCCTGCCAGACGATGATCGCATTGCGCACCAGTATGCGCGACTGATGCAGCACCCAGTTCGACAGATCCTGGTTGTTATTGCCTGATTTGATGGCGATGCTGCCGACAAAGATCTGCCCCTCTGCATCTCGTCTGACCAGCAATTCTGGCTGGTCGATCTCAAGGCTGGACAGCCGCAATTGTACGGTGGGCAGAGACAGCCAGGACACGCTGGCATCGATGCGCGGCAGAAGCAGTGCAGGCTGGCCCCGGCTGTCCAGGATGCGCACATCGGTAAAATTCAGATGGGGTTGCAATCCGTCCCATTCGCCTTTGATCTTGCCTATGCTAACAGGATTGCCCATGGCCGTTGAAATCGAGGCGGCGATCTGACCATGAAACTGTTCGATATTTGGTAGCAGCCAGTAACGCAGTGAGATCACGATGATTGCGCATAGCAGGGCGACCGATATCGCTGTCACGATCGTTATGCGCGTCAGCCAGTTTAGGCTGTGCCAGAGCAGACGAACTGGAAGTGATTTGTGCATGGGTTCAGTTTCGGTTTGCCAGACGTTGGTTGCAAGATGGCGATCTGATGCGGGCTAACCTGCAACTGACGACAGTTTTGGTTTTACTGGCGACTCGGTTCGTAGGACAATGTGTATTCTATCGTGAAGCCCTATTTATGAATACCCAAAACTTTGCGCATCCGGCTTTTCCTGATCTGCTGCAAAAGACGCTGCGCTGCAGTCGGTACGCCAGGCGCATGCTGGATGCCGACCCAGCCTTGCTCGCTTGGTTGCATAAAAATTATAGCTCGCCTTGCAATGGCGATGAAATTTTGCATCTGCTGCAGCAGGAAACTGACCTGCTGGACGATACTCAGCTTGCTCGTGCGGTGCGCCATCTTCGAAAGCGGGTGATGGTAAAGCTGATACTGCGTGACATCAATGGACTTGGCGATCTGAATGAAGTGATGCAGGCCATGACTGCATTGGCGGAAGTCGTGCTGCAGCAGGGGCTGGGCTGCCTGATGCAGATGCTGAAAATGCAATTCGGACACCCAGTAGGAGAGGAAAGTCATGCCGTGCAGCAGATGCTGGTCGTCGGCATGGGGAAGCTTGGAGGAGGCGAACTCAATGTCTCGTCCGACATCGACCTGATTTTCCTGTATGCCGAAGACGGCGAGACTGATGGAGTGCGCAGGTTGGGCAATCACGAATTCTTCACGAGGCTTGCCCGCCGCCTGATCAATATCGTTAACGAGGCTACGAGTGATGGCTATGTGTTCCGCGTTGACATGCGCTTAAGGCCTTATGGAGAGAGCGGTCCATTGGTGATGAGTTTTGCGGCGCTTGAAGAATACCTCGTCAGCCAGGGGAGGGAGTGGGAACGCTATGCCTGGATCAAGGCGCGTGTGGTCGCACCAGTTGCCTGCGATTGCGTTGCAGCATTGAACGGGCTGTATCAGCCCTTTGTGTTCAGAAAGTATCTGGATTTCAGCGCGATCGATTCGATGCGCAAGTTGCATGCGCAGATACGCCAAGAAGTGCAGCGTCGCGACAGGTTCAACAACATCAAGCTGGGGCCGGGCGGCATACGCGAGATCGAATTCATAGCCCAGGTCTTTCAGCTGATACGCGGCGGGCGGGATATCAGGCTGCGCATATTGCCAACGCGGGGCGTATTGAGGCAGCTGGTCGCGATTGGATTGCTGTCGGCCGATGTGGTGGCGGATCTTGATGCGGCCTATGTTTTCCTGCGCAACCTGGAGCATCGCCTTCAATACCTGGACGACCAACAGACTCAGGACTTGCCCGAAGGCGAGGAAGACAGGCAGATCATCGCAGAGACGATGGGTTATGCCGGTTATGCGGCGCTGTTGGTAGACTTGGACAGACATCGCGCACTGGTGAGCGCGCAATTCGAACAGATTTTCGCCTCTCCGGATGTTCCGCAGAGCCTGTTGTGGCGAGAAGGCATGAACCTCGAAGAACTTACGAAGGCGCTCACCAGGACTGGCTTTTCGGCTTTAAGCGCAGAGCGTCTCATGCAGCTGCGCTCCCGGCAGCTGTCCGATGCTGCGAGGCAGCGGGTGGATGTGCTGATCCCGCAGTTCATCGTGCTGTCATCCGAATGCAATGATCCCGATGCAACGCTCGCGAGACTCCTCGATCTGTTGGACGCTATCATGCGCCGCGTTTCCTATCTCGCCTTCCTCGCGGAATATCCCGAAGCGCTGAAAAGGTTGACCCGGTTGCTCTCGGCAAGCAGCTGGGCTGCGAGTTATCTTGCGAAGCACCCAGCGCTGTTTGACGAGCTTTTAGATGCTCGCGAATTCTACCAGCCGCCATCCTGGAACGAGATTGGACTTGATCTGGAGAGGCGGCTTTTGGGGCTAGATATGGAGAGGCAGCTCGACGTGCTGCACCAGGTCCAGCAGGAACAGGTGTTCTATTTGCTTGCGATGGATCTGCAGGGACTTTTGCCGCTGGAAAAATTAAGCGACCATCTGAGCGATCTGGCGGATATGATCCTGGAACATGTACTAAAGCTGTGCTGGTCTGTTGCGCGCAAAAAACATGTGCGGCAGCCGCGCTTTGCGATCATCGCCTATGGCAAGCTGGGCGGCCGGGAGATGGGATATGCATCTGATCTCGACATGGTATTTTTGTATGATGACGATCATCCCGATGCGCAGGAAAACTATGCCAGGCTGGGGCAGAGCATCAACGCGATGCTTGGCAGTTACACGACATCGGGACGCCTCTATGAAACCGATCTGCGCCTGCGCCCGAACGGAGCGAGCGGTCTTCTGGTGAGTTCGGTTGTGGCATTCAGAGACTATCAACTTAATCATGCCTGGGTGTGGGAGCATCAGGCACTGACCCGTGCGCGCTTCAGTGCGGGCGACAAGAAGGTGGGCGAGGCATTCGAGGACATCAGGCGCCAAGTGCTCATGCTGCCGCGAGAGATTGAAAAATTGCGCGAAGAGATCGTCAAGATGCGGCAGAAAATGCACGAAGGCCATCCTAATCATAGCGCGCTTTTCGACATTAAGCACGACAGTGGCGGCATGGTGGACATCGAATTCATGGTGCAGTATCTGGTTCTGGCTCATGCCCATCTACACCCTGAACTGGTTGCGAATGCGGGAAATCTGGCGCTTCTGAAAATGGCGGCGGAACTTGGTCTGATCGATGTTACTCTTGCCGAAAAGGTGCGCGATGTTTACCGCACGCTGCGCAGGATACAACACAGCATGCGGCTCAACGATGTTTCGTCATGCCGCATCGCGCCCGATGAAATCGACATAAGCGCATGCCGGAAATTGTGGGAGGAGTTGTTTGGCGCGGTTATTTCCCGCGCTTTTCCAGTTCCTCCCAGCGCGCCATGATGGCCGTCATCTCTTCTTCGATATCGTCGTTGCGCGCCTGTAGCTGCTTTGCGCGTTTCGCATCGTTTCTAAACAGCGTGCCGTCGGCAAGTTGTGCTGCCACGGCTATCTGTTCTTGTTCCAATGCCTCGATGCGTTTTGGCAATTCCTCAAGCTCGCGTGCATCCTTGTAACTCAGCTTGTTCGGCGGCTTTGGTTTCTCGACGGGTGTAGGGCGAAGCGGTGGTGCGGATTTGGCAGGAGTGGCCGTTTCCTGGAATTTCTTGACCCTCACCCAGTCTTCATAGCCGCCCACGTATTCGACGAGCTTTCCCTCTCCTTCGAAGGCGATCACTTGGGTCACCACATTGTCCAGAAAGGCCCTATCATGGCTGACCAGAAACAGCGTGCCGTCATAGTTGGCCAGCAGCTCTTCGAGCAGCTCCAGCGTCTCGATGTCCAGATCGTTGGTCGGCTCGTCCAGCACCAGCACGTTAGCAGGCTGGGTGAAAAGGCGCGCTAGTAGAAGGCGGTTGCGCTCCCCGCCCGAGCAACTCTTCACAGGCGACCTTGCGCGCTCTGGCGGAAACAGGAAGTCGCCCAGATAGCTGATCACGTGTTTCTTTTGCCCTGCGATTTCGATGAAATCCGAACCCTGGCTAATGGTGTCCGCGAGTGTTGCCTCGTCGTCGAGCTCTTCGCGCAACTGGTCGAAATAGGCGACCGATATTTTGGTGCCCAGCCTGACTTCGCCCGAGTCGGGTTTGATTTCTCCCAGGATGATCTTTAGCAGCGTGCTTTTTCCCGCGCCGTTCGGACCCAAGAGGCCGATTTTGTCGCCGCGCTGGATGCGGCAGGAAAAGTCCTTAATCAGCGTGCGTTCGCCGTAGGACTTGCTGACATGGGTGAGCTCTGCGACCAGCTTTCCGGAACGTTCCCCGGTATCGACCGTCATTTCAACCTTGCCGATTTTCTCGCGCCGCTTCGCGCGCTCGCGGCGCAGCTGTTCCAAGCGCAGCACGCGACCTTCGTTGCGGGTGCGGCGCGCTTTCACGCCCTGGCGTATCCAGACTTCCTCCTGTGCCAGTACCTTGTCGAACTTGGCATTTACCACTGCCTCGTCGGCAAGCATGCGCTCCTTGATCGCAAGATAGGCGCTGAAGTTGCCGGGGAATCCCGCGAGCTTGCCTCGATCGAGCTCAACGATGCGCGTTGCGACATTATCCAGAAAGCGCCTGTCATGGGTGACGAACAGCACACTGCCAGCAAAGCTGTTTAGCAGGTCTTCCAGCCATTCGATGGAAGCGAAATCCAGATGGTTGGTAGGCTCGTCGAGTATCAGCACATCGGGCTCGGCGACCAAAGCCTGCGCCAGCGCCACGCGCTTTCTCTGTCCGCCTGAAAGGTTACCGACCCGCTTGTCAGGATCGAGGTCCAGCTTTGCGATCGCGGTCTCGATGCGCGCTTGCACGGACCAGCCGTCCTGCGCTTCGAGCGCAGTCTGCAGGCGCTGCATTTCTTCGAGCAGCCTGTCATAATCGGCATCAGGCTCGCCTAATTGATGGGAGACATGGTGGTAGTCGTGCAGGAGTTTTTGCAGTTTGCCAAGGCCCTTTGCGACCGCATCGAACACGCTGTCGTCTGGATCGAGCACTGGTTCCTGGCTCACATAGCAGATGCGTGCGGAGGGCTGACGCCATACCAGTCCGTCATCGAGCGTTGCCTGACCTGCCAGCACGCGCATCATGCTGGATTTGCCGCCGCCGTTACGTCCGATGAGCCCTACGCGTTCGCCCTCGTCGAGTTGAAAGTCGGCATGGTCGAGCAGGGCTACGTGACCGAAGGCAAGGGAGGCTTTGTCCAGTGTGATGAATGGCATGGTATGAGAGGGTTCAGGTTTTTGAGGGCTTTTCTTCTGCGATCAGCTTCTTCAGGTCGTTGATGATTTCGACGGAATGGCGCGATGTGTTCACGCTTAAATATACGCGGATGATCCTGCCCTGCGGGTCGATCAGGAAGGTATAGCGCTTGGCAATCTTGATGAGGCCAAGATTGAGCAGTGCGCCATAGCTTGCCGCCACCTTGCCGTCACTGTCGGCAAGCAGAGGGAAGGGCAGGTGATACTTTTTCGCGAACTCGGCATGATTGTCGGTGTTGTCGATGCTTACCCCGACCACCTGTGCGCCCATCTGCTTCAGTTGGCTCAGGTCATCGCGAAACTTGCAGGCCTCTTCGGTGCAGCCTGGCGTGTCGTCCTTGGGATAAAAATATAGCACCAGATATTTGCCGCGAAACTCCGCAAGGTCGTGTTGCTTGCCGTGCTGGTCCGGCAAGCTGAAATCCGGAGCCATCTGCCCCGCTTCAGGCTGGTCGGCCGCAAGTGCCGCGCGCGCAACGAACAGAACAACGACCGCAGTTGCGATGAAGATCAGCCATTTCATGGTGGACTCCCTTGTGAGTTGATTTGCGATAATCTGACATGATACCAGCGAGAGGGTTCAGATTGCAGAACAATTACGGTAGAATACACAGGTTGTCCCCGTAGTTAAATGGATATAACCGCCCCCTCCTAAGGGGCAATTACAGGTTCGATTCCTGTCGAGGACACCAAAGAACAACATATCCATGCAGTTCATGAAAGCCGCGAACCATCCGCGGCTTTTTTCATTGCGATTCCTGTTACCTTAAAAGTTGGAGCTTCTTCATGACCCGATGCGATTCAATTGAACAGTTGCAATAACTTCCCTTCGGCAGGCTCAAGGGCTGTCCGCCATGCCGTGAGTTTCTGCTCGAAGGTCAGCGAAGCGTTGGCAGGGCTGGTCGATGGCAGGCGCCTGTATGCAATATGCTCAAACTCGCAGCCCAATGTTGGCAGCACATGTCTCCTATAGCTTGCCTCGGCATGGGCGCCGTTGAAAAATACTTGCGCGATCTTTGGATGCGACCTGTAAAACGACAGAAAATCATTCGCGGTGATCGAGGAGGCGACGATGTCGGCATCCAGGCTGCTGTTGCGAGTGCATGATTTGAGCACGTCCCAAAGCGCAATTTTTCGGGATGTCAGCATGCCGATGCGCAACGCGTAGGGCAAGCCGGGCTCTACACCGGTAAGAGACGCGATGATCTTCCAGAACGCATTCCTCGGGTGCGCATAGTACTCATGGGCTGAAAGCGAGGCTTTGCCGGGCATGCTTCCCAGGATCAGCATCAGGGATTCTGGATCGCCGATGGGAGAGAAACTATATATCTCTTTTCTGTTTGCGGATTTTTGCTCAGCATTACTCAAGGTCACAGAAATTGCCGGGGCATGGATCTTGCAGTTCTCAATGGCTTCGGTAGTTCTTCTGTGCGGCCGATCAGAAATCGTCCGAGATCGTCCAGCAGCTCGCTGCTTACTTGTTCCGGCTTGATCCTGAAATTGCTCACGCCGAATTCGTCAAAATTCCTGCCGTTGATTTCCAGTATCCCATTTTCGTAATTGCCCTTGAAAATGAGCTTCAGGAAAAAATCCGGTGCGATGCGGATGCTGAAGGTTTCCTGTTGAGACTTGTTGCGCACCAGCATGTCCAGATCGTCGAGCGGGCGAAGGCCAAACAAGTCCAACTCCTTCTTGAACGCATCCATTTGGTTCCAGCGGCGTGTTGCAGTCACGGGGTCGGGGGCTTGCAGCCGGACGCTGAACGCGACATGGTCGATCAGCGCGTTATCGGACAAGCTTTGTTTGCGATAATCGGCCAGCGCATTCTGCCAAGCAAGGTTGCCATAGGACGCATCGCTGTCAATGCGATATGTGCGCGGAATGTTTGGGGCAATGTTGTTTACATGAACAGAGAGCGTCTGCAAGAACTGGTAGATTCTTTTTAAGGCTACACTCAACTGCTGGCTTCTGGCTTGCTGTTCCTTAGTTTCAGATTGCAAGGCTCTGAGTTTGCTGGTCGCCTCTCCTGCAAGCTCTGCGAGCAGTGCGGACTCGATCTTATTTTTGGATGCTGTGGGTTGTTCGTTCATATTTTCTGCCCTTATAGGGCTTTGCTCCAATGCGAAAATCATACCTGCATTTTTCGCCAACTTCAATGATTCCTGCAGCATTGATGCCGCCATCAGTACTTGTCAGAAATGTTTGCAGTAAAAGGGCGAGGCCATTTCTGGTCCAACCTTTGATAATTGGTGCGCCATGAGTGATTCGAACTTCCTTGGTCCGTATGATTGTCGGTAAAACATATATCTTTCAAGAATCGATGCAACACCCTCACATTCGACAACGGCAAGGAATTTGCGGAGCATGAAGAAGTGGCAGAAGCGCTGAAGGCGGACATCTACTTTGTTTACGCTTAACATTTCTGGGATCGCGGGATGAACGAGAACAGCAACGGGCTATTTCTGCAGTACTTTTCCAAGAAGATGAAGCTGACCGACATTACGGATGAGCAAGTGCTGGCAACGGTGGAAAACCTTAACCACCGTCCTCGAAAAGTGATTGGATTCAGAACCCCGTATGAGGTATTCTTCGGACTGGAAATGCGCTACACCAGGCAATCAGCGGTTGTTGCACTTCGAACTTGAATCCGCGAACCTTAAAAGGAGAAATGAAATGCTTAATACCAAGTCAAAATTGGTCGCTGCATTGTTTGTGGTGGTCAGTCAAGCCGCGATGGGATTTGAGGCGTTACCAGACAAACCGCCTGTTCCAGCGGATAATTCGATGAGTGCTGCCAAAGTTAAGCTCGGTCAACAACTATTTTTAGACCCGCGGCTTTCGGTGGATGGGACAGTTTCATGCAATTCATGTCACAACGTGATGGGAAGCGGAACAGACAATCGTCCTGTTTCAGTGGGTGTTGGCGGACAGAAAGGCGGGCGTAGTGCGCCAACGGTCTGGAATTCCGCTTTTCTGAGCGTGCAATTCTGGGATGGTCGCGCTGCATCTTTGGAGGATCAAGCCAAGGGACCCATCCTTAACCCCGTTGAAATGGGTATGCCTTCGTCAGATGAGGCGGTGCAACGCATCCGTTCGATTGCTGGTTATGCCGACGAATTTAAGGCTGTGTTCGGGGGAAAAGAACCGGTAACTTATGACAACATTGCGAAGGCCATTGCCGCTTATGAGCGTACCTTGTTGACACCCAACAGTCCTTTTGATCGTTATATGAAGGGCGACAAAAATGCGCTACCTGAACAAGCAAAACGCGGCATGAAACTGGTCGAGAAGGTGGGATGTACTGGATGTCACATGGGGCCGGATTTTGCCGGCCCTGCCTTGCCAGTAGGCACTGGCTTTTATCAGAAATTTCCCACCTATGAGAATAACGATTATGTGAAAAAGTACAATCTGATGGCTGACACTGGGCGTTATGCTGCCACAAAGAATGAAGACGACAAGCATATGTGGCGTGTACCAACCTGGCGTAACGTTGCACTCACAGCGCCTTATTTTCACAATGGTTCTGTCGCAACTTTGGACGAAGCAGTACGGGTGATGGCAAAAACCCAGCTTGACAAGACTCTGACCGATAAAGAGGTAGAAGACATCGTTGCATTTCTGAATAGCTTGACAGGAGTGTTTCCAAAACAGGAAATGCCAAATTTACCACTTACGCCCAACCGTTCACTGACGGATAAATAGTGCTTTTTTCGAGTGAGGTTCTTCTGAAAAATAGTGTTCCATGGGTAGCTTAAACACGCCTTACTTTTGGGCAGGCAAATATCGCTTGCCAAACCGGGATGCGTCCATATAAGTACGCCTGAATAGACAAGCAGTGCCAGGGATTTGAGCTAGATGAAATATGCGTTGCGCTGAATGTTAGGGTCAGCGGCTATCGGGCAGGGACGCGTCGTGGCAAGCCGGAGAGGAAGCGATTGACGGATGCTCAGATGTTGATGCTGATCCAATCCATTCACGCCGAGTTCGGGAAGGCTTATGGCAGTTCTTGCATGTTCAGGGAGTTACATGACCGTGGTTTCGCTTCATCCAAATCAAGAATAGAGCGACTGATGCGGAGAACGACATTTGCGCACGGCCCAAGCGACGTTACAAGGTGACGACGGATTCAAACCGATTGCACAGATTCTGCCGGATCGGGGTTTTAGTCAGGCCGTACCGAATCAAGTGTGGACTTCTGACATGACTTACCTATAGACGGATGGTGGGTGGTGGGACCTGTCAGTTCAGTGTTCGACTTTCTGACGTTCTTTAACTCTGCTGAAAGTTTTCGGAGCCGATGAAGAATTGTTTCACACCGGATGGTTTATCGAATCGATTGCCACCCAGGTCCTGGTGATCTTCGTCATTTGCACCCGTGGAAACTCTTTCAAAAGCCGACCGAACATTGCGTTGACCATCACTTCACTAACGGTTGTATTGGTTGCATTGGCACTACGCGAATAGTAAGTGGCTTCCAATAACAGGTAGCCAAGATTTAAGGAGTTCTATATGACCAAAAAATTGGCAATCGCACTTGCATTCGTCATGTTAGCCATCGTTGCATGGGGGGTATTTTTTGAGGCAGGATCAACCAGCATCATCATCAACGGGCATGAACTCACAGGGCCATTCAATGGCGCAATAGGAGCTGCAGGGCTTATTATTGGAATGATCGCTTTGTTCTGCGCGGCTATATTCCTGCTCTTCGTGTTTGCCGGAATCGGCATTATTATCCTGGGTGGTATCATCGTTGCAGGTCTCATCATGGCAGGATTATCATTCCCACTCCTGCTTGTTTTTCTTTTTCCATTGGCCATTGTTTGGGTCTTTATTGCACTTACACGCAAAACGGGTAAATAAATATCCAGTGATTGGCCTAGGACTGGGTAAAACTTGCAATGACAGTGTTTCTGCTTTTCTCCCTGTTCGCTGTTCAGCACTTTGTACCAGTTGCGTCGCCTATAGCAGTGCATTTTGATGACAAGGCTGTGCCATCTGTCCGTCCTTCAAAGGGTTCGACAACGAGTGTGTCCTGATTTGAACTTTGAATAGATTTTGTGGAACGTCCCGGGTGAGTTTTTATGGGGCAAGTTTAAAAGTTACTATTCTTGGAGAGGTGCGGCAATGTTAGCCAGCATCGTTACATTGTAACGATTGGGTGTCGCTCGCGTTATGGCGTAACGAATTTGTTTCCAAATACAAAGAATAACTAGGCGATACGCTTAATTGCCCGGATGAATAATCGTTATTCAGGCAACTCTTCATTCAGCAAAGATAAAGGCGCATGCAAAACTTGAAATATTTCTGGACTATGCAGATGCGATGACATCGTTACATCGTAACATTTTATTGGCGATAATGCGCCATACTGTAACAGCCAATTTTCCAGATAGGCATCTGCAAGAACAGCACACTCAACAGTCGCCAGCAAAAATGCGGCGTGGCTCATTTAACCTGATTGGCCAATTTATGTTGAAGGCAACATTTCGCACTGAGATTTTTTGATCCTGAATAAAAAAGTGCGAATCACGATACAGGCACGATAGTTGTGATTACCGATAAATCCGGTAATCATAACTTATGCCGAGGGGGTTTCCCCCTTCGATCCCAACAATCAAAACCCATAGCCTGCAGGACTGTAAGCTGCGCAGTGATGCCCCCACTTTGAATGAGTCCCCTCACCCCAAAGTCCTAAGCACCACCTCCTGCACATCCTTGGACAAGCCTTTGGCAGCCGCTACTTTATGCAACGCAGCCTGTATCTGTTTTTTCAGTGCGGGCCGATATTTTTTCCAGTGATCCAGCGTGCGCACCAGACGTGCGGCCACCTGCGGATTGAGCTTGTTCAGCGCGATCACCTGTTCTGCCCAGAAGGCATAGCCGCTTCCATCCGCTGCATGGAACTGTGACGGATTGCCGTTGCAGAAACTGAAGATCAGGCTGCGTGCGCGGTTGGGGTTTTTCAGCGTGAACGCGGGATGAATCATTAGCTTGCGCACCGCTTTTACATCGGTATGAATCGCTACCGCCTGCAGGCTGAACCACTTGTCGACCACCAGCGCCTCGCTCTTAAAATCACTGTAGAAGCGCTTCAATGGCTGTTGTGCAGTCTTGCTGCCGGTGTTAACCAGCGCCATCAGCGCGGCAAGGCGGTCGGTCATGTTATCGGCTGCGTCGATCTGCGCGAGAGCCAATTGCAGCGTGGATTCATCTTTCCAATCTAAAAGATAAGACAGGCACAGGTTTTTCAAACCGCGCTTGCCGGCCGATCTCGCATCGGGGCTGTATTTGCCGGGTGTCAGGTTCGCTGCATAGACGGCGATGAAATCGGCCTTGAGTCTTTCAGACAATGTCTTATGCATGAACTGGCGCGCAATGTGGATCGACTGCGGGTCGATCACTTCGCACTGTTCGGCCAGCATCAATTCTGAAGGTAACGTCAGCACCACCTTAATGAAAGATGGATCTAGTGCCTGATCGTTGAGCGTGGTGCGCAAGGCGTTGATGAACAGGTCATCTAGCGTCAGCGTTTCGCTTGCCTGCACCTGCTTGATTAGCTTGAGTAGACGTTGCATCGCCAGTCGTTGTGCGGCTTCCCAACGGTTGAAGGCATCGCTGTCATGTGCCATCAGCTGCGCCAGCTCCTGGTTGGTATAGTCGTATTTCATCACCACCGGCGCAGAGAAGTTGCGCAGTAATGATGGCGTGGGTTTTGTGGTGACGCGGTTAAAGACGAAAGTCTGTTTTGCCTTGGTCAGCTCCAGCACGCAGGTGGTGGCAGGTTTTGCAGGGTCAGCGCCATCAAGATACATCGCCATGTCGCGACCCTGGGCATCGAGCAGGCCAACCGCAACGGGGATATGGAAAGGCAGCGGGTTCTTTTGCCCGGCGGCGGGCTTGCAGTGCTGACTGAGCGTCAGTGCATAGGTCTGTTTGGCGGCGTCGTAGTGGCTTTGCACCTTGAGCTGCGGCGTGCCGGGCTGGCTATACCAGCGCTCGAACTGGGCGAGGTCGCGTCCGCTGCTGTGTGCCATGGCCGCGCGAAAATCGTCGCAGGAAACCGCCTGCCCGTCATGCCGGGCAAAGTACAGATCCATGCCCTTGCGGAAGCCGTCGCGTCCCAGCAGGGTCTGGTACATGCGCACCACCTCAGCTCCTTTTTGATAAACAGTGGTGGTATAGAAATTGCTGATCTCTACATAGCTGTCCGGTCGCACCGCATGGGCCATGGGCCCCGCGTCTTCGGAAAATTGCACCTGGCGTAGAATGCGTACATTTTCGATGCGATTCACTGCGCGACCACTGTCCGTGCCGATCATGTCGGCAGAGAATTCCTGGTCGCGGAACACGGTGAGGCCTTCCTTCAACGACAATTGGAACCAGTCGCGGCAAGTCACGCGATTGCCGGTCCAGTTATGAAAATATTCATGGCCGACCACCGCCTCGATATTGGCGTAATCGGTATCCGTGGCGATGCTGGGGTTGGCCAGGACATACTTGGTGTTGAATATATTCAGGCCCTTGTTTTCCATCGCGCCCATGTTGAAGTCGCCCACCGCGACGATCATGAAGCGGTCCAAATCCAGCTCCAGCCCAAAGCGTTCCTGATCCCAGCGGATGCTGTGCTTGAGTGATTCCATCGCATGCTGCGTCTTGTCCAGATTGCCCGGCTCTACCCACACTTGCAGCAGCACGCGGCGCCCGCTGTTAAGCTTGAACTTTTCTTCCTGGCACACCAGCTTGCCTGCCACCAGCGCAAACAGATAGGAAGGCTTCTTGAATGGGTCTTCCCACTTGGCATAGTGGCGGCCATTGGGCAGGTCTCCCTGTTCGATCAGGTTGCCATTGGACAGCAACACCGGATATTTTTTCTTGTCGCCGCGCAGCATCACGGTGTATTTCGCCATCACGTCCGGGCGATCGGGGAACCAGGTGATCTTGCGGAAACCTTCAGCCTCGCATTGGGTAAAGAAATTGCCATTGGAAATATACAGTCCCATCATCGAAGTATTCTTCTCAGGCTGAACCAGTGTCTCGATCTCCAACGTGATCTCGTCCGGTGCGTTGGCGATGCGCAATTTCCCATCGGCTATTGAGTAACCCTGAACACCTTTCCGCAGCGTCTTGCCGTTCATGCGTAAGGCCACCAGCTTGACGCCGTCGCCCAGCAGTTCCAGGTTCTTGTTGGGCGCTGCGCTATTGCGCCGCAGGGTGATGCGCGTGGCGACACGGGTTGCTGAGGGATCGAGATCGAAACCCATTTCAACGGTACTCACCCAATACGCAGGGGCAGTGTAGTCTTTGCGATAGATGGTGACGTGTGGTTTTTGGGTCATGAGCGGCTGGTCTCGAGGATGTGAGAAGATTCAGATTCTAACAGTGTCTGCTCTGGCAGCCTGGCAGATTTAATAAATGGGGTCTATTTTTTGGTTTTTTGAATATTCCCACGGAAGAATTGAGCTGCGCCCCTGTGTCGTACAATAATCAATTTGACTCTGGCACTTTTGGTATCAAAAATATTTCGACTCGAAACTATTTAGTTGCTGTTACGTTCCAGTCTCTGAGTGTTGACCTACCCATGTCAAATTGGCGATACACGATGGGTAACCCATACTTCTTTCGAAGGGTCACAATGAGAAAAAACAGGTAGAAATGGGCTGCCATTACTAGCAAGATAATGGTTCTGAAGATTTCATCAACGCCTGATATGACCTGTGAAGTTCACTCCTGGTCAACGGACGTTCAAAATTTTTCGAACTTGCATTAGCTTGGCTGGATATTACCGAGGGGTGTGTGCGCTCATTATTTCAGCACACTCGTTATCGGTGAATACACGCGAGCGAGAATGGAAAGCTTTGCCTTCTGACCCTTCAAGTGAAAATGTACCGCCACGTCCCTCAATCACGTCAATGATAAGTTGAGTGTGTTTCCAATATTCGTATTGCGATTTACTCATATAAAAAGGACAGCCGCCTATGTCACCTAGGTATTCATCGCCTGCACCGATGGTGAGCTCCCCTGGTAAATAACAATTGGCAGCGCTGTTGTCGCAACAACCGCCCGATTGATGGAACATCAGTTCACCGTATTTCCGTTTGAGAAGTTCGATCAATTCCAGTGCAGCATCGGTTGCAATCACTTTTTTGACCATGAGGTGTTCCTTCAAAAAACGGGGCGGGCAACCGCCCCGTCAAAGTTGCTAGGGTTGCGGCAGAATTAAAGGCGGTTGGAAAACGTCACAGATGAAGACTATCGCAATCGTTTTCCAATCTCATGTCAGAAGAAGCCCAGTTTCTGTTCGCTGTAACTAACCAACAGATTCTTGGTTTGTTGGTAGTGGTCGAGCATCATTTTGTGTGTTTCACGGCCGATACCGGATTCTTTATACCCGCCGAATGCTGCTCCCGCTGCATAGTCGTGGTAGCAGTTGGTCCACACGCGGCCAGCCTTGATCGCGCGACCCATACGATAAGCTACGTTTCCGTTGCGACTCCATACGCCAGCGCCCAAGCCATATAAAGTGTCATTAGCAATCGCCAAGGCTTCGGCTTCATCCTTGAATGTGGTCACAGCCAACACAGGACCAAAAATTTCCTCTTGAAAGATGCGCATCTTGTTGTGCCCTTTGAACAGGGTTGGTTGCACATAATAGCCGCCAGCCAGATCTCCCTCGAGATTGGCTTGTCCTCCACCTGCCAGCACCTTTGCGCCTTCTTGTTTGCCAAGGTCGAGGTAGGACAAGATTTTGGTGAGTTGTTCCTTGGATGCCTGTGCGCCTATCATGGTGTCAGTGTCCAGAGGGTTGCCCTGCTTGATGGCGGCGACTCGTTTTAGCACGCGTTCCATAAATTTGTCGTAGATCGATTCGTGAATCAGTGCGCGTGACGGACAGGTACATACTTCGCCTTGATTGAACGCGAACAGCACTAAGCCTTCGATGGCCTTGTCGAGGAAACCATCATCTCTATCCATCACATCAGCAAAGAAAATATTGGGTGACTTGCCGCCTAGTTCCAAAGTGGCGGGGATCAGATTGTTGGCGGCCGCTTGTGCGATTACGCGGCCTGTGGTGGTCGAACCTGTAAACGCGATCTTGGCAATGCGCTTGCTGGTGGCAAGAGGCATGCCGGCCTCACGTCCGAAACCGTTGACGATATTCAGTACGCCAGGAGGCAATAGGTCTGAGATCAATTCAGCCAAGATCAGGATGCTGATCGGTGTGGATTCAGCGGGTTTCAGCACTACGCAGTTACCTGCACCAAGAGCTGGTGCTAATTTCCAGGCCGCCATCAGGATGGGAAAATTCCATGGGATGATTTGTCCGACCACACCCAATGGCTCGTGGAAATGGTAGGCCACGGTGTTTTCGTTGAGTTCGGATAGATTGCCTTCTTGCGCACGCAGACAACCCGCGAAGTAGCGAAAGTGATCGACTGACAAGGGGATATCCGCATTTAATGTCTCGCGGATGGCTTTGCCGTTGTCCACGGTCTCTGCATAAGCCAGCAATTCCAGATTGGCTTCGATGCGATCAGCGATTTTCAGCAACACATTGGAGCGTTCGGTGATGGAGGTTTTGCCCCACGCATCGGCAGCGGCGTGGGCAGCATTGAGAGCTAACTCGATGTCTGCTGCATCAGAACGTGCAGCTTTGGTGTAGATTTTGCCGCTGACGGGCGTGATGACATCGAAGTATTCACCTTTCACGGGGGCGACCCATTTTCCGCCGATGAAGTTGTCGTATTTGGCTTTATAGGAAATCTTGGCGCCAGCGGCGCCGGGGGCTGCATAAATCACTGTGTTTTCTCCTCGTTATATTGATTGACGATTAAGCAGATTGCTCCCGCTTCTGTGCTGCATAAACTGTCATGCAAGTTCCAGGCCAGCCAATATTTAGCTTTTAGTAATTGATTTCCATGGGAAATCATTTTTCTGGGTGTTGATTTAGCTGGTCAGTGTGACGTCCCTATTTGTAACAATTGTTGCAAAACGTGACAGTTGGACACATTTTCAATAAGTAGTTATTGCGCCATCTTGCTATTCTTCTATACTTCGCCAAAGTTCCATCGCATTACCTTGGGGGAATCGCATTCATATGACTCAATCAGCATTAGCTTTGCGCCAAGCTCGCTCGCACTTGTTGCAATACGGAGAGTGTCTCAGCGGCGCACTGGATGAACGTATCGCGCGTTCCTGGCGGCGTAGTTTGGAAGCGGGCGTAATGCCCACCGGCAGGTTGATGGAGATCGATCTGCGCCCGGATAACGCGCTGCGTTACGCGCTCGCCACCAATCAAGACCTGTTGGCGCATTCGCAACCTGTCATGGATTACCTTTATCAACAGGTTAAGCGCAGCCAAAGCATGGTAATTCTTGCAGACAAGCAAGCCACGTTGTTGCACACCATGGGGGATGTGGATTTTCTCAACAAAGCGGAACGCGTTGCGCTGTCTTCCGGTTCGTGTTGGCAAGAAAGCTATCGCGGGACAAATGCCATCGGCACTTCCGTGGCTGAGTCGAGTTCTGTTGAAATAAATGGCACGGAACATTTTCTTGAGCGAAATGGATTTTTGACTTGCGCGGCATCCCCCATCATGTCGGCGGACGGCAAGTTGTTGGGTGTCATCGACATCTCAGGAGATCTTCGTAATCGTCATCCGCACACCTTGGGATTGGTAAACATGGCCGCACGCATGATCGAGAATCGCTTGGTGCTGGCGAGTTGTCAACGCCATATCCGACTGCATCTGCACGCACAGCCCGAAGGTATAGGTTCGGTGGCCGAAGGCATCATTGCCATCTCCGCCGATGGTTGGATTGTGGGGGCGAACCGAACCGGATTGGAGATAATGCATCTGTCGCCAAATGACATCGGCAGTGCAAAGATCAGTAATGTGCTGGATGTGCGATTGGAAGAACTGCTCTCTCGTAATTCGTATCGGTTTGCTACGTCCAGACCAATTCATTTGCATGACGGCACGCCACTGTTTATTCAGGTGCATGCCGTCGAAAGCATGCTCACCTCTGTTCCTGCAGTGGAGCGAACGACAACTGCCGATGCGTTGTCCAACCTCGATTTGGGTGATCCAATGTGGCGCAGGGCTACCGACAAAGCACGTCGCGTCGCACACAAACACATTCCCTTGTTGCTGCATGGCGAGTCAGGTGTCGGTAAGGAATTGTTTGCACGGGCCGTGCATGAGAGTGGGGCGCGTCGTGATAAACCCTTTGTCGCCATCAACTGCGCTGCCTTGCCTGAACATCTCATCGAGGCGGAATTGTTTGGTTACGTACCAGGTGCATTCACTGGTGCGCGCCGTGAAGGCTACATCGGTCGTTTGCGCGAGGCGCATGGCGGCACATTGTTCTTGGATGAAATTGGCGACATGCCACTCGCTATGCAAACCCGTTTGTTGCGGGTGTTGCAAGATCGCCAAGTGACCCCGCTCGGTAGCGGCAAGGCTGTCAAAGTGGATTTCAGCCTGATCTGCGCAACACATCGAAAACTGCGGGAGGATGCGGACAAAGGCATCTTCCGCAGCGATCTGTATTACCGCATCAATGGTTTGACAGTGAACCTGCCTGCCTTGCGTGAACGTACTGATTTTCAAGCACTCACAGAACGTATCTTGGACGAACACAATCCAGAATGTGCAGTCCACCTCAAGCCTGAGTTGCTCGCTAAGTTGAGTCGCTATCCATGGCCAGGCAACATCCGTCAATATTCTAACTTGCTGCGCACCGCCAGTGCTATGTTGGATGCGCATGAAAAATGTATCGATTGGCGGCATATGCCAGACGATCTGCTCGATGAACTTGCAGCAGATACGCAATCTCTAGTACATGATGGTGCCGCTGCCTCCCCACAAAACCTTAAAGCCGTTTCACTCGCTGTCATTCAACAGGCATTGCAAGACAGCCACGGTAATGTTTCTGCGACAGCCCGACGATTGGGCATCAGCAGGCAGACGTTGTATCGAAAAATTGCACTAGCGCGGCAACACTCGGTGGGCTGAGTTATTTCTGCACCTAAACATGAGGGGGTTAGGATGATCGCCTAGCAACACACTGACTTGAGTCTGAAACATGAATTACCCGCGCATTATTCAATTGACGCTGGCCAGTAAAACTTTACAATCTCCATAGGATATGCTCTCCGTAGGTTCAGTTCAACAAGGTATCCGCCACCGACAGATCGCGGAATAAACAAGTTTGGCGGAGCGGCAGATAAACGCTATTCGATAGATACCTGATTCGGATAAACAGCTTGCAAGATGGCACTGATCGGATAACTAAGGAGATACATCATGACTATGAAGAACAAACCAATCGATGTAGAGTGCGTTGCCTGCGAGGTATGCCTGAAAGAAGTGCCCAAATCCGCAGTGATAGCTTCAGAAGCTATGGACTATGTTGCGTATTTTTGTGGTTTGAACTGCTATGAAAAGTGGAAGAACCAAAACGTAAAAACAAATGATCAATCTAAAACTTCTTCCTTATAGAATTTTTTGCCAATGCTTGTACGAGTGATATATTGAAAAATATAGCTTTTTGAAAACGAGTGGATAAAGCGGCATAAAAGTTGAATCTATGGAAATCGAGTTTGCCAGAGATGAGAAATATCACCGTGCGCATGGTGTAGATGCTGGTGTTAGGTTTCCCCGAAAATAGTCTTTTATGGACGCATCACGGTTTGGCAAGAGATTTTTCGTATTTTGGTAAAACTTAAATCGGCTAAACTTATATCCGGCTTTATTGCAGACGCATTTTTGTCTGCGATCCCTGATGGACGTTCGCCAAGAACGTCCTCATCTTTCAATTGTGCTCTAAGCACAATTATTTTTTCAAGTTTACGTTCTTACGGTCCGACCTGTGGCGCCATCACACGGGTGTATCTATCTGCGCAACCTCTAAGCATTCCACTCCTTTTTAGTGGTTACTCTTCATCATGCGGGTGCCTGGAGCACATAACCATTTTGGAACACACGACCGTGTATAGTTTACATCTGTGAATCGTAGTAATAATGCATGTCATCCGGATCATATTCAGAATGCATGGACATTGCCTCTGTGATCACATCGTCCTTGATTTGTTCGCTGCTACGTTCGTTTGGACACATAAGAAACAACAAAGAAGCAGCAATTGTATAGGTAGCGTATTTTATCTGCAGGATGTTCATTGTGACGACCTCCCAATCCCAAAATTAAATGGAAGCAGCAAAATATACTCAACAAATGTCGTGCCGCTATTCGGATTAAATAATTCTTTTAAAAGCAGTATGTCTTTACGAAAACGTAAGAACACCTTATGTAGAAAAAGTTCAAATAATTTATATGATAAATGCATAAAGAACCGTTCTATTATATCTTATAATTATTATCGGCCTATTGTAGTAGTTAATTCATCGTCTGTAAACGCATGTAATATCGTCTCGTGATTTTTATTGGAGATGTGATGCAGTATGGGATGAGGTTTCCTCGGATTTTCATCTTCCAAGAGGCGGGTTAATTTACCAGAGAAAATAGCGAACGTATCAAAGCTCAATGCGACATGGCCATCGCTATCAAGCTGTGCATGATGCAGAAGCGTCTGGCAGGGAGGGTTCGCCTAATATGAACAGCACCGCGCAGACCCCCGCCTGTTACCTCTGCTGGGATGTCGGCGAGTGGGGCTGCGACAGGATGTGAACAGCCGATGTACCATGGCTCTATTTGCATAAAGGATTTTTCCTGTTGAGGCGAGGATAAGGCAGGCATCACTCTGAGTTCATCTCGCTTCTACAGGCAACCGATGCCTAACCCTACATTCGAGCGGGACGCCGCAAAAGCGCGCAGCCCCTCAACTTTACGTTGGGCGGCGTGGCAACGCCTTTTTTGCCACAACAGAAGAAAAGGGGAAGCTACATGAACGAGCAACTGAATCCAGAAAAAATCTTGCAAACAGGGATGGCGTTTTGGGCTTCAAAGACACTCTTGAGTGCTGTCGAAATGGGCGTTTTCACGGAATTGGCGCACGGCCCGGAGTCCTTCGACTCCCTTAGCGGACGCCTTGGTCTGCACTCTCGCTCGGCACGAGACTTTCTTGATACCCTCGTGGCACTCGGATTTCTGACGCGGAACACTGATGTTTACGCAAACACACCTGAGACAGCCCTCTTCCTTGATCGAAAAAAACCATCATACGTGGGCGGCATTCTCGAGATGGCCAATTCTCGCCTCTATCCATTCTGGGGGCATCTCACCGAGGGACTTCGTACCGGAATGCCGCAAAACGAACTAAAGTCTGGTGGTGCGGGTGTGTTCGAGACGCTCTACGCCGATCCCGCGCGCCTGAAGGAATTTCTCACTGCAATGACCAGCGTCAGCCATGGTGCCAACATGACCATCGCCCACGCCTTTCCTTGGAAGGATTATCAGACGTTCGTTGATGTCGGTACCGCGCAAGGCGATCTTGCGGTGCAAATCGCGTTGGCCAATCCGCATTTACAAGGTACCGGGTTTGACTTGCCGGAAGTGGCGCCGATTTTCGAGGAATACGCCGCGACAGCCAGTGTCACTGATAGGCTTAGGTTTCAGCCTGGCGACTTTTTCAAACAAGCTATTCCAAAGGCCGATGTCGTGCTGATGGGGCATATCTTGCACGACTGGGACCTTCCCACGAAAAAAATGCTCATCAAAAAAGCTTTTGACGCTGTGCCCGTTGGCGGCGCACTTGTCGTCTACGAGGCAATCATTGACGATGATCGGTCGAAAAATGCATTTGGCTTGATGTTGAGCTTGAACATGCTCATCGAAACGCCGGGAGGCTTCGACTATACCGGGCGTGACTGTTCAGGCTGGATGAAAGAAGCAGGATTTTCCACGACGCGAGTGGAACACCTTGTCGGGCCGGACTCAATGGTGATCGGAGTCAAGTAAAGCGGTTGATCTTGCAAAGCCGCCCAACATGGCGTTCGAGCGGGACGCGCCAAAAGCGGCGCGCCCCTAAATTTACGTTATGCCCTGAATTGCCACGATGGTTAAGTCCATACTGTAACGCGCATTTGTAGGTTTTTTATTTCCTACCGTTCAAAAAGGAGTGACATGATGAAGAAAAACCTGATTCAGATTTTTGCAGCTTTGGTTCTTGTTTCCGTTGTTGCCAGTGGAGCTCACGCTCAAGGCGGGTATCAGTCTAATGGTGCCGGTGGTGGCTATGGCACAGGTAAAAATGCAGGGAGCGGCTACCAGTCCAATGGTGCGGGCGGCATATATGGTACCGGCAGCAACGCAGGAGGCGGTTATCAGTCCAATGGTGCGGGAGGCACATATGGTACCGGCAGTAACGCAGGAAGTGGTTGGCAATCAAACGGGGCAGGTGGCTACTATGGCACAGGTTCTAATGCCGGGCCTACAGGATGTTCGTGTGCATGATCTGCGACATACAGTTGGCATGCGACTGCGTGAAACGGGTGTGCGTGAGGAAACGATCTCGGATATCCTCTGGCACAGTCGAGGAACAATGACATCGCACTACAGCGTGGCACAGGTGCGTGAATTGCTGGACGCCTTGAATCTGATCACCGATGAAAGCAATCGGACGAACGCAAATCTGGAAATGCTGTTCAGGGAAAAAGCAGAGTCCCTTCAAAGTTCCTTCAAAAGAAAAATGGGCTAGATCATTACTGACCTAACCCATAGATTTATTGGTGCGCCCGAAGAGATTCGAACTCCTGACCCCTTGGTTCGTAGTACGAAGCTGCAATATACGACCTTTATTAATCAATAGCTTACGATGCCCGCATCATCGAAAACTAGCCTAAAATAGCTCTGATTAGCTCCATAATGGCGGTGCCACGTGACAAATCGGTGACAGCAAAATACTCACACCAGCACTTCGAGGCCGTGCTTTTTAACGATGTGCAACAACCTTAGCGCCATGCCGCTCGGCTTCTTCTGACCCGTCTCCCATTTCTGCACAGTAGATTCGCTGGTATTAAGGTAACGAGCAAATACAGGCTGGCTAACGAGAACATGTTCACGGATACGCTTGATATCCTGGGCATTGATTTCAGCGACCAAATCCAGACACAAGTCATCATACTCACGCATAGTCGTTTTGTTTATAACCCCGACTCTGTGTAAACTTCGTTTGTTCAACTCGTTATGACGTATCATTTGTATAACGTTGGGACTAGTGATCTGTGATAAGAAATTTTGATTCCCCTTCTGATTGCTCATCTGATTGCTCATCTGATTGTCAGTGGTCACTGGGATGGCAACGGCAGGATAGAACCTAAACCGGCCCGTCAGGCGTCCCTAATTCATGCCATTCAAACGGCTGCAGGACTCTGAAACCTGCCATACCGCCTATGCGGACTGCTCGGCCTATGCGGACGGTCACGCCCGTCTAGGCTCAATTAACTTTGAGCGACCGCTTCGGAGCAAGCAATTCGAGAAGTTGACCGAGTACAATGTGCCAATTGCTGCCTGTCGAGGTGTTAAATATCCAGCAAGAAAGCAGGCGGTCGTAAGCAGCAACAAAGGTGCCAATTGCTGAACTTTGCTTTCTCATTTGACACTCAGTTAGGCCAGCTTTACATTCAGCTTTTGAGCTCAGAAATTCGTTATGCCCATGCTTGGTCAATTTTCCGATTTCTACAGCAGCCTCGACCCCGATCCGCTCAAGCGCGGCAAGCAGTTCGAACACTTCGTCAAATGGTTTCTCAAGGCCGATCCTGAATGGGCTACGCAAGTTGAACAAGTGTGGCTGTGGGATGAATGGCCAGGACGCTGGGGGGCGGACTGCGGCATTGATCTGGTGTTTCAACACAAGAACGGCGACCACTGGGCCGTGCAAGCCAAGTGCTACTCGCCCGACTACGATATTACCAAACACGATGTCGATAAATTCCTCAGCGAATCGAACAGACCGTTCATCCAGCACCGCCTGCTGATCGCCACCACCGACCGTATCGGCAACAACGCCAAGCAAGTCTGCGATGCACAAGACAAACCCGTCATCCGTTTTCTGCTGTCCGACTTCGATAAATCTGCGCTGGAATATCCGGCCAACTTTGCCGCACTGCCGCAAGCCAAACGCAAAGCACCACCCGCACCGCGCGACCACCAGAACGAAGCACGAACCGCCGTGGTGCAATGCCTGCAAACCGCCGATCGAGGCCAACTCATCATGGCCTGCGGCACGGGCAAAACTTACGTTACGCTGTGGATCAAGGAAGCCCTCAATGCGCAGCGCACCTTGGTACTCGTTCCCTCCTTGGGGCTGCTGTCCCAGTTACTACGCGAATGGACATTCGCCGCTGCCACCCCGTTTGAAGTACTGTGCGTCTGTTCAGATCAAACTGTCGGCACAAGAGGCAAAGACGAAGCCATCCACAGCGTGGCCGACCTCGCCTTTCCCGTCACCTCAGATGCAGAGGAAGTAAAACGCTTTCTCGGCGGCGCAGGCAACCGCGTGGTGTTTTCCACCTACCAATCTTCCTCGATTATTGCCGCTGCCCAAGCCGATCAGACCATCCCCGCGTTCGATTTGGTCGTGGCGGACGAAGCACACCGTTGCGCGGGCAAGGTCGGCAGCGACTTCACCGCCGTTCTCGATAACGCACAGATACGCAGCACCAAGCGGTTATTCGCCACCGCCACCCCGCGCACCTACACCAGCAGCGTCCATAAAGCTGCCGAAGATCGCGGAGTCGAAGTGGTCGGCATGGATAACGCCGCGCTGTTTGGCGAGGTGCTGTATGCCCTGCCATTCGGCAAAGCCATCGAGGACAAACTGCTCACCGACTACCGCGTCGTCATCATCGGCGTGGACGATCCCACCATCGCACAGTGGATCGCCCGGCGCGAACTGGTCAGCACCGGTACGGGAATCGAGACCGACAGCGAATCGCTTGCCGCCCAGATCGGCCTGCTCAAAGCTATCAAGGATTACGATCTCAAGCGCATCATCAGCTTCCATAGCCGCGTCAATCGCGCCGAAGCGTTTACCACCGACATCCGCCAAATCATGGCATGGATCAGCGACGAACATCGCCCCAGCGGCACCCTGCGCACCGATTTCGTCTCCGGCAACATGCCCGCCAGTAAACGCAAGGCGAAGCTCGATCAACTCAAAGCACTGAGCGCAAACGAACGCGGCGTGCTGAGTAATGCGCGCTGCCTTTCCGAAGGCGTGGACGTGCCCTCCCTCGATGGCGTGGCGTTCATAGACCCGCGCAGCAGTCAGGTGGACATCATCCAGGCCGTGGGCCGCGCCATTCGCCTGAGTCCGGACAAGAAGGTCGGCACGATTGTATTGCCGGTGTTTATCGCCGCCGGACAAAATGCAGAGGGCACGATTGAAGCCAGCAATTTCAAGCCTGTTTGGGATGTGCTGAATGCGTTGAAGGCGCACGACGATGTGCTGGCTTGCGAACTGGATCAGATCAGAACGGAGTTGGGGAGAAAGTCGAGTTCAGGTTTCAATACAAAAGATCTGAATAAAATTACCATTGACCTGCCTGTCACAGTCGATGCGAATTTCGGCAGCGCACTGCGCACTTACCTGATTGAGCAAATTACTGCGCCTTGGAGCTTCTGGTTTGGGTTGCTTGAGCAATTTGTGGGGCGAGAGGGGCATGCTAGGGTTCCAGACGAATACAAATCGGCAGATGGATATCAGCTTGGGAAGTGGGTTGGCAAGCAACGAACACAAAAAATTAACCTGTCAGCAGAACGTCAGGCACGGTTGGAAACATTGTCTGGTTGGAGCTGGGATGTTTTGTCAGATATGTGGGAAGAAGGATTTCGCTACCTCAAGGAATTCGCAATTCGAGAGGGGCATGCCAGAGTTCTACGCTCTTTTATCACCGCAGATGGATATCGACTCGATCTCTGGGTAACTAGGCAACGAGCAACGAAAAATAGGTTGTCAGCGGAGCGCAAAGCGCGGCTCGAAACATTACCCGGATGGAGTTGGGATGCTCGTGCAGACAATTGGGACGAAGGATTTTGCTATCTCAAGGAATTTGCAGATCGGGAGGGGTATGCCAGAGTGCCTCGCGATTACAAAATGGCAGATGAATATCCGCTCGGTAAGTGGGTAGGCAAGCAACGAACAACAAAAGATACCATGTCAGCGGAGCGAAAAGCGCGGCTGGAAATGCTGCCCGGTTGGAGTTGGGATACTCGTGCAGATGATTGGGACGAAGGATATCGCTATCTCAAGGAATTTGTGGATAGAGAAGGGCATGCCAAGGTCTCTTACAGTTACAAAATGGCAGATGGATATAGAATTGGCAACTGGGTATATAACCAACGCACGACAAAAGACGGCATGTCACAGGATCGCAAAGCCCGGCTTGAAGCCTTGCCCGGCTGGAGTTGGGATGCTTTGTCAGATAGATGGGAAGAAGGATTTTTCCATCTCAAGGAATTCGTAGATCGAGAGGGGCACGCCACGGGACTTCACGGTTATTCCACGGTAGATGGTTTTCGACTTGGTGGCTGGATAGGGCGGCAACGAGCAACAAAAAATAGGCTGTCATTAGAATGCAAAGCACGATTGGAGGCACTACCCGGTTGGAGTTGGGATGTTAGGTCAGACATGTGGGAAAAAGGATTTCGCCATCTCAAAAAATTCGCTGAGATGGAGGGGCATATCAAGGTTTCTTTTGATTGCACAACGTCAGATGGATATCGACTTGGCAACTGGGTAGCTAGCCAACGAAAAGCAAAAGACAATCTGTCACCTGAGCGTAAAGCGCGGCTGGAAGCATTGCCCGGTTGGATTTGGCGGGTGAAAGAAAAATGAACCTCCTTCGCCTCTCTCTCTCAATTTTCTGCGCCGCGACTGGCGTGCCGGAGAGTGCGCGTGTTGCTCATCGCGCTGGTGTTGGCCGTGGTCACATCGCTACCGTCGGCCTGTTCGCGGTTTGGGTTGCTTAGCCGATGGCGCAAACACAAAGGGACGTTGCGCGATAAAACTCTAAGGCACTGACAGTCTGCTTCTGAAAAAATCGAAGGGCAGCATTCTAGTGCGGAGAAATTCGTCCCGCTGAATTGCTTGCCGGATTGCGGACATTCGCCACCGACTCCTGTGTCTCGATTGGGTGAATTGACCAACGACTGCTTTAGCGCAATGAAAATATTCTCGGACGCAAAAAACTGAGCTGCAGGATTGCGGACACTGGCGAACTCACACAACCGACCCGAAGCAGACCGCCAAGAAAATTTCAAGGAGGGCACACTTCTCGGCCATTTCTGCCATTACTGGTTGCGCTATACTGCGTCGGTAATGTGGCGGTAAACAGTAGTTCAAAAACAAATTTATTCAAAAAATCCGCCATCCGAAAATCCCATGGAAATTCAAGATGATTGTGACCTTTGTCAAGAAGCTGGCAGTTTCCATTCTTACAACATTTCTGCTCGCATACCCAATATTTGGTCTAGCCAAAAACTTTTCAGAGGAACAAAGTGGTTTTGCGATTCTGGCAAAGCCAAACGAGAATGACCTGCAAGAACATCAACATTACATTAACGAAAATGGTGTTGTGGTACATTCGCCAGCGCATTCCAAGTCAGGTGCAATTCCTAGTGGCGCAACAGCTCAATGCCGCGATGGTACATATTCATTTAGCCAACATCGCAGAGGTACATGCTCGCATCATGCGGGCGTTGCCTCATGGCTCTGAAACTGGGGAACAGGCCAAGGGAGAGTTTATTTGATTTCGACTTCTTCATGGCTCTATTCTCTCAGGAATTAGAGCCTCCTCAAATCTTGGGGCGATTCACTATTAGTAAAATATGCTGCATGATTCACGGATAAAGTAGCTGGATCAATAGAGGGTTGCGAAAATGCGAAAAGTATTACTTGTGGTATCGGCTTGGCTGGTTTTGATGACGGCTTCCATTTCGAGCCAAGCGGGTTTTAATGAGGGGGTAGTAGCGGCGAAACGAGGCGATTTTAAAACTGCGCTAAAGGAATTCAAGCCATTGGCTGAACAGGGAGAGGCCCGTGCGCAATTCGACCTTGGGGTGATGTACGAGGACGGCAAAGGGATGCTGCCGGACCAAGATCAAGCGGCGAATTGGCTCAAAAAGGCGGCCGACCAGGGAAATGCCGATGCTCAATCCAGCTTCGGATGGATGTACGAGGATGGCCAAGGCGTGCCGCAAGACTACAGACAAGCTGTAACGTGGTACAGAAAGGCTGCTGAGCAGGGGAATGATGTTGCGCAAGATAACCTCGGGAGGATGTACGAAAATGGTCAAGGTGTGTCGAAGGACATTTCCAAAGCGTTGGCGTGGTTCAAAAAGGCAGCCGATCAAGGATATATTATTGCGCAATATCGCTTAGGAATGATGTACTACGATGGCAAAAACGTGCCGCAGGACTATAGCCAAGCGGCAATGTGGTTCCAAAAAGTAGCCGAACATGGACTTCCTTTTTCTAAAGGCTACCTCAAACAAGCCTATCAGGATGTAGCCAATGAGGAACCTCCTGATGCGCAATTCTACCTTGGCCTGATGTACGAGGATGGAAAAGGCGTGCCGCAAGATTACCGCCAAGCGGCAGTGTGGTACAGAATGGCAGCTGAACATGGGCATGAAACTGCGCAAAACAACCTAGGACTGATGTACGTCAATGGTAAAGGTGTGCCGCAGGATGACAGTCAAGCAGTAATGTGGTTCAGAAAAGCTATTAGATTTAGGTTTGGTGCTGATGAGATAAGCAACCTTGGATGGATGTACGAAAATGGCCGAGGTGTGCCGCAAAACCATGTAGTTGCCTATGCCCTCTACAATCTGTCCGCTTCCATCGACCCATCCAACAACAATGCCATTAGTAACAGAGATATTCTGATCAAAGAAATGACACCCGGCCAAATACAGGCCGGGCAGTCTTTGACCCGGCAGCTGGCTGCGCAAGGAAATACACTCGCGATATTGGATCATTATCTTTCACGACATCACTGATGAAGCGAGGGTTTTCGCTTGCGACCTATTGGAAGCCACCCACACATGTGGGTGGGCAAGCGCATCCAGCGCGCAGCCCATAAGACACACCTGCCCCAGCAGGTTGGATTATGGCGGTGGGAGCCGACATCGAATGAGTACGCGAACGCGTACGAAAACGAGCCCTAGCGAGTGGTCGATGTTGGGAGGTGCAACCTCGGCGCCAAAGCGAAGCGCGGCTACCCGCTGGGTAGGTCGGTCGTCCAGACCGAGTGCTGCGTAAGCTGCACCAAGTTGAGAATGTCGCAGACAAGTCGCAACGCTGCCTGCGCAGCGGGTAGCCGCGCTTTGCGAGGCGCCCCCGAGGACAGGCTTCATTTGTCCGCTGGAGGAACGTAGTTCCGAAAGGCAAACAGAAATATGCATACAAGGCGTCCAGCCTTGTAAATCAAGCGAAATCCACGACAGTGGATCGGCCGAAGGGCGGCTTGATGGTGAAAATTTATGTGCGCAAAACATGGCCTTTTCATGTTTGAAGGCATCACGATGGTCTGATTGTCAGTCTGATCCATCGGTGATGGGCAACAATCAGAACCTGTAATTTTTCGTATCAACAAGAAAAACTCACATCCACAAAATATTTTTCAAAAAAACTGTTGTATTTTTGCAACTACCGAAAAATATTTTCTCGGTCTGCCGACTCAATTCAAAAATATTTATTTCCATCAAATTAGATTGATAAATTTATTATCTGCAATTTATACCCATTCTTATTTTCTGCACAACATCCCCTTTTGGGGAAGATTTTTCCAAGCATTTTAAATATATAACACGATGTTTACAAAGCATTTATTGTGGTTAATACTTGTTTCAAATCGACAGCAAGTACAAAAATGCAATTCATTTCAGAAAGAGGAAAACACCGGCTTCGAATAGCTGCTCGCTTTTTGCGGCAATCTGGCATGAGATTCGAAGGTGAAAACTTTTATTCGATGGTTATCGATTCGATTTCAAAACTTTCTCAAGATGAACAAGTTGGGCTACGCGGATTAATTGATTGGCTTGAAGGATATGAGCTGATGGAACTTCGAATATATGCTGAAACCCCGCATCGCTCCCGCTTGCGGAACAGCAAACCCATGTTTAGCAGAAAGCAAGATCGCGCCTCCGGCGCCACGGTGGAAATTACACAGAATCCCGATTTCAAAGAGCATGGGGAAAAATAATGAGTGAAAAAATACATTCGATAACAGAGATGGAATCACGACTTTCCACTGCCAGATCAGCTCTTGCCAAAACAGGCAAAAACCCTCAAAAACTTGCTGAGGAAAATAGGCTGGAGGTAATCAGTTGGATATACCTTTGGGGCTTTACGTCCCCAGGCATTATTCAATCTCTGTTAAATCGTACCTCAGCCGGATACGGAAAGAGGTTAGTTGAAACAGGCTGGCTGACTGCAACGAAGGCCGCATCCGGTACACCCGCAAAATTCTTTACTTTATCAAAACAAGGTTTGGAGTTCGCCGAATATCACGCACTCCAGCAGTATCGCTACGCTGAAATCGATCCGCAACGAGTAGATCAAAAAATAATCAGACATAACCTGATTACGCAGGCCGCCACGATTAACTTATTACATTCAAATCTCATTGAAAGTTTCGAAACCGAACGGATGTTTTCCAAGGCAGGAGATCAGTTAAACATCAAACGGCCTGACATTATATGGAATTTAAAAAACGATTTAAGGATAGCAGTCGAAATCGAATTGTCTGGAAAGTGGGGGCGAGATTTGGATAAATTTATATTTGAAATTATCCATGCGCTCAAATCGGATGAAAACGGCATCGCAAGGTGCTCCAGGTTCTCTATCGTGAGCGACAGTCCCGCCCTTATAAAACGTTATCAAGATGCAATGCAGCCATCATGCAAGCTTCGTATCTGGCAAAAAAATGCTCGAAGTCACTGGGAAGTTAGGGAAACAATTCCTATGCCGAATTGGCTGATGACTAAAGTTGATTTTCACTTGATGGAACGTTGATTATGCAGTTGATCCAACGTCTGATATTTCGTCTGATTGTTGTTCTGATTATCCCAGCTATTTGCTTGTCTGGATGCTCATCGGACGATGAGAAACAAATCGAAAAAAACAACGCCTTTCTTGATAAAACAATAAACCAAGACTGGAGCGACGGCATTCCACTAGATAACTTAGTTACAGCTTCTAAAATATGTAGTGCAGGAAATTACCAGGATAAATGCGCCATTGTTGCCGCTGACTTAATTGATATATCAATATCTTATTCTTCATGTCTGAATGATATAAGCAGCAAGCTTTGCCAATTCATTGTCGTGTGGGTTGGTCAACACGAAATTTCAAAAATTCTGCCCACAGAAAAATCCATTCCTCTGCCAAAGAACCCTTGGTATAAAAACATGCCGACAGTCATGCTTGACTCACTATCTTGGACATACGGCTACCGCACTGAAGCTACAGAATGGTGGCTTGCAACCTGGGTATTTCAGATCGAAATTGCATTAGCCTGCATTGCGCTGTTACTTGTGTCCTACTTAATTTGGGTATGGTGGGACGATAACAATACCAGAAAAGAGAATGAGGCCAGAGTTGCCAAAAAACGTCAAGCTCAAAAACGTGATAATGCTTTAAAAGCTCAGGCAGAAAAAAAGCGACTGCAATCCGAGATACTGGAAAAACTTGATCACCCTACAAATGACACGCCTCAATTTACAGAAGAAAAACTCACGGCTATTGATGAGCAAGCAGAAGCACAATCAAAACAAGAATCAGAACAACAAGCACAGCAAATGGCAGAGCTGCAAAAAAAGCAACAAGCAGATGCCGCCGCAATAGCAAAGCTAAAAAAGGAACAAGCTGAAGCAAAAGTAATTCTTGAGATTGCCTTTCCCCGTAAGAATTTACCCAAACCTAGCAAGCAAATTTCTGGCAGCGTTCTTGAATAAGCAACTCTGCCACCAGATACAAAAAATAGTTAACTTCAATGCGTACATTCAACATTGAACAAGCTGCCGAATTCCTGCATGTTCATCCGATCACCTTGTTGCGGATGGTACAGGCTGGACAGGTGCCAGGTGCGAAACCAGGCAAGTGCTGGGTATTTATTGATGTTGACCTAGCCGACTGGCTGCGCGCAAAATATACGGTGCGGGCATCGGAAGGCATACGCAATGAAAGGAAACAACCATGCCACTTTTCCGACGCAAAAACTCCACAACGTGGTGGATTGACATCACCATCGACGGAAAGCGCATACAACGCACTTCTGGCACAGACAACAAGCAGCAAGCGCAAGAATTCCACGATCGTTTAAAAACCGACCTATGGGAGCAAAAACGACTGGGAACAAAACCTCGACGGACATGGCAGGAAGCAGCTGTACGCTATGCCGAAGAGAAGGCGGGCAAAGCAACGCTCAACACAGACCTGTCGCACTTTCGTTGGCTGGATCGTTATCTGTCCGATAAGTATCTTGATGAGATCAACAAGGATTTGATTGCTGAGATCACCAAGATTAGAAAGTTACCGTACAGCATCCCTCGCACAAAGGGGCCGGATCGGCAGATTGATCCGAAACCAGCAACTGTGAACAGAACACTTGAGATTATCCGTTGTGTTCTGCGACTGGCGAGGGATGAATGGGAATGGATTGATCATATCCCGACAGTGAAATTGCTGAAGGAAGCCACCCGGCGCATTTCGTGGATTACTCGCGAAAAAGCTGAAGAACTTTTGAATGCATTGCCGTATCACTCGTCAGAAATGATGCGTTTCACCTTGGAGACCGGATTACGCCGCGCCAATGTTACGCATCTGGAATGGGAACAGGTCGATCTTGAGCGCCAGACAGCATGGATCCATCCGGATCAGGCCAAGGCAGGCAAACCGATCCCTGTGCCGCTTTCTGATAACGCTGTTGCGATTCTGCTTCGATGGAAAGGTCAACACGAGAAATATGTATTTGTCTTTGAAGGTAAGCCGGTTGTCCAGACGGCAACCAAAACGTGGCGCACTGCATGCGCATCGGTTGGATTAAAAAACTTCCGTTGGCATGATTTGCGGCATACGTGGGCAAGCTGGCATGCGCAAGATGGTACTCCGCTCAATGTCCTGCAAGAACTGGGGGGTTGGGAGAGTTCAGAGATGGTGAGGCGGTATGCTCACCTGTCGACAGTGCATCTGGCGGATTATGTGAATCGTCGTCAGGCTTTAAGTGACGTTTCGGTGACAGAAAGAAAAACGGGTTAAGCCATTTCTGACCTAACCCGTTGATTTATTGGTGCGCCCGAAGAGATTCGAACTCCTGACCCCTTGGTTCGTAGTTCGAGACTGCGATGGCAACATACTGTATTTATTTACGTTATTAACAAACCCCACATCCCCTTCAATAACTGTATTTGAACGTTTTTTACACCCCAGTCCCTTCAAAGTCCCTTCAAAGTTTGATACTGCCTCAATAGCATTTACTCAACCTCAATGAGCCACGAAACACCATAATAATTTGATGCAATATCACGTATCGCCTCAATACCAGAACCAACGTCTTTAATCTCACGCTGTAACGGAAACTTTCTCGGCATGGCATTCTTTTCTTCAGCCCTACTTTTTCTCTTCCCCTTCATTCGTTCAGGCCACCAATCCTTCAAAGTATTAAAAAGTCCAATGTAATTTTCCTGCAGGAAATCAGTCCCAAATTTCTTCCAAGGTAACTGAATATCACCACGCTCTTCAGGGCGTGTGATCATTGCCATTTTGGGATTATTAGAAAAACGGAAAGCACGGCCTCCTAACATGTCATAGACAATGCAATGCGGTTTGTTATCGGTAATAGCTCCACAACCTGAAATATCTATCCATACTGAGTGGTTAATTACATCATGCGCCATGTAGTGCCGATTCATATCTAGCCGAGTAGTAAAGATTGGTGCGCAATAATAAAACTCCCTACTAGGCTTCTGAGAGGCCATATGGATTAAGTTGTACTGGTCTTTATCTAACGCAAAAGCAAAATAAGGACCGCCGGCAGCCATAAAAAATGCTTTGTTTGAGATTGCACATTTATCAACGTACCTTGATACCTTATGCTGAAGATAGAGCGGCCTTACTTTACTCCCTTTCGCAATCTTCATCTTGACGTCATAGCCAAGTTTTTTTTCTTGATTTTGCGTTGGTATATAAGGACAACCTGCGAGTATGGCACTATTTTTTGAACAAAACTCCGCATTAAATCCGAATTCGAATACTCGCTCTGAAATCCCCGGGTACCAAACAGCCATGCCGTCACCTCATTCCTTTTACATCCACCCATCAAAAGCTACCGAGCAGCCAAGCCAAAAACCACATCAGATACAAACCTCTTAAACGATTCGTTCTGCACAAACTGCTTGTAAACCTCCGTGTCATCTTTAAGCAATTCGAGCATTACCCGCGCAAGAGCCTTGTCATGTTCAAGCCTCGCCGCTGCCGGAGTGTTCTTCTGCGCATTGCGAAACGCCTCATCGGCTGCCACCTTGGGTGCAATATCGTCGCGTATCCGCTGGATAATGCGGTCTCCGTCGGTGAACAGTGTGCCGAATTGCTCATTAAAGCTTTTCAGGATGTTCGATAACCGATCCAGTTCGGGTTCCGGTTTGTGGCCGCCTCCTTCCACCGGCACTGGCCCGATCTCAGCATCCTGATCTGCAAGTTGAATCGCCATCGCGGCCTTTTTCTCGGCGCGATAACTGTCCATGTCTATGGATTCCAGAATACCTTTGGATAAATCCTCATCCTTTGGCGCAGGAAGTTTGGGTATCAGCAGGTTCAAGAATATCGAAAGCTTCTCCCAGCCTGCGTTGGTATAGGGCAGGATGGAGCCGAGAAATTCATAACTGCGCACGAAAGCCTTCGCCTTGCCCTTGAAATCAACTTGCCCATCCTCGTCGAGATGCTGTTTGTACTGTTCAACGCAAACATCGAGCACAGGATCAAGGGTTTCTCGATTCTCGCCGGAAATGTAACGGGCAACCAAAGTATCGACCTGTTCTGCGGAATAAACCTGGTGTCCATCCAGCGCGGCCATGAGATCGTGGAGCTTGTTGGGGTCTGCCTCCTCCGAGAGGATAGTTGTCCGGTAGTAAGGCTCGAACGATAACTTTATCGCTTCGGCATCGTTCATGAAATCGAGCACGAATACATCGTGCTTTTTCGGGTGCGCACGATTCAGCCGCGACAGTGTCTGTACTGCCTTCACTCCTGCCAGCATTTTGTCCACATACATCGTGTGCAGCAGCGGCTCGTCGTAACCGGTCTGGAATTTGTCGGCGCAGATCAGAAAACGGTACGGGTCTTCCTGGATACGATCCGGTATTTCGCTGGAAGGAAAGTCATTCAATGAACTTTCTGTTACCTTCTTTCCACCATATTCATGCTCGCCTGAGAAAGCAACAATGGCCTGATACGGGCTCTTCCGCTCCTTTAGGTATTCACGTATTGCGTAGAAATACTGGATTGCCCGCTCGATGCCGCTGGTGATGACCATCGCTCTCGCCTCACCGCCTACCTTTTGTAGCGCGATCACCTGCTCGTGAAAATGGTCTGCCATGATTTCGGCCTTCAAGCGGATCGCGTGATCGTGACTTTCTACATATTTGCGTAGCTTCTTCTGCGCCCGCTTGGTGTCGAACTCGGGGTCACCGCCTACCGTTTTCACCAGCTTGTAGTAGCTTGCCACGGGCGTGTATTGTTTCAGCACGTCCAGGATGAAGCCCTCCTGAATCGCCTGCTTCATCGTGTAACTGTGGAAAGGACGATGCGCCGTCTTGCCCTCCGCGCCGGGCACGGGCGTGCCGAAAATCTCCAACGTCTTGTTCTTCGGCGTCGCCGTGAAAGCGAAATAGCTCGCATTGGCAAGCATCTTGCGCGCTTGCATCCGCGCTTCGATTGCCATATTGACTTGATCCTCCTGGTCTTCCTCCGTTTCAGCACTAGACAGCGCGCTGCTCATCGCCGCCGAAGTCTTGCCGCCCTGACTGGAGTGCGCCTCGTCTATGATGATGGCAAAGCTGCGCCCGCGATGATCGGAGCCGATCTCATCGAGGATGAAGGGAAACTTCTGTACCGTGGAAATGATGATTTTCTTTCCGCCCTCAATGAAATGGCGCAAATCCCCCGAACCGCCCGCATGTCCAACGGTCGCCGACACCTGCGCAAACTGCTTGATGTTTTCGGAAATCTGCTTGTCCAATATGCGCCGGTCGGTGACCACGATGATGGTGTCAAACACCGGCTTTCCTGCATGCTGTAGGCCGATTAGCTGATGCGCCAACCATGCGATGGAATTCGATTTGCCACTACCCGCCGAATGCTGAATCAGGTAACGCTGGCCAACGCCGTGTTCAGCCACATTGGCAAGCAATTCCCTCACCACATCGAGTTGGTGATAACGCGGAAAAATCTGCTTGCGCACCTTGCGCCCGGTTTTCGGGTTTTCCTCTTCGACGATCTGCGCGTAGTTTTCCAGGATGTCAGTCAGATTAGCAGGAGTGAGCAGCTCCTTCCACAGGTAATCGGTCTTGAGGCCGAGCGAGTTGGGCGGATTGCCTGCCCCATCGTTCCAGCCCTTGTTCAGCGGCAAAAACCACGACGCCTTGCCTTTTAGCTCGGTACACATGCGCACCTCGGCATCGTCCACCGCGAGATGCACCACGCAGCGCCCGAAGGCAAACAGCGCTTCGCGCGGGTCGCGGTCGCGGCGGTATTGCTCGATGGCATCCGCCACCGTCTGCTTGGTCAGGCTGTTCTTGAGCTCAAACGTGGCGATGGGCAGGCCGTTGATGAAGATACCCATGTCCAGAGCGCGCATCGTCTCGTCGCGGCTGTAGCGCAACTGGCGAGTGACGGAAAATCGATTAAGAGCATGCTGCTCCGCAGCCTTGTCGTTGCCGGGGCTGGGTGTCGCGTAAAACAGAATGATGTCGTGCGCGCCGTGCTTGAGGCCGTGGCGCAACACGTCAATCACGCCGCGCTTGCCCACCTCGTTGAACAAGCGCGCGAGAAATGCGCGGCGGGTGGGCGAATCGTTGCCCAGATCGAGCGCCGTATTCAGCTTCGGTTGTGTCGTGCGCAGGAAGGTCACCAGTTGCAGCAGGTCGAGGCACCACTCGCGGCTGTAATCCTCCGCGCGGCCATTCAGCCAGCCCGTGCCACCATAGGGAGCGGGAGGCATCGCCGCCGTATCCGCCATTCCAGTATACGGCCAAGGTCGGCCCGTCATAGCGGTCACTATCAGGCTTTCGAGCCCCTTTTCGCTGGTATCTGTGGTCATCCAAGTGCCCCCATCAATTACCCATCAACTAAATGGATTTTTGCAACTACTTGTTTTTACATACCGCAAATAATTTTTATCTAGCAAAAGCCACCGGTCTATCAAGTACCCGTCAAGTACCGGTCAAGTTATCGAATTCTTCCGGGAGCTCGCCCAGAACGGGACATAGCGCATCAATTTCGGAGCGGCGTCTGAGTCGTATGGCAGCACGACTTCGGCTTCCACCGCTTCGCGTATCAACCGCGAGGCCGCTGCACTGTTTTGCGGCTCGATGCCGAAACGCTCCCGAACTGAGGTATTGGTCATGCTCTCCCGATTTACATAGCGCAAACAAGCATGCAAATACACAGCCCGGATGCGGTCTGCCTTATCCATCTTGGTTAGAGGGCGATGCGCAAACAACACAACACGAGTATGGTCATCCGTTGCTTCGGGCAAAGGCGCGGGAAGCTGGTAAAGCTCGGTTTGATCTACCACCTTGTCCCACCCGCTACCGCGCTCTTCGCAGATACCGATGCGCCTCATCAGCGAGGCAAGCCCCTCGTTGCGGGAACGTGGCGGGGTATCCACGAACCTGTCCGTTTCCACCAGCGGTACGCCGGGATTCGATATTTCGATTCGATCCTCGAAAATCTCCACCATCGGGCCAACTCCCGTCATGAAGAAGTCCTGATGGATAAGCGCATTGGCGACCAGCTCGCGTACCGCCAATTCAGGGTACATGGGCACATCCTTGCGCAACGCTTGGCCGATTACCTCGTTCGAGGGCAGCAGCCCGTTCACATAACCGATCAACCCCTCGAAACCGCTAGCATAACCCTTACCGCCAACCTGTTCCTTACCGCCTGCCGCGCGACTGTTGCCACGGTACTGAATAACCCGCATGGCCTTGCGTTTGAGCACGGAAAAATCATCCAGGTGCTTCGCAAAGAGAATTGCTCCGAGGTTGGTCACGTTCCAGCCCCCAGCATCACAGGCAGCGATCAACTTGTCGTCCTCCAGTGCGGCCAGAATACCGCTACGGTTATCCGGCAAGGGACGTTTCAACAGGTCGAAATAGGCCGGATAGTCCAGCAGCTTGAGCACCTCATCATCGGTCACACGCTCGACCGCCACACCGCTTTCGAATGGAGCCTTGTCGAACAGCCGCCACAACGCGCGCTCCTTTTCAGGGAAATCCTTGAGTCGCTTCTTGTAGGAGCCGACGCGGATGAACTCCACCCCCTGAAACTGCACCGGCTGGCGGAAGGCGCGTTCGATCTCCAGCAGCACCACCGGCAGCCCGTCCACCACGACATCGAAGAAACGAAAATGAATCTTCGGCGCCAACAAGCGCAGCAGCCAACTCTCCAGTTCCTCGTTGCCTACCTTGGCAGCAGCAGGCGAGAACTTCGTGCCGACCACCGTGTGCTCGCCATCGCTGATGCCCCACACCAGATAGGCAAAAGCTTTGCCCGCCAGTGCCGCCGAGTTGGCTAACGCCGACAAATACTCGCCGATCTGCTGCGGCTCTGCATCGTTCGCCTTGAACTCGACCCATTCGGTTTCCTGCGGTAGCTTGCACAGCTCGCGCACCAGGCTGATAAGGTAATCGGAGGGGCGGTCGGTAGTCATATGTTCTCCTCGGCCAACTCTTCACCGGATTCTTCCACTTCTGCAAGCTCAGGCTCATCGGTGGGGCTCGCAACCTCGGGTAAGCGCGCGGCGGCCTCACGCACGTCGAGCTTGCCGGTGACCACATCGGCAATCAGGCGGGTGCGGTATTCGCGCAGGAGTTCGATTTCGCGTTCGATGCGTTGCACCGTAGTGGTAATTTCATTCGTTGCGCCATGAAGCCCGTTAACGATGCGTACTTGCTCCTCATGTGGTGGCACAGGAAGTCGAATATCGTAAAAGTCATCGGTATACAACCGCCAGAAACCCTCAACTAAACCCTTCGCCCGAATTCTCAACTCGCCTCGGCAAGCAGGCGAACGAAGGACGTGCTCGAAATATTCCACAGCCATTGGTCGTATTTTTCGCAACACCGTGTAATCTGGACTGATGACACCGTTGTGTTGTGCTCTGGCGAAAACGCCGAGATGCGCCTTTAGCCGATTGAGCACAAGATCATTAACTACACAGAGCTTTCCTCCCGCATAGGAAGCTGAAATCAAGGTGCGATGTTCCACCATCGAACTTGGAACAAGTCCGAGCTTCTGGCTCATCGAAAGATGAGTTTCCTCACCTAATGGGGAACGGCTATCGACTTCGCGGAACAAATAGCGGCAGCGAAGAACTTCCCAATGCGCCGGAATCTGTCCCAGCCATGGTATGCCGGAATCCTTGAGCTTCACATCAGGATCAAGGCCGCGCGTGACGGCGCGATGGATGATGGCCTGCTTCTGTTCATTCAACAGAGCGATTGTCTTGCGCTTGGCCCGTATCGCCTTGTCCAGCCGCTGTGTGGCGTAGTCGAGGAAGTGGACAATGGCGGCTTGCTCATTGGTCGGAGGAAGCGGAGTCTTTGTTCCAAGAAAGCGAGTTGGTGGGATCGTATTCCTTAGTCCAGAGTAAAGGGGACTGAGTAGTTTTCTGTCGTCCATTGCCCGATAGTAGCAATCCAGATAACGTGCTAAAAGCGAATCTGAACATTCAAATACCGTGTACGCCCCTGTAATCATGCCGTCGTAACTAGACAGCCCAACAGTGCGGGGAGTTTCTGGAACGTCGAATAGACAAAAGACAAGATCACCGTTGCGTACCTCTTGACTGGTTCCCATATCGGATGAGAACTTTCCCTTGCCATTTGTAATGTCACGAACAATTACTCCCGCCTTGGTAAGAGAGAGCAACTTGTAATCAGTGTGTCGCTCACCAACCAACACTTTGCGCCGATGTATCAATGCGCGATTGGGAGCCATCCCCCAATGCCCCGGCACCCGCCCCAGCCAAGGCAGGCCGGAATCCTTGTATTCGGGATAAGGTTGCAGATCAGTAATTGCTGCTTTCGAAGCAGCATAAGTCTGCGGCATCTCTTCATTTGCCTCGTGCATCGTCTCTGCAACCATCTCTCCATCGAATAGCGGTGGTTGATCGAACAATGAGGATTGTTCGACACTCCTTATGTTTGCATCGGTGCCTGGTACTAATCGCTTGCTATCCTGCGCCAATGCTTCAATAGCCGGAATAGGCTGCCCCATCAATAGAAAGTCTGGAATTTGTAGTGGCTCTACTCTTAACAGAGTGTCACGCCGATCGCTTTTGAACTCCTCGCGTAATTCCATTAGCAGGCGACCGAGTACGTTCATTCCAACCAAGGTGCTTTGATCTACTGGCTTTGCTCCCCAGAAGTCATCCTTGTAGGACTCTTCTACGATTGATTTATCATCAGTAGCCAGTAACAGTTCGCCGAATGATTTCCAATTCTGAACCAGTTTGACCCTTAGACACCAACGCATGATGCGCACACGAACCTGATCCCAATCAGGCCGGGAATTTTGACGATAAGGCTTGATTTTCATCTTGGCCGTCATCGGGCTCGACTCGCTCAGGATGAGGCGCTGAACTTCCGGCCAGTGCGGAAAGCGGCAAACCTGATATAGCGCCTCGGAAGAAAGAATGCGAATGCCATTTACACGTAGCGGAAATCTTCCCGCCATGTTGGAGAGACCACCGAAGGCCTCTTTGGTCTTCAGGAAGACAATGCTATCTGCGCGCCCGTAGGTACGGAGTTGATCAGAGCCCATCAAATCCTTCCTCACGCAACATTTGCATGAAACGTTCATGTGCTGTTGCGCTATTGGTTCTGCGTGCGAATAGGGGATACCAAGGGTCGCCAGCCCAAAGCGCAAGAGGTGCATTGTTCGGGCAATTTCGGAAAGTAACAATAAGCGAACCAAACCCCAACGTTTCGAGAGTACTGTGCCCCAATGGCCGTTGGATTCCACTGAGGTTGGGACACATTCCTCGTATCCTGACACCCGCTTTTAGGAACTCCTGCTCAAGGATATTTCTACTTTCCTCGCTGGAGAAAAGCCTGTTGGCACCAAGGTTGCCAGCCGCTCTTAATACTGGTTGATGAGTCATTGCTTCGACATGAGCAATAACATCAATGTCGTCAGGTATGCGAACGGGGCGCAATACATCAGAAGAATTTGTTCGCGCTCTCTGGTCTTCAAGTGCAAAGACATGCCACCAAGTAACGTCAATTCGTTTTCCAGCAGCATTAGCCGCTGCTCTTATGCGGCCATCTGCGTAATACTGGCCACCAGTGTGATAGGCGATTGAAATGATATGAAGCCTAATGTCGTTGGGGGCGCTTGTTTGAATCCAACTCTCTACATCACGCCGCACCCGATTTCCAGAAAAAATTGCATCGTCCAGATAAACGAAGGCTGCGGGATTGTCGCTACCACAGTCATCGATCGAGATGTCACACTCGTGTTCAAGCAATTGTCCAAAAATAGCCCGCATTTCTCTCTGGCTATTGCCACCACCTTGAATATCTAGAAAATGGATAGTCGGCCAGAAATCACAGGGACTGCCTTCCACAAGTCCGTCATTCCTTAACAAACCGCTTAAGAAGTGGGTAACCCTACGCCGAGAGAAATATGTCGATGTAAGGACATGATTCATTTCGCGAAGAATTGGTACCTGCACTTCCTCGCCAAATTGCCTGACCCAGCGCTCTATGTGATCAGCGGTAGGAGCCGCCAGATCACTCGCACGATAGTCAGCAGTTGTTGTAGCAATTGATTCGATGAGTTGTTGCCGCTCTGTCATTTTAATGCCCCCGAGCCAAGTAATTCATCTAGCAATCCCTCTGCCTCTTGCTCTACCACCAGAATATCAGCGCGGATTTCTTCCAGTGTGCGCAGCGGCTGCGGTTTGTAGAAGTGGCGAGTAAAACTGATCTCGTAGCCGATCTTGATCTTGCTTGCGTCAACCCATGCATCTGGCGTGTAGGGCAGCACTTCGCGGCGAATGAATGCGTCTATGCCACCCTCTTCTAGTAGCGGCACTTGTTCTGTGTCACGCAGGTCTGCGTCAGGCTCGTATTCAACTATGACTTTTTTATCCTTCGCCGTAGTTTCGTAAAGTCCATGCAGCTGGTCGGCTTTGAGTTTGCCGGGCTTGTGGGCTTTAGCAATTACTTCCGGTGCGTTCTCATCGCGCCAGCTCACCGCTTTGAAAATTAGTTTGAGGTCGGCTGCTCCGACCTTGCGGCTTGCTTCCTTGAGCGAGACCACAACCTGCTCACGAAAAATGTTGTGGTCGTCGAACACCTCGCCGCCGAGCTGTTCGCGCAGGAATGTCGCCGTCTCGACCAGCGCCGCATCGCGCGCCCAGGTAGCGGCGTCTAGCAGTTTCCTTTTCTTCTTTTCCGGCAGACCTTTTTTCGCGGGCGCATCTTCGTCCTCGTCCTCAACCTCTTCCTCGGCGCCCCATTCGTTCAGGCGCTGTTCCAGTTTCTTCTGGATGCTGCGGTAGTCGTTCACCAGCGCATCGCCGAATTCGTCATAGAGCGCCGCACGAATCTCGGCATCGCCGGAGGCAAAGCGCAGCGTTTCGATGGCGGGCAGAGCGAGCTGGCTCTTGAGTCGCAACGGACGCTCGACAGTAACTTTCCAATAGCCGAAAGCCGCGTTGTCGAAAATCTTGCTCTGCTCGCTTTCCTTGAAGTTCAGATAGGTCTGACAGATGCGCGCGACGTCATCCTCGCCAAGTTCGCAATTTTTCTTACCCAGATTTTTGCGCAGCGGTTTAAACCATTGCGTGGCATCTATCAACTGCACCTTGTCTTTGCGCTGCCCGGGCTTGCGGTTGCTCAGTACCCAGACGTAGGTGGCAATGCCGGTGTTGTAAAACAGGTTGAGCGGCAGGGCAACGATGGCTTCAAGCCAGTCGTTTTCAATAAGCCAACGGCGGATGTTACTCTCACCCTGACCGGCATCGCCGGTGAACAGGCTGGAACCGTTATGCACCTCGGCGATGCGGCTGCCCAGCGCGGTCTTGTGGTTCATCTTGTGCGCCATGTTGGCGAGAAACAGCATCTGCCCATCGCTCGAACGGGTCACCAGCGATAGTTCTTCGCCGTTGTGCTGCACCTTGAAGCGCGGATCACGCATCTCGTCCTTGCCGCCCATGGCTTCGAGGTCTTTTTTCCAACTCTTGCCATAGGGCGGGTTGGCAAGCATAAAGTCGAACTCTTTCGCCGGAAAGGCATCGTGCGACAGCGTGCTCCATTCCGCGCCGCCGACGATCTGGTCGGCGTTTTCGCCTTCACCTTTCAGCAGCATGTCAGCCTTGCAGATGGCGTAAGTCTCGGGGTTGATTTCCTGGCCGTGCAGATGCGGCACGACTTTCTTTTTGCGTGCGCTGGCAATATCCAGCAAGCGTTCTTCGGCCACGGTGAGCATGCCGCCCGTGCCGCAGGCACAGTCATATAACAGATAGGAGCCCGATTCGATTCGCTCGGCAATAGGCAGGAAAATCAAATCGGACATCAGCTTGACGGCATCGCGCGGTGTCCAGTGTTCACCCGCTTCCTCGTTGTTGTCCTCGTTGAAGCGGCGCACCAGTTCCTCGAACACCGTTCCCATGGCGTGGTTGTCCACGGCGGCGGGCGAGAGATCAATGTCGGGCGCGAGGAACTTTTCGATCAGCGTGCCCAGAGCGTCAGCCTTGGACAGGGTGGAAATCTGGTTGCGGAATTTGAAGTTCTCCAGAATTTCCTGCACGTTGGGCGAGAAGCCGTCCAGATAGGCTTCAAAGTCGGCGCGCAACTGCTGCTGGTTGCCCCGGTTGCGTAGATCGCGCAGGGTGAATTTCGAGGTGTTGTAGAAAGATTGCCCGGCAGCATGGCAAAGCGCGGCGCGCTGTTCAGTAATACTTGCGTCGTCGAGCATCTTCTTGCTGTCGAGCACGGCTTGCTTGGTCGACTCCAGCACTGCATCCATGCGCCGCAGCACGCACATGGGCAGGATCACATCGGGATACTTGCCGCGCTTGAATAAGTCACGCAGCACGTCGTCGGCTATGCCCCAGATGAAAGAAACGATCTTGTTATGTGTGGCTTGATCCATGTCCGTTTTATTGTTATCCCCTGAATTGCGAATTATACGTGCGACTTCTTATGTTTAGGCCGTTTTGGCGAAATTCTATCAACCTGTAGGGACTACTATAAAAACAGCCGCAGGTTTGGCCAGATCAAATGCAAAACTGCATCAATCCATCTGTCGTGCCAGCTTGTAACCCGCCTTGAGCTCTCCTCCTTTCGTCCAGGCTGAACAAGCTGGAGCCGCGTAGCCCAACTTCCCAAAAGCGTCCTTCTCTTCAAGCCAACCCTGCGGGCTTCGAAAAAACTCGTGGCAGTGCTCATTTCATTCCGCGCTGGCCGCACAACTTTCTCTCTCCGGCCTTTCCGTTCTGTCTTTGCTTTTTCCAGTTGCGCTTCGCGACGCGGCCCCAGAAAGCATGTTCAACCCGACAGACGAAAGGAAGCATCATGATCGCTCAAAACACAAACCAGCAAGCCGGACGAAAAATCAAAAGCGACGCTCACCAAAAAGCATGTGTAAAAAGCCAAGACCCAGCGGCCTACAACGCCGAGCGCGAGGAAAACATCATCCGTGAGGCCCTGAATATCCTTGTGCGCAGGATGCAGCAGGCAGAGGCGGTTTTCAATTCACCGTCAACCGTGCGGGACTATCTGAAACTAAAAATGGCTGAACTTGAGGCCGAAGTATTCAGCGTCATTTTTCTGAATGCACAGCATGGAGTTATCGCATCGGAGGAAATGTTCCGTGGCACCCTGACCCAGACCAGCGTTTATCCGCGCGAGGTGGTCAAGCGTGCCCTTTTTCACAATGCCGCTGCCGTCATTTTTGCACATAACCACCCAAGCGGCGCATGTGAACCAAGCCAATCAGACAGGTTGCTAACCGATGCCCTGAAACAATCACTGGCATTGGTTGACGTACGCGCTCTCGACCACTTCATCATTGCCGGGACAGATTGTCTCAGTTTTGCCGAGCGTGGCCTGATTTAATGAAATCGTGTGGTCTGCGCCAAGCCTTACTTGGCGCGGGTTCACGAGCAGCAAGTGAGAGATTCGTGGTCAAATCATGAGAAAATTGTGTTGCATCAAAAAATAAGTTCAGATAAATTCGCAACCACAAACAAGGCCGCAAGGCCGCTCTCTGCGTAAGCAGAGAGTTTACCCGTAAGGGAAGAAGCCCGTAAGGGCACAATGGCGAAAGCCAAAATTAGCCCATCAGGGCATGCGCGGTGAAAATCGCAGAATTCATCCCTCCTTATGTGAGGGAATTCGAGGGAAGGCGCTTGCCAACTCTCAAGCATGGTCGCTTGACCTGTCAGACACCTTAATCGTTAGGTAGCGAGCAGTGTTGCATAATATCGCTGCGTAAATTTTGCGGGCGACAGATATCCCAGTCTTTTCTGCTTTCGCTGTCGGTTGTAGAAGACCTCGATGTATTCGCTGATCTCCTGTTTTGCCTGGTGCCGGGTCTCGAACTTGCGATGATGCACCAGCTCGTTCTTGAGCGTTCCCCAGAAACTTTCCATTGGCGCGTTATCCCAGCAATCACCCTTGCGGCTCATGGAGGCTTTCATACCGAACTGGCGCAGCAGCTTCTGTCTTGTCTGGCACGCATGGCACGCAGTCGCGTTGCGCTCGCATTTCTCTTCTTGACCTGCGCTGCGCTTTACTGGCGAGAGCCGACTTTTCTGTATCCAGTTTTAATTTAAAAAATATTCTTATTTTCTGCATTGCATAACTTCATTGCAAAAATCCGCACATCGATTCACGTCTTAACTAATTGATTATATTTATAATTATATCTTGACACGTGAGGTATTTACTTTGTAATCTTTAAATATGGAAATTTATTCTGACGAGCAAAAACACAAATTGAGGATCGCTGCCAAACTGCTACGGAAAGATGGACGTCGATTTGCAAACTGTAATTTCTATGAAGCCGTTATTAACGAAATTGACAGGATGGATATACAGGAACGGGAGAGATTTATGGGGTTAGTTGATTGGATAGAAAAGTACGAAGATGCTGAATCGATTTACTGTGACGCCTGCACGCTCCCGCGTGTCCGTAAAAACAAAAACCAGTTTTGCAATAAAAGACATAATGCAGCGGCTCCCGCCGCAAAAAGCAGGGTAAATGATGTACAAAAATAATACAGCCGAAATTGTGGCATACACCAGGGGGCCATCCGATTTTCGGATGGGGCTAGGTCGATCAGGCCGAAGCCTCCGAGTCAACACCCTGCCCCAGCAGGGTTTGAGGAGGATGGGGGAGCCGTCCACGATCCAGCGTCCCAACGCTGGAAGGACACCCCAGTGTCCGGTCGTGAGATGGGGGCGAAGCCCGGTGCGCCAAGCGAAGCGAGGCTACCCACGTTTGTTAGGGGCGCAGAGACTCTGCCTGCCGCGTCCAGCGGAAGGAAAGAGAGGCGCACCGGCGGCGAGATGGAATCCACAGGATGACAACGCGACGCAACAAAGGTGGGTAGCCGCGCTTTTGGCGGCGCACCCCGCAAGGAAGATTCGAGCATCCTGGCGTTCAGCCAGGAAATTCATCCAAAGCCCCGTCCTAACGGGGTTTGCGAAGCAAAGATGAATGGTGCCGAAAGCTTCTGCGCAGCCCATAGGGCGGAGGTTTTTGTCTTTCATTCTGTGGCTGATTCTGTTTCAACTGAAACAGAGTTGAAACAGAACCACAACAGAACCACAACAGAACCACACACTAACAGGAGAATCACATGGTTGAATTGCAATATGCAGATTACCACATTGAGCTATCACACCGCGAAGAATGGGATTCATGGAATTTTCATGAAGAAAATCTCAGGGAATGGCTGCTGCCGATCCAACTCCAAAGCGCCAGAAAACAACTTAAAGCATTGGGGAGTCCAACAGAGGTCCAGCGAGACAACCTGCTCGAAATTTTGACATGGCTTTACAGATGGGGATACTCAACAGCAGACGTTCTTAGCGACCTGTTGGGACGCGCGAATAGAAGCCATGCTCGCAGACTTGAAAGAAATGGTTGGCTAAGATCAGTTACGGTGCTGGGCTATCCGACATACTATGTTTTGAGCGAAAAGGGGTTATCAGAAATTACTCACCACTCGGAATATTTATTGGAATACATAGAAATTGATCCATACCGGGTTCACCTCCCAACTCTCCATCATTACCTTATCGCACAATTAGAAACAATCGCGGCTATGAGCTTTGACTACGACGGCTACCTGACTGAACGTATGTACCCCTACTCGTTTAATGAAGATACCATTCCGTGGAAGCGAGCAGATGTGATTTTTAAGAAACGCTGTGAAACAGTGTTTCATAAAAAAGCCTATGAACTGACTGGCGTAGAAATTGAACTCACCCCGAAATGGGGGCATAAACTTGATCAATTTGTCACCAACATCATTGACGATATTCAAGCAGGACGACTGCATAATTTTCTGGTTATCAGTGATTCAAAGGCCATCCTGAAAAGGTACAAAGAAGCCTTTACGCCTGGAAAAAAAGTGGCGCGTTGGCAAAAAAACAAGGTCGGCAAATTTACTGCCACCGGTGAAGTGTTGGAGATACCCAGCTGGGCTTCCAAGCATATTTTCTTTCGCGAAGTTGGATCAAAGTACCCATATCCAACATCTGATCTGGTCTGATCGTAAAGCTCATGTCCTTACCAATCGATGCACGTCGAGGATTGAATCGCCAAGATGCAATTTCATATCTTGGCGTGAAGGGAACATATTTCGACAAGGAAATACGGCCTCGGCTGCGCGGTATCAAAATGGGTACTTCCATGATTTTTGACCGGTATGAACTTGACTCTGTATTTGATCAGATTATGATGGTCGGCGGGGATGTGGGGCCGACCTTGAAAGGAGCAACACAATGGCCAAAAAAACCCCGGGAATCATGGCAACAAAAGACGGACGCTGGAGAATCGACAAGACCTACCAAGGAACTCGACTTCAGGGACGTTTTGAAACGTATCAAGCAGCGGAAGAATGGTTGTTAACAGCAATCGAACAAGCACGGCTGGCTCAGTATCAGCGGCCAAAATACAAGTTCGAACGCATCGCAGCCAAATATCTGCTGGAAAGCGAAGAGAAACTTTCCATTGCAACAGAAGCCACTTTGCTCGAAGCGATCATGCCTTTTATCGGGAATTTGAGCTTAGAGCAAATCCATGATGATACTTTGCAGTCGTTCATCAAGGCGCGCAAGTTGCAGGGCCGGAAGAACAAGACGGTCAATGCGTCGCTGGCTGTTGTGCGGCATATCCTGAATTACTGTGCCAGAAAGTGGCGCGACGATAAAGGACGCACATTACTGGAAACAGCACCGCTGATTTCGATGTTACCGCTCGATGATGCGCGGAAACCTCGACCGATCAGCTGGACTGAGCAGCGACTGTTGCTGCCGCTGTTACCGGCACATCTGCAACGCATGGCACTGTTCGATTTGAACACCGGTGCGCGGGATGATGTGGTGTGCAATCTGCGCTGGGAATGGGAAGTGTATCTGAAGGAACTTGAATGCAGCGTGTTTATTGTTCCGCCCCGCTACGTCAAAGGTCGTAAAGGCTGGCGACCGCTGATTTGCAATCGCGTTGCGCAATCGATCGTTGAAGAGCAGCGCGGTAAACATCCAGAATTTGTATTCACCTATCAGCGCGGCAAGCTTCGTGAGGCGCATGCGGTTGAGACGATGAACAACAACGGATGGCAGCGAGCGAGGAAGGCAGTGGGCCTACAGGATGTTCGTGTGCATGATCTGCGACATACAGTTGGCATGCGGCTGCGTGAGGCAGGTGTAAGGGAGGAAACGATCTCGGACATCCTCTGGCACAGTCGGGGAACAATGACATCGCACTACAGCGTGGCACAGGTGCGTGAATTGCTGGACGCCTTGAATCTGATCACTGATGAAAGCAACCGGACGAACGCAAATCTGGAAATGCTGTTCAGGGAAAAAGCAGAGTCCCTTCAAAGTTCCTTCAAAAGAAAAATGGGTTAGACCATTTCTGACCTAACCCATTGATTTATTGGTGCGCCCGAAGAGATTCGAACTCCTGACCCCTTGGTTCGTAGCCAAGTACTCTATCCAGCTGAGCTACGGGCGCAAATTAAACAACATGCAGATATTGCCTGGCGGAGAAGGAGGGATTCGAACCCTCGATTCAGGTTATCCCCGAATGCTCCCTTAGCAGGGGAGTGCCTTCGACCACTCGGCCACCTCTCCGAAGGCCGCGCATCTTAATGTGTGCGCCCCTGACTGTCAAATGATTTATAGGTCTTCTTGATCCAGATTGAAGGCTTTGTGCAGGACGCGCACCGCGAGCTCAAGGTATTTTTCGTCGATCACCACGGAAATCTTGATTTCAGAAGTAGAGATCATCTGGATGTTAATTCCCTCTTCGGCCAGAGTGCGGAACATCTTGCTGGCGATTCCCACGTGAGAGCGCATGCCCACACCCACCACGGAGACCTTGGCCGCCTTGTTGTCGCCGATCACCTTGCGCGCGCCGATATGCGGCAGCACTTCATTGTTGAGTATATCCATGGTTTTGGAAAACTCGTTGCGGTGCACGGTAAAGGAAAAGTCTGTTGTGCCATCGACGCCGACATTCTGGATGATCATGTCCACATCGATATTGGCATCGGATACCGGCCCCAGAATTTGGTAGGCGATGCCCGGCTTGTCCGGTACGCCCAATACGTTTACTTTGGCCTCATCGCGGTTAAAAGCGATCCCGGAAATGATTGCGTCTTCCATTTTGTCCTCTTCTTCAAAAGTGATCAGCGTGCCTTCGCCTTCTTCTTCAAAGCTGGACAGCACGCGCAACTTTACTTTGTATTTTCCGGCAAATTCAACCGAGCGGATCTGCAGCACCTTGGATCCCAAGCTTGCCATCTCCAGCATCTCTTCGAAGGTGATGGTTTTCAGGCGGCGTGCCTCAGGCACCACGCGCGGGTCGGTGGTGTAAACGCCATCCACATCGGTATAAATCTGGCATTCGTCGGCGCGCAACGCGGCGGCGATCGCAACCCCCGTGGTGTCGGAACCGCCGCGCCCCAAGGTGGTGATATTGCCTTCCTCATCCATGCCCTGAAAGCCTGCCACCACCACCACGCAGTCGTTGGCAAGATCAGCGCGTATGTTCTGCTCGTCAATGCTGACGATGCGCGCCTTGGTATAAGCGTCGTCGGTCAGTATTTTGACTTGTCCGCCCGTATAGCTCTTTGCTTTCAACCCGAGCTCTTTGAGCGCCATCGCCAGCAGGCCGATAGTGACCTGTTCTCCGGTTGAAACAACCACATCCAGCTCGCGCGGATCAGGATTGGCCTGAATTTCGCGAGCAAGCCCAATCAGGCGATTGGTCTCCCCGCTCATTGCGGAAAGCACAACCACCACCTGATCACCCCTTGCCTTGAACTTTGCGACGCGCCTGGCGACGTTCTTGATGCGCTCTGTGCTGCCGACTGATGTACCGCCGTACTTTTGTACTATGAGTGCCACGATATATATCCGACTTGAAAATTTTTGAGATTTTAGCGCAGGTGGACGAAAAACACGAGGCCATTGCAAAATTTTGGCTTTACAGAAGTGGGAAAGGCTTTTAGACTCCGATATATGACGATACGGATATTGATGATCACCTGCGCACTGCTGTTGAGTTTCGGTGCGAATGCCGCCGGACAAGACGCATCCGCCGATCTCGTCGGTTCCAGCCCCATGTTGGCCAACACCCTGCCTGGCGCCATTCAGAATCTGGTGAGTTATGCGGTCAGCTATGAGGGGGTTTCCTATATCAGAGGCGGCGCCAATCCCGAACATGGTTTTGATTGCAGCGGCTTCGTGCGTTACGTTTTCGGCCGCGCAGAAGGCGTTGCGCTGCCGCACAGTGCAATGGCGTTAAGCCAGATCGGCAGTCGCATCAAGATGACCGAGATGCTGCCCGGAGATCTCGTTTTTTTCCGGACCCTGCGCAACAGAATTTCCCATGTTGGCATCTATCTCGGCAACGATCAGTTCATCCATGCATCCAGCACACGAACCGGAATCGTCATGATTTCCAACCTGAAAGATCGCTACTGGACTAGTCGTTTTACGCTGGCGCGCCGCCTTGAAGCGCCAGCCGAAGCCGAGCCATCTGCCGAAGGCAGTCCCGCGGTCAGCGCAAGATAGTCTGCTAAGCTATAAAGTTGCGTTGGCTTTGACCGTGGCTTTGAGTTCTGCAACTTGTGCCAGTATGTCCTGCACAGTGCCGACTGTAATCGTGGCGCTCAGCGCAACTAGTCTGTTCAGGATATTAAGCACGCGACGAATGTCCCTCGTTGTGCTGATAGAACGGGCCGCCTGGTCAATCGCGCTGATGAGGTTTCGCGCAGTCAGAGCGCCATTATTCGCCAGCAGCTTGATCCCGACGGCGCGATAACGGTCTGCGTCATAGCGCAGCGCGGTTTCTTTTTCCACCAGCATCTGATATTCCTGAGCAGACAGGCTATCCTTGATTTCGCGGCGCAGCATCAGCACTGACGCGGCTGCTGCCTGCATCGCATCTGAAATTTCAAAGGACTGCTCAGGTGAGAGTTTTTTTTCTGATAGCATGATGACGCGAACCCGTTGTTGGTTTGTCAGATGCGGAACTTCATGATTCCGCGATGGGAGTGATGAAGTCTTTCAGTTTTTAGATGGTCTGGCAATATGCCGGATTATCTAGTCAATCCGGTAGTCCAGTAGCGCCGGTGCGTTTTTTCGGTAGCGCTCTATCTTCAGTTCTTGCACATTCATCTCGATGAGGATTGCGCTATCCTCGTCAGAGCGCAGCAGCGTAGTACCACTATTGATATAGCGTTACCTGATTCCCTGTTTTGGATGGACGAAGTGGTTGAGATAGCTGGATGTGAACACTGTGCAGTCGGGCAGTCTTGCGGCGATAAAATCCACGCTGGATGAGCTTGAATTACCGTGATGAGAGGTGCGACCAGAAGATTCGCTGGAAGCTCACCGGCATGCAGGCTGAGCAGCCTTTGTTCCGCAACTATTCCGATGTCACCAGTCAGCAGGATGTGTTCATTGCCTGTGCCTATCGTCAGCACGCCGTTCTGATTGTTGTCGTGCGGCAGCGTATTCGTGCTGTTTGGGTCTGTGTTTTGTTAAACCGCGCACAACTGGATAATTTTAAATGCGTGCCGACATCCCATGATCTTGTTGCCGAAAAGCTGCTGCTCTTGACGCCTAGAAAGCACAGCTTGCAAAGAGGGAAGTTGGTGACTGTATTCACTGCGCAGGTAGAGAAAGCCGCTTTTGGCGCCGATGATGCTCGCGCACAGCGTCATGCCTTCGAACCCCATTTCGGCATGGCCGTTTAACAGCACGCGGTCCTTGAAGGTGCCGGGTTCGCTCTCGTCGTCGTTGCAAACAACAGCTATGCTATCGGTATCGCGCATAAAGTCCATTTGTCGCCAGCGGAAAAGTCTGCGCCGCCGCGCCCACGCAGGTGTGAAATTCTGATTTTCTGCAGGGCGTTATCCGTGCGGCGCTGCAAAAGGGCCGACAACGCAGAGCCCGGCGCAAAGCTGCTGCCAAGCAGGATGTCGCGACGCAGGAAGTTGTCTTCTATTGAAACAGCGAGGCAGGTCAGGCGGATATCGGCGCGCGGCAGTTGTAGCCTTGAGCTCAGATATTCGATGGCTTCCGCATGGATGTAGCCACAGTGATCCTGAACTGGGATGAGTATCTTCAAAAGATCGCGTTGAGGATAACGCAGGAGTATCAGGTCTAACGCATGCTTGGGCATACTCTCATGTGCGTGAAGACTTTCAGTTGTCGCCCATGAAACAGATTTGACAACGGGAAGGTATACTGTTTGCCATGCGAGTTTTAGGAGGACGACATGCACGAGATGTCGCTGGCCGAAGGCGTACTGCAAATCATGGAGGAATACGCGATTGCAGAAAAATTTCGGCGTGTGCGCCGCGTGGTGCTTGAAATAGGCAAGCTTTCTGCGGTCGAGCCTGTCGCGATGCGTTTTTGCTTCGATGCGGTGATGCAGGGAAGCATTGCAGAAGGAGCGGCGCTTGATATCGTCGAAACGGAAGGGCGGGGGTGGTGTGCGCAATGCGCGTGCCATGTTCCGCTTAAGGCATTGTACGATGCCTGCCCGCATTGCGGCAATTTCCCGCTTGGCTTGACAGAGGGCGATGCAATGCGGGTGATCGAGCTTGAGGTCGAATAGTTTTCCCGCTAGCTTGGCGATGCGGCAGCACGAACTTCGCCGCTGATCTTGAAGCGGTTGACCACTTCGCTCATTTTCAGAGAGATGTCACAAATCATGTTGGCCGAATCCCTAGTGTGGTTCGCCGCGATGTTGGAGTTCTTGATGAACTCAGCCACATTGCCTACCTGGGCCACGATCCCGCGGCTTGAGCTCTGACTGGTCGAAGCCAATTGTTTGATCTTGTCAACCATGGCGATCACTTCCTGCGAGTATTCCTCTATGGTGTGCATTGCAGCGCCCGCAGAATTTGCCAGCTTCATGGATGTGTTCATTTCCGAAACGATCTTGCTCATCATCCCGGTCGATGCGGTCGATGCAGACTGGATTCCTTCGATCTGAACGGATATCGAACGCGTCAGCGCTGCTGAATGTTCGGCCAATTTGCGCACCTCATCGGCAACCACCGCGAATCCCCTGCCCGTCTCGCCTGCGCGCGCGGCCTCGATCGCTGCATTCAATGCAAGCAAATTGGTCTGGTCAGCAATCTTGCGGATCTCCTCGACAACAAGAAAGATGTTATTGCTGGAATCTGCTAGCGCGTACACATGTTCGGCGGCCGTTGCAACGCTGCCTGTGAGTGACTGGAAGTGATCCATTGCGGCGCGTATCGTCTGTGCGTTGTCGGCCGCTTCCTTGCCTGATTTGATGGTCAGAAGACCGGCTTCTTCGGTGCGTATGGTGATGCTTTCGATCTGGTCTTGTATATTTATTGCTGCTGAATGTATTTCGGTGGCGGAGTTGCTACCCTGATGGGCAATCTGCCCCAGTTTGACGGATGCCTGGTGCATTTGTGCGGAAGATACCTCGTTGTGTCTGATGACGCCCATCATTACGGACAAGGTATGCTCAAGTGTGTCCATCAGACTGTTGAACGACGCGATCGAGTTGCCGATCTCGTCGTGGCGAACAATAGGTACGCGATGTGTAAAATCCAGCGTGGCCGAGATTTTTTTCATCGCCGATTCCATCGCCCTGATGGGCAAAACGGTGCTGCGGAACAGCCATATCCCGGATGCAATCACCAGTAGCAGCGTGATCGAGATTGCTGCGGGCAGTATCTTCAGATTGCTTGAACTGCTGGACTTGAACAGGTTAACGGCCGCCTCGTTTGAACGCAGTTTCTCGATTCTTAGCGTGGCAAGTGTCTGCAGTAACTCGTTCTGGTACGACATCGCATTTGCCTCGAAGTCCGCAATGGCCATGTCGTTTTGCCCGTTTTTCTTGAATGACATGCTTTGTTCGACGGCGGCAACATATTGCTGGAATTGTTCCTTTAGCTGGTCGATGATCAGTTTTTGCTTCGCGTCGTCGGCAAGCTGCGCATCCAGGCGTTTTTGCACCGATGCCTGAACCTCCGGCAGTTTGCCGGCCAGCACGCTTGAAAGTTGCGTATCGGTAGAATAAACATAAGTCATCCCTTTGATCTGCATGTCCTTTATTTCTGATTCGAGGTTAGACAAGGCGCCCAGCGCGGGCACCGTTTTGTTGAGTATGGTATTGATCAAGGCGCTGTTGTTCTTGAACTGAAGGGAAACGGTCATCCCGAGCATGACTATGGTCAACGCGGAGATGGCTACCAGAAGAAAAATCCTGGCGCCTATTTTCAGGTTGCTAAGGTTTGTGATCGGTAGCATGGGTTGTAGGCAGCTTTAAAATTTCATTGTTGCCGATGCATGTTACAAACACATGAAGGATCGCATGTTATGCGACATGGTCTTTTCTGCAATGAAGGCAGAAATGGTTTCCGATATTTACGAGGTGTTAGCCTATGGAGTATGCTGTGCATATTTATTTGTCCAATCGCGGTATAGCGGAAAATATTCATATGCCTAACGGAATACAGCAGGATGCGGAGCTATTACGGCTGATACTGAATAGCGCAACGATAGGCATCTGGATGTTGGGTCTTGATGGCGGTATCAGGTTTGGCAACAGGTTTTTCTGCAATGCGGTCGGAGTTGCCGAAGCGAAGCTCATTGGCGCTGCTCATTATGCGGATGTTCTGCCGCCTCAGATTTCGGCCAGCTTCACCAAATCTGATCGTGAGTGTTATGAGCAGGACAGGCCACATGTCTCGACGTTATGGCTGCCTTCAGCTGACGGTCTTGGCCGCCTGTTTGAAATGACCCGGATCAAGCTGTTTTCTGCAGAAGGGAATCTTCTCGGCCTGATAGGGCTGGCTACGGATATCATCGAGCACAAGCGGACTGAAGACAGGCTGCGCCTGATTTTCAAGGTGTTCGAACATATGCAGGAAGGCGTGTCGATCAACGATGAGAACGGCAATGTCCTGCATGTCAACGCAGCATTCAGCAGGATCACGGGTTATGCCCGCGATGAACTCGTTGGAAAGAATCTGCGCATTCTCCAGTCAGGCCACCAGAGTGCTGCGTTTTACCAGTCCATGTGGCAGTCGGTTGTGAGTTCGGGTCATTGGTCCGGGGAGCTTTGGAATCTCAAAAAGAGCGGCGAGCTTTATGCAGAATGGCTGAGCATTTCTGCGATCAGGAATGATGAGGGGAAAGTTACCAACTATGTCGGCATCTCTTCGGATATCACGCAGTTCAAGCAGCATGAAAAGCAGCTCGATCATATCGCCCATTACGATACGCTGACGGGTTTGCCAAACCGCACATTGTTTAATGACAGGTTGAAGCAGGCCATACTGCAGGCAACGCGCGAGCAGAATATGATGGCGATCTGTTATCTGGATCTCGATGGGTTCAAACTTGTCAACGATACGATGGGTCATGCTGTTGGTGACACCGTCCTGGTCAAGATCGCCCAACGCATACAGCAGACCATACGCGGCGGGGATACGGTCGCGCGCATGGGCGGGGACGAGTTTGTCGTCTTGCTGCTGGGGCTTGAACGTGGCGATGAATGCAGCATTGCGCTGGAGCGCCTGCTTGCCGTCATTGCGGAGCCCATACATATCGGCGGAAAAGATTTTGTGCTCGGTGCAAGCATAGGGGTGAGCATCTACCCGCTGGATGACGAACATGCAGACACGCTGCTGCGCCATGCAGACCAGGCCATGTATACGGCCAAGCAGTCAGGCCGGAACCGTTTCCACATCTATGACCCAGCTCTGGATCATCGCGCGCGCAATCAGCAGGAAATGCTAAAACGCATTCGGCTGGGTCTGTGGGAAAACCAGTTCGAGCTTTATTACCAGCCCAAAGTTGATCTGCGCACAAAAAAAATGGTTGGTGCAGAGGCGCTGATTCGCTGGAACCATCCCAAGCTCGGGCTACTGACGCCGGCCAGATTTCTGCCTGCTGCACAGAACAGCGAGCTTGACATCGAGCTCGGCGAGTGGGTGATTGCCACGGCAATGAAGCAGATGGCGCTGTGGCGAGAGAACGGGCTGGATCTCGAAGTCAGCATCAATATTTCAGCCTACCATCTCGGGTCATCCGGTTTTGCGGAAAAATTGCAGCAGCAAATCGCGCGCTATCCTGATATGCCGGCCGGACGGCTGCAGATCGAGGTGCTGGAGACATCCGCATTCGAGGATATCGCAATGGTTAAACTCATCATCGAGCATTGCGCGAAACTGGGCGTGGGATTTGCGCTGGATGATTTTGGGACGGGTTATTCCTCGCTGTCATACCTCAGCACGTTGCCGGTCAACACTCTCAAGATCGACCGCTCCTTTGTTCGCAACCTGGAGGCGAACAAGGGGGATCATGCGATTGTCGCAGGCATTATTGCGCTCTCCCGCGCATTCGATCTCAAGACCGTCGCGGAAGGTATCGAAACAGAGGTGCATTATGATACTCTGCTTAGGATGGGTTGCCAGATCGGACAAGGGTATTTTATTGCGTTCCCGATGAAGGCAGTAGCGTTGTTTGATTGGTCGAAGCAGACAGCGTCTGTGGGCACCGACAGTCAAACGGTTGTTTCTGCAAACATGAATAAGGCGATTGAATGCCTACCCGCCCTGCCTGCGATGTCAAAAATAGCTCAGGAAATACTGGCGATCAATTTGGCCACTGACGAAGGCGATGAGTTGTTGCTCAAGCTGGCGATGAAAGATGCGGCGATTCTTGCCAGAATTATCAGCTTGGCAAACTCGCCGATGTTTTATAAATCCAGAAAAGTGCTTTCGATGAAAGATGCATCGGCAGTGCTTGGCATCAGGCGCATCAAGATGATTGCGCTGGGAATTGCGATGAACTCATCGCTTACCCGCAAGCCTGTTGGATTGCTGGATGCTGGAAACCTGTGGAAACACAGTATGGCTGTCGCGCTGGCGATGGAAGTGATTGCGAAAGCTATGCCGCACAAGATGCGCCCTTCAGAGGAAGCGCTCTATCTTGCCGGACTGTTGCATGATATCGGCTATCTGGTCCTGGATTATGTCGATCCGGAAAAAAGTGATCTTTTCCATGCGCGCCTTGCAGCAGAGAATGTTCCAGTCGTAAAGCTCGAGGCCGAGATGCTGGAGGTGAGTCATGGCGAACTTGGCGCGCTTCTGGCTGAGCACTGGGGGCTCGATCAGGATATTGCCGATGTGATGCGTTACCACCATGCAGACGGTGTATCGAAAGAGGCGCCGAAACATTCGCTCATCGCGATGACGAATCTTGCGGAAAGGCTGCTGCAGAATTTTGGCATAAAGGAAACAGTGTCACGGGAGATAGGCAGCGAGGAATGGCGTGCACTCGGCATCGCTGATGAAAAGGTGGATGAAGTCGTCGCCGCCGTTTTCAAGTGTGCCGATGAAGTGGCTCAGGCATTTGGCTGATCCTTCAGAGTATACTTGTCATTATGCGAAGATTTCTCGAGGGGGAGTCATGTGTGGTATTTGTGGTTGTAATCAAACGCTGATCGCAGGGCGTGCCGCACGTCCATCGGGCAAGACGGTGCGGTTCAGATTGCATAAGCAGGCACCTGAAACGGAGGATGGGGTGCGGCTTGTGAGGATAGAACGCGACATTCTGGCCTTGAACAACGATCACGCAGCTGCCAACCGTCGTGCTTTGGCGGAAAGAGGGATATTCGCGCTCAATCTGGTATCAAGCCCGGGGTCAGGTAAAACCTCTCTGCTGGTAAAGACCATAATGGCGTTGAATGGCGCATTGCCGCTCGCAGTGATCGAAGGCGACCAGCAGACCGAGAACGATGCCGTACGCATACGCGCTGCGGGTGCGCCTGCGCTGCAAATTAACACCGGCCGTGGCTGCCATTTGGATGCGAAAATGGTGGGACAAGCGCTGAAACAGATGAAGTTGCAGGACGACAGCCTGTTGCTGATCGAGAATGTCGGCAATCTGGTTTGTCCTGCGAGCTTCGATCTGGGCGAGGCGCACAAGGTGGTGATCCTGTCGGTGACTGAAGGGGAAGACAAGCCGCTCAAGTATCCTGACATGTTCCGTGCAGCCAGTCTGATGCTGCTGAACAAATGCGACCTGCTTCCCTATGTCGAGTTTGATGCCGACCTTGCGATTTCCTATGCGCGACGCATCAATCCTGCCTTGCAGGTAATGCGCATCTCGGCCACTTCAGGCGCAGGCATGCAGGCATGGCTCGACTGGATAAGGGAAGGCAGCCGCCAGGCTGCTAGCGGTTGACCCGCACTGATGACATGACAACCCTTGAGCCCGCCGAGCTGCGCTTGACCATAGAGCCTGACAGATTGGGCTTTTCCGATACGTCTGAAATGCAGGAACACCCCCTGCCCTGGATAGGCCAGGAGCGCGCGCAAATCGCTGCCCGCTTTGGCCTCTCCATGGACCAGCCCGATTACAACCTGTTCGTGCTTGGCGAAGTGGGCAGCGGGCGTTCGTCGCTTCTGAAGCAGGCAATGCAGGATGCAGCTAGGCAGAAAGCAGCTCCGCCCGATCTTTGTTTTCTGCACAATTTCGACCAGCCTGAGCGGCCGCGCGCGCTGCGCCTGCCGGCAGGGCAGGGGCGCGTGCTGCGCCAATTCATGGCAGAGATGACAAGGTCGCTGCAGATGGAAATTCCGCAGCGACTGAACAGGCAGGATTTCAAGGACGAGAGTCTGCACATCGAAAAAAAGTACAAGGAAGAAGAAGCGAGCGTATACGCCGAGCTGGATGCTTTTGCAGAGGCGCGCGGATTCACTTTGCATCGAGAGTCGGGGCACCTGGTGTTCACCTTGCTGGACGAAAACAAACATCCCCTGACCGAGAGCGAAATGCTGGCATTATCTAGAGAGCGCCGCGCCGGGATCGAGAAGTCGGAACAAGAACTGCGCGCCGAGATCACACGTTTTCTGGACAGGACGCGTCCAATGGAGAAAGCGATGAACGATGCGCTGGCATCGTTGCGGCGCAAGCTGGTGGGTGCGCTGCTCGATGGCGAAATGCAGAAAATCCGCGGACAGTTCAAAAAGCAGATCATGGATGCGATCAAGCTTGGCGTGTATCTCGACCAGGTGGCGCAGGATGTGCTCGAAAACCTCGAGCTGTTCGAGCCAACGGACGCGGACGAGGCAAGCCGACAGGAAGAGCTGGCAAGCGTGCTCTCCCGCTATCGCGTCAATCTGGTGGTGGATAATGGCGGCCTTGATGGCGCGCCAGTGATCATCGAAGACAATCCTTTGTTCAGGTCGCTGTTCGGCAGTATCGAATATCAGAGCGAGAACGATGTACTGGTGACGGATTTTTCCCGCATTCGTGCAGGTAGCCTGCTGAAAGCGCATGGCGGATTTCTGCTTTTGCACCTGCGCGATCTTCTGGTGGACGGGCTGGTGTGGGAAAAACTGCGGCGATTCTTGCGCAGCGGCAGGCTGCAGATAGAAGAGCCGGGCACCGCATTTGCGCCGATTTCGGCGGTATCACTGGAACCGGAGACGGTGGAGGTCGAAGTCAAGATCGTGCTGATAGGCTCGCGTGAGCAATATTACGAGCTGCAGGAAGAGGATCCCGAGTTTGCGCGCCGCTTCAGGGTGAAGGTGGATTTTGCCGAGAGCTTTTCATCATCCGACGAGACTCGCCGTGCCTTCGGCATATTCGTTGCCCACAGTTGCAAAAACCTTGGCTTGCCGCACTTCTCGTCAGTCGCTGTCGCGCGGCTTCTGGAAGAGGCGCACCGGGCAGTGGATGATCAGGCGCGGCAGAGCGCGATTTTTTCGCATGTCGAAGGACAGCTCGTGGAAAGCGCAGCGCTTTGCAAGCAGCGTTCCGGCATCCTTGTCGAAGTTCTTGATGTGGAAGCAGCGCTTGCCGCGCGCATCGAACGTCACGATTATCCCGCTCGGCGCATGCAGGAGTCGATCAGGGATGGAGAAGTGTTGATTAGCCTCACGGGAGAGAAGATAGGGCAGCTCAACGGGCTTACCGTGATCGATCTTGGCGACTACCGTTTTGGTTATCCTATGAGGGTCAGCGCACGCACCTTTGCAGGCAGCGACGGCCTGCTCAATATTGAGCGCGAAGTGGAGATGTCCGGCCCCATCCACGATAAGGGCGTGTTGATACTGCAAAACTATCTGTCCGCACTGTTTCACCGCATCGCACCCCTGGCGCTCAACGCCTCTGTTGTTTTCGAACAGGAATACAATGGTGTGGAGGGGGATTCGGCATCCTGCGCGGAGCTTTATACGTTGCTTTCATCCTTGTCTGACTTGCCGCTCAGGCAGGGCATCGCGGTGACGGGTGCTGTCAACCAGCATGGCGAAGTGTTGCCGGTGGGTGGGATCAACGAGAAAATAGAAGGCTATTTCCAGGCCTGTCTGTCAGTGGGCCTGAATGGCCGGCAGGGGGTGCTGATCCCGTTGCGCAACCGTTCCCATCTGATGCTGGACCGCAAGGTCATAGAGGCGGTGGAGCAGGGCTTGTTTCATATCCATGCGGTGGAGCATGTGAATCCCGGCATGGCGATCTTGATGGGGGCGGATGCGGGCGAGCCGGATGCCGAGGGGAATTATCCGCATGCCAGTGTGCTGGGCCGCGCGCAGAAGACCCTGCAGGCCTACCGTCGCGCCTGCTGGGCATCCGAGCATCCCAAGCCCGCCCGCAAGCATATGCGCTGAAACAGTATGAATTTTATGATTTTTATCCGAAAGGAGAACTGTCATGTTTCGAGATCGTCAGGATGCGGCAAATAAACTGGCTCATGCACTCGAACATTATCGCGGCAAGCATCCACTGGTGCTGGCAATCCCTAGGGGTGCTGTGCCGATGGGAAAGATCATCGCAAAGGCGCTGGATGGCGAGTTGGATGTGGTGCTGGTGCGCAAGCTGCGCGCCCCGGGCAATCCGGAATTCGCCATCGGCTCGGTGGATGAGACGGGCTGGACCTATCTTTCAAGCTATGCAAGGGAACTCTCGGAAAAATATTTGGCGGAAGAAAAGGCGGCCCAGCTTTCCGTGATGCGCGAGCGGCGCGCAAGCTATACGCCGATAAGGGCGCCGATTGATCCTGCAGGGCGCATCGTGATCGTGGTGGACGACGGGCTTGCAACGGGCTCGACGATGATCGCAGCACTTCATGCGCTACGTGCGAAGAACCCAGAGAAGCTCATCTGTGCCGTGCCCGTCGCGCCCACTGACACGCTGGAAAAAATAACACCCTATGCGGATGAAGTGATATGCCTCGATACGCCCGATCCTTTTTATGCGGTAGGCCAGTTCTACCAGGCATTCGATCAGGTCGAGGACGAGGAAGTGGTCGAACTGCTTAGGCAGTAGCGGAGGCGAAATGTTTGGCGAACCAGCCGGCGGCGTTTTTTGCCGCCTGCTCCAGCGTGCCCGGTTCTTCGAACAGATGGGTCGCTCCAGATATCAGTATCAGGTGCTTCTCGCAGTTCATCAGCGCATAGGCTTCGCGGTTCAATTCGATCACGACGTCGTCCAAACTGCCCACGATGAGTAGGGTGGGCGATTTCACGCGGCTTAACGCCATCTCTCCAGCAAGGTCGGGGCGTCCGCCGCGCGACACGATGGCAGAGATCTCATTATCCTCTGTGGCGGCTGCAAGCAGCGCTGCAGCAGCGCCGGTGCTCGCGCCGAAATAGCCCAGTTGCAGATTCTCCTTTTTCACCCAGTTCGTCGCCGCAATCAGGCGGCGTGCGAGCAGTGAGATATCGAAGCGCGCCGCATAATCCTGGTCTTCTTCCGGCGTCAATAGATCGAACAGCAGCGTGCCTATGTTTTGCTGCTGCAGCACTCTTGCGACATAGGTGTTGCGCGGACTGAACCTGCTGCTGCCGCTGCCGTGCGCGAACAGCACGATGCCATTTGCATTTTTCGGCACATGCAGCTCTCCGCTAAGTTTCACCTGACCATCGGGAATATATACGGTATTCATGTTTTTCTCCTCTGATCAATGAATATCAGTAAAATAAAACCGCTCATACCTTGCGAATCTAGGGGCACATGTTTTCTGGTTCTCACTGTTCTTGGTATGCTATTCTTAATTGCCTGCCACTTCAAAGACTTTCGATCAGAGCAGGCGTTTATGAAGCCATAAGTTGTTCTTAATCTCAAAAGAGGCGCTATTCGCGAGGTGGCAGGCCGCTTTCGTACAGCGAGCCCTCGCATCTTTGGTTCCGTGTTTCACGGCACTGACGAAGACGGCAGTGACCTCGATTTGCTGGTTGATGTGTTGCCTGGCGAAACCCTATTTGACATGGGAGGCATGTATGCCGAACTGGAATCCTTACGGGGTGTTCACGTCGATCTGCTGACCCCAGGAGATCTGTCGTCAAAGTTTCGTGCTCAGGTGCTTGTTGAGGCACAGGCGGTATGAGTGAAAATCGCCTTCCTGACTATATCGATCACATGCAGCGAGCCGCAACGGATGCGTGCAGCTTCATTGATGGTTTGAATAAGGGATTTTCTTATTGACAAACGTACTCAGCAGGCTGTCATCATAAGCTGCATCATTGTTGGTGAGGCCGCGACTAAGGTGATGGACCGTTATGCCAGACTTGCTGAATCACATCCGGAAGTGCTATGGCGCAGTATGCGTGGAATGAGCAATCGAATCGCCCATGGCTACTTTGAGATCAATTTTGATGTGGTGTGGGACACGGTGCAGAGGGCGTTCCCGGATTTATTGAAGCAACTACGTGCTGTTCGCAATGATGTAAACAATGAAGACTAAAATGCTGTAACTTAGTACCGTTAAGTCTTCGAGTGCAGATAATGGTAAGGTGCTGGAGGGTGCTGCCTGTCGTGGTATCAACAGACAGCCGTAAAATTGATGGTCGGTGAGCCAATGAGCTATGAACTGTCAGCACGGCGAGAGATATGGAAGGCTGCTTCGGCCATTGCGGACATTTGACAACACAGTCTGGAATGATCGCTTCACGCCCGACTGCAGCCAAGTGGATCATCTTTGAACTGCGAATTTCAATGAACTCCATTCATTACGATTGCAAAACCGCCAGTAATTCCAATTTAAGTTGGATAGAATGCTTCAATAGGTGTCAGGTTACAATATTAAATTAAGTTATGTTTAGCGAACTTCAGCCATGAGTTTACAGCCAAACCAACCTGCCAAACTTGTCTTTTGCTACCTCTTTCCCGGCGAAGGAAAGGGCAAGCTTCTGGATGAGAAAACTGCACTCGATTGGCTGAAACTTCCGGTTCATCCGGAACGGGAATATATCTGGTTGCACTTTGACAGCCCTCATGGCATTGAAGAACGCTGGCTGCAATATCTCGAACTCAACATGACTTTCAGGGATACACTTCATGAGGAGCGGCGCTCTTCACGCCTCACTCGCAGGCACCATGGACTCTTCGCCGTGATGAATGACGTGAATTACGATGCGAACGGTAAGGAGCCGGAAATCGCAACTCTCTGGGTCAGCCTGCGCCAGCACTGGCTCTTGAGTGCATGGGACAAGCCGCTTCGCTCGGTCGATGAACTCGTCAAACTGGTCGTTTCCAAGCAGGCCTTTCCCAGCCCGCTTTCGCTGGTCACGCAGCTTCTTTCCGAACAGGCGGATGTCTTGTTTGAAATCCTGCACAAGATCGCCGATGCTGCGAACGAAATCGAGGGTAAACTCCAGCGAAACAAGTTGCCAAAGCGCTCATCCCTCGGCCACTTTCGCCGCGATCTCATAAGGCTGCAGAGGCTGCTCGCGCCCGAACCCGATTCTATCTTCAGGATAGTGAGCCGTCCGCCCAAATGGGCGAAGGACGAGGAATTGGATTACTTGCAATTTGCCACGGAGAATTTCTCGGTGGCGATACGGGACATGATGAATCTGCAGGAGCGCATTAGTCTGCTGGAGGAAGATATCGCAGCGCGCGTTGGGGAAAAAACCAATCACAGCCTGTTCATATTGACCTCCGTGACTGTTATGTCATTGCCCATGACCGTGGTGGGCGCGCTCTTCGGCATGAACGTCGGTGGTATACCTTTCAAGGAAAGCGATGTTGGTTTCTGGGTATTGTTTCTGGTTTCTTCTACTTTGACATTGATATCAGCATGGCTGATCTTCCGCCTTTTGCGTGAAGGATGAAAGACCGGCTACGGGATACATATGTACAAGAAACTTGAAACTTCTCTAGCCATATATCGTACGGCGGCGATAGCAGTCGTTTGTTTGGCTGGATTGAATCGCCCCGAGTTTTGTGGAGGCCGTTTGGTTTAAGTTAAGTCACATTGGAAAACGGTTTGGCAAGTCGCTGATAATATTCGGCCTCAGCTTCTGCCGGAGGGATATAGCCGATTGAGGAAAGCAGTCGCTGATTGTTGAACCAGGCCACCCATTCGAGGGTTGCCAACTTAACATTTTCCATATTTCATTGGCCCGCCTAAGCTCCTTGACCTCGCGCTCAAGGCTCTTGATGCGTTCACGCTCTTCAGTGGTAACGCCCTCTCGCGTGCCGTTATCTATTTCATATTTGCGTACCCATTCAAGCAGGGTGTGAGGTGTGCAACCCACCTTTGGCGCCAGCGATTCTATAGCCGCCCACAGTGAGGGGTATTCCTTGCGTTGCTCCTGCACCATGCGCACGTAGTGCTCCCGGGTTTCTGGTGAAAATTTGTTTGATTTTTTCATGATGGCTCTATTTTACTAAGATAATAGAGCCTCCATGATTCCCGGGGCGATTCAAGCAGGGTGGGGCTGCTTGCTGCGGTCGGTGGACATCAGCATGTACATGCCGGGCACGACGAATAGGGTGAACAGTGTGCCGATCGACAGCCCGCTGGCGATGACCAAGCCAAGGTTGAAGCGGCTGACTGCCCCGGCTCCGTGTGCAATGATGAGTGGCACCACGCCGAGCACCATGGCCGCTGTGGTCATTAGGATAGGCCTTAGGCGCAGTCCGGCAGCCTTTCTGATGGCGTCACGCTTGGGCAGGCCGGCGCGTTGTTGGTTGTTGGCGAACTCAACGATGAGAATACCGTGCTTGGAAATCAGGCCAATCAAAGTTACTAGACCGACCTCGGTGTAAATATTGAGCGAGGCGCCACCGATGCCGAGGTTGATGAAGATCAGTGCACCAGCAATTGACATGGGTACTGAAACCAGGATGATGATCGGGTCGCGAAAGCTTTCGAACTGCGCAGCCAGTGCAAGGAAGATGATGATAATCGCGAAGAAGAATGTGAATAGCAGACCACCTGATTCCTGAATGTACTGACGCGATGGTCCTGAGTAGTCGAAGCTGTAGTTGGGCGGCAATGTGCGTTGCGCCAGATTCTTTAGGTAGGACAGTGCCTGCCCCTGAGATACGGTTGGGTAGTTAACACCTTGAATCGTCGCCATATTTTGCTGCTGGAAGTGGTTGATCGTTTCCGGTTCAGTCGAGGTTTCCAGACGCGCCACATTGGATAGCGCTACCATGTTGCCGTTGGTGCTGCGCAGGTAATATTGCTTAAGCTGATCGGCGTTTAGACGGAAACGCTGCTGCACCTGTGGAATGACTCTATATGAACGGCCAGCCATGTCAAAATAGTTGACATAGTTTCCGCCTAGCAGGGTTGATAGCGAATTGCCGATGTCGGCCATTGACAGTCCTAGCGTAGCGGCCTTGTCGCGATCGATCACCACAGTGACCTGTGGCAGGTCGATGCGTAGGTCCGACTGCAGGAAAATGAAGTTGCCTGACTTCATGGCTTCCTGGAGGAATTTCTGCGATACGTTATACAGTTTTGCGAAAGGCTCGGTAGTGGTCAGAACGAACTGGACTGGGAAGCCACGCGCGCCGGGAAGGGGGGGCGGCTGGAAAACAGCGTTCTGGGAGCCGGCAATGCTATTGAGTTCTTGTTGCACTTGTGGTTGCAGCACATTGGCATTCATGGTGCGCTGATTCCACGGCTTGAGCACCATGCCACTGATGATCTGCGTCGGCATGTCGAGTTGAAATATGTGTTCAGTTTCTCTGTGGCGGTTGAACACGTCGCGAATGGCAGTAGTCTGCGTTTCGCGTTGCTGCAGGCTAGCATCGGGGGCGCTGAAAGTCATGGCGATCAGCACTCCCTGATCTTCCTGTGGCGCAAGTTCTGACATCGATGTGGTGTAAAGGAAGTAGATGCCACCCAACAGCAGGATAGAGAACACTATCACCACCGGCAGGTGGTTGAGCACGCCGTCGAGGCGACGTTCATAGGCATGATCGAGCAGCGCGAACTTGCGGTCGAGCCACAGCACGAGGTGGTCGATCCAATTGCCCCCTTCTTGTTTGGGTGCGCGAAGTAGTTTCGAGCACATCATCGGCGACAGAGTCAGGGCGATGACGGCCGACATGGTGACGGCGCCGACTAAGGTGAAAGCGAATTCAGTGAACAGCGCGCCGGTCAGGCCGCTCATGAAGCCGATCGGGACGTATACGGCCACCAGCACGATGGTCATGGCTATGATTGGGTTGGCGAGCTCGCGTGCTGCCTGGATGGCGGCATCGAACGGACTGAACCCTTCCTCAAGATGGCGGCTGACGTTTTCTACCACGATGATGGCATCGTCCACAACTAGGCCGATGGCAAGCACCAGCGCGAGTAGGGTGAGCAAGTTGATCGAGTAGCCCAGCGCTAGCATGAAAGTGAAGGTGCCAATCAGCGACAGCGGAATAGCGATGACCGGAATCATCACCGAACGCGGTGAACCTAGGAAGATGAATACGACCAAGGTAACGATGCCTACCGCTTCGGTCAGGGTCTTGATGACTTCGTCGATGGAGGAATTGACGAACTTGGTCGAGTCGTACACCACATTGGCATTGAGGCCGTTGGGCAACTGGGACTGGATGCTGGGCATTACGGCGCGTACCCGCTTGATCACGTCGAGCAGGTTCGCGCTGGGCGCGACTTGGATGCCGATGTAAACCGCTTTTCGCCCATCGAATGCCACGCTGCTGTCGTAATCGTCCGAGCCGAGGCTGACATGTGCGATATCGCCCAGACGCACGATGTTATTGTTCTGTTGCTTGAGAATAATGGCGCGGAATTCATCGGCAGAATGCAGAGAGGTCGAAGCGTTCAGATTCATCTGGATCATCTGACCACGTGTCTGTCCGCTGGACGAGAGGAAGTTGTTGTTGCTGAGTGCACTGTAGACGTCGGCTGCGGTCAGGCCGGTGGCGGCCAGTTTCTGCGGGTCGAGCCAGGCACGCAAGGAGAAATTCTTGGCGCCGAGCAGTTCAGCCATCTGCACGCCATCGATAGCTTGCAGTTTTGGCTGAACTGCACGCAGCAGATAGTCAGTGACTTGATTGGGTTTGAGCACGTCGCTGTAGAAGCCGATATACATTGCATCAATGGTCTGACCGATGCTAACGTTAAGTACCGGTTTTTGCGCCTGGGGCGGCATCTGGTTGAGCACGGCATTGACCTTGGTGTTGATTTCGGTCAGCGCCTTGTCGGGGTCATAGTTCAGCCGTAGATTGGCTGTAATGGTGCTGATTCCTTGCACGCTATTCGAGGTCATGTAGTCGACCCCATTGGCCTGGGCGACTGCATTTTCGAGAGGGGTGGTGATAAAGCTTGCGACCAGATTGGCATCAGCACCAGGATAAGCTGTTGCGACTGTGACCACCGCATTTTGCGTATAAGGAAACTGCAATACTGGTAACAGTCCTATGGACCGCAAGCCCAGCACTAGTATTGCCAAGCTTATGACTGTGGCAAGTACGGGGCGGTGGACGAACAGGTCGGTAAACTTACGTGTGGTATCGGGACCCATGGCGCTCATTCGTCACTCACGTTTGGTTGCGGATCATTGGTCGGTTGGATGCTGTTGTTGATCAGTACCGGCATGCCGTTGTGTAACTTAAGTTGACCGGTGGTAACGATGATTTCGTTAGCGTGGATGCCGCTGAGGATCGCGACTTGGTCACCGCGGGTCGGGCCGGTAGTCACGAAGCGCTGTTCGACGATCAACTGTGGCCTGCCTTTAGTGTCTTTGCCATTTTCATGCACAACGAATACGGTACTGCCGTAAGGGTTGTAGGCAACTGCTGCATTGGGCAGGGTGACCAGACGTTGTTTTCTATCCTGGTCGATCCTGACGGTCATGAATAGCCCTGGTAGCAATTTCCCGTCTGTATTGGGCAATATGGCACGAACCTTGATGTTGCGCGTATTTACATCCACCTGCGGTTCGATAGCGGTGATTCGGCCATGCAAAGCCTTCCCGGGCAGGGCGTCACTGTGCGCTTCAACTAACAGTCCTTTACGCACCAGTGTCATGTCGACTTGCGGGATACTGAAATCGAGGTAGATTGGATCAAGCTTTTGCAGCGTTACAATGGTCGAACCAGGCGCGAAATACTGACCTGGGTCGATCTGGCGAATGCCAAGTATTCCATCAAACGGCGCGCGAATCATTTTCTGTGCGATGAGTGCTTGCTGTGCGGTAACCTGCGCGTTGGCACTTTGCAATGCGGTGGCATCAGCATCCACAGTAGATTGGCTCACGGCCTGAATGTGAAGTTGAGCAACATCACGGGCATAGTTGATCTTTGCAAGACGTGCGGACGCCTGAAATTGTTGCAATTGGGCGATTAGAGGTGCAGCGTTAAGCTCGACTAGCAATTTGCCTGCGGACACACTTTCTCCCGATGAGAAATGGATCGCGGTGACGAGTCCGCCGGTTTCGGTCGACAGGCTGGCGCCTTTGATTGCATGCAGGCTGCCAATAGTGTCGATAGCAGGACTCCAGATGTCATAGCTGGCCACAGTAGTAGACACCGTTTGTGGTGGTATGCCCTTGCCACGGATGGATTTCGCCATCATCGAATTGCGGAACTGTTGCATTCCGTAGATTCCGCCGAATAACAGTGCTAAGGCCAGCACTGTGATGAATATCTGTTTACCTGAGCCTTGTTGCATGGTGTTCCTCTTGTATCCGTGGCGATGTGAACAGCGTAGTGTATTTAAATTTAAGTGTGAGAGCGTAAATAGAGGGCCTGATTTTTCTCGATAGAACTCGCATCGGCAGAAGGTATGCCTTGATCTGGAATCCATGCGCCGCCCATGGCCTGGTAAAGGGCGGCGGTGTCGATCAGACGCAAGAATTGTGCGCCGATCAGATTGATGTGGGTCTGTTGTGCCTGTTGTTGAGAAAAGAGCCACTGCAGATAACTGGCGCCGCCGAGGTGGTATTGCTGACCAACTAGGTCTTGTGTTGCCTGCGCGGCGTTGTCGGCGATGGCATCGGCATTGAGCGTTTGCGCGTCGTCATCCAAGGCGCGCAGCGCATCGGCTACGTTACGGAATGCCTGCAGCACAGTCTGCCGGTAATTAGCGCCGACAGCTTCGAGATTGGCTTTGGCGGCGAGCACGCTGGCATGAAGTCCGGCGTCGAACAGTGGCTGCGTCAGCTGTGCGGCGAGCGACCACACGGCGGATTGTGGGTTGAACAGACTGCTGGTTGTGAGCGATTCCTGGCCCAAATTGCCCGTCAGGTTGATCTGCGGATAGAGACCGGCGATTGCGTTGCCATATTGTGCGTTTGCGCTGTGGAGCATGGCTTCGGCGGCCTGTATATCCGGGCGTTGCCGCACAAGTTGAGAGGGCACCACTTGCGGCAGGCGTTGGGGCAAACGGAAATCGGCAAGGGTGAAATCGATCGATTGGAATTCGCCAGGCGTCTTGCCGCACAGCATAGCGATCAAGTGGTGTTCTTGTTGCAACCGCTCGTTTAGTGGCGGTAGGGTGGCGCGCGTTTGCGCTAGCTGAGTTTGCAGGGCGAGTAAGTCGGCGAGCCCAATAGCGCCAATCGACTGGCGCTGACGCGCAATATCGAGCTGTTTGCTCTGGATGTCGAGAATCTGCTGGGTTGCATCGATCTGCGCGGCGATACCTGCTTCCGTCATAGTCGCGGTAACCAGATTGCCAGCCAGTGTCAGCCGCGCCGCGCGCAGTTCGTGTGTCTGGTAATCGCTTTGTGCGGCATAGGCTTCTAGGCTGCGGCGGTTGGCTCCGAACAAGTCGAACATATAGCTAACGCCGACATTGGCGTTGTACAGGTTAAAAATGTTGCTTTGACCCTGCTGGCCGAAAGCTGAAGGATTGAACAGCATGCGTTCGCCAGATAGATTGAGGTTTGCGTGCGGGTAGAGCGTTGATCCGCGTTGCGCCGCAAGCGTCTGTTGCGCCTGTTGCAGCGTCGCCTGCGCAGCGGCGATATTCGGATTGGCCTTGAACGCCTCATCGATCAAGCGATTAAGTTTTGGCGAGCCGAAGCTGAGCCACCATTGTTCATTGCTTGAAGCTGACACCGTTTCGAAATGTTGCGCCGATCCTAACGCTACGGGGGCTGATTGTGTAGCGGTCGGCAACGGCTTAGTGGTGTAACCGTTAACCGCAGGTGCCTCTGGCGCATGAAAGTCCGGTCCCATCGTACAGCCGCACAGGGCCAGCAGGGTGACGAGAGAGGTAATTCGCGGAAGGTGGAAATAACGCATGGCAGTTGCCTCCGGTCAGTGGCTGTCGCCCTGATTCTACGGGACTTCGGAAAAGGGCGGCAGATTTTCCTGTAATGCAGACAAACTGCCTAGTATATTAACTCATAAACCTAAAAAATCGTTAACCACCCACAGCACCCACAGCAGTTAAATTTGTGAGTAATCGGATGTGATGGCGTAAGTCAGAGCGCCTTTCTTGTCCACGTGGTCCAGTGATGTGTAGTGGCTGCGCATCTGCTCGATCATGGCAGCCCTTTTGGCGCCGGAAGAATAGGTTTCGATAGCGTTCAGCGCCGTGTCCGTGTCACCCGTCTACACCCCACAACTGGTCGAGCGGGGCGCAAACTTGGCCAGCACACACATGCCCTTGTGGGGCCTAGTTGCCGATCATATCCTTGATGGCCGACAAGGGCTTGAGACCCCGATAAAACAAGTGGTGCTCGGTTTGCTGGAATAGGCAGGGGTTGTCTCGGGGCTGCCCAACGGTCCAGAATGCTTTTACTCCGTTACCAGTCACATGCTCGCCCCTGAAACCCCTGGGAGTGTCGAAGGCTAGGGCGTGCCCACTATGGCCAGCTCGGAATCGAGGATCGCGATGGCATCGCGGCTATTCGCGTTCCTGTTGAAGTTCTGCCCGCCGACATTCCAACCGACGTAATAGGCGGAGGCCTGTGCCGTGCAGCCCATACCATACCATACCATGCGTATCCGCACTGCCAGTAGCTCCTGAATCATGCTCTGACTGTTCAAAGTGCGGCAACTCCATGGTCAAGCGAACAGCAAAGAAAGGTTGCAACGTGGGCAAAATATTCTGGGGTTGCACCAACTACCCTAAGTGCAGTGTGGTTGTCATCCTATTATCTGATGGACAATAGGTTAATTCACCGCGCCCATCAGTTACAAAGAAGTGCTGCAATGGGTCGAAAGTGATTGTTCTAAATTTTCGGAATCATACATTGCAAAGGATGGGCCGATAACCTTTTCAGCAAATCGTCATAGTCCGGTGAGGCCGAAGAGCCGTCGTTAGACTCAACATTTTTGCCCGGCCGAAAAGTTTCGGAACCGGCAGAACGACTTCGCAGATTCAATGCCTAAATGCGGATAATGAGGGTCACAATTTCCATCGTGCGATTTATTTTTTGATTTCCTTTGCAAGCTCGGTGCGGAGTTCTTCAACCTTGTCGTGAAAATTTTCCGCATCGCCATATTCCAGGAAATGCTTGTAACGGGAATGCGAGTTTAGAATTTTTCGCGCGTGTTTGATCGGGCAAAAATACTGTTCGGTGCGCGCGATGATTTCTCGCGCATAGCCTGACAGGCCGCTCGAATAGGAGCAGTATATGCAGTCGATCTTTTCGATGATGTTGAGATAGGCCAGATGCTGGTGGTCCAGCACGATGTGGTCTGATCGCTTCACTCTGGCAATGCCATATATCGGGAAGCAGGTCAGCTGATAAAAAGTCACGCACAGATCAAACAGGACCAGCGGGCCTATCATGCCGTAGATGATGGGCGCTGTGAGAAAATTCTGCGGGCGAACGATCATGAACCAGCGAAATACGCTCAGCTTGACGCGCTGGTGCGATGCCTTGACGGCCTGTTCGAAAACGATGCGCTTGTCTTCTATCGTATAACGCAGATGGTTTTCTTCGACTGCTTTTTGTAATTCGTCTTCGAGAGCGCTGATCTGTTCGAGAATTTGGCGAATGGTCATGCGAGCTCCTGAAGCCGGCGAAACATTCGCCAGTCTCAGTATAGCTTACAATGCCATGCCGATTACCGCCACGCAAACTGTCAGCAGCCCTAGCGCCAGATTAAGGCCGATCATCTTGCGTATCTTGCCCAGCATTTCGCCCGCTTCCTTCCAGCTTTGTGCGCCGACAAACCTGTTCATTTTCTTGTAGAGCGCGAAATACACGTGGCCGTAGATCGCGATCATCGCGATGCCCAACGCCAGCATGATATGCACATGTGGCCCGACATGCGCCATGCCGCCGTATAGCGCAATCATGCCGATGCCGCTGATGAGCAAGAGAGAAATCGATGTCCAAACCCACTTGAAAAAGCGATCGAACACGGAATCCCAGAGCTTCAGGCGGGGAGGCGGTTCGAGCGTGTCCACTGCAGCGGGGCGCAGCACGACATAGGCGAAGAACATGCCACCGACCCAGACCAGCACGGACAAGAGGTGCAAGAGTTTCAAGAATTGCATAGGGAATCTCCAGTAAAAAATCAGTTGAATTCTATCAGGAACTGCAAGACAGCATCGAACAGCCTGGCTTGTCGATCGCCCAATCCGGGCGCTTGGCGGTGAGTTCCGGCGGGATGTCTTCGTCGTACGGGTGGCGGGCGGCTTCCATCAGCCTGTCCAGCATGGAGAAGTCGTCCTGCATCGCGGCGTCGATCGCCTGCTGGGCCAGATAGTTGCGCGGCACGAAGCGCGGATTGACTGCATTCATGCGCCGCCTTCTCGCTTCATCGGTATCCTGCTGTCCAGACAGGCGGGCGACATAACGTTTGAGCCATCCATTGAATTTTTCCTCGAGTTCCCGATAGAGGAATTCCTGGTAAAATGCGCTCTTCAATAGGGAAAGATCGGGGGCCTGTTGTTTAAGATCTGCAAGGGCCCGGAAAAATTCCGTCATGTCCACATTTGCCTGCTGCATCAGCTCGAATGCGTCCTCGATGAGGCTTGCGTCTTCGACTTTAATCTGTTGCAGGCCGAACTTTGCAGTGAGCATGCCTGAGAGATATTCCTGCAAGCTTTCGTCGAAATGCGCCAGCCCTTCGTCGAGGATGGCGCGGGAGGGTGCGACAGTCTCCAGCGCAACGGCCAGTCGCTCAAGGTTCCAGCGCGCGATGGAAGGTTGCTTGGCCAGCGCATAACGGCGCCAGTTTTCGTCTGTGGTGTTGGGTGTCCAATTGGGGTCGAAGTTGTCCACCCAGCCGTATGGGCCGTAGTCTATTGTCAGTCCGAGGATGGACATGTTGTCGGTGTTCATCACGCCGTGCACGAACCCGACGCGCAGCCATTCGACGACTAGTCTTGCGGTTTTTTCGCAGACCGTCCTGAACCAGATTGCAAGGCGGTCGCCGGATTGCATGTCTATTTCGGGGAAATCTCGGTCGATGGTAAATGCAATCAGCCGTTGCAGCAGATCGCGTTGGCCATATGACGCAAGAATCTCGAAATTTCCGAAGCGGATGAAGCTTCTCGAAACCCGGCATACGATGGCGCCGGGTTCCATCGCGGGATTGCCATCGTAGAGCATGTCGCGCAATACGGGTTCGCCTGTTGCAACCAGGCTTAGCGCGCGCGTGGTGGGTATGCCAAGATGGTGCATCGCCTCGCTGCACAGGAATTCGCGCAACGAAGAACGCAGCACTGCGCGGCCATCCGCGCGGCGCGAGTAGGGCGTCATGCCCGCGCCCTTGAGCTGCAGTTCCCAGCGCTGGCCTCGCCCGTTGATCGCTTCGCCTAGCGCAATGGCGCGACCGTCACCCAGCTGTCCTGCCCAGTTGCCGAACTGGTGCCCGCCGTAGCAAGCGGCATATGGGGTCATGCCGGGCAGTAGTTGATTGCCCGAGAAGGCTGCAAGAAAAGCCCTGCTATGGATATCCTCTTCGGATAAATCAAGGAGCTCCGCCACTTCCCTTGAGTGGGCGAGCAGCCTTGGTTTTGCGACCTGCGTGGGTTGAGCAAGAGACCAACATACGCCTTGTGTCTGGCGCGATTGCATTACGCCAGTCAAATCCCCGGGCAGCTCGTTCACGAAGCGGTTGTCGAAATTGAGTTGCATTGCGCTGCATCTTTCTGTCTGAAATAATGCGTATATTACCCGACAAATATTGTCAGGAAATGAATCCCGGAAAAATATTATTGTTTTTTGCATTTGGTCAGGCTTGAAATGGCTGCTTCACGCTATATACTTGGGTTTTTACATTTGAGAAACGCATGTCAAGAATAGGACTCAGCGAGACCGACGATGACGATGAAGAGCCGTCGTTGCCGCAAGGCGTCAAGAATTACATTACGCCGGGCGGGTTTCGCAGGTTGCAAGTCGAGCTCGAACAGCTCTGGAAGGTCGAGCGCCCGGTGCTGGTCAACACAATCACCTGGGCAGCATCCAATGGGGATCGCTCAGAAAACGGCGATTACATCTACGGAAAAAAACGCCTGAGGGAAATAGACAGGCGCGTGCGTTTTTTGCATAAGCGGCTGGAGAAGGCCGAGGTGGTTGACCCTGCGTTGCGCGCGGATTGCGCGCAGGTTTTCTTCGGTGCAACCGTGACTGTTTGCCGCGATGACGGGAATGAATCGACTTATGCTATCGTAGGCGTGGATGAGGCGGATGTGTTGCGCGGCCATATTAGCTGGGTGTCGCCGCTGGCGCGTGCGCTTATCAAGCTCTATGAGGGGGATCTTGCCAGATTGCAGACCCCGGCGGGCGTGGTTGAGCTTGAAGTCATCAAGATTAGTTATCAGTCGCTGGAATAGCGTTATTTTTTTATCTTGCTACAATGCACGCATCAGTCCGGAGCTGCCGGAAATAAAATAGGGAGAGTCCATCATGAAGAAAATTGAAGCAGTGATCAAGCCTTTCAAGCTGGACGAGGTGCGCGAGGCGCTCTCGGAAGTGAATATCAGCGGGCTGACGGTCACCGAAGTCAAGGGTTTCGGTCGCCAGAAGGGTCACACGGAACTTTATCGCGGCGCGGAATATGTGGTGGATTTCTTGCCCAAGATCAAGCTCGAGGTGGTGGTGTCCGACGAAATGTTGGAGACGGCGGTTGACGCTATCGTCAAGGCTGCACACACAGGAAAGATAGGAGACGGAAAAATTTTCGTCTCCAGCATCGAGCAGGTGATACGCATACGCACCGGAGAAGTAGACGGGGCGGCGCTTTAGATTTTCCCTGAATCTGTGCGCCGGGTGGATTTACCAGTTTGCCCGGGATGCGTATAATGCGCGTTTTGCCGAGGTATGACCCATGCGCATCATTCAAAAAGCACTTACCTTTGACGACGTACTGCTCGTCCCTGCTTATTCCAACGTCATGCCGCGCGATGTCAGCCTGCGCACGCAGCTGACACGCAATATCAGCCTGAATACCCCGCTGCTCTCCGCCGCGATGGACACGGTCACCGGTTCTCGTCTTGCGATCGCGCTGGCGCAGGAAGGTGGGATCGGCATCATCCACAAGAACATGACGGCCAAAGAGCAGGCGGCCAAGGTCGCCAAGGTCAAACGTTTCGAAAGTGGAGTGGTCAAGGACCCAATTACTATCACGCCCGACATGACGGTGCGCAATGTGCTAGCACTTACACGCCAGTACAGGATTTCCGGTCTGCCCGTGGTTCAGGGGAAGCAGCTGGCAGGCATAGTGACCAATCGCGACCTCCGCTTTGAGAGCAACCTGGATCAGCCGGTCAAGAACATCATGACGCCGCGCGAGCGTCTCATCACCGTCAAGGAGAACACCAGCCTCGACGATGCGCGCAACCTGATGCACAAGCATCGCCTTGAGCGCGTACTTGTGGTCAACGATGCGTTCGAGCTGTGCGGCCTGATGACGGTCAAGGACATCTTGAAATCCAGCGAGCATCCTCTGGCCTGCAAGGACAGCCGGGGCAGGCTGCGTGCAGGTGCGGCAGTGGGCGTGGGCGAGGGCACGGAAGAGCGGGTAGCATTACTTGCCGAGGCGGGCGTGGATGTGATCGTAGTGGATACCGCGCACGGACACTCACAGGGCGTGCTCGACCGGGTCAAGTGGGTGAAGAACAACTTTCCTCATATAGATGTGATCGGCGGCAACATCGCCACGGGTGCTGCGGCGCTGGCGCTGGTGGATCACGGCGCGGATGCGGTAAAGGTGGGCATAGGCCCTGGTTCGATTTGCACTACGCGCATCGTCGCAGGAGTGGGCGTGCCGCAGATCGGTGCGATACAGAATGTCGCGGCGGCCTTGCAGGGCACGGACGTGCCGCTGATCGCAGACGGCGGGATACGCTATTCTGGCGATATCGCCAAGGCGATTGCAGCCGGCGCGCACGCGGTGATGCTAGGAGGGCTTTTTGCGGGAACCGAAGAGGCGCCAGGCGAGATCGAACTGTTCCAGGGGCGCTCCTACAAGTCTTATCGCGGTATGGGTAGTCTGGGCGCGATGCAGCAGGGTTCGAGCGACCGCTATTTTCAGGAAGGCGAGGGCAATCAGGATAAGCTCGTGCCCGAAGGCGTGGAGGGGCGTGTGCCCTACAAGGGCAGCGTGCTGGCGGTGATACATCAGCTGATGGGCGGTCTGCGCGCCAGCATGGGTTATCTGGGTTGCGCCGATATCGCGATTATGCATGCCAAGGCCGAGTTCGTTGAGATCAGCTCGTCGGGAATACGTGAGTCGCACGTGCACGATGTGCAGATCACCAAAGAAGCTCCGAATTACCATATAGATTGAAAAACAGTTGCTAGACGTTAGTTGTTAGTTGAAGCATCGAAGCGACAACATTGAATTAGCAACAACTAACGTTACGACTGGCAACTTGCAGCGGAGCTGCTATGGCAGGATATCGGGATCTGAAGGTGTGGCAATCAGCCATGAAATTGGCTGAGGAAATTTATCGTCTAAGTGGATGCTTTCCGAAATCAGAAATTTATGGCCTGACAACTCAACAGCAATGCTCAGCAGTTTCGATACCATCAAATATTGCTGAAGGTCAGGGACGTAATTCATCCAGCCAGTTCTGCCGTTTCCTGGGAATTGCTCTTGGTTCATAGGCGGAGCAGGAGATGCAGATTCTCGTGGCACAACGATTTAATAGTATAACTGAACAAGAATCCGTTAATGTTTAGCAAATTGCCGACGAGATCGGCAATTTGCTAAAAGGGCTGCAAAAATCTCTAACTAACGACTAGTGTCTACTAAACTAATGACAATTCATAAAAAAATCCTCATCCTCGACTTCGGCTCACAATACACGCAGCTCATCGCACGCCGCGTGCGAGAGACCCAGGTTTATTGCGAACTGCATCCTTGGGACATGACCGATGCCGAGATACGCGCTTTCGATCCTGCAGGCATTATTTTGTCGGGCGGGCCGAATTCGGTTACCGAGGGAGATACGCCGCGCGCGCCTGAGGTGGTGTTCGAGCTGGGCGTGCCGGTGCTGGGCATCTGTTACGGCATGCAGACCATGGCAGCGCAACTGGGTGGCAAGGTTGAGAACGGTCTGGTGCGCGAATTCGGTTATGCCGAGATCCGTGCGCAGGGCCATTCAACACTTTTGCGAGACATTCAGGACAGGATAAATAATCAAGGTCACGGCCTGATCGAAGTGTGGATGAGCCACGGCGACAAGGTGACGGAACTGCCACAAGGCTTTTCGGTGATCGCAAGCAACCCTGCCACGCCGATTGCCGGCATGGCCGATGAAGCGCGGCGTTTTTATGCACTGCAGTTTCATCCCGAGGTCACGCATACCCCGCAGGGTAAGGCCATGCTCTCGCGTTTCGTGCACGACATATGCGGCTGCGGTCATGACTGGAACATGCCGGACTATATCGGCGAGGCGGTGGAAAAAATCCGCGCCGAGGTCGGCAGTGAAGAAGTCATTCTGGGTTTGTCTGGCGGCGTTGATTCGTCGGTTGCGGCCGCACTTCTGCACCGAGCGATCGGCTCGCAGCTGACCTGTGTTTTTGTCGACAACGGTTTGCTGCGCTTGAATGAGGCCGAGCAGGTGATGGAAACCTTTGCACTGAATCTCGGCGTGAAGGTGATTCATGTGGATGCGAGCGTTGAGTTTCTGCATCACCTCGCAGGCGTCAGCGACCCGGAACAGAAACGCAAGATCATAGGCCGCGAATTCGTCGAGGTATTTCAACGCGAATCCGCCAAACTGTCCCAAGCGAAATGGCTGGCGCAGGGCACCATCTATCCCGACGTGATCGAATCGGCGGGCGGCAAGAAGAAGAGTGCGCACACCATCAAGTCCCATCATAATGTCGGCGGCCTGCCTGAAAGCCTGCATCTGAAATTGCTCGAACCGCTGCGTGAGTTGTTCAAGGACGAAGTGCGCGAACTGGGTGTGGCGCTGGGTCTGCCGCCTGCAATGGTGTACCGCCATCCTTTCCCGGGGCCGGGTCTGGGCGTGCGCATATTGGGTGAAGTGAAAAAGGAGTATGCGGATCTGTTGCGGCGCGCTGATGCGATCTTCATGGAAGAGTTGAATGCGGCTAGGGATGAAGAAGGCAAGTCTTGGTATGAAAAAACTTCACAGGCCTTCACGGTGTTTTTGCCGGTCAAGAGTGTCGGCGTGATGGGCGATGGCCGCACCTATGAATGGGTGGTTGCGCTACGCGCAGTGCAGACGCAAGACTTCATGACGGCGCGCTGGGCAGAGCTGCCCCATTCGCTGCTTGGCAGGATATCCAACCGCATCATCAACGAGGTGCGTGGCATCAACCGCGTGGTTTACGATATTTCCGGCAAGCCTCCGGCTACAATAGAGTGGGAATGATCCTGCTTTCAAGATTCAAACTTCATCTAAGGAATACACTATGAATGTTGTAAAAGCTATCGAATCGCGCCGTTCAGTCAAGGCTTATGATCCTGACCACCGCATGAGCGAGGATGAGATCGAAAAGCTCATTGCGGGCGCGATGTTGTCCCCCACGGCATTTAACATACAGAACTGGCGTTTCGTTCTGGTCAGAAATCCCGAGCTGCGTAAACAGATACGTGCCGTTGCTTGGGATCAGGCGCAGGTGACCGATGCATCGCTGCTCTTGGTTCTGTGCGCCGATCTCAAGGCATGGGAGAAGCTGCCGGGCAGGTACTGGAAGAATGCGGCACAGCCGATACAGGATTTCATGGTGCCTGCGATCGAGCAATATTATCGCGGCAAGGAAAAGGTGCAGCGCGACGAGGCGATGCGCTCATGCGGGATTGCGGCGATGAACCTGATGCTGCACGCGAAAGAGATGGGATACGATTCCTGTCCGATGGATGGTTTCGATTTCGATGCGGTGGGCAAGCTCATCAATCTTCCTCAGGATCATGCGATTGCGATGTTCGTCGCGATCGGCAAGGGGATCAAGGAGGCTTGGCCGCGCGGCGGGCAACTACCGATGAACGAGGTGCTGGTGACTGACAGATTCTAAGGGCCGAGCAAGCCCTGCTTGAAAGAGGCTTGCAGGTTGGTCGCAATGCGTTTAAGCGCATCATGTGACAGGCTTGTGATTTCGACATGCATTGCCGTCGGCAGCCTGGGATAATTTTTCGAGGTCGCGCGCTGATAGCTCGGATCGTAATGCAGGAGAAGCAGCTCTTCAACCATGCTTGCAAAAGCGCCTGCGCGTATCTGCTCCGTCCAGCGCGTCAGCTGTTTTTCGCCGTGGAACCGGGAGAGGCCTTGCAGGTGTTCGATGAGCAATTCCGGGTTGTCCAGATAGTACTGGTAATCTTGCAGCAGCCCTGATACGCGAAGTTCTGTTTGCGTATCGATGACAAGGCAATCACCTTCATGCATCGTGCGCATCAAGGCAGGAGGCAGGGTGATTAGGCCTATCTTGTTGCTCTCGGCCTCGACATACACGGGCATTTTCGGATCAAGCGCCTGCAATGCAGCCAGCAAGGCGCTGTCAAACCATTTTTGCGAAGGTTGGGGCAGTCCCGGCAGACGACCCAATACGGAGCCTCGATGCTGCGCCAGACCTTCTAGGTCGAGCACCTGCATGCCTTGTTCCTGCATGGCTTTAAGCAGCCTGCTCTTGCCCGAACCCGTCGGCCCGCATACCACCTGCCATGTGAAATTCTGCGGGAGAGTTTCGAGTTGGTCCAGCACATGGCGCCTGTAGGCTTTGTAGCCGCCGTCGAGTTTGTGCGCAGCCCAGCCGACCTGCGCCAGTATGATGCTCATCGCACCGCTGCGTTGACCGCCACGCCAGCAGTAGATCAGCGGCCGCCAGGATTTGGCATGACCTGCAAAGTGCGTCTCGAGATGGTGTGCGATATTTTTTGCGACGATCGCCGCGCCCACCTTGCGCGCCTCGAAGGGCGACTCCTGTTTGTACAGGGTGCCCACGGTGATGCGCTCTTCGTTTGAGAATACCGGGCAGTTGATCGCGCCAGGTATGTGGTCCTCGGCAAATTCAGCCGGGGTGCGCACGTCGATAATTTCGTCAAATTCGGCTAGCTGTGATAGGTTTGCAGTTCTGAACAACATTGAGGAACTTATGTCCGAAGTAAAATTGACCCAATTATCTCACGGGGGCGGCTGCGGCTGCAAAATAGCCCCAGCGATGCTGCAGCAAATCCTGGCCGATGCGGGAGAAAGACTGCCCTATCCCGACCTTCTGGTTGGCACAGAAACCAGCGACGACGCGGCGGTGTACAGACTGAACGATGATCAGGCAGTCATCGCGACCACGGATTTTTTCATGCCTATCGTTGATGATCCCTTCGATTTCGGCCGCATCGCTGCGACCAATGCGTTGTCCGATGTCTATGCAATGGGCGGCACGCCCATCATGGCGCTGGCCATCGTCGGCATGCCGATAGGCAAGCTTCCGGTCGAGACGATACGTTCTATTTTGCAAGGCGGCGAATCGATATGCAAAGCCGCAAACATCCCGCTGGCGGGCGGACATTCTATCGATTCACAGGAACCTATCTATGGCCTGGTGGCTGTGGGCATCGTGCATCCTGATAGGTTGAAGAAGAACAGCAATGCCAGGGAGAGCGATGTGCTGATACTCGGCAAGGGCTTAGGGGTTGGCATCATGGCAGCCGCACTGAAGAAGGGCGTACTCTCTGATGAAGGGTATGCGGAACTGATTGAAAATACCACCAGATTGAACAGCGTCGGCGCACAGCTTTCGGGAATTGCCGGCGTGCATGCGATGACCGATGTGACCGGGTTCGGTCTGCTCGGACACTTGTTGGAAATGTGCAGAGGGGCTGGACTGGGTGCAGAGATCGGCTTCGATCAGGTGCCGGTGCTGTCGGCAGCGCTGTCTTTGGCCAAGGCTGGATATGGTCCGGGTGCAATAGAGCGTAATTTGGCAAGTTATGGGTGCGATGTGAATTTTTTGGGCCATCTCGAAGCTTGGCAGCAGCGGTTGCTTGCCGATGCGCAGACCAGCGGCGGGTTGCTGGTATCTGTCGCCCCCGAATCGGTTGATGAGGTATTGAGCTGTTTTCATCGAGCAGGATTTGCCGGGGCTGCCGCAATAGGCAAAATGAATGCGGGTATGGCAGGGGTGGTGGTAAGATAGCTGCAGAGTCTTTGGGAAGAGAAGTTTATGGAAAAAACAGTCTCAGAAGCGGCGCGGCTCCTAGATGATCATGCTGATTATAGAGTGATACGCAGAATATTGCCCAGAACATCGTTCGCCGAAGCTGACGGGAAAAGTCTTGCCAAGGGCGTTGTGGTCGACACGGAAACAACCGGCATCAACTCGGACAAGGATGCGATCATCGAGCTTGGGATGGTTTTGTTCGAATACGATGAAGAAACAGGCCGGGCTTATCGGGTGCTTGCATCCTTCGATCAACTGGAAGCCCCGGGCTTTGCCATTCCGCCCGAATCGACTGCCGTTCACGGCATCACGGACGAGATGGTTGCAGGTCGGCGCATCGATGATGAAGAGGTGGCAAAGTTTCTGGAAGGTGTCACGCTGGTCGTTGCACATAATGCGAGATTTGACCGGGTTTTTCTTGAAAAGCGTCTGCCTGTTTTTGAGTCTTTGCCATGGGGATGTTCGCTGGCCCAGGTTGACTGGAACAGCGAAGGCATAGGGTCAGCCAAACTCGACTATATTGCTTACCAGTATGGTTTCTTTTACGAGGCGCATCGAGCCGAAGAAGATTGTTTCGCATTGCTGGAAATATTGCAACAACCGCTGCCCAAGTCGGGCGAACTGGTTTTGAAATCCATCCTGCGAGGGCTGGCCCAGAAAAGCTATCAGATTTATGCGACAGGTTCTCCTTTCGAGACCAAAGATATATTGAAGGCGCGTAGTTACCGGTGGGATGCGGACAAAAAATCCTGGCATATCACGGTTGCAGGGGATGACGCGCTGAAGGCTGAGGTGGCATGGTTGAAGAGCAGCGTCTACAATGAAAAAAAAGCAAGGGTGGAAATCGAAGTGCATAATTGCATGACGCGTTTTTCGAGCCGTGCAGGAAATCGCGCCGCAAGAGAGATATAATTGCCGCAATTTTGGTAAGGTTGTTGCAAAGTCATTAAATAATGGTATGCTTATATTGATTTCGCAGGTGGCTTCATCTTTTATTATAACTTTGAGGAGAAAAAATCATGAAAACGGTACTCGTAAGTCTGTCGGTAGCTGGTTTGTTGCTTGCAGGTAGCGCCATGGCTGTGGATATGCCTGCAGATGGCAGGGCTAAATGCGGAGCTTGCCATGCGATAGACAGAAAGATGGTGGGGCCTGCATGGAAGGATGTCGCTGCCAAATACAAGGGGCAGGCGGATGCCGAGAAAACCCTGATTGAGCATATCACCAAAGGCGGTCAATTCGGCTGGAAGATGGGCAACATGCCTCCCAAGGGCATGGGTGCGAGCGATGCACAGATCGCGTCTCTTTCCAAGTTCATTATGGATCTGAAATAACCCAATATTCAGTTAAAGCCAAAAAACCGACGCAAGTCGGTTTTTTGTTGGTCAGAATCGCGCATGTCATTTTCAGGGCAAGAATCAATGAGCAATTATTCATACAACGTCGAAGAGGAGAGTTTCGATGAACTGGTTGTGGCTGCATCGCACAACCTCCCGGTGCTGCTGGATATCAGCGCGGACTGGTGTGCGCCATGCCGTGTGCTTGGCCCCCTGCTGCACAAAATGGTGATCGCCTATGACGGAAAATTCATTCTGGGCATCGTGGATGCCGACGAAAACATGAAAATCGCTGGGCGCCACAAGGTGCGGGGTTTCCCAACTGTGATCGCATACAGCCGTGGAATCGAGGTGAGTCGCTTTCACGGTGCGCAGACGGAGGGCTTCCTGCGCGATTTTATCGACAATTTGCTCGAGCGGCACCAAGCCGCGCAAGCATAACGTTGATCATACGCAACCGGTAGGCTTGGGCATGCCGCCGTATTTGGTGATAGGCTTCATCGGGCCTGTCATCCACAGATCAAATACATCCTTCTGGTCTTCTTCAATGTATTTGCTGAATTTGCGTATCGGCGGCACGGAGCCGAACTCTTCGTAATATTCGCGCGCCTTCAAGATCTGGTCCCACTTTTTTTCATTTAGTTCAAAGCCGTCTGCGTCTGCCATGGCGCGGCCGATTTCGGGTGTCCAGTCACTCATATCGACGAGATAGCCGTCGCCGTCACGATTGGGAATTTGCATGTTTGATACCTTTCAAGTCAGAAAAACCACATTTAACATCAACCGAGTAATTTAGTCAAGTACTCGGAAGTGAGGGGCTGCGGTTGTCAATCGGGTTATAGACTCGCAGGCTAAAGGATTTTTGCGGCCTCTTCAAAGGAAAGACGAGGGCTGCGGGGAAAGAGCTTTTCGGCTTCGCCATAACCCAGATTGATCAGAAAGTTGGACTTGATCGGAGTGCCTTTGAAGAACTCCTGATCCACTTTGGCATTGTCAAAACCGGACATGGGGCCTGCATCAAGGCCTAAAGCGCGTGCGGCGATGATCAGGTATGCGCCCTGCAAAGTGGCATTGCGGAAAGCCGTCGTGTCGATCAGAGTCTGGTTGCCTGTAAACCAGGAGCGTGCATCGGCATGAGGGAAAAGTTGCGGCAGTTTTTCGTAAAACTCGTGATCCTGTGCGATGATCGCTGTCACCGGTGCGGTGCGTGTCTTCTCTTCGTTGCCGGGTATCATGGCGGGCAACAGACGTTTCTTTGCGGCCTCGCTCTTCACGAAAACGATGCGCGCCGGGCTTGAATTCGCGCTGGTGGGCGCCCACTTCATCAGGTCGTACATCTGATGAAGCAGCTCGTCGCTGACGGGTTTGTCCTGCCAGACGCTGTGGGTGCGAGCAGTGCGGAAGAGGGTGTCCAGACTTTGTTCGTTGAGTTGCATAAGTGTTTCCCTATGTTGATATGTTGCTTCGGACAAGCGCCGACTTGATCGGCGCTTGTCCATCTATTTCAGTTTTTCTATGCCAATCATCTTCAAGATGCTGCTTTCATAGAAGGGTTCGGAAGTGCCTTTTTTCATCTTACGTATGAAGTATTTCTCGAATGCGATCTTGGCCAGATGCACCCACTTGCCTTCGGAAAACCAGTTTACATTGCGCGGCGGAATCTGCGGTATCGCGACGAATGCGACGCCGCTGTCGCCGAAATCAGCTAGACAGATGGCGTTCCAAGTGGCCTCTTTGTCTGGGATGCCGCCGGTCAGTTCCGCATGGATGTTGTATACGGTTGCCGTGACCATGGATTCGATCATGTAGCCCGTTTTGGGTGTGCCAACGGGAATGGGGGTGGGTTCGACAGGCGGAATTGCAACGCAGACGCCTACGGCGAAAATGTTCTTGTACTTCGGGTTGCGTTGATGTTTGTCCACGATGACGAAGCCGCGTGCCTGGACCAGCCCTTCGATGCCGAAAACTGCATCGATGCCCTTGAATGCGGGCAGCATCATGCTGTAGTTGAATGGCAGCTCGTGTTTTTTTATTTCGACGCCTGTCTCGTCGTGTTCGCTGACGTACATTTTGCCTGCTTCTACTTTCGTCACCTTGGCATTGCAGATCCATTTGATGTGCTTGTCGCGCATGCCGGATTCCAGAATACCCTTGGAGTCCCCTACGCCGCCCAGACCCAAGTGGCCGATGTAGGGCTCTGCGGTGACAAAAGTCATCGGCACTTTATTGCGTATCTTTCTGCGGCGCAAATCGGTTTCCATGATGAAGGCATACTCGTATGCAGGGCCATAGCAGGACGCACCCTGCACTGCGCCGACCACGATAGGCCCCGGATTGCTGCAGAAATTTTCCCACTCGTCGTGCGATTTCATTGCGTGATCCACATGGCAGACTGAGTGCGTGTGTCCGCCATGAGGGCCCAGACCCTCGACCTCGTCAAAGGCAAGCTTGGGACCGGTGGCAATGACCAGATAGTCATAGCTGACCGTCTGGCCATCGTTGAGTTCGAGTTGATTGCTGTCGGGCTGGACGCGCTTGACGCCGCAGGAAATAAAATTGATCCCCTTGCGCTCAAGATAGGGGCGTATCGGAAAATCGATCTGGTCACGTTCTCGCCACTTGACGCCTAGCCACGGGTTGGAGGGCATAAAATTGAAATTCTCGCTGTTGGAGATGACGGTGACCTTGTGCGTCTTGTCCAGCTTCTCGCGCATTTCGTAGGCTGCGGGCATGCCGCCGATTCCTGCTCCCATGATGACGATGTGTGCCATGTTTCCTCCCCGTTTGGTTGACTATCACTTATGCTGCTAGTTAGATCGTTTCCTTTTTATAAGTCGTCACTGCTGTGAGTTTCCTGCTCCTTGGTGAACAGCACGGCTGCCTTTACCCGCGAAGACAGGTTAAGCTTGTTCAGGATGTGGCGAACATGCTGCTTTACCGTGTCATAGCTGATCTTCAGGTTGAGGGCGATGGCCTTGTTGCTCTCCCCGCGTGACAAAAGTTGCAGGATTTCGCGTTCGCGCTCGGTGAGTAGTTTAAGCGAATTTTTCGTATCCTGCTCGGGTTGTTCGTCGCGCAACATTTCGATCATCTTGACTGTCATTGCAGGGGCGACGACGAGTTCCCCGGCAGCAACGCGGCGGATCGCTTCTACCACGTCATCCGGCGGCATGTCCTTGAGCAAATATCCTCGCACGCCTGCGCGTATCGCATTCTTCAAGTCCACATCCGAGTCGCTCATCGTGAGCATGATCGCTGGCACCGTGCAATCTTCCTTGCGCAGCTGCTTCAACAATGAGATGCCGTCCATGGGTTTCATGCGCAAGTCAACGATCAAAAGATCGGGTTTTTCATTCAACAGCGTGCGCAATTCGCCAATGTTGTCTGTCGTGCCTATCACGTCAAAATCATAGCAATTCCCAAGCAGTTCGCTTAAGCCTCGCCGGCAAAGGCATTGGTCATCGACCAGTATGATTCTCAACTTGTCACTCATTTGTTGCTCTCCAGTTTAGCGATGGTTCGGGGAAAAACAATTGAACCTGAGTCCCTTGCCCTGTCGCACTTTCCACCTTGATGGTGCCGCCTATCTGATTCGCTCTTTCGCGCATGATCAAAACGCCATAATGGCCTTCCACCGGTGCAAAGGTGCATGCGCCGCTGCCGTTGTCTTCAATGGTGAACACGTAATACCCTGAATGGGCATCGACGAACAGGCGCGCATGGGTTGCACCGGAATGACGGGCGATGTTGTTTAACGCCTCGTGGACGATATGATATGTCTGTATTTCGTGTTCGAGCGGGAGTTCAAGATCAGCCAAACGGTTATGATACTCGAGCACGATGTTGTTGCGTTTGCGAAATTCATTCGCAAGATCATTTAATGCAGCGGACAATCCGCCTGGGTTGATCTCGGAACGGAAGTTAGTAACCAGTTCGCGGGCGTTTTTTTGTGAAATTTCCAGCGCCTCATCCAGATCGCTTGCATATTTCTTGGTCATCAGTTTGTTGTTGGTGCGATTGGCCTCGATGAGCATACTCACGCGCATGCGTGCATAGGTAAGCGTTTGTGCTAGGGAGTCATGGATGTCATTGGCAATCGCTTGGCGCTCGTTGATCAGCTCGATGCGCCTTGCTTCCCGGTTGACATGCGTGTGCTCGATGGCAGCGCTCATCATCTCGGCCAGCGTCGCTACCATATTTTTGTTCTGGCTGATCTTCTCGCGAGGAAGGTCGAAAAAAATGCTCAGAATGCCAAGCGGCGTGCCGGGGGAGTGAGGAGGTTCAAGCGGCGCGACGATCAGGGACTGAAAACGGCAATCGGCATGCGGGCAGTTTTTTCGTGAACCGCATTGGCTGATGTCGAGAATCTGAATGTCGCCACTCAGCGCGGCATTGTGGGTGATTTCGCAATTCAGCTCTTCAAAAGCTTCTGATTCTTTCGCCAGTTCGGCAGAGAATCCCGATGAGCTGATGATTTGCGGCGTGCGTCCATCGGGCGACAACAGCCGTAAAACTGCGGAGGCCGCACCCGCCAGTTTGACGAGGTTGTCGAGAAAAAGGGTCAGCAGGGTTTTCAGTTCTCCTATGCGCGGCATAGCCTGTGAAGTGTGTGTTTCAGCGGTACCTCCGGTTTCAGGCGGCGTAAACTCGGGTTCGCGCAACCAAAGAAAGTCGCTTAGTGTATTGACTGAAGCGGGAATTTTTTTCTTTCTCATCAACATGATAGCAAATATGTAAAGATTGAATGAAGTCCAGTTGAAACAAACCAAAAAATCAACTAGGGTGGATTATACAACGATAGTCCAACCCGTCAGAGTTATAACCCTCATTACCCGATGGAGTTATAGACAGGCGTGCGCACAATTCCGCCTAATGCAACCATTGCTGTGGCTTGCGGGCGAGTTGAAGCAGTCGTTTTGAGCAGGTTGATTGGGTTTGCGACAAAACACAGGTTGAGGTGCAGACCGATGTTATAGTAAGATCAAAACCTGCGCGGTTTGCCTGACAATTAATCGATTAATTGATGCATGGCTGATGTGATCAAGCGCCATGCGGTATACAGAATAATAAATGAAAATCTGCATAGTTTCCGACAGCCATGACAGAGCCGAGCCGCTGGCGAATGCGATTGCCAAGGCGCAGTCTCTGGGTGCTGAAGCAGTAATCCATTGCGGTGACCTGATAGGCGCAAATACACTCCGCACTTCGCTAAAGCTAGGCATCCCTTTGCATGTGGTGCATGGAAACAATGTTGGCGATCAGATGGCGATGCACAGGATGATGAAAAAGCACGGCGCATTGCTGACCTACCACGGGCATGATGCTGAGCTTGAGCTAGGAGGGCGGCGAATCTTTGCGACGCACTATCCGCATTATGGAAGAGCGCTGGCTTGTACCGGCGATTATGACGTGGTGTGCTGCGGACACAGCCATGTCGCGGAAATCATCCTGCAGCCAAATATACTGGGGGGAAAAACCATGCTGGTGAATCCTGGTTCTGTTTCCGGTATCGGTGCGCCGGGTGTGGAGGAAGCGTTCACCTGGATATTGGGTGATCTTGATGGCATGAGGTTTGAAATACATACCCAGAAACACTGACGTACCGCTGATTATCGCAATCAATTACGGAGGTTCAAGTGACAGCTTCAATTGCAACCAGCCAGACCATCCTGGTCGTGGGCGGTGGAATAAGCGGCATGACAGCGGCGCTGGAGGCCGCAGAATGCGGTAAACAGGTGATCCTTGTCGAACGCAATGCAACGCTCGGCGGACGGACTGCGTTGCTGTACCGTTATTTCCCCAAGATGTGTCACCCGACCTGCGGCATGGAAATCAACCTGCGCCGCATCAAGGCTAACCGCAACGTGCGCGTGATGACGATGACTGAAGTGCTGGACGTGAAAGGCCTGCGCGGCGACTATACGGTAAAGCTGAAACTCTCTCCCCGATATGTCAACAGCAACTGCACAGCCTGCGGAGAATGTGCAAAGGCGGTGGATGCTGAAATCGACAACCCCTACGAATACAATCTTGCCAAAACGCGCGCAGCCTATCTGCCGCACAACATGGCCTATCCGATGCACTATGTTCTCGATCCTTCCATCATCGGGACCCAGGATGCCGACAAGGCTAAGGCCGCCTGCAAATACGATGCAATCGAACTCGACATGCAGGAAGAGGTCGTCGAGATCAAGGCGGGTGCGATCGTCTGGGCGACAGGCTGGAAGCCTTATGATGCGGCCAAGATACAGCCTTATGGCTACGACCGCTTTGCCAACGTGATCACCAGCGTGGAGTTTGAAAGACTGGCTAATCCGCACGGGCCGACCGGCGGAAAACTGCTCAGGCCATCCGATGGAAAGGAAGCGAAGAACATCGCTTTCATCCAGTGCGCAGGTTCGCGCGACGAAAACCATCTGCGCCACTGTTCGCGCATCTGCTGTATGGCGTCACTCAAACAGACGCACTATGTGCGCGAAGCGTATGGCGATTCGGCTAAATCGACGATCTACTACATCGATATCCGCGTGATAGATCGCCTGGAAGATTTTTATCTGCAAGTGCAGCAGGATCCGACGGTTGGCTTCATCAAATCGAAGGTGGCCAAGATCGTCGAGGACAAGGAAAGCAATCTGGTCCTGCACGGCGTGGATACGGAAGGCTATCACCGCTATGCAACGACCCATGATCTGGTCGTGCTGGCAGTCGGCATGGAGCCCGAGACCAACGGCATCAAGCTGCCCGACGATATCCTGCTGGACTCCTCGGGTTTTATCGAGGGATCGAATCTGCCGGCAGGGATCGAGGGTATCTATGGTGCGGGTGCTGCGAGCAGCCCGCTGGACGTGAACCGCTCGGTGCAAAGTGCAACGGCTGCGGCGTTGCGCGCGATACAGGTGGTTCATAAAACATCTACAGTCGAAGGAGTCAGGTGATGGCTGAAATGAAGACGGCTGCATATATCTGTTCTGGCTGCGGCCTGGGCGACAAGCTGGATGTTCCGCAGCTTGCCAAGATTGCGCAGAAGGAAGGTAAGATGGCATTGGTGCGGGAACATGACTTTCTGTGCAATGCTGAGGGCGTGCAGATGATACGCGACGATATCGAGAAGGAGGCTGTCACCCACATCTGCATCGCGGCCTGTTCGCGAAGAGCCAAGACCGAAGCGTTCAACTTTCCGACTGTTGCGATGACGCGCGCCAATCTGCGCGAGGGGGTCATCTGGGTGGTGTCCGAAGGTGGAGATCACGACGAAGTTCGTCAGGAAATGGCAGACGATTATGTGCGCATGGGTTGCGCTGAGCTTAAAAAGGCCAAGATGCCAGAGGGAAATCCGAATCATACCCACCTGAAGAATCTCATGGTGGTCGGCGGCGGGATATCAGGAATGACTGCGGCATTTGAAGCTGCCGAAACTGGCTACGAGGTGATACTAGTCGAGAAACAGGCGCAACTGGGCGGCTGGGCGGACAAGCTATGGAAGCGCGTGCCGTTCAAGGCGCCTTATGCCGAGCCGCAGGACACCGGAGTCGCTGAACTTGCAGCCAAAGTCAGCTCACATCCCTTGATCAAGGTATATCTCAATACGACCGTCGCGGAAACATCCGGCGCGCCGGGGCGTTTCGCGATCAAACTTGCCCAGGAGTCGGGGGCTATCACTGAAGTCTCGGCAGGCGCGATCGTCCAGGCGACCGGCTTTACGACTTACGACATCAATAAGCTGCCGGAACTGGGTGGCGGCCTTGAAAACGTCGTGGACCATGCGGGTCTCGAAGTTCTGGCCAAGGCTGCCAATGGCGGCGCGATCAAGCGCGCAGACGGCAGGGAAATAAAGTCCGTGGTGTTTTTGCAATGCGCGGGACAGCGCGACGACACGGGGCGGCATCTGCCCTATTGTTCCGGTCATTGCTGTGCTACCAGCATCAAACAGGCAATGTATTTCAAGGATGCCAATCCCGAAGTGAACACGGTTGTCGTGTATGACGATCTGCGCGTGCCGGGTATGGGAGAAGATTTTTATCGCAGTGCGCAGCATAAGGGCGTGATCTTCGCCAAGGGTAATGCCAGCAAGGTCGAGACGGCAGGCAATGGCTGCCGTGTGAATTACAGGGATCTGATCTTAGATGCGGACAGCATATTGGAAGCTGACCTGGTGGTGCTGGCCACAGGCCAAGTGCCAAGCTCGGGTGTAAATGTGGTTGAATGGGACAAGCTCACCAAGGAAGCCGATGGCGGATCGGTTGAGGCCAAACAGCAAAAATCCGAGCTGAAAAACATTTCCATATTGAACCTGACCTATCGGCAGGGGCCGGATGTGCCCAAGCTCAAATACGGATTTGCTGATTCGCATTTCATCTGCTTCCCTTATGAGACCCAGCGCACCGGCATCTATACGGCAGGGCCAGTGCGCCGCCCCATGGATATCCTGCAGGCAACCGAAGATGCAACCGGCGCGGCGCTGAAGGCGATACAGGCAGCCGAAAATGCAAGCTTGGGGCGTGCCGCGCATCCGAGAGCTGGCGACCTTTCTTACCCTATCGTGCGCTTGGAAGGCTGCACCCAGTGCAAGCGTTGTACGGTCGAATGCCCTTTTGGCGCCATCGACGAGGATGAGAAGCGCTTTCCGGTCTTCAACGAACAGCGCTGCCGCCGCTGTGGGACCTGTATGGGCGCATGCCCTGTGCGTGTGATTTCGTTCGAGAACTATTCGGTGGACACAGTCGGCAACCAGATCAAGTCGATCGAGATACCCGACGAGTTTTCCGAGAAGCCGCGCATACTGGTGCTTGCCTGCGAGAACGATGCCTATCCCGCGCTCGACATGGCAGGCCTTTCGCGCATCGTGTATTCAGCCTTCGTGCGCATCATTCCGGTGCGCTGCCTGGGTTCTGTGAACACCATCTGGATCACGGATGCGCTGAACTCGGGATATGACGGTGTGATGATGATGGGCTGCAAGAAGGGCGACGAATACCAGTGCCATTTCGTCAAGGGCTCCGAACTGGCCGGCTACCGCATGAGCAAGATAGGCGACACGCTGACAGGAATGGGGCTTGAGCCTGAGCGCGTGTCCACTTTCGAGGTGGCGATCACAGACAACGCAAAGGTTGCCGGCTTTATCAACGATTACGTCGCGCAGCTGGTTGAAATGGGTCCGTCACCAATGAAGGGCTTCAATTAAGGAGTGTATGTGATGAGCGAGCTGAATCAGAAGGCCGTCGCGAAATACCAGAATAACTTCCTCAAGGAAGTTGAGGAGCGCGTTGAGGATGGCGAATGGGTATCGATGTGCATGCAGTGCGGCGTGTGCGCGGGCTCCTGCCCGTTGGGGCCACACTGGGAACATTCGCCGCAGAAGATATTCCGCATGATCATGGCGGGCAAGCGAGATGAGGTGCTGACCTCGGATTCGGTATGGATGTGCACCTCCTGCTACAGCTGCATCGTGCGCTGCCCGAGAAAACTGCCGATCACGCATATCATGCACGGTATTGCGCATTATGCGCATCGCCTCGATGTCGCGCCCAAGGGGCAACCTACGCGCGAGCTTGCCCGCGTGTTCTGGAATAATCTCATCAAGACGGGCCGTGTCAATGAGCTCAAATTTTCCCTTGCAGTCTATTTCAAGGATGGGTTTTCGCAGGGCATCAAGAACCTGATGAGCATGCAGGGCATTGCGTTGGGGTTGGTCAAGGCAAAGCGCTTGAACCCGATGGAAATCATAGGCGGGCACAAATGCAAGGATGTCGGCGGCATCCAGAAAATGCTTGCCAAGGCGAAGGAAATCGAGGATCGCAGACAGGGATATTCTTCCTAGTTGATGGAGAGAGAAAACATGGCCAAGAAAAATTATGCGTTTTATCCCGGTTGCTCATCTCAAAAGGGTGCGTCAGCCTCCAATTTCGTCCCATCCATTGATGTGATGTGCGATAAACTAGATATACAGTTAAATGAGATTCCTGACTGGAACTGCTGCAGTGCTTCCATCGGTTATGGCGAGGGCGGCCAATTGTCGCGCCTTGTGCTCAATGCGCGCAATCTTGCGCTGGTCGAACAGAACATGCCGGGCCAGGATCTGGTGTCTGGTTGCCCTGCCTGCTGGCTTGCGACGCGCGAGACTGCCGAGAAGCTCAGCGAGGTGGACAGCCTGATGGCCGATACCAACGAGGCATTGAAGGAGGCGGGACTCAACTTCAAGGGCACCGTCAAGGCGCGCCATCTGGTCGAGGTGTTGATTGAAGACGTGGGTTTCGATGCGATGAAGGCGCCGGTCGTCAAGCCGCTTGAGGGCATGAAGATCGCAGGCTATGTCGGTTGCCAGACCAACCGCCCTTTCGGTATAGCGGGCGAGTCGTTCGAAAATCCGCAGTATCTGGATAAAATGATAGAGACGGTGGGCGCCGAGGCTGCCACCGGCTATGAACAGAAAATCACTTGCTGCGGCGGCGCGCTGGCTTTTTCCGAGCCTGAAAAATCCCAGAAGCAGATCAGGGACATCGTTGAATCGGCGTATGATCATGGTGTAGACATGATCGTCACGCCATGCCAGTTGTGCCAGGCCAATGTCGAGATATACCAGTCAGAGATCAACAAGAAGAAGGGTACCAAGCTTGCGATGCCGGTGGTGTATTATTCGCAATTGATGACTGTAGCATATGGCGGGAATGCGAAACAGGCCGGGCTCGACGGCAACATACTGCGTCCGCAAAAATTGCTGGATATTGCCACCAAGTAAGCTTGCACCGGTGGGAGTTCTGGTAGATAAGGAAACTTCTCATGCAAAACCTGACACCGATAGAAGCGCACAAGTTCCTGCAGGACAACCCGGAGGCAATATTCATCGATGTGCGCAGCGAAATGGAATACATGTTCATCGGTCACCCAGAAGGTTGTATCTGGATTCCCTGGGTGGACGGGCCTGACTGGGACCTCAATCCGAATTTCGTGGCGCAGGTCAAGAAGGCGGCAAGCTTGAACCGTCCTGTGGTGCTGATCTGCCGCTCCGGTCGGCGCTCGATAGATGCAGGTCTGGCGCTCGAGAAGGCAGGGCTGCAGGATGTGTATAACGTGATGCATGGTTTTGAAGGCGATCTCGATGAGAAGCATCACCGTAATTCACATAACGGCTGGCGCTTTGACGGACTCCCTTGGATGCAGACCTGATTACCGCAGTTAACTGGAATAATATATGAGTGTCCCGGATTTTACCGAAGCAGAACAGGAAATTGTCAGTGCTGAGTTGTATAAGCGTTATGGCAAGCAAGTTAATGTGGAGCTTGCCGACAGCGAATTGCAACTTGATCCCGCCTCAACGCAGCTGACCTTGTGCCCCACGCTTTACTGGACGGCGCGCGGCGCGCAGTTTGTGATATGCAAGACAGGTAACGGACGTTTCCGCAGTCAGTTTTTCTATTCCGATGCCGACCAGTATGGCACTGGAAAGGAAGAATATCAGGGTCTGCATACCTGCGTCGTGACGCTTTTGCAGGTGCAGGCCGATCACGAACGCCAACTGGCGAATACTTCTGCGGGCGCGACAGCTGCAAATATTGACGACGAATATCAGGGTCCGCTGGTGATCTAAAAATAGCTTGGTGGCATTGCTTGCGGGATGATGCCCGCACTATGCATCAATCTCTTCAAAAACAGACAGCTTGGTTGGCCATCTGTTTTAGACTGCGTCGAAAGAAATGGCAAATATTATTTTGCCATTTGTTTTTCGCGGATCTCATCCAGAGATTTGCAGTCTATGCATTGCGTGGCGGTTGGGCGGGCTTCCAGGCGGCCCAGGCCGATTTCAATCCCGCAATTTTCGCAGTAGCCGTACTCATCGGCATCGATCTTGTTCAGCATTTCATCAATTTTCTTGATCAGCTTTCGCTCGCGGTCGCGGTTGCGCAATTCTAGGCTGATATCGGATTCCTGTGTTGCGCGATCATTTGGGTCGGCAAATACGGTAGCCTCGTCCTGCATGGTGTGTACGGTACGATCAATATCTTCACCCAAGCCTGACTTGATTTGCTGCAAAACACGACGAAAATGCTCGCGCTGTTGCGGATTCATGTATGCCTCGCCTTTCTTGGCTTTGTAGGGGGCGATGGGTTTTAATGATAGTTGCGACATTGTACTTCTCCAACGTGAAAAAATTGAGTCCGCTTTAATACCAGAAAGCGAGTTTAGGGGCAACTATTAATCGATAAAAATTCATATTATACCAAAAGCCGCATTTCAAACCACAGAGCTCACAGAGAACACCGAGCGGGACGTGGTTGATCTGTTTCTCGAGTTATCACCTAAAAGATGAGAAAAGTTTTATAACAACCTTTGGTTTTTTCTCTGTGTGCTCTGTGTCCAATTGTTTATTCTGGATTAACGATCGGCCAGCAGTAAAAATAGACTGGGGCGCTTGTTTAGATGTGGCGCTGCCTTGCGCTTCCATTCGGCAATGCTACGGGTTTGTATGTCTTCTGTCGCAAGGCTGATGTCGGTTGCGACACAAAGGCGCGTTTGCGGACGGCATTGTGCAAGCAGTGCTGCAAACAGTTTGTCGTTGCGATAAGGTGTCTCGATGAATAACTGAGTTTGTCTGCGTTGTGCGGATTCAGCTTCAAGGGCTGCGATCACGCTGTTCCTGTCGGTTTCGGCGATGGGCAAGTAGCCATGAAATGCAAAGCGCTGCCCATTGAGACCCGAGGCCATCAGCGACAGCAGAATGGAGGACGGGCCAACCAGCGGTATGACGCGTATGTTTTTTTGATGTGCCAGATTGACGAGCTCGGCGCCCGGGTCTGCGATACCTGGGCAACCTGCCTCGGAAATCAGCCCCACGTCATTGCCTGCCAGCAATGGAATGAGCAGTTCTGAAAGCTCGCCTGCCTTGGTATGTTCATTGAGAGTGGCAAAATGCAGAGACTGGATCGCATGTTCATGTTTGAGCGCCGAGAGAAATTGCCGCGCGGTCTTGGGTTGCTCTGCGACGTAATGCCGCAATGAGCGTGCAATGCCGATCACATGCTGTGGCAGCACCTGATCGGCAGGGGTGTCGCCCAGCGTGCAGGGTATGAGATAAAGTACGCCTGAATTCATGATCAGAACAGCCGCATGCCTTCGCGGCGCAACATTTTTGTGAGCAGGATGAGTGGCAGGCCGATAAGTGCGTTCGGGTCGTTGCCGTTCATGCTGCTCATCAGGGCGATACCCAGCCCCTCGGATTTTGCGCTGCCTGCGCAATTGTAAGGTTGTTCCTTCTGCAGATAGGCTTCAATCTCAGCATCATCAAGATCGCGAAGCGTGACATGGTTTTCTGCCACTTCCGTCTGCATATGGCCACTTTTCGTGTTGAGCAGCGTAAGCGCGGTATAAAAGCAGGTTGTTTTGCCGCTCATGCAGCGCAATTGTCTGACTGCATTCTCGTGGATGAGCGGTTTGCCGATTTGTTTTCCATCCAGCAGCGCGACTTGATCGGAACCTATGATCAGCGCGTCAGGATACTGGGAGGCGACTGCAGCGGCTTTTTCCTGTGAAAGGCGTATCGAGGTTGCGCGCGCGGTTTCATCCGGCAGCGGCGTTTCGTCGACGTCGGGGGATGCAGTGATAAAAGGGATTTGCAGTCTTTTCAGCAATTCGCTGCGGTAGGGTGAGGTGGAGGCTAAAACCAGCAACTGGGGACTCAATGGTATTTCCTTGTGTGTTTAATGCAGGGTGTGTTGAATGCAGGATGAAATGTACCTGCAAACAAATGGCTGCGCAATCATGACGAGTAATGTTATTTTTACAGGATTTTGACAGAATGCTGCAAAAAATATAAGATGCGCGGCTCATGTACGCACGACCCTGTATAGATAGTCTGGATTTTGCCCGCAACGGCAGGCTGATAAGCGCACAAGTGCCGTTTGCCGAGTTGCCGCGTTTGCAGGAATTGCTGGATAGCCCGCAGGGTGTTCTGGATTATATCTTGCAAGGCGGAATGGATCATCAGGGCCGTCCGATACTGGATGTCAGTCTTCACGGCTGTTGCCAGCTGCGTTGCCAGCGTTGTCTTGGTGCGCTTGATTATGCAATACAGTTTGAAATGCGTCTATTGCTGTGTGATCAAGCGGGTCTCGATGAGTTGGATGACGGCGAGGAAGACTTCGACGCCATTTTGGCAGAGGAGCATATGGATGTGGTAGCGCTGCTGGAAGATGAAATACTGTTGGGTTTACCCATTGCGCCCAGGCATGAAACCGGTGCTTGTCAAGCGGCAGAAAGTAAATACAGCAAGGAAGGCAGGCATCCTTTTGCGGCGTTAGAAAAGTTGAAGCATAATTAATTTAGATTTTCCCAAGGAGCAATAGCATGGCAGTTCAACAGAATAAAAAATCCCCGTCTAAGCGTGGCATGCATCGCGCGCATGATTTCCTGACCAGCCCTGCGTTGGCAATTGAGCCTACGACAGGCGAGAATCATCTGCGTCATCATATCAGCCCGACGGGTTTTTATCGCGGCAAGAAAGTGGTCAAGACCAAGGGTGAATGATCGCTGTCGAACGCTGCCGCTGGTAGCGTTTCTGGTTCTTTAGATTTTGATTTATCCTGTCCTTAATGATTTGGTTGGCGCATTTGCAGGGCTTTGCCGGCATTGTGCAGGCCAAGTCTGGATTTGGAGCTTACTCTCGCCAAGGATCACGTAGTGGATGTTACATTAGCTATAGATGCGATGGGGGGAGACCACGGTGCTTCGGTCACTGTCCCTGCTGCCGTTGAATATCTGAAGCAGTATCCACGCGATTCCATCATCCTGGTTGGCAACACCGAAACGATACAGGCTGAATTGAACGCGCTCTCTATCGCAGACGGTCAATTCGCTGGACGTTTGCGCGTGCAAGCGACCTCTGAGGTGGTGGGCATGGATGAGTTGCCGCAGTCAGCCTTGCGCGGAAAAAAGGACTCCTCGATGCGTGTTGCGATCAACCTCGTCAAGGGCGGCGAAGCTTCCGCCTGTGTCAGCGCTGGGAATACAGGCGCGTTGATGGCGACGGCTCGTTATGTGTTGAAAACCATTCCGGGTATCGACAGGCCGGCCATCGCCTCTTATTTGCCGACGCAAAGCGGACAGATATGCATGCTCGATCTGGGCGCTAACACGGATTGCACTGCCGAGCATTTGCTGCAATTTGCGATGATGGGCGCAACGCTTGTCACAGCGCTCGAGCGCAAACCCAATCCCACCGTGGGACTCCTCAATATCGGCAGCGAAGATATCAAGGGTAATGAGGTGGTCAAGCAGGCGGCCACCCTGTTGCGTCAGAGCGACCTGAATTTTTACGGGAACATCGAGGGCAACGATATTTTCAAAGGTGCAACCGACCTTGTGGTGTGCGATGGCTTTGTCGGTAACGTCGCGCTCAAGACTGCCGAGGGTGTGGCCAAGATGATGGGCGACTTCCTGAAAGAGGGATTCAAGCGCAGCCTGTATACTAGGTTTGCGGCCGCAATTTCCTTGCCGGTGCTCAGGGCTTTCAAGCACAGGCTGGATCACAGGCGTTACAATGGAGCCAGTTTTCTGGGGCTGAAAGGCATCGTGGTGAAGAGCCACGGTTCTGCAGATGTGTTCGCGTTTCGATGTGCAATTGAAAAGGCCGCCGAAGAGGCGCGTGCCGGCATGTGGCAGCAGATCAGCGTGCATATCGAGAAGTGGCACCATGAACGTCAAAATACCCAAATTGGAGCGTCATGATCTATTCGAAGATTATCGGTACCGGAAGTTATCTGCCTGACAAGGTGCTCACCAATTTCGATCTGGAAAAAATCGTCGATACATCGGATGAGTGGATCGTTTCGCGCAGCGGCATCCGCGAGCGGCATATTGCAGCAGAAGGCCAGATGACCAGCGACCTTGCTTTGCAGGCAAGCTTGAAAGCCATTGAGGCGGCCGGCATTGCAGCTGACGACATCGATCTCATCATTGTCGCTACGACATCTCCTGACAAGATATTCCCTAGCACGGCCTGTCTGTTGCAGGACAAACTGGGCATCACCAATGGCGGCGCTGCATTCGACCTGCAGGCGGTGTGCGGCGGGTTTGTCTATGCGATCAATAGCGCGGATCTTTATATCCGGGCAGGCCAAGCAAAAACAGTGCTGGTGGTGGGTGCTGAGGTGATGTCGCGCATGCTGGACTGGACAGACCGTGCAACTTGCGTACTGTTCGGAGATGGCGCGGGGGCCGTGATCATGCAGGCAAGCGATGCGCCTGGCGTGCTGGCCGCGAAGCTGCATTCGGACGGTCGCCACCATGCCTTATTGAGGGCAGATGGCAATATCTGCAACGGTGAAGTTCAGGGTGATCCGTTCATCAAAATGGAAGGGCAGGCGGTGTTCAAATTCGCTGTCACGGCGTTGAGTCGGGTGGTCGACGAGGTGATGCTGGAGGCGGGCATGAAGAGTGAGGATATCGACTGGCTGGTGCCGCATCAGGCGAACATCCGCATCATTGAGGCTACTGCGAAGAAGCTCGGTTTGAGCATGGACAACGTGGTGGTCACGCTTTCACATCATGGCAACACCTCGTCGGCGTCGATTCCGCTGGCGCTGGATGTGGCGGTCAGGGAGGGGCGCATCAAGGCGGGGCAAAACATTCTCCTTGAAGCGATAGGCGGCGGGTTTACCTGGGGGGCTGTGCTGCTGCGCTGGTAATGTGAATCAGTCGCTAGTCGTTAGTCATTATTTGGCGATTTCGGCTACGCGGCTTTTTAACTCGCTACTAATGACCAGAGGCTAACGACAGCTTTTAGCGATTAACTTCTAACGACTGATAGCTGATTTTTTATGATCAAATTTGCATTCGTATTTCCCGGTCAGGGTTCGCAATCTCGCGGCATGATGGAAGGGTATGCTGACTTTCCTGTGGTGCGGGACACGTTTGCCGAAGCCTCCGATATTCTCAAGCAGGATATGTGGCAGTTGGTGAGCGATGGCAGCGATGGCGAGCTCAATGCCACGGTGAACACGCAGCCCGTCATGCTGACGGCAGGTGTGGCTGTCTATCGTGCTTGGCAATCGCAGCATGGCGCTGTGGCTTCCGTGATGGCAGGGCACAGTCTGGGTGAATATACCGCGCTGGTGGCAGCAAAAGCCTTGAATTTTTCCGATGCGCTGCCGTTGGTGAGATACCGTGCAGAGTGCATGCAGCAGGCGGTGCCGGAAGGTGTGGGCGGTATTGCGGCAATCCTGGGGCTCGATGACGAAGCGGTGCGCGCGTTGTGCATAGAGGTGGCTGAAGGAGAAGTACTAGAGGCGGTAAATTACAACTCTCCCGGGCAGGTGGTGATCGCGGGAAACCGTGCCGCGGTTGAGCGTGGCATGGCCCTTGCGAAGGCGAAAGGCGCCAAGCGCGCGGTCATGCTGCCGATGAGCGTGCCTTCACACTGTTCATTGCTCAAGGGGGCCGCGGAACGATTACGCGATTACCTTGTCAGTGTCGACGTTAAGGCGCCGGCGATTCCTGTGTTGCACAACGCTGATGTGGCGGCATACAGCGAAGTTGACCGCATACGTGATGCGTTGGTGCGCCAGCTTTATTCCCCTGTGCGCTGGGTTGAAACGGTACTGGCATTCGGGAAAATGGGTGTCACGCATAATGTCGAATGCGCGCCTGGCCGGGTGCTGGTTGGCCTTAACAAGCGCATAGACACGAGCCAGCAGGCAATGGCAATTAACGATGGTGCGTCATTGATACAGACGCTGACTGAATTCAAGGAAATGGCATGACACTACAAGGACAAATCGCGCTGGTGACGGGCGCATCACGCGGCATCGGTCAGGCTATTGCGCAGGAACTGGGTCGCCAAGGCGCTACGGTGATCGGCACGGCGACCACTGACAAAGGGGCAGTCGCGATCAGCGACTATCTGGTGGAGGGTGGCATCAGAGGTTGCGGTTACGCGCTTAACGTCAACGATGCGGCCCAAACAGAACGGGTGCTGGATGCGCTTCGCAAACAGTACGGAGAAATCACGATACTGGTGAACAATGCTGGCATCACGCGAGACAACTTGCTGGCGCGCATGACTGACGAAGAATGGGATGATGTGCTGGCAACCAATCTGAAATCGGTGTTCCGTCTGTCCCGTGCAGTTTTGCGCGCGATGATGAAGGCTAGAAGCGGGCGCATCATCAGCATTTCTTCCGTGGTGGGCAGTATGGGCAATGCAGGGCAGGCCAACTACGCCGCATCGAAGGCTGGCATGATCGGTTTTACCAAATCGCTGGCGCAGGAAATCGGCAGCCGCAACGTCACGGTGAATTGTGTGGCTCCGGGATTCATTGAAACCGACATGACGCATGCGTTGGGGGAGGAGCAGCGCGCAAAACTTATCGAGCATGTGCCATTAAAACGCTTGGGGCAACCCGCCGATATTGCTGCTGCGGTGACTTTCCTGGCAAGCCCGGCGGCTTCATACATCACTGGCGTTACCCTGCATGTTAACGGCGGGATGTACATGGAGTAGCATGGGGGCGCTAGGCGCTGTGTCGTCATTTATTTTCTTGGGAAGCCATTATGCAATGTCCGCTCTGTAATGCTGAAGTTGGTTCTAATGTAGGTGTTTGTGATCATTGTGGCGCAATCCGGGTTTATGTCCGGACCACTGTCGGGGTAATGGTGGGCTGGTTTGGCATGGTGATTTTGTTGTTGTGGGCCCTCATGGCGCTGCCCCTGGTGGTTTTTCCTTTTATTCATTTCAGTCTGGCAGGATATCCTTGGTTGGCCCTGATAATCGGTGCGATGCTGACGGCGGGATTGCTGTGGTATTCAAAATCGACTGTGCATGCAGAGTGGGTGCGCCGCTAGGATTCAAATCCGGTTGAGGCTGTCTGACTGTCCATGTTATAATATATATTGCATCGGAATTGGCCGGTGCAAATTTCCCGCTCGCGCAAGTTGGGGTGCTCGAAAGAGTCAAGCTGGCGAGTGGCAGTTCTAACCCTTAACATATAGGAATAATCATGGCTGTAACAATGCGTCAAATGCTGGATGCTGGTGTTCATTTTGGTCACCAGACCCGTTTCTGGAACCCAAAGATGGCACCTTTCATTTTCGGGCACCGCAACCGTATTCACATCATCAATCTGGAAAAGTCCGTCGCGATGTTTGCTGAGGCGGAAAACTACGTGCGCAAGCTCGCTGCAAAAAAAGGCACGATCCTGTTCGTGGCCACCAAGCGCCAGGCGCGCGAAATCCTTCAGGAAGAAGCAACTCGCGCAAACTCTCCGTTTGTGAATCACCGCTGGCTGGGCGGAATGCTGACCAATTACAAGACGGTGCAGCAATCTATCAAGCGTCTGCGCGATCTGGAGGCCGTGATGGCGGATGGTTCGACCGAAGGCGTCTCCAAAAAAGAATTGCTGATGATGAACCGCGAGTTGGAGAAGTTGAATCGCAGTCTGGGTGGCATCAAGGACATGGCTAATCTGCCGGACGCGATATTTGTGATCGACGTGGGTTACCAGAAGGGCGCCATCGTTGAAGCGCAGAAGCTGGGCATACCTGTAATCGGCATCGTCGACACAAACAATTCACCAATCGGTGTGGATTTCGTGATACCGGGCAACGACGACTCCACTCAAGCGATCCGTCTGTATGCGCGCGGCATAGCGGATGCAGTGCTGGAAGGTCGCGCTCAGTCATTGAATGAACTGGTTCAGCAGGTGGCTGAAGAGCCTGAACAGACTGCTTGAGATAAACCGGCGCACAAAGGGGCGCAAGCCCCTTTTTTTATAAGTTTTTTATCTGAATTTTAGGAGTTGAGCATGGCAGAAATCACTGCAAGTATGGTCAAGGAGTTGCGCGAGGCAACGGGCCTTGGCATGATGGAATGCAAGAAAGCGCTGGTCGAGGCGGATGGCGATTTCAAGGTGGCTGAAGAGCAGTTGCGCATCAAGAGTGGTGCCAAGGCCAGCAAGGCTTCGTCGCGCGTGACGGCCGAAGGCGTAGTCAGCGCGTTCATCGCTCCCGATGGCAAATCGGGAGCGGTCGTTGAAGTGAACTGCGAAACCGATTTTGTAGCGAAGAATGATGATTTTATTGCGTTTGCAAAAAATGTGGCTGAAACGGTGACAAAGAATAATCCGGCCGATATTGCAGCCTTGTCAGACATGGTGATCGCGAACGGCGCTGACAGCGTTGAGGAAACCCGCAAGGCGCTGGTGATGAAGCTAGGTGAGAACATGACTGTGCGCCGTTTCGAGCGCTATGAAACCACGACCGGAAATCTCTCGAGCTATCTGCATGGCAGCAAGATCGGCGTGTTGCTCAATTTTTCGGGCGGCGATGATGCACTGGGGCGCGACATTTGCATGCACATTGCAGCCTCCAAGCCGAAATCTGTCGATGCCTCAGGGGTGAACCCGGCAGAGATAGACACCGAGCGTCGCATTGCGGTCGAGAAGGCGCGCGAAGCGGGCAAGCCAGAAGCGATGCTGGAAAAAATTGCCGAAGGCACCGTGCAGAAATTCCTGAAGGAAGTCACGCTGCTGGGCCAAGTTTTCGTCAAGGCGGAAGATGGGAAGCAGACTATAGAACAATTGCTGAAGGCGAAAGGGGCTTCGGTTTCCTCCTTCCAGATGTTCGTGGTGGGCGAAGGCATCGAGAAAAAGGTCGAAGATTATGCGGCGGAAGTGGCCGCGACGATCGCTGCAGCACAAGGATGATGACCATGAGCGCGCCTGTCTATAAACGCATACTTTTGAAACTCTCCGGCGAAGCGCTGATGGGGGAAGACAGCTATGGCATCAATCGTCAGGTGATCGAGCGCATAGTTGCGGAGATTGCGGAAGTGGTTGAGATGGGCGTGCAGGTGGCATTGGTGATTGGCGGCGGCAACATTTTCCGCGGTGTGGCACCCGCCGCAGCTGGTATGGACAGGGCAACAGCCGATTACATGGGCATGCTGGCCACGGTGATGAACTCGATGGCATTGCAGGATGCGATGAGCCGTTCTGGGTTGGATTGCCGCGTGCAGTCGGCCCTTAATCTGGAGCAGGTCGCGGAGCCTTTCATACGCGGGAAGGCTCTGCGCTACCTTGAAGAAGGCAAGGTGGTGATTTTTGCCGCAGGGATAGGCAGTCCCTTTTTCACCACGGATACTGCGGCGGCGCTGCGCGGCGTCGAGATGAGTGCCGAGGTGGTGATCAAGGCGACCAAGGTCGACGGCATTTACACGGCCGATCCGAAAAAGGATCCTCAGGCGGTGCGCTATCAGTCCTTGAGCTTTGACGAGGCGATCAGCAAGAACCTTCAGGTGATGGATGCCACCGCGCTGACCCTTTGCCGTGACCAGAAATTACCGATCATCGTATTCAGTATTTTCAAACCGGGTGCGTTGAAACGCGTGCTGTCAGGGGAAGGCGAGGGCACGCTGGTTCGAGTTGACTAGCAGTGCCTGTATGACGAGGAGAGAGCATGATTGCTGAAATCAGAAAAGATGCCGAGCAGAGGATGCGCAAATCGCTTGATGCGTTGCGCGCTGACTTGGGCAAGATCCGCACGGGCCGCGCACACACCGGTCTTTTGGATCATGTAATGGTCGAATATTACGGCAGCCCGACGCAGGTGACGCAGGTGGCCAATATAACGCTGATTGATGCGCGCACCATAGGCGTACAGCCTTATGAGAAAAACATGGTGGGCAAGGTCGAGCGCGCGATACGTGATGCGGATCTGGGCTTGAATCCTGCCACCAGCGGCGATCTGATCCGTGTTCCGATGCCGATGTTGACAGAGGAGCGTCGTCGCGATCTGATCAAACTGGTCAAGTCCGAAGGAGAAGATGCGAAGATCGCGGTGCGCAACATACGCCGGGATGCGAACCACAGCCTGAAGGAACTGCTCAAGAAGAAAGAAATTTCTGAAGACGATGAGCGGCGCATGCAGGATGATATCCAAAAGCTTACCGACAAGTTTGTTTCTGAAATCGACCAGGCGTTGTCAGCCAAAGAAGTTGATTTAATGGCCGTGTAATGTGACCAGTTCCACGCTCACCATTCCTGATGTAGCTAAGATACCGCGTCATATTGCCATCATCATGGATGGCAATGGCCGCTGGGCAAAGCGCCGGTTCATGCCGCGCATCATGGGGCATCAGAGAGGTGTCGAATCCTTGCGTGTCACCGTCAAAGCCTGCCGTGATCTCGGTGTCGAATATCTGACGGTATTTGCTTTCAGCAGCGAAAACTGGCGTCGTCCGGCTGACGAGGTGTCGTTCTTGATGTCGCTGTTCATGAAAATGCTGGAACGCGAGGTCGCAAGCATACATGGCAACAACATTCGCCTGAAGATCATTGGCGACAGGTCGCATTTTGATGACAATCTGCAGCGGGCCATTTCTGACGCCGAGGCGCTCACCGCCAACAATACCGGTTTGATGCTGACCATTGCTGCAAACTATGGCGGGCGCTGGGATGTGATGCACGCGGTGCATGCGATGCTTGGGGACCACCCTGAGCTTGCGGCATCATTTGCCGAAAAGGATCTTCAGCCATATCTTTCCATGGGCGATGCACCCGAACCTGATTTATTCATACGTACCGGTGGCGAGAAACGCATCAGCAATTTCATGCTCTGGCAGTTGGCCTATACCGAGTTGTATTTTACAGACACCCTGTGGCCGGCTTTTGGCCGCCGTGCACTGGAGCTTGCGATTGCTTCTTATCAGCATCGCGAGCGGCGTTTTGGCCGAACCAGCGACCAGTTGGCAGGCTCAGATAAAGGGCGATATGCTTAAATCTAGAATTATTACCGCCGTTATTTTACTGTTGCTGCTGTTGCTCGTGCTGTTCGTATTGCCAGGCAACTGGTGGGTGGCAGTCGTCGTGCTGATGGTGATGCAAGGTATTGCGGAATGGTCGAAACTGTCCAGGCTGTCGGGCGGTCAGACTTTCCTTTATGCGGCATTGACGATACTTCTGATGGCAATCTTGATCCTGTCCGGGATTTCTCATGCGTGGATTTATGCTGTATCTGCGGTGCTCTGGCTTGTCGTCGTGCCGATCTGGATGATGACAGGATTTAAAGTCGAGAATCGTCCGCTGATGTGCCTGACCGGCTGGGCCGTACTGTTGCCGACGGGGTTTGCGATGCTGGATTTGCGCAGCTTTAGTCCGTGGTTGCTGCTGCTTGCGATGAGTCTGGTTTGGGTTGCAGATATCGGCGCTTATTTTTCAGGACGCAGATTTGGAAAACACAAACTCGCACCCGGCATCAGCCCCGGAAAAACCTGGGAAGGTGTGGCAGGCGCTGTGCTTTGCGCTTCCATCTATGCGCTGATCGTATGGTATGCACTCGCTGCAAGATCGGTCGTGCCTTCGGTTGCGTTTGTTCTGCCGGCCATATGGTGCTGGGTGGCTCTGGCCGTGATCGGCGATCTGTTCGAATCTCTGATCAAACGCCAGGCGGGTGTCAAGGACAGCGGATCTCTGTTGCCCGGACACGGCGGTCTGCTCGATCGCATAGATGCGCTGACTTCAACCTTGCCGCTCGCTGCGATGGCCATGTTGATAGGGCAGATGGGCTGACATGCAATCGCTCACGATTTTAGGTTCGACGGGAAGCATAGGCACGAGCACCCTGGATGTGGTGGGACGCCATCCGGACAAATACCGGATCTTTGCGCTGACCGCTAACAAACAGGTCGACTTGCTATATAAACAATGTATTCAGTTTAATCCTGCCTATGCGGTGCTGCTCGATGGTGAAGCAGCTGTTAAGTTGCGTGCCCTGCTGCGCGAAGGGGGATTGAAGACCGAGGTGTTGTGTGGCGTGGATGCGTTGGAAGCGGTGAGCAGCGAGCCCGAAGTGGACACGGTGATGGCAGCCATCGTCGGCGCTGCAGGTTTGCGGCCTACGCTTGCTGCAGCGCATGCAGGCAAGAAGATTCTTCTGGCCAACAAGGAAACGTTGGTGATGGCAGGCAATGTGTTCATGGATGCGGTGCGCGAAAGCGGTTCTGTATTGCTGCCCATCGACAGCGAGCACAATGCGATTTTTCAGGCATTGCCGCATGACTACCGGGGTGACATGGCAGGCTCGGGGGTTGCGCGCATATTGCTTACTGCATCGGGCGGACCGTTCCGGACGACGCCGCTGGAAAATTTGCAGCAGGTCACGCCAGACCAAGCATGCAGACATCCCAACTGGACGATGGGGCGCAAGATTTCGGTGGACTCTGCGAGCATGATGAACAAGGGTCTGGAAGTTATCGAGGCGCGCTGGCTGTTCAACGTCGATGCCTGCGACATACAGGTAGTGATCCATCCGCAGAGCGTGATTCATTCTCTGGTCGAATACATAGACGGCTCTGTGATCGCGCAGCTCGGCAACCCGGACATGCGCACGCCGATCGCCTATGGCCTTGCATATCCTCATCGCATTGACTCAGGCGTGGCCTCGCTCGATCTGTTCAAGATTGCAAGGCTTGATTTTGCCGAGCCCGACTTTGCGCGTTTCCCTTGCCTGGCACTGGCATACCAGGCCTTGCGTGCAGGGGGCAGCGCACCAGCGGTGCTCAACGCGGCCAATGAAGTTGCCGTTGCCGCATTTCTGGATCATGAGATTTCATTCCTTTCCGTTGCCCGCGTGATTGAATCGGTGCTGACGAGCATGCCAGTTCATGACGTTGCCTGTCTTGATGATGTGCTGGAAGCCGATGCCAGCGCGCGTTGCGCTGCTAACCAACAAGTTGAAAGACTCCGCTTATGATGACCTTGCTTGCTTTTGTCGTTGCTGTAGTTCTGCTAGTGATGTTTCATGAATATGGCCATTACTGGGTGGCGCGCCGCTGCGGCGTCAAGGTGCTGGTTTTCTCGCTGGGATTCGGCAAGGTGATATACCGCAAACGGTTTGCCCATTCCGATACCGAATGGGTGATCTCCGCGATCCCTCTGGGCGGTTATGTCAAGATGCTGGACGAGCGCGAAGGCGAGGTGTTGCCTGCCGAACTGCACAGGGCATTCAACCGCAAACCGGTGTTGCAGCGCATGGCCATTGTTGTGGCAGGCCCGCTGGCGAATTTCATCCTAGCGATAATCCTTTACTGGGTGCTGTTCATGCACGGAATAGAAGGCCTAAAACCTGTGCTGGGCGATGTGCCGGCAGGCACGCCTGCAGCGCTAGCAGAGATGCACAAGGGAGAGCAAATACTCAGTGTCAATGGAGTGGAAATCCCGAGCTGGCAGGAATTGCGTTGGACGCTGATGACGTTGTCGCTGAAAGAGGGCCGGCAAGGTGAAGCCGATGTGGAGGCCAGGGACGGCGGTGTGATTGTGCATCATCAGCTTGATATGAGTGGGCTTTTGACCAGCGATCTGGAAGGCGAGTTTCTTGGCAAGCTTGGCCTGCATTCAGAGCAGCCTGTGATCGCGCCAGTGATAGGCATGCTCACTGATAAGGGTGTGGCAAGACAGGCCGGGCTGCAGGTGGGCGACGTGATTTTGCGTGCAGACGGATTGCCTGTTCAGAACTGGGAGCAGGTGGTCGAATTGGTTCGCGCGAGTCCAAAGCATTTGATACGGATGGATATTCAACGTGGCCAGAGGACACTGAGCCTTGATGTGATTCCCGAAGCAGTTGCCGAATCAGGCAAGATGATAGGCAGGATAGGTGCGGCCCCCAAGTTCGATCAGAAGGCGTGGGAAGCCATGACCACCACGGTGAGTTATGGACCGCTGGACGCGTTTGGCCAGTCGGTTTCGAGAACCTGGGAGACTTCCTTCATCAGTCTGAAAATGCTGGGTAAAATGCTGGTGGGTGAAGTGTCTGTGAAAAACTTGAGCGGGCCGGTTACTATTGCGGATTATGCAGGGCAGTCCGCGCATATGGGGGTGATCGCTTATCTTGGCTTTCTTGCGCTGATCAGCATCAGTCTGGGCGTGTTGAATCTGCTGCCTGTTCCTTTATTGGATGGCGGGCACTTGTTGTATTATGTCGCCGAGTCGGTCAAAGGCAGTCCCGTTTCTGAAAGAGCATGGGAAAACGGTCAGAAGATTGGCATTGTATTGCTGGGCACGCTGATGGTTCTTGCTTTTTATAACGATATTAATCGCCTCATCTCAGGTTAGCAATAAATGAATAAAACAAAACTTGCAGGAATTCTTTCGCTGTTGTTCGTCTCGCCCGCTTGGGCGATCACGCCATTCACCGTCAAGGATATCCGCGTTGAAGGGATACAGCGTACCGAAGCGGGCACGGTGTTCAGCTATCTGCCAGTCAAGGTCGGCGACACGATGGATGATGAGAAGGCAAAGGCTGCGATTCATGCCTTGTATGGAACGGGTTTTTTTAAGGATGTCAGGCTTGAGGTCGAGCAGGGCGTGCTGGTCGTGCTGGTGCGCGAACGCCCGACCATTGCCAGCATAGAGGTCAATGGCGTCAAGGCTTTTTCCAAGGATCAACTGAAAGACAACATGAAATTCGCTGGTCTTGTCGAGGCGCATATCTTCGATAAAAGTGCACTGGAAAAAGCCGTGAATGATTTGAAGCTCCAGTATATTGCACGCGGCAAGTATGGCGTTTCGGTGACAACGAAGGTGACCAAGCTTGAGCGCAACCGCGTGAGCATCGTGTTTGATGTCGATGAAGGTGAAACCTCCAAAATCAAACAGATCAACATCATAGGAAATAAGGTGTACCCTGAATCGGATCTGCTGGGTTTGATGAAGTTGAGCACTCCGACCTGGCTTAGTTTCATCACCAAGAACGACCAGTATTCCAAACAGAAACTGTCGGCAGACCTTGAGACGCTGCGTTCTTACTACATGGACAGCGGCTATCTGGAATACAACATAAATTCCACGCAGATTTCTATTACGCCAGACAAGAAGGATATCTACATCACTATCAATGAGACAGAAGGAGAGAAATACAAGGTTTCCAAGGTGTCGGTCACCGGCAATACCCTGATCTCTAAGGAGGAGATGGACAAGCTTATCAAGATCAAGCCGAATGATACTTTTTCGCGCAAGGAACTTACAGACACCAGCAAGATGATAGGCGAGCGGCTGGCAGCCGAAGGTTATGCCTTTGCCAACGTCAACGCGAATCCCGACGTGGACAAGGACAAGCACGAGGTGTCCTTTAATTTTGTGGTTGATCCGGGACAGCGGGTCTATGTGCGTCATATCAATATCACCGGAAATACCAAGACGCGCGACGAGGTGATACGCCGCGAATTCCGCCAAGTGGAAAACTCGTGGTTCGACGTGACAAAGGTTAAAAAGTCCAAACAACGCGCGGACCGACTGGGGTACTTCTCTGAGGTCAATGTGGAAACGCCCGCGGTTCAAGGCGCTGCTGATCAGATGGATGTCAATGTGGCCGTGAAGGAGCAGTCTACAGGCAGCTTTACAGTTGGTGCAGGTATCAACAGCGGTGAAGGATTGGTGCTGTCAGGCGGCGTTTCGCAGACGAATCTGTTCGGCAGCGGCAACACCTTGTCCACGCAGATCAACACCAGCATAATCAACGAAAACATTTCGGTATCCTATACCAATCCTTATTACACGGAAGAGGGGATCAGCCGCGGGTTCGATGTATACAAGAATGTGATGAACACCACGAGCATTGCGTTGAGCGCGTTCACTTCCGATACCGTAGGCGCCGGCGTCCGTTATGTCGTACCGATCAGCGAGGATCAGAGCATCAGCTTTGGCACATCGATTGAACAGACGACGATAGGTCTGACCTATTTGAGCCCGGTCAGCTATGTCAATTACGTGAACACTTTCGGCGGCACAAATAAGACCGTGCTGACGACGCTGGGTTGGGGCAGCGATACGCGCGACAGTGCGATTTACACCACTGAAGGTATGCTGCAGCATGCCTATACTGAAGTTGCGCTGCCAGTGATGGACATGCGCTACTATAAGCTGAACTATAATAATCAATGGTTTTATCCGTTCAATGGGGACTGGACACTGATGACCAACGCGCAGTTTGGGTACGGCAACGGTTATGGGGGAAAAGAGCTGCCCTTCTTCAAGAACTTTTATGCGGGTGGTGTGGGCTCCGTGAGGGGTTACCAGATCAATTCGCTGGGGCCGCGCGATTCAACCGATTTGCCAGTCGGTGGCACGCGCATGGGGATTGCGAGTGTGGAGATGATGACGCCCATGCCCGGCGTAAAGGACAAGTCGGTGCGTTTGAGCGGCTTTGTCGATTCAGGTATCGTTTCAGGCTATGTCGCCAATCAGGGTTATTTGCCTGGCACTGCGGGTATGCGTTATTCAGCGGGTATAGCTGTGACCTGGATGTCCCCGATGGGACCTTTGAAACTCAGCTATGCCAGGCCCTTGAATGCGCAACCTCAGGACATGCTGCAAGCGTTCCAGTTCACCATGGGTTCGATGTTCTAATGCCTGTATGAATTTGATGGCTATGATAAAAGAGGTGATAGCGATGAAGAAAATTTTTTATATGTTGTTTGCGGGCCTGCTGTGCGCGGGATCCGCGTTGGCCGGTGATTTCAAGGTGGGTGTGGTTGATACTGAACGCATCCTGCGAGAGTCGGTTCCTGCGATTGCCGCAGAGAAGAAAATCGAAAAAGAGTTTTCCGGGCGGGATCAGGAGATCAAGAAGGAAATGAAGCAGGCCAAAGACTTGCAGCTCTTGCTGGACAAGGATGCGGGCGGATTGAGCGAGGTAGACAGGAGAAACAAGGAGCGCGAGCTGAATGCGTTGAATGTCAATCTGCAACGCCTGCAGCGGGAGTTTCGTGAAGACTTGAGTCTGCGCAAGAACGAGGAGCTGGCGGTGGTGCTGGAACGTGCCAACAAGGCGATACAGGCCATTGCAGAATCCGAGAAATACGACCTGATCCTGCAGGAGGCGGTGTATCGCAACCCAAAGATCGACATCACTGACAAGGTGATCAAGAGTCTCGCCTCAGACAAGACAGACAGCAAATAGTGGCTTATACACTGGCACAAATTGCGGCGAGTTTGGGCGGACGCGTACTGGGTGATGCAGAAATTGAAATCGCTCAGGTAGCCACGCTAGAGCAGGCCGGTTCTGATGAGATCAGTTTCCTGGCCAACAGCAAGTATAGAAGCAAACTTTCCGACACTAGGGCGGGTGCCGTGATATTGAACGAAGCAGATGCTGATGCGACCGGTTTGCCGCGCATTGTTTCATCCAATCCCTATGCCTATTTTGCCAAAGTCTCGGCGCTTTTGAATCCGCTGCCCAAGGCTGTTCCTGGCGTGCATCCTCATGCCGTCGTAGGCCAAGGTGCGCTGCTTGATCCGACTGCCACCATCGCTGCGATGGCGGTCATCGGTCAGGGTGTCGTGATTGGCGCCCAGTCGGTCATCGGTGAGGGCTGTTTCATAGGCGATAACGTGACGATAGGCGCTGGCGTGCGTTTGTATCCGCGCGTGGTGGTCTACCACGATTGCGTGCTGGGGGACAATCTGATCGCCCATTCCGGCGCGGTGATCGGTGCAGATGGCTTTGGCTTTGCGATGGAAGAGGGGCGCTGGATCAAGATTCCACAGATCGGCCGGGTTGTTATCGGCAACGATGTCGAGATTGGCGCAAACACCACGATAGACAGAGGCGCGCTGGATGATACGTTGATCGAAGATGGCGTGAAACTGGACAATCAGATTCAGATTGCGCATAACGTGAAGATCGGCGCGCACACTGCGATTGCAGGGTGTGTCGGCATCGCCGGCAGCACGACGATAGGGAAGCGTTGCCAGATAGGCGGGAGTGCTGGGATACTGGGACATTTGGAAATCGCTGACGATGTGATGATCGCTTCATTCACGCTGATCGGAAAATCCATACATGAAGCCGGTTCCTATGCCGCGATCTTTCCGTTTGGAAAAATGGAAGACTGGCGAAAGAATGCGGTGCATCTGCGGCATCTTGACGAGATGAACCGGCGCATCAAAAAACTGGAACAGTCAAAACAGGAATCGTTAAAGGATAACAACTGATGAATACGCAAATACCATCGTCTGGGCCACTGATGGACATCCATGCCATCCTCGAAAATCTGCCGCACCGCTATCCATTTCTGTTGGTGGACAGGGTGCTGTCGCTTGAGCCCGGCAAGCAGATCGTTGCGCTTAAAAATGTCACCATCAACGAACCTTTTTTTCCTGGGCACTACCCGCATCATCCGGTGATGCCAGGTGTGCTGATCATAGAAGCCATGGCGCAAACGGCAGCATTGCTGTCGTTCCAGAGCATGGAAAACAAGCTGGATGAGAAATCCGTGTATTACTTTGCGGGCATCGATGGTGCGCGCTTCAAAAGACCTGTTTCGCCGGGCGATCAGTTGATCATCAGGGCGGAGCTGATACGCAGCATGCGCGGCGTATACAAGTTCAAGGCAAAGGCCGAAGTAGACGGGCAACTGGTGGCAGAAGCTGAATTGATGTGCACGGTCAAAACGGTGGACTGATGATACACCCGACTGCAATCGTTCATTCCAATGCCAAACTTGCCGAGCATATCTCGGTGGGGGCTTATTCCATCATCGGCGAACATGTCGAGGTAGGTGCCGGCACTGTGATAGGCCCACATGTGGTGATAGACGGACATACCCGCATCGGTTCGCACAACCGCATCTTTCAGTTCTGCTCGCTGGGGGAAATACCCCAGGACAAGAAATATGCGAATGAGCCGACCCGCCTTGAAATCGGTGACCACAATACCATACGCGAATTCTGCACTTTCAATATAGGTACTATACAGGATGCTGGCGTGACGCGTCTTGGCAATCACAACTGGATCATGGCCTATGTGCATCTGGCCCATGACTGCCAGGTCGGCAACCACACCATCATGGCAAACGGGGTAACCCTGGGCGGTCATGTACATGTCGGAGACTGGGCATTTCTGGGCGGGTTGTCTGGCGTGCATCAGTTTGTGCGCATCGGGGCCCATGCGATGACCGGATTCCAGACGCGTCTGGCTCAGGATTTGCCGCCTTTCGTGACATCTGCGGGCAATCCGGCCACCGTTCATGGCATCAACTCCGAGGGGATCAAGCGGCGCGGCTTTTCCAGCGATTCCATCATGGCGATCAAACGGGCATACAAGACGCTGTATAAATCCGGTCTCGCACTGGAAGACGCCAAAGAAGCAATTCAGGGCCAGGTGGCAGAGTGTCCTGAGTTGCAATTACTGGTGGACTTCTTGGCCGCTGCAACGCGCGGCATCATCCGCTAAGCTTCTATGGCACAGGTAATCGGTATCGTTGCGGGCGAAGCATCGGGCGATTTGCTTGCCAGTCACTTGATGGCGGCGATAAGGCAAGTGCGCCCAGATGTGGAATTTGTCGGGATCGGCGGGCCTAAGATGCAGTCTGTCGGCATGCGGGTGTTATTTCCGATGGAAAAACTCGCCGTGTTCGGCTATGTCGAAGTGCTGCGCCATTATCAGGAGATATCTGGCATACGCCGCAAACTGAAAAAGCATTTTCTGGCCAATCGGCCTGCGCTGTTCATCGGGGTGGATGCGCCGGATTTCAATTTTGGTCTGGAGCATAAACTCAAACGAAACGGCATTCCTACTATACACTACGTCAGTCCGTCGATATGGGCATGGCGCGGCGAGCGAATCAAAATGATCAGGGATGCAGTGACACACATGCTGGCGCTGTTTCCGCATGAACCCGAAATATATCAGCATGCGGGCGTGCCTGTGAGCTATGTCGGACATCCGTTTGCGGACATGTTGCCGGAATATCCTGATCGTGCCGCAATGCGCGAGATGATGCGCATCCCGTTGAAGGCAAAGGTGTTTGCATTCCTGCCCGGAAGTCGGCAGTCCGAAGTCAGGAAACTTGCCGCGCTGTACATTGAAACGGCTAGGGTTATCTTGCAAAATATGCCCGATGCGCGGTTTCTGGTGCCGCTGGCCAGCCGTGAGACGCGAACGATCTTCGAGCACGCGATATACGACTGCAAGGCGGAAGATATGCCATTCTCGCTGTTGTTCGGACATGCGCAGGATGCGATGACGGCGGCTGACATCGTTCTGGTCGCATCGGGCACTGCGACCCTCGAATGCGCCCTGTTAAAGCGCCCCATGGTCATTACCTATCGCCTGAATGCGTTGACCTGGCGAATCATGAGGCGAAAAAGCTATCTGCCCTATTTCGGCCTGCCCAACATATTGCTTGGCCGCTTTGTCGTGCCAGAGCTGATGCAGGAGGATGCGACGCCAAGGAACTTGGCGCAGGCGTTGCTCAACTTGCTGAATGATCAGAATGCGGTGGCTGAACTCGAGGTGATCTTCGGTGAATTGCACAAAACCTTGCGGCAGAACACTGCACAAAAGGCGGCGGATGCCGTTCTGTCCTATTTGCCATCCGCATGAAGCTGGAAACAATATATTGGCTTTGCAAGTTGATTAAGAAACCGCATCACGCGGAGACGCAGAGGCGCGGAGAAAACCAAAATAAATATAAAATCATAATAAAATCAAAAGAGATGATATGTTTTTATAATAGAAGATACCAAGTTTTTTTGTCTTTTAAGATCAGGTTGTTAATTTTCTTCGCGCCTCAGCGTGAAATGGTTTTTGGTTCCATTTTTGGAGATGACAATGAACCTGACAAGTGTCTTGATCTGCGGCGTGGATGAAGCGGGGCGCGGACCATTGGCAGGGCCCGTGTGTGCTGCGGCAGTGATCCTTGATGAGGCTCGCCCAGTTACGGGTTTAAATGATTCCAAGAAACTAACCGAACGGCAACGCGAAAAACTGGCTCCCATGATCAAGGAGTGTGCGCTGGCGTGGGCCGTGGCTTATGCATCGGTTGAAGAGATAGATCGCCTGAATATCCTGCAAGCCACACTGCTTGCAATGAAACGCGCTGTGCTGGCGTTACATCCGGTACCAACGCTTGTGTTGGTGGACGGTCTTTACTGTCCAGAAACCGACATCCCAAGCCAGGCTGTCGTGAAAGGGGATAGCAAGGTTGCTGCCATTTCTGCCGCCTCCATCCTAGCAAAAACTTCCCGGGATGCGTTGATGCAGGAGTTGCACGAGCAATATCCGCAATATGGATTCGCGATCCACAAAGGTTATCCTACTGCGTCGCATATCGCTGCATTGCGCGAGCACGGCGCAAGCGCCGTGCATCGCAGAAGCTTCAAGCCTGTCCGATTGAACTCGCCGTGATTGTGGTTTTGAGGCGGGCTTTGATAACCTTGCATGGAAAATTGCACTGGGTTGACTAGTCGAAGGTCTGTTGCTTTGAACGGAACAGGTGGCATGGAAGCGCTGCTGACAGCCGCTCAGCTTTATCTGCTATGACTTAAACCCAGAGATCTGGACGAGGCGATAGTCGAGTGGGCAAAGTTTTATCTTGCAATACGGGACAAGGGTACTTGCTTAATCCTTTTGCAAAGTTCATTCATGGGCATGGCAAGTGCTACAGTTCATCGTCCACTGGCAGCAGCGACAAGGCATTGGCCTCGACTCTCTGCCAGTCGCTCTTTGCAGGTTCCGTGAAATATTCGACGTATTTTCCGTTTTCCCGTGTGCGCCACATCAGCTTTTTGTGTTTGTCCAGCATTAACTGGTAAGCATTGTCAGGCTGCGTCATCGCATCGAATCGAGCGGCAATCTGTCTGGCAAGCTGCGCAGAATCGATGATCAGGCCGATCTCGGTATTAAGATGCATGGAACGTTGGTCAAAATTCATTGAGCCGATGAATACGCGCTTGCGGTCAAACACGAATAGTTTCGCATGCAGGGAATAATTGCCATAATGTAATAAAGTCTTCGTCTCGCCGCTGCCACGGTTGTCGCCCAGCAGAGAGCGGATTTCATAGAGTTCCACGCCGTCCTCGAGTAGGGGTATCCGGTAATGCATGTAACCAGCCTGTGCCAGCAATACCGTAGATGAATCAAGTGAGCTCGTCAGGATGCGAATCCGAACTTTGCGTTCGCGCAGGTCTTGGATCAGCTGCATGCCTTCCTTACCCGGTATCAGAAAGGGTGTGACCATCAGCAACTCATGTTTCACCTTGAGGGCGGCACCAGCCACGTCACGGTTCATCAGGCTGCCTGTCAGCTTGCCGCTTTCCACTTCTTTCTTGTTGGGGCTGTCGTACGCCAACTGGGCGTGCGCCCATGTCAGCGGCAGACGGCCAGAAAGTATGCCGTTAAAGGGTTCGCCGCTTGCAACGCGCTTCATGTAATCTGCTTCCTTTTCCAGTGCTGTGTGTTTTTCTAGCTTCGGAGTTTCGGGTGATACTGCCAGTGCTTCTATCGGAATCGACAGGTCGGCATTCCAGAACTCATCAAAGCTTGCAGAGAGTTTCGGAACGATGGGTCCTGCCGCAAACACATCGTCATCGGCAAACTGGGAAGTTGGATCGACCTGAAAGTATTGGTCGCCGATATTACGCCCGCCTATCAGCGCGATGGCATTGTCCACGACGAGCAGTTTGTTGTGCATCCTGTAGTCGAGCCGGGACTCATTGAGCGTGAATTCGGCAGCCCTGAGCAGGGTGCTGTGGCCGCGGTATGCAAAAGGGTTGAATATCCGAATCTCGACGGAAGGATATGCCGCAAGTCTTGTGATCTGCTCATCGCCCGGCTGGGTTTCGCCGTCATCGAGCAGAATGCGGACGCGTACTCCGCGGTCGGCTGCGCGTAGCACGGCATCGGTCAGCAACTGGCCTGTATGATCTCCGCGGAAAATAAAATATTGGAGATCCAGTGTCTTCTGTGCTGCATTGATCATCTGCATACGAATCAGGAATCCGTCAACGCCGGCCGGAATGATGCGAAACCCGGAATTGTCCGCATGCGCCCGCGCGGCTGCATCGAACTGGCTGCCGAGGCGGGTCGTGTCTGGATCGGGCAGGGCTGCGGATATTGTCTTGGGATAGTTGGCACCCGGTGGAAGCGATGCGCATCCGCTCAGGACAGCGAGCATCCATATGCTAAGGAAGAGGCGTCTGATCATGGCAGTTCAAGTTTCGGCATAATAAAAAAAGGGCATCCAAAGGGATGCCCATTAAAGATGAAAACAGGAAAGATGTGACGGGGGAGGGCGTCTTGAATCACTTTCCGTTTTGACTTCATCAGCAAACGATTATGGTGCAAGTTTGTTTCAGATTTATGAATCAACCCCGATGATTTCAAAATCGGACTTTCCCAAAGCTGTGTTTGCTTAAATACCATTGATCCAGTTAGGCTCCGGTTGCACCTAGCGAGGTGGTATTGAATCCGCCATCCACATAAGTGATTTCGCCGGTGATGGCGCTGGCCAGATCGCTGCACAGAAAGGCCGCCGCATTGCCGACTTCCTCGGCAGTGACATTGCGTTTCAACGGGGCATGCTGCTCGATGAATCCCAAAAGTTTATTGAAGTCGGCAATGCCGGCTGCCGCCAGCGTGCGGATGGGTCCAGCTGATATGGCATTCACGCGGATGCCTTTCGCGCCCAGTTGCATCGCAAGATATCGCACGGCCGCTTCCAAGCTGGCTTTGGCAAGCCCCATTACATTGTAGTGCGGCATGGTGCGCACGGCGCCCAGATAGCTCAAGGTCAGCAGAGCTGCGCGGCGTCCCTCCATCATCGGCAACGCTGCCTTGGCCATGGCCGGAAAACTGTATGCGCTGATGTCGTGCGCGATGCGGAATGCCTCGCGGCTGAAACCGTCCAGAAATTCGCCGTCCAGCGCTTCGTGCGGCGCATAAGCGATGGCATGCACAAAGCCGTCAAAGCCATCCCAGTGTGATTTCAAGTCGACAAACAGCTGATTGATTTCATCGTCAGAGGCGACATCGCATGGAAAAACCAGCTCGCTGTCAAAGTGGTGGGCAAGTTCTATGACACGGCCTCGAACGCGTTCGCCCTGGTAGGTGAACGCGAGTTCTGCGCCTTCGCGGCGCATGGCTTGTGCGATGCCGTAGGCGATTGAGCGGTTGCTGATCATGCCTGTGATCAATATGCGTTTGTCGGCTAGAAATCCCATATGCGACCCTTTGAAATTGTTGGCGGCGATTATAAAGCTGCGCAAAGCGTGGAGTCTATCGTATATAATCCCAAGCTTGTCAATTTCAGGTTTGTCTTCATGCTGGAAGTCAGCAACTTAGCTTGTAGTCGCGGTGACCATCGGCTGTTTGCAGGATTAAGCTTTGCGCTTCATTCCGGTCAGGTTATGCAGATTCAGGGTGCGAATGGCAGCGGCAAGACCAGTCTTTTGCGCACCCTGTGCGGCTTCATTCAACCCGATGAAGGAAAGATTGCCTGGCAGGGCGTTGACGTGCGTGACCTGGCCGAGGACTATTTTGCCAGGGTGCTGTATTTGGGGCATTTGAATGCGATCAAGGACGAGTTGAGCGCGCTGGAGAATCTGCGCATCTCGGCAGGATTGTCCGGCATCAAGCTGAACGAGTCGGATGCGATAGCCGCACTGCGCCGCATGGGGCTGAAAGGGAGGGAGCGTCTACCAGTCAAGGTACTTTCGCAGGGGCAGCGTCGCCGCGTGGCGCTGGCAAGGCTGCTGGTCAGCGATGCGGTGCTCTGGATACTGGATGAACCTTTGGCTGCATTGGATGTCAACGCTGTGGCGCTGATTGAAGAACTGCTTGACGAGCATCTTGCAAAGCAGGGCATGGTGATTTTTACCACGCATCAGCCGTTGAAAGTCGCAGGCGTTGAAATGCGCAGCTTGTCGCTGTCATGAATAAAATATTATTGTTGCTGATCATGGTGGCGCGCCGTGATCTGGTCTTGGCGATGCGGCGCCGTGCAGATGTACTGACCACGCTGATCTTTTTCGTGATGGTGGTGAGTCTGTTTCCGCTGGGTGTCGGGCCTGAGACGGATATGTTGCGCAAGATGGCGCCGGGCGTATTGTGGGTATCAGCCTTACTCGCGTCAATGTTGTCGTTGGGCAGGCTGTTCTCGGCAGACTATTTGGATGGTACGCTAGAGCAAATGCTGCTCGCACCTCAGTCGCTGTCGGTGCTGGTGCTTGGCAAGATGGCTGCGCACTGGATGGTGTCAGGCCTGCCACTGGTGCTGATGACGCCGGTGCTGGGGCTGCAGTTTGACATGCCGCTCAAGGCTGTAGGTGTGCTGATGTTGAGTTTGTTGCTGGGCACGCCTGTTTTGAGCATGATAGGTGCGATAGGCGCTGCATTAACCCTTGGGTTGCGGGGTGGCGGGGTGTTGTTATCCTTGCTGGTGTTGCCCTTGTGCATTCCGGTGCTGATTTTCGGCACGGGCGCGGTGGGTGCAGTCACGGATGGCTTGGGCTATTCCTCGCATCTGTCTTTGCTGGGGGCATTGCTGGTGTTGGCTGCAGTATTCACCCCATGGGTTGCCGCGCAGGCGTTGCGTATTTCGATGGAATGATTTTAGAGATTTTCTATGGCAATAAACTGGTTTAAATATTCAGCACCGACCATGTTTTATCCGCTGGCGGGGAAATTGATACCCTGGTTCGCCGTTTCATCTGCCATTTTATTTGTGGCGGGTTTGTATCTTGGCTTTGTCGTCGCGCCTTCCGATGCGACCCAGGGCGAGTTTTACCGCATCATCTATATCCATGTGCCGACATCGATACTGTCGATGTTTCTGTATCTGGTGATGGCAGGTTATGCCGCACTAGGTTTGATATTCAATACCAGACTTTCCGCAATGATGGCGAGCGCGATAGCCCCAACGGGGGCCCTGTTTTCTTTCATTGCGCTATGGACCGGTGCGCTTTGGGGCAAGCCGATGTGGGGTACCTGGTGGGTGTGGGATGCGCGGTTGACATCCGAGCTGATACTGCTGTTTCTTTATCTGGGCTTTATTTCTCTGCATGCCTCGATCGATGATCCGCGTCGTGCCGATCGTGCGGCTGCACTGCTTGCCATCGTAGGTTCGGTGAATGTGCCCATCATCTACTTCTCGGTAAAGTGGTGGAATACGCTGCATCAGGGATCCACCATCAAATTTTCCGGCACTTCCATGCAGGTCACAATGCAACACGCAATGTTCACGATGCTTGCTGCCTGCTGGCTTTATGCGGCCGCTGTCGTGCTCTCGCGCGTGCGCAGCATCATTCTTGAGCGGGAACGACATACCAAATGGATTGCTGAATTGTCCGAGGTGCAGTCATGAGTCTGGATATCTGGATGAGGGAAAATCCGCTGACCTATGTGTGGCTGGGTTCCTATGCTGTTGCGTTTTTGGTCTTCGCAATCGAAATTGCAATGGTGATGCACAAGAGGAAAGTCACCTTGCAACAGGTGCGGCAGACGATAGAAGTTGAGGAGAGCGAATGAAACTGCGTCAAAAAAGATTGGTATATATTTTAGTTGCGCTGGCTGCCGTGGGGCTGGCGGTAGGCTTGGTGCTGAATGCGTTAAAGGATAACGTCAGTCTGTATTTCACGCCGACCCAAGTCTATAACAAGGAAGTTCCACAGGAGCGCAGTTTCCGCATCGGCGGCCTGGTAGAGGCGGGGAGCTTGAAGCGCGAGGGGGACGGACTGACCGTGCACTTCGTTATCACAGATCTGAAGAAGAGCTTGCCGGTCGTCTACAAGGGCATACTGCCTGATCTTTTCAAGGAAGGGAAAGGCGTGGTCGCCGAAGGAAAGATGGAAGCAGATGGTGTGATGCATGCCTCAGAAGTGCTGGCCAAACACGATGAAAACTACATGCCGCCCGAGGCGGCTGATGCGCTGAAAAAAGCCAAATCCGTTCAATAATTGCGAGAGAGCCAACATGATTCCAGAACTAGGTCATTTTTCCTTAATCATCGCACTGTTTCTGGCGATGAGCTTAGGTGTGCTGCCAATATTGGGCGCTGCCCGCAACAGCCGCGTGCTGATGGGAGTGGCCCGCCCGCTGGCTTACGGGCAGTTCGTGTTCATCGCGCTGGCCTTCGGCGTGCTGGCCCACGCGTTCCTGAGCAACGATTTTTCCGTGCTGTATGTCGCGCAACATTCTAATTCACAATTGCCCGGACAATACCGCTTTGCGGCGATTTGGGGTGGTCACGAGGGCTCGCTTCTGCTCTGGGCATTGCTGCTGTCCGTGTGGGCAGCTTCCGTTGCGACCTTCAGCCGCCATTTGCCCGAGGAAATGGTCGCGCGCGTGCTGGGCGTGATGGGGCTGATCGAGGCGGGTTTTCTGCTGTTCATGTTGCTCACCTCCAATCCGTTCACGCGTCTGTTGCCTGCAGCTGCCGATGGTGCCGATCTGAATCCACTGCTGCAGGACCCGGGGCTAGTGATACATCCGCCGATGCTGTACATGGGCTATGTCGGCTTTTCCGTGGCCTATGCGTTTGCCATCTCCGCGTTGCTTGGCGGCAAGCTGGATGCAACCTGGGCGCGCTGGTCGCGCCCCTGGACTACGGTCGCCTGGGTGTTCATGACCATCGGTATCGCGCTGGGCAGCGGCTGGGCTTATTATGAGCTGGGCTGGGGCGGCTGGTGGTTCTGGGACCCGGTTGAAAATGCTTCCTTCATGCCATGGCTTTTGGGCACTGCGCTGATCCATTCTCTAGCGGTGACGGAAAAGCGCGGCGCATTCAAGAGCTGGACCGTACTGCTTGCTATAGGCGCGTTTTCATTGAGTCTTTTGGGTACCTTCCTGGTGCGCTCGGGGGTGCTGACATCGGTGCATTCGTTTGCTTCAGACCCCAAGCGCGGCATCTTCATACTCGGGTTCCTGGTGGTGGTGATCGGCGCATCGCTGTTGCTGTTCGCCTGGCGCGCACCCAAAGTGGGATTGGGCGGCAAGTTCGACATGCTGTCGCGAGAGTCGCTTCTGCTCTCAAACAACGTGCTGCTCTCGGTTGCCTCGGCCTCGGTGTTCGTCGGCACCCTGTATCCCTTGTTCATGGATGCGTTGGGCTATGGCAAGCTGTCCGTCGGCGCCCCCTATTTCCAGGCCGTGTTCGTGCCCTTGATGGTGCCCATGGTGTTCATGATGGGCCTGGGACCTTTGGCGCGCTGGAAGAAAATGGCCGTCCCCGATCTTGCCAGCCGGGTTAGGTGGGGGTTTGCAAGCGCTTTGGTCATCGCGTTGCTGCTGCCATTTTTGATGGGGAAGTTTCTCTCGCAGGAATCGAGCAAATGGTCTCCCCTGATCGCGCTGGGTCTGCTGATGTCTTTCTGGATCATCGCATCGCTTATCATCAGTCTTAAACAGCGACTCTCCGGTGAGGGCGATCTTGCGCAGCGGCTGCGTCGTCAGAGCATGAGCTTTTACGGCATGCAGATGGCCCATCTGGGGGTGGCGGTATTCATCATCGGCGTGACGTTGGTCAAAGGTTACGAGACGGAACGCGACGTGCGCATGAATGTCGGCGACACGATCGTTGCAGGCGGCTATGAATTCCGCTTCAATGGTGTGACGCAAGTGCCCGGCCCCAATTATGTTGCGGGTGAGGGGAATGTCACGGTGCATCGCGACGGGCGTCTGGTTGCTGAGCTGCATCCAGAGAAGCGCGTATACAATGTTTCTGGCATGCCGCTCACAGAAGCCTCAATCCAACCAGGTTTGTTCCGTGATCTTTATGTCTCGTTGGGTGAACCCATACCCGAATCCGAAGGCGCATGGGCCGTGCGCATCTATATCAAGCCTTTTGTCGACTGGATATGGGCGGGCTGTCTGATGATGGCGCTGGGTGGCGTGCTGGCGATCTCTGACCGGCGTTACCGGATACACCAGAAGGCAACTGCCCGCGCGAGCGCAGAACCCATTGTCAGTAATCTTCAAGGACAAGCATCATGATGCGTTTCATACTTCCACTGGTTCTTTTTCTGATACTGGCGGTATTCCTCTTCAAGGGCCTGGGGCGCGACACGCGCGAAGTTCCGTCTCCGCTGATAGGCAAGGCGGCGCCGGTCTTTTCTTTACCCACTCTGAATGAGCCGGCCAAACAGTTTTCGCCCAAGGAAATGCTGGGCCGCGTCTGGTTGCTCAATGTATGGGCATCATGGTGCGAAGCGTGCAAGGATGAGCATCCCGTGCTGATGCAGTTTTCTTCTGAAAAAGTGTTGCCCATCGTCGGCGTGGATTACAAGGACAAGAGGGAAGACGGTATCGATACGCTTAAGAAAGCCGGCGACCCTTACGACCAGGTGATTTCCGATGCGGATGGGAAAGTGGGTTTCGATTATGGGGTATATGGCGTACCCGAAACCTATGTGATCGACAAGACAGGCATCATCCGGTTCAAACAGATAGGTCCCGTTACCCCCGAGAACCTGCGCGATAAGCTGATGCCACTGATTGCGGAGTTGCAAGCCAAATGAGATATTTTCTAATCGGGTTGTTCTGCCTGTTGCCGAGCCTTTCCTTTGCTGCAGTTGCAAAGGATATCGCCGACGATCCTGTGCTGGAAGCGCGCATGATACATCTGGCCGAAAAAGTGCGCTGCCTGGTTTGCCAGAGCGAGCCTGTCTCGACCTCCCATTCCGAGTGGTCGCAGGACGTGCGTAATATCATGCGCGAGAAGATGAAGGAAGGTGCTACCGATCAGCAGATACTCGACATGCTGGTGGCGCGTTTCGGCAAGTCGGTTTTATATGATCCGCCGGTAGACAACGAAACTGCACCATTGTGGGGGGCGCCCTTTGTGATGCTGTTTTTTGGCGGAGCATTGCTGATTTATCAGTTGAAAAAACGTCGCGGCAAGGTTGTCGATGCGACGTTAACCGCGCAGGATGAACAACGTGCAGCAGACCTTCTGAACGAACCCTCTTCGAAAGACCATCAAGCATGACTTTATTCTGGATACTCTGTGCGGCACTGCTCGTGCTGGCGCTGTCTTTTTTGGTGTGGCCGCTGTGGCGAAAGTCGGCTGCCGACAACAGCGTATTGCGCGATGCGGCTAACCTTGAAATATTGCGCGATCAGGCAAACGAACTTGAGACTGACTTGCAAAGCGGCCTTTTGACCCAGGAGGCTTTCGAGCAAGGAAAGCGCGAATTGCAGGTGCGTTTGTTAGATGAGGTGAAAAGCACCGAAGCGTCGAAGCCGGCAGCGCGCAATACGGCACGCATGCTGGGCATGGTGCTGGCCGTGCTGATCCCGCTATGCAGCGTGTTGCTCTACCTCAAGGTCGGCAATGTCGCCGCGATATTGCCGCAAGAGCAGCAGGCAGAATCGGCCGAAGGCTTTGGCGTGCTGCGTTCGGAAGCGGCATTACAAGAGTTGGAAGCGAAGCTTGCAAAGAATCCGAACAATCCAAACGGATGGCTGATGCTGGCACGCTCCTACAGCGAGTTGCAGCGTTATGCAGATGCAGTTCGCGCCTACCAGGAGCTGGTCAAACTGGTGCCCAATGAGTCACAGGTCTGGACCAATTACGCCGATGCGTTGGCGATGACCAACAATCAGTCCCTGCTTGGCGAGCCGACGAAACTCTTGGACAAAGCGCTGCAGCTTGACCCCGAAAATTCCACCGCGCTTGCGCTGGCGGGATCAGCGGACATGGAGCGCGGCGATTATGTCGCCGCCATCACGCATTGGCAAAAACTGGTCACGCTGTTGCCGCCCGACTTCCCACAGCTCCAGATGATCCGGGACGGCATTGCACAGGCGCGCGACTTCCTCGCAAAGCAGCCAGGTGGCCGAGAGAAACTGGCCAAATTGCCCGCCGCACCTCAAGTTGCGAAGGCCGATCCTGCCAAGGCAATCACGGGGCGAGTATCGTTGAGCGATGCGATGAAAGGAAAAGCGTCGCCAAATGACTTCGTGTTCATCCTTGCTCGTGCGGCTGAAGGACCTAGAATGCCGCTGGCTGTGATCCGCAAACAGGTCAAGGATTTGCCCATTGATTTCACGCTGGATGACGGCATGGCGATGCAACCTCAGATGAAGCTGTCGGGTTTCGACAAGGTCGTTGTATTGGCGCGCATTTCCAAGTCCGGGATGCCGATGGCTCAGCCAGGTGATATTGAAGGCACGGCTGGCATCGTCAAGCCCGGTGCCAAGGGAATCAATATCACCATAGATACTTTGGTCAAGTAGCCGTTATTCAGATGTTGGGATGGAAGCAGCCTCGTCACATAGTGCTTCCAGCTTGGCTTCATCCAGCCCCAGAATGTGCAGGCAAGCAGCGCCCAGCTTAGGCCATTCCTGGGTCAGGCTAAGTTTGATCTGTTGCGCGACGATGTATTCGGCAAGCTGCGCTGTCGCGATCAGCCTGCGGCTTAATATAGGTAGCCTGTCTGATTTGAGTGCTGCCAGGTTGTGGTGGTTGCGGATGGCAAGACAGAGCTCGTCAGGCAGCCACCAGTTCTGCGCCAATATGCATCCGACCATCGCATGATTGGTAGGCAGCGCGGCATTTTCTACATCGGTATAGCTGTGGCTGGCATCGCTGCATGCGGATTGCTGTACTTTTTCATACTCGGGAAAACGGCCGAGCAGCACGGGGATACCGCAGTCGCGAAACAGCCCGAAGGTATAGGTGTCTTCGGCGTGCAAGCCTGTGATGCGCAAATGCAGCGCAAGCCAGCCTGACAAATGCGCAATGCGCGCTGAGGTATCCCAGAAACGCTCGAGATTTTTCACATTCGGAAAAGTTTTGCGCAGTATGATGCCCGCCACAGAGCGGCTTGCGGTCTGCATGCCGAGCATCGCAAGCGCTTCGCTCACGGAACGCACATGCTGACGGATGCCGAAGTAGGCAGAATTGGCGGTTTTGATCAGACCTGCCGATACGGCGACATCGCTGCTGATGATGCTTGCCATAAGATTGAAATCAGGTTCGTCCTTGCGCGCTTCGGTCATGAAGCGATCCAATATCAGCGGGCAAGGCGGAATGCCGATATCGACGAGCGACCGTTCGATCAGCTTGTCTAGGCCTGTTGTGTCTTGCTGGATGTCCGTCATTTCTTGTCCCTTGTTTTCAGCCAGTTGATCAGCACTTCTTCAGGCATGGGCTTTGCGTAGAAAAATCCCTGGATGGCATCGATCCCCGCGTTCTGCAGAGTGTCAATTTCCTCCTGTCTTTCGCAGCCTTCAGCTACGACTATCATGCCTAGTTCATGTGCAAGCTGTATTATCGCCCTGACCACAGCCAGCGCGCGGCGGTTTTCCGGCAACACGCTGACAAAGGTACGGTCCAGTTTGAGTTTTTTTGCGGGAATATCCTTCAGGTTCGCAAGGCAGGAATAACCGGTGCCAAAGTCGTCTATGGACAGGCTCACCCCCGTGGTCAGTATGTTTTTCAGGTTTTTCTGCACCGTATCGGCAACATCCATGAACAGGGACTCTGTCAGTTCTAGCTCCACCAGTTCTGGTTTGACATTCGAGCAGATCAGCGCTGCATGCAGCGCGTGGGTAAATTTCGTCGAGATCAGCTGGGCCCGCGAAACGTTGATGGAAACTTTGATGTGATAACCCGCGTTCTGAAGTTCGCGCGCCTGCAACGCACCCTGCAACAGACTCCATTCCCCGAGACGCACGATGATGCCCGTCCTTTCTGCGACGGGGATGAATTTTCCGGGTACGATCTGATCCCCATTGACCGAGCATCGCATTAGGGCTTCGACCGAATCGACTTCGCCGTTGGTGAGCAGGATGGGTTGGTAGTGCAAAGACAAACCGCCTGTGCCAAGTGCTGCATGCAGGGCGCTTTCGATGGAAAGCTCTTCCCGCGCAAGCGTAGTGCCTGTGCGCCCATGAACAGCATCGTCTCCCGAACAAACGATGCTGTTGCCGCCGCGCGTCTTGGCAATGAACATGGCGCGATCCGCCCGCTCCAGCAAAGACAATGAATCTTCACCTGCCTCGTAGATCGCGATGCCTATGCTGGCGGTGGGACACAAAATCAGGTTGCCCAAGGGTATGAATTCTTCAACTGTGCTGGCCATCTCGCGCGCGAAGCTTTCCGCTTGGGTAGGATTGCATCGCGGAACCAGAAAGACGAACTCATCCCCGCCCATGCGAGCGACTTCTGCCCGACCGCTCACGCGTGCGCGAAAGCGCACGGAAAGGTTCTGTATCACCTCATCACCACCGGGATGGCCAAAAGAATCATTGATTTTTTTGAAGCGATCCAGATTGATCCAGATGACGGCGAACGGCTCATGATGGTTTTCTGCATTCGCGGTGAAACGCTCAGCCTCGTGCAGGCAACCAAATCGATCAAGAAATCCGGTCAAGGGGTCTATATTGCTCATGGGTTTGCATGTCAAAAATCAAAAACTCTCATACATCCTAAAGATTGCAAGCCTAGTGTGTTTTTTCTTAAAGCCTAACCGGATTGCATAATCACGCATCTATTGTGCATCAATCGCAGAATTTAGAACAGCGCAAGGCGTTTTTTTAATGATCTCCATAAGTATTTCCGAATGCGCGATGAAGGCATTCTAGGGCATGGTTCAACGGACATGAATAATGTTATTCTACAGCGATTGGTGCGGATCCATTTTAGTTCGTTGCCAAAGCGCGAATGCATCTTACATTCCCGATGATCAATGGTAAGGCCAGACATGCTGACACAGGACACGCTTAAAACCTATTTTTCGATGATCATACTGGCTTCGGCAATCTGGCTGATGCATGGGTTTATTCCCGCATTGCTTTGGGCTGTGGTCATTGCCATCGCCACATGGCCTTTGCGCGTCAGGATTGCGCAAACAATTGCAGGCAGCAACATGCGGGTTGCAGCCCTCATGACAGCTGCGGTGGCCATCCTGTTGTTTTTCCCGATCATCTATGCGCTGTTTCGTGCCGCATCGGATATCGGCGCGCTGACACACTGGATCATCGCGGTGCAGAAGACCGGGATAGCGGCACCTTTATGGCTGCACACGGTTCCTGTTTTCGGAGAGCAGGCTTCTCGATGGTGGTCGGAAAACCTAACGGATCCGGCGAGCCTTTCGGTGTTTCTTGGCAGGTTTGACAGCGCATGGATAAAAACGGTTGCGCAGAATCTGGGCGCGCAGGCGGCCCATCGCCTGATCACCCTGGTGTTTACCGTCACCACACTTTTTTTCCTGTACGAGGGAGGAGATGAGCTGTCGAAAAAAACCCTCACACTGCTTCAGAAACTGGCAGGTGAAACGGGCAAAAGATACGGACTGCAGGCTGCGATTGCAATCAGGGCGACAGTCAACGGGGTGGTGCTGGTAGGTCTGGGGGAAGGGTTGGTTATCGGCATCTCCTATGGCATCGCGGGCGCACCGCATGCGGCGATCCTAGGTTTGTTAACGGGCGCGTTAGCGATGATCCCCTTTGCTGCGCCGCTGATTTTTACCGGCGTGTCTGTCATTCTGCTGGCGCAGGGCAATATGGCGGGGGCGGCGGGCGTGTTCATATTCGGCATGCTGGTGCTGTCTATCGGCGACCATGTGGTGCGCCCCAAGATCATTGGTGGCTCTGTCGAACTGCCTTTTTTGTGGGTGCTTTTCGGCATTCTGGGCGGTGTGGAAGTGTTCGGGCTGATTGGATTGTTCGTCGGACCTGCGTTGATGGCATTGGTCATCATGATGTGGAACGACATGACTCAGGGCAGTTAGCCGATGCCAAGGTAGTGGCCTGACGTGCGTGTTTACCGATCTGTCGCATGTTTTATCATGCATGTATGGGCTTGAGGACGCAAATGGACAAAGTGTTTCCCGGCAGTTCGCTCATTGATTACGGTATCGTTTGATCGTTTTTCAAACTTGCCGGTGAGCGTGAACTTTTGCACAACTTTGACGGTCGGAAGAAGGTGAAGATCATACCAAGGAAAATTATCTATGTGACGGCTTCTATACTTGCTGCAGCAGGGGTATGGAGCGCTGTGCACGGCATCGCTTCGCCTCTCTTGCAAGTCGCGCAGCCTGGCGTGTACGCTGCGCATGAAATTGTCCGGCCCGATCCTGTGCAGCCCGATCCTGTGCAGCCCGATCCTGTGCAGCCCGATCCTGTGCAGCCCGATCCTGTGCAGCCCGATCCTGTGCAGCCCGATCCTGTGCAGCCCGATCCTGTGCAGCCCGATTCTGTGCAGCATGCACAAAAAGCCGTATCAGTGGATAAGCATGTTGTTGCAGTTCAGCAAAAGTCCAAGAAGACGCTGGTGCCGGCAGCGCAAACAGACATGGCGATAAAGATGATACCGATAGACAAGCTGTTGAAAGAATCTGCAAACAGCGATGCGGTCAAACCCGGCATTGCGCACAATGCCGTTGAGAAGACAGAGAAGAAAGCGGGAGGGGAGGCGGCTGATGACGTCGGTCTTGACATCGGAAAAGGTCTGCCCTTGCCCATTCCGGAGAGCGTCCTGATTACGCCCGTCGACAAGCCTGACGGGTTCCACGTCGGCGTCGATTATCATGTGGATCAAAAATGGGACTTGACAGGGCTTGCGGGAGTGACGACCACTGGCGGGGCTGTGACTAGTCCTGTGAAACCTTCTGTCAACCAGGTAGGCGTGCGGGCAAGTTACCGGTTCTAAAGAAGTTATTCCCAATGTCTGATGATGAGCTGCAGGCTATGATTGCCATTGTATTCATTGATGTTCAGGCTGTATATCGCATGGATACGTTCGGGCAGCGGCTCGTTTTGTCCGAACAGCATCGCGTCGATATGCTGACCATCTTTGGTTAACCGCAGTTTCAGGTGTTTTTCTGCGACGATGCGCTGGCTTAGCACGCTGAAGAGATCGTCAAACTGGGGTGCGGGAAAACCCTGTCCCCATACCTGTTCATCGAGCTGTTGTGCAGCGCTGAGCGTCATCGCTGCGGAATCAAGCGCACCATCTGTTTCGATGCGCATTAATAAATCGTCAGAACTCAGCAACTCGCGGGCCGTTTGTTCGAAAGCGTCAGCAAATGCAGTGAAGTCACTTTTTGCGATGCTCAAGCCCGCCGCTGCCGCATGGCCGCCGAACTTTCTGATGAGTTTCGGGTGGCGTTTGCTTAAAAGATCGAGCGCATCGCGAAGATGCAACCCGGGGATGGAGCGGCCTGAACCCTTGAGTTCTCCATTGGATGCTTCTGCAAACGCAATCACCGGCCTATGAAATTTGTCCTTGAGGCGCGAAGCGAGTATGCCGATCACGCCCTGATGCCAAGTGTCATTGAACAGCACGAGGCTGGAATTTTCGTGCGGATCGACTGATTCAAGCGCGATGAGTGCGCTGTCCTGCATGTCGATTTCGATGTTGCGCCTCTCGCGGTTAAGACTGTCGAGTTGCGCTGCGATTTGCATGGCAATGTTCGCATCTTCTGTCAGCAGGCAATCTATGCCAATTCTCATATCCTCCAGCCTTCCCGCTGCATTCAAGCGCGGGCCTATCGCAAAACCCAGATCCTGGCTTGTGAGTCTGGCGGGACTTTTCTTGGATACCTGTATCAGCGCATTGATGCCGGCGCAGGTGCGGCCTGCCCTGATGCGCTGCAAACCCTGCTGCACCAGTATGCGATTGTTCTGGTCGAGCCTCACGACATCGGCAATGGTGCCGAGGGCTACGAGATCCAGCAGCTCGATGAGTATCCTGCCCCTGTCTTCTGTCATCTGCCCCCTGTTGCGCAATTCGGCGCGCAATGCAAGCAGCACATAAAACATGACGCCCACGCCGGCCAGATGTTTGCTGGGAAATGTGCAGCCAGGCTGATTCGGATTGACAATGCAGGCTGCGTCAGGCAAGGCATCACCCGGCAGGTGATGATCGGTGACGAGGACCTGCATCGATAAGCGATTGGCTTCGAGAACGCCTTCAACGCTGGCAATGCCATTGTCTACCGTGATCAGGATGTCAGGATGCCCTTTAGCCGCAAGATGGACGATCTCTGGCGTCAAGCCATAGCCGTATTCAAAACGGTTGGGTACGATGAAGTCGACTATTGCGCCAAAGGCGCGCAAGCCTTTCAATGCCACGGCACAAGCCGTTGCGCCATCGCAGTCGTAGTCGGCGATGACCATCAGCTTCTTTTGAGATGCAATGGCATCGGCAAGCATGCATGCCATTTTTTTTGCATTTTTCAACTTGTCGAAGGGCAGGAGATGGGCGAAAGACGTGTCGAGTTGCGCGCGCTCGGTAATGCCGCGCGCCGCGAAAATTTTCGCCATCTCAGGAGACAAGCCTTCTGAAATTAAAGACTTCTGAGCATCTTGAGGGCTTTCGCGCGGTGTGATTTGCATTGCGGTATGATTGAATGGCTCAATTTTTAAGTTTAACATCCTCACGGCAGCATAAGTGAATGATGCTGCAGGTTGATCATCTGTTGAATTTCGGTTCGCCCGGCTTAAGATGAGTTTTTACGATAAACACTAGGGAAGCATGGATTTATTCGTCTTCCCAGCAAAAGCGTGGAACCAGTGCCTTTGAATAACTGGGTTCCCGCCTGCGCGAAATGACAAAACTGAATAAATCAGTGCTTCCCTGGCACTGAAAGATTTGTCGTGGAATCAATTTCAGGCATATGTGCCAACTTAAGGAAGCACTCCTTTGCTGTAAGATTATGAGTGACTACTGGATATCTGTTTCGGAAACTCCTGCAGGCAACTCGCTGGGCAGATAAGCTCGGCCCACAAAGCTGCGCTGGTGCCCGCTTGATTCAACTACCAGATCTGATTCGTGCTGTCGGATGAACCGGTGTCCAACCATCGGCTGCCCGGCCTGGTGTGCAATCATCGTGTCAAAATACTGGCCCAAGAGCTGGTGAAGATCCGGTTTGAACGGCCCATTCCAGGTAACTGCGAATACCAGTCCTGCCGCAGACACATATTGCCGCACAATCGTACCCGTCGGCAAGGTGGTCTCATGCACCGTGTAGCTGCCCGTTGACGACTGTGTCAGGTGTGCCGGGTTTGCGGCATTCATATGCACCCGATTGGCCTCCACGCTGTCGACATTTCCACCCAGGGTGGCGTGAGCCACAGCGGCATGGCAAACAACTGCCATTGTCACTGCAAGTTTTTTCATCCAGGTATGCGTGTTGAAATTCATTTCATCCTCTGAATTGAATAATACTGTTTCGCAAAAAAGTCACGGAGGCACATCAATAGGCCCAGCTTGACCCTGTTGGCGTAGTCGAGTGCGACAGATAGGTAAACACCTTTCGACCGAAAAAGAACGGCAGCCCCCATGAAAATTGTCCGGCTGTGGACAGGCCTGCGATATTTGCCGCGATAATGCCCGTACCGAGTTGGTCTACACTTTCGATGCTGAAATTTACCGTGCCGCTTGGAGTTCCCGATGCGGCGATATTGATCGCGCTAAGAGACATCGGCGATGGTGCAGGGCAGTATGCCCACGTATTAACCTGACAGGCAGGGATGTTCGCATCATAAAAGAACAGCCCGTTCGAGCCGCTGTCAATGTAACTGGTATTTGAGCCGTTGAACGTGGTGCTGAAGTTGCCGGAGGTATCGGTTGCATATTTTATCGCGCTGCCCAATTGGTTGTTGCTTTGTGTGTCTATCCCGAATATCAGTGAACCGGGAAGTCCGCTCAAGCCGCCTGTCGGAACTTGCGGAAAGTCAATCAGTTCGCCATTGTTATCCGTGGTGAAAAGGGCAACAGGATTTGTGACCATTTGCACGGTAGTCACGGTCGCATTGGTACAACCCGCTGTGGTGCAGGTGTAATAGGCAGCGGGAATCGGGGAGGCTGCGTTCTGGCAACCGATACAATCGTTGATAAAGAGTCCGACGCCCAGTATGCCATTGGCGCCCAGCTGGGTTTGGTTGTTCTCAAGTGCACCAGTGTTGACGCAATCCTGGGGCACGTAAAGAGCCCCACCGGGCCGGTCTCCTATGATCTGGACGGGAACAGATCTTGCAACTTCTCCTGCCAGATAAATATCCGCACTGAGCACTGAGCCCCAGGTTGTACCGATTGCAAAAGGTGTACATTCTCCTACCGCCTTTCCATTTTGTGTGACAGTTGGCAGGTTAAGGTTGGCATACAGCGCGGAATTCAGAAGTCTGAGCCCGGATGAACCGGTATCTAATTGCACATGATCGATCGTCTGGCAGGATGTTCCGGATGTTCCTGGTATGCAGACCGTGACTGAAACATAGGCTATGTTGATCTGGCTGGTGCCGGGTACTGGTCCGGCATCCACGGCAACAGGTAACACATTACCTGTTATTGGCGGGGCGGGAACGAGGGTGCCGACAGGGCTGCGAGGGTAATATGCGCTCACGCTGCCTCCGCTGCTCGCAACAGTGCTGCTTGCAATAGTACTGCCGCCACCGCCACCGCCTCCGCAGGCTGTCAGAGTCATTGATGTGGCTATCAACACCGCGCATTTGGCATGGTGACTGAAAAAGCATCTGCTCATTTTTCGTTCCCCTGGTATTTTCGGCTCTTTGAGTCCGCCCGTCATTATTGCAGCTTGTCTGGACCGGGTATTTTGCCTGAAAATCCCATTTTCATCTGTGGATCTACACCTTCGGGAAGCTCGATTCGCTTGATCACCCCGCCTTCGGATAACAATACATAGCGTCGGTTGACTTCCTTGAGCACGACGCCGGGTGCGACTTCGGCATGGGTGATGATCGCCTGAGCGGGTTTGCCATTTGCCGACAATATCGCAACACTCTCGACGGGATTGATGGCGACGAACACCCCGTTTAATTGATAATTGCTGGCGGCAGCAGCCTCCACACGATTGCCAAACAGACTCGATGCTGCATCCAGAGAAGGTGCGGCCTGAATTTCCCGGGCAGGTTCCATAACCGGACGCGCTTTTGGCATGAACAATTGCATCGACCAGTAAGCGACAGAAACACACAGAGCGATAAACAATATAAAACTTGCAATCAGGGGCAGGCGTTTCATGGGGCTCCTCAATATCGTCAATTCTAATGCACCAGTTGGTTGATCTCAATGATAGGCATCAACACGGCAAGCACAATCAACAAAACGAATACGCCCATCGATAATATCAAGGCTGGTTCTAGCAATCCGGCTATCGTCATTGCTCGTCGTTCCAGATCCTGTTCTTGCGCGTTGGCGGCGCGTTCCAGCATGGCCGGCAGTTCTCCGGTGACTTCACCGGCCCGGATCATATGAACCAGTATCGCCGGGAAATATTTGTGTGACGACAGCGCACGTGCAAGGCTGACCCCCTCCCGTACGCTGTTTGCAGCACTTTCGACTTGAACTTGCATTGCGACATTGGTCAGGGTGTCGCGACTGGTTTGCAACGCGCGCAATATCGGCACACCGGAGCCTGTAGTAATTGCCAGCGTGCTGGCAAATCGCGCGGTGTTGAGACTGCGTTCGAATTTCCCGTACAAAGGTGCATTCAATAGCCAGGCATGCCAGCGTATTTTGGTTGCGGGTTGCTTCAGTGCCTGTCGCCAGGCGAAGCTCAGAGCAATGATAAGTAGCAATGCGTATAACCCATAGTTGCGCACGAAATCCGAAACTGCCAGCATCGTTGTAGTCAGAAACGGCAGTTTTTGTTTGGTGTTGGCAAAAACAGAAACGATTTGTGGCACCACATAAGTGAGCAGGAAAATCACGATCGCAAACGCTACCACGGTGACAATGGCAGGATAGGTAAATGCGAGTCTGACTTTCTGAACCAGCATGTTGCGCCGTTCGATGTAGTCAGCCAGCCTCGCAAGCACGCGTGCCAGTTGACCCACTTGTTCTCCGGCCGAAACCAGCGCGAGATAGATATCGGCAAAGTCGCGAGGGTATCGCGCCAGCGTTTCAGACAGGGATGCGCCTCCAATCACCTCGGAGCGTATCGAGGCGATCAGGTCACGCACGTAATTGCGTTCTGCCTGATCCAGCAAGGCAGTAAACGCCTGCTCCAGAGGCAGGCTTGCTTCCAGCAGGCTCGCAAGCTGCCTGGTGAACAATGCGAGTTCGGCGGTGGACAAGCGGTCGGCAAGCAGACGGTGCCTGCATGCCTTTGCACCAGATTGCGCCGCTATCGCGTTGATGCCGAGCGGAACGAGACCCTGCGCTCTGAGGCTAGCCCGCGCAGCACGAGCGTTGTCTGCATTGACCACCCCTTTCTGGATAGCGCCGGTCGCATCGGCAGCTTCATAGCGAAAGGCGGGCATGTTATTCCTTGGTGACGCGCAATAGTTCAGCCAGCGTCGTCGTGCCATCAATCAGCCAGCGTTCGCCGTCTTCCCGCATGGTGCGCATGCCATCCTGTTGTACGGCTGCGCGTATGTCAGCCTCTGATGCTCGGTTGTGAATTTGCGCCTGTATATTTCCGGTGGTCTGCAATAGCTCATACACGCCGACGCGGCCATGATAACCGGTGTGGCCGCATTTTTCACAGCCTTCAGCCTGCCAGCATCCACCATCCTGACGTTTGCAATACACGCATAATTTGCGTACCAGACGCTGTGCAAGCACGCCGAGCAGCGAAGACGACAACAGAAAAGGTTCGATCCCCATATCGAGCAAACGTGTGATTGCTGCCGCCGAATCATTGGTATGCAAAGTCGCCAGCACCAGATGGCCAGTCAATGATGCCTGCACTGCGATCTGAGCCGTTTCAAGATCGCGGATTTCTCCTATCATGATGATGTCAGGGTCCTGCCGCAAGATTGCGCGCAATGCTTTGGCGAAGGTCATGTCGATGCGGGGGTTGACCTGAGTCTGTCCGACACCGCTCAGTTCGTATTCGATCGGATCTTCGACAGTCAGGATATTTGTGCTGCTCGTATTCAGGCGTGACAACGCAGCATATAGCGTGGTGGTCTTGCCGGAACCGGTAGGTCCTGTGACAAGCACAATACCATGAGGTTGCGAGATCAGTTTGTCAAATTGATCCTGCACCTTTGCACTCATACCCAGATGATGCAAGTCGAGTTTTCCTGCTTCCTTGTCAAGCAGGCGCAATACCGCGCGTTCGCCGTGTCCAGTCGGCAGTGTGGAAACCCTTACATCAACCGGTTTTCCGCCAACGCGCAGGCTGATACGGCCGTCTTGAGGCAAGCGCTTTTCGGCGATATCGAGCTGAGCCATGATCTTGATACGCGAAATCATTGACGCATGGATCGCTTTTTTCGGTCTCACCACATCGCGCAAACTGCCGTCAATGCGAAAACGCACAACCGATGTCTGCTCGAACGGTTCTATGTGGATATCCGATGCGCCTTCGCGCAATGCCTGGGTCAACAATGCATTGATCATGCGGATTACGGGCGCATCGTCTGCGGATTCAAGCAAGTCTTCGACAGCTGGCATGTCCTGCATGAGTTTCACGAGGTCGAGGTCGGATTCGTATTCATCGATCACCTGTGCGGCACTGCCGCCCGCTCCGGCATAAGTGCTGGCGATCGCTGCCTCAAGCGTTTCGCGCGGCATTGATTTCAACTTGATGCGCCCAAAACAGCGGTTCACTTCCGCGATTGCGCCCGGGAATGTCATATCTGAAATCCAGACTTCAACAGGATTATCTGCAGTGCGGTTCGCCAACAGACCGAAATCACGCGCAAAGGCATAGGGGAGAAGGTTGGTATATGTCATTGCTGTGGCGCCGTCACCGAAGGCGAAATTGGCTGTGAGTTTGCCGGCGCATTGGGTGCTGTGCTGCGCAACAGAGGAATGTTGTCAATTCTGTTGTATAGTTTGCTTCCGCTGAGTCTGCCGTTCTTTAACGGTTCTAGCTGTGGCCTGTTCAGATTCGGCAACATGTCGGATTGTTCTGGCAGTTCTCTGACTTCTTCATTGCGGATAAAGCCATAGCGGTCAGCCGCCAGATTCTCATTCTGTTCAACGTTGCGTATGATGGTTGGGCGCAGAAAAACCATCAAGTTGGTTTTGACACGACTGCGAGTCTTGTATTGAAATAAATGACCGATAAGGGGGAGGCTGCTCAACCCCGGTACCTTTTCAACATTGTCCTGCACGTTGTCATCGATCAACCCTCCCAGCACGATGATCTGTCCGTCGTCTACCAGCACGTTGGTATCAAGCGACCGCTTGCTAGTGATCAGTCCGGCAGGATTGGTTGTATCGGTTATCGCGGAAGTTTCCTGATAGATCGCCAGTTTGACTGTGCCACCCTGAGAAATTTGCGGCTTCACCCGCAGCGTCAAACCGATGTCCTGTCGATCGACAGTCTGAAAAGGATTGACTCCTGCAGCACCGGCCGAAGCTGCTGTTGTATATTGGCCGGTGATGAAGGGCACGTTCTGGCCTACGATGATTTTTGCCTCTTCATTGTCAAGGGTAAGAATATTGGGCATGGACAGGATGTTTGCACTGGTGTCGGTCGCCAATAGATGGATTAAGGTGCCGATGCCTGACTGATTAAGAATTCCAAGAGTCAGGCCGTTGCCAGGTGCAAGCGGGGGGAGGGCCGCAGATTTAGCGGCAACCTGACTGATCAGATTATTGCCGCCGCCTGGCGTCGTGAATCCGGTTATCCCGCCAACCTGGGTTCCGGACCTGTTGCCTGCCAAGCCAGCCCATTGAGCGCCCAGTTCAGCTGAATTATTTGCATCCACTTCGACGATCAGTGCTTCGATATAGACCTGAGCGCGGCGCGCATCAAGCTGATCGATGACAGTGCGCAAGTCCCGATATACTGACTCGCTGGCGGTGATGATCAGCGTGTTGGTCGTTGCATCAGCCTGGATGAATCCGCCTCCTACGCCGCCGCTGGCCTGGGTCAGTTGGCCTGTGGAAAGGGATTGGCCTGACAGGGGAGATGCGCCTGTCAAAGGAGATTGGCCTGATAAAGGTGATTGTCCTTGCAAAGTGGGCTGGCCTGACAGGGGGGCTTGACCAGACGAAGTGGATTGGCCTGAAAATGGCGACGAATTAGGAGAAGAAAACCGGGAGGTGGATGTCTGGCTTATCGCTGAACTGTCGGCTGTCACCACAGCGCGTAGTGTCTGCGCAAGCTGGGTGGCTTCGGCATTTCTGAGATAAACCACATGAACATTGCCCGGCTGCGCAGTGGGCTGATCCAGTTTTTCGATCAGCGCTTTTGCCAGATCAACGCGGGCTCTGGACGATGCGCGCACCAGGACTGAATTGGTGCGAGGATATGCCAATACTGTAGTGCGTCCTGCATTGTCAGTTACCGTTTTCCCAGGCTCCAGCAAACGATTGACCATCGCCGCAATATCACTCGCGACGGCATAATGTACGGGCACGACGTCCAGATCATTGCCGGCGGATTCATCCAGAGACGAGATGATTTTCCCTATACGCACCAGATTGTCAGCATAGTCAGTGATGACCAGCGTGTTGTTGCCGGGATCGGCATTAATCGTATTGTTGGGTGAGATTAGCGGACGCAATACGGCTACGAGTTTGTCAGCTGACACAAAATTCAAATGGAATACCTGTGTTGCAATCTGGTCTCCATGCGCTGTGCCTGCCTGTGACGCGGCAGTTTGCAACTTGGCATCTGCTTCTGGCACTATTTTGATATAGCCGTTGCCAGGGGCCATGGCGTAACCCTGCATGCGCAATACGGAAGCCAAAAGCTGGAATGCCTGGGCTTTGCTGAGCGGCTTGTCATATACCAGATTGATTTTTCCCTTAACCCTAGGGTCGATGATGAACGACGTATTGGTGTAATCGCCAAATGCGGCAACCACCGACTCGATGTCCGCATCGACAAATTTCAGCGTTGTTTTGTTTGAGCCTGCATTGTCACCCGGAGTTTCGCGGGAAGACAGCGCAGTACTCGCAGTGCCGGGAATATCGTTTTTTGTTGCATCCAAGTTCGTGTTGCTGTTTTGTGCATATACGGATTGAAAACCGGTTAAGGCGCACAGCAAAAAAATTGTGATGCGCAAACGTGTCATTTCTGGCATGCCATGCTTTCTAAATTTATCATTTGAACTCGAGAACGATAACATCTTTCTCGTTGCCGTGTTGCCCCAGCAAATTCAGGAAATTCGCAAGCTTTTGCTCCTGCCCTACCTGTGCTCTGGCAGTGCCTTTAAACTGCAAGTGACCATTTTTAAACAGGCCAAAGCCGCTGAGCAGCATCGGTCCCTTGGTGCTTGCCAGTTGTATAGCCGCCTGACTCCCCTGCCAATTTAGCGCGAGGTTATAACTGCCCAGCGGTTTGACAGGCGATAGGCGCGATGAAAGATTGTCGATTTCCAAATCCATTGTGCCACCCACATCGACTTTCCCGCCTTGCTCTGTCAATTGCAGCGACTGCCAGGCCAGCTTCATCTGGCCCGAGGGTTGCAGCGTGTTCAACGGTGCGCCCAGTGCAACCAGTCGTTCGGCGGGCAATTGGATTGTTGCAGGACTCACAAGCCATTGATGCCAATTTCCAGTCACGCTGACGGGCTTTGACAATGCATCGGCATTTTCCAGTCTGGCATCCACTACTCCCAGCAGCAACATTGGCGACAATTGCCAGGAAAATCGCCCGGGCAGCAACGGTGATGCCGGATGGTTGCCGTCCGGTGAGGCGCCGATGAAGGCAGAGCCGCGCCATAGTGTGCCTTGTGCATCTCCGAGTGTGAAGCGACCTGCTGATGCGCTCTCGACCAGCACCATCATCCAGGCTGCCGGAAAAAAAGCCAGCACGGTGAATGCGATGCTGATTAAACCGGCAAGCGACCAAATGATGATGGCCCGCCTGCTCTGTCCGGGTGAACTATATGTTGTTTGAAAGGCGCCGACCAGAGACATGGATTTACTCTTTGCCAGGCTGTTGCAATGTCAGACTTGCATTGACCATGCCCGGTTTTTCCAATGCGACGATCTTGGCATCCGTTACCAAAACCTGCATATTTCTTTGCATATCATCCAGCCAATTCAGCGTTCCAATAAAAGAAACCGAGGCAAGTTGCACCTTCGCATAGTCGCCGGTCAGCATCACACTTTGCGACTGCAGGCCATTGCGTGCGAGTGCGGCTTCAATGTTTTCTTTTGACATGCGGATTGTATTCGAGGCGTTTTTTGCTGAAAGGGAGCTCGCTTCCTTGGACAGTGTCTGCATTTGAGCAACTTGCTGGCGCAGCATGGGAAGATCATTGTTCAACTTTTCGCGACCGGCTAGCGCCGGGTTGATCAACAGTGCATAGGTTAGACCGAAGCCTGCTGTCAGCGCACCGGCTGCAAGCATCTTTTGTTCGCGCGCATTGCATGCTGCCCAAAAGGAAAACAGCCATTGCCTGGCTTGATCCAAATGGCCCCTGAAATTCACTTCATGCTCCTGATTTTCCAGGTTAGCGCACCTGATTGCTCAGGGGCCAGGTCAAGTGTGAAGTCTTGCCTGGCCAGTGCCTCTTTCATCTGTTGCGTTGGCGCATCCATACTCGGTTTCAATTTTACAAACAGCGCATGATCGCGGTATTCAAGCTCGGCCACTATATTGCCTGTTGCCAATCCCGTCAGCGCTTTTCCGGCTGCTGCTGCGATATAAGTCAGATCATCCGGTGTCGCATTGCCGGATATGTGCCTGGCGATTGAAATCTTTTGCTTCATTTGCGCGAGAGGATCAAGAATCACGGATTCTTTTGGATAAGCCGACTTGTAGATTTGCGTCATGCTGGTACGCAATGCGCTGGTTTGACTTCTTAAACGCCACCAGTCGATATTCAAGGAGGCAGCATTGATGAGCAGCACTGCAGTCGCTAGCGCCAGCGGCCAGCGCCATGGGCGCAGGTCAAGTCTGGAAGCACTTTCGGTGTCGAGTTCTGCCATCAGATCGATTTTTGTGATATTAGCCCCGTTGATCCAGTGCAACCAGTTGTCGGCAAAAACCTGGATGCGCCCGTGCAAAGCGCCGGCATCTTCGATTGCCTGTTGATAGGCCTGCACTTGGGGTGCATACAGCGTGATCGGCGCTTCTGGCACCATTGCGCACAACGCTTGGATTGCCATGGTTTCTGCAGGTTCATCCTGATCAATGCTGATTGCAAGCCCTACGCCATCCTGTTCAGACAGGCGCAGTACAATGTCGACTGCTGTTTCGCTGATGGCAGCGGTTACGTGACCGGCCTGCCAAGGCAGACACAATTGCGTGGGCAGTGCGCTAATGCGTTTTGCGCCAAACGAGGCAAATGTACTGGCTAGAAAATCGAGCAAGGCGCGCTGCATCACAGCGATAGTGCGAAAGCCATCCAACAAATCTCCGGCGACGATGACGCATTCGCTTGGATCGCAAAGCAACTGGTCTTCGACTAAGCCGGGCAATGCGGCCTTCAGGTTTGCGGTTGACAACGGGGGGGTCTGCAAGCGCCGCACGGTGACATTGCTGCTATTTAATAACAGGACGATGCGTTGCGCCTTGTTTATTATTTCAGATAAATTCGATAACAGTTCAATGCCTTCACGCTCAATTCTGTTGCGGGCAGATACCAGCGCGTAGGGGCAAAGCCAGTGCAGTGCACTGTCGGTCACGGATACGAAAGGCAGTCTGATGTAGAGTATGCTCAAAGAAGGTCGTCAAACTAATTAAAATGACAGGCAGCCAAAAACTTAAGGAATCGCTGATTTATTCGTCTTCCCAGTGGAAGCGGGGAACCAGCGCCTTTATTCAACTGGGTTCCCGCTTGGGCGGGAACAACAAAACCGAATAAATCAGTATCTCCTTAAATATACAATTTCACCGCAAAATTATAACGCGGATTCAAATGCGAAAGGGTAGCAACCGTGAAACATGGCGCTGTGAATAAGTGGGCAGCTGTCAGTCCTGTTTTCGGGTTCATCATTCAAATGGGATATGGACTTCTGCATTCAAGCCGTAGGCCTGGGCATTGCCGATGGCAAGACTTGAGCTGCGCGCACTTAGCGTGAAATATTTATGCACTATACCAATGCCTAGCGTCTTGAATTGCGTGTCGTAATCCAAGGATGTTTTCCAGTCTTCATTGATGCGGTAGATTGTTCCTAATTGCGGGAACCAGTAACCCATCATCCAGCCTGTTCCGGCAAACAAGTCGAAATCTCCTGCAGGGTAATTGAACTGCGCATTTGCTTGGGCGGGAAGTTTCTGCACGATGGTTAGGCGATTGATACTGTTTATTCCGCTCAGTGTTGGATTGAAATAAACATAACCCGCCGCATTGCGTACAAGCGTTGCGCTGTTTGCTGTCTCCATGGTGTTTGGCATGTTGTGCCAGATCATCTGGGAGAACAGATCATTGACGGCCAAATCAAGGTGCGCGCCTTGCGTCCAAATAACTTTTGCGCCCAGATCGAGCGCGTAGCCACTGCCTTCGGGCGTGCCTGGGCTGATGTAGGGGTAGGTGGCGCGGCTGTTGCTGTCTGTCAATGTGGCATTGTAGTTATAACCCGAGGCCGTCGAGACGGCCGTACCACTCGCATTGGCAAAGCGTGCTCGCGTGCCTTGCAGCAGTGAAATACCTGCACCCAGAGACAGGTCTGCATTGTCGTTCAATTTTAGCTCGAATCCTTTGTCCAGTCGCAGGCCTTTTGCCATGAAGCCTTCGGCGTACAGGTTTGCATTGAATATCTGACCCGCAGTCACAGACTGATGTTGTTTGTTGTAATAAATCAGATCGACGAGGTCGCGATTTGCCGCGATGATCTGCTCGCTGCGGTAGATGCCGGCCAGACGCCAGCTGTCATAGGTGATGCCGGCTTCTGCGCGTGCCATGCCGATGGCCAGATTAGTGCCTTCATGCGGAGAATAAGATTGTCCCCAGTTGCCGTTAAAGTTTTTTGCCGCGACAAAATCTGTTGCCATCAGTTCATATGCAGAAGTGTATGTGCCCCATCCCTGTTTCCCAGCCATATCTGCAGGGTTGGAAAGCACGAGCAGGTCGGCATGCGTGGTGCTGGCGAAAGTCATGCTTGCCAGCAGGCTGATACCATATTTTTTCATGATAAAACTCCGAAAAAAAGCCGGCATGTTATATGCCGGCTTTGAAAAAGCAAGATTGCAGCCTTGAGTTTACAGTGAGAAGAAGCTGCCATCGTCAAAGCTGACGACCTTGGGCGATATAGTGCCGATCTGATTTTCCGGAACCGTTGGGTCACCAGAGAATACCTTGCCACCCGTACCTTTGATGTAAACAACCGTCACGCCATTCGATGTTGCGGTTATCGTGGTCGGCGCATACCCATTTTGTGAAATGGTTACACTATTATTGTTGGGATCGGTGTAGGTGAAGGTTAGTCCTCTTTGTCCATAGACAGTCTCATCGTCAGTCAGGTTGACTGTATAGGTCATAACCGGTGAGGCGTAGAAATTAACCAAGGTGCCTGCAAAGCCAAAGGTGTGCTTTGGAAAATTCGTGGGCGAGAGAGGCTGCGTGCCGTCGAATGCACTCAGATCCGTTGTTTCAGTCAGCTTTCCTGTTATGAATGGGCTGGTGGCATTATGGATCAAATCGGTAATGCTGCCGGTAAAGGTGACACTACCAGGCTTGACATACTGACCACTTATATCGTGTACAAAGTTTGTTATCGTAAGCATGCCGGCAAACGAATAAGCGGGCGTTACAGCGTTAACAGCTATATTTGCTGAAACCGGCTGAGACGGTGCCGTTGGCGTGGGCGTTGTGCCTACGATCTGTGAACCAGCTCTGAACGACAGTGTGAGCAACGCATTATTACTGCCATCATAATTCACCACATTGCCAGTCAGGGCCAAAATGGTGTTGGCACCAGAAATGCTTTCCATGCCGCTAAGGTTGTTTATTTGCGAAGAGACCGCTGTCAGATCCAGGCCGGCGACAGTGCCGTTAAACGTAAGCACGGCATTTGTGCCATTGGTGCCCGAGCTTGTCACGGTTCCAGGATATGTAGAGCCTGTAGGAACTCCTGTTGCATTCTGAAGCTGGTCGCTCCAGTTCAGGGAACCCGTACTAGCAAGAGTAAAGATTGTCTGGTGAATCGCAAAAGCTCCTGTTGTTGCATTGTACATTCCTCCCCAGTTGCAGCTAACCTGTGAGGCGCCATAAGCAATAGAGCAGGAACTGCCTTTGCTGTTGTAATAGGCAAGTCCATTTGTATATGTCAAGGTGCTGGCATTCTGTAACAGGTAACTGGCGTGGCTAGCCGCGGATCCGAATGCATCAACATTATTTACCGTGCGCCCCAGCCCCTGAAAGCTGCTGGTCTTCATGGAGCTCACTTCATTATCGACGAATCCTGTTTTAGTTGAATTGCTTAGCAAAACAAGATTTGTACGCAGGTTGGTGAAAAGTGTTTTTGCAGCGGCAATCCCGGGTGTGGTTGCTATGACAATTCCGGGAGGAGGGACGACAAGAGTTGGCGCAGAGCTCGCGATAGTCTCCGCTTCCATGTTAGGGTCATCTGTTGAATTCTGAGCATCGGTTATGTCCTGGTTTAGAATATCAGCAGGCGATAATATTCCTGATGGCGGATTAATAATAGAGGCATTATCTGCACTAATGGTGATGGTTGATGTAGCTGCCTTATCCAGTTCCTCCAATGCCAGCAAGGTCGCTGTACCAGTATCGGTGCTTGATTTTGCCAGGACAAGGCTATTCGCATGCGCGGATATCGCCGTCAGCAGAGCGGAAAGTTTTTTCACTTCAGTGTCGTCGCTGGCAGCGGCATCTGTCGGTTTCATCGGTTTTGCATTGTATAGCTGGTCGTCTCCGCCCAGGGCGGCTGCGATCACAGCATTGATCGCAGCATCTACGTTGGCCGCATTGGGGCTTGTGCTGCTTGCATCGATAACTGAGGCCGCCATGTCGGAAAATGGGGTGATGTTTGTTGTCAATGTGGTTGAGGGATTGGCAATGTAGGCTCTCATCTTGAAGCTTGCAGGCAATGGGACTGGTTGGTTGGTTGCCTCATCGAACATGGTGGCGCCAGCTTTAGGCGTCAGCACGACTTCAACAGGAAGTGAACAGGTAGTCGACGGGGTGATGCTGTAATTGCCGTTAGTATCGGTAGTGGCAGTTCCTATCACAACATTGGCTTTGGATCCGCCGCAATAAGCAGTAACCGTCGCGCCACTGATAATACCCTTGGATGCTATTCCAGTAAGGGCAGAGGAGCTTAAGGAAGACGTTGCCGCTGTTCCGCCACCTCCCCCGCAGGCCGTCAAAAGGGCGGCGAGCATGGTCGTGCTGAAGCTTGCTGCGATTTTGCCGACAAGTTTATATTTGGTTTTCATGATGTTCTCCCGATAGTGATGATTTTAATTAAACTTTTAATCTATTGCGCAAGATTGCAGTTATCTATGTGAGCACCAATTTATCTTTGATTCTTTAGAGGTAAGCTTATTCCTACGGGGAAGTAAAAATTACCCATTTCCATTATAGGGTAGGCTCAGCGCTGAGGCGCAACTTTTTTAAGAAAATTTAGCTGTGAGCTGCGTTAAAATCTTGCCACTTGAACGACCAAGTAAAAGGAGTACAGATAGCTATTAGCAGCTCAATCAGGAGGAAGAAGACAAGCGCATGACCAGATGTTTCTATGGCGCTGACTCTTAACATTCTGAAGTTGCATAATTTCAACGCGTTGCGTAGTATTGAGGATGTGCGCCGATCAGGTATGCCGATAATGAAACAATGCGTTATAAAGAATCCAGCATTTCACCCATCAGGTGGCGTTAATATCCGGTTTATTGAGTGAATTTGTTTGTGTTTCTCGTGTATATGGAAAAAAATAGCCTTTGCCTTTATCGCATCCTATAGCTGACTCTTCAGGCGCTGTTAAATATCTCTGTTTAAATTTTAATTTTTATGCAAAATACCCAGACCTCTTTCATGTGCAGATCGCATCCAGACAGTAGGTCACGGGGTTTTACGCTTGTCGAAATCATGGTGGTGGTGGTCATCATGGGCATTATGGCCGCGCTGATTGTTCCCAAGCTGATGGGACGCACTGAAGATGCGAGAATTATCGCGGCCAAACAGGATATTGCGACCCTGATGCAGGCGCTTAAACTCTACAATCTCGATAATCACCGGTATCCGACCACGGAGCAGGGTTTGCAGGCACTGGTTTCCAAGCCGACCTCAGGCCCAGCGGCAGATGGCTGGAAAACCGGCGGTTATCTCGACAAACTTCCCAAGGATCCCTGGGGCAATCCCTATCAGTATTTGTCTCCCGGCGTCAAGGGTGAAATCGATGTTTTTTCCCTGGGCGCGGATGGCCAGCCTGGAGGCTCGGGTAACGATGCTGATATCGGTTCGTGGGATCTGTAAGCAAACTGTCTGATCGAACGCATCGAAGCGCGAATTGTTCATCGAGCGGTTTCACGCTGCTTGAATTATTGATAGTTCTGGTGATCGTGGGCATTACGCTCGGTGCCGTGACTTTAAG
>JAJYLY010000006.1 GCA_021787435.1 Pseudomonadota bacterium | reverse complement strand
GTCAGATTCAGCGTAATCCAGCCAAAACGATCATAGAGCCATCCTGCAGAGAGTGTCGCCACGGCAACCAGGCCGAAAACTGTAAACTCGTTGATCATTTGGACTTTCAGTTGTTCAGATGGGCGATTGGCACATTCATGCTGGTTTCTTTTGCAGTCGCAGTCGCCACCCGATGCTTGACGTGGACAGTAAAGCAAAGACAAGAAAAGGCACTACTGTCAGATTCAGCGTAATCCAGCCAAAACGATCATAGAGCCATCCTGCAGAGAGTGTCGCCACGGCAACCAGGCCGAAAACTGTAAACTCGTTGATCATTTGGACTTTCAGTTGTTCAGATGGGCGATACGTTTGCGTGAGCAATGTTGTGCCACCTATAAAAGCAAAATTCCATCCTACACCCAGTAGGAACAGCGCCGACAGAAAATTAAGGAACTCGAATCCTAACAGGGTAATAGCGACATGGCCCAGCAGAAGAGCAAAACCAATCTGCATGATGCGCGGCGCACCGAAACGCTTGATCAACGAACCGGTAAAGAAAGAAGGCGCGAACATTCCAACGACATGCCACTGGATGACCGGTGTGACACTGGCCCCTGATAAGCCGCAACCCAGTATTGCCAGCGGTGTAGCCGTCATCACCATGATCATCACGGCATACCCGATTGCGGCTCCCATAATGGCAGTCTGCAAAACGGGTTGTGCAAGTATCTCCCGCAAAGAACGCGGGGAATCGGAATCGACCACTGCGACAGGCTTAAGCTTAACCTGAGTAAGAATTGCAAGTGCGGTCAGACTGAGCACACCTTGTGCGAGGTAGGAGCCAACGAACAGACTGCCTGCCATCCAGTTTCTGCCCCACTGACCCAGTTGTGGCCCAAGGAACGCGGCGACCACACCCCCTGCGATAACCCAAGCAATCGCCCGACTTGCATGGCCTGCATCGGTAGCCTCCACAGCGGCGAAGCGGTAGTAGTTGGCAAAGCCTTGATAACTGCCCAAGAGCAGGTGTCCTGCGATGAACAGCGCGAACGATTGCTGCAAAAGCCCTAAGGCGCACAACAGGCTGCCTGCCAATCCAAGCGTTGCTCCAGTCAGGAAGCCTGCGCGTCGACCAAAGCGGCGCATGAGTAAAGCAGCAGGGATAGACGCAATTGCCGTACCGATCACCATCACTGCTATCGGCAGCGTAGCGTAACCCTTGTCTGGTGCAAGATTGCTGCCGAGAATCGCACCGAGCGCCATCGACATCACGATGGCTGACAGCATCAGTGCCTGACTGAATGCCAGAAGCAGAACATTACGACGACCCATAAACATATAAACTTTCCTGTATTTCAGTGTATTACAGTCAGTGCGATGCCATCAGTGTGGTTGTAATCGAGATAAATCGGTCACGCTCACAGCTCCAGATCACGCTTTTTCTGCTCATACTCCTCACGATTGATTTCACCGCGCGCATAGCGCTCCTGCACGATTTCCAAAGGCGCCTTGTCGCGCGGGCTGCGATTTGGCGGCGACGGTGTCACCAGCCATCGGATCAGCGTCGCGACTCCAAGAAGAACCAGCCCCCAGAACAGCAACATGAATATAAAACCAAAACCCATTCCCCATCCAACGAAACCGTTCCAGTTGTTCATCATGTCATGCCTCCCTTGCTTTTCATTGTTGAGCTGACCACACATCGGCGGCGACAGCAATAAAGGCGCCGCATCCGGGCAACCAGAACTGCAGCAACGGCTCCAAGCGACGACTCCAGAGTTTGCCGCCGGGCATTACGATGGCAGTGCTGAGACTGGCATGGCGCACTGGCAGATCATCGAACAAACTTAATACCTCAGCGGGTGTGTGCCAGCGCGCACCGCGATAGGCGCCCCGCCCCCCGCATCGGCCCTTGGTTAGATAAAGCAGGCTGTGCCGGTTGAGCAACCCCAATACCACACGGCGCCGAGCAATGCGCAACATCTCTCGTAGTACCTGTTTTTCGTCCTGAATGAAGCATAAAGCGGTAACGCTGACGACCAGATCGAAACTGCCGTCCCGAAATGGCAGTTGCTGCGCATCGGCTGCTATGAAATCGATGCCATGCGCCGAGTGTCCAGCGGCAAAACGGAGCATATCCAAGTCAATGTCGGCACCGACCACCTTATTGTCTACTGCATCGGTCGCGAATCGGCGTGTGAAATATCCTGTACCGCATCCGACATCGAGCAATGTCTCACTTTGGCTTGGCGCAAGAAACGAAGCGAGCAGGCGATACTCTTCTTCCCCGATCCACTGTCCTCTCTGCGTTGCATACCAGGCTTCATATTGTTCCGGCTGCATAATGTTCCTTTCAGAAACGTTGATACAGTTCGAATCTCAGTACAGTTTGGAATCGGAGAGCGGGATTGGCTGCGTCATCATACGCTCTAGCATTTTGCCAGAACGATAAAGGCGCAATTCCCCCGGTTGAAAGGCGGTCCACGCCGGGTTTTTGTTTAGCGGTTCGGTCGCGACCAAAACGCTGTTAACCGGGATGCCATCGGATCTGACTGAATCTGAGCATTCCAGATAGTGAAGCCGGTCATGTCCATAGGCAACCAGATGTTCTCCATCTGACATCAAGAAATTGAATTTACCGAGAGAGGCAACCAGACCGCTCACGACGGCCAGATTTTCGAACCAGGTAGTTGGGTCAGCGGCAGGCAAACCGTGCAAATGCTGCGCAATACCACCGAGCAAGTGGCAGAAAGCATATTCGGAATCCGTTCTGCCCGTTGGGCAGCAGACAGGATTCTCGCTGGACAATTCAATTTCCACGATGTCCGGCACCATGCCATTGTGTGCAAACACCCATTCCTTGCCGCAGCACTGTCGTTGAAACGGGTGGGTGTTGCTCATATCAATGACGGGAGGAAAACTCGCCTTGCGGACATGAGCAATGAATAAACTGGACTGTGTGCTTTCGCCCAGTTGCGCGAACAGTTCGCTCTGATGAGCCGGGGTCGGTTCCTTGTAAAGCTGAAACGCGCCGCTCTCCCACGAGGCTATCCCCCAACCGTCAGGATTGTCAGCCACCACTCCGCCATGCAAGCGAAACTCGTCAAGTTCACTCGCCATATTCAGCGGTTGTGAGGACGACATGCCAAAGAGTTCACACATAGCTCGGCACTACCTATATTTGCGCAAATACCAGGACTCGAAGAATGATTTGGCGCCATGCATCAAGCCAAGCGGCGGCAATGCCATTTCGCTGTCCGGTGTGCGCCTGACCAGCATGCCTGCATTGAGACTATCGACGATACAGAGCAGTTCCACTTTGAACGTCAGATGCGGAATTTTGCCGTCCAATTCCGTCAATAAATTCGTGGCTGCTGTTTCGCCTTGCAAATCGGCCATGTGCGCCTGCTTGGGCATCCAGTCCGGCCCCGGAAAACTGCCGGAATCGCCGACGACATAGACCGCCGGCATGCCTTCAACGCGGCATTGTGCATCGGCCTTGATGAGCCCCCCCGGCGAGCGGGGCAGACTGGTCTGGTCAAACCAGGCATTGCCTGTCAAACCGGGCATGAAAATGATGAGGTCGGCAGCGAACTCACCACCTTCGGTTTTCACCTTGTCTGCCTCGAAACCGACCAGTTTATGTCCAAGCTGTTTCTTGATGTCGCGTTTGTCCATCTCTGCCATCAGGCGCTGTACCGCACGCGCGCCGAGACGGTTGCCAGGATTGGGCATGGGATTGAATAAGGTGAGGCTGATTCCCCCCCGTCTTCCTTCACGGCGCAACTGGGTATCCAGCCCGAACAGGAACTCGAAGATGGGGCCGCCGCGCATGGCGGCAGGCTCGTTCGGGTTGCCGGAAAAACCCAGCGCGATGTTGCCTTGTTTGAGTGTTGATACACGATCGCGAATTTTTTCCGCGGCAACAATGCCTTCGCAAGGCAGAATCGCATGCTCTATGCCGGGCAATTTCTTGATGAAACGCCCTCCACAGGCGATGATCAGGCCGTCGTTCTCCACCTTGCCGGTGTTGGTCAGCACGGTGCGCCCGCCATTCTCCAAACCAGTCGCTTCGCCTGTAACGAAGCTGATACGGTTGTCGTGCAGAAAACGCTCGAGCGGAATGGGCAAGTCCTGGGCTTTACGCTTGCCGGAAGGTATCCAGATCAGACTCGGCAGGAATATCAATTCCGCTTTAGGTGCGATGAGAGTGATTTCAACTTCCGCATCGAGCTGGCGCAATTTGCGCGCCGCTGACAGTGCAGCAAAACCGGCTCCGATGATAGTAATTCGTTTCATACGTTTTCTCCTGATGCCTCTGTATTGATACGGACAACGGGAAGAATAGTCGCCACTCGTCTTTTTGGGCTTCTGCAATTATCTTCTCATCAACACACTTTGCTGTGATCAGCCTCCTTCATGAAGCATTCTGTTGACCTCGGCAATGAGCGCCAGTCCGAGGTCGTTGCTGACCTTGATTTTGTTCGCAACCAGTACACCCACAATATCTTCAGGCATAACGATCACGCCATCTGAGGGACGTAGCGGACTGCCGTTGATCCAGATTGACGGGAAGCCGTGCCCATGTGCGTCACGTTCAGTGCTGATATCCAGCTGGAACCGTACACCTAAATGTTGAGCCAGCGCTTGGCCGTAACCGGTATAGAGACCGCAACGGCCACCAGGAGGTGTTTGCGAGATTACGCGCACGTCGAGCGTCGGTGATGTAACATTCTGTGCCGGCGAAAGGTCTGCCGGATTGATGCGGGGATGCGTTTCTTCAGCCCGCAACGCCAAGTAAACACCCGATACACCCAAAATTATGGCAGTGAACCAGAATGCGTTTTCAATACTGCTGGTCCATTGTGCAACCAGACCCAGCACAATTGCACCGATCGCATAACCCGTATCGCGCCAGTAACGGTAAGTTCCGAGGGCGGAACTGCGCCAGTTGGGATGGGAAATATCCGCCAGTGCGGCAATGAGGTTGGGGTAGAGCAAAGCCATACCAACACCCATAATTACCGCACAGATTGCCCAAGCGGTCATGTCATGCACCAGGGGAACGGCTGCAATGCCTATGCCAAGCAACCACAACCCTCCGATAATAGGCTTTTTACGCCCGATGGCATCGGATAAGGCACCGGTCAAAAGTTGGGCTGCGCCCCAAACCATGCCGTATATCGCTGTAATCCAGCCAATTTGCACGATATTTAAACCTTGGTTGTGCAAAAAGACAGGAAACAATACCCATAATAGCGCATCTGCGATTTTGTTTGTCACACCTGCCTGGCAAAGCGCATTCAGGGTCGGATGTCTGAAGGAAACCAGAGTAAAAATCTCCCAAGTTCCCGGGTGTGCCGAAACACCTTTGGGGAAACGCGGTTTGTGTCCGACATAACTGCCGCTTGAGTGTTCCTTGCTTTCAACTTTTGCCCAAGGCAAGGTTTCCTTGATAAAGAAGAATGCAGTCAGCAAGCCAGTCACGATTACCGAAAGACCGAAACCGAAAAGCGCCTCGCGGGGTCCGTAAAGGACGGCCAGATATCCTGTCACGAGCCCGCCGATGCCCACTGCAGCATATCCTGCAAATTCATTGACGCCCGTGGCGAATCCGCGCTGATCGGCGCGGGTGATATCCACCTTGCTGGTTACCGTCATGCTCCATGCAAAACCTTGATTGATGCCCAGGAAAATATTGGCCGCAACAATCCACCCCCAACTGGGGGCATACAGGATCATGAAAGGGATGGGGATCGCCGCAACCCAGCCCAACAGTAATACCTTTTTTCGCCCGATGCGTTCTGACAGACGGCCTGCGATAAAATTAAGGATGCCCTTGACGAAACCGAATGAAACCACGAAAGACATCAAAAACAGAAAGGATCCCTTCGGTACGCCAAAATCCTGACTCAACACTGGCAGCACATTTCGCTCCATGCCAATCACAAGGCCTATAAAGAATACCTGGATTGCCTGCTGGATAAACTGGTGCAAATTGGCCCGGATGCCGCGGATGTAAACAGCCTCCGCTGCCAGTGTATGAGTCTGTTTGGTCATGTGTTCTCTCTCTTTATCCAGCAATATTGGCAGCAACCATCCTGTCCATCTCGGCAGGGCGCGGCGGAATTTCATGAATGAGGGCTTCAATGAAGGATTTCTTGTCCATCGACAAGGCGCCATTCCAGCGTTTCTCGAAACCGATCGTGGAACTCGGTTTGCCGGAAAGTCCTGCACCGCAGACACTGCCTGCCTGATGACCGGGGAATATCTCGACTTCGTTGGGCAGGCTCAACAATCTGGCATGTATGCTGTCATAGAGTTGCGAAGCCATTTCCTGTTCACGCCCCAGCAGATCAGGACGGCCTGTGGAACCCACGAACAGCGTGTCGCCGGTGATCACGAACCAGGGCACTTCTGCGCGGCGCATGTCGGTTACCAGCAGGCAGACGCTGTCTGGCGTATGACCTGGGGTATGCAGCACTTCGACGTTGACGTTGCCCAAGTTGAGCATCTGCCCGTCCTTCAGCGGCTCAAAATCGAACTTCACCTTGCCTTTATCGGATTCATGCAGACAATACGGCGCACCGACCATCTGGGCGAGTCTTCTGCCGCCTGAATAGTGGTCAGCATGAACATGGGTGTCGATCACGAAATCAATCGTGACGTTCGCTTTTTTCGCTTCCTCGATGTACCACTCTTCATCTCCTGCAACCACGTCCACCGCCATGGACTTGCCTTTGGTGCCGCAGCCGAAAAAATAAGATAAAGATGATTCCTTTGTTGGCAGTTGCTTGAAAAACATTGCACTCTCCTTAAAAAATTAAAATACCAGAACCTTGTCCGCCCATGCGGTCCATTCGGCAAGCTCCGCCAGCGTACTCTTGTGCGTGTTATCGGCAAGATCGCTGTCAGACATGCCGCGCGCATCCATGCAGGTGCCGCAGACACCGATTTTCCCGCCATGCCGGAGCACGTTGCCGAGCATGGTCTCGACGTTGTAGAAACCTGCAGGCACTTTCTGATTGCGATGCGCGGCTGACGCCGCATCGCCGATCAGGAACACACATACTTCGGAGCCTTCCTGCCTGGCAACGGCACCCGCAAGTCGCAGGCTGTTATAGGTGCGCTCGCTGCCGTATGGGCCATCATTGAGTATGAACAACGTCTTCATGGCAACCTCCTCCGGTTGATTAACATTCTAATAATTTCTAGAGTGATTAGACTGCGATTGTTTATTTATGTCAATATAATTTATACTACTTATGGCAAGTTCCAATAAAAATAGGATTGATGCAATGAAGAACGCCCGTAATGTTAAAGATATGCTGTATGAGCAGGTGGCCAGGATCGGCCAAGTCTTCTCCAGTCCGAAGCGACTGGAGCTGATTAATCTGCTTTGTCAGAATGAAAAAACGGTGGAGACTTTAGCGCACGAAACTACCCTCAGCGTGAAGTTGACTAGTTCTCATTTGCGCGAACTGCGTTTGGCGCATCTGGTCGAGACAGAACGGCGCGGCAAAAACATCTACTATCGCCTGGCTGACAACTCGGTGGCCGATCTATGGGTGCGGATTCATAAGCTGGCCGAGGATCGCCTGATCGAATTGCAGCTGGCTTTGCAGAAAATTGCTGCGCAGCCGGATGACCTTGTCCCTAGCGACCGGGAAAGCCTGATGAAGGCCGCTCGCAAGGGAGAAATAGTGGTGCTTGATGTAAGACCCACGGAAGAATATCTAGCCGCACATCTTCCGTTTGCAAGATCGATACCGCTGGAAGAACTGCGTCAACGACTGTCTGAGCTGCCGAAAGACCGCTCGATTGTTGCTTACTGTCGCGGACCCTATTGTCTGATGGCGGTGGATGCTGTCGAATTGCTCAAACGGGACGGATATACGGCCATTCATTTGCGTGAAGGCATCGCTGAATGGGCGAGCGAAAACCGATAATTTTTGATCCTCAAGGCCACCATCGATGCTGCGGTGAATACAAAGGTAGTCAAGCCTGTAGAATTTGAATGTGTGATAGTAGACATGACCGCGCAGGAGAAAGCTATTACACATCCCGTGGAAAGTCGCCTGCTGAAGATCGTACGGCACAAGGTAGGGCTGCAGCCAAGCGTGCAGGCATCAGGCTGTATCTGACGTCCAGACCTGATGTAGCACTGACAGGTTAAAGTCCGATCCGGCAGATTCTATGCAATCGGCAGATTGTGTTTTGAATCCGTCGTCACCTTGTACATCGCTCGTTTTAAATGTCCGGTGGATCTGTTCATGCCAGACGTTTTTGGCTTTAAATTTGCATTATGCTGCATTTTTTGCACTTGGTGCTTGAAACCGCCCTACGCAGCTTCAAGCATTCTGTGTACTCTATTATGTCCAGCTGCTCTCTCTGGAATTATTCGGCAATCGATGCACCCGTAGCTTCAGGTGCGGGCAACAGCGCCTTCATCGAAAGCTTCATACGCCCTCTGTCATCCATCTCCAAAAGCTTCACGCGCACGACCTGCCCCTCCTTGAGATAGTCGCCTACGCTGTTCACGCGCTCATGGGCGATCTGAGAGATGTGCAACAGACCGTCCTTGCCGGGCAGGATGTTGACCAGCGCGCCGAAGTCCAGCAGCTTCACGACAGGACCTTCATAAATTTTGCCGACTTCCACATCCATTGCAATATCTTCGATGCGCTTCTTGGCCAGCTCCCCTGCCTCGGCATTGACGCTGGAAATGGTGATATTGCCATCGTCATCGATGTCTATCGTCGTGCCAGTCTCTTCAGTCAGCGCGCGTATCACAGCGCCTCCCTTGCCGATTACGTCACGAATCTTTTCAGGATTGATCTTCATCTTGATCATGCGCGGAGCAAATTCCGACAACTGGCTGCGCGCACCCGACATGGATGCCTGCATGACGCCGAGTATGTGCATACGGCCTTCCTTCGCCTGACTCAACGCAGCCTGCATGATTTCACGGGTGATGCCGTTGATCTTGATATCCATCTGCAAGGCAGTAATGCCGAATTCGGTACCGGCAACCTTGAAGTCCATGTCGCCAAGATGATCTTCATCGCCAAGGATATCGGTCAGCACGGCAAAACGGTTTCCTTCCTTGATTAGCCCCATCGCAATACCGGCCACATGCGCCTTCAAAGGCACGCCCGCATCCAGCATAGACAGACAGCCACCGCATACCGATGCCATCGAGCTTGAACCATTCGACTCGGTGATTTCAGACACGATGCGTATCGCGTAGCCGAAATCTTCTTCGCTCGGCAGCACTGCAACCAGCGCGCGCTTGGCCAGACGTCCGTGGCCAATTTCGCGACGCTTGGGACTGCCAAAGCGCCCAGTTTCGCCCGTTGCGAACGGCGGAAAATTGTAATGCAGCATGAAGCGATCGGAGTACTCGCCTTGCAGCGCATCAACCTTCTGCGCATCGCGCATGCTGCCCAAGGTCGCCACCACGATGGCCTGAGTCTCGCCGCGCGTAAACAGCGCTGAACCATGCGTACGAGGCAACACGCCATTGCGTATGGTAATCTGACGAACGGTGCGCGTGTCGCGACCGTCTATGCGCGGCTCGCCGCTCAGGATTTGTCCGCGGACAATCTTGGCTTCCAGCGCGCCAAACAACTCATTGACATGATTTTTCTCGACATCGGCAGGCACCGCTGCCATTACCTTCGCATGAATCGCAGAAACCGCATCGGTGCGTTCCTGCTTGGAACGAATCGCATAGGCTGTTTTCAGGTCCGCTTCGGCAATGCCTGCGATTTGTGCGATCAGCGCTTCATTCTTGGACGGCGCCACCCAGTCCCATGCGGGTTTTCCCACTGCGTCCGCCATCTCATTGATCGCCGCAATCACCACCTGGAACTGTTCATGACCAAACATCACCGCACCCAGCATCACTTCTTCTGACAGCTGCTGCGCTTCGGACTCGACCATGAGGACTGCGCGTTCCGTGCCTGCAACAACCAGATCCATCTGCGAAGTCAAAAGCTCGGTTGCTGTCGGATTAAGCAGATACTCACCGTTGCAATAACCCACGCGTGCAGCACCTATCGGACCGTCGAAAGGAATGCCAGAGATCGCAAGAGCCGCTGATGCGCCTATCATCGAAGGAATATCGGAATCGATTTCATTGTCCGACGACATGACGGTTGCGATGATTTGCACTTCGTTGTAAAAACTTTCCGGAAACAACGGGCGCAGCGGGCGGTCGATCAGGCGCGAAGTCAGGATTTCCTTTTCGCTGGCCCGTCCTTCGCGTTTGAAGAAACTGCCCGGAATCTTGCCGGCAGCATAAGTCTTTTCCTGATAATCCACGGTCAGCGGGAAGAAGTCCTGCTCGGGTTTCGCATCCTTGCGGCCGACCACAGTGACGAGCACCACGGTATCATCCATGCTGACCATTACTGCACCGCTTGCCTGACGGGCAATCTCTCCTGTTTCAAGGGTCAGTTGATGTTTACCGAATGCGATTGTTTTTTTGTAATGACTCAAGATAGACCTCTTTAGCAGGCGTGACGCGCCATCAAATTAAACGGGACAAAAGACACGGGCCGCATCCGCGACCCGCTTTGATTACTTACGAATTTCCAGGCGTTTGATCAGATTCTGGTAACTCGTCTCGTTCTTTCTTTTCAGATAGTCAAGCAGTTTGCGGCGACGACTGACCAGTCGCAAGAGGCCGCGACGGGAATGGTGATCCTTGACATTATCTTTGAAGTGATCTGTCAGATAAGCGATGCGTGCAGTGATCAGAGCTATCTGTACTTCCGGGGAGCCCGTGTCAGCGACAGCACGTTGATATTCGGTTACGATTTGCGCTTTTTGCGCGGCGGTGATTGCCATTGGTTATGCTCTCCTAAAAAAAGTGACGTATTGTACTCTTGAATGCAGTGACTACTCAACCACTTCCGTGAATTCCGTGGCAGATGCCTGTCTGGCCACGGAAGACAACAGGCGATCCGGGGCGATGCGGCGCCCCTCTTGCAATCCCGTCCCAACAAAGCCGTTCGGCCCGTATATAGCCAGCTTTCCATCGGGCAGCCCGGTATCCATCCCCAGCCGCTGCCCCTGCGCCAGACGCCTGATCTCTTTCGCATCAAGGTCCAGTCTGGGCATGTCAGGCATCAGACAAGATAAAGGCAACACACACGCCTCGCGCTCAGCATCATTCATTGCGGTCAGGGTAGGCAGGTCGCGGGCATCTCTCAAACTGAAATGTGCAATCGCCGTGCGACGTAGCGCGATCAAATGCGCGCCGCATCCCAATGCACGGCCGATATCCTCGGCCAGCGTTCGCACATAGGTACCCTTGCTACAACGCACTGAAATGTCCATTTCATTGCCCGACCATCGATTCACAGCCAACTCGTGTATCACGACGCGACGAAGCTGCCGCTCAATGGTAATTCCCTTGCGTATGTATTCGTACAGCGGTTTGCCCTGAAATTTAAGCGCGCTGTGCATGGGCGGCAGCTGCTCTATTTCGCCGAGAAACTGCATCAGCACGCGATCAAGGTCGGACTGTGCAAAATCCACAGCCCGCTCCGATGTGATCTCGCCTTCTGCATCGCCTGTCGTCGTCGTCTGCCCAAGACGCAAAGTCGCATCATAGGACTTGTCCGCATCCAGAAGTTCATTGGAAAATTTGGTCGCCTCGCCGAAACAGACCGGCAGCAATCCCGTGGCCATCGGATCCAGCGTGCCGGTATGTCCTGCCTTTTCCGCATTGAACAGGCGACGTATCTTTTGAAGCGCCGTGTTTGAGCTTAATCCACGCGACTTGTCAAACAGCAACACGCCGTCAAGCGATCGCCAAGTGCGCGCTATCAGGTTATTTTTCTTCGTCAAGATGCAAATCGCTGGCGACCGCCTGATCGATGAGTTGGGACAGATGGCTGCCGCGCTCGACAGAGGCGTCATACACAAAATGCAATTGCGGCATAATGCGCAACTTGATGCTGTGCGCAAGGCGGCTGCGCAAAAAGCCTGCAGCCCGTTCCAGCCCCTGCTGTGCCTCTTCCTGCCTGCCGTCCAGACGCGTGAAAAAAATCTTCGCGTGCGAATAATCGCTTGCAACGTCGACCCCTGTGACGGTGACCAATTTCACGCGCGGATCATTTACTTCCAGTCGGATCAATTCCGCAATCTCGCGCTGGATCTGCTGACCGATACGTTCTGTTCTCGCAAAGTTAGCCATTACAGGGTACGCGCAACCTCGACGATCTCATAGGCTTCAAGCTTGTCGCCAACCTGCAGATCATTGAAATTCTTGACCGACAGACCGCATTCGAAATTCGAACGCACTTCCTTGACGTCATCCTTGAAGCGCTTCAGAGAGTCGAGCTCTCCCTCGTGTATCATCTCATTGCCACGCATCACGCGAACCTTGCAGCCGCGCTTGACCACACCTTCCAGAACCATACAGCCTGCAATGGTGCCAACTTTGGAGACCACAAACACCTGGCGCACTTCGACCATGCCCAGGATACTTTCCTTCTTCTCCGGAGCCAGCATACCGGACAATGCCGTCTTGATGTCGTCCACCATCGCATAAATCACGCTGTAGTTACGTATCTGAACACCGGTCGATTCGGCGAGCCTGCGCGCAGGCGCATCGGTACGCGTATTAAAGCCAATCAGAACCGCCTTGGAAGCCAGAGCCAGATTGATATCCGATTCATTGATCGAACCGACCCCGCTGTGTATCAGATTTACCTTGACCTCATCTGTAGAGAGCTTCTGCAGGGTTTGCGCAATGGCCTCGGCAGAGCCCTGCACGTCTGACTTCACGATGAGAGACAAGGTGCGAACCTCGCCTTCGGCCAAGTGGTCGAACATGTTTTCCAGCTTGGCTGCCTGCTGTTGCGCCAGTTTCACGCCACGATACTTGCCCTGACGGAACAGCGCAATCTCACGCGCACGCTTCTCATCGGACAGCACCATTAACTCTTCGCCCGCATCAGGCACCTCGGACAATCCCTGAATTTCCACAGGAATAGAAGGTCCCGCCTCAAGCACGACCTTGCCGTTTTCATCAAGCATCGCGCGCACGCGCCCGAAGACGGAGCCGATCAGCACTGCATCGCCACGTTTCATCGTGCCAGACTGTATCAGCACGGTCGCAACAGGACCCTTGCCCTTATCAAGACGCGCCTCGATCACCAACCCCTTGGCATTGCAATCGCGCGGCGCTTTTAATTCCATCAGTTCAGCCTGCAGCAGTACGGCTTCCAGCAACTGATCTATGCCTTGGCCCGACTTGGATGAGACCTCGACGAACATCGCATCGCCGCCCCAATCTTCCGGCACAACCCCCTCGGATACCAGTTCCTGCTTGACGCGTTCTATATTCGCATCAGGCTTGTCCACCTTGGTGATTGCCACCACCAGCGGCACGTTGCCCGCCCTGGCATGCGCGATCGCCTCCTTGGTCTGCGGCATCACGCCATCGTCAGCCGCCACCACCAGAATGACAATATCGGTCGCCTTGGCACCGCGCGCGCGCATCGCTGTAAACGCCTCGTGACCCGGTGTATCCAGGAATGAGATCATGCCGCGCGGCGTTTCCACATGATAGGCGCCGATATGCTGAGTGATGCCCCCCGCCTCTCCCGAGACAACGCGGGTGCGACGTATGTAATCGAGCAATGACGTCTTGCCGTGATCGACGTGACCCATCACGGTCACGACCGGGGCGCGTGGCTCAAGCGGCACATCATGATGCACTTCATCGTCTATCAGATAGGCATCCGGATCGTCCAGTTTTGCCGCCTTGGCAACATGGCCCAGTTCTTCTACCACAATCATGGCTGTTTCCTGATCCAGAACCTGGTTGATGGTCACCATCATACCGAGCTTCATCAACACCTTGATGATCTCGACCGCCTTGACTGACAGCTTTTGCGCCAATTCCGCAACGACGATGGTTTCAGGGACAGATATCTCGCGAACCACCGCTTCCGTCGGCAACGTGAATGCATGAGCGACCTCTTCAGCCACATGCTTTTCATGCCTACCATGCTTGGGCGCGCGAACCGGCATCGCCCAGGATTTTTCCTTGGCCGCAGTCTTGCCAGGCACACGCAATGCCGCCTTCCCCGGCGCACGCTTGCCCGGCATGTCCTCGCGTGCGGCAGGTGCCGCCTTGGCTTCCGCTTTGGGCTTTCTGTCCGGCCTTACCACCTTATCACCAGGCCGCATTGCAGGCTTGTGCAAAGTGCCTTGAGCGGGTTCTGCTGCAGGCTGTTCCGCAACGGGCATCGGCACCACTGCCTCAGCTGTTGCTGGTATTGCCTCCGCAGCCTTAGTTTTTTCAAGCTGGGCAGGCGCCTTGGGTGCTTCCATTTGCACCTGCTTTTCCGCCTTGCGCTTGTTGAATGCCTGACGAGCTTGCAATTCAGCTTCCTGACGCGCAGCCAGTTCAGCCTGCAAGCGCGCTTCCTGCTCGCGGGCTGCAATCTGATCGCTATTCAGCACTTTGATTTGTTCAACCGCTGCGGCCTGAACCGTCTCCAAAGGCGGAGGGGCTACAACACGGCGCTTGCGCACCTCAACCTGAATGGTACGAGCGCGTCCTGACCTGTCCGAGCTTTGAATCTCCGTGGTTTCGCGGCGCGTCAACGTGATTTTCTTTGCACCCTGATCCGCGCCGTGCGCCACCCGCAAATGCTCAAGCAAACGAGCCTTATCCTTTTCGGATACGGCATCCGTCGCTTTGGTTTGCGTGCCACCTGCAGCGTGCAATTGCTCAAGCAACAAGTTCACTGTCAGCCCAAGCTCAGCCGCAAATTGTGTTACGTCTAATTTTCCCATTACCATCCTTTTAACAACTCCATCTGTCTGCCGCGCTATGCGAACCAGGGTGCGCGCGCCGCCATGATTAGCGCATTGGCAGCATCAGCATCCATTCCGGACAATTCCACCAGTTCATCGACATCCAGATCCGCCAGTTGTTCCTGCGTGTTTATACCCTTGGCGGACAGCACGCGAACCAGATCCTCATTCATGCCATCTAGTTTAAGCAAATCATCAATGCCATGTTCCAGCTTCTCTTCTTTTACCAGCGCGGCATTCAGAAGCGCGTTTCTTGCGCGGCTGCGCAACTCGGTGACGGTCGCCTCATCAAATGTCTCGATTTCCAGCATTTCTTCCACCGGCACATAAGCCACTTCTTCCAGCGTTGCAAAGCCTTCCTGCACCAGGATATCGGCCACTTCCTCGTCGACATCCAGCTTCTCCATGAAGACAACGCGTATCTTGTCAAACTCCTGGTCGTGTTTTTCGCGCGCCTGTTCGACAGTCATGATATTAAGCTCCCATCCGGTCATTTCGCTTGCTAGGCGGACATTCTGTCCACCCCGCCCGATTGCCTGCGCCAGATTCTCTTCTTCAACCACCACATCCATGCTGTGTCGCTCTTCGTCCACCACAATGCTGGAAATTTCAGCAGGCGCCAGCGAATTGATCACATAGGTTGCAGGGTCTTCAGACCACAGGATGATATCAACGCGCTCGCCGGCCAGCTCATTGGTCACGCTCTGCACGCGGGAACCGCGCATCCCCACACAGGTGCCGATCGGGTCTATGCGCTGATCGTGCGACAGCACGGCGATCTTGGCACGCGAACCGGGATCGCGCGCAGCAGCAACAATCTCCAGCAGATTCTCTTCGATCTCGGGCACTTCAAGTTCAAACAGCTTAATCAACAAATCCGTCGAGGTACGCGACAGGATCACCTGCGGGCCCCTTGGTCCGCGATCGACGCGCAGCAGATGCGCTCTGACGCGATCGCCGATGCGCATGTTTTCCTTGGGTATCATCTGATCGCGCGGCAACAACGCCTCTATCTTGCCAAACTCGACAATCGCGTTGCCGCGTTCTAGACGTTTGACCGTGCCGGACACCAGATGCTCCTTGCGATCCATGAAGTCGGCCAGAATCTGCTCGCGTTCTGCATCACGTATCTTCTGGAAGATCACCTGCTTGGCCGCCTGCGCCCCGATGCGACCGAAATCGATCGATTCCAGCGGCTCTTCGACAAATTCGCCCAGCTGAATATCGGGATTGCGCTTTTGCGCCTCTTCCAGCTTGATATGCAAATCCGGCGTCTCAAAGGTTTCATCGTCCATCACCTCCCAGCGACGGAAAGACTCGAATTCGCCCGTGTTGCGGTCGATTGCGACGCGCACATCGGCCTCGTCCTCGAAGCGTTTCTTGGTCGCCGATGCCAGCGCGGACTCCAACGCAGCAAACACGACTTCCTTATCCACGTTCTTTTCACGGGACAGCGCATCTACCAGCAACAATACTTCACGACTCATACCATTCTCCTGCTATCTGCCCATGGCGGGCATAAAATTCTAAAAAGTGGGCACCAAACGCGCCTTATCCACATTGGTCAGCTCGATTTCAACCGTTACACCATCCACATCCAACTGCAACAAGCCCGCCTCGAGCTCACCTATCGTACCGGTAAAATTCTTGCGCGTTGCGATCGGCATGCGCAATTTTATCTGCGCTTTTTCACCCTTGAAGCGAATGAAATCAGCCTCTTTCTTCAGCACTCTATCAAGCCCTGGAGACGAGACCTCCAGCCTTGCATAATCGACATTCTCGACCGCAAAAAGACGGGTCAGTTGGTTACTGACCAACTGGCAATCTTCCACAGCGATCCCCTCGGGCTTGTCGATGAATACGCGCAAGAGGCCGCGCCCTGCACGCTCGACATCCACCAGCTCATAGCCCAAACCTGCGACCGTTTTTTCTACCAGCCTGACCACATCCATGATTGCAACCCACAAATAAAAAACGGGCATTAAGCCCATCTAAACCGCGCGGATTATAGCAAATACTGCAGCCAAAAGAAAGGATGAAGCGACAGACTTATTTTAGCCCTCGGCCAGCCTGCAATTCCAGGCATTACGCTTAGAAGTCATCCTGATAGCGCACCGTGATGGGATAACGCCAGTCCTTGCCGTAGCTGCGCTCCGTGATACGCACGCCGACAGCCGCCTGCCGCCGCTTGTATTCGCTGATCCTGATCAGACCCACCACTCTGCGGACATCCGCCTCGGCAAAGCCCAGATCGATAATTTGAGGAATGGACAGATTCTTTTCCACATAGCATTCCATAATGGCATCCAGCACCTCGTAAGGCGGCAGGCTATCCTGATCCAGTTGATCTGGGCGCAGCTCGGCACTGGGCGGGCGCGTGATGATGCGCTCAGGAATCACCCTGCTATGCTTGTTGCGATAATGCGCCAGACGGTATACCTGCATCTTGCCTACATCCTTCAGCACGGAAAACCCGCCTGACATGTCGCCATACAAAGTAGCGTAACCCACGCTCATCTCGGACTTGTTGCCTGTAGTCAGCACAAGAGAGCCCAGCTTGTTGGAAAGCGCCATCAGCAAATTGCCGCGGATGCGCGCCTGCAGATTCTCTTCCGTCGTATCCTGAGCCAGCCCGTCAAAACTTGCCTTCAACGTCTCAAGATAACTTTCGAGGATGGGCGCTATGGGAAACTCGTCGTATCGCACACCGAGCACCTCCACCATTTCGCGCGAGTCATCCAGGCTGATTTGTGCGGTATAAGGGGATGGCATCATCACTGCGTGTACACGATCCTTTCCCAGCGCGTCCACTGCGATCGCAAGCGTTAGGGCCGAATCAATGCCGCCAGACAAACCCAGAAGCACACCCGGAAAGCCGTTCTTGCCGATATAGTCCTTAAGCCCCAGACAAAGCGCACGATATATCCCTTCATCCTCATCCGGCAGCGCGACCACTTTTCCAGAAGGCTTTGCATCCGCGGAGATTTCGAGCAAAGACAAACACTCTTCGAAGACAGTGCACTGCGCGGTCAATGCGCCCGAACCATCCAGCGCAAAAGAGCCTCCATCGAAGACCAGCTCGTCCTGACCTCCCACCATATTGGCATATACAATCGGCATGCCGGTTTCACTGACGCGCCGACGCAGCGTTTCATAGCGCGACTCCTGTTTATTCACGGCATATGGCGAGGCATTCAGAACCAGCAAGACCTCTGCGCCCGCTTCATGCGCGCGCCTTGCAGCATCAGGCGCCCACACGTCCTCGCAGATATTGATACCGAACCGGGTGCCTGAAAGTTCGAACATCAGGGGTTCATTTCCATGATCAAAATATCGCTCTTCATCGAACACCGAGTAATTGGGCAACAGGCGCTTACAATACGTCGCAACGATTCGGCCATCTTGCAAAAGTGAAGCTGCGTTATAACGCTTGCCATCCTGCTCATGCGGATGTCCCACGATCACGCTGATGCCGGAAATCGTGGCCGCCAGATCGACCAGAGCTTTTCGGCAGGCGTGAAAAAACCCGTCGCGCAGCAACAGGTCTTCCGGCGGATAACCGCACAGGCTGAGCTCCGGCGTCAACATTAGTTCGACCCCGGCCAGTCTGGCATCTTCGGCATAACGCAGAATTTTTGCGACATTGGCCGACAGATCGCCCAGCACGCAGTTGATTTGTGCAATGGCCAGCTTCATATTCTCTTCGGTGTCACCATGGATACGCGCATCATCACTCGAAATGGAAAGAACCGCAATCGACATAGGGTCAGATTAACATTAATCTCACCCCTGCCACACCACCCGGCATGCGGTTCCGCACCGGGCTGTTCGAGAAATTGAGGTCAAGAGAACCCGTGTACGCCAAGGCGATCAAAGTGTGCAATGGCAAGCATTCGATTAATATCACCAGCACTATTGCACCAACCAGCAGCGCGAGTTACCCGAAACTCGTTTCGCACCCGTTTCTGTTACGCCCAATGCCCTACGCTCCCGGTATTATGGTGCTGCTTCGCTTCCTTCCAGTGCTTGAGTTGAATCGCCCTCAGCCGATGTCGCGGCCATTCATCCAGATTTCGCCAGGTGCTCGGCGTTTTCGCAAGTCCAAAATAGGCTTTCCAGATCAGCAAGTAGGCTTTCAACCGTTCGCTCATTGACCTCCGGCATGCTTCCCACACCCGGTCGCCTTCAAGCAGTTGCACTTCACTTCGTTCGCTGCGATCCAAGCGGGACTTGCACCAGCAGGAGTGCACTCATGCTGGCCGCACATAAAAAAACAGGATGGGCTCAAAACCCATCCTGCTTTTGCCTTGATTGACGCTATTAAACCGAGAAAGACGAGCCGCAGCCGCAAGTCGTGGTCGCATTCGGATTCTTGATGACGAACTGCGCGCCCTCCAGACCTTCCTGATAATCGATCTCCGCACCCGACAGATACTGGAAGCTCATCGGGTCGATCAAAAGCTGAACACCGTTCTTGTCCAGCACGGTATCGTCTTCATTGACCACTTCGTCGAAAGTAAAGCCGTACTGAAAACCGGAACAGCCGCCTCCGCTGACAAACACGCGCAGCTTGAGCTCGGCATTCCCTTCTTCGTCGATCAGCTGCTTCACCTTAGATGCCGCGCTGTCGGTAAAAATCAGCAGATCTGTGGCCATTTCATTCATTGCATTCATGATCTCTCCTTAAATAATTTAGGCATTGCTCGTTTTTAATGCCACCACGTTATCCTGGTCGGCAGCATTCATGTTGATCAGGCGGCCTTCAAGGATTGCGCCCACCTGTATTTCCAGAATCTTATAGTTCACATCGCCTTCGACCTTGGCCTTGGCATGAAGTTCCAGATATTCACTGGCGGTCACCGTCCCACAGATCGCCCCGTTGACGACCAGGTGCGTGACGCCGATCTCACCGTTCACGCAACCCTGCTCGCTCAGCACCAACGTACTCGGCTTGCCAGGTATTGCTATTACGTTGCCGTTGACTTCCCCATCTATGCGCATTCCGCCGCTGAAACTGATATTGCCTTGTATCACAACCCCTGCACCGATCAGCGTATCTATCCGGCTTGGCGGCTTGCTGTGTTTCTTGTTGAACAAAAGTTAACCTCCAATCAGCTAAGGTTGACGCTCTGGCGCGCTTTGGGTTCTGCCACGCCATGCTCGAAGAGTCTGACCTGAACATTCAGAAGCTGCAAATTCTGCGGCAATCTAAAACTCTGTTCGAGGCGCATATAATACTTGAAATTCAACTGAAACTGCTCATTCCCAGACTCAACAGAGGGGAATAGCTGGGTCGACTTGCGTCCATTCTGCATCACTGTAACGACCAACTGATAGCTCCCCGTGAATTCTTTGGCGCGCTGACCGCTCTGCACCAACAACATGCTCACACGGTATTCCCCGGGCATCTTGTCACGCTCCAAGATCAATCTATGAATTGCCAGTTCGCCATCCTTGCCCTTTTCAGCAGTCAGGTTCTGAAAGAAATTCAGGTCGTCCTGCAAGCGCAGGTTCTCGTCATTCAGACTCTTCATCTGGCGGGCAGTCTCTTCGCTGCGCCCATGCTCCATCTGGATCTGTTGTTCAAATTGCGCGACCTTTTTACCAAGCTCAGCATTCTCATCTGTCAGCCTTGCAACCCTTTCACGCAGGCTGTTCAATTCCCGCTGGGATTCTCCTTTATGGAAACCTGCAAACTCAAGGCCACTGTTATAGGCAAACCAGATCAGCGCCAGAGTCGCCAGCATAAACGGCAACATCATGCCCCAGCGCAGATACCACGCGATATGAGGACGCACCGACAGGCGGGGTGCGGCGATGCCAAACTTGCGCCTAGCCTTGCGCAGAACTCTAATCGCAAACTCCCGCTAATTCATGCATAAGCACGCCCATCGTAACTCAAGGCAGCAATGGCACGATATTCAACGCCGTACTCTCGGCAAACCCGAACATAATATTCATGTTTTGCACTGCCTGTCCAGCCGCGCCCTTGACCAGATTGTCAACCACGGACAGCACCACGACCGTATCGCCGCCCTGCGGTCTGTGCACTGCGATGCGGCAGCGGTTCGAGCCACGCACGCTGCGAGTTTCTGGATGGCTGCCTGGCGGCATCACATCGACAAACGGCTCATTCAGATAGCGCCTCTCGAACAACCCCTGCAAGTCCACATCACACGTCAGTCTGCCGTAAAGCGTGGCATGTATGCCGCGTATCATGGGCGTGAGATGCGGCACGAAAGTAAGACCCACATCGCATCCTGCAACCCCTGCAAGTCCTTGCCGGATTTCCGGAAGATGCCTGTGTCCCGCAACGCCATAGGCCTTGAAGTTGTCGCTGGCCTCCGCGAACAGCGTCGCGATTTCGGCCTTGCGGCCCGCGCCCGACACACCAGATTTGGCATCGGCAATCAGGCCACCCGTATCGATTGCCCCCGCTTCCAGCAGCGGGAAGAAACCCAATTGAACTGCAGTCGGATAACAGCCGGGATTGGCGACCAGTTGCGCGGATCTTATTTTTTCGCGGTTGATTTCGGGTAGTCCATACACGGCGCTCGCCACAAGCGCCGGGCATGCATGCGTCATGCCATACCATTGCTCCCACAGCGCGATGTTCTGCAGGCGAAAATCCGCAGCCAGGTCGATCACCCTCACACCAGCATCGAGCAAGGCCTTAGCCTGTTGCATCGCGATGCCGTTGGGCGTGGCAAAGAACACCAGATCACAGGTTTCAAGATGCGCCTCATCCGGATGGACGAACAAAAGATCGACCAGACCGCGCAGGCTGGGAAACATCTGGTCAACGGCCGTGCCCGCATCGGCGCGGGAAGTGATCGCGTGCAGATTCACCTCGGGGTGCAACGCCAAGAGGCGCAGCAGTTCCACTCCTGTATATCCCGTGCCGCCGACTATGCCAACTTTGATCATTTGAGCTCCTGTTCGAATCAGACCACATGATACAACAAAGCCGCTCGAAAGCGGCTTTGTATATCCCGTTGCAGATACCGGAAAAATCAGCGCTTCGAGAATTGCTTCCTGCGTCGAGCCTTGCGCAAGCCCACTTTTTTACGCTCGACTTCGCGCGCATCGCGAGTGACCAAGCCTGCCGCCTTCAAGACCGGCTTGAAATCCGCGTTGTAGTCGATCAGCGCGCGCGTGATGCCGTGACGCACCGCACCCGCCTGGCCGTTTTCACCGCCACCCGACACGTTGACCATAATGTCGAACTTGCCCAGCGTCTCTGTCAGGCTCAAAGGCTGACGCACGATCATGCGGCCTGTTTCGCGCGAGAAAAACACATCCACCGGCTTGTCGTTGACGATGAAATCGCCTTTGCCTGCCTTGATGAACACACGTGCCACCGCGCTCTTGCGACGACCTGTTCCATAGTTATAAGTGACCGCCATGATTATGCCTTCAACAAGTTAACGGGTTTGGGTTGCTGCGCTTCATGCGGATGCGTAGCACCGGCATAAACCTTCATCTTGCGCAACATCGCGTAGCCCAACGGGCCCTTGGGCAACATGCCCTTGACTGCCTTTTCCAAAATGCGGCCGGGATGGCGGCCTTGCATCTTGGAAAAATTGGTTGTGTAAAGACCGCCAGGATAACCGGTATGGCGATGGTACAGCTTGGCTTCAGCTTTGTTGCCTGTTACGCGCAGCTTTTCCGCATTGACCACGACGACGAAATCGCCCGTATCCACATGCGGCGTGTATATTGCCTTGTGCTTGCCGCGCAGACGCGAAGCAATTTGTGCAGCCAACCGGCCCAGCACCTGATCTGCAGCATCTACCAAGAGCCAGTCGTGCTGGACTTCGTGAGCCTTAGCGGAAAATGTTTTCATAGCCACTATTCCTAAATTCTGTATTGAAACTTCGAAGGGCGCGAATTCTAGTATAGCCGCCCATGACTGTCAAATGATATTTCGTAAACATGCAGTTCGATAGTGCAGCGGCATTGCGCCCGAAGTTCAAACAAAGCGATAGCAAAAACCCGTTCAAAAAACCCGAAATTCCAGCTCACAGGCTTTTCTTCAACGGCCTTAAGGTAACGAACCTCTTCCTCGGCAATGGTGTTGTTGTACAATGAGCGCAGGTGTTTCACGCGAACTCTTCTGGTCACAGAAAAATAAACCACCCTGCGCGGAAAAATATCCACCACGTCCCCCACCGAAGTCGTGACCCCTTCCTTCTTGAATCCGCGATGTTTCTCAACTCGACATCGGTCATATTCTGCAGGATGCGTCCGCCGCCAAACAGTTTAACTTCCAGATTTTCGCGCCTTCCGCCGTTCTTCAGGATAGCTTTGATCAGGTGTTCCATCGCAAAATTGCCATAGCGCGTCGCAGCGCCAAGTTCCCCGATTTCCAGCTGCCGGCGTCCGATGATGCAGGAAGCATGAAGTGATTTATGCCGCCGATACAACAGGCCTTATCGCATATACAGGCCGAAATGCATGAACCCAGCATCGTGCAAATTCCTTCATCGCTTCTGGTGACGTAAAACTCGCCGGGAAGAACAAGACAAAAAACCTTCTCACGGACAATGAAAATAGTCAAGGCAAGGTTAAAACGATGGCCAAGTCCGCCTGCATAACTTCGCCTTGAGTTATTTCGTGTGCTCAGTATTTCACGTGTATGAAATTCTTCCTACAGCAGATCGAAGCGCACGCTCACCGGAAGCCCGTTGATCCGGTATTGCTCTGGCAATGATGGAACAGGTTTGAGAAAAACCACAATGGATTCGCTGCGTGAAGTCAGCGGATTAGCTTGATCAGAAGGCTCACGTTGGGTGTTCATCCTGACAGACGCAACAACGGCATGAATCGATCCACCATCCATAAAATGAAGTGTCGCAGTGCTTCCGGATGTTGCATATTTTGCCCATGAGGGTTCAACATACGCCCTGATCATGGGCGGCACATCCGATCGAATTGATGCCACCTCGCTACCCTCGGCAATCCATTCCCCAGGCTTTCCGAAGAGTTGGGTGACAGTCCCGGAAGCCACAGTTTTAATCTTGAGCGACTGCAACATTGATTCGAGCGTTGACAAACGAGTAGAAACAGAACCACCAAGGACTGCGAGGTCGGCTCTGGCACGCAGCAGATCGAGATCAGCCTGTTGCAATTGCGCCAGAGATGAAGCCACATCAGCTTGGGTCGCAGCGCCTTCTGCGAGCAATCCAAGCAGGACGTGGTAGCGGTCAGCCTTGTAGGTATGGAGCCTTTCAGCCAGAGCCACTGCATCCTGTCTATGACGCACCAGATTTCCCTTGTTGTTTCCAGCAAGCTTGTCGTTCCTGATCAATTCGTCACGCTCAGCGCTGAGCATATCATTCCCAAGCACCGCTACAAGATCACCAGCCTTGACATGCGCACCTATGGAAAGCGTATTGACAATCCTGCCAGATACCGGTGTTTTCAGGATGGTCTGATCTGTTTCGACATAGCCCGGCATGGTGGCCCATACTTCTCCATAGAGATATTTCCCTAAATAAAAAATCAGCGGCCAAAGCAGCAACAGCACGACAAGACGCCAGCGCCATTTTGCCAGCGTCCGTTTCGCCGGCGCATACCTGATGGCAAGGCCACCGGATTCTTCTGGATTGGATGGGCGTGGGCTGAGGTTAATTTTCATGGTTGTAGAGCGTCAAAATTTTCAAGGGACTGAACGATGATGCCGTTGAAATTGTGTTCATTTCGAAGTTGCTTCGCAAGAGTTTGCCATGCGGCAAGAGCCCTCTGTCTTCCTTCGCTATTGTAGCTTTCAGTATTGGGTAGCGAAGGCTCGACTGACTGAGCAACACTGAAATGCAATTCTGGTTCACTCCGCATGATGGGAACGACCGTAGTGAGAAGATTATTTTGATTGGTCGTGTAGGCCATGATGGTGACTTCAGTCAGACCTGCATCGTAAAGGCGCCTGAAGAGACCGGGAATGTCGGCATCCCGAGGATGCAGCGATAATGCGATGGGCAACGGCGTTGCCTTGTGAAGTGCGGCTATATTGGCAACGATGCCGTCGGCCCACAATGGCTGCTGACTTTGGGGCAACTGACTACGCTCGATATCAAGATGGATGCCAGAAAAACTGAACTGTGAAAAAAAACTGACCAGCGCAATGAGCTTATCCTGATTTTCAGGAAGCGCCAAAGCGGGATCTCCAAGCAGCAACTCGACCCGAATTTTTTGGATGTACGCAGAATCAAGAAACGAGCGTAACTGTTTTGACTTACCCTGTTGCAGCGCTTCGATTTCGTCAGGCGTGAATGACAGGAGAATACGTGAAGTATTTGGCAGTGCTGACCAGAAGTGCTGGTTGCCGGATGACCGAATAAGTCCGGATTCATGCCATGCGTACCAGGAAAGCATAGTTTCATCCAAGTTTGCAAGTTGATAGTCGATTTTGAGGGCGAATTTTGACGAAGCAGGAATCGCCTCGAAGGAGGCCAGAGTAGCTGAATGAGCCGTGTTGTCCGCAATAAGCCGTTCTCTTAACAGAGGAATGAATTCCAATTCGATTTCATTCTTGGCGTCCTCAGAACCGCTGCATTCTTGTGCAAGCCCGAGCATATCAACCTGCGCCAGTACTTGCGCAAGCTCCGCCTCAACATAATCATTTGCCGCCCGATAAAGGGCATACTTTCTTTGCAACAGCTTTTCGAGCACATCACCATCAAGCTTTCCCGCACGCAGCCTCGCTTCCCGCCAGGCTTCCAGCGCAGATTCCAGTCTTTTCCCTGCAAAGGCCAGACTCTCCCTTTTGGATGCAAGCTGACTCGAAGCCTGATCCACCGTCGCATTGAATTCATCACTCTGGCGTTCCAGTTCTATTTCAGCCTTGTGCACTTCTGACGTTGCCTGGGCACGTTTAGCATTAAACCATTTTTTCGCATAGATCGGAGCCGTAAAATCGATCGATATCAGTGTATTGGATCCACTTCCGCCGCCGAGATCTTTCTGCAGCCCTTGAGCAATATTGACCCCGCCCGAAAGCATGGAATCGGTGGCCTCAAACAGTCTGCGTTTCTCATCTAAAAGTTGAGTTGCAAGGCGGATTTGAGGGTGTGAGACGGCATCGTTCTTAACCTTACCAGGCACAATGCAACCCGTACGAAACAGAGGTTGCACAGTTTGTAAATTAGCAAGTTCATGACCTGTCAGCATTTGCATCTGATTCAGGCTATTTTCCATTTCTGCGCTGTATCCCGCAATATTACGTCGTCCTGCAAAAAACATCGTCTGATATTCGAGTCTGTCTTCTTCCAGCACAAGACCTGCTGATTTGCGCCCTAGAAGGATGCGATTTGCTTCCTGCTCAGTTGCAAGAAAGGCTTCTGCAAGCCGGATCTGAATGAGCCGGTAATGATAGTTTGAATAGGCATAGCGCAAACCCTTGAGAGCCTGCCAGCGGGCAACTTCCTCGCCCAGTTGCTGGATTGCAATATTGGAGTTTGCACTGATCAGATTGCGCTGATTCTCTTCCCGTGTTCCGAACAGGGGTATACGTAAACCGACGACACCGCTGATATTGGCATACCTCATCTGCTGAGGTGTGAAGGTCTGATAATACGGGTTCGTACTTGGCCCGCCCTGGACCAAATATTGTTCGGTCAGAACGGGATTGTTAAAGGAACCTATCGCGCCATTTCCAAAAAGCTGCGGCGCCATGCCGGCTTCTGCCTGTTGCTGACGGGCGCTAGCTGATGTACGGCTTTCCCCGGCCTCACGCAACAAGGGGGCGGCCCCTATCCATTCTTCCATCTGTTTGATCGTGACAGTCTCTGCCGCCCAGACAGGGATGGAAAAAATTGTGCTTGCAACAAACAGGATCCGGCGCATCAAAATTTGGTCTTTCGCAATACCCACCAGGGGGCCATGGCGGAATCAAGATGGCCGTGGTTCACGATTTCGTGGGTGAGCGCCAGTGCGCTGTTGAGCCTGGTGAAGAAGGCAAACAGGGGATAAAGGGGAAGATAGAGAAAATAGCGGGCATCGGCCTTCGGTCTTTCCGAAATCAGGAGCCAGTATGTCAGAAAATAAATGCTCAGCGCACAAAAATAACTCAGATACACGAAAAATAGGACGCCGATGATTATCCCCGGTTCGTAAGCCAAGAACAGATAAAAGGTATAGAGCGGAATGATGAAAGGAAGCACGATCTGGAAAAAAACGCCTGGAATAAGAACGAAGAAAAAACTTTTCCAGCCCATGATTCTGGGCCGAACATTATAGCGGTATTTTCTAAGATAGAGGTAGAACAGATCCCCGTCCCAGCGGATACGCTGCTTGAAAAAATCGAGAAATGTTTCCGGAACATTGGTGTGCCCGACAGCATATGGGTCAAAGACAATGTGCATTCCCTTATTCCGCCCGAAATACTGCTTGATTCTAAGGGTAAGGTCGAGATCTTCTGCAGTACCGCTGTCCCAACCGCCGATTGTTCTTAAAAAATCAGCGCGAAAAATTCCAAAGGCACCCGAGATGTTGTTGACCGCGTTGAATTCGGACAATCCGGTTTTACCGCCACTAATTGAAATCAGGTATTCGAGCGCCTGCAACCGGGTTGCCAGGGATTTCGCCGCATTGCGTACGCGAAGATTGCCTGCGACACTGACTACGTTCGGATCGTCGAAATGGCGCGTTGCCTTCAGCACCATGTCATTGTCGAACGACGTGTCTCCGTCGACAACCATCACAATTTCGCCGCTTGCTATCGAAAGTCCTGCATTCAAAGAAGAAACCCTGCCGCCGCGCTGCCATTTTGGTACTACGATAAGCCGCCTTTTTGGCATCGCATTGATCACAGCCGAACAGGAGTTTACCGCGTCTAAACTCGCCTTGTTTTTGATGGCGCCATCGACAACGGCGATGATTTCAATTTTTCCAGGATAAAGTTGATTGGCCAGTGAGTTCAATGTGTATTTAATAGTCTCGCCTTCCGAATAACAGGTGACGATGCAGGAAACGCTGCGAAAACAACAAGGCACTTTGGGAATAGAGGGTTGTCTGATGGCGAATTTGAACATGCCAAGCATGATGAGCAGCATCAGCGGCAGCTCGAAAAACAATGCAAAAGGCACAAATTTCAAGGCCAAGTCTATCCATGAGGATGCTTGTGTGAAGGCTTGAAAGATGGTTAAAAAACTGAGTATGGCGGTATGCCACATATTTACACCCTGAACTTACATACGCTGCATGATCGAATCTGCCGTGTCGCCCTTTAGAATGTCTCGCGGAGCATAAAAAACCCTTAAATTTATTTTCAGCTTGGGACCGACTTCGGGCTGAAGTTCATTGATCAGCTTGTTTAATCGGGAAGCCACACCATCTGGAGTGGTAAAGGGCAGAAACAGCCAGAGTCGCTCTTCTGTGGTTCGCGTTGTGACATCGGATGCACGCAAAAACTCACGCAGGCGCCTTGCGAATTCATCGAGCATCAGGTATGCGCGAGTTGCACCGAAACCATTGACGATCTCGTCAGGATTCAGGAACTCGACCAGAATCAGGCCGAATATCAACTCCTTGTGCCGCTCCTGCGTGACCGCGGCCCATGAGACCATCTGCTTGAAGAAAGGCGGAACGACATAGTTCGCGTTATCGAGTGCGGAAAAAGACTCATGCACCTGCTTCATACGCAGCGCTCCACGACCGACTGAGCTTAATCGCAGGGAATGAATTTCCACCACATCGAGCTTGCCAGGGTCATCTTTTGCGCCACAATGAACGCAACGCGCGATGACCTGTGCTTCGATGAAAAGATGGTGACAGGTACTGCAGCCGTATTGCGTCATCGGCCGGTCGTAATCGACGCCGATATGACGCAGGCGCGCGTTGCATTTGGGGCAGACAAGTCCACCTTCGACTTCGAAATTCGACTGACGCGCAACATGGCCGCAGGTGAAACAGTGCAGGGCAGGAGATGCCTCGATTTCAATGCTCGAACAGTTCGGACAGACATCCACAAAATAGATATGCGCACTTCCGCAATGGAGGCACAGGCGAACGCGATCCAGCAACTTCATAGGCTCCAGAAAACGGCGGCGCACCAGGGTTGCGAGCCAGTCCCCCGTATCGTCGCCAAGGCCAAGCATCCGAATGAGTGGGTAGCAATAAAGCGTTTTCGCCTCCGCCTCAAGTTTTGGGGCGAGTTCGAAACCTTCGCGCAGATAGAGATAAAGGAGCAGCTTTTCAACCCGATCTAGACTGGCAATATCCAGCTGCAGGCTGGCTTTTGCAGCTTCAGCTCTGAGACCACGATACAAGGCATCCGTTTGGGAAAAACTACCGTCCAGCCCGACGTCATCACACGTGTTTTCGGTAAAAATGAAGCGATCCCACCAGGCAGATTGACGGATGTTTTTCACCAACTCAGGAATATCGCCGTTCCAGGAAGCAGCGATCCAAAATCCGCAAGGTGATTTATCGCGGTAGAGGAAATCCTCCCAATCGGCGGCGAAGATATAATCTTCCTGCGCCTCGCTTCTCGTGAAATTCGAGAATACCACGATAGCGTTATTCATTTGTCATGTCCGGATAATCCGCGTATCTATCAAACCGGATTCTATCAAACGCTCGCTGTGCAGTCACTATTGTCAAACCACGGCGTCGAATTATTGCAAGTTCCATCAATCATGACAGTTGGCTGCAAATATTCTCAATCGCGCCGAATCAATAATGGCAATAAAATATAACAAAACAGGCTTCCAGCTTGCTGCAAACTCTTTCTGCCGTTAAATCACCTTGGAATAGCGCGCATGCTCGGTACGTGTGCGCAGGTAACGATCGAACACCATGCAGATGTTGCGTATCAGCATGCGACCCTTGGGGGTGACGCTGATCCAGTCCTTTGATATCTCAAGCAACCCTTCGCGCTCGTATTCAAGAAGCTCCGCCAATTCGGTTGCGAAATAGCTGTCGAAATCGATCAGATAGGCGATATTGAAAGACGATTTTGAAATCTCGAAGTGGCACATCAATGCCTGTATGATCGCGCGGCGCACCAGATCGTCGGCATTCAATTCCATGCCGCGCATGATGGGCAGTTGACCGCGGTCCAGCGCGCCGTAATACCCATCAAGTTCCCGGTAATTCTGACTGTAGGTCGGTCCTATCTTGCCGATGGAACTCACACCGAGCGCGATCAAATCACAATCCGAATGCGTGGAATAGCCTTGGAAATTGCGATGCAGTCTGCCCTGGCGCTGAGCGATGGCAAGCTCGTCTTCGGGCTTTGCAAAATGATCCATGCCGATATACATGTAGCCTGCGGAAGTCAGCTTGTCCACCGCCATGCTCAGGATATCCAGTTTCACCTGTGGTTCGGGCAGGTCATCCTCATGTATGCGCCGCTGGGGTTTGAAGAGGGTCGGCATGTGCGCATAATTGTATATGGACAGCCTATCAGGATCAGCTGCGATCACGCGATCCAGCGTCACGCCGAATCCATGCAGAGTCTGTTTTGGCAAGCCATAGATCAGGTCGATGCTCACCGACTTGAAGCCGTTAGCGCGCGCCGCATGAATCACGCGCAGCGTTTCCTCCTCGCTCTGTATGCGGTTCACCGCACGCTGCACTGCATCATCGAAATCCTGCACTCCCAGACTGATGCGATTGAAGCCTTCGGCCCCCAGTAACGCGATAGTTTCATTGCCGACCTTGCGCGGGTCTATCTCGATGGAATACTCGCCATCTTCCACCAGCCTGAAATTCTCGCGTATCGCCGCCATCACGCGGCGTATCTCGTCGTCCGACAGAAAAGTCGGTGTCCCTCCGCCAAAGTGCAACTGCTCAACCACCTGACCCTTGCCCAGAAGTTCGGCCTGCATGCCCATCTCCTTGATCAGATGATCCACATAGATGGCAGCCTTGCTCTTGTCCTTGGTGATCACTTTGTTGCAGGCGCAATAAAAGCACAGGGTATTGCAAAACGGGATATGGATATAAAGCGACAATGGACGACTGACGCCGCCAACTTCGCGTCTGGCAATCCACTGTTCATAAGACCTGGCATCGAAGCTATCGGCGAAACGGTCTGCGGTTGGATAAGAGGTATAGCGCGGACCATTCTTGTCCAGCCTGCGTATCAGATCAATATCCACGACTAATTGATTGTTGTTCGACATGCGCTGCTCGCTGAAAATGATGCATTATGCCAGCCAAAATAAAAATTGGGTTTGATGTGAGTCAAAAAACATGGCATATTCAGACGCACAGGTCAATTTCAGATCATCGTCTTAAGGTTACAAGCCGTGCCGCAATCCAACTCCGCCAACATCTCCGCCTGTTCGACCTGCAACCTGGCTGAACTTTGCCTGCCTGTCGGTCTTACCGCACAGGAAATGCAAAGGTTAGATGAACTCAACATGCAAAAGCACAGCTTTTCCCGCGGCGATTACCTCTACCGCAGCGGCGACAGATTTCGCGCGCTGTTTGCCATCAACAGGGGCGCTTTCAAGACGCGCATCCTGCATGAAGACGGGAGAGAGCAGGTCACAGGCTTTCAGATGGCCGGAGAAATCATCGGCCTCGACGCGATCAGCACAGACAGGCACGATGGAGAAGCGGTAGCACTCGAAAGCAGTGTCGTGTGCGAGCTTCCATTCCAGAAACTAGAAACCTTGAGCCGTGACATTCCGTCGCTGCAACGCCATCTGCACAAAATCATGAGCCGGGAGATCGTGCGCGATCAGGGCATCATGCTGCTTTTGGGCTCGATGCGCTCCGAAGAACGCGTCGCAGCTTTCCTGCTCACCCTCTCTCAGCGCTATGCCATGCGCGGACTGTCGCCAACCCAATTCCAGCTTTGCATGTCGCGTCAGGATATAGGCAGCTATCTGGGTTTGAAACTCGAGACAGTCAGCCGGGCGTTCTCGCATTTCCAGGATGAGGGTATCATCGCCGTCAAGACGCGCTCGATAGAGATCATCGACCTTGCGCTCTTACAGGCCAGCATCAACAGTTCCTGCTAGCCATGCAAAGGAATACGCCATGACCAAAGAAGATATCAGGATGATTTCCTGGACGATAGAGATTTCCACCTTTATCGTCGCCACAGCCGTCATTTATCTGATCTGGCGGATAAGCAAAAACGCAAGCGACAAAAGAAAGCGTGAGCAGCACAACAAGGAGGACTGAACGTGAAAACGACGATAGAGATTCTTGGCAGAGATGTCCTTGTGGAATGGAGCAACGCGGCAGACCGGAAAATGAAGTCGCTGGTCGAACCCTTGCTGGTTGAGATGGAACTTTATTTCAGCTGCTTAATCAGGAAAGCGGTGCGTTTCGGCGCTGACGCGCAAGCAGCAAGTTTCGCCGAAGCCTCACCGAAACTGAAAATCGGTTTCCGTCCAGTGATGACCCGTGCATGCAGCGTCAGCGATTTTGAAGGGGCACCTCCTCTGGCCGATTTCCCTATCGTCAAACCGGAAGCCTATGTGCCCAAACGCATCACGATAGACTTCAGGAACGGTCAATGGACAGGCGATTTCTTCCTGAAAAATAATCAGCCCTCATGATTTGAAGACCTGTCAGCTGCCGTCCTGACCATCCTTGTTATCGCATCGCGGATACGCGATACCGCCTGTCTCTTGCAGGCTGACTCCGCATCATCCAGATGCACGAGCATGCAGGCGTTCGCTTCAAAGAAAAGCACTTGGCCATCAGGCAGTATGCTGCAGTCCATACCGCCATAATCCAAATTCATGCGTTCTGCCACCTGCGCTACCGCAGCAACGCCAAGAGGACCAAATACTCTGGTCCAGTTTGTTAAAAAAGACTCCTCCTCACGCTGCTTCCACTCGACGCTTTTCATGTCCGTGCGCCAGTAATGAACCATCCAGTCTTCAGCAATCGCAAGGTGATAAGGATATGGCTTGCGATCGACAAAAATGAAACGGTATTTTTTATAATGCCCTTTGACATCTTTGAAATCGAAAAACTCGGTAAACAAAAACCGGTCGCCGGGCGTCTTATCCATATATTCGAAAAACTCAAGCTCTGTTCTGATCAAGGACAAGTCCTTGCCGCCATGCGTGCCCGTCGGACGTATCAGAATCGGCAGTACAGACCAGGGATCCAAGCGCGTCATGAGGCGTGCCTGTGGCACCTTCAGCCCGGGAATACCTGCAAACAACCCGGATACTTGGTCGCGCCCCGTGCGCGCCACCAGATCAGGAGAATTAAGCAGAGGCCTTGCCAGTCTTACAGCCAGCATTTTTACCGCTTCGAACTGACCGCCATTGTTTTCAACCTCACCCAGCGCATTGAAGATCAGATCGGCATCGGCCAAAGCCTCCCATGAGACATTTCCCAGCGGCGCATCCACCTGATCGGGCGATAACATGATGAGCGTCATTCTGGCGAACAGGGCTGGATCAAACAATGAGCGCGTAGATACATGGCTGGCACCTGCACCTCCCAACACCAGGATGGTCGCTTCAGGCTTTTCCGGCCCCGCCTTTCTTTCCAGCCCCTGTATACGCGCAAGCCGGTTGAGCATCGCTAGTGCGTCCTCGTCGCGACGCTGCCTATACAAGACCCTTGCAAGCTGCTCCAGCGCATCTGCATGATTTTCATCCTCACCCAGTATGGCATTGCATGCCCGCCCGGATACCGCCAACTCCCCCGCTTCATACGCGGCAAACGCAAGATTCAGCAGTATGGAGATGCGCTTTTGCATCACATCACAAGGCGTATATTCCAAGGCTTTCAGGTGCGCATCGCATGCCTCGAAGAAACGCTGGCAGTCGTATAAAACCACGCCTCTGTTGTCGTATGCCATTGCAAAACCAGGATCAATGGCCAACGCGCGATCAAGCGCGAAGAGCGCCTCGTCAAATTGTCCGAGACGATGCAGAGAAACCGCCAGATCGTTATAGATAGGCGCAAGATCAGATTTGATTTTCCCCGCCCGGCGCAGTAGCACGACCGCTTTTTGATCATTGCCGCGGACTTGCATCAATCGTCCAAGATTATGAAGCGCGTGGGGATTTTCCGGGTCGATGACCAAAAGCCTGTCAAACAGCGCTTGTGCCTCTTTGATGCGCTGACGGTCCATGAGCATCATGCCCAGCATGGACAAGGCCTGCACGTGAGAAGGCTCAGCCTCCAGCACCATTCTGTAGAGCGCTTCTGCCTGGGCAGCCCTTCCCGCCATATGATGACCGAAGGCAGTTTCAAGCTGCTTATTCAGTTCGTGCATGATGCATTTCGCGCTTTTCCACGGCCTTGAGCAACAGGAGCGTCAGGGTGCCTGCCAGCATGAATCCTGCGGCAAGATAAAGGCCTGACACATAGCTTCCTAATCGTGCGGCCAGCCCCCCCGTTATCGCCGGCCCGATGATCTGCGCTGCGCCATATGAGAGCGTCATCCTGCCCATCATCTTGGCTGGGCGCGTAGGGTAATACTGACCTGCCATAGTCAACACCAGACTCACGATCCCCATCACCGTGCCGCCAAAGAGAAGCGCACCAGTCAGCGCCGCAATCAGACCGCCTGAAAGCACAGGCAGCATGATCCCGATGATCTGAAGAGCGGATGCAAGAATCAGCGCATTGAGCTTGCCGATGCGACGAGCGGTCAGATCCCATGCGACGCATGAGGGGGCCGCCGCGATCCCGATGACGAAGAACACGAGCGTCCCTTCACCCGAGAGTCCAGGCATATGGTCGACAATGGCGACGATGAAAGTGGCACTCACCACATAACCTATGCCCGCACAAAAATAGGCAAGCATGAAGAGTCGCATATAAAGGGTGCTGGGCGGTGCATCCTCCATCTTCTGCCCGGTTCTGGTCACCGAGCTCCCGTCAGGCGGCGGCAGCCAGCGCAAAGCAGGAACAACAAGCAAGCAGCCCAGAAAGGTCAATGCAAACCATTGTTCCCGCCAGTTTAGTCCGTGATTCATCAGAAACACTGCGGCAGCCGCTCCTGCGATGCCCAGCCCTATACCGGAAAAGTGCAAGCCCAGTTCGCTTCGGTGATGATGGCGTATCAGCCAGTTGAGTATGAGTCCGCTGCCCAGAAGCAGGGCTGCTGCACTGCTTAGCCCCGCGACAAAACGGGACAAGGCCCACAAAGTAAAGTCCGTGGTCATCCCCATCATCGCTGTGCTCAAAACAGCCAGTATCATACCGATGCGGTACAGACGGTCCTTCAACACCATGTCGCTGATCAGCGAAGCAGTCAGGGCCCCGCTCAGATATCCGGCGTAATTGATCGCGGCAAGCCACCCGGCCTCGGCAACCCCAAGTCCAGCCTGCTGCTGCATCAGCGGCAGAAGCGGCGTATAGGCAAAACGCGCGATGCCCAGCGCCAGAATCAGGCTGTAGATGCCTGCGCTTAATACCCTGATGCGCTGATCCATGCAGCCTCTCTTGTCATATTCCGATGTTAAATGGCGCTGCGCTCCCGCCGATGCTGTGCATTTTGCAAAATGACGCGCCGCTCCTGATCATCGGCTTCATTCCAGAACATGATCTCATCGAGCAAACGAAAACAGCCCAAGCAGATATCGTCATCGCTCAGGCAACAGTTCCGCACACAGGGTGATTGCGCGATGCCCTCTTTGCAGGATTCATTCATACCGTATGACTACTATCGCATGAACAGCCAGACGGTAAGCAGGGAACCAACCAGCACCACGAAGATGCGCAGAATTCTTTCCGGCAGGCGGTAAACCAGCCAGTTGCCTGCAAAGCCGCCGCCTATTCCGCCAAGCCCCAGCGCGATGGTTGATATCCAGTCCACTTGGGCAGAAAAAACAAAAAGCAGCACCGCAGATGCGTTCATCGCCATCGCCAGGATGTTCTTGGTCGCAGTCGCCATACGTACTTCCTGGCCCGAGATGATCAGCGTTGCCAGCATCAGAAAACCGATGCCACCGCCGAAATAGCCGCCGTATACCCCGATCAGAAACTGAATGAATGCAAGCAGCGGAATTGGAAATGCACCCGCCGCATGAATCGGCCTTTTCCGGAAGCTGCCCAAGGCAAAGATGCTCGTTGCAAATAATACCAGCCAGGGTACCAGATGCGTGAAAAAACTCACCGGCGTGTTGAGCAGCAGCACGGCGCCGCAAAGTCCACCTGCAACGCTCAGAAAAAACAGCCTCGCAAGGCTCAACTTCCCGACACCGCCAGCCAGCCTGCGTCCGCCCAGGGATGAAGTAATCTGGTTGGGAAACATCGCCACCGTCGAGGTGATGTTGGCGGCCAGCGGATTCAGTCCTGCAGCCAGCATCAACGCGGGGAAGGTAATGAAAGAGCCGCCGCCCGCCAGCGTATTCTGGATGCCGGCATAAAATCCAGCGAAAGCAATCAGCAACAGCATGTCAAAGTGGGGCATGGTAATTCAATCTATAAAGTTCATTCAGTCCATCATCTGCAGGATACTGTTTATGCAGAAAGAAGGGCAAGGTAACGCTGCCAGTCAAAACAAGGGCCGGGGTCGGTCTTACGGCTTGGCGCGATGTCGCTGTGGCCTGCGATTCCCCTTATCGGAAAAGCCGCGCGCAGTGCGATGGTCAACTCGTGCAACGCCTTGTATTGCGCATCGGTAAACGGCACAAAATCACTTCCCTCAAGTTCGATGCCTATCGAAAAATCATTGCAGCGTTCACGCCTCTGCCAGACAGACAAACCCGCATGCCAAGCACGCTGCAACACGGACACGAACTGAATTAGATGCCCATCGCGGCGTATGTAGAAATGCGATGACACACGCCCCTGCGGTATGGTTCGATAATAGGGATGCGCATCCCTGTCCAGCGTATTGGTGAATAAGCGCTCAACGCCCTCTCCTCCAAATTCGCCAGGCGGCAGACTAATATTGTGTATCACCAGAAGTTCGATGGCGCTTTCGCGCTGGTCAAAGTTAGGCGATGCAATGTGTTCGGCACCCGAAAGCCATCCGTCTGGATCAATCTGCATCGTCTGCCCCGACAGGGCTCTTGATGCCCAGTCTCTCCATGCGATAGCGTATGGTGCGGAATGTCAGCCCCAGCAATTTTGCAGCCGCGGTCCGGTTGAAACCGGTTTTCTGCAATGCCTCGAGCAAAGCCTCCTTTTCCACCCTATCCAGATAATCCGGCAACGGATATTTGTCGCCCATTTCACTGGCTTCCTGCTGCGTGCGCTCGGCAGGCATGAGATGCAGATCCTGCACCTCTATCAGATCCCCCGAGCACAATGCCAAGGCGCGCTCGATGATGTTTTCAAGTTCCCTTACATTGCCAGGGAAATTGTAATTCTTGAGGGCCTCCAGCGCCTCACCTGAAAAACGCACCACAGCGTTTGAGCTCAACTGCTTGAGCTTTTGCTGTGCGATCTGCGGGATATCTTCGCGCAATTCGCGCAGTGTGGGCATCTGTATTGGAATCACATTCAGGCGATAAAACAGATCCTGGCGGAACTGTCCCTGTTTTACACGCTCGGCAAGATCATTGTGCGTCGCGCTGATGAGACGCACGTCCACCGGATCTTCAGTGGTCGCACCCACCTTGCGGACGCGTTTCTCCTGTATCGCACGCAACAGCTTTACCTGCATGGCAAGCGGCAGATCAGCTACCTCATCCAAAAACAGGGTACCTCCGTTTGCCGCCTGAAACAGCCCTTCCTTGTCTTTGTCAGCCCCGGTGAATGCGCCCTTCTTGTGACCGAAGAATTCGCTTTCCATCAGGTTTTCCGGTATTGCGCCACAGTTCACGGACACCATGGGTTGATCCCGGCGCGCGCCACTCTGCACGATCAGCTTTGCGGCCAATTCTTTGCCGCTGCCTGATTCACCACTGATATGCACGGGCGCCTGGCTGCGCGCTACCTTTTCGATCAAATCGCGCACCTTCTGCATCGCGGTCGCATGCCCTAGCAACTGCTTGTCGTCGGTGTGAGCAGCCTGCGGCAGGCTTAGCGCCGATTTCACCAGGTTGCGCAATTGCTCGAGAGAAAGCGGTTTGGCCAGATAGTCAAATGCACCCGCCTTGAGCACTGTGATTGCATTTTCCATATTGCCGTGGGCTGTGATCACCGCAACCGGCACATCGATTTTTTTTGCGGCGATGTATTTCACCAGTTCCAGGCCATCGCCATCCGGCATGCGCATGTCCGTCAGACACAGGTCATAGCGATTTACCGCAAGGAAGCTCATCGCTTCCTGCACGCCGCGCACCTTGTCCACCTTGAGACCCATGCCGGTAAGCGTCAATTCCAAGAGTTCCAGTATGTCAGGCTCGTCGTCGACCAGCAGCACGACCTTGTCGTCTGCACCATGATGTGCCTTCATCTTATCCGCCATGTTCGCGCACCGGTCTCTTCATGAAGCGTCTTTCACCAAATATAATACGAAAGCAAGCACCCTGTTGACGCCCGCTGTGCTCCGCATCATGATATTCCAGCCATGCCCCGTTGGCTTCGCAAAGCTCTTTCGCAATGTACAACCCAAGCCCGGTCCCCTGCTCGGCAGTCGTAAAAAATGGCTCGAACAGCCTAGAGCGGTGCTCCGGCAAAACGCCCGGCCCATCGTCCTGCACTTCCAGCGTCACGCGCCCGCGATCCAAAGACGCCAGCAGCATCAAGCTGCCTGATGCATGTTTTCCATAATATAAAGCATTGCGGCAAAGATTCCACAATACCTGACAAAAATGCCCGCGGTCAAAGGTGACAATGCCGACCTGCCCGACCTTGAGCGTCAGCACGCCAGGCTCGACGCGCTCAGCCTGTGCAAACTCATCCGCAAAACCCGGCAGCAACGCGGCCAGGTCGAAAGTTTCAGGCCTTGCACGATCACGCCGGTTCAACTGCATCACATCCTCGACGATGCGATTGATGCGTTGCGTATTCTCCCGAATCAGATGCAGCAATCTTTCCTGCCTGGCGTCATGCGTTTCCTCCTGCAGCAACTCTGTCGCATAGCTGATCGCAGAGAGCGGATTGCGCACTTCATGGGCCAGGTTTGCAGTCAACCTGCCCAGTGCCGCAAGCTTGATCTGCTGCGCCTCTGCCTGCACATGCTGCATGTCCTCCAGGAAGATCACGGCCCCTTGTGATGCGTGGCGCTCCACCCCCACAAAACGCAGCCTTGCCTGCAGACCACCATCCAGCTGCAATGTTTCGCGACCGCTAAGGACATTGCTTTTCCACAACGCATACTGCTCATAGAGCAGCGGAAAACTCTCCGACAGCAGGCGCCCCGATATCCCTGTTTTATGCAGCATTTGCGCAGCACTGGGATTCATCTGCGCGATCCTGTCGTGCTCGTCCAATACCATCACGCCATCCTGCATATCGCGCATCACCAGTCGGTTCGCCTCGGCCATGCCGATCAAATCCCTGCCGCGACGCTGCGCCAGATTCTGATTTTCCAGCGCATAGCGGGCCAGCTTGTGCGCAAGCCCCGCAGCTGCAAAATAAGCCATGCACAAAAACCCGACCTGGATATATTCCATAGCGGGAGCGCCGTCATAAAATACCGCATAAGCATGCTCAAGCAGCGCCGCGATGCTCGCCAATGCTGCAAAAAACAGCGTGACTTTACCGCGGCTGATGATGCCCGCCACCGCCATCGAAACCATCAACAGCAGGCCGACGCTACTCAAAACACCGCCGCTGGCATAATTCAGCACAGTCAGGGCTGCAATATCGCTGCATACCTGCACTGCCAGTTGCCAGGAGAAGCGTATCCAGCGCCGTCGCAAAAGCGTGAATGACAACAGTACGCTCAGCGCATATAGCCAGGCCGTGATCTCAAACACCCCCCCCCTGTCCTCACCATACAGCGAATGAACGTCAGAAATCCAGGTCAGAACAATGATGAAAACAGCCAGCGCGAAGCGATAAAGATTGAAATAGTTCAGAGCACGCCAGAACTCGATAGGCGTGTAATCGACAACCTGCGCATTCACCTTACGCATCACCTAGGTCCGATGGGCATCACGGTGAGCAGCACTGCAAAAATACAAGTCCCCATCGCGCACGCTTTCACTCACAGGAAAATGAACGCCGCAATGCGCGCAGCGCACCATGTCCTCTGGTTCCCTGTTTGCGCTTCCATCCTTGCGATAGGATTTGAGCAGCAGATAGACCAATGCCGCAATCGCAAACAAAAAAATCAAACGACTCATGGAGACTCCGATACTGTCGACCAGTTCTGGTCGGGGTGAGAGGATTCGAACCTCCGGCTTCTACGTCCCGAACGTAGCACTCTACCAGGCTGAGCTACACCCCGTTTTTCAGTATTGCCTCGTAGCGGCAAAGTGCGCCAATTCTATCAGGCATTCCTTGTACTTTGAACCAGGCCAGTCGGCAATCGCAGTACAGGCCAGTTCCACTTCACGCATGGCTTGCAGGCGCGTAAAGTCCAGCGCACCCGTCTCACGGATGATCTTAAGCACATCGGCAAACTTGCCCACATCACCCTGTTCTATCGCTGCGCGCACGATAGCCGCCTGTTCAACCGTGCCATGCTGCATCGCAAAAATCAGCGGCAACGTGGGTTTCCCCTCGCTCAAATCATCGCCCAGATGCTTGCCTGTTGCCTGCTCATCGGCCGAATAATCCAGCACATCGTCGATAAGCTGGAAGGCCGTACCCAGGTGCATGCCGTAGGTAGCGGCCTCTGCTTCCATCTTCGCATCAGCCTTGCCCAGAATCGCGCCCAGCCGCATCGCGGCCTCGAACAACTTTGCCGTCTTGTAGTGGATCACGCGCATGTAGTTGTCGGCATCCACATCTGCGTTGTTGCAGTTCAAGAGCTGCAATACCTCCCCCTCTGCGATCACGTTGGTCGCATCGGCCAATGTCTGCATCACGCGCATCTGCCCCACCTCGACCATCATCTGGAAGGCGCGCGAATACAGAAAATCGCCAACCAGAACCGAAGCCGCATTGCCAAACAGCGCGTTGGCTGTCTTTCGGCCGCGGCGCAGGTCGGACTCATCCACCACATCGTCATGCAACAGCGTTGCGGTATGTATGAATTCGACTACTGCGGCCAGATCGTGGTGTTCAGTGCCGCAATAGGAAAAGGCATGGGATGAGAGCACCACCAAGGCAGGACGCAGGCGCTTTCCGCCGCTGTTGACGATGTATTCGCCGACCTGGTTCACAAGCAGCACTTCCGAATGCAGCCGGTCGCGTATGACCTGATCGACCGCCTTCATGTCCTGCGCCAACAACTGGTTGAAATTATCTAAAAACACTTTTTGTCCTATCAACTGACGACTCGATCAATTTGATATTGTCGCATAAATGATCGGGCTGTTTTGAATTTTGAGCAGCCCGCACCCCTCTTGAACGAGCCTCATGCCTGACGTTCCCGCCGGTACAGATACCAGCCTGTCAGCATTCCGACAAAACCCAATGCCAATACGTAATGCGCCGGCGCCAGCGCATCCAGCGGCAACAGCATGGAAACCAGCACCGGCGTGAGTCCGCCGAACACGGCATAGGCCACGTTATAGGAAAACGAAAGCCCAGAGAATCTCACCTCGGGCGGGAAAGCGCGCACGGCCACACTCGGCACCACCCCGATCACGCCGACAAAAAATCCGCACAGCGCATACAATGAATCGATATGTTCCTGCGAAACAGACAGCTCATGGTAGAACAGCATCGCGGTGTAACCCAGCATCGCGCAGCCTGCCATCAGCACGCGCCCAGCACCGAAACGATCGGACAGCGCACCAAACGAGATGCATCCCAGGCTCAAGGCCAGGGTCGCGATGCTGTTCGCCTGCAATGCAGCCACCGCAGGAACGGCATACAGTTTCTGCACCAGCACCGGTGTCATTAGTATCATCACCACGATGGCCGCCGACAGAAGCCAGGTCATGACCATCGTCAGGATGACGCTTGCGCGGTGATCCCTGATCACGGCCTTCAACGGCAGCTCTGAGGCCAGTTTCTGCCTTGTCTGCATTTCCCTGAATACCGGCGTCTCATGCAGCCATTGCCTCAACCACACTGAAATCAGGCCGAACAGGCCGCCCAGGATGAAAGGCATCCGCCACCCCCTTGCAAGCAGCGCTTCCGGCATATAGAGCTGATGCATGGAAGTTGCGACCAATGATCCAAGCAGTATGCCTCCGGTCAGACCCGCAGTGAGTATCCCGCAGGCGACACCGACATGGCGCGCATGAACATGCTCGGAGACGAACACCCATGCGCCAGGCACTTCCCCGCCGATCGCAGCGCCCTGCATGATGCGCAGCAGCAAAAGTAGCAACGGCGCCCATACGCCGATCGCGGCATACGTAGGCAAAAGGCCGATCGCAAGCGTTGGCAGGGACATCAGGAGTATGCTCAGCATGAACATCTGCTTGCGTCCCAACGTATCGCCAAAGTGAGCCATCACGATGCCGCCCAAAGGCCTTGCAAGGTAACCTGCCGCAAAGATGCCGAAGGTCTGAAGCTGCCTTAACCAGTCAGGCATGTCTTGCGGGAAGAACAGCTTTGCGATCAACGCCGCAAAGAACACGAAAATCACGAAATCATAAAATTCCAGCGCACCGCCCAGCGCGGACAGCAGCAGGGTTCGATAATCGTTGCGACTCAACGCCATCCTCTGCACTCCCGATCAGATCAGACCTGCGGGTGAGCGCGTTCTGCATTGCTGTGGAGCTTGTTCAACGCATTCAGATAAGCCTTGGCAGAAGCCACCACGATGTCCGTATCCGCGCCCTGCCCGTTGACGATGCGTCCGCCCTTTGCCAGGCGCACCGTCACCTCGCCTTGCGCATCGGTGCCGCTGGTGATGTTGTTCACCGAATAAAGCTGCAACTCCGTGCCGCTATGCACGATTTTCTCGATCGCCTTGAATGCCGCATCGACCGGCCCGCCGCCCTGCATCTCGGCATCAAACTGTTTCTTGCCGATGTTCATCACCACTTTTGCAACGGGGAGGATGCCGGTTTCGCTGTGCGCTCTGAGTGAGACCAGATGATAATGGTCGCTCACCTCGGCGATTTCCTCATCGCTCACCAGCGCCTGCAGGTCTTCATCGAAGATTTCACTCTTGCGATCGGCCAGTTCCTTGAAACGCGAAAAGGCGGTATTGAACGCCTCGTCGTTTGCAAATTCGATGTTAAGCTCAGCAAAACGCGAACGCAGCGCATTGCGCCCCGAGAGCTTGCCCAGAGTGAGTTTGTTGGCATTCCAGCCCACGTCCTCCGCGCGCATAATCTCGTAAGTTTCGCGATGTTTCAATATACCGTCCTGATGAATGCCGGATTCATGCGCAAAGGCATTCGCGCCGACGATCGCCTTGTTGGGTTGCACAGGGTAGCCGGTGATGCTGGAGACCAGCTTGGAGGTGGTCACGATCTGCGTGGTGTCGATGCGCGTATCCAGGTTGAAAACGTCCCTGCGCGTTTTCACCGCCATCACGATTTCCTCAAGCGAAGCATTTCCTGCGCGCTCACCCAGACCGTTGATGGTGCACTCGACCTGGCGCGCGCCATTCATCACTGCAGCCAGGGAGTTGGCCACAGCCAGGCCCAGATCGTTATGACAATGCGTAGACCAAATGACCCTGTCCGAGTTCGGCACGCGCGCAATCAGCTGCCTGATGCGCTCGCCCCACGCGGCAGGAATGGAATAGCCTACCGTGTCCGGCACATTGAGCGTCTTGGCTCCTGCCTTGATCACCTCATCGAACACCCGCACCAAGAAATCCATGTCTGAGCGCACCGCATCTTCTGCCGAGAATTCCACGTCGTCGGTGTATTCCAGCGCCCATTTGACGGCTGCAATCGCACGCTCGACAACTTGTTCCTCGTTCATGCGCAATTTGTGCTGCATGTGTATCGGGCTCGTCGCAATGAACGTATGGATGCGGCCCGACTTGGCAGGCTTGATCGCCTCACCCGCTCGGCGCACGTCATTTTCGCTGGCGCGCGCAAGCGAACACACGGTGGAATCCTTGACCGTTTCGGCGATTGCCTTCACCGCCTCGAAGTCTCCCGGGCTCGCTGCGGCAAAACCCGCTTCGATCACGTCCACGCCCAGTTTTTCCAACTGCCGAGCAATGCGTATCTTCTTTTCCCGGGTCATGGACGCCCCGGGACTTTGCTCACCATCGCGCAAGGTCGTATCAAAGATGATCAACTGGTCTGTCATGAAAAACTCCCGATGGATGGACTAGGCCGTGCGACTGCAAGGACGAATCGTTGTGGGGTAAAAGACTTGACGAACATGCCGGAATTCAGGATTTTGCACGCTGACGCATCAACCACAACACAAAACCCGACAGCGCATAGCAAAGGAACAGGCCGAACAACACGATGGGCGGATCGCTTGAGATCAGCACAAAGAACAATGCAATCAGGAAGATCACCAGAAATGGCACGCTCTTCCTCATGTTGATGGTCTTGAAACTGTAAAAAGGCAGATTGCTGACCATGCTAAGCCCCGCAAATACGGTCAGCACGGCGGCATACCAGCGCAGCGATTCGCCGTCAAAACCCGAATCCAGCATCACCCAGACGAATCCCGCAACCAGTGCCGCAGCAGCAGGACTGGGCAACCCCTGGAAATAATGCTTGTCGACCACGTCGATGTTTGTATTGAATCGCGCAAGACGCAATGCAGTCGCCACGCAATAGATGAAGGCTGCAAACCAGCCCCATTTCCCCATGCCCTTCAGCGCCCACTCGTATATGACCAAAGCGGGTGCGACACCGAACGAAACCATATCGGACAGGCTGTCGTACTCCGCGCCGAATTCGCTCTGCGTATGTGTCATGCGCGCCACGCGCCCATCAAGGCCGTCCAGCACCATTGCGATGAAAATCGCAACCGCCGCATGCTCGAACTTTTCATTCATCGCCTGCACGATCGCATAAAAACCTGCGAACAATGCACCCGTCGTGAACAGGTTGGGCAGCAGGTAAATGCCTCGGCGGCGCAGGTTCATCGGTTTGTTGTATTCGTCCATGGCACCAGATTAACCGTTTTGTTCCAGCACTGCCAGTATCGTCGTCGTGGCAGCGACCTTGTCGCCGATGCTCACCTTCACATGCGCAGTAAGTGGCAAATACACATCCACACGCGAACCGAAGCGGATGAAGCCGTAACGCTGGCCGCGCGAAAGCTCATCGCCTGCCTTCACGTAACACAGGATGCGCCGGGCGATCAATCCTGCAACCTGCACAAAAGTCACTGTCTGCTGATCGGGAGTTGTCAGCACAATCGCGTTGCGTTCATTTTCCAATGAGGCCTTGTCCAGATCCGCATTGAAAAACTTGCCGGGGTAATACTGTATCTTTTCAATCCTGCCGTCCACGGGACTGCGGTTGGAATGCACGTTGAACACGTTCATGAACACGCTGACCAGGATTGCATCACGCTGCCCGTAAGGATCCTGCGCACGCTCCACCTTGATCACACGCCCGTCAGCAGGAGACAGTATCACACCCACATCTTTCGGAATCTCGCGACCCGGATCGCGAAAGAATTGCAGCACGAAAAGCGCAATGAGCCAGACCAGAAATGCGGCAAAACCTCCGATAAAATATGAAGTCAGTAAGGCAAGGGCAAGTATGCCTGCCAGAAAAGGCCAGCCCTCGCGGGCGATAATGGGATGAGGATAGTTATTCATAGGATCCAGGCGCGAGGATTGAGGAGCGAGGTGTTACTCAATCCTCAATCCCCGCTCCTCAGCCCTATTAGTTTTTAGATTGGTCGACAAGCTTGTTTTTGCCGATCCAGGGCATCATCGCACGCAGTTGCGCACCCACCACTTCGATCGGGTGTACTGCATTCAGGCGGCGGCGAGCAGTCATTTCAGGATAGTTGGTGCGCCCTTCCAGGATGAACTGCTTGGCATAATTGCCGTTCTGTATATTGGCCAGACACTCCTTCATCGCGGCGCGCGCCTGATCGGCAATCACGCGCTGTCCAGTGACATATTCGCCGTATTCCGCATTGTTGGAAATCGAATAGTTCATGTTAGCGATCCCGCCTTCATACATCAGATCAACGATCAGCTTCAGCTCGTGCAGGCACTCGAAGTATGCCATCTCAGGCGCATAGCCCGCTTCAGTCAGCGTCTCAAAACCCGCCTTAACCAGCTCCACCGCGCCGCCGCACAGCACTGCCTGCTCGCCGAACAGATCGGTCTCCGTCTCTTCGCGGAAATTGGTTTCGATCACGCCGCCCTTGGTGCCGCCGTTGGCTGCGGCATAGGACAGCGCGATATCACGCGCTTTGCCGGATTTGTCCTGGTATACCGCGATCAGGCTGGGTACGCCGCCGCCCTTCAGGTATTCGGAACGCACGGTGTGTCCCGGGCCCTTGGGAGCAACCATGATCACATCCAGGTCCTTGCGCGGCACGACCTGGTTGTAATGCACGTTAAAGCCATGCGCGAACGCAAGTGCAGCACCCGATTTCATGTTGGGCGCAATATCGCGCTGATATACTTCAGGTATGGTTTCATCGGGCAACAGTATCATCACCACATCGGCGACCTTGACGGCCTCGGCCACTTCTGCAACTTTCAATCCGGCCGCTTCAGCCTTGGCCCATGATCCGCCGTCACGGCGCAAGCCCACTGTTACGTTCACGCCAGAATCACGCAGGTTCTGCGCATGCGCATGACCCTGAGAACCGTAGCCCACGATGGTGACTTGCTTGCCCTTGATCAAGGATAGGTCTGCATCTTTGTCGTAAAAAACTTTCATGTTGCCCTTTCAAATTAAAAAATTAATAAACAGCCGGTAGCGCGTAGCCGATAGCTTTAATGTATTTGCTACCCGCTACAGGCTTAAAATCCTGTTGCCGCGCCCGATGCCCGAAACACCGGTGCGCACCGTTTCCAGTATCAGCTCGCGTCCAATGGCACCGATGAAACTGTCTAGCTTGGTTCTCGATCCGGTCAGCTCAATGGTATAGGTGTGATCCGACACATCCAGAATACGGCCGCGGAAAATATCCGTCATGCGCTTCAACTCTTCCCGCGCCTCGCCTTCTGCACGCGTCTTGACCAGCATCAATTCGCGTTCGATATGCTCCCCTTCGCTCAGGTCCATCACGGACACCACGTCGATCAGCTTGTTCAGCTGCTTGGTGATCTGCTCGATGACCGCATCCGAACCGCTAGTGACGATGGTCATGCGCGACAAGGTTGCTTCTTCGGTGGGGGCCACCGTGAGTGATTCGATATTATAACCGCGCGCAGAAAAAAGCCCCGCAACGCGCGAAAGCGCACCCGCTTCGTTTTCCATCAGCAAAGAAATGATATGGCGCATCACAGATCCTCCGATAATACGACTTCAGACAATCCCTTGCCGCCCGGCACCATGGGGTAGACGTTTTCGGCAGGATCGGTGCGGAAGTCCATGAACACCAGATCGTTCTTGCGCGCAAAGGCTTCCTTCATCGCCGGCTCAACATCCGACGGCTGATCGATACGCATGCCGATGTGACCATAGGCTTCGGCCAGCTTGACGAAATCAGGGAGCGCATCCATATAGGACTCCGAAAAACGGTTACCGTGGAAAAACTGCTGCCACTGGCGCACCATGCCCAGATAACGGTTGTTCAGCGACAGCACCTTGATGGGCAGACGATATTGAAGGCAGGTGGACAGCTCCTGGATATTCATCTGTATGCTGCCCTCGCCCGTCACGCAGGCCACCGTCGCATCGGGATGCATGAGCTGCACGCCCATCGCAGCCGGCAACCCGAAGCCCATGGTGCCCAGCCCCCCCGAATTGATCCAGCGGCGCGGATGGTTAAATTTGTAGTACTGCGCGGCCCACATCTGGTGCTGCCCCACGTCTGACGTGACATAGGCATCGCCGCCTGTGAGCTTATAGAGCGTCTCGATCACGAATTGCGGCTTGATGATTTCGGAAGAATTCTTGTAGCGCAGACCGCCTCCGAACTCACGCCACTCCTCGATCTGCTTCCACCAGTCGGCAATATCGCCGGCTTTTTTCTCTCTTCTTCGCAACACGGCGAGCAATTCTTCCAGAACCAGCTTCAAATCGCCGACGATGGGCACATCCACCTTGACGCGCTTGGCAATCGATGAAGGATCGATGTCGATATGTATGATCTTGCGAGACACTTGAGCAAAATGCTCAACATTACCAATCACCCGATCGTCGAAACGCGCGCCGATGGCCACCAGCACATCGCAATGCTGCATTGCCATGTTGGCTTCATAGGTGCCATGCATGCCCAGCATCCCGACGAACTGCCTGTCTGTGGCTGGATAACCGCCCAAACCCATCAGGGTATTGGTGCAGGGGAATCCCGTCAGTTTCACAAGATCGGTCAGCTCAGCGGAAGAACCCGAAAGCACCACGCCGCCGCCCGCATAGATCATCGGACGGCGCGCCTGCATCAGCAGCTCCGCCGCCTGCCTGATCTGTTCGCTGTCGCCGCGTCCCGGCGGCTGGTAGGCGCGTATCGTAATACTGTCAGGATAAACAAACCCGCATTTCTGATTGGAAATATCCTTAGGTATGTCCACCAGAACCGGCCCGGGGCGCCCGGATTTTGCCAGATAAAATGCCTTCTTGATGGTCGAGGCGATATCCTTTACGTCCTTGACCAGAAAATTGTGCTTGACGCAGGGGCGCGTGATGCCGACCGCATCGACTTCCTGGAAAGCATCCTCGCCTATCGCATAGGTTGGCACCTGGCCGCTGATCACGACCATCGGAATGGAGTCCATATAGGCCGTCGCAATACCGGTCACCGCATTGGTGATGCCGGGGCCAGAGGTCACGAGAACCACGCCTGCCTTGTCTGAACAGCGCGCATAACCATCGGCCGCATGTACAGCCGCCTGCTCATGGCGCACCAGAATATGCTTGACCTTATCCTGCTGGAAAAGCGCGTCGTAAATGTGCAGTACTGCACCGCCCGGGTAGCCGAATACGAACTCGACCCCTTCTTCCTGCAAACAACGGATGGTTATTTCCGCGCCGGTCATCTCCATGACTAACACCCTATGATTAATTCTAAAAAAGAAGAACTGCGTAAGATAAAGGCTGGCGGCCGTTTGGTCAACTCATTTGCCGCTCATACCCGCATGACTCATGGCAGAATTCGCTGCAATTGGTTACAATTTACGTCACCGAAGGAGAAAAAACTGGCAACACAAGCCGAATTAAACGATTTTCTTGGCCGCATCGAACGCCGCGCTTATAAACATGCGGTATTTGCAATGCACGACAGTCATGCGGCGCTGGATGTCGTGCAAGATGCGATGATCAAGCTGGCAGAAAAGTATGGCGACAAGCCGCCCGACGAACTGCCGCTGTTGTTTCACCGCATCCTGCAAAACACCATACGCGATCATTGCCGCCGTCAAAAAGTTCGCAGCAACTGGATCACGTTGTTTTCCGCCTTTACGGGAAAACGCGAGGAAGAGGAGTTCGACCCCTTAGATGTCCTCGAAGATGGCGACAATCAAAGCGCGCCCGCCACCCCCCCCGAGGCACTTGAACAAAGACAGATCATCGCCAGAATAGAAGAGGCGCTAAGTAATCTGCCGGCACGTCAACGCGAAGCCTTCCTGCTGCGTTACTGGGATGGACTGGACACGGCAGAAACGGCAAAAGCCATGGGCTGTACGGAAGGCAGCGTAAAAACTCACTGTTCGAGGGCAAACCACGCATTGTCGACAGTACTTTCAGCAATAGGAGTGAATCTATCATGAAAAATCAATCTCAACTTGACCACCGGCAGATCGCCGCGCTGCTCACGCAAAGCGCGCAGCAACTGGATGAAGACATAGTGTCAGCACTTAGCGAAAAGCGTGCGCACGCGCTGCAGAAGCAGCGCATGCGCGAACCGGTTTTCTCATTCAGCGCGATCGGCCATCGCGCCCACAACCTGCGTCCCCACTCTACCCATCAATGGGTGGCTGCTGCCATTGTGCTAGTGGCGATCATCTCCGGTGCTGCCGTTTTCTGGTCGAACATGCAGGATCGCCAGAGTCCGGACATGGCCATACTGACAGGCGATATGCCTTTAGACGCATTTGTGGACAAATGACCGCATGAGAACGCTTCTTCTTGCTGCTTTCTGCTGCTTCGCTACGCTGGCGCACGCCGCACCCGAATCGTGGAACACGCTCCCGCCGGCAGAGCAGCAGGCATTGGCGCCCATACAGGCCCAATGGAACACACTGCCCGAAAAAGCACAGCATAACTTCCGCCACCTCGCTCAACAGTATCCGAAGCTGACTCCGGATCAGAAACAACGCTTCTCAAACCGGTTGGCCAAATGGGCCAGCCTGACTCCTGAACAGCGTCAGGCGGCGCGCGAAAAATATCGCGCCTTCAGTCAAATCCCCAGAGAAAAGCGAGAACAAATCAAGCAGATGGCCAAACAGAACCGCGCTGCAAGAATGCAGCAACCCGCCAGCGCAGTACCTCAAGTCAATGCAAAGCCCTGAATGGCAGGTCATCCTGCATCCGTCCGATGCCCGCAGACACCCTGTCGGTATGGCGGCGCGACCGGTTGCACAAATCAACGAGCACGCGGTTGTAGTCCTGCTCAGCAAGGTCGCGTGACGCAAACAGTTTATCGCGCTGCACCCTCGCATCAGGAGGCCACAAACCCTCGCATGTGTAGGCCTTCAGGTTTGTGATGCCGCTGTCCAGCTCTCTGGTGTCGATATAAACTGATCCATTGAAAGTATAAAGCTCAACAAGATTGGGCATGATAACTCCTCGCAATCCAATATTTAGAGTAAGACCGATACATAAAGATTAAGTTTCATCATTCCGGCATTTCTCATCAGAGCTCTTTCACCTTACTCCCGTCTTATGACCATAATATGAAGAGCTTATCGTGACCGCTACCGTTGCAATATTCCTTAGTGTTGCGTAGTATTCACGGCAGGCATGTATTCAGTCCACAGGCCGGTTGTTTTTTGAAATTCCATTTATGTATCATGCAAGATAATCAAAAATCCGAGAGCACGCTGCAAAACGAAGTCGCCCAACTGATGGTCGAATGTCTCAATCTTGAAGTTGCCGCAGAGCAAATCTCCCCCGACACCCCCCTGTATGGCGACGGCTTGGGGCTGGATTCGATCGACATACTTGAAATCTCGCTGGCAATCTCCAAGCGTTATGGCTTGCAGTTGCGCAGCGATGGTGCGGACAACAAACAAATTTTCGGCTCGCTGCGCAGCCTTACCACCTATATCGCAGCGCACAGAACGCTTTGATGGCTAACCGCATCGTGCGCCCAGCGGGCATTGCAGTCGCGATAGTCGGCTATGCGCTGCTTGCGCATTACACCAACACCACGGCAAAAAACGGCAGCCTTGGCGCACTGACAGCGATCGCACCGGTGGCATTTTTCGCACTGCTTCTGGCCTGGAATTCCTCCAGCCGCTACTTCATGCTGGCTGCGCTGGCCCTCACGAGCCTTGCGGCATACAGCCAATGGCATGCGATAGAACAGCATTTCGGACTGATATACTGGCTGCAAGACACAGGCATGCAGCTCGGTTTGCTGATCACTTTTGGCCGAACCCTGGCCAGCGGACAAAAACCGCTCTGCGTGCGCTTTGCAGAAGCGACTCATGCGCCATTGACCAGACAGCATGAAACCTATGCGCGCAATGTGACCATCGCCTGGACGCTGTTCTTCGCCGCGATGGCGCTGACTTCCACGCTGCTTTTCTTTTTTGCGCCACTTGCCATCTGGTCAGTTTTTGCCAACTTCATGACGCTGCCCCTGATCACCCTGATGTTCATTGCCGAGTACCTGTTGCGCAGATGCACATTGCCCGAAGCGGGTGATGTGCACATACTCGATGCGCTGCGCTCGTTCAGGAAGGCCAAGCCATGACCGCACTACCTCTATTATCCCATCCCAGAGCCGACAGCATCGTCGCTTATCGCGCCGATGGCGCCGTCACTAGACAGCAATTTCTTTCAGAAGTGCATCAGCTTGCCTCACAGCTGCCCGACGGCCAGCATCTGCTCAATCTGTGCAACGATCGCTACCGCTTCAGCGTAGGATTGGCAGCCGCGATACTGAAGAACAAGATCAGCTTGTTGCCCCCGACGCAGACGCCCGAAGTCATTCGACAGATCAAGCAATTTGCGCCTGACGTATTTTGCTTGGCCGACAGCGAACAATGTGCAGTGGACCTGCCGCGGTTCAACTACCCGGCCATGGCCGTCAGCCCGCCCGAAGAAATCGCAATACCGCAAATCGACTGCAGCCAGCAGATCGCCATCGTGTTCACCTCTGGCTCAACCGGCATTCCCAAGCCTCATCCAAAGACTTGGGCTGGACTGGTTGACAGCGTGCAATTCGAAGCCGGGCGACTGGGGGCCCTTGACAATGCCACCATCATCGGCACGGTCCCGCCGCAACACATGTACGGCTTCGAGTCAACCGTGCTGATGGCCTGGTGCAATGGCTTTGCACTGAGCCATACACAGCCATTTTTTCCTGCTGACATTTGCGATGCGCTATCCAGCGTACCCTCCCCCCGCGTGCTGATCTCCTCGCCGCTGCATTTGCGCACCCTGCTAAACGCGGAGCTTGCGATACCCGAACTTGCGCATGTCATGTCCGCCACTGCACCGCTGTCTGAACAGCTCGCCCACGACATCGAGGCGCGTTGCAGCTGCCCGCTGACAGAAATCTATGGCTCTACCGAAACAGGCCAGATCGCAAGCCGCAGGCCGACCCAGGGGCCGGCGTGGCAGCTTTTTCCCGGCATCAGGTGGCTCATTGAAAAAGACAGTGTGCGCGCAGCAGGCTTGCATATAGTTCCCCCAGTGCTGATGAATGACATGATAGAGCCGGTTGCCGACGATTTGTTTTTATTGCATGGTCGCATGGCCGACATGATCAACATTGCCGGCAAGCGTCATTCCCTGGCGGGACTTAACCACCTGCTCAATTCATTGCCCTGCATCCTGGATGGTGCGTTCTACATGCCCGACGAGACAGCCGATGTCACGCGGCTTGCGGCAGCCGTGGTAGCACCAGGAATAAATGCCGAGACCCTGCTTGCCGCACTGCGCGAACATCTGGACCCAGTTTTTCTGCCACGCCCTTTGCTGTTTGTCGACGCACTGCCGCGCAACAGCACGGGAAAACTGCCCCACTCAACGCTAAAAGCGCTCTTTCAGGCTCACCACCCTGTCTGGACAGTGCCACTCGACCACCCCACCTTTGCGGGACATTTCCCGGGTCACCCGATACTGCCGGGTGTGGTGCTGCTGGATGAAGCGTTGCACCGCATTGCACAAATGCATGGCATGACCCCAGATCGCTATGAAATCAGCTCGGTCAAGTTCACGAGCCCGGCCAGACCAGGAGACCGGCTGCTTTTCCAGCAGACAACCCTTCCCAATGGTACGATGCGCTTTGACATCACATCAGGTTCAAGAAAAATTGCCAGCGGCAACATCGCACCAATTCCATGACAGTCCATTCAACCCTAGAGAAAGCCAGCTGGGCTGCAGAGCCGGAACGCGGCAGCCTGTCCATGCTGCGTATCATGACCTGGTGCTCCCTGAAATTCGGCAGGAAGGCTACGCGTTGCGCGCTGTACCCGATCACTGCATACTTTCTGCTGTTTTCACCCAAGAGCCGTCGCGCATCCCGTGCATATCTCGAACGCGCGCAGGAACGTCCAGTTCGCTGGCGCGATCTTTACCGGCATTTTTTTTCCTTTGCCTCCACCATCCACGACCGCATCTATCTGATCAACCGACGCTACGATCTGTTCGATTTTGAAATCCATGGCGAGCACCTGCTAGAAAAGGACAATGGACTGTTTCTGATAGGCGCTCATCTGGGCAGCTTCGAGGCGATCAGCGCGATCGGGAAAAAAAACGCCGGCTTGCGCGTCGTAATGCTGATGCACGAAGCCAATGCGCAAAAGATCAACGCAGTGCTTTCCGCGATCAACCCGCAATCGAATCAGGAGATCATCGGCCTTGGCAACCTCGATGCGATGCTCAAGGTCGAGGCGAAGCTTAACAAAGGCTATGCAGTCGGCATGCTGGCTGACCGCACGCCGGGCAACGAAGCCTGTCGTCCTGTGAAAATCCTGAATGAGACAGCGCACCTGCCCACAGGGCCGTTCCGCATGGCTGCACTTCTGAAGCGCCCCGTAGTCTTCATGACCGGTTTGTATCTGGGCGGCAACCGTTACGCTATTCATTTCGATCATCTGGCGGATTTCTCTGTTGCGATGCCAGACGGGCGGGACCAGGCCATACAGGATGCTGTCAACCGCTACGCCGGGTTGCTGGACCAGTACTGCCGCAAGGCGCCATACAACTGGTTCAATTTTTTCGACTTCTGGCACCCTGAGAGCGAATGAGCAAGACTGTATGTCGTCTGTCTCTCGCCGTGCTGCTGCTGGCACCTGTCATGGCGCTTGCCTCGGAGTGGAATCTCGACCAGCTCATGCAGAATCTTGCGAAAATCCGCAGCAACCATGCAGGCTTTGTTGAAAAGAAATCCATCGCGATGCTGGACAAACCCGTGGAATCATCCGGCGAGCTTTACTACACTGCGCCTGACCATCTGGAAAAGCGCACGCTGAAACCCAAACCGGAATCGCTGACAGTGGATGGCGACACCCTGATCATAGAACGCAATCACCAGACACATCGCCTGCAATTGCAAAGCTATCCGGAAATTGCCGCTTTCATCGACAGCATACGCAGCACGCTATCAGGGGATCGCGCAGCACTTGAACGAAACTACCGGATCAATCTTTCAGGCACGGCGGAACATTGGACGCTGCAACTGTTGCCCATAGACCCGAAGATGCAAAAGGTAGCCAAACAAATCCGTATTGCAGGCGAGCAGAATGCCTTGCGCAGCATCGAAATCATCCAGGCTGATGGCGACAGCTCGTTCATGTCCATCGAAAGACTGGCTACGCCGTGAAGCCAAACCAGAAGGGCGCAATATTCCTGTGGCTGGCATTCATCGCGGCTTGCATCATCGCGATTACCCAGAGCCGGTTCACCGCAGACCTCTCCGCATTCCTGCCGCGCAATCCGACCGCTGCGCAACAACTCCTGCTCGAACAGATCAAGGACGGCCTCGCTTCGCGCCTGATCCTGGTAGGCATAGAGGGAAACAACGCAGAAAAGCGCGCCGCACTTTCCAGACAGATCGCCAAAAAGCTGCGCGCCGATCCGCGCTTTGCAACCGTAGACAATGGCGAAGATATCAATGGCGAGCGCGACCGCGCTTACCTGTTTAACCATCGTTATCTGTTAAGCCCCAAAGTCACGCCCGCCCGTTTTGAAGTCGCAGGTCTGCACGATGCGTTAAGCGAGAGCATAGACCTCATCGCCTCTCCGGCAGGGCTGCTTTTCAAATCGTTGCTGCCTCACGATGCAACGGGTGAAATGGCGCAATTGCTGGGCCAGATGGAAAACAGCCCGAGGATGCTCTACGGCGCATGGGCATCGAAAGACGGCAAGCGCGCACTGATGCTTTTGCAAACGCGCGCATCTGGTTCGGACACCGATGCACAGCAACACGCCATGGCTGCGGTACGTCAGGTATTCGACGAGGCGCATGCTTCTGACATGAGACTCATGATGACGGGCCCCGGCGTGTTCTCGGTCAACTCACGCGAAACGATAAAGAGCGAAGTGACCCGTCTGTCCGTCATCAGTATCGCGCTGATCGCAGCGCTGCTGTTGCTGGTTTATCGTTCCTTCACCGCACTGGTACTGAGCTTTTTACCCATCATTAGTGGCGCGCTTGCGGGCGTTGCCTTTGTCGGCCTTGTTTTCGGCACCGTGCACGGCATTACGCTAGGTTTCGGCACAGCGCTGATAGGCGAGGCAGTGGATTACTCCATTTACCTGTTCGTGCAATCCGAACAGGACAAGCAAGACTGGATCAGACGCTTCTGGCCTACCGTCCGCCTGGGCGTGCTGACCTCGATAGCCGGTTTTGCAGCGCTGATGCTGTCCGGATTTCCGGGGCTCGCACAACTCGGCCTGTATGCGATTTCGGGCCTCGTCACGGCAGCGCTGATGACCCGTTTCGTGTTGCCTCATCTGATGCCTAAATATTTCCATATCCACGATGTTTCAGTCATCGGCCGGATGCTCTCCCGCCTGACAATGCTCGCAACAAGATTGAGATGGCCAGCCTTCATGCTACTGCTTCTAGCCTGCATCATCCTGTTCATGCACCGCAACGACCTGTGGAATGAAAAGATATCCTCGTTGAGTCCGGTATCGCAATCAGATGTCGCACTCGACGCGGAACTCCGTGCTGACATCAGCGCACCCGATGTGCGTTACATGGTGGTCGTCTCAGGCAAGGATCAAGAATCCGTATTACAGTCTGCCGAACGCGCATCTGCCATACTGCAATTACAAGTCGAACGCGGAGAACTCTCAGGCTTTGAGAGTCCGAGCCGTTATCTGCCCAGCCTTAAAACGCAGCGCATGCGCAAAAACAGCCTGCCTGCCCCGGACATCCTGGCATCCCGCCTGTCTCTGGCAGCCCAGGGATTGCCTGTCAAGGCTGAACGCTTTGCACCTTTTTTATCCGATGTTGAAGCCGCCAGGCTCCAGCCGCTCCTGCAGCGATCCGATCTGGATCACACCTCGATGTCCATGGCAGTCGATGCATTGCTCATCCATCGGGCTGATCGTTCAAGCGCGCTGCTGCCGCTTACCGCTGTCGACGGCAAAGACATCGATGCAGCAGCCATCCGCGCAGCACTATCCGGCATGAAAGGCGTGCTGTTCGTGGACATGAAGGCCGAATCGGATCATCTTTATTCGGGCTATCTGCATGAAGCCATCCTGTTGTCACTGGGCGGGACTGCGCTGATTATCCTGCTTTTGCTGCTTGCTTTGCGCTCGCCAGTCCGCGTGTTCTACATCGTGCTGCCGCTCGCTGCCGCGGTCACCACCGTCACGGCAGGATTAATTTTGTTCGGTCAACAGCTGATCATCATGCATCTGGTGGGCCTGCTGCTTGTGGTCGCAGTGGGTTCCAACTACGCGCTGTTCTTTGACAGGAACGAATCAAACGCTTCCGACTGTTCGCCAAAAACGCTGGTCTCTATGCTTTTTGCCAATCTGACGGCTGTCGCAGGCTTTGGCCTGCTCGCATTTTCCCATGTATCCATATTGCAGGCGATGGGTGTGACGGTAGCCCCCGGCGTCGTCCTTGCGCTTATCTATTCAGCCATTTTTGCCAGGAGGACCCATGCCTGATGCGCGCTGGAAACCCACCCTTCTGATACGCGCAAGTCTGCTATTGCATGTCACGATCGCGATTCTTCTCATCGTCCAGCCGATGCAATGGCGAATCGCGTTGTCGGCCTTTCTTATCAATCATGCCCTGCTCACGCTGACAGGACTCCTGCCGCGATGCGACTGGCTGGGACCGAACTGGACAAGACTGCCCGAAGCATGCCGCAACGAGATCGCGCTGACCATAGACGACGGCCCGGATCCTGCCGTGACCCCGAAAGTGCTGGATATCCTTGACCGACATAATGTAAAAGCAACCTTTTTCTGCATAGGAGAAAAAGCTTTGCGCCATCCCGAATTGTGCCGCGAAATCGTTTCCCGCGGCCATGCGGTAGAAAACCACAGCCAGCATCACCGTCATCATTTTTCTCTGCTGGGCTATTCTGGCTACATCAGAGAACTCACAGCGGCTCAGGCAACGCTCACCGGAATCACCGGCCAACGTCCATTGTTTTTTCGCGCGCCTGCAGGCCTGCGCAACCCCTTTCTGGATCCTGCGCTTGCAAAACTTAATCTGCAGCTTGCCAGCTGGTCAGTGCGCGCCTATGACACCCGCGTGAACGATGCTGAGCGCGTCGCAAGAAAGCTGATCAAAGGGCTCAAGGCAGGCGCAATCCTGCTGCTGCACGACGGCAATGCGGCGCGCACAAAGGATGGCACCCCCGTGATACTCGAAGCACTTCCGGTCATACTTTCGGCCGCGCACCATGCTGGGCTGCGCTTTGTCACATTGCGGTCCGCATTGTCATGACTTCCGTTACGTTGGACTGGCATCGCCAGATTGCAGCAGTGATATTCAGGCAGGCCATACTTAAGGCTTTCGGAACCACGCTTTTCATTGCTCTGTTTTTCTCAGCCTACTTTTATCTTCTGAAAAATCCCATACACCCTTCGACAGTGATGCCCACCATCTGGCTTGACCATCTGGTGGGTTTTGCGCCGCAGGCTGTGTTCGTCTATGTTTCTCTGTGGCTATATGTGTCTTTGCCTCCTGCACTGCTGTCAACAAAACGGGAGCTTTATGCCTATGGTGCAAGCATCGCCGCCACCTGCATTGCCGCATTGCTCATCTTCTACTTCTGGCCGACCTCGGTGCCTGCATCCGGCATAGACTGGTCGCAGTATCCTGACGTCGACTTCCTGAAAAACATGGATGCATCGGGCAACGCCTGCCCTTCGCTGCATGTCGTCACCGCAGTTTTTTCCGGCTTCTGGCTGCATCGCCTGTTGCGCGGTTTTGGCTCGCCTTTGTGGCTGCTGACCCTGAACTGGGTATGGTGCATAGCGATCGTCTATTCGACGCTTGCCACGCGCCAGCATGTCGCGGTCGATGTACTGGCAGGCCTCGCGCTAGGCATGCTGTCAGCATGGCTGTCCTTTAAGCAGTCAGCGGAAAAATGATGACCCGCCCCTTATCGTGAATATTTGTGTTAATGTTATCTGTCTGAATAACCTGACGTTGGTTTTGTTTTGAATCCGCTTTGGCTTTCCCATTTCACCGCGACCAGCAGCATCGGGCGCGGGCTTGACCAGACGCTTTCCGCACTCAAGGAGCAACGCTCTGGCCTCTCACCCTGCACCTTCGACACGGTTGACCTGAAAACCTTTGTCGGCGAAGTGGCAGGGCTCGATTATGTAAACCTTCCCACTCAGTTTTCGGAATACGATTGCCGCAACAATCGGCTTGCATGGCTGGGTCTAATGCAGGACGGCTTTGACGAATCCGTGCGCGCCGCGATCAAAAAATACGGCAGGCAGCGCATCGGCGTGTTTCTGGGCACCAGCACTTCAGGCATTTTTCAAACCGAACTTGCCTATCGGTATCGCGACCCCGAAACAGGAACACTGCCTGCCGGTTTCGTCTATCGCACAACGCACAACACATATTCCGTCGTGGATTTTGTTCACCGCTATTTTGATCTCTCAGGCCCTGCCGTTGCGGTCTCGTCCGCATGTTCCTCAAGTGCGAAGGTATTCAGCTCGGCACGGCGCATGATGGAAGCGGGGCTCATCGATGCGGCGCTGGTGGGCGGCGTTGATTCCTTGTGTCTTACCACCCTTTATGGCTTCAGCTCGCTGGGCCTGCTGTCAGAGCAACCCTGCCGTCCTTATGACGCAGAGCGCAACGGCCTGTCTATCGGGGAAGCGGCGGCGTTTGCGCTGCTGGAAAAAGCTCCGCAAAGTTGCGATGGCATCATGCTGCTTGGCATAGGGGAATCCAGCGACGCCTATCACATGTCTTCGCCTCACCCGGAAGGCCTGGGCGCAAAGATCGCGATGCAGGATGCGCTGACGATGGCGGGTCTGGCACCTTCTGACATCGACTACATCAACCTGCATGGCACCGCAACACCCAGCAATGATGCGGCCGAAGGCCTTGCCGTTCATGCACTATTCGGTCAGGACACACCCTGCAGCTCGATCAAGGGTGCTACCGGCCACACGCTAGGGGCGGCTGGCGGCATCGAGGCTGTGATTTCGGCGCTTTCTCTGCAGCATGGCTTCATGCCAGGAGGAATCAACACTAAGCAAATCGATCCGGCGTTGAATCTCGATTACTTGCTGCAAAGCCGCGAACAGAAAATTCAGCGCGTGCTTAGCAACTCGTTCGGCTTTGGCGGCACCAACTGCACCCTGATCCTCGGACGGATCGCATGAAGCTTGCCGCATACATCGAAGGCATAGGACTCTTAGGCCCGGGCCTTGCGAACTGGCCTGACAGCCAGTCCATACTCAAGGGACAGACTCCCTATAGCCCGCAGAAAACTCTGCTGCCTGCGCCCGCATTGCTTCCTGCAGCAGAACGCAGGCGCAGCGGCGCGCCGGTCAAGCTCGCGCTCGCAGTCGGACTCGAAGCCATTCAAGCTGCAGGACTCGATGCCGCTAATCTGCCAGCCGTGTTTTCTTCCTCAGGCGGCGATGGAGAAAACTGCCACGCGATCTGCGAGATGCTGGCATCCAACGACCGCCAGATATCACCTACGCGCTTTCACAACTCGGTGCACAACACGGCCGCAGGGTACTGGAGCATTGCAACTGGCGCGATGGCAAGTTCATCGGTACTGTGCGCCTTCGATGCCAGTTTCGGCGCAGGATTGCTGGAAGCGTTCGCCCAGGTTATCGTGGATCACACGCGCACCGTGCTGCTCGCCTGTGACACGCCCTATCCCGAACCGCTCTTCTCGGCACGGCCCATTCCGGATGCATTTGGCATCGCGCTAGTACTATCCCCGATGAAAACGCCCAGAGCACTGGCTGAAATCAGCGTTGCATTGAGCGATGACGTGGCAGACAGGCTCGATGGCGAACTCGAAAAGCTGCGCGTTGCCATCCCTGCCGCGCGCAGCCTGCCTATGCTTAGCGCCATCGCGATGCGGAAAAACGGCCGCGTGGTGCTCGACTATCTGGATCACAAGACGCTTACCGTTGTAATTTCACCATGCTGAACCTGCTCAACCATGACTGGATCGCCGCGCATATCCCACACCGGGGCGGGATGTGTCTGCTCGATCACGTCGACTCCTGGGATGCACAACAGATACAGTGCCGCGCGCACAGCCACCGCAGCCCCGACAACCCTTTGCGCGCCTTCGGCAGATTAGGCAGCGCCTGCGGCATCGAATATGCTGCGCAGGCGATGGCCGTGCATGGCGCGCTGCGCGCCTCAGGCCAGCCTTCCCGCGCAGGCTATCTCGTGAGCGTGCGCGGCGCAAGGCTTTATGCGCTGCGTTTGGACGACATCGCGGCCGATCTGATCGTGAAAGCCATTGCTATCACATGTAGCGAAAACAACATACTCTATCGGTTCGAGGTCAGTTCAGAAGACCACCTGCTGCTGGAAGGGCGCGCTGCCGTGATGCTCGACGCGATCACGGAGCACAGCGAGATCTAGCTGACTTCCTTGCAAGGAGCACAGGCAGGCGCAGCAGAAAGCCCGCGAACAGCCGCGCATGCATCCAGGTCAGGAGCATATTGTCGCGCAGGTAGCGAAAGTGCGACACGCCCCCTTCGTCCTTTCTGAAGTAGCGCACCGGTGCTTCCAGATTGACGGGCCTGATTCCCAACCAGCAAAGACGTACCACTGCCTCCGGATCGAAATCGAAGTGGCGCATCCATGGCTGTCTTTTCATCACGCGCCGCAAGGGCTCGACTGGATAGACGCGAAACCCGAACAGTGAATCGCCTATGCCAGACCAGAGTGTCTCGAGGTTAGCCCACCAGTTGGATATGCGTCGCCCCCTGACCCTGAGCGAAGGCGCATGTTCGTCGAACACCGGCAGGCCCAGTATCATCGCATCGGGCTGCTCGATCGAGGCAGCCATGAATCCGGCAATGCGATCGGCCGGATGCTGGCCGTCCGAATCCATGGTCAGCACATGGCTGTATCCCTGGGCTGCCGCAAGTTCTACCCCATGCAGCACCGCAGCGCCCTTGCCTTGGTTTTCAGGCAGCACCATCACGCGCAAGCCCTGGTCCAGTTTTGCCATTTCAATGAGCCTCTCTGCGGTGCCATCCGTGCTGCCGTCCACCACCACCCAGACAGGTGTCCAGTGCTGGCGCGCAGCTCGCACGGTTTCAAAGACCTTCTCCCCCGGGTTATAGCTTGGGATGAGAACAAGATGTGAGCTCGATGCGTTCAACATGATGATGCCTGTTTATCGGGCGCACAAATCTTTGCATCCCGAATCAGGTCCTGAGAAAAATAGCGTTCTAGCTCTGCCATGAACTGCCGGGTATTTTTCGGCGGATCGAAGCGCTTGCCCAGACTCACGCGGTAATGAATAGGCATCACAGGCTTGCGAAACAAGGGCCATCCCTTGGTGAGATAGGCGGAATCCGTTTCGATAAGCAATGTCTGCACGGGCACCTTCGCGTGATGCGCAATCAGCCCTATGCTCCCTTTGAGCGGATTGACCGGGAACGAGGTCGTGCGCGTGCCTTCCGGAAAAAGCAGAAGATGGCTGCCGGACTTGAAATCGTCGGTTGCCTTCTTCACCATGCGATGCCCCGGATTATTGCAGATGTAGCGCGCAAGCCTCGCACCCGCACCGAGAAACACATTGTTCATCAGGTCTGTCTTAAGCACGCAGGCCACATTGGGCAGACGGGAAATCACCATCACCGCATCCAGCAAACAGGGATGATTGGGTGCGATAATCAGCGACTCTTCGTTGCGCAGCGCATCAAGTGCCGAGAGATCAAAGCTGCAGCGGCGCGAAATGCTGATGCTTGCCAGATACAATCGGAATCCAACCATGATCGCATAGCGTCCGATCGCCCTCCCCCAGCGTTCAGGCAGGAAAAGATAAGCGATCATCGCAACTGGGGTCCATGCAAGACACAGCGCACCCAGCCAGATGAGGCCCAGATACAGCACCAAATAATCGTAGAACTTGATAATCAGGCGCATGATCACTCCATCCCGAAGGATTTCGTTGCATGCACCGCCTCGATTTCCAGCAACAGGTCGGTGCGGCATATGTCAGCCTGCAGATAAACCGCAGTGCACTGCTCGCCCACGATTCTGACGAGCTCTGCGCGCACAGGCGCAAGATCGGCAGGATGCCGGATATATACCCTGTAAGCTAATCCTGCAAGGTCGAATGAATCAGGGGACTGACGGTTCGCCTCGTCCAGCACAGCCTTGATGTTTGCCATGGCTTCCCGCGTCTGCATCACGGCATCATCGTGATGCAGGGTTGCGTGGCCTACGATGCTGGCCGTGCCGGAAATGAACAACACCGTCCCCTTACCGATGCGCACGAGACTTGCGCGCGAGAATGTCGGGCTGCGCGGCCCATATTGCTGCGGGTACCGGCAGGCGCTGATTTGGCGCGGATTTTCTATGTTCAAGGGCGGTGCGGTTCCGGCGATAAATGCGATGGCAAGCGGTCCCTCTCTCATGCCCAGAGCACAGGCTGCCGGGGCATTGCCAAGCACGTCCCGACCGTGAGCCAGGAAAGCATCCTGCCTGCCGATGTTGAACTGCTGATAACGTTCCATGCCGAAACTCTCGGCATTGATGTCTGCGATATAATTCCAGAACCTGAAGAGATAATGATATTCGAGTCTGTTGAGCAGCTCGAACACTTGGCGATAGGCTGACTCGGCGGCCTGCTGCAACAAAGGCCTGCCCGCGTCAAATCGATGCTCTGGCAATGCAATGACGCCAAATAATACCCCATCGCCTTGACGGTAACGGATGTCGCCGTATTGCCCCGCTGCGACTTGCCCGCTGCAGCGCCAAACTTCACAGACAGCCTCATCAGGCTGATCCAGCCTCTGCATCGGAACATGCAGGCAAAGCGCCTGATCAACCATCAGCGGCGTGGATGAAAAGCAGATCGCGCCCAGCACGCTGTCGGGCTGTTCTTGCATGTCGGCGACAGACTGATATTCGCCATGCAATACCGGATCGCGCATCAGAGCACCGCACCGGTGGCCACACGCCCGCATGGTGGAAAGTCGAGCCCGTTTCCGGGGTACTGCAAAATATTCATGAGGTGACAACAGATATATATTTATCCGGATTGTAACTTAATCGACCTGCCAACAGACAGCCTATCGACAGGTCGAGGTCTGAATTCCACTTGCTTATGTGTTGCCTGCAATTCAGGTGCCCTATCAATAATTGGCTCTGCCTGATTCCCCAACTTCTGAAAACGCGTGTAAACTTTATACACGGTATGTTTCTGGAATGCTATCCATGCTTAAATGGCTCACCTTCATCGCAGGCACAGCGGTACTGGCTTACTTTTCGCGCGCTTCCTTACGCGTGCCAAAATCGCATGGTTTCTACCGGTTCTTCGCTTGGGAACTGATCCTGATTCTGATCGTGTCAAGCTTAGGCAGATGGGACGGCGCCGTGCATACGCCGGAGCAGATTGTCAGCGAAGTGCTGATGAATATTTCGCTCATCCTGGTTGTTCTTGGCTATCTGTCCTTGTTTCTGTTTGGACAGCACAACGCAAACCGCAACGATGCGCCGCTGCTGCTCATCGAAAAAACCACGTCGCTGGTGACCTGCGGCCTTTACCGTTACATACGCCATCCCATTTACAGCTCGCTGATCTTTCTGGACTTCGGGCTGCTCTTCAAGGAGATTTCCTGGCTTAACGGCTGCATCGCGCTTGTTGCCTGCGTGTTTCTGCTATTCACCTCGCGCGCCGAGGAAAACGAGAACCTCGATTATTTTGGTTCCCAGTACCGACAATATATGGCTCGCACAAAACTATTTATACCGTTTTTTCTGTGACCGTATACTTACTGCAGGAAGCCAGTGGCGCTGGCTTCATTCCGGCGCCGCCAGGCGTATGGTGTACTGTCCGGATTTTTCGTCGCGCACGACCAGAAGCAGCTTGTGCCGCTCGCCATCCTCGACCAGCTCCTTGAATGAACGATAGCCGTAGGAGGACTCGGTGAAACCGGGCCTTCTGCGCTGCATCGTGGTCTTGACCAGGGAGCCCCATATTTTTTCATCCGAACCGCGCTCGGCAATCAGCGCCTCGACTGTCTCCACGATGAAATCAAGCGCCTCCTGGCGCTTGTCATCCTCGCTTTTCGCGGCCTGTGGTTTGGCCTTGCCCGCCTTGGCCGGTTTCTTTTTCTCGGCGCGTTTCTGTTTGGCTTCCTGCTCGCGCACCAGATCATCATAAAAAATGAACTCGTCGCAGTTAGCGCTCAGAAGGTCCGAGGTCGAATCCTTCACGCCGATGCCAATCACATGCTTGTTGTTCTCGCGCAACTTGGAAACGAGGGGCGAAAAATCTGAATCTCCACTGATGATCACGAAGGTATCCATATGCGCCTTGGTGTAACAAAGATCCAGCGCATCCACGACCATGCGGATGTCGGCCGAATTCTTGCCGCTTTGCCTCACATGCGGAATTTCGATCAGCTCGAACGCCGCCTCATGCATGGTCGCCTTGAATTCCTTGTAGCGCTCCCAGTCGCAATAGGCTTTCTTGACCACGATACTGCCCTTGAGCAACAGCCTTTCCAACACCTTTCTGATGTCGAACTGCGCATATTTCGCATCTCGCACGCCGAGCGCTATGTTCTCGAAATCGCAGAACAGCGCCATGTTGGTCATTTCAGGTTGCGCTGCCATGTATACCCCCGATAGTGGTTAGTAGTGAGCGGGAAGCAGTTATTGCAGATGGACCATCGACAACTTTACTGAATCCCGTATCTTCAACCCTGCCTTTAAATCACCTTGCCCGGATTCATCAATCCCTGAGGATCGATCACATGCTTGATTTTCAGCATCAGCTCGAGCTCAAGCGGATCCTTGTAAGCGCGTATCGTATCCCGCTTCAGCTGCCCCAAGCCATGCTCCGCGCTGATGCTGCCATTCAATTTCCGCACCACCTCGTAGACGATGCGGTTCACTTCAAACTCGTGCCTTTCGATGAAGGCGACGTTGGAAGCATCCGGCATGGAGACATTGTAGTGGATATTACCATCGCCCATGTGCCCGAATGCGACGATGCGTATGCCGGCAAAACGGTCGCGCAGCGCGTGGCTTGCCGCTTCGATGAAATCAGCAACGCGGCTCACCGGCACGGAGATATCGTGCTTGATGCTGATGCCCTCGATCTTTTGCGCATCGCTGATATTCTTGCGCAGGCGCCACCAGCGCTCCGCATACTCAGCATCGCCAGAAACGGCAAATTCGAGAACGCCGAATTCCCGCAGTGCGCCGCTTATCAGGCTTTGTTCCACATCATCCGCCCTGATCAGCAAATACCATGCATACGGTTTTTCAAACGGCTCCTGCGTATCCCCGACATGCCTGAAGACAAGCTCCAGACAGTTGCGCGACATGATCTCGAAACCGCTCAACGACTGACCGCAGCATGTGCGCATATAGGCCAGCAGACGCACTGCCGATTCCGGGCTGTCTATCGCCACACAGGCCGTGCAGGTCGATTTCGGGCGCGGATAAAGTTTCAGCACTGCTCTTGTGATGATGCCGAGCGTGCCTTCAGCGCCAACGAAGAGATGCTTCAGGTCATAGCCGGTATTGTCCTTGCGCAAGCCGCGCAGGCCATTCCAGATGCGCCCGTCCGGCAGCACTACTTCCAGCCCCAGCACCAGGTCGCGCGCATTACCATAGCGCAACACGCCTATCCCGCCTGCATTGGTGGAAAGATTGCCGCCGATTTCGCAGTGCGGCGCAATCGCGGTCAGGCCCAGCGGGAACAGTCGATCTGCCTTCTCTGCAGCCTCGTAAAGTGATGCGAGCTTGCAACCTGCCTCGACCGTCATGGTGTAGTCCACCGCATCGACCGCAAGTATCCGGTTCATGCGCGAGAGGTTGAGCACAATCTGCTCCCCACGTGGCAAGGGAACCGATGCGCCACACAGACTGGTATTGCCGCCCTGAGGAACAATGGCGATGTTCTGTGCGGCGCATAATCTTACAACTCTTGATACCCGATCCACATCCGACGGGAAAACAACAGCCAGCGCATCGCCGGAATAGCGCCCGCGTTTGTCTTCACAATAAGGCATTGCCTCTGGTCCTGTGAGCATCGCATCGCTTCCCACGACAGCCTTCACAGCCTGAATAAAATCTGATGACATTACGTTTCCCGTTTATTGATAAAGCCGGAACGATAAAACCTAAGTTGGCAAAGCAAAGCCGTCCCCGCGTGAGAATTTTTTAAGACAACTCTAACTCTAAAACTCCAGCGGGTCGATGTCCAGTGAACAATGCAATCTGGGCGCGGGTATTTCATCGATTCGCCAGTCGCGCAGGAACTGCTGCAGGATTTTGCGCGACCCAGCCTGAATCAGCAGTTGCGCCCGGACATGATTGGCGCGACGCGCCAAAGACGCTGGCACCACGCCGAAAACTTCGACCTTGCACTTCAATTCGATGGCTGCAGCGCGCGCTTTGCCAAGATAGGTATAGACATCGCTTTCACTTTTTCCCTCTGCGCGCAGCATGGCCTGAAACACGAAAGGCGGAAAACCCGCCATCCTGCGTTCATCCAGAAGCAGCGTTGCCCATTCGTCGAAATCGTGGCGCTCAAGGCAGCGGAACAGCGGATGATCTGGAAAGGCGGTCTGGATCAGCACACTACCAGCCTTGTCGGCACGCCCGGCGCGACCTGCAACCTGCATCAGTTGCGCAAACAGTTTTTCCGATGCGCGAAAATCAGCGCTGTATAACGCGCTGTCCGCACCCAGCACCCCGACCAGTGTCAGCTCGGGAAAGTCATGACCCTTGGCCAGCATCTGCGTGCCGACCAGTATGTCCACCTCGTTTGCATGTATCTTCTCGCGCATTTTCTGCCATGAACGCTTGTTGCGCGTGCTGTCCTTGTCCACCCGCAGGATGCGCGCATCGGGGAACCTTGCCTGCAGCAGGCTTTCCACGCGCTGCGTGCCGCTGCCGACCGGGTGAAGTCCGGCGTGGCCGCAGGAAGGGCATGAGGTTGGCATGTTGAGCTGTAAGCCGCAGTGATGACATCTTAGCTTCCTGTCCGCAAGATGCAGCACCATCCTGCCTGCGCAATTCTTACAATCCGACAGCCAGCCGCATTCGGTGCACATCAGCACTGGCGCATAGCCGCGGCGATTGATGAAGAGCAGGCTCTGTTCACTGCGCGAAATTCTCAGCGCTATTTCGCGCATAAGCTTTTCGCTCACACCCTCTGTCATCACGGATTGGTTGATGTTGACGCAGCTGACCGCAGGCAGCCTTGCGTCAGCCTTTGCGCGCCCGGACAGCTTTAGCAGCTTGTAGCGACCGATTTGAGCATTGTGATAGCTTTCAAGCGAAGGGGTCGCTGAACCCAGCACGATAGGTATGCCGCGCTGGCTTGCGCGAAAGACAGCCACATCTCTGGCGGAATAGCGCAGTCCGTCCTGCTGCTTGAACGAGCTGTCATGTTCCTCATCCACGATGATGAGGGAGAGCTTAGGCAACTCTGCAAATACCGAAAGGCGCGTGCCGAGCACGATATGCGCATATCCTGTCTGCGCCTGCTGCCAGTGATCCAGTCGCTGATTCTCGGAAAGACCGCTGTGCAAACTGACAAGCGGAACATCCGGGAACCGGCTGTGAAAATATCCTTCGAGTTGGGGTGTAAGATTGATTTCCGGCACCAGGAGCAGAATCTGCCCGCCTCGTTGCAGCATGCAATTCATCAGATGAACATACACTTCCGTCTTGCCGCTACCTGTGATGCCGTGCAGCAAAAAACACCCGTAGTTTGAGGACTGCGTGACCGCATCGACCGCCTGCTGCTGTTCCATTGTCAGCCTGTGCGCATTGACAAACTGCACCGCGGGCGTTGGCAATTCACCTGACATTTCGCACTGCTCGACCCAGCCTTCCTGTTCCAGCCATTTCAGCTGAGCACCCGCCGTCGCGGACAGTGCCTTGATTTGCGCAAGGCTGCATGGATGCGCTGCCAGCATCTCGACTATGCGCCGTGCAACAGACTTGCGCCTGGGCAATGAGTCTGCCGCATCCCGTATCAGCCGATAGTGAATATCCCGCCTGACCACAAGCGGTTTATCAGAGCGCAGGCGCGTCGGTAAAGCCGAAATCACCGTGGGCCCGATGGGATAGTGATAGTAATCACTGCAGAATTTCAACAGCTCCAGCAGACCTACTGACAGCGGCTCACTGTCGTTTAAGACACACAGCACCTTTCTGATGCGCCCGTGCGGCACGTCGCTGGATACAACGGATTCCATCACGACGCCTATCATCTGGCGGCGGCCGAGGGGAACGACCACGCGCTGTCCCGGCACAACGGCTTCATCCACCATGTAGTCAAACAGGGTGTGTATGGGTACATCAAGCGCGATGCGAACGATGGACATTTGAGACTCGCCGCCTGCGGGCTTCAAGGCCTGCCTTGCCATTTATGATGATGATCCGTCATAAGGAAAAATCAAATCGCCGCCTCAAATGAAAAACGGGCCAGACCGTTTCTGATCTAACCCGTTGTTTTGTTGGTAGGCGCGATTGGACTCGAACCAACGACCCCCACCATGTCAAGGTGGTGCTCTAACCAGCTGAGCTACGCGCCTGTTGAAGAGCGCGCATTGTAGCCGAAACCCGGGCTTACTTCAAACTTTATTCTGCGATTCAATAACCGCTCGAAGCAAGGTTGTCGAAGCGCGTATATTCCCCCCTGAAAGCCAGCGCAACCGTACCGATCGGGCCGTTTCGCTGCTTGCCGATGATGATCTCTGCCTTGCCCTTGTCAGCGGAATCCTGGTTGTATACTTCATCCCGGTAGATAAACAGGATCAAGTCGGCATCCTGCTCTATCGCGCCGGATTCGCGCAGATCCGACATCACCGGGCGCTTGTTGGGACGCTGTTCAAGCGAGCGGTTGAGCTGCGAGAGCGCGATCACGGGGCAATGCAATTCTTTCGCGAGACTCTTTAGTCCGCGCGAAATCTCCGAGATTTCCGTTGCGCGGTTCTCGCTGGCCTTGCCGACATTCGAGCTCATCAGCTGCAGGTAGTCCACCACGATCAGCCCGAGTTTTCCATGCTGGCGGTGCAGGCGGCGAGCGCGCGCGCGCAGATCGAGCGAGGACAGGCTGGGCGTCTCGTCGATGTATATCGGCGCATCGTTGAGTTTTCCCAGCGCATGGGTCAGCCTTCCCCAGTCGTCATCCCCCAGCTTGCCCGTGCGCAGAATTTGCTGGTTGAGTTTGCCGACCGAGCCCAGCATACGCATCACGAGCTGCGCCGCCCCCATCTCCATACTGAAGATGGCCACAGGCAGCTTGCTGTCCAGTGCAATATTCTCCGCGATGTTGATCGAGAAAGCCGTCTTGCCCATGCTGGGGCGCCCCGCTACGATCACAAGATCTCCTGCCTGCAGGCCGGAAGTCATCCCGTCGAGATCTGCAAAACCTGTCGGCGTACCCGTCACATCGCTGCCGTCTTCGCGCCCGTACAGCGTTTCTATGCGTTCGACCACCTGTGTCAGCAAAGGCGGCATGGATATGAAACCCTGCTTTCCTTTCGCGCCGGACTCGGCAATCTCGAACACCTTGCCTTCGGCTTCGTCGAGCAATTGCGCGGCATCGCGCCCGGTCGGGTTGTACGCGCTCGCAGCAATGTCGGTGCCCACTTCCACTAGGCGGCGCATGATGGACCGCTCGCGCACGATCTCGCCGTAGCGTCGCACGTTGGCAGCAGAAGGCACGTTCTGCACCAGACCGCCCAGGTATGCAAGCCCTCCCGCCTTGTCGAGCTCACTATTGTTTTCGAGTGCTTCTGCCACGGTGATCACATCCACCGGCTTGGCCTGTTCGCTCATCCTCACGATATGGCGATAGATCAGGCGATGCTCGCGGCGGTAGAAATCGTCCTCAGTAATCAGGTCGCTGATCCTGTCCAGCGCTGCGGACTCCAGCATCAGGCCGCCCAGCACCGATTGCTCTGCCTCAACCGAATGCGGAGGGAGCTTGATTTGATCTATTTGCGCATCTGAATTGTTTTGCATGTTTGAATCCGGACTTCAAGAAACGCATTTTACCTTGCCCAACGCAAAAAAGGACTGTTTCCAGTCCTTTTTCACAACGCGCTAGTAAAGCAGTATTACTGTTCGCCGAGCACCGAGACCGTGATATCTGCTGCGACATCGGTGTGCAGTTGAATGCTCACGGGATGATCGCCCACGTTCTTCAGGTGACCTTCAGCCATGCGCACCTGCGACTTCTCGATTTCAAAACCCAGCGCTGCCAGCGCGGTCGCGATGTCCGCATTGGTGACAGAACCGAACAAGCGGCCATCCACCCCTGCCTTCTGGGTGATTTGCACGGTGAGCCCCGCGAGCTTTTCGCCTCTGGCCTGCGCATCGGCCAGCTTGGCCTTGTCAGCAGCTTCGATTTCAGCGCGGCGCGCTTCGAACTCCGCCATGTTGGCGGATGTTGCGCGCTTTGCCATGCCCTGCGGGATCAGGAAGTTGCGTGCATAACCGTTCTTGACCTTGACCACGTCACCCAGTTGACCTAGGTTGACGACTTTTTCCATCAGAATTATTTGCATGCGATACCCCTAGTGCAAATCAGTGTAAGGCAGCAAAGCCAGGAAACGCGCGCGCTTCACGGCGGTACTCAACTGGCGCTGGTAGCGCGTCTTGGTGCCGGTGATGCGAGCCGGAATCAGCTTGCCGTTTTCGGAAATGAATTCCTTCAGGATATTCACGTCCTTGTAATCTACTTCCGCGATTTTCTCGACTGTGAAGCGGCAGAACTTGCGGCGCTTGAACAGGTTGTTGCGAGAAAAGCGCTTCTTCTTGTCATCAGTGCTTTTGCTGGATGGACGAGCCATGATATTCCCTTCAATATGATATGTGCGAATTAAGCTTCGACGCTTTCATCCCTGCTCTGAACAAAATCCTCACTCAGCACTGAACGGGATTTTTCTTCCTTCATCATTGCCGATGGAACAGTGACGGCCGTCTTGGTTTTGACGGTCAGATGGCGCAGGACTGCATCATTGAAGCGGAACGCATGTTCCAGTTCGTCCAGCGTTTCCTGGTTGCATTCGATGTTCATCAGCACATAGTGTGCCTTGTGGATTTTTTGGATGGCATAGGCCAACTGGCGTCGGCCCCAGTCTTCCAGACGATGGATCTGACCTCCCTTGGAAGTCACCAGCGTGCGATAGCGCTCGATCATTGCAGGAACCTGCTCGCTCTGATCGGGGTGCACGATAAACACGATTTCATAATGTCGCATTGCATCTCCTTGTGGTTAAAGCCCCCCGTCATGAAGGACGGTGGAGCAAGGCTGCAAGCCTCTAGTCGGCTTGGCAGGGGCGCGGATTATAACTAAATATACGGAATCGTCAAGCCAATTCATGCCGCAATGGCCAACCGGAAAGAATGCTAAAGCGGCCTTATCGGCAGAACTTACACAAGCCTATTCTCATGAATTTATACAAGGTTTCATCCTCACCGAAATCAGTCAGGCAGCTTCACCCCTTCATTTCGCTTAAGACTTCGAATGGTGAATCTGTCCACTATGTCAGTCTGGACAGCAACGTTCCGGGACAACTTCCGGACACCACTGTGATCAAGATTATTTCTGACGCAATTACCAGTGCCGCAAACACATCACTCACAAGCACAGCAGAAAGCCTCGGCAGGACCCAATGCCGTCAACGACAATTATATAAACGTCAACGGAACATTTACCGCTGGTTCCAACGGCTACATAACTAGCGCGACGAACACATACCCTGTCACCGTACCAGAACCTGGAAGCATCCTGCTACTTGGCATCGGCCTCACGGGACTGGTTTGTCGTCAGAAAATGATGTATTAAGCCTGACAGTTAAAAGTTTGTTGAATGGGGAGGGAAACCGCCCTTTTTCATGACGAAAAAAAACGTTGGCCAATATCACGTGCTGATTCAATGCTTCCTGGACAATATTTCCATATCGATCTTCTGCAGTTGCTCAACATCAGCGGAATATCTGCGGCGGTAGTCAGCCTCCCTAACCCGTTCTATGGCAAGATGCGCTTCCAGATTTTGCTTATTGAGCAGCACCCCGAAGTCTTCTCTTGCACCTTGATGACCGAATAACCTGTCTAAAACCAGCTCACCCAATTCTTTCTTGAAGTGTCCCGCCTCCCAATACCAATGCATTTTGCTCTTGCGGTCTGCCTTGGCGGGAACAGCCTCCTCAGTCAGTTCATTAAACTGGCTAAAGTCCCACAATGAAACAGTATTATCTTTATTCTGCGAAGATTCGGATGCAACGATACGCACAACCTCGCGCTTCCATGCCTCAAAAGCAGGCCAGTGCCCTGTAATGCGAAAAATTTCAAGCAAATGCGCGTGATACGGATAAATCACGAGGTGCAACTCAATGCCATGCTGTCTGCAAAGGCGTATCACTGCGCGAAGATTATCCAAATCCGGCGAGGAGTTGCCTGCGCCATCGTATAAATTCGTCGAACGGCGCAAATACGCTTTGACATTCTCAATATCTCTCTGGCGGAATACAGCCCAATATCCTTCATCAGCAGAAATTTTTATGTAGTCATGCATGGGATTGAATCCAAAAGCTGTTAAATTCTCGACGTAAGGATCTGACTGACTGGCAATCGTCCTGATTGAATCTACAAAAGCGTCAAACGAAAATGTAGCGTCCGCATAATCCTTTATCTGCCTTGGAAAATGTATTGGAAATTCCGAACCGAAAGAACTAGCCAGCAGTCTGTTATTCTTTGGAGGCGACTGGCCCGGCTCATGAATGTTGTCAAGGAAATTCATAAAATCGATACCCCATACAACCACCTCCGGCTTTACTGCATGGCCTTCTTGAGCATCGTTCAGCACATGCTGCAGGGACTCCAGACTAGAGCGAGGACCCGTGCCTGGCAATGCCAAATTAAATACCGGGCGCGCTTTTTCGGGCCAGGCAGCAGACAACGGATCAAACCCCACTTCCGCACGCGAATTGCCCAGAATCACCCCGCGTGGCTGAACCCCCATCACCCGGTAATACTTTCCCGTAGCTCCATGTCCACCCGCTGCGGGTTTAACGCTATTGAAACCAACTTTGTCTACAACATAAAATATCCCATAAGGATCGACGACAAAATTGATTGCGCCCATAACCAGCATCAGACATGCGGTTAAGGCCAGCCAAAAAAACAGGTAATGTTTCATCGCGAGGAATTAAAACTGGAAGTAGAGAAACTCGCCCGGATGAGCGAGGGACAACAAGCCAGCAGCAAGCACGATTGCCATGGCAATGCCCCAGCGCAAATCAGGTGACCAACCCAATGCAGTAGTGTCATCCGCTCGTTGATCCAGTGCGGGCCTGAATCGATACAGAATCTGCTGGGTATTGGGCGCTAAAAATACAACCGGCAACAACACAAACACCCAGACGGCATTCATTACAAATTCATGTCCGCCACCCGGATTGAAAACCACTCCTAAACTGCTAAGACGCGAGGCAAATGGCCCAAGATGCAAGGCGATGGCATCAGGCAGGCTGACACCATTAAGCCCGCCCATACTGCGAAGCATAGATATGGCACCATGAAAAGTTTGCGCGCGAAAAAATACCCAACCCACAACAACTGCGACGAAGGTGAGTCCCACACCCATGAAACGACCCGATGCAGATGTGTGGCCGTAACCTAGCCTGATCCTCATTGACTGCCATACCTGGTGAATTATCAAATAAGCACCGTGCAAGCCACCCCAGATAACAAAAGTCCAGCCTGCGCCATGCCACAGGCCACCAAGCAACATAGTCGCCATCAGGTTGACATATCGACGACCTTGACCTCTTCTATTGCCACCCAGCGGAAAATAAAGGTAATCACGCAAAAAACGCGACAGGGTCATGTGCCAGCGACGCCAGAAATCAGCAATATTGGCGGCCTTGTATGGCGAATTGAAATTCAGCGGGAGACGCACACCAATCATGCAGGAAAGACCAATAGCCATGTCGGAATAACCGGAAAAATCAAAATACAGTTGCAGGGTATAGGCCAGCGCGCCTTCCCATGCCTGAAATAGGCCCAGAGTATCACCGTGATCCACAGAGGCAAACAAAATGCCCGCATAAGGTCCAACGCCATCTGCGATAACGACTTTTTTGAACAATCCAAGCGCAAAAATCGTCAATCCAACTGTGAAATCATCCATACTGAAACGATAGGTTGAGGCACGCCCAAACTGCGGCATCATCTCCTTGTGATGCAAAATCGGTCCGGCAATCAGATGGGGAAAATAACTGACGAACAAACTGTAATGGATGAAGTTGAATTCCCGTGCTTCGCCGCGCGCAGCATCCACCAGAAATGCAATCTGTGTAAAGGTAAAAAATGAAATGCCCAAAGGTAAAACGATGTCTGCAAAACCATAAGATGTCCCAATCGCAGCATTGGTTGTCTGGATAAAAAAATTGGCGTATTTGTAGTAACCAAGCAATGACAAGTCGGTGATTACCCCCAGAGCCAGCAGCAGATTGCGCCTGGGTGAAACGATATCGTTGCTGCGTGCCAACGCATACCCCACGGAGTAGTTAAATGCTATAGAAGCAAGCAAAAGCCCAATATAGGAAGGATTCCACCAGGCATAAAAGAAAAACGAACCCGCAGCAAGCCAGAGTGCTGCCAGACGACGACTGTAACGTCCTAGATGAAAAAATATAATGAGAAGCACTGGAAGAAACAGAAAAATGAACTCTACCGAATTAAACAGCACTCTTCTTGTCTCCCTGATTGATTATGTTCCCATTGCGAAACAGTTCGCAAAAATGCAAGACATGAAAGTCAGCGCCAAATGCAGTATTATTTCGCTTCGACGCAGCTCACTGGTTCAGAATTTCATTTAAGAGAAATTTCCTGTCTATCTTTCCGTTCGGGTTGCGCGGCAGGCTGCCCGGATAAGGCCTGATCTCGGCAGGCACCATATAGGCCGGTAGGCGTTCTCTGCATTCGGTCATGAGGGCATCTGCATCCAAGGACAGCCCTTCTCGCGCCGCGACGATCACGACAATCGCCTGCCCCAGCACAGGATGCGGCACGCCGACTGCAGCGACTTCCCCCGCCATCCCGGTGGCATAGATCACTTCCTCAACCTCGGTGGGGCTCACCCTGTAGCCCGAAGTCTTGATCATTTCATCTCTGCGGCTGATGAAGTAAAGGTACCCATCCTCGTCCACCCGCACCGTGTCGCCTGACCATACAGCCATCTCGGCCATGGTAAGCCCGCTTTCACGGTTGGGCGCAGGCTTGAAGCGCTCGGCGGTCTTTTCAGGATCGTTCCAGTATCCAAGAGAGACCAGCGCGCCGCGATGCACGAGCTCCCCCGGCTCACCGGGCGCGCAGTGAGAACCGTCTTCCCTCACCACCATGATCTCCGCATTGGGGATCGCCTGGCCTATCGAATCGGGACGGCGATCAACTTCTTCGGGCGGCAGATAGGTAGAACGGAATGCCTCGGTCAGCCCATACATGAGATAGGGGCTCGCATTGGGGAAATGGGCACGCAGATCTTTTAGCGTGGTCAGGGGCATCGCGCCGCCCGAATTGGTGAAATAGCGCAGCCGGCCTGCCGCACCAATTGGCCACTCTATCTGGGCAAGCTGTATCCAAAGCGGCGGCACTGCGGCAAGCCCGGTGATGCGTTCCTTTTCCGCGGCCCTCACAATATCCCTGGGCAGAAGGTAGTTCATCAGCACGGCCGTGGCCCCGACATGAAACGCAGTCGTGAGCTGGCTGAACCCGTAATCGAAACTCAGCGGCAGAACCGAGAGGATGCGGTCCTCATGTGTATTTTCCAGATACTGCGCAACGCTCTTCGCCCCGGTCACCATGTTCAGGTGCGAGAGCACCACCCCCTTGGGCTTGCCTGTGCTACCCGAAGTGTAGAGTATCGCCGCCATATCGCTGTTGATGATCCGGTGCCCTTTCCCTCCCTCACGGACAGCCCCATCCCATTGAAGCACATCGAGCCCGGCAATCCCGGGAACTTCATCACCCACGACGATAACGGTATGCAGATCGCGGCAGTCCTGCAAGGGTCCGGAAAGCAGCTTCAACCGATCGGCGGAAGTGACTAGGATGCGCACATTGCAGTCCTTAAGTATGTAAGCCACCTGCTCGGCTTTCAGGACTGGGTTCACCGGAACGAACACCCCACCCGCGGCGGACGCGCCGAACATCGCGGTGACGGTTTCGATGCGCTTCTCAAGATAGACCGCGACCCGCTCTGATTTTGCAAGCCCAAGACCCAGCAGTGTGCCGGCGACACGGGAGACTTCGGCAGCAAGCTCCCCATAACTCAAACGCGATTTCTGATAGACCAGCGCCTCCCTTTCGGGCATGCATTTAGCAGTTTCGGATATCAGTTCATGCAAAAGCTCTGCCATGACGCAAAATCTCCAGTTCTTCCGCAGCGGATCGTAACTTCACGCACTGCGGCGCAAGCGCGGAAGAAACGACCACCTGAAATAATTTACATGATACATGGTTCGCACTTCTTCGCTCCATTTCGTATGCCATTCCATCAGCTTTCCATAAAACTCTATCCTCTTCAGGCTTCCCTCATCGAATATCTGCCTGAAGGAATCCTGACGCATGAGGAATGCCGGGGAAGTCCCATTGCTCACCGACTCGTCATATGTGGTCTTCAGTATGATGATGCTGCCGTTTCCTTCGATGCACAAATCCATCACAGCGATCTTGTCATTGTACCAATACCGATAAATCCGCCCAGCCCCCTGCCTGCAAAACGCTTCCAGCATCGTCCTGTAGAACCTGCCCTGATCGTTGTCAGGATGGATGGCTGTGCCTCCTTCCGCTTTCCAACCTGCACTTTCGATGCGGCCATAATCCGCGATCGCCTCCGCCACATCCCCTGGCTCCGTGATCAGCTCAAGCCTCGTGTCGATCCCCATCTTTTCCAGATTGTTCCTCTGCTTTTTCATGTTATGCCGCAAGTTCTTCCCGCGCGACTGCCAGTACTGGTCAAAGCTGCCTTCGACGGTGATTCTCGCAGTATCGATGTAATCCAGCGTCTTCAAATCGGGCTTGTCGGCCGGCCTTGGCACAAGATCAGGGTCCTGCTGCGTCAGTCCGAAGATGACTGGCAACCCGGGCAGCGCTCTCAGCAGCTTCGCGAGCAGCAACTGCAAATCCATGCCATCCTCGTGCAACCACGCGCCCATGGGTGCCTGGGAAGGCTGGAACGTCGCCCATCCCAGCGCCCCTTTGGGCATCAGTATGGCCATTGCGCACGGCTCCTCTCCATACACTGCGAGAAGCTCCTTGCCCGAGCCGAACATCTTCAAGGCGGGAAAAAGAAAAGCAGTATCAAGCAAAGGGGAAGCCTTCGCCTTCCGGTTGAGCCTCTGCCAGTCATCCTGATGGCGTTCGAATTCATCGATGGGGTAAAGTTTCCAATTCATCTTCATTCCTGTTCGTAGCGCAAGAGTATGTCCGCGATCCTATCCATCATCCATTCCAGTTCTTCAGCCTTCAAATCCTGATGACAGGGAAACTGAAAGACCCGCCTCGAATAATCCTCGCTCACCGTGCATAGTCCCTTTTGCATGTCCCCCGACAAATATTCGCCAAAGCGGATGACAGGCACCCCCTCGTCCTTGAGCCTGTGAAATATCTTCTCTGGATTTTCGATCACGAGCGGGAAAACATGGGGAACCACGCCATCGGGGAGGCTTCCAAACAACGGCCGACAACCCGGGAGATCGCCTAGGCGCGACAGGAGTTTCAGATAATTTTCTCTTCTGTTCTGGGCCATCCTCGATTTCGAGGAAACGGTCATGATCAGGCGGGATGATCTCGAGATAGCCTGACTTACTCTGCTTTCGTCAAATCCGGTAGAACCTCCCGGATTCTCTTGGCGAACAACAGTCTGCAAAGACGTAGGCGGCCTGCGCTTCAGCACATTCCAAAGCCCATCCTTGAGCCTGAACACCAAGCGGAAAACCGGATTGAACCACCCCAGGCGGCGATATTCCACCGCATATTCCAGCGTATTCATGAGAGACTTTATTTCGGAAAAAATCCCCCTCGGTTCCGTGGCGGCGCCGGAGAGACCTCCTCGCGAAGAGACGACGCACGCGCCTTCATCCACAGGAAAGAATTTCCATGCGCTGCCGATCGCGTAATCGCCGTAATAGCCCAGTGGATGGCCGGCCATCCTGCCAAGAAAGGCATGCGCGCAGTCTTCTATCAAAACGAGATGATGCCGATCGCAGAATGCGCGTATTTTAGGCATGTCCTGATGGAATCCGAAATAGTGCGGGGCGATCAGAACGCGGGTCGATCCGGTCAATCGCTGCTCGATGTCAGCCAGATCAAGCGAAGTATCTTCTTTTATGCGAAAAAATACAGGGTTTGCCCCGGTCCAATTCACCGGCTCGACCATGGCCAAGCAATGGTATGCCGGCATCAGCACTTCATCGCCGCTAGAGATGCCGACCCGCTGCAATGCATAAGCGATTGCGAGACTGCCCCTGTTGAGATACCGGGCTTCACCTGCATCCAGCACAGACGGAAAGCCTTCCCTGTCATGCCCGAAGGACTGACAGGAAATAACCGGATTCTTGGGGATCTTTTCTGCCGCACTCATCCGAAATTCCTTCTCACCGTGGCTGACTCACGGCTCCATACCACGCCTTTTGCATAGCCTGACACGCGGCTCAGCGCACCCATACACACCCCACGCGGGGTATGTCTGTTATAGGCAATGATTCCCCAGCGCTCGCGGCGGTCCGACATCCAGTCCTTCTTGTAGTCGTCGTCTCCTGTCAGGTAATCGACCTCGCTGACATGGTCGACATCGATGACGTGCTCCATCAGTTTCGCGGTGAGCAACGAACCCGCCGACAGTTTGGAAAATTTCTCGTCATAGGCGAGTTTGTAGATAGCTGCAATCCCGTCCTTCACGATCCAGAGCTGCGCGGCGATCGGCTCTTCGTCAAGATACGCGAGCCCCAGCCTCAGCCACCCGCGCTCGGCGCAGAGACTAATCAGCCCCGGCATGAAATCGGGATGTGGCTCCCGTATCTTCCAGCTCGAATGATAGACTTTCTGGTATGCGGCAATCGCGCTGTCCACCCCGTCGATGCCGGTGATGATTTCCATCCTGGATGCCATCGCTGAAAACTGCCTGTCCTTGCGCTTTAGCGTATTCTTGAGTTTCGAGGGTAGCGCATTCGAATAATCCCTATATGAACGGCCGTCGACCTTCAGGTACCAGTTGCCGAAACAATAATACGGCTGCACGGACATGCCGGAATGCTTCATCGCCGCTTCAAGCCTGCCAAAAAGCGGGGAGTCCTGTGCCATGGGATGCAGGTCTACACTGTCCCAGTGCTCGCGCGCAATCTCATCGGCGATCATCTGCAGGCAATCGGCGGATGCGACAAGAGGCATGAACAGCGAGGAATAATAATTGGAAAGGGCTTCGAGTTTCCTGCATGCAAATAGGCTGCCGCGCTCTGCGGCGAACTTCATCAGCAATATCCCGAGCACATCATCGCCTTCATGCGCCACATAGATACGCGCACGACAGTCTTCCGGCAATGCCTGTCCTGCGAGATTGCGGTACCATTCGAGGGTCAGGAAAAAACTGGCTTTCCCAGCTTCCTCGAAAAGCTGCTCGCAGCTTGGCGGCAGCTCGTCCAGACTTTGGTAGACCGTCACATGCATCACTTCATGTCCAGGCGGCTCATCAGGTCATACAGCGTCGGACGCGACACACCCAGAAGGTCGGCGGCCATCGCGACGTTTCCGTTGGCCCGCGCCATGGCCCTCAGCACCGCCTTGCGCTCTGCCTCTTCCCTGACCTTGCGCAGGTTGATCGGCGCCGCCTCTTCCTGATCAGACTTCAATGCCAGATCCTCCAATGTGATCTGCGCGCCCTCCGCCATGATCACTGCGCGCTTGATCACGTTCTGCATCTCCCGCACATTGCCTGGCCAGTCGTGATTCTCGATGGCCTCTATCGCATCCGGCTTGAAACCGCGGATGGAACGCCCCTGCTGGCTGTTGAACTTCTCAAGTAGTGCGTGCGCAAGCAGGGCTGCATCGCCGTCGCGCTGCCTCAACGGGGGGATGCAGAGGGTGATCTCGCTCAAACGGTAATATAAGTCCTCGCGGAACTTGCCCTGCTTGATCAGATCGGGCAGATTCTGGTGCGTCGCACAGATGACGCGCGTGTCCACGGGTATCTCGCCCCTGCCGCCCAGGCGCTCTATCACCCTCTCCTGCAGGAATCGCAGCAGTTTGGCCTGCAGTGAAAACGGCAGATCGCCGATCTCGTCGAGAAACAGTGTGCCTCCGTTGGCATATTCGATGCGTCCTATGGTCTGTTTTGCAGCACCGGTGAATGCGCCCTTCTCGTAGCCGAACAGTTCGCTCTCCAGGAGATTTTCGGGTATCGCGGCGCAGTTGATCGCAACGAAGCGCTTATCTGCGCGACTACTCAGTTGGTGCAAGGCCTGAGCGAACAGTTCCTTGCCCGTGCCGCTCTCCCCCGTGACCAGCACCGTCGCGTCCGAAGGCGCAACCCGCTCCACGGTACGGCACATCTTCAGCATCTGCTGGTCGCTCGTGATGATGCCCTGCATGGGCGCATCCTGCTGCCTCATGCGCAGCCTGCAGTTTTCCTGCTCCAACTTGTGCAGCCTCAACGCCCTGCCCACGATCAGCGCGAGCATCTCCGACTCGAAAGGCTTCTGGTAGAAATCGTAGGCGCCTGTGCCTATCGCGCGCACCGCATTGCTCATGTCCTGATTTCCGGTCACGACGATGACCTTGGTGGCAGGTGAGAGCATCAGGATCTGCTCCAGCGTCGCCAGCCCTTCGCTTGCGCCATTCTCGTCAGGTGGCAGGCCCAGGTCGAGTATCACCACAGCAGGCTCGAAACGCCTTACTTGGGAAAGCGCGCTCTCCCTGTCGCCTGCGATCTGCACATCGTATTCATCCAGACTCCAGCGCACCTGCTTCTGAAGTCCCGGATCATCCTCCACAAGGAGCAAGGTTTCTTTGATTGAACTCACGATTTCTCCGCGCGATTAAGCTGCCTCACAAGGTCATGGATTATCCGACAATGGTATGAAAATCACGAACAGTGTACCTTTATCCGGGATACTTTTCACTTCGATACGTCCGCCAAGCTCGCATATGTATTCCTGGCATTCATACGCCCCTATCCCCATGCCGGAATTCTTGGTCGAATCAAAAGGCCTGAACAGGCGGTCGCGTATGAAATCCTTATCCATGCCCTTGCCGCTGTCCTCCACCTCGACCACCGCGAATTTATCGTGGGCGTATAGCCTGACGTCCACCCTTCCGTCATAGTGTGTGGCCTCGCAGGCATTCTGCACGATGTGGCCTATGACCCGCGTCAGCTTATCAGCATCCGCCCTAACATGCAGGCGCTCGTCTTCGACCTTCAGCATCGGGCGAGGCTTCAAGGCAGCCTTAGTCTCGAGCACGGACCGAAGCAGGGAAAAGAGCGCGACTTCCTTCACCATCAACGTTCCGCCGCTTCGCAGCTGTGACAGCAAGCGATTCATCCTGTCGACAGAATTTTGGACCGTGCTCAGCATGTCCTCCTGGAATTCCGGATTGTTTTTGTGCTTCTCAGCATTGGACAGCATCAGCGACAATTGCGCCACGAGATTTTTCAGATCGTGCACAACAAAAGCGGACATCCTGTTAAATGAATCGAACTGCTTCGCAACTAGCAGCGCATCGGTTGCCTGTTTCTGTGCGAGATGGTTCGCCAGTTGGTGCGCCGCAGTCTTCAGCAGGTCGCTGACTTCCCAGTTGAAATGGATATTGCTGCGCGGCTGGGCCAGGACGATGAAACCAAGCAACCGCTCCTGCAGTAGCAATGGCACCACGATCCAGGCATCCTTTAATTGCATAAGCCATTCAGGAATCTCGAAGTCGCAATAGGATGCACGATCGGGCTGATATTCGTCGAGATTGACCACCCACTGGGATTTCGCCATGAATATCACCATGGGATCATCGGCAGACACGGCCGCTTCTGCCGCAGGTATGTTCCAGCGCGAGACGCAGACATAGGCGGAGCCAGGTTCCTGCGCCATCCAAAGCGCGCCCGCAGGGCTTTCCACCAGAACCGCGATCGCCCTGATCGCTGCCTCGTAAATCTGTCCATTTTGCCCGGATGTCAGGAGCGTGCGGGTGAACCGCAGCCACTCCTCGCGGTAGTCGTACTTGGACGTAAAAAAATGCTTGCTCAGAAGCACTCTTAGCCTTGCGCGCATGCTCCCTGAAAAGAAGATGGTGAGCAGCAGCATGCTCGCGCCGAAAAAGAATGCGATCTGCAAAACGGAACCCCAGGTTCCCCCAAACATCCGTATGTAATAGCCCACTGCCGCCATCAGCAGAAGATAGATGCCCGCTCCCAGCAGCGTTGCAGTATGAAAGACGACATGGCGTGAAATGTGCACGCGCAGCGACCATTGCGGGTTGCGCGCTGCAGACACCATGATCAGCGGCGAGATGATCGCATTCACCACCCCCCTCGCCATCCAGATGTCCGGATCGATGCGGTGAAAAAGCATCGCGTCCGAATAGAGGAAAAAATCGTATGCAAACATCGCGCCCGTGGCGAGGCAGACGAACTTGATTCCCCACCTGGAGTCCGGATGGGTATTCCTGAAAAGTTGCTCGACCAGAACCATGCCTAGAATGGCCAGCATCACATGGCCCGTGATGTCGAAAATCGACAGGTCAGAAGGCACTGAATGGACATAGACCGTCAATGCCAGCAGCAGAAGTGAAACCGAAATCAGCGCAGCCCTAAACGCGCGAAGCTGCAAGGTGACGATGTCTTTTGCTCCGGCCAGCACCTCCCAGATGAAGAACAGCCAGACAGCGCTTCGAATGACCTCCATCGCCGCCCTGGCAAGAATGAACCTGTCGCCGGCAAACGTATTCAGAAAAGCCCAGATAGCAGTGACAAGACATGCCAGCGTCAGCAACACCCCGCGATACTGTCCGCGCCAGCTGGCCAGAAGAGACACGCCCAGAAACGCAAAGGCGAGCGCTGCAGACAGATAGCTTGCGGTGATCAGCGAGATGTTCATCCGGGCTTCATGCTTATCGCGCGCCCTTGCCGAAAAGCACGACCTGAACTGTGGCAAGCATAATCAGAAGGTCGAGAAACAGGCCGTGGTTCTTCACATAATAGAGGTCGTACTGCAACTTCTCTATCGAGTCCTCTATCGATGCGCCATAGGCATAGCGCACCTGAGCCCATCCGGTGATCCCCGGTTTCACGCTGTGCCTGTATTTGTAATAAGTAATTTCGTTGGCAAGCTTCTCCACGAAGAAAGGACGTTCGGGTCGCGGCCCGACGAAGCTCATGTCTCCCCTGAACACGTTGAATATCTGCGGCAGTTCGTCGATGCGCAGCTTGCGCAGCAACTTGCCCACGCGCGTTATGCGGTCATCGTTGGCAGAGGCCCATTGCGGCTTGCCTGCCTTTTCCGCGTCCAGCCTCATGCTGCGGAACTTGTAGATGGTAAACACATAATCGTCCTGCCCCACCCTTTCCTGGCGGTAAAGAATAGGCGCCCCACTCTCCAGGAAAATGAGCATCGCAGCCAGCAGCATCACGGGGAAAGAGACGATCAGCAGCAGACCGCTAGCGCAAAGATCGAAGATGCGCTTGCTGATGTCCCTGGCTATCCCGTTTTCGAATCCGTCCGCATGGATGATCCAACCCGCGTTGAGGGACTCCACGGGCAGCAACCCCGTTTCCCTCTCGAAGAATGCGGACAGTTCTGTGATTCTGATCCCCATCAGCCTGCATTCGAGCAGTTCCGCAAGCGGCAATCCTCCGCGGCGGTCCCTGATCGCGATCACGATCTCTCTGACATTGTGCTGCCTGGCAATCTTGCTCAGACGCCCCCTGTCGTTCAGCATCATGGAGCGATCGACGAAGTGGTGCGTGCCGTTCAAAGGCAGATAGCCCACAACCTTCAGCCTGTGGGAGACCGTGCCGCTTTCAAACATCGCGCCTATCCTGGCAGCCCTACTCCCGGTACCCAGAACGAGAACACGGCGTTTCAACCCCTCCAGGTTTGCCCATCTAAATACGATCAGCCTGAGCAGCGTGACCAACAATGCCGATACCAGATATGCAATCGCAAACACGCCGCGCCCCATGAAGGTGTCGGGGAACAGGTAGAAGATCAGCGTCATTGCGACAAAACCCATCGTCAACGCGGCCCCCAGTCTTGGCAGCATGTACTGGATGCCGCCGCTCCACTGCCAGTAGTCGTAGAGACGGAAGAGCATCAGGCTCGTGGACATGGTGACGGCAAAGAGCAGAGCCTTGGGCAGGAAATGCCAAAAAAACGCAACTGAAGAATATTCAGAACCAACTGATCTGAGCATCCCCCCCACATAGACCGAACCCGAAAAAACCAGCAATTCCAGCATCAGGAGCAGCAGGACGCTCCCGGGAATATATTGTCGAAAAAACCGTATGATCATTTAGCGAAAAACCCCTTTCATCGGACCCGCGCGGACTGCGGTACCGACTCGATACTTGTTCATGGTCGCGCCTCGAAAATAACGCGGGATTTAAATTCAGCTGCCAGCGGATTATAAAGCAATGTCTGTGCCAGATAACACAAGAGCCCTGATGATGATTCAAGCGGCTTTTATCCATGACCGGCGAGCGGATTTTAACCGAAAATAAGTTCGAATCCTGTCTGACGCATAACAAATTCCGCCAGTCAGGCGAGTCGTACCATCCAGACGGGTCGTTGACCCAGGCAAAAACCCACACTACAATGCAATAGAGCAATCAGTTGAGATTGCATGTATGTAGAATGTTTCCAGATCGGCTTTAAATTAGAAAAACCAAGGAATCAACGACGCAATCCGCTTACAAAAACCGACGGGCAATCCTGACGCCACCCGTTCATTACTAAAGTTGAAACAACTAACACCAGGAGGCATTTGTGATACCAAGACTAAATGACATGAACCGAGTGTGGGCTTTGATCGTGCTGTCAGTAGCGCTCGCAGGATGCGCGTCAAACTATCCGCCGGCACCCGCAGAAGTCGTAAAGCCTGGAGAATACAACTACATCATTGGGCCGGGCGACAACGTCAATATAGTGGTCTGGCACAATCCTGAGTTGTCGGAGACGATACCAGTGCGCCCCGATGGAAAAATTTCGACACCTCTGGTCGAAGACCTGCAGGCCGCGGGCAAATCCCCCTCCCACCTTGCGCGCGACCTTGAAAAATCCCTCGCAAAATATATCCAGGACCCCGTCGTCACCGTCATCGTCACCGGTTTCGTCGGCCCTTACAGCCAGCAGATCCGCGTGATAGGGCAGGCAGCCAAGCCGCAGGCGCTCCAGTACAGGGAGAATATGACGTTGATGGACGTGATGATTGCGGTCGGCGGAATCACCGACTTTGCTGCAGGCAACAAGGCGACCATACTGCGCAGGGTGAATGGCAAGAGCGAGCAGCTTAACGTTAGACTTGAAAGCCTGATGAGGGACGGCGATGTCAAAGCTAACGTACAGATGCTGCCAGGAGATGTGCTGATCATTCCGGAGAGTTACTTCTGATTGTAACCAAGTGCTTTTACACTACTAGCAACATCAACAATCCGGGATCTGAAATATGCATGAATTGTTTGCTCAACTGACAGGATATGCAGTATCCACGTGGCGCTATCGCTGGCATGCCCTCATCGCTGCATGGATCATCTCGGTAGCCGGGTGGGCGGTCGTCTACAGCGTACCTGACCGCTATGAGGCGACAGCCCGCGTTTATGTGGATACCCAGTCCCTGTTGAAACCACTGCTGGCCGGCCTCGCTGTCCAGCCCAACACCACGCAGCAGGTCGAGGTAATGGCAAGGACACTGATCAGCCGCCCCAACCTGGAGAAGGTCGCCAGGATGACCGACCTCGATCTGAACGCAAAAAACCCAACCCAGATGGAATCGGTTATCGACAATCTCTCGGAGATGATCAAGCTAAGGTCCATTGGTTCGGACGACTACACGATTTCCTACGAGAACAGGGATCCTGCGATGGCCAAGAAAGTGGTCCAGTCGCTGCTTAACATCTTCGTCGAGAGTGGGTTGGGCAGCAACAGGAAGGACATCGCCTCATCGCAGAAGTTCATAGAAGAACAGCTCAAGGAATATGAAGCAAAATTGAACGATGCCGAGAACGCGCTGAAGGAATTCAAACAGCGCAACATAGGCGTGATGCGCGGCGAGACGGGGCAGGACTACTACGCAGAGCTTGCAGACGCGAAGAGCCAAGTGGACGATGCCGCTCTCTCCCTGAGGGAGGCGGAAGACAGACGAAATTCTCTGAAGCAACAACTCTCGGGAAGCGACCCGACACTGCTTGACAACGCATCAGAAAGTAGCGCGAGCTCGAAATATGACGCGCGCATCGCATCCCTGAATAAGGATCTCGATGCGCTGCGCCTGAAATACACCGAGCAGCATCCCGACGTGGTGGCGACGAAGAGGCTGATCGCCCAGCTCGAAGCCGACAAGGCAAAGGAAGCTACGCTGAAAAAGCCCTCAGGCAGCATGACCCAGAGCCCGTTTTACCAGCAACTGAACATGTCCCTAGCCGAGGCTGAGGCAAACGCCGCATCCATGAAGGCGCGCTTAAGCGAATACCAGTCCCGCTACGCGCAGCTCAAGGCAGCGGCAAACCGGCTGCCCGAAGTGGATGCGGAGCTTAGCCAACTGACAAGAAATTACGATGTCTACAAGAAAAATTACGATTCACTGCTGGCAAGACGCGAGTCTGCACAGATGTCGAGCGCGGTGGACACCAAGACAGATTCCGTCGACTTCAGGATCATCGATCCGCCGCGCGTGCCGCTCACCCCTTCCTATCCCAATCGTCCCATGATGATCTCGTTTGCGCTGCTGGGCGGAATTGCAGCCGGCATCGCGCTGGCGTTCCTTATAAGCCAGATCAGGCCCACGATCAACAACAGGTTCGACATGCTCGCGCTGACCGACCTCCCGATGCTCGGAACGATCTCGATGATCGAGACATCAGATACAAAAATTAAGGTCAGGAAGGGGCTGCGCACTTATGCAGCGGCTGCGCTGGGTCTTTTTTGCGTCTATGGCGCACTGCTGGCTCAACAATTCATCATGAACAAGGGCGCATAGGGGAACAGCATGAGCATAATCGAGAAAGCCGCCGGCAAACTGGGCCAGCAGAAAAGGCCCGAGCCCCCCTCTTTAGAAAACATCCATCAGGAAATTCCACGACAGGAAAGCATTCGTCAGGAAATCCCGCAACAGGAAGCGGCGCCGGAGACGATTGCGCTGAGGCACGATTTCAGCCTGGCCAAGCTCAAGAGCCAGAACATCATCACGCCGCAGGCAGAACATTCCAGCCTCGCCGAAGAATTCAGGATGATCAAGCGTCCGCTGCTGGACAACGCCTTCGGACAGAATGGCATCAAGGTCAAAAACGGCAATCTGATCATGGTCACCAGCTCGCTACCAGGAGAAGGCAAGACTTTCTGCTCCATCAACCTAGCGATGAGCATCGCGATGGAAATGGGCAGGACCGTGCTGCTGGTCGACGCGGATGCGCCCAATCCCAGACTGCTGAAAACATTGGGGGTCTCTTACGAACAGGGATTGCTCGATCTGTTGCTGGATGACAAGCTGCAACTTTCCGATGTGATCATCAGGACCAATATCGAGAACCTTTCACTGCTGCCCGCCGGTCGCCACAACAGACATGCCACCGAACTGCTCGCGAGCGACTCCATGTCAGCGCTACTGGATGACTTGGCCCAGCGCTATTCCGACCGCATCATACTCTTCGATTCGCCTCCCCTGCTCGTGACCTCTGAAGCGAGCGTGCTGGCTTCCCACATGGGACAGATCGTGATGGTGGTAGAGGCCGAGAAAACGCCGCAACCCGCCGTGAGGCAGGCGCTCACGCTGATAGAAGACTGCGAACTAACATGGGTCCTGCTCAACAAGACCAGGCATCTGGCAGGCGTTGACCATTACGGATACGGGTATTATGGCAAATCCTAAAGCTGGCTATTTGCAAACGGCATTGACGCTTGCTGCCATGCTGTCGATATCGCCGCTTTATGCCGCCGACTGGACAGTCGTGCCTTCGATAGGGGCAAGCGAGATGTATTCGGACAACATCTTCCTTTCTCCCGCCCCTTATCAGCTGAGCGATTTCGTCACCACGATCACCCCCGGCATCACTGTCACAGGTACCGGCGAAAGGCTCAAAGCCAGCCTCAATTACAGCCTGCAGGACATCAATTATCTGCAGTACAGCAGCATGGACTACATCACCCAGCAGCTCAATGCGACAGGAAATGCGACGCTGGTCGATCAGACGCTGTTCCTGGATGCGGGTGCTTCCATCTCCCAACAGCCGCTCTACATGGCAGGTCCAATGGGCCTGGGCAACACGAGCGCCAATGGCAATCTTGAAAACGTCACGACAACTTCCATCAGTCCCTATATCACGCACCGCTTCAACACCTTCGCCACAGGCATGGCCAGATACACGCACCAGACGATGGACTTGAGCCAGGCAGGCCCTTCCAACATCAACGGCTACGGTAGTGCATACGGGCTGGGCATGTTCAACTCGACCAGCGACACCGCGCTTGCAACCCTCAACAGCGGCTCGGACTTCAACAACCTGCTGTGGGGATTGAATCTCAACAACACCAGGATCAGCTATGCGGGCACGACCCCGATGACACTCGCGCAGTACTCGGCCAATCTGGGCTACCTGATCACGCCCCGCTTCAAGGTCATCGCGACAGGCGGCTACGAAGACGACTCCTTCGCATATATAGGCCAGAATCCGCGAAGCAATTTCTGGAACCTCGGCTTCGACTGGTCTCCTTCGGTGCGCACCAATCTGGAAGTTGCAGAAGGCGAGCGCTTCTTCGGCAGAACGCACACACTCAAGTTCACACACTACGCCCGCATGACCTCCTGGAACGCAAGCTATATTCAGGATGTCACCACGATGATGATGCAACAGACGGTACCGCCATCTGTCACGCTGGACCTGATGCTGCAGCAGCAGATACCCGATCCTGCGACACGTCAGCAGGTCGTGCAGTCCATGCTTGCAGCTCTAGGCCCTCAGGGCATGCTGTTCGCTCAGAACATCATGACCAACCAGATCCTGCTGGTTAAGTCTTTCAATGCATCCGCAGCGCTGACCCTGCCGAAAGACACCTTCCTTCTGACCATCTTCAACACCAAGTCAGCACCGCTGCAGCAGGCAGTCAACTTCCTCCCCGTGGCTTACGGCGCCTACAACTACATGAACATCGACCAGTACGGCGGTACTCTTTCCTGGAACAAGCAACTGAATCCTGTGCTCACCGCGAACGCGAACATCAACACGACATACTTCACCTTCCCGGGCCAGGTGCTCGAGGAAAAGATGCGCTCTTTCACCGCTGGACTAAATAGAAAGCTCAGCCCCAAGTTGAGTGGGAATCTGCTGGTCCGGCACCAGACGATGGACTCGACCCCTGCGAACATAGGTTACAGTTTCAGTGAAAATGCAATCATCGCCGGCCTGATGTATCTGTTCTGACGATGTATACTGAATTCTACAACCTTACTGCAAAGCCATTCCAGCTAAGCCCCGATCCCGGATTCTTCTATCCCAGCAGCGGTCACAAGCGCGCGATGGCCTATCTCAGCTACGGGCTTTCCCTTGCAGAAGGCTTCATTATCATCACTGGCGAAGTCGGCGCAGGCAAGACCATGCTGGTGCGCAACCTCTTCAGGGAATTCGACAACGGCAACATCGTGATCAGCCAGTTGGTCAGCACGCAGCTCGATGCGGACGACACGCTGCGCACCGTGGCTGCAGGATATGGCCTGCCACACGAGGGACTCAGCAAGGCGACCTTGCTCTCCAAACTGGAGGCGTTTCTCCAGCACTGCAAGCGCCAGGGAAAACGCGTGCTGCTGATAGTGGACGAAGCGCAGAACCTCACGCCCAAGGCAGTCGAAGAACTGCGCATGATCTCCAATTTTCAGATGGGAAACCAACCGCTGCTGCAGAGTTTTTTGCTCGGACAACCGGAGTTCCGCAACACGCTGCAAAGCCCGGAGATGCTGCAGCTCAGACAGCGCGTGATCGCCTCCTATCACCTTGGGCCGATCAACGAGACCGAGACGCACGACTACATCGAATTCAGGCTTTCCACAGCGGGATGGAAGGGCGATCCGAAATTCACGGACGAAGCATACAAGCGCATCTTCGAATTCACCGGCGGCATTCCAAGAAAGATCAACACGCTCTGCGACAGGCTGATGGTCTTCGGGATGCTCGAGGAAAAACATGTGTTCGACCTAGACATGGTGGAAGAGGTGATCAACGATCTCGGCCAGGAAGTCACCCATACGAACAGCCCGCCCGTCTCCCATGCGCCTTCCATTCCACAGGAATCTGAGATCGCGGCCTACCGCGAAGGTTTTGCGCGTCTTGAACGCAAGGTGGAGGGCGTGGAAAAATCGATTAACCGCCTGCTCACCGTGCTGGTGCGCAAACTTCTGCCCCCCCATCTCGAAAAAATACTGGAGAAGAAAGGCAAGGGCGATGAGCCATAAAATCCTGTGCGTGGTCGGCGCCCGCCCCAACTTCATGAAGATCGCGCCTATCATGGCCGAACTCAACTCTGACAGCTCGCCGCTTACCGCAAGGTTAGTGCATACCGGACAGCACTACAACGAGGCGATGAACCACCAGTTCTTCGTCGATCTCGGCATACCCAAGCCGGACATCAACCTCGAAGTAGGCTCTGGCAGCCATGCTGTGCAGACAGCCGAAATCATGAAACGCTTCGAGCCTGTGATCGACCATGAAAAGCCCGCCGCAGTCTTGGTGGTGGGAGACGTGAACTCCACGATCGCGTGCGCGCTGGTCGCTGCAAAGAAGGGCGTCCCGGTGATCCATGTGGAAGCCGGACTGCGCAGCTTCGACCGCACCATGCCTGAGGAAATCAACCGTGTACTCACTGATCAGATATCTGATCTTCTGTTTACCACGGAGCGTCTGGCCAAAGACAACCTGGAGAGGGAAGGCATCGCAGAGGAGCGCATCCATTTCGTGGGCAACGTGATGATAGACACGCTACACAACAACCTGGCAAGTGCGATCCCCGCAGCACGGACTTTCGCGCAGGCAGGTTTCACGGACGGCCCCTATGCCGCACTCACGCTGCACCGTCCCTCGAACGTGGACAGCAGGGAATCGCTGTCATCGCTGCTTGAAACCGTAGCTGAAGTCTGTTCGATGATACCCGTGGCCTTCCCTCTGCATCCGCGCACCAGGAGCAGGATCGACGAATACGGCCTGGGTTCGCTGCTTGAAAATCCGCGGCTTCTGGTGCTGCCGCCGCTGGGCTATCTGCAGATGCTGGGGCTGATGAAAGATGCGAAGTTCTTCCTGACAGATTCGGGCGGCATACAGGAAGAGACCACAGCGCTGGGCGTGCCCTGCATCACGCTGCGCGACAACACGGAAAGACAGATCACTGTGGACGAAGGCACCAATGTGATCGTGGGCCAGAACAGGGAAAAGATACTGACTGCAGTCAAAGAAGTGATGGAGACAGGCGGAAAAACAGGCAACATCCCCGAATACTGGGACGGCCATGCCTCACGGCGCATCGTCTCTATCCTCCATGCCTGGCTGACTTCGAAAGGACGCTGAAGATGCCCTGCAATGCGATGACCATAGATGTAGAGGACTATTTCCAGGTCTCCGCGTTCGCAAAGCACATCTCGCGTTCAGACTGGCCTCATCTTCCCTGCCGCATCGAGCGCAACATGGACATCATCCTTTCGCTTCTGGACGAACACAGGGTGCAAGCCACCTTCTTCACGCTGGGCTGGATTGCAGAGCGCTACCCAGAAATGGTGAGGCAGATCGCGAAAAACGGCCACGAGCTTGCAAGCCACGGCTACCACCATTTGAGGGCGAATGAACAGACGATGGATGAATTCAGGAAGGACGTAGGCAGCAGCAAGGCGCTGCTCGAAGACATCGCAGGACAGAAGGTCAAAGGCTACCGTGCGCCCAGCTTTTCGATCAACGAAAAGAACCTCTGGGCGCTGGATGTGCTGCATGAGGAAGGCTACGAATACAGCTCCAGCATCTACCCGATAAGGCACGACCATTACGGCATGCCCGATGCGCCGCGCTTCGGGTTCCGCCCATCGGGATCAAACGGCATACTCGAGATTCCGGCGACCACCGTATCCCTTTTCGGGCGCAACCTGCCTGCCGCAGGCGGCGGATATTTCAGGCTGATGCCCTATCAGTTCTCGCGCTGGCTGATGAACAGGGTCAATGCGAAAGATGGGGAGTCCTGCATATTCTATTTCCACCCTTGGGAAATCGACCCAGGCCAACCCCGCCAGCAAGGCATAGGTCTCAAGACCCGTTTCCGCCATTATCTCAATCTGTCACAGATGGAAGCCAAAATCACTTCTTTGCTTGCCGACTTCCAGTGGGACAGAATGGACAACATCTTCCTCGAACCATGAGCAATCTTTCCGTAAGAGCGATGCTGCCTTCCGATGCGGCAAACTGGGATGCGTTCGTCGAACGCTGCGCTGATACCACTTTCTTTCACCGTTCCGGATGGAAAGAGGTGATAGAGCGCGCGTTCGGCCACCGCACGCATTTCCTGCTCGCGGAAGCCGGCGGCAAAATAGAAGGCATACTGCCGCTTGCCGAGATAAAGCACTTCCTTTTCGGCCATTCTCTGTCCTCCCTTCCCTTCTGCGTGTATGGCGGCATAGCCGCAGAATCGGAAGCCGCGCACGGATTGCTGGACCAGGCAGCGCAAAGGCTCGCGGCAAACCTAGAAGTAGATCATCTGGAATACCGCAACATGAGGCCCTTCCATGAAGACTGGCCCACCAAGGACATCTACGTCACCTTCAGGAAGGAGATGGACCCCGATGTAGATCAGAACATGAAGAACATCCCTCGCAAGCAGCGCGCGATGGTGCGCAGCGGCATCAAGCACGGGCTAATCAGCGAACTTGATGCCGATGTCGACAGATTCTTCGGAGTGTTTGCCGACAACATGCTGAGGCATGGCACCCCGGCCCTGCCAAAGCGTTATTTCGAACTGCTGATGGAGGTCTTTGGCCGTAATTGCGAAGTGCTGAGCGTCACGAAGGACAATGAAGTGGTCAGCAGCGTGCTCTCGTTCTATTTCAAGGACGAAGTGCTGCCCTACTATGCGGGCGACACCTTGAAGGCGCGCAGCCTTGCCGCCAACGACTTCAAGTACTGGGAGCTGATGCGGAGAGCCTGCGAGAAAGGCTGCAGGATTTTCGACTACGGGCGAAGCAAGCGCGGCACCGGGTCCTTCGACTTCAAGAAGAACTGGGGATTCGAGCCCGAGCCGCTGCACTACGAATACCAGTTGCACCGCTCGAAAAAAGTGCCGGACCAGAATCCGCTCAACCCCAAATACCAGCTCTTCATCAGGGCATGGCGCAAGCTCCCGTTGCCGGTGGCAAACCATATCGGCCCCTACATCGTGAAGAATCTGGGATAGCGCGATGCCCCAAAAACTTCTCTACCTTGTGCACCGCATACCCTACCCGCCCAACAAGGGAGACAAGATCAGGTCATACCACCTGTTGAAGCATCTGGCCTCGGTATATGAAATCCACCTGGGCGCCTTTGTCGACGATGAAAACGACTGGAAGTACGAGGACGAGGTAAAGCAGTTATGCAAGGAATGCTGCCTGGTTCCGATGAACCCGAAAGCCGCAAAGCCAAAGAGTCTTTTCGGGCTCTTCAAAGGCGAAGCGCTCACGCTGCCCTATTACAGGAACAGGGCGCTCAAGTCCTGGGTAGACCGCATGCTGAAAGAGACGAAGATGGACCGCATCGTCGTCTTCTCCTCCGCGATGGCCCAGTACGTGTCAGATGCGGAAGGGGTGCGCATCATGGATTTCGTGGATGTAGACTCGGACAAGTGGAGCCAGTACGCAGAAGCGAAGCCCTGGCCGTTGAACTGGCTATACCGCAGGGAAGGCAGGCTGCTTCTGCATTTTGAGAGAAGGATAGCTGAAAGCTTCGATGCCTCCTTCTTCGTATCCCCCCATGAAGCAGCGCTTTTCAGAAGTCTGGCGCCGGAATCTAAGAACCGTATACATCATTTCAACAACGGGGTGGACGCGGAATACTTCTCGCCTGACCGCGATTACGCAAACCCCTATCGCGAGGGCGAGGAAGTCCTGGTCTTCACCGGCGCGATGGATTACTGGCCCAACATCGATGCGGTGACATGGTTTTCCCGGGACATCTTTCCGCTGATACGTGAGGAAAAACCGCATGCCCGTTTCTACATCGTGGGGTCGAATCCCGCAAGACAGGTCGTTGAGCTCAAGAAGCTTGCCGGAGTCAACGTCACAGGGCGCGTAAACGACGTGCGCCCCTATCTCGCACATGCCAGGCTTGCAGTCGCGCCCCTCAGGATAGCGCGTGGCGTGCAGAACAAGGTGCTGGAGGCGATGTCCATGGCAAAACATGTCATCGCATCTCAACAGGCGGTGGAAGGCATAGAAGCCGGCGCGGGCTACGATGTCGCGAACGGCGCCGAAGAATTCGCGGCCCGGATACTGCAGAATCTGGATTCAGGGCCGAACCCTATCGGGCGCGATGCGATATTATCCCGTTACGACTGGGAAAAAAATCTTGCCGGAATCGACAGCTGCCTGGAAGATACTGCACCTCGCGGAGGAAAGACATGAGCGATGCATCGAACGCACAGTGGAAAAAAGCCATCGCATCGGTGTTCGCAGCAGTCGCTGCGCTGCTCTTCATCTATCGCGACGTTGCCGCCTTTACCGTGAAGACATGGATGGACAACGGGACCTACACGCACGGCTTCCTGATCTTCCCAATCAGCCTGTGGCTTGTCTGGCGCAGGCGCGCCATCCTCTCCGCGATATCCCCCTCGCCCGACTACCGGGGAATCGCTGCCGTCATCCTCGCTGGCATGCTATGGCAACTCGGATATCAGGCTGGCGCGATGGTCGTCGAGCAGTACAGCCTTGTTTTCATGATCATCGCATCGGTCTGGACGCTGCTGGGCAGTGCGGCCTTCCGCCAGATAACATTCCCGATGTTTTTCCTGCTGCTGGCCGTTCCGTTCGGCGAGGCGCTGATCCCGCCAATGATGAACTTCACCGCGGATTTCACCGTCGCCGCGCTGCAATTCACCGGCATCCCGGTCTACCGCGAAGGCACTTTCTTCAGCCTGCCTTCCGGCAACTGGTCTGTGGTCGAGGCATGCAGCGGCCTGCGCTACTTCGTCTCTTCGTTGACGCTGGGCGTGCTCTATGCCTACCTGACCTACAGCAGCACATGGAGAAGACTGACTTTCGTCGCGATATCCGCACTGATACCCATCATCGCGAACGGGCTGCGCGCCTACATGATCGTGATGATAGGGCATCTTAGCGGCATGAGGCTCGCCGTCGGCGTGGACCACTTGATCTACGGCTGGCTGTTCTTCGGCATCGTGATGCTGCTACTGTTCTGGCTGGGCTCTTTTTTCCGTGACAACCGGGACGGGCATGCAGCCAGCCAGCCAGCCCCTGCACAGCAGCAAGGAGCAGGCAATTTCATCCCCGCGCTTGCCGCAATCCTGGTTCTTGCGCTGGCCTCCCCGCTTTATGCAACGCATCTGGACAAGAGTCTGAATGCTCCCGCAGAGCTTTCCCTCTCAGTCCCTTCCGGACCATGGCAGCCGGACCCGCGCCCGCTGTCAGACTGGACGCCTCACTACCTTGGCAGCAGGGCAGGCCTCAGCCAGACCTATACCAGGGATGGCAACGCGGTATCCCTCTACATAGGCTATTACCGGGGCCAGTCGCGCGGATTCGAACTCGTCACATCGACCAACCAGCTCGTGACTACACATGACAGGGAATGGGGCAATGTGGGAGAAGCCGAGAAGAAAATCTTCATATCAGGTGTGCGCATTCCCGTCGTAGAGGCCAGCCTGCGCTCGCCTGGAATGCGGCTCCTGGTCTGGCAATGGTACTGGGTTGACGGGCAATGGGTCCTCAATTCCTATCTTGCCAAGCTGCTGGAGGTCAAGTCAAGGCTCATCGACGGGCGAGACGATGCCGCCGTGGTGATCCTTGCAACGCCGTTGCAGGGAAGAGCCGAGGCAGAATCCGCTCTCGGAAATTTCGCAACGCAGATGCTGCCCGGCATAGCATCCACGCTGAACAATGCAGTGAAAGCAGTCCATGCAGACTAGCGCGCCGCTGATCGCCCATGTGATACACCGCCTGGATGTCGGCGGACTGGAAAACGGCCTGGTCAATTTGATCAACCACATCCCCGAGGACCGTTACAGGCACGCGATCCTGTGCATGAAGGGCTATTCGGATTTCCGCAACAGGATACGCCGCAAGGACGTGGTGATCATAGACCTCGAGAAGCGCGAGGGGCACGACCTCATGCTCTACTACCGGCTGTGGAAACATCTGAAGGCGCTCAAACCCGACATCGTGCACACGCGCAATCTCGCAGCGCTGGAAGCGGTCGTTCCGGCCATGCTAACCGGCGTCAGGGTGCGCATACACAGCGAACACGGCCGCGACTTCAACGACATCGCAGGCGACAACAGGAAACATCTCTTGTTGCGCCGCACCCTGATGCCAGCCGTCAACCATTCGATCGCGCTGTCCCGCGACCTGGAAAACTACATGCACACAAAAATAGGCGTGCCCAGGCGCAAGATCACGCAGATATACAACGGCGTGGATACGGAAAAATTTCATCCGTCGGACGGAAAAAATCCGGAACTTCCTTTTTCCGAACCCGGCCTCGTCGTGTTTGGGACCGCAGGGCGCATGCAGGCGGTCAAGGACCAGACCACGCTGGCGCGCGCCTTCATCAGGATGCTAAAGATCGCCCCGCAGCTTAAGAATACCGCGCGCCTGATGATGATAGGCGACGGGCCATTGAGAAACGCAGCCATCGCCCTGCTCGAGGAAGCAGGCTGTCCGGAGCTTGCATGGCTGCCGGGCTCGCGCGACGACATGGCGGACATCATGCGCCAGATGAATGTCTTCGTGCTGCCTTCGCTCTCCGAAGGCATATCCAACACGATACTGGAGGCGATGGCGACAGGGCTGCCGGTGATCGCAACCAGAGTCGGCGGCAATGAAGAGCTGGTCGACGAAAACGAAACGGGGTTTCTTGTGCCGCCCGCAGACCCTGAAGCGATCGCGCAAGCCATGATAAAATATCTCGAGTATCCCCGCCTGATCGCGCGCCACGGAAGCGCGGCAAGGCAGAAGGCGGAAAAATCATTCAGCATGGACGCCATGGTGCGCGCCTACCTTCAGGTATATGACGGCAGACGCCGCAAGAGATGACAGACATATGTGCGGAATAACAGGCATCTTCGACACCACAGGCGAAAGCGGGATAGACCGCGAGCTGCTCGAGGCGATGAACCAGTCCCAGTTCCACAGAGGCCCGGACGAGGGCGGCATCCATATCGAACCTGGCCTGGGTTTCGGACACCGCAGGCTTTCCATCATAGACCTCTCATCGGGCCAGCAGCCGCTGTTCAACGAGGATGAAAGCGTTGTCGTCGTATTCAACGGGGAGATTTATAATTTCATCGATCTGATGCCCGAGTTAAAGGCGTTGGGCCATACCTTCCGCACCCACTGCGACACCGAGGTGATCGTGCACGCTTGGGAGGAATGGGGAGAAAACTGTGTAGACCGTTTCAGGGGCATGTTCGCATTCGCACTCTGGGACCGCAACAGGCAGACGCTGTTCATCGCGCGCGACAGGCTGGGCGTGAAGCCGTTTCATTACGCGCTGCTCGACGACGGCAGGCTGTTATTCGGCTCCGAGCTCAAGGCACTGACCGCGCATCCCGCAATGCGCCGCGAGATCGACTCCTGTGCCGTCGAGGAATACTTCGCCTACGGCTATGTTCCGGAGCCGCGCACCATCTTCAAAAGCGCGCTCAAACTCCCCCCCGGCCACACCTTAACGGTCGTGCGCGGCAGGCCCATGCCCAAGCCAAAAAAATACTGGGATGTCCCTTTCCAGTCCGTGGGGCCTATTTCAGAGGCGGATGCAGAAGAGGAGCTGGTCGCAAGGCTCAAGGAAGCGGTAAGGATACGCCTGGTCGCCGAAGTCCCGCTGGGCGCATTCCTCTCGGGCGGCGTGGATTCAAGCGCCGTGGTCGCGATGATGGCGGAGCTCTCGGATGATCCGGTCAATACCTGCTCCATCGCGTTCACCGACCCGAAATTCAACGAGGCGGAATACGCCCGGATGGTCGCGACGCAGTATAAAACCCATCACAGCACAGGCACGGTCGATCCTGACGACTTCTCTCTGCTCGACCGGCTGGCAACGCTCTACGACGAACCCTATGCGGACAGCTCTGCACTACCCACCTACCGCGTTTGCGAACTGGCAAAGAAAAGCGTGACTGTCGCGCTCTCCGGAGATGGAGGCGACGAGAACCTCGCAGGTTACCGCCGTTACCGCCACCACATGGCGGAGGAAAAGATGCGCTCGCTGCTACCTTTAGGCTTGCGGCGCCCGCTGTTCGGGCTTCTGGGTTCGCTGTACCCGAAAGCAGACTGGGCGCCCAGGATATTCCGCGCGAAAACCACCTTCGAGGCGCTTGCGCGCGACTCTGTCGAGGGATATTTTCATACCGTTTCCGTGATGAAGGACAGCATGAGGGAAAAACTCTACAGCGCACCGTTCAAAAGGGAGCTGCAGGGCCACCGCGCAGTGGAAGTGCTGAGGCAGCATGCGGCAGAGTCTCCCACGGACAACCCGCTCTCTCTCGTGCAATACCTAGACATGAAGACCTATCTGCCGGGCGACATCCTGACCAAGGTGGACCGCGCCAGCATGGCGCATGCGCTTGAAGTTAGAGTCCCGCTGCTGGACCACAGGTTCGTTGAGTGGACTTCAGGCCTGCCATCGGACTTGAAGCTCAGGGGCAGCGAAGGGAAATACATCTTCAAGAAGGCGCTCGCATCCCGTCTTCCAGACGACATACTCTACAGGCCCAAGATGGGCTTTGCAGTGCCGCTGGCGGCCTGGTTCAGGGGACCTCTGAAAAATCGCATGAGGGAATCGGTGCTCGGCAGCCGCCTTGCCGACAGCGGAATCTTCAACCGCGAATTCCTCACCCATCTGGTCGATGAACACGAGGCCGGGCGGCGCGACTACAGCGCTCCTCTCTGGTCGCTGCTGATGTTCGATGCCTTCCTTGCGATGAACGGGGCAAGCTGACATGCGCATACTGCACATACTCGACCATTCCATCCCGCTGCACAGCGGCTACACATTCCGCACCGCAGCGATCCTCAGAGAACAGCGCGCTCTGGGCTGGGAGACCTTCCATCTCACCAGCGAGAAGCAGGTCAACTGCAACTTGCCTGAAGAGGAAACAGACGGCCTGCATTTTTACCGCACGCCGAAACAAACCGGCATATTGAGCAAACTTCCGGTGCTGAACCAGGTTGCCGTGATGCGGGGCCTATCGCGGCGACTGGAGGAAATCATCCCTGTCGTGAAACCTGACATCCTGCATGCGCATTCACCGGTATTGGATGCATTGCCCGCGATCAGCGCGGGACGGGAATTCGGCATACCAGTGGTATACGAAGTCCGCGCATTCTGGGAAGATGCAGCGGCAGACCACGGCACGACCACCGAGGGCAGCCTGCGCTACCGACTGACTCGCGCGCTGGAAACCCATGCCTTCAGGAACGCCGATGCGGTCACCACGATCTGCGAGGGTTTGAGAAGCGACATCGTCGCGCGCGGCATCCCTTCCCAGAAAGTGACCGTGATCCCCAATGCGGTCGATATCGAAAAATTTTCAACAGGCGGTACCACGGACGAGGAACTCAAGGCTAAACTCAATCTTTCCGGCGCACGCATACTGGGCTTCATAGGCTCCTTTTATGCCTACGAAGGTCTGGACCTGCTGCTGGACGCATTGCCCATCATGCTGAAAAAAGCGCCGGATGCGCGCGTGCTGCTTGTAGGGGGCGGGCCGCAGGAAGCAGCGCTTAAACAGCAGGCCGTAAAACTCGGCATTTCTGACAAGGTGGTATTTTCGGGCCGCGTGCCGCACCATGATGTAAACCGCTATTACGACCTGGTGGATGTGCTGGTCTATCCGAGACAAAGGATGCGCCTGACAGAGCTTGTCACACCTCTGAAACCCCTGGAAGCGATGGCCCAGGGAAAACTGTTTGCCGCATCCGATGTGGGCGGTCACAGGGAACTGATCAAAGACGGCGAGACCGGCGTTCTGTTCAGATCCGGAGATGCGCAGTCCCTGGCCGACAGGGTGCTGGATCTTCTGCAATCAACGGAAAAATGGCCCGCGTTGAAACAGGCTGGCCGCCAGTATGTCGAGAACGAGCGCAACTGGAAGGCGAGCGTTGCGCGCTACAGGGACGTCTACAAGAGCGCGATGGGCGGGCGTTCATGATGCGCGTGGTGATGGCAGGTCCGCTTCCTCCGATGATAGGCGGCATGTCCACCGTGATCGACGACATCGCGCATTCCAGCCTTGCAGAAAATGTTGAGCTCATGCTGTTCAATACGGCCAAGAAGACGCCCGAAGGACGCTCTCTTCTGAAGGCTGTGACTGCAAGGTTCGCGCTTTGGCATTGCTGGTGGAAAGCCATGAACCCAACTGACCGGACTCTGGTTCATATCCATACCTGCAGCGGCTTGAGCTATTTCCTTGACGGCATATATGCGGCGCTTGCCCGCCTCAGGGGAGTGCCTGTGGTGCTGCATGTGCACGGCGCGCGCTTCGACGATTTTCTGGACGGACTTTCACCTTTTCCGCTATCCGTCGCAAGATTCATCGCAAGGCGCGCAAACCGCGTGGTCGTGCTGTCCGACGAGTGGAAAAAGAAGCTAGCAGCGCGCCTGCCCGGCGCATCCTTGTCCGTGATCGAAAACGGCGTTTCGATACCCGGGCGCACATCGCCTGAGAAGGCAACCGACGAAATCATCATACTGTTTCTGGGCAACCTGTGCAGCCGCAAGGGTGTCTGGGACCTGCTCGCCTGCGCGGGGAGACTTCCGCCTGCCGCGCGCCTGGTGCTGATAGGCGGCGAGGAAGACCCCGGCATCAATGAAAAAATCCGCGAGCAGCTCGAACGCGAAGGCAAAGACCGTGTGGAGCTCACGGGGCCCTTGACCGGGAATGCCAAGTTCGACTGGCTCTACCGGGCCGACATATTCGCGTTGCCCTCCTATGCCGAAGGCGTCCCCATCTCGATGCTGGAAGCGGCGGCCGCAGGCCTGCCTCTCGTCGTCACTCCGGTTGGCGGCATCCCTTCGGTGCTGACCGACGGAGAAAACGCGCTCTTCGTGAAGCCCGGCGACCGGAATCAACTGTGTTCCGCGATAACGCGCCTGATCGATTCGCCACAGTTAAGAAACAGCCTGGGCCAGGCCGCAAAACAGCATGTGCTGCAGCGCTATGGCATAGAGAATTCGGCGCGCATGTATCTTGAACTCTACCGCGTTCTGCGCCCGGAGGTGAACCCATGAGCATTTACACCGCCATCGCATCCGGGTTCCTTTTTCCGCTGCACGAAAGACTGAAACATCACAGCACCGTGAAGGTTTTCCGCGCGATGGAAGATTCGCAGTGGTGGGACGAGAAGCGACTTAAGGAATTGCAGCTTACAAGGCTCAGGGAACTGCTGCAGCATGCGGACTCTCATGTCCCCTATTACCGCGAGCTGTTCAAAAGAATTGGATTCGACCCCAAAGGGGTGACAAGCCTCGCGGACCTGAAACGCCTGCCGCTGCTCGCCAAGGCCGAGATACGCGCCCACACCGAAGAACTCAAGGCAGACGACGCGAAGGGCCTTGCGCGGTTCAACACCGGAGGCTCGAGCGGCGAGCCGCTGATCTTCTTCATAGGCTCTGAACGCGTGAGCCACGACGTTGCGGCCAAATGGCGCGCGACCCGCTGGTGGGGCGTGGACATAGGAGACCCCGAGATCGTGGTGTGGGGCTCGCCCATAGAGCTTGGCAAGCAGGACAGGATCAAGGCGCTGCGCGACAGGCTCCTCAGGACCAGGCTGCTGCCGGCATTCGAAATGTCGGAACCGAAACTGGACTCCTTCATCGCAGAGATACGCGCGATGCGTCCGAAGATGCTTTTCGGCTATCCATCCGCCCTTGCGCATATCGCGGAACATGCAAAATCGAGAAAAATCAGGATGGACGACTTGGGCATCAGAGTCGCCTTCGTGACTTCCGAGGCGCTCTACGACCACCAGCGCGAAACGATATCCACCGTTTTTGGCTGCCCTGTCGCAAACGGCTACGGCGGCAGGGATGCCGGTTTCATCGCGCACCAGTGCCCTTCCGGCAGCATGCACATCACAGCGGAGGACATCATCGTAGAGATCATGGACGAAAACGGCCAACCCCTGCCAGCAGGAAGATCGGGAGAGATCGTGGTGACTCACCTTGCAACCAGGGACTTCCCCTTCATCCGCTACCGCACCGGAGACGTGGGTGTGCTCGACGAAAAACCCTGCCCATGCGGACGCGGACTGCCGCTGTTGAAGGAGATACAGGGGCGCACCACGGATTTCGTCGTGGCACAGGACGGCACGGTGATGCATGGCCTCGCACTTATCTACATACTGCGCGACCTGCCGGGCATGAAACAGTTCAGGATCATACAGGAGAGCCTGGACCTCGTGCGCATCCAGATGGCAACCGACGGGACATTCGACGAAACATCATGCCACAGCATAGAAGCAGGCATGAAGAAGAGACTGGGGCAGGATGTCACTGTCGAAATAGAGCGCATGGCGGAAGTGCCGAAGGAAGCCTCGGGCAAGTTCCGCTATGTGGTGAGCAGGCTGCCTGCAAGGAGGGCATGAGCGATGCGCCAGGGACTTCTGATACTGATAGTTGCATTCGGTTCGGCATGGGCGCTGGCCCACCCCTATGTCGGCGTGCTGATGTGGACATGGATCAGCATCATGAACCCTCAGCTCTACACCTGGGGCAGGCCGCTGCCCTTCGCTTACGTTACCGGAATCGCCACACTGATCGGCCTTTTCCTGACGAAGGACAGGAAAAGTTTCTTCCTATCCCCACCTTCGACAGCGCTGCTGCTCTTCGTGCTGTGGATATGCGTCACTTGGCCGTTCTCCTTCTATCCCGAGGAAAGCACGGACATGCTGGTCAAGGTGCTGAAAATAGACCTGATGGTGTTCGTCACGATGTTCCTGCTCCACAGCCGGAAACACATCATGCAGTTCGTCTGGGTGCTGGTGATTTCCCTGGGCTTTTTTGGAGTGAAGGGAGGATATTTCACGCTGATGACAGGAGGCGCATACCGCGTTTGGGGTCCGGAAGGAAGCTTCATCGGCGGCAACAATGAGATAGCGCTCGCGCTGATCATGATCATCCCGTTTATGTATTTCATGCGCGACCAGGCGAAGAAGATATGGCAGCGCAATGTCTGGCTCGCGGCGATGGCGCTGACCGCGACAGCCTCCGTCGGCAGCCAGTCCAGAGGCGCATTTCTGGCGCTTGGCGCAATGATCCTGCTGCTTTGGCTGCGTGGAAAACAAAAGCTGATGTTCGGCACGTTCATAGTCATCGGCGGCATGATGCTGATGGCCTTCATGCCGGACTCATGGCACCAGCGCATGGACACGATAGACAATTACCAGCAGGATGCATCAGCCCAGGGGCGCATCAACGCGTGGATGATGAACTGGAACATCGCGACGCACAACATTTCCGGCGGCGGTTTCGAGATATACAACCCGCCTACATTCGCGGCCTACGCGCCCCATCCGCAGGAAATACATGTCGCGCACAGCATCTACTTCTCGGTTCTGGGCGAGCACGGCTTCCCAGGGTTGATCCTTTTCCTTTCGATATGGGGGCTGACCTGGAAGTCGGCCAACTGGGTCAGGAAGAACGCGAGGAAAAACCCCGATACGGAATGGGCTGCAATGCTGGCCGGCATGTGCCAGGTGAGCCTGGTCGGATATGCGGTGGGCGGCGCATTCCTGAGCCTCGCCTACTTCGACCTCCCCTATGACATCATGGTGGTGGTGGTGCTGACGCGCCGCTGGCTTGAGCAGATCCTGGAAGGGGGAAACCCCGATGCGCCGCCCGAACCGAAAAGGAAGTACGGCAAGAGACTGCGAAAACAATTGCCTGGCAGATGATGAGAAATACTACGAGCTTGTGCAGGTCTGGAATTATCCAGACTTCGCATCTTGATTGCCAGTTCAGTCGGAATAAATGCCGTCCTGCGTTCCCCTCCATGATTAGGTGGGGCTCAATGGCTTAACTGCCGCGCATGTTTTTCTGATACAGAAGGAGGAAGTATGCCCGTAAAATTGGCATTAAATCCATTCGGTAATACAAAAATGAACTCAATAGAAGCCGCACGTGGAATCGCGGCTTTGCTGGTGGTGTTTATGCACGCAGCCAATATGATGAAAGAGGTTCAATATACTGGTCACTATGGGATGGGGAGAGTCTTTGATTTTGGCTATGTCGGCGTGGATTTCTTTTTTGTGCTTAGCGGCTTCATCATTACCTATGTGCATTATGGGGAGTTGGGCAGTTTTAAACGCTTGCCTCGCTACCTGTGGCGGCGTTTCTCACGCATTTACCCCATCTACTGGACGATCCTTATTCTTACAGTTTTGACTGTTACGCTAGGAAAGCTTGCCATTGGCAAGCCACCCGGATTTGACATTGGATTTGCGGATATACCTGGAACTATTTTTTTGTTGATGAGCCATGAGGAGCCTAAATATGTAGGCGTAGCCTGGACCCTCCAGTACGAAGTGATTTTCTATTTAGCGTTTTGCCTTCTATTTATAAGTACCAGGATAGGGGTAATGGTATTCACAATATGGGGAGGAGTCATACTCGCCCGTGCACTTGGTTTCATGGATGTCGTGTTGCCACTGAACTTGGATAGTCCGCATTGCTTCGAGTTTTTATTAGGTGTGGTCGTGGCAGTGGCTGCGCGCAAATATCAACTAAGAGCAACTCCTTTACTTCTTGTGTTCGTGCTATTGTCATTTGTCATCGCTGTTTTGTTTGAAGTATATGGGCCTTATGGCAGACATGCTCCAATAGGAAGATTTGCACTTGGATTTGCGTCAGCCGCCATTCTGGCGACTCTCGTGGGACTGGAAAGACAACAGGCATTAAACACTCCCAAATGGTTAGTGCGTATAGGTTCGGCATCATATTCAATTTATCTTGGTCACATTCTATTCATAGGCTTGACTTACCAAGTACTTGCAAAGCTTGGGTTGTACCATCGGTTACCGGAATGGGCAGTGTTTTTTAGCGCGGTAATATTTGCTTTAGCTGGGACAATGTTAATTGGACTTCGCATCGAGCTACCTATAGTTTCAGTATTAAAGAATCGCTGGGTGCACAGAATCAAGGCAACATAATTGATGTATGGAAGCATGCGTCTGGCCTAGTCAGTCAGCGTCGCCAAACCCCAAGCATCCGGCAGCAGGACATCCACTTTGGCTAGCTGTGAGATGGATTTCAGGGGGGCCGGATTAAACAGTGGATGCAGTTCAGTTGACCAACTTGCATTTGCAGACTCCGGATCATCGGGCGCATGAACATGAGGTGACAAAATGACGCCATCGTCATATACTAGGCGCATTGAACATTCGCCAAAACAGGAGGCTGCCATGTTAGCTCATACCGGGAAACGTCTCACCACACGTATTACAGACCATGTGCAGGATAAATTGCAGATGGCAGCTGATCTTGTTGGTGCAACGATGAACCAGTTTGTAGTACAGGCAGCGCTGGAAAAGGCGGACAAGGTAATTGAAAGCGAATCAACAATCCTGCTGACACGCCGGGAATCGTTGCGATTGCTGGAACTGATTGAAAATCCGCCACCCAGGAATGAAAAATTCCTTCAGGCCATGAGTCGGTATCAGAAGATGAAAAATGATGATCATCCTACCACTGAACAGCCAGCATGACCGAAAGGGCTTTGATTGTGGCAATGATGATCTAAACCGTTGGTTTTCCCAAGTAGCCAGGCAACACAAGGATAGAGGAGTTTCTTCAACTTTTGTGGCAGCCACGGACAATACGAACGCAGAAGTTCTCGGATACTACGCGATCACGGTTGCTGAGCTGATGAATGTTGATCTTCCCGAGCAGTATCGAAAACGGTTGCCTGAAAAGGTTCCGGTATTTCGGTTAGGAAGGCTGGGTGTTTCAGTTCGGTATAAAGGGCAAAGGATAGGCGAGTCATTGCTGTTCGATGCGATAGATCGAATTACTCGCATTTCGCAGGAGGTTGGCGGAGTTGGTATTGTGGTCAACGCTAAACCATCATCTATCGACTTTTACAAACAGTACGGCTTTGAACTGATGTCGGACCATCCGCTTAAATTGTTCCTGCCGATTTAACACCCCCGCGCATCTATGATCCTTAAAACCGTTGAACCTAAAAAACGCAGTTGAAGCTATAAAAAACCGTCCATGCTTCTATAGCGTCTCCTGAGGTATCGAAGGACATCAGCACGAACGGTTTTTGAAGCACTCACCCGGTTGGTGAACCCTTCGATACCTCAGGACAGGTTCTTCGATACCTCGGGAGGCGTTATAGAAGGGCGGGCATGTCGCAGTGGAGATGATCTATTAGTCCGTTCGCCCTGATGTATAGAAGGGCGGGCGTGTCAATATGCAAGGCGGCACGGACTATGCGTGCGCGCCGGTACGCACGCCGAACTTTTCAAGCAGGGATTGTTCAAGTTCAGGATGCAGCCTGGAAATCGGAGAGAAAATTGTGATCATCCTCCGACATACCATATGGCCAGCTGTTACCGGCGCGCGAGCATGTCCTTCAACGCCGAGCGAGCGCCGTCAGCATGGCGCCAGTATTTTCCCGCCATCATGCCTATCGAGAAGGCGCGCGAGATGCGCGACGAGGGCAGCCGACTCCTCTTCTCCTCGAACGCCAATGCGGACTCCAGATGCGCAATCCTGCGGCTGCCCGAACTTCCCAGCCTCTCCATCACCTGGCGTATGCGTCTGGCTCCGGAATATTCGGGCGCCTTGACGGACGCCTGAACGAGCTGGGCGGAGAGCGGCTCCGGCTTCATGCCGCACTGGTTGGAGCCGTGCTGGCGATACAGCACCAGCGGCTTGTCTACCAGGCGCAACCCGCCTTTCGCGGCAGCCATGATCGCAAGCCATTCGTCGTGCAGCCAGCAATCCGAAAAAGGAAGCGCAATGCCCAGCAGTTCGCGACGGAACGCGACCGTAGCACCCGTCACCACATTGCGGCGCAGCAGCACCTCGAACCCTTCATGCCCTTCCAGCGAACGGCGCAGACCGTCGGTCATCCTCACCATCTGGAACTGCGACCTTCCCAGAGGCGCGAGATTCCCGTCCACCAGATGCGCGTCGCTGCATGCCAGCAGCGCACCTGGATCGCGCCCGAAAACGGAAATCATCTCCCCGACTTTGGAGGGCAGCCAGACATCGTCCTGGTCGCTGAGGAATATGATGTCGCCGGTGCACGCCCCGACCGCACGGGAAAAATTGCGCACTATCCCCAGCCTCTCGCCCGTGAGAATCTTGAGTTCCGGAGCCTGCCCGGGAAATGCTGCCAGCGCATCGCGGACCCGCTCCAGCGTTCCATCCGAAGAGCCGTCGTCTGAGACGACGATCTCGTCCACCTTCCGCGACTGCTCGAGTATCGAGCGCAGCTGCTCGGCGACGAAACGCTCGCCGTTGTAGGTGCACATCGCTACGGACAGCTTCATCGCAAATAATCCATTAGCACCGTCATTCCCGCGCAGGCGGGAATCCAGCCATAAAAAATTCTGCGAAGCAAACAAAATGTTGTCCCACTTACATGGGAATTGTTAATCATCTGGATACCGGCCTTCGCCGGTATGACACAGTATTTTTCTAATAGACTATCCGGGATGATTCCCGGAACGGTTGGTTCTGCGCGGTCAAACATAGTATGATGCCGGTGGATTGAACACTATCGGATGATAATGAAATGCCCGACATAAGTCGATTCCGCAATGCAGGCAACTCGTCACCTTGCTTCGCGTAAAAATTTGAAAATTGGCACCCTGATGCGTCATTGCAACCGGTCGGAAAATTCGCTTCTGGAAAAACCATGGCGCACCCAATGAACACGTTAAACAGGGTTAAAAAAACGGCTATTTGCAATCTGGGGTTGGAACCAACCTTGGATTGCACAATACGGAGCAGTCCTCACCTTGCCTTAATTAACCAACTAGGTTAATATTTATCCTTGGAGAAACGAACCCCGCACTGCAAGCTGTCAATCATCAAAAACCTTGTTGAGTCCGGAAAAGTTCGCACCACTTACTCAGCGGAATTTGATGCAGCCCAAATGGGGTTTTGCCTTCAAGATATGCTGAATGTAGTGATGAAACTATCGCCAGCAGATTTTTACAAGAGCATGACCACATACGCCGATCACACAGTTTGGCAGGACGTGTACCGAACTAACACACAGGCGGGAGACGTATATCTGAAATTGACGGTCATTGATGATGTGCTGATTGTGTCGTTCAAGGAGCTATGAACATGAAATGTCCAGTATGCGGTGCTGCAGAGCTGATTCACGACACCCGTGATCTGCCCTATACCTACAAGGGTGAATCCACTACCATTACAGAGGTGGCCGGCGACTTCTGCCCATCTTGTGGCGAGGTAATTCTTGATCTCGGAGAATCGACGCGCACCAGTGAATTGATGCTTCAATTCAACAAACAGGTGAATGCCGCTTATGTTGATCCAAGTTACATCGTCAGCGTGCGCAAGAAGCTTGCTCTCGACCAGCGCGAAGCCTCCGAAATATTCGGTGGCGGCATTAACGCTTTCTCGCGCTATGAGAACGGTAAAACAAAGCCGCCCTTGGCCTTGGTAAAACTGCTCAAGGTTCTGGATCGCCACCCGGATCTTCTCAGTGAGGTAAGATCCGCATAGGAAGTGATGCTATGAAGCCGATAGACTGCTTGAGGATTACCACTAAAGGAAAAAACATGACACTGCTCGACCCGATTCCACCCGGCGAGATTCTGCTGGAAGAATTCATGAAGCCCATAGGCATCAGCGAAATAGTGAACGGCAAGCGTTCCATCACTGCAGATACAGCCCTGCGCCTCGGCAAATATTTCAGCGTTTCCCCTGAGATATGGCTGGACCTGCAAAGCGACTACGATATCCGCATCGCACCCCATCTGTCCGAAGATCGAGCCGCTGTTCCGGACGCACGCCGCATGATGCCTGATGGAAACCATCGCTAACCAACACCCGGCGGGGCCGCGCGAAAAGCCTGCGCTCGTGATCGTCGGCATGCACAGAAGCGGCACTTCAGCGACTACGGGCGCGATGCAGTGCGTGGGCGTGCAGCTCGGCGAGAAACTCTATGCCGGACACAGCGGCATCAACGCGAAGGGATACTTCGAGCACAGCGACATAGCGGACACGAACGATGCTGCGCTGCTCTCCATGGGCTCGTCGTGGGACGACATCCTGCCGAAGGAAGACGGCTGGTGGCAGAAACAGGAACTGCAGCCGTTTGCGGCGAAGATGAAACAGTACATCAGGCGCGACTTTTCAAAAATCCCGCTCTGGGCGCTCAAGGACCCGCGGGTCAGCCGCATGCTTCCCTGGTGGATGGGAATCTTCAAGGATGAAGGCATCTCGCCGCATTTCGTCTTTGTCGTCCGTTCACCCGACGAGGTATACAGGTCACTCGAAAAAAGGGACGGCTTCTCGCGCGAAAAATCCTTCATGCTGTGGCTGCTTCACTACCTCGAAGCAGAAAAGGAAAGCCGCGGCCATCCGCGCACCTTCGTGCTGTTCGAGAATTTTCTGGAGGACCCGACAGGCGAACTCTTGAAGATCGAACATCAGCTCGGTGTGAGGTTTCCAGTTCCCGTCCCCGATGCGAAGGAATGCCTGGACAGTTTTCTTTCGAAGGACCTGCGCAACCACAAGGGTGGCGACAGCAAGAAATCAGCAACACCGACAGAGCGCCTGGCCCGTGAACTTGAAGCGAGATTGCGGAAAGCATCGCAGGACGCGCGGATAGACACGGACGATCTCTGGCGGCAGCTTCATGAAATCCAGGCCGGATTCTCCCCGTTGCTGGTCGAACATCTGCAGGCGATAGGCAAGAGACGCGGCGAGACCGAGCGCTACATACACCGCGTGGAGCGCTCCTTCTCAAAATATGCCGGCAAGCCCGTGCGCTTCGTCGAACGGTTGTTCGGGCGCGACGTATGATGCGCCGCGGTGAACGGGGATAGTTTCCGTTCTTGCTGATGTCCCTCGATACCTCAGGAGGCGCTATAGAAGCACGAATGAAAACTATTTGCTGACAGGCTATATAATGATCAACAGGGTACCCACGACGCAATCATTAAAACGATAATACGCGCATGCCGAAAGTCACAGTCATCATCCCGAGCTACAACTGCGAGGCCTACATCGCGGAAACGATAGACAGCATCCTGAACCAGACTTTCAGCGACATCGAGCTCATCGTGGTGGACGACGGCTCGACAGACAGGACATGTGAGATCGTGGAGAGCTATGGCGAGCCCGTGCGCCTCATCAGGCAGACCAATGCGAGGGTGTGTGCGGCTCGCAACCGCGGCATACGCGAGGCAAAAGGCGAATTCATCTGCCTGATGGATCACGACGACTACTGGTATCCGGAAAAACTTGCAAGGCAGATCGAGGAATTCGAAAGGCATCCGGAGGCAGGAATTGTCTATAGCGAATTCATACGATGGCACAGGAACGAGAGCGGCAGCTTCCCCCCGCCCGAGAGCTTTGAACGGACATCCATACCCGACGACACAGACCCTGAATTCACAGGATGGATATACCACCAGTTCCTGCTCGACTGCTGGATGCTCACGAGCTCCGCGATGTTCCGCAGGGAGGTGTTCGAAAAATGCGGCATGTTTGACGAGGCGCTGCCCTACAGCGAGGACTGGGAACTATGGATACGCATCTCCCGTGAATTTCAATTCATCGATCTGAGACGTCCCACCACGCTTTACAGGCAGCACCCCCAACAGGGAAACCTCGTGGTCAGAGACATAGACTACAGGACGGTGCTGCTCGAAGAAACAGTGAAGAAATGGGGTTATTGCAGCCAGGATGGAAGATGTACCCCTAAGGATATTTTCCTCAGAGCGCTCGCGGCCCACCATGCCGGATATGGTCTGCACCACATGCAGACGGGGAACATGGGCACGGCGTCCAAATCGTTACTGAAGGCATGGAAAAATAACCCTTTGCAACTGAAGTACCTGGCGTATATCGCGGCAGGCTTCATGGGCTGGAAGCCAAACTGGTGACATGAGTACTGCCAGCCCAACAATCTGCGTGGTCATTCCCTACTACCAGGTATCGGCCGAACCGCTCGTGAGGGCTATCAGTTCCATCCTCGCCCAGCAGGACGTGGAAAGACCCATGGTGCTGATCGTGGACGACAGCTCCCCGTTGCCCGCCGCCCCCATCGTCGCCGAGCACTTCCCTGATCACAAAGAATGCATCCGCATCATACTGCAGAAGAATGGCGGCGCCGCCAATGCGAGAAATACCGGACTGGACAACCTGCCTGAAGGCACGACCCATGTCGCCTTTTTAGATTCGGACGACGAGTGGACGACCGACCATCTTGCCAATGCACTCAGGATATTCGACGCTGGCTGCGATTTCTATTTCGCGGGTTACACGCGCACAGACTGGGAAAAGGACCGGTTTACCCAGATGGGTCTCTCCCTGGAGCAGCATCGTTGCATCGACGACGAAAGAAGGCTTTTCGAATATGTCGGCGATGCGCTGATCCCCATCATGCGCAATCAGATGGTCAAGACCTCCACCGTCGTCTATCGGAAAAACGCACTCGCAGATATCCGTTTTCCGGAAAACCTCATCCTCGGCGAAGATGATGTGTTCTGGGCAAAGGCAGTGCGCCGCGCGCGCAAAACCGGCTTCTGTGCCGGTATAGAACTCATGATGGGAAAGGGTGTGAATATTTCCCAGGGCGGAGAATGGGGAGATGTCAGGTCTATCCAGCTGATGACGCAGAACATGCAGAAATGGAAGCTCATACCCGGACTGCTTCCTGACGAACCCGGACTTGAACCACTGCGCACGGAGCAAATTCGTCAACTGAGAAATACGCTTTCCGCAACCGTATTGTACAGGCTTAAGCGCGGAATGGGCCTGCCGATGCGCCACATCATGAACTTCACACTGGCGGACCCGGTCTGGCTTTTCAGCCTGTGGACTCCCATTTTCATGCGCATCAAAGGCAGACAACATGAATGACAAACTGCGCGTAGGCATTTACCAGGCTCCCGACATACCGCAAAGCTTCAGGGTCTATGCTGCGAATGTCACGTCGCACTTTCCGGCGCATAATGTCGAGCTGATCCCGTTTTCCGCGAAGGACGATCTGCCGAAAACCGCAGACGTGCTCTGGGACATACGCTCGGGCGGAGGCAATCCGCCGCTCGAATTCATGATGAATGGCCCGCCGCTGGTGATCACCGTGCACGGCTTCGCCCCCATCACCCTTTCTGGATGGGAGTATTTCAAGACGATAAAAGGCATGCTGATGTCGGGCCGCTACTCGCGCGAAAAACTGGCGAGATGGAAAGATCTGAAAGACGGCGTCGCGGCACTCATCGCGGTATCAAACTACACCAAATCCGAAGCCGTGCAGATGACGGGAATCACTGCCGACAGGATTGCGGTCTGCCATCACGGGGTGGACACCGCATCCTTCACGCCGGATCCAAATGCAGAACGCGGAAACTATTTTCTGCATGTTTCCAACGACGAGCCGCGCAAGAACGTGGCGCGTATCGTCGCGGCTTTCAGTCGCCTGAGGAAAAGTAGCGATACGAGGCTGCTGCTCAAGTTGCCAAAACAGCACGCCGCGCGCTACAAGGGCATCGAAGGCGTGGAGGTGATCGAGGGCATGTTGAGCACCGAAGAACTCGCATCGCTTTACAGGCGAGCGTTGGGTTTCGTTTTCCCGTCACTCTACGAGGGATTCGGCATGCCGATTCTGGAAGCCATGGCCTGCGGCTGCCCGGTCATCACCTCGAACGTGAGTGCATGTCCAGAGGTGGCGGGAGACGCTGCGCTCGTGATCGACCCCCGGGACGAAGGCGCCCTCTTCGATGCGATGCAAGCGCTATACCATGAAAGGAACACGCGCGACCGGCTTGTTTCGGACGGGCTGGAAAAAATAAAATCATTTACCTGGCAGGAGAGTTCGGCTTGCCATGCAAAGATGTTCAGCACTGCTGCGCAGCATGCGACATAATCTGCATTGATATTCGAAAAAATGATTGCCCCTTGCCGAAGCGATCAACTTTTGCGTAGTGGTGCATAAAAACGTCTAAGAGCTTGACGAACTAGCAAGAAAACATTCCCTTTAAGAATATTCACAAAAATATAGGGGTGTGTGAGTAATACTGTAGACACCCACTTAGGCAAATTTCTATTATCGTTCCACTTCCCACCGCGACGACGCAGGGCATCCCAAATCCCGAGCAAAGTGGCAGTCTCCCTTTGGCAGTCTCCAATATCATGCCAGGATGACGCCAGAACAATTGCACCTGCCAAATACTGGCGGGTATAACTGAGCTGCTGATACCAGGGAAGATGGTTCATCCAAAACAAATATCTGTTTCTTGTATTGAAATAAACATAGTGAGGCGGTCGATTGTTGGGGTCATTGACTCCCGCATGGAATACAATCGCACTCTCAGCTATACGATTGTAAAATCCCGCTCGAATGATTCTTATGGATAAATCCATATCTTCAAAATATGCGAAGAGCTTGTCGTCGAATCCGCCGACCTGCTTCAAAATGAATGTACGAACTAATAATGCAGTCCCCCACAGACAAAAGTTTTCTGGGATTTCTGCCTGAGCCTTAAGCCCCACCTCCAATGACTTATGCTGCTCGAAATAACGATATTTCCAATTAATGGAACTTCCACAAAACTGAATGCGATTTGTATTTGAAACTTCAGCATCCAGAAGGATAGGTGATACTGCGCCAGTTGATGTATCCGAATCCAGAACTTCAACCAATAAACCAAGTGCCCTTGAATCTATTATGGTGTCATTGTTGAGTATCCATACATACTCAAAGCCTTGTTCAATGGCATGCTGTATCCCTTGGTTTTGTGCTTTCGCGAATCCAAGGTTTTCTGCATTCCGGATCAGCGTAACTTGCGGAAAAAATTCTTGAATCTTTTCAGGTGAGTGATCGGTGGATGCATTATCTATGACGACCACAGAGAATGACTTGTAATCAGACTTAAAAAGAGAAATCAGACACCCAATCGTGTCATCACCGCCATTCCAGTTCAATATTGAAACTAAAACTTTTGGATTTTTCACTGAAAACATGATCATATTGACGTTTTTATATATGTTTCTAGATTAGGGCATAATGTTTCATTAAACAACCCCAATTTGTTGCACTTTGAACTTGAATCTGCGATTGCTTAACTCTGATAACATATTACGATTAAAAAAACTTTTGCACATCTTGTGAGGAATTTCATATGGAACAAGTAAATGGCTACACAGAAAAATCCAAAAAGTATTTCTCTTACGAACGTAAAGAAATGTTAGATTTTGTACCGAGAAATGCAAAAAATATTCTGGAGATTGGCTGCAGCGCCGGACTTTTTGGTTCATTGCTCAAACAACATCTGGGTGCAACTGTAACTGGAATCGAATTAATTTCATCTGCGGCATCCGAGGCCAGAACCAGACTGGATAAAGTCATTGAGGGAAATATTGAAACAGACGAACTCGACATTCCATTGAATCACTATGACTGTCTGATATTCAACGATGTGCTGGAACATCTTTTAGACCCTTGGGCAACACTAGCAAAACTTTCAAAAACACTTAAACCGGGAGGACATGTTGTGGCATCTCTTCCCAACATGAGGCATTACGTAGTTTTTAAAGATCTTTTCCTCAACATGGACTGGCATTACCAAGATCATGGTGTTCTAGACCGGACTCACCTACGCTTTTTCACCTTTAAAACCGGACGCGAACTATTCGATCAATGCGGATTCAAAGTACTCCGACTGGAAGGTATTCGCGGAGAACCATTTCCATGGAAATTCGGTGCTCTCAATTTACTGATGAGAGGTAAACTTGATGATATGCGCTACATACAATTTGCTATCCAAGCTCAACTTGCTTAATACAACACTATCCAAACATTTTCATCGTTTCAATGTAACAAGAGTTTGTTTGATCATCATAAAGGATTGATCTATTTCACCTCGCAGTGGGTGTTTAAACCAATAAAGACCCGCGAACCACCCCATAACACCACCTGCAAGCCCAAGGAGCAATTGTAGCCATAGTTGATTATCCCGCCCAAATAAAAACAAAACTAAGGGCAACACAGCCGAAACTAGTGCAACCCCTGCGCTTTTATATAACGCCTCTACCATACTTCTAGCATTAATCATTAAAACTATCTTGCATTGCAAATATCCAACCGACATATCTATTAACGAGGAAATAATAAAAACTGATGCGATCATTTTAAGGCCATGTGGTGCCGCAAAGAATACCAGCGTCAGCAAAACTGGAACCCGTATTAACAGTTGATATAGATTCTGTTTCATTTGCCCAATTGCTGTCATCATTGGGCCTGCTAGCAAAAAAGGCGAAGTTAAAATTGCGGCAAGACATAAAAGCTGCATTGGCAACACAGAAGAGACCCATTGATTACCATACAAAACTAGAATGATAGGTTGTGCCAAGAGCCCAAGGTTTATAAAAAATGGCCATGCAACAGCAGTGACGAGCGTCACCGAACTTAAAAAACTGTCCTTCATTCCACTTTCATTCCTGGATTGCAATGAGAAATGTGGCAGCGCCACACTCCACAAAGCCCTCATTACCAGCTTTTCGAACATCGATATCAAACCCATAGAACGCCCGAAGTAACTTAACATCGTCACACCCGACAGACGCCCTATGATCAAATCAGGGGCGCCTCTGCTGACATCAATCAGAATCATCATGAGATTTGAAAGCATCCCAAAAGAAAGCACTTTCTTGATCTCCTTAAGTCCCGGTAGAAACGGCAAGTCTTTGGGTCGCCACAGTTGAACCATCAGTATCGTGCACACCGTGCCAGAAACCGAGCCCCATGCCATGGCAAGATAGCTGAACCCTGCGTATGCCAGCCCGATTGAAGCAGCTACCGACACGACATTCGGAATGATGTTGATCAGCGCAATACGTTGCGAGTCCATCTGCCTGTGCATATAGGCTATTGGTATAGACCCGAATGGAAGAAGGATAAAATTTAAACTGAGTATCAGCATCACCGACCTGATCCCCGATTCCCGGTAGAATTCTGCCGCATAGCCGCTTCCCAGACCTATTGCGAGCGCCAACAGCCAGGCAGTAATGAGCGTCAAAGCAAAGGCCGCGCGAATCTTATCTGGCGTGAGATCCTTTTCTTGAATAATATATGTTGTTGATCCCGAATCTCTGAATGTGTGAGCGAAGCCAATAAGAACGATTGCGACAGAAAAAATACCGATTTCGTGTGGTGTCAGGAGGCGGGAAATGATGACAGATGACAGTAACTGAAGAACGATCCCTATATAGTTCTGGCCAAAGGAAGCAAAAAGGAATTTTCTTACCTTGCTCACGGCAGCATGCTCGAATAACGATATATACAATAATCAGGAATGAGACAGGCACACCGAGTTCGATTCTGGCTGGTTGCCGCATGTGCAGGAATTGACTGTGCATTCATTTCGATAGAGTCGTGTTGGAATTGCATTGAATGCCTATACCGCGTCGTCAACAATAAAGCGATCATTTTTTGTAATTATATAGCGCTGCTTGCCGCCTCGAAACCTGATTATTGCACGAATTGCACAACGAGGTCGGATGACCCCCGTCAGTTTGAAGTGAAACAGGAATCAGAAAGCAACCTAAGGGAATGATGCTGCTTGCGGCGTGCTACGCGCTCCAGTTCGCAGAGATCCATTTTCTTGTCAGCCGCTACGGCGCAACACCCTTTCAGGATTACGTCGTGGGCACCTATTTCACGGGGATGGGCGCCGCGATAGTCGCCCTCTCCAACCACCCGTTTCTCAGGCTGGGAATTTTCGGCGGGCTGGGGCGACTGACACTGGGCATCTACGCCATCCACTTCGCCTTTGTCGACATGCTGCGGCAAAGCTTCAAAGGTTTGCCATGGGAACTGTTTTTTTCGCTGTGCTCTTCCTGTCCGTATCGACTGCCTGGCTGCTCGGACGCAGCAGACTGACGCGCAGGCTGGTCGCCTGACTGTTCGGAAGCCTTGCGCGGGGTATCGCATGCATCAAAGTTCCGTTGCTAAATGATCAAGGTAGACCCCATTCATGCTGCAAATTTAACTGATGCGGGTGGTTAACTGCATTTTTAAGAAACCCTGATGCGCACCCATCAGACAGCGCTTAACGAGCGCTGCGACACGGTGTCCCTGCATCGTATCAATCACTATGCAGAAATCTCGTCAATCAGTTCCGGATGCTTATCCAACAGCCGAAACAGATTCACAACCGCCGCCACAGGCTTCGCCTTACCATTTTCATATCGCGAAAAAGCATTAACGCCACCCCCCGCAATTTCTGCTGCGCGACGTTGCGAAAGTTTGAGTTTCCTGCGAATACGCGCAAGCTCAGCCGCTTCTTCTGCATCAACGCTTAATCGCAACTTCTCCAATTCTTCTACATAACGGGCACCTTCGTCATCAGCAAACTCTACTTCCCCGCACACAGGGCAATGCCACCCATCCAGCGCATGGACGGTTACACGATGACCGCGATACTCGATCACACTATCTTTCTGGCTGCGAACCATCTCACCTTGTTCACAATTCAGGCACAGGTGTTTCATTTTATTTCTCCTTGAACTGGATCACGACCGTTCCGTTTTCACGTAAAGTAACCTTGATGTAAGCCACTAAACCTGTTTGCAGCGTTGCGTGGTAGACATCCTGCCAAATCGTGATGCGTAGTCATACTCTTGTACAAATTTTTCTGTTTAAGCTCCAAGACCACAGCAACTGCCTGTGCATTGGAAAGACCTAAAGCGGCAGCTCCTGTCAGCGCGGTAGCAGTAAACGCATGAACGCCTCTTGCCTCAACAACACGTTGTATTTCTGATAGCGAGTAATGTGCTTTCTTTTTCTCCATGCGCAAATATAACCTTAAAGGTTATAAATATCAAATATTGGCAACGTAGATACTGCGGCTTTAGCATCATCAATGAACTGTGGCAGGCACTTATTTCACCGGGATGAGAGCGACGATCGCAGCCCTCTCGAATCATCCCGCTCTGCGCCTCGGTATCCTGAGCAGTCTGGGGCGCCTGACACTGGGTATCTACGCCATCCACTTCGCCTTCGTCGACATGCTGCGGCAAAGCTTCAAGACCGGGAGCCTGTCATGGGGCGGCTATTTTTTCGCTGTGCTCTTCCTGTCCGTATCGACAGCCTGGCTGCTCGGACGCAGCAGACTGACGCACAGGCTGGTCGCCTGACCGCAAAAAAGCGCAGTTGAAACTATAAAAAACCGTCCATGCTTCTATACATCAGCACGAGCGGTTTTGGAAGCCCTCTTCAGGAGCCTTGCGTCACGTGTATCGGACAAGGCTTCAAACTCAGACAGATTTTGAGTTTCCTCAGTACCCGGCTTCCTAATCAGTTTTGCACGCTGATTAACAGAGAACAGGCAGGCAAGGAAGATCAAATGGAATAATCTTCCGGTTTCCGTGGAACGCGCTTGAAACGCATCCGGATGGGCCGCCTTTGCCGAAACGGATTGATCTCCATTACAAGCGCAATCCGCCGCCACCCTGCGCGCTCGAAAGCCCGGATCGAAGGGATATTTGAATGCCATATCCGTGCATAAGCTTTGCCGTATCCTTTCCCGGCCATATCCTGCAGCGAAGCATTTATCAGCGAAGTTGCAATACCGCGGCCGCGGAATTCGGGCAGGGAAATAATCTGAACCAGCTTTGCTTCATTGTCGGCAAGCGGCCAGAAGTTGCGTTTCAGGTAACGCTCGCCAAACCAGTAAGAGCATAGCGCCACGATACGGTCGCCTTCAAGGCATGCATATACATGCGAACCGGAACCGGCATAATAAGCCTGCTCCCTTATCAAGACATCCAGGCTGCGGCTGATTGCAGACTCGTCAATCTCTTCGAATCTGAATGGAAAGCCGGCAACAGCGCAGGACGGCTCGCCTGTATCGCATGAACGGGCATAGATATAGTAGGCCGAATAATCGCCAAGAATCAGGTGCATGAGCCATTTTGCAAAAGATTTCATGGCGCTCAGCCTCACCTGGAATGCCGAAGCAGGCGCTTTACTTTTTCCTTGATCCCTAAACGGTTCAGCGTTGCGCCGATACGATTCGAGAGTCGGTCCATCACCATGTGGCTCCTGATGAGCGCTGTATTTTTCAATGTGTTCTTCACCAGGAAAACATTGGCACACTGCTGCTGATGCGTGGCAAAGAGAAGCTTATGACTGGACTGGCCTTCGGTAAAGTCGAAATACCGGAAGCAGGCTTCATTGAACAACTGCTCCAATGCAAGCCACTGAAGGACAGTGCCCACTGACAAATGCATATAGTCCGGGTCGTATCCCAGATAGGCATAATTCAGAACCCCGTCTTCCACGGGGCAATACAAATAGGACACCGGGCGCTCGCCGTCGAACAATATGTAGGCTCTCACGCGCTGCTGAGCCGCAAGACTTTCAGCTTCGGCAAGGAATTCTTCCGTATCGGGTATTCCTGAATCCAGCAGTTTTTCCTGATAAGTCAATTTAGATACGGTGCGGGCATGCAGGAAAAAATCCCGCATTTCATCGGGAGCCTTGTAGGTTTTCCAGGGAGTGGCGCCGCCGCAATGCTCCGCATATTTCCTTGTCTTGCGATTGATCGTTGACCTTGTCTTCGAGGAAAACTTTTTCTGATAGCTCTCGAACGACTGGCCAAGATCGATGTAACAGTGCTGATACTGAAGCGGCACATAACAGAGAAAGTCATCAATCCTGCTGATGACCGGGAGCTGCGCTTCCACAGGCAGCCCGCGGATCAGAAATCCCTGACTGCCAGACATGAGTTCATCGGATGGCGGGCCCAGCTTAATCACGGATGGCCCCTGGCCGAATATCCGCGCCCCCCTGACCTGCAACGGGACAGATACGCTGAAAAGCGTCCAGTCGCTCAGTTGAAACTTTAAGGGCACCGTGCGTAATTGCCAGCTGCTCATCGATACTTTCTTCTGTAAGCTTGCTCTACCATTCTTGCTCCTGTTTTCCAGATTGGCGAAACCAGCGGCATGGGCTGATGCTTCGGGATATGCGGCTTCAAATCCTGGAACCCGCGAGTGCAAAAAACGTCCCGGTTTTTATCCAGAAAAGAGCATAGTTGCTGGAAACGCCTGACGACAACATCATCCGGACGCTCCTTGGCCTCATTGAGAAGCTCGAAGCCGTGAGAAAGGATGACAAATGAACTGCGACCGGACTCCAGCGCCTGCCATAGCAAGCCTTCCATTTCACGGAATGAGCATGAGGTCAGCTGGGTGTGGCGCAGCTTCCCTGTGCCATCGTTGAACACCGTCATCGGGTACTCCAAGACACTGTCGCATTCGACTGGTTCCACTACGGTTACGCCAGACATGACCCCGCTGTCCGGCCCGAACATGCTGGCATTGTAACTGCTGTCGATTGCGATTCCACAGGCGTCAAGTGCACCCAGCGTGTCCCGATTGAAACCGAAACTTCCCGCGCGGAAGGCAATGATATTGCCAGCCCCCGCCCTTTCGAGCAGCCCGATTCCTTCGCTGATCAGAGTGGCTTGCTCATCCCTGGAAAAGTACCGGAGATATTGCCTCTTTTCATGCATGTTTGGCAACAGGGGTTGCCTCGATTCGTCGACCCATTCGGTATGCAGGTGCAGCTGTATTTCCTGGCCAGCTTCCCGCACCAGCGAAACAATTTCCGCCAGAGGCTGCTCGCCGAAACGCGTTGAAAAAAGCGGCTCTATGAAGAACACGCCAGAGAGACCATGCTGATTCAGCACATCGAGCTGGTAAGGAAGGCCAAAACTGCCTTTGGCGGTAGGCCCATAAATGTATTTCTGGAAACATGCAGGGAATTTCTGATCGATGCTATGCCAGCCATCGCACCATATCTCGACATCAACTGTAAAAAATACATCAAGCATGGATTTGCCATTTAATTGCAATTGAGGGAATGCCGACCAGGTCAATATCCTATTAAGAACGGACAATCCCGATCTACGGCGTTTTTTGCGCTGAGTCCCGGATCGTCCGGCCCAGAAAATCGATTCACGACTATCCTGAAGCGGCTTCATGATACCAATTTTCCAGTTAAAGCGAATGAACTTCAAACTCCCCCAGTCGGATGCGCGCAGCGAAGAAAAGTTTCACTGATTGACGCGAGAATAAAATCAGCCGACATCTCATCGCGAGATTTCCCGCTTAGGCAATTGCCGGATTTGCGCTGTCGCTCACGCTGATTCTGCTGACCGCAATGACGCTCGGCAGGATCAATTCGCCCACAGCCGGGTACCCCAAGCAAGCCAAGCAATAAAGAGCGGACAACTATTTGTGGGGCGCATGTGTCAGGGACAGAAACGGCAATACGGATTGTTCGCAGGCTTGCTGCCTACCGGTGCCGCATCCACTGCGGATGATGGGCTCGCGGCATCCGGGCTTGCTGTCGGCAGGACATCATTGACCGGCTCATCCTTCTTTATCGCGCTGCCTGGTTTGCCCTGATAGGTTACTCCCAGCGCCGAGAGCTTCTTGATCAGGCCACCTGCATTCTCGGTGTTGTCTATCCCGGTTTCCAGCGTCTTGATCGCTTTTCCCTTGTCGCCTATGTGCGCGAAATAATCGCTCAGCCTAGAAACCGCGGGGGCATAGCCGGGTTTCAGTTCGATGGCCTTCTCGAGCGCGAGCACGGCTTCGCTGTCACGGTGCAAAGAAAAAAGTATCCTCGCTTGGGAATTATAAACGTCGGGAAGAAAGACAAAATCGGGACTGGAATTCTTCAGAACATACTGTATGTCATTTAGCGCATTTCCCAGTTCGAAATCGTGAGCGCTCTTGTTGAACATCGCGTTCGCCTTGTTTTCCGAATTCAGCGCCCAGCAGTAGTGATGAAAATGCCCGTAGGAGGGCCCGTACATCTGCATGTACTGATCAAGAGACACCGGATCCCTGCTGATGTCGCGCACCTGCTGGACTCCGCTGCAGTATGAGGGAAGCATCGCAAGCTCCGTCTGCGTCCTGACGGCATCCGCCCATGCGGACGAGCTGAAAAACGACAGCAGAACCAAGCCTGCTACGCCTATTACCGTAGTGCGATTCATAAACACCCCCCGATGTCCATTCCGAAATACGTCATTCACGAAGCGCATTATCGCCGCTGATATCCAACCTGTCCAATTGACCGAACCGGAAAGCGACGCCGCGATTGAACTCAATCGCCATGGCCCGTCGAATCAGCGCCACGGATTGGTGTAGAATCGGGCGGCCACGGCTAACCGCAAGGGCTACTTTCGGTTAGCCGTAAACCTTCTGCAAGCGAACCAGGGCTCATACCCGACCAAGACAGGGCAAGACTCGATGATCCATTTCATCCTGACATTCGGCAAGGACGCTGCCAATTCGCCTTTCGGCAAGGCGCTGAAGGACATGGGTGTGAAGCACCGCATTTTTTCCGACAGGATATCGCTGAAATATCACTACCGGATCTGGCTGCTGCTGGTCGGCTGGCCCAGGCTCGGACTTTTCTCGTTGAAGTCCGCATGGCGCTCACTGCGCTCCAGCCCGCGCCCGGACGCTGTTGTCGTGAGCTCGCACATCGAGGTGCTGGCCTACGCGCTGATGCGGCTGCTCCTGCTGCGCCGCAAGCCGCGCATCTACCTGCTTGGATTCATCTACACGAGGCGCAGCAACCCGCTGATCGACAATCTGCGCCGCCTCTACTACCGCTTCGTCTTTTCGCTGACAGACGGCATCATCTGCTTCTCGGAACTCGAGATAGAGCGCTACAGGATTCTCTTCCACGGGGCTAGTGACAAGTTCCGCTACATTCCCTACGGGCTGCACATAGACGGATACAAGGAGCATGCAAGGCATGACGGCAAGGACGAAGGCGCGCATGTCTTCAGCGCGGGGCGCTCGGGCCGAGACTACAGGACGCTGTTCGAGGCGTTCGGCCGCATGGGCCATCCGCTGCATGTGGTGTGCGACTCCGAGGCTGCGCTGTCAGGCTGCGAGGCATCACCCAACATCACCGTGCTGAAGAACTGCCATGACGACTGCTATGTCGAGGAGCTGCGCCGCGCCTCTGTCGTCGCGGTTCCTCTCGCGGTATCCGACATATCCGCAGGTCAGATGGTGCTGGTCCAGGCCATGGCCTACCGCAAGCCGCTGGTAGTCACCGAAACGCCGACCATCTCGGATTATCTTACGGATGGCAGCAATGCGCTGCTCGTTCCGCGCGGTGATGCAGACGCGATGCAGCGTGCAATCGAGCGGCTGCTGGACGACAGGGAGCTTGCCGCAAGGCTTGCGGACAACGCGTTCGAAAGCTACGAGGCGAAACATGGCGTGCGCGCCTACGTTGGCAACATCGTGAATGCGGTGAATTTAAGCGAGCAGACTTCCTGAAAAACCGGGGGCAGACCATCTTCCCCCAATTTCCGTTTAGCGATAAACCTTGCTGCGACTACCTACCTGCACAACGAGCACACTCAACACCTCATCCTGAATATCACATATAACCCGAAAATCTCCAACACGATATCGCCAGAGGCCTCCCAGCGGACCGACCAAAGCTTTGCCGGTGCTGCGCGGGTTTTCAATTCCAGCGATGCGTTCATCCATGAAGTCGGCAATGCGCCGCGCTACCGGTTTGTCGAGCCTGCGCAACTGCTCTTTGGCAGTATCGGTGTAGTCAATCTTCCAGGCCAAGGTCGCTTCTCACGTCGGCAGCGGAATGCACCCGCTCCTGCCCCTTGCGGACACGCTCCAGCACGTCGACAGCAAGGTAATAATCCTCCATTTCCTCAATGCCACGCTCAATGATTTCTCGCAGATAGTACGCCTTTGTGCGCCCCGTCTGCTCGGCAAGGTAATCAAGTTTTTGCTCAACTTCCGGCGCCAAGCGTATCGAAGTAGCCATATCACAACCTCATTTAAATACATGTATTCATTATATCTCAACAAATGCGCGGATAACCAGTCACTTGAACGCCGTTGTTTAGCGTCTTATTGAATGGCTAGTTGTTTCATCAGAACGTAAAGTAAAACCAACCCCTTAATCATAATTATTCAACCACCTGATGGGGGAGAGGCGCAAGTTCGATAACGCCTTGTAAATCTGTGTGAATCTGCGTAATCTGATGAAACACTACTCAACTCTTGCTATGAGCTGCGCTCTGGCAATCATTGATGCGGATTGAACTGCGGTTTTAAGGTTCATTCGGAACACAGACGCAGATTCATGCCGGATCAGCCGAATTTTCCAGTGTCTACCCATTCCTGGGAGATCAGCGCCCACCAGTCAGAAGCGAGACCCTTCAGCACATACTCGTAGGGCAGCCAGCCATAGCCGCCATCGCCCCAGCCCGTTCCCCAGGAATTGCGTATCATCAGCGCGCCCTCGGTCGCCTTCGCGCTGCCATTTCTGATCTTCATTGCGTCGTCGTAACCTACCGCCACCACCGCATGACCGCCCACGACCCTGTCTCCCTTGACGGGATAAGGTATCGAACCCTTGTTTGCGGAACTCGCCTGCGCATAGGAACTGTATACCGTGAAGCCGAACATCGCGGGCAGTCCGGAAGCGAGGTTGGTCCTGATCCGATCAAGTAGCGCAGGCTTTTCGGTGCCCGCAGGGTCGAGCCTGTAATAGTTGAGAGCCTGGTAATTCTGCCCGAAGGAATAGAGGAACGCGCTGGGTTCCTTGTCGAAATCAGCGACGATATAGGGCCAGTAGTCTTCGGGCGGCAGACCGAACAGCACCATGGCCTCCATCGTGGTGCGCAAAAACGCGCCGGTGTCGCCGGTCGACTTCAGAAGGTCGCGCGTCGTCTTGTACAGGAACAGCCGCGAGGCATTGATGTGCCTTCCGAAGGCGCGGCGCTCGTAATACTCAACTATACCCACGCCCGCATTGGCAGTGCAAGATCCGAGATCGCGCTGATCCTCGACGGGCGAGCACCAGGAACGCAGGTCGCACTTTGCAGGCAGCGTGCCGCCCACCTTGTAAATCTTGGCGAGCAGCGGTTTAACCTTGCCATGTTCGACAGTGTAATCGGCGATGCTGGCCAGATCCGGCAGCCAGCCAAAATAGGCTTCGGGCATGTTCACTCCTCGCAGGTTGCAGCCCCAGGCTCTTGGCTCCGGGCTGCATGCACTCTACGGGCAGCGCATCCGCACAACAATATGCAAAACGATATATATCGTCTGACCTACCTAAAGCTCAGATGTCCCATTCCCACGGCAAAAGCAGATCGCCGTTCTCAACCCGCGTGCCCAGCCTGTTCTGCTCAAGCGAGATCAGCGTGTGGCGGCCGATGCCAGCACCCTCCCTGTTGAGCCTCGCTATCGCTTCCGCACTGACCACTAGGCCGGAGTTCGCTCTGACGGCCAGCGGAAAGAGTTTGCGCCTGACCAGTGAAAGTCCTTTCTGCGCATTCTTGTGGCCGAGCAACTCCCGGCCCTGTTCGATATCCTTAATCACATGCTCCTCGATGCCCGGATGCTCAGCTTCCTTTGCGGCGATTTCAGCTTCCACCCTCGCAAGCCGCTGGGACTGCTTCTCTACAAGCGTGCCTGCGGCCTTCAGCTCATCCCTGTCCCTGATGAGCATCTCGATTTCCTTTTCCAGTTTCACTTCTCTCTCCTCCTCTTTTGCATTATCCCATTTTCTGCCGGCCCGCCGACATACGCAGCCTGAGCAGCGAAGTGAAGAGCATCAGGTAGAAAAGCAATGAAAGGCGTGGGAAATCCAGTATGCTGTCGAACAGACCGACCATCAGGAATCCCAGAAGGGAAGCGAATCTTGTGGCAGAAAGCAGATCGCCGCGCAATGCAGTTCTCGCCTGCCTGGCCAGCGCGTAGAGGAGAAGCAGCCCGAAAGAAATCAGCCCGAACAGACCCTGGTCGAAAAACAGATTGAGTCCCAGGTTCTTCGCATGCCAAGCAAGATGAAAACGATCGCTGCTAAAATACCAGCGATCCGTTCCGCGCAGAAAACTGCCGTTGTGCAGCAGGTCCCTCCCGCTCTCGTCCGTCAGTCCCACGTTCTTCACGTCCAGGTAGTCGCCCGCCTGCTGGTCAGCGAGCGAGAACTGCACGGTCGGGCGCTTGTACCAGGGCTCGCTGCCTATGCCGCCCGATTTCAATTCCGCCTTGTAGCGGTGCCAATGCCCGTCGGGTGTCAGAGTCTGCACGGACTGCGGGCAGGTCCACGGCTTCTCGTAAAGCAGATACTTCTCGCATATCTCGGCCTGCAATCTCGTGTTCGCGAAGGTGTTGCGCGCGTCGAACTCCAGCGTGTAGGTCCGGTAGGGTTCGATATCTATGCGCTGGCCGTAGCGCAGATACTCACCGAATCCGATCGCGTATTTCGGCCCTTCCAGCCTCAGGTACGGGCCGCCGCCATCGCTCTGTATGCTGTACCTCCCGGCGAACTCCTGATTGCTGTTCCGCCAGAAATAGGTCTCCGGAAATCTGCCCAGACCCATGCCGAAGAGCCTCGCCTTCCAGCCGGAATCGATCATGTCGATCACGCCGCGCCAGTGCGCCATGCGCCAATTCAGGTCTGTGTTCGCATCTTCCACGCGGCTGTCCATGTAGGGATTCCAGAGCACCGGAATCGCCATGCCTGACAGCATGAGTCCGAGCGCCACTACCATTGCGCCGCTTCTGTTCCAAGACCAGAGAGGCTTTTTCATGCGGCGGCTCCCCAGCGCCAGCACCATCGAAAATGCCCAGACCAAGGCGCCGTAGATCGCGGCAGTTTCCCCTCCCCAGTGCCAGTTCACCGCAAGATCGCATGGGCCCATCGCGAGAAAGCCCGTGTACGCGAGCATCATGCCGGTTCTTTTCATATCCCCCGCCCCGAATTCATGGAGCAGAAATCCCAGCGCAAAGACCGCCGCGGAAAGTCCGAATGCGAGATACGAGCCCTTGCTGAATGCTGTGATCAGCGCAGCGCACGCAAGGCCGAGCAGGACTGCCGCCAATGTCCCCCTGCCCTTCCTTTCCATCCCGCCGATGAAATAGGATGCAGCCATCAGGCAGGCTGCCGCAAAAAGGCCCCTGTATCCTCCCGTTGCAAACGTCCTCACGAGCAGGATCACCGCCACTCCCGACACTGCGGCCAGCGGCAGGCTCATCCTCCCCACTTTCCCGCCCCGCGCATCGCCCCTGAACATGAAGAACGCCAGGGCTGCAACGGACACTGCATAACCCAAGTAGAGTCCTCGCGAGAAGGTGACGAAGGTCACATAGGTGGCGGCAGCGAGAAGCAACAGCGCAACGGCGGGCTGCTTGCCGCGAAAAAGATTGAAAACCGCGAAAGGCAGCGAAAGCGAGAGGAACGCATCGAGCGCTGCGCCCCCTAGATGCATCTCGGGAAAGGGCGCCGTGATCCGGTAGTCGCTCGAAAAATCCATCAGCCCGGTGAACGCGAGCCTCTCCCATATCCCAGCCAGCGCAACGGTTGCAAGGCCCGCCAGCAGCCCTGGGACGAAAAGCTTCTCATCGCTTCTGCGCAGCAGCGGCAGAAGCAGGAGCGCCCAGACGAAAGGCTTGAGTATCCTCAGACTGTTGTAGTGACTGAAGTAGTTACTGAACGCGTTGGCATCCAGCTTCTGCAAAGGAGTCACGCCGATATAGGCGCTGATGACGTATGAAACCGCAAGCAGCAGGAGCAAAATTGCCGCAACGGGGGGAAAAACGTATACAGGCTTTTTCGGCATCAGCCTCCAGTAGCACACCGCGACCGTTGCCAACACGAAGAGATCGAGCTCCTCGAAAAACAGCCAACCGCTCCACGCAGAAAAATCGGCCATCGGAAGGATCGCCGGGATGAAGAATAGCCAACTTGCCGGATATCGCCAGAGGACAGCCGCATAGGCCAGTAAGGCAGCGCCCAGCCAGAACGGGTTCAGCGGATAATGCATCAGCGCGAAAACGATTAGGCCAAGGCTTGCCATGATTAGCGGAAGATGAGCCAGATGCCGCGCGATACCGGGATTTTCCGTCATTGCCGGACGCTTCGCAAAAGCAGTGCTTGCGCCGGATTCAATCACGTTTGATGCGCCCACGATGTTTATTCACATTCTCGCCCAGTTCCGAGATGATTTCCGATGCGGCATCTATGATCTGCGCCGGGCCAAAGCCCGCGCCTGCCATTTCGCGGTAGAACGACTTGGCCAGTATCTTCGCCATCCTCCCCGGATTCTGCGCATCGCTGATCTTCTGCCCAGTCATTCCGCCTCCCAGCGACATCTGCGCGAAGCGGGAACCCAGCGTGCGCTTGAGCTGCTGACTCTGTATGATATTTCCCGTGAAAGCCGCGATAATTTCCATCGCATGCAGATCATCCCTGGTGAAGTTCCTCCTGCGCCTCAAGCCGTTGATGTTGATCACACCCAGCGCCACCCCGTCTGCCCTGATGGGGACGCATATCATCCCCTTCTTCGATGCATCAGAATATCTCGCATATCTGGCAAACCCGGATTTGCCGATATCTTCTATCAGCAGCGATGCGCTGCTTGCCAGCACATGGCCAGATATCCCCTCGCCTTTTTTCACGGACTCCCTGTAGGCCTCATTGGACAGATTCCCGAAGTTTGCGCATACCCTCAGATTTGCGTCGTCGTCTGACAGCATGATAGAGCAGTTTTCGACATCTACAATGTCCGCCACCATGGACGAGAGCCTCTGCAGATTGTCGTTCAGACTCAGATCCGAACTCTGAAAATTCGTCAGTGAGCTTAACCTGGAAAGCAGACTTTCTTCGTGAGCATTCATCGCGTGCGCGCCTTGCCATATAGAATGAATGGGATATAATATAGCTCAACGTATGGCAGCAGCAACTCATCTCGACTCAAACCACCTGGGTTTCTTCTGCGCCCCCTCATGCGCACGTTCACAATCCGATTCGACCCCAGCATGACTCACAAGACATATCACATGGATTCCACGCTAGCCTTTTTCGTCGAGGAAATCCGGCCTGCATCCGAAATCATGTCCGCTAGCGAATATTCAGAACCGGTAGCGAGCCACCATCACTTCAAGTTCAGGATCGCGCAGAACCACCACCACCACAATTCGGCCAACCAGCTGATAGACAGGATGTATTCATGGCGCGGCTATGAAACGGGCAAAACCCTGGCGCCGGATCCGGACAGAACGACCATCATCGCCTATTCGAATGAAAATGCCATCGGTACATTGTCCATAGCCTCCGATTCCAGCATGGGACTGCTGGCAGACCAGCTGTATCACGAAGAGCTGAATCGACTGAGAAATGAGGGTTGCAGCCTCTGCGAATTCAGGGCGCTTGCCGTGGATGCCGGCATCAAATCCAAGCGTCTGCTGGCAAGCCTCTTTCACATCGGCTATCTCTACCCTTACAGCATCTCCAGTCACACGGACGGCGTGATCGAAGTCAACCCCAGACACGCGGGCTTCTACGAAAAAAGGCTGGGCTTCACACGCATCGGTCCCGAAAAAATCTGTCCCCGCGTCAATGCGCCTGCCGTGCTTTTGCGCACGAACTTTTCCTATATGGCAGAACAGGTCAGGAAATTCGGCGGGATGATGGAAAAGGCTGTCGGCGTAAAGTCACTCTATCCCTACTTCTTCTCCGATGTCGAGGAGGTAGAAATACTATCCCGCCTGATCAACCGCTCATCCTGAATGTCACAAACGCGCCCGAGAGGGCGCGTATCATTGAAGGAATTATGCGAAATTCTTCGCGACGAAATCCCAGTTCACCAGATTGTTCATGAAGGTCTCGACGAACTTGGGGCGCATATTGCGATAGTCGATATAGTAGGCGTGTTCCCATACGTCCACACACAGCAGCGCCTTGTCGGCCGTGGTCAGCGGCGTGCCTGCGGCACCCATGTTGACGATATCCAGCGTGCCGTCGGCCTTTTTCACGAGCCATGTCCAACCGGAGCCGAAGTTGCCGACAGCAGAAGTCTGGAAAGCCTTCTTGAATTCGTCAAGACTGCCCCATTTCGCGTTGATCGCAGCCGCCAGCGCGCCAGTCGGTGCGCCGCCGCCAGCGGGCTTCATGCAGTTCCAGAAGAAGGTGTGGTTCCAGACCTGCGCGGAATTGTTGTAGATACCGCCTGCGGGGGCTTTTTTGATAATGGATTCGAGGTCCAGCGACTCGTATTCCGTACCCTTGATCAGGTTGTTCAGGTTGGTTACATAGGCCTGGTGGTGCTTGGCGTAGTGATACTCGAATGTCTCCTTGGACATATGTGGTTGCAATGCATCCATTGCATAAGGCAAAGCTGGCAGAGTATGTTCCATGATTTTTCCTTTTTTATGAAATTGCAGAGATAAAATGAAGTGGCGAAATAATACCACAGCTTTTTTGTCAGGCTTCGAGGAATTTTCCGCCGGCAAAGATCAGGCCGCAGCGTATGGTCTTGCCCGGGTATATGGTCTGCATCGCACTGCGATATTCCTGAAGCTGCGGCGCATGGCTTTCCGACGCCATCCCTGTCTTGTAATCCAGCACCCAGACTTCATGCTCGAATTCGACCAGGCGATCGATGCGCCTGAGTTCCCCGGCCGCGTTGACATAGCTTAACTCATTCGAGGCCGTCAGAAAACATCGCGCATCAAAAAAGCGCACAAGATCAGGCGCGCCCAGTATTTCCTGCGCCTTTTGCATAAGCAGAGGCATCTGTTCCGGGGGGATGTTCAAATTGCGCTGCAGGGTTTCCATCTGCGGCACAACTGGCGCAAGATTCTGCAGCAGGCCATGCAGCCAGATGCCTTCGCGCTGCTGCCCGGTCAATGGAGGCCTGCGCCTGCCTGTCGGCAACAGAAGAGTGAGGCGTTCATCCACTGCGGAAGACAGAGACCGCAAGGGACCTTCAGTCAACAACTTGGGACATAGTCCTTTAACTGTACTGGGAATACCCTTGCGGTCTCCGTCCTCTGTCATCTGATTTCTGTCTTCTGCCTTGGCGATGCGGTCATACCAGGAGTCCTCGGCCAGCGCGCCGTTGCCACTTGCGATCAGAACCTGTCTGGCCCGCGTCATCGCGACATACAGCAGGTTCATGTTTTCACGGCGCGCGTATGCCTCCTCGGCTTCAAAGCGGGACGCGCGCGCAGAACCACGGCCGGCTTTGTCGCCATACAGAGAGAAATGCGCCGGACGCGGCTCATCGGGTTGCCAGTCCAGCAGCACGCCATAGCTGTCCGTCCGGACCTGCATATCGTTCGCATCCAGCAGCCATACGATGGGCGCCTCCAGGCCCTTGGCCTCATGCACGGTATAGATGCGCAGCGCTGCCTCCCCTGTCCTGCCCTCGTCAGGGGATTCGTTTTCGGCCAGGCGCAACTCGCGCAGCTCGTCCAGAAAACGCGGCAGGCTGGGATAACGCCCCGCATCGACGTTCAGCGCAATCTCCATGAAAGCGTGCAGATTTGCCTCTACCGCCTCCTTCAGTTCGGCTGGCAGCGCCAACGCATAGCGGTGCATCAGGTCGCTCTCGAAATAGATGCGATCCAGCAGATCGTGCACCGGCAACTTGTCGGCAAGAAGCATCCAGCCCTGCAGCAGACTGTAGGCGCGCTGCAGCGCACCCGAGCCACCGCCATTTTCAACAAGATGTTTAATGCGCTGCCACCAGCTGTCAGGATTGGGGATCGGGAATTCGGACAAAATCATTCTTTCCGATCCTCGATCCCCAGTCCCCAATTCTGCAATCTGCATCAGGTCGTCGTCGCTGCACGAGAAGACCGGCGAGCGCAACGCTCGGGCCAGATCGAGATCGGAAAATGGCGTGATCAGGAAAGTTAGCAGCGCCTGCACGTCTTCCGCTTCCAGCGTGTCAAGCAGACCGCCCCGCCTTGACGTCAAAAAAGGAATCCCGCGCGCGCGCAAGGCATGCTCGTATACGCGCAGGTGCGTTCGCCTGCGCACCAGCACCATGATGTCCCTGTATTCTGCAGGGCGTTCTTTTCCGCCGTCCAGCACATGCCGGTTCGCGACGATACCGGCGACATGCGCGGCAAATTGCTCGGCCTCGAGCATGCGCGCATCGACTTGCCGTTCCTTGCGCGGCACAAGAAGCGGATTGCGCAGTTCATCCCCCTGTTGCAGCGCAATGGAATCAGGGAGAGGAAGCAACGGCAGCACTTCGACACAACCCTGCAAATCACGGTGGTGCGCGACATGTTCCTCGAAATCAACAAAGCCATCGGGATGCGAAGAAAACACGCCGTTCACCGCTTCCAGCACCGCAGGCGAATTGCGCCGCGTCTCGTTCTGCGTCAAGTGATGCGCATCGAAATGGTTCTGCAGGTACTGCTTCACCTCGCCGAACAGGCGTGCGTCGGCGCGGCGAAAACGATAGATGGATTGCTTGGGGTCGCCGACCACAAACACCCCGGGCCTTGTGTCCACCGCTGCCGATGCCGAAAACCAGGACTGCAGTATCTGCCACTGCAACGGATTTGTATCCTGGAACTCGTCTAGAAGCACATGGCGATAACGGCTGTCCAGTTTGTGCTGCATGTATTCCGCATGGTCGCTGTCGCTCAAAAGTCGGCAGACACTCCATTCAAGATCGGTGAAATCAATCTGCTGTCGTTCAAGCTTCAGCCTCTGAAAATGTCCCAGCAATTCTGCACCGCAATGCAGCGCAGCCCGGTTCATGCGCAACGCCTCGATTTCAGTCATCTCGTCTTTCGCAGCCTGAAGGCTGGCCTGCAACACATCCCGGGTATGCAGAAATGCATCCGCATTCTGCTTCAAGTTTGGCTTGAGACTGGTGCGCGGTTTCCCGTCCTGAGTGAACAGCAGCGGCCACAGCGCATCAAAACGCCCGCCCTCCGCATTGCCCGTCCAGGCAAGTTCCATTTGACCGGCATTTTTCTGTTGCGCTGCCGAGCCATTACAGGCCAGCTGCCTTGTAAACGCGAACAGAAGCTCTTCGCTGTTTCCGCACATGCCCCAGTCTTCGAGCGGATCAAATTCAATATCTTCGATACCGAGCTCGTTTTGCAGTTGCTCCGTTGCCCATGCTGCGGCATCGTCATGACCCAGCGTGTATGCCCACCACTCGGCCCGCTTGTGCACGAAGTTTTCCAGCAGCATGCGCGTGCTGTGCAAGCCATATCCGGCAAACAACTGCTGCATATGCTGCGCGGTCTGCCCGTCGGGCACCGCAAAGAGGCTGTCGGCGAAAGCTTGCCATGCCTCGTCGTGCATCGCTGCAGTGCGCTCCAGAAGCTGCATGCCGACCGGCACGCCTGCATTCAACGGCGCGCGCTGGATCAGTTGCATGAACCAGCCGTGGAATGTGCTGATGGTGACCACGGGCTGTGCGAGCAATGCATCCCTGTAAAGACTGCGCGCCTTAGCCAGCATGGCAGCATCGATGTCGGAAACGGCGCGTTCGCGCAGAAATTCGCGCACCCTGTCGTCATCCCTGACAGCAAGCAGGTGCAACCATTCGTTCAACCTCGCCTGCATCTCCTGTGCGGCCTTACGCGTGAAAGTGATCGCAAGTATCTCGCCGGGCTTAACGCCGGCAAGCAGCAGGCGGACGATGCGCGACACAAGAAGCCAGGTCTTGCCGCTGCCCGCGCATGCCTCGACGACGATGCTGCGCTCCGGATCGAGCGCGATGTGGTTATCCATCTGCCCCCTCCCGCACGTCGCGCGCCTCCCAACTGCCCTTGCGGCACAGCCCGCGCATCTCGCAATATTCACATGCCTCGTCCGCGCCATGTGCGGGCATCGCAGCCCCCTTGCGCATCTGCCCGAACAGAGTCTTCAGCCTATCGACATTGGTCCCGGCAAGCCAGCTCACATCATGAGGGGGTGCGACAGCGGCCACTTTTTCCTTCTCTATGCTGATGAATGCTGCTTCCGCAGCGCCTTCCGCTACCGCATAGCAGGCAAGCTGCACATCTTCGCCGGCTTCCTTCAGCCTGTTTCGCAGACCGGTAACACCGCTCGTCTTGTAGTCCAGCACTCGCTTAATGCCTTCGCGCGTTGCATCGACGCGGTCGAGGCGACCATGCAGGGTCAGGTCATCCGCGAGATTCAGGTCGAACTGCATCTCGCCTCCCTGATAGCGCCAGCCCTGCTTCTCGCTTTCAAGCTGGAAATCCAGATAGGCGGGGATCGCCTGCTGCCAGCGCAAAATCCAGGCGCGCGCAAGATAATCGCGCGCCACTGCGGGCGCAAACACCTCGCTGCTGATCTGCTCCATCGCCAGCCTCAACTCATCCTTCTTCTTTTCTTCCAGCACCGGAAACTCCTCGTGAAAGCGATGCAGAATGACATGCACCCATTCGCCGTAATCGCGCTTCTCCAAGGCCTCACGCACCTCGTCTAGCTCGTTTAAGTACAGCACATGGCGCGCGAAATACTGGTAAGGACAGGCGACGAGCGAGTTGTAGCCCGATGGCGAAATACGGTTTGGGATGAGATTGCCCAGCACTACAGGACGAGGCATGCAGACTGAGGATTGAGGATCGAGGATTGAGGATTGAGGGCTGCGGACCGAGGACTGATTGATGATTTCACCCAGTTCCCCGTCCATCAGGTCATCCCCGAACGCAAGCCTGTGCTGCGCGCGCAGCATCTCCAGATGCGGGCTTAACAGATTGGGCTCGCCGTTTTTGCTTGCCTGCCAGGTAGCCAGCAAGGTGCCGTTCATCGCTAAAAGCGAGAACAGGTCGTCGCGCTGCTGCGCCAGACGAACTCCATTCGTCGGCAGGCCAAGTGTTGCGCGCACCGCATCGTTGAACCACAAACTGCCTTTGTCCGCACCCGGCAAATGCAGAGCATCCGCGCCCAGCAGCAGCACCGCATCAAAACTGCGCCAACGCGTCGCTGCAAGATGGGTAATCAGTACCGTGCTTTCTATCGCGTCATCGCGAAAGGTGTGACGGTCAAGTTGATGGGCCAGCCAGCGCCGCCATTCTGCCCGACTGAAGCGCGCGGCATCCCCCGCCAGTTCCTGCTGCCAACTCTGCAATGCCTGCAACAATTGTGTGCCCGCTTCATCCGCGGAAAGCCCCAGAAGGACCCCGAGCATGGACAGACTTTCGTCAAGCGACTTCAGCCAGCCGCTCAAGGTATCGCTGCTTCTGCGCAGTGCCCCCTGAGCCTTGCGCAGCCTGGTCAAAGCCGCCTCCGCTTCCGCCTTGCCACGCGCCATGTCGAAAAAAGCATCCAGTCTGGAAGCCACGCCTTGTTTGCGCACCAGTTGTTCGATCTGATATACGGCCTGTTTGCGAAAATCAGCGCTCTGATCCGAGAAGATGAATGGCGACTTGAGCAGGTCCAGCAGGTCCAGATAATAGAAATCGCTCTGCAGCGCATCCAGCCAGCGCATCAGCACCGTGCTGACGGCAAGCGTGGACATCGTCCAGCCGGTCTCATCGCACACCAGCACACCCGCCCGCTCGAGCAGGGCGCGCACACGCCGCGCCACCAGTCGATCCTGCGCGACAAGCGCGATGTTCCGTTTGCCCGCCAGCAACCAGCGCCTCACCTGCAATTCTGCCGCGCGAGCCTCCTGCTCCAGACTATGTGCGCCGAACAATCTCAGCGGGAGGGCGGCTTCTTTTTTCAGCAGTAAGGCCGCACTGCGCAAGTCCTCCCCGGTCTGCTGCAACGCATGAACAAGCAGCGCACATTCCGGAGCATCGGCCGCCATCACGCGCAGGTCGAAAACCGTGACGCGTTCCGGGCAGGCGTTTAAGAAGCGCGCTTCCGGCATGGACATATCCGATGCCATCAGCACATAAAGTGGCCTATCCACATGAAGCCTGGCCAGCCGCTGCTGATAGGCGGAAGCCCCGTCCAGCTCGCCGAATGCCGTCATCGCATACCAGAGCTCATGCACCACACGCGCCTCGAACTGCATCGACTGTCCTGAACGCGCCTTGTAAGCACGCGCAAGCTGGGCTGCGAATTCGGCCGCGGAGTCCGGCAGATCGACATGGTGGCGGGTCAGCTCATCCATCAGTTCGAGCAATTCAGAAGACAGGCTCCACAGGTTTGCATCGGGAAACCAGTTGCGCTCCCGCAACGCGCCGTACAGCGCCGATATCCTCAACGTGTCGGGCTGAATTTCGCAATCGAGCGCGACAGTCCCGGCCCAGTCAACAAACGTGGTCATCTCGGGCAAAAGCAGTACGGGCAAACCGGCTGCCTCATTCAGCGCCTGAATCAGCGGCTGTGCCGCATGGTAGTTGGGCAGCAACACGATAGCGCCGCGCAAATCGGGCGGCGTGTGGCAGGAGAGAATATGCCGAGCGACGTGACGATAAAAACTCATGCCGCTCCCCGATTAAACCGTATTAAAAATCATTCACATACAGATGCGAACTCTGGAATGCATTTCAAAACAGCCGATGCAGTGAGCTCAACTCCGTGTTCTCCGCGTGATTAAAATTCTGGTTATCTCTCGAGCAGATGCAGTTTGTCCTTTACGTTCATCCAGTCGTCGGCATCGGCAGGCGCGTCTTTCTTTTCGACGATGGGCGCCCAAAGCTTGGAGAGCTCAGCATTCAGCGCAGTGAAATGGCGCTGGGACTCAGGCAAGTCATCCTCTGCATAGATCGCCTCTACAGGGCATTCCGCAACGCAAAGCGTGCAGTCTATGCACTCGTCCGGATCAATCACCAGAAAATTCGGGCCTTCGCGGAAACAATCCACCGGACACACATCCACACAATCCGTGAACTTGCATTTGATACAGCTTTCAGAAACTACATACGTCATGTCTGGACTCCACTTGGCTAATTTCCTGGCATTTTAGCAGAGCAGCGAACGTACAGGCAATTTTCAGATTTGCCTAAAAACCGCATTTCAGCGAGAATTCCGCGCATGCAGAAACAGTTGCAACACCCCCGTCCTGCAAGCTCCGGCAGGCTGCAATCGCGCTTCGAGTTAAACGCACGACACATGCCGCACTTCACAGCACGCATTTTTTTAGATACGATGCACGGGCATGACTTCAACCATTACAGCCTTTTCGAACCACTCTTAATTGATAGCGAGATTCAACCATGAGCGAACACATTCATTACGTAACCGATGCCACTTTCGATGCCGACGTCACCCAGGCCACCCTTCCCGTGCTGGTTGACTACTGGGCCGAGTGGTGCGGACCCTGCCGCATGATCGCCCCCATCCTGGACGAAGTCGCCAAGGAATATGCAGGCCGCCTGACCGTGGCAAAACTGAACGTGGACGAAAACCAGCAAACCCCGCAGAAGTTCGGCGTGCGCGGCATCCCCACGCTGATGCTGTTCAAAAACGGCAATATCGAAGCCACCAAGGTTGGCGCACTGTCAAAGTCCCAATTGACCGCATTTATTGACAGCCACATCTAAAGCGTTTATTCTCGCACCCGCATAGTCCGACAAGAGGCTTTTCGCATAGGCCATGCGGGTGGCCAACCCCACACCTGCTCCATCCTCACTTCCATCATCAATCAAACCTCGCGCATTAACATGCATTTATCCGACATAAAAACCAAACATATCACTGAACTCGTTGAAATGGCTGCGGCCAATCAAATCGAAAACGCCAACCGAATGCGCAAGCAGGACCTGATGTTCGCATTGCTGAAAAGCCATGCGAAGAAAGGTGAAAGCATATACGGCGACGGCACGCTTGAGATATTGCCGGACGGCTTCGGCTTTTTGCGCTCGCCTGACACTTCCTATCTGGCAGGCCCGGATGACATCTATGTCAGCCCAAGCCAGATACGCCGCTTCAATCTGCATACCGGAGATTCGATAGAAGGCGAGATACGCACACCCAAGGACGGCGAACGTTATGTCGCGCTGGTCAAGGTGGACAAGGTCAACGGCGAACCGCCCGAAAATGCGAAGAACAAGATCCTGTTCGAGAACCTGACCCCGCTGTTCCCGACCGAGGCGTTGATCCTGGAGCGCGACATACGCGCCGAAGAAAACATCACCGGGCGCATCATCGACATCATCGCCCCGATAGGCAAGGGACAGCGCGGCCTCTTGGTCGCCTCGCCCAAGTCGGGCAAGACCGTGATGCTGCAGCACATCGCGCACTCGATCTCGTCGAACAATCCGGATGCCACGCTGATCGTGCTGCTGATCGACGAGCGTCCCGAGGAGGTGACTGAAATGACGCGCACGGTGCGCGGCGAAGTGGTCGCCTCCACCTTCGATGAACCTGCGAGCCGCCACGTTCAGGTTGCTGAAATGGTGCTGGAAAAGGCAAAGCGCCTGGTCGAACACAAGAAGGACGTGGTGATCCTGCTAGACTCCATCACACGGCTTGCCCGCGCCTATAACACCGTGATCCCCTCTTCCGGCAAAGTGCTGACCGGCGGCGTGGACGCCAATGCGCTGCACCGCCCCAAGCGCTTCTTCGGCGCGGCGCGCAACATCGAAGAAGGCGGCTCACTGACCATCATCGCAACCGCGCTGGTCGATACCGGATCGCGCATGGATGACGTGATCTACGAGGAATTCAAGGGTACCGGCAACATGGAAATCCACCTCGACCGGCGCATGGCCGAGAAACGCATCTATCCTGCGATCAACATCAACCGTTCTGGCACGCGCAAGGAAGAGCTGCTGATCAAGCCCGACGTGCTGCAAAGAATCTGGCTGTTGCGCAAGCTGCTCTATCCTATGGACGAGCTCGAAGCGATGGAGTTTCTGCTTGGCAAGATCAAGGCGACCAAAAACAACGCCGAGTTCTTCGACTCCATGCGCCGCTAAAACCTTGCGTCCACGAAATGCACGAAAGGCGTTAAGACAGGGGAAAATCAAAGGTCAGGTATAGGGAATGCTACATTTCCAGACTTGACCCCTGTGTTTTCTCATCTTCATCCTGATCGGGATTGTGTGGATTTGGCTTTTCAGGCTGTGCATCGGACATCTGCCCGGCGACATCTATATGCGGCGAAAGGTTTCACCTTCTTTTTTCCATTCACGACCAGCCTGATTGCTTCCCTGCTGCTGCCTGTCATGCTCTGGATATTCAGGAAATGAAGAGCTGCACGCGGTATACTGCAATTTTCACTCAATCGCTTGCCGTTCATGAAACAATTCCTGCAAAGACTAATAGCAACACCCGAGAGCATCGCATTCAGCGACATTATCGCGGTGATCGACGCGAATTATGAATTCATCCCGACCGTATTCCGCAATGGGGAATTGCAGAACGAAGCAGGGCAGAACAACGGTTCATGCAAGGTTTTCTCGTTCGCGAGCCTGCACGGACTGACCAGGGAACAGACGCTGCACTGCTTCGGCGCCTATTACCGTGACGATGTGCTGAAGCATCCTGAAGGAACGAACCACCAGAACATCCGCAACTTCATCAAGACAGGATGGGAAGGTATCGCATTCCAGGGCAATGCGCTTTCCCTGAAATCGGACTAGTGGCGCACGGCCCAGCGCGTGAAATATTCCTGCATCAACTTCCTGATCTTGGGGCCGTACACCGACTTCCCGGATTGCCTAAGCCCTTCCTCGAAAAAGCCCGGCGCATCCTGAGGCAGATTACGACCCAGCGTGTCGAAGGCTTCATGCATCAGTTGCTCATCCTGGGTGCGGGTCGCGACGATCGCGAAGTTGAAATTCAACATGCGCCAGGGACGATGCGGGTTGGTCTGATCGGAATCCGTCCTGATGGAAGGCGCTGCGTGTTCCAGCACCGCCTTCATCGCATGAAACAGCGTGCGCAGCGTTTCCTCCGAGGCAGTGATATTCGCACTTGCTGCAAAACCATTCACTACAAATTCCAGCTCGCTGATCTCGCCCTCATGTCTGGCCACCCAAAGCGCAATGCCCACTGACACTTTTTCGAGATCGGCCTGGGCCTCGGGCAATTCCAGATGTTCTGCCAAAGCGGCGAGTTCCGCAGCAAGCGTGAGCGCCTGCTCGCCCAGCCCGTTGTTATAGGCAGGAATAACTTTCGCATCGATTTCCTCGAATTGCTGGATCAACGCGCGCAGCGCATCAGCCAGCTGCATCGGGCCGATTTCGCCAAACACCCGCCCGGCGCGACTTTTTTCGATCGCCTCGATTGCGCCGTCCAGCAACTGCTCGACGTCCTGCAGTTCGTTCATATCGTCAGGATCATACATAAGACAAGTTTAACACGGTGGAAAGCGCTGGCCTGATATGATGATCGTCCTCGCCAAAAAATCATGAAACGCACCCAGCAAATCATCCACCTGGCCTGGCCGGTTTTGATCGCACAGCTCGCCTTGATGGCAAACGCCGTGATCGATACCGCAATGGCAGGCAGACTTTCCGCGATCGACCTTGCCTCGATCGGCATAGCCGCATCCATACTGGCCACCGTGCTGATGTCCTTAGTCAGCGTTCTACTCGCACTCCCTCCGATCATTGCGCATCTATACGGCTCGAACCGCCATGCGGATGTCGGGCAGGAAATACACCAGAGCGTGTGGATATCGCTGTTGCTAGCATTCATCGCGATTCTGCTGCTATGCTTCCCCGGCCCACTGATCGGCATCTCCCATCTTGAACCCGGCGTCGAGACAAAAGTGCGCGCCTATCTTCTTGCATCTGCCTTCGGCGTGCCTGCGACCTTTGCGCTGCGCATATTCCTGGGATTCTCGACCGGCATCGGCCGCCCGCGCCCGGTGATGATTTTCAATTTGCTCTCTCTTACCATCAAGATTCCGCTGAACATGGTATTTATGTACGGCCTCATGGGCTTTCAAAAGATGGGCGGCCCGGGCTGCGCGGTGGCCACTGCAGTGGATGCCTGGCTGATGGCGTTGCTGGCATGGAGCTGGTGCCTCAAAAACGACAACTACCGGCAGTTTCACATAAGCCGCCGTCTGGCCCTGCCGGACATCCAGGCGATACGGGAGTTTCTGAAGCTGGGCCTGCCCATCGCCTTCACCTTCATCGCGGACGTGACTGCATTCACCTTCATGGCGCTTTTCATTGCAAGGCTCGGCCCCGTGGTATCCGCCGCGCACCAGATCGCGGCCAACCTCGCGGCACTCGCCTTCATGGTGCCGCTGGCGCTGGGCAATGCGACCTCAGTACTGGTGGGGCAAAACATCGGTGCAGGGCAGCACACTGACGCACGCCGCATCTCATGGGCCGGCATACGCCTGAGCATGGGAATAGGTTTTGTTCTTTGCGGCATCTTCTGGTTCGGTGCGCCGCGCATTGCCGCGCTCTACACCACTGACCCTGACGTGCAGAGAATCGCGATACCGCTGATCATGCTGGTCTCCCTCTACCATCTGGGCGATGCGCTACAAGCCGTAGCGGTGAATGCACTGAGGGGATACAAGAAATCGGTCGTGCCCATGTTGATCTATGCGATCCTGCTGTGGGGCCCCGGACTGGGCGGCGGCGTGCTGCTTGGGCTCACGGACTTTCTGGGCCCTGCGCGCGGCGCACAGGGCTTCTGGATCGCAGCGATTGCAAGCCTGTGGCTGGTCGCAGTGCTGGTCGCGGCTTACCTCAATGCAGTCAGCAAAAAAGCGCCTGCCTGATCTATGCGCCTTCGAGTTTTGCCAGCGCCTCTTGTGCAATTTCTCGCACCTCCTGGTTTTCATCGCTTGTGCATGCTGCAAGAGACGCGCGCGCAGCAGCACTTCCCGTCAGGCCAAGCAGATGGCACGCGTCGGCGCGCACACGGAAATCGGCATGACGGGCAAGCTTTGTAAGATCGGGCAGCAGGTTTTGCAACGCCTCCTTGCCGGCATAGGATTCGAGGAGCGCGCTCACTCCCAGCCTCACCTCAAGGTTCGCGGCAGGGTCGGCAACCACGGCAAGCAGTTGCTTTAAACGCCGCGTATCTTCGGCGATGAACAGAGCCGCCTGCCTGAATCCGCCCTCTTTCAGAAGATGCCCGACATAATGCACAGCACCATCGCTGTTTATCGCCCATTTTGCCCACTGCCTGAGCTCGTCGGCGCTGTATGCGCCTGTCAGCACAAACGAACCCAGCTTGAGCCAGGGGGCGGTTCGCACGCCCTTTTCCGCCGCGAGTTCCGGGTGAACCGCAACATTCACCACCGTCATCTTCCCGATCAATGATTCCTTCATCAGCTCCAAAAGCGCCTGAAGGACTGCCGGACAGTGCGGGCAGCCCGGAGCAATGAAAAGCAGGGCATCGGGCACCATATTCAAGTCAGCCATCGCCTATTCCCCCGTGACCGTCACAACCAGGCTGCGGCTGCCGCCGTGGTTCCTGTGCTCACAGAGATAGATGCCCTGCCAGACTCCCAGCCTCAACCTGCCGTCCGCTACCGGGATGTTAAGGCTGCAGCCCAGAAGGCTGGATTTGATGTGCGCAGGCAGATCGTCCGGGCCTTCGTCCAAGTGCCCGTAAAAGGGCTCGCCTTCCGGCGCCATCTTGTTGAAATGGCTCTCGAAATCCTGGCGCACCGTGGGATCTGCGTTTTCGTTGATCGTAAGCGAAGCAGAGGTATGCAACATGAAGAGATTCATCATGCCGACCCTGAAACTGCGCAGCTCGGGAAACGCGCGCAGCAGTTCATCGGTGACGAGATGAAAGCCGCGCGGCCTAGGATCAAGGCGTATCTCTTTTTGCATCCACACGGACCGCTTCCCCCTCGATCACAACACCCGCATCGTCTTCCTGCACCGCGCAAGACTCCATCTCGGCAACCTGCATCTCCCGCATCTGCCTGCGCAACGCGCGCGTTTTCCACCACAGATAAATGCCAGCCGCGATACCCGCGCAAAGCAGCAAGGCCAGCAGCACCGCGGAGAACATCAGCGCGATTGCTGCCGTGGCGGTGAACGCAACGATCGCGGCTGCCTTGCGCAGAAGGCCGGGTTTTTGCGAGCTGTAAACAAGATATCTGGTTTTCATTATGCAAGTGTATCCGATTTCGGCGCCGCGCAGAACGAACAGAGCCACAGCATGTTAGGATAAAAGAGCGCCGCCATCTTGGTCGGCCCAGCCGTTGCGTATGAATGCGATCGAACTCCTAGACACCGAAGATACACCCCGTGGCTTCCTGAAGGATCTGCCCGAAGGCGAGGATTTCTATCGCGCATGCCAACATGCCATTCCTGAATTCACCATGAATTATCTGGTGGCGACGCGCGCGGGGGAGCGCATCGCCGTGATTCCCTATTTCGTGACAAACTTCAGGCTTAACACCATGCTGGGCAACAGTCGGCTTATACGCATGTTCGGCTGGGCGAAACTTGGTATCGCCTGCATCGGTCACCCGACCGTCGGCCTCGGACGCATAGATGGAGAAGTCAGCGGCGAACTGCTGGATACCGCATATCGGCTGCTGAGTCGGAAAGCAGCCATCGTGGCCTGCAAGGGTTTTGCAAAGGATCTGCCTGCGAGAGGTTTTGTCCGTGCGGCCGGATTGCCCGTGGCAATGCTGCATCTGGACGGCGACTTCTGGGGCAATCTGCACGGCCACAAGATACGCAACGACCTTAAGCGCAAGTTGAAGGCATCCTCAGCGCTGCGCTTCGAGCAACACGACGGCCTGCCGGAAAGTCATCTCGATCGGGTGTACGAGCTTTATCTGAACACAAGGAATCGATCTTCTATCCAGTTCGAATATCTTTCACCGGAATATTTTTCTAACACGTCGAGGCTCAGCATCTATGTATTAGCCTTCCTGGATGATCAGCTGGTCGGGTTTGCGCAGATGCTCTTCAAGGGCGACAAGGCTGTCGGCAAATATCTGGGAATGGACTATGCAGTGAACCGCGGGCATGACCTCTATTTCGCGCTGTACCTGCAAGCGCTTGAGATATGTTCGCAGCAGAGCTTCAGGGAAATCGAGTTCGGCGAGTCCAGTTATCGTTTCAAGAAGGAACTTGGCTGCAAATTAGTTGAGACCTGGGTATATTACCGCCATCGCAACCCGATCGCTCACGCACTGTTATCCCGTTTCGCATTCCTCCTCGAGCCCTCCAGCGATGAGTTGCGCTGAAAAAGCTGCGGGCGCGCGACATGAGGGCTGTTCCCTGCCATCCCCTGCGCATCATCACAGCTCGGAAATCACCTCATCCATGGGAAGCCTGGACTTCGGCAGCTTCGCATTGAAATCATCCTGGCTTCGGTACCCGAGTGCCGTAAGCACCACGCTTGTCATGCCCCTGTCTTTTAGCCCGAGCTCCTCGTTCAGGACCTTCGCATCAAATCCCTCGATGGGCGTCGCGTCTATTTCCATTGCGGCCGCGCCCAACAGCAGTGTGCCCAAAGCAAGGTATACCTGCTTTTCCATCCAGTGCTGCGAGTCCTTGCCCTCGAAGCGATGCAGGTTCACGTAGTAATTGCGCCCCCTGTTCTGTGTCTCCTTGCCTTCCTGCGTCGGGAAACGGCCATCGGCCTCCTCCTGCGCGAGCAGCCTGGCAATATGGGCATCATCCAGCTCAGTGCGGGCACAGAAAACGACCACATGGGAGGCATTCAGTATTTTCTGAGCGTTTGCAGAATAAACCCCCAACTGGGTCGCCTTGGCGATTCTCTGTTTTCCTTCAGCGCTTGACGCGATGATGAAATGCCATGGCTGGGAATTGACCGAGGATGGGGCGAATCGAAGCAGTGTCTTGATCTGCCCGACCTGATCCTGAGGAATCTTCCTTGCCGAGTCAAAAGCCTTGCACGTATGTCTGGAAAGTGCGAAGTGTGAAATATCCATGTGAACTCCAAAGGAAAATTGAAAGGTGCATTCTGTGCGATAAGGCACCGATTGTGAAGTGATCCTTTGCATCAACAAACTGAAGGGAGCCCCATCAACCCACCTTAGAAGGCATGAGCATTATTTCCGCAGGGCCGGAGAGCCGCCCGGGTTAAAATGGAGGGGTCGATATTCTCTTTCTTCTTCACAGATGCGCATCTCACAACTTCAACAGCGCCTGCGCGATCTTGGCGCCAAACCCTGCCACGAAGACCGGCTACTGCGCGGCTGGAGCCAGGTCTGCTCGTACGACAACAAGCACAGCCCGGCAGAAACCTTCTTCCCGCTGGCGCTGCGCCTCGAACTGCCGGCAATCGATGCCGAACTCGAAGGCCTTGCGAACCTGTATCGCGAATATCCGGAAAATGACGAGGTATCGCGGCTTCTGATCGAGCTCTCCGACGGCCAGAGGGTAGAGAGCGTGCTGCTGCCGCGCGGCGGGCTTTGCGTGTCCACACAAGTGGGATGTGCGGTGGGATGCGTGTTCTGCATGAGCGGGCGCGAAGGACTCATGCGCCAACTGGGCAGCGCCGAGATCGTAGCCCAGGTGGTGCTCGCGCGCCGCCGCCGCAGAGTCGAAAAGGTGGTGTTTATGGGCATGGGCGAGCCCTCGCACAATCTCGACAACGTGCTTGAAGCGATCGATGTGCTAGGTACACAGGGTAACATCGGGCACAAGAACCTGGTGCTCTCCACTGTCGGCGACCTGCGGGTATTCGAGCGTCTGCCGGCGCAAACCGTCAAACCCGCGCTCGCGCTCTCGCTGCATTCAACCGACGCTGCGCTCCGCGCAAAACTGCTGCCCAACGCGCCGCAGATCGGCGTGGAGGAATTGATCGAACAATGCGAAACATATGCGCGCACAACCAACTATCCGGCGCAATACCAATGGACACTGATCGAGGGGGTAAACGACAGTGATGCAGAGATTGAGCGCATAACCAGGCTGCTTGCCGGAAAATACGCGATCATGAATTTCATCCCGTTCAATGCCGTTGACGGCCTGCCCTATCGCCGCCCATCTTCTGCGCGCATGGCCTGCATTGTAGGCACGCTGAAACAGAAAGGCATCCTGACGAGGCTGCGCGATTCGGCAGGGCAGGAAATCGAAGGCGCGTGCGGGCAGCTGCGTGCAAGGGCAGCCTGAAAAACCAGATACCTTTCAATCGGCTGCGTGGTGACGAACGGAGATGCGCTTGGCCTGCGCGCCTTCTCCGGCGATCTCCTCGATGAACCTGACCTCGTCGCCCTCGGCAAGCTGATCAAAGCTCGGGCTTGTCACGTTCTCCCGGCTAAAGTAATGCTCCGTGCCGTCGGGCCCTTCGATGAAGCCTATGCCTTCTTCGCGCGAGAGACGCAGCACGCGTCCGGCATATTCCTGCGCATGCGTCTTGGTCTCGCGCCGCATGCGGTGCACATATTCATCGAGCTGTCGCCTTGCGGCGTCGAAGCCGTCGCGCAACGCAACATAGAGGTCCTCGTGGTGATCTCGATTGACCACGATCTCGTGACCCGGAACCTTGATATCGATGCGCAGGGTGTATTGCTTGCCCTGATGCTTGTGCCTGTGCGGCGCTTCCACCACCACCCGGCAGGAAATGATGTGGCTGTAAAATTCATCCAGCTTCTCGACCTTCTGACGGATGTGTTCCTCCACCGCATCGGACTTGGGAACATCTCGAATGGTGATCTGCAATGGTATCTGCATGGGCATCTCCTTGTAGCACTGAAGTCTAAACCTGCAGCACAATGTACCGCCATCAGAAAAAACCCGGCAATGCCGGGCTTTTCCTACTTCTCGAAGCGCATCACGCCGTTCTTGCAGTCCACATGGATGGTTTCCTTTGCGGCGAACCTGCCCTCGAGGATAGCCTTGGCCAGCGGATTCTCGATCTGCGACTGGATCGCGCGCTTCAAAGGCCTTGCGCCATATACCGGGTCGAAACCCGCCGCAGAGACTTCAGCCAGCGCGGCATCGGAAACAACCAGCTTCATCTCCATCGCGGCCAGGCGTTTCTCCAGACCCTGCATCTGTATCTTCGCGATCGACTTGATGTTCTTCTCGTCTAGCGCGTGGAACACTACAACCTCGTCGATGCGGTTGATGAATTCAGGGCGGAAATAGTTCTTCACCTCGCTCATCACCGCGAGCTTCACCACCTGATAGTCGTCGCCTTCCATCTGCTGGATCATCTGGCTGCCAAGATTCGAGGTCATCACAATCACGGTGTTCTTGAAGTCCACGGTACGGCCCTGGCCGTCCGTCATGCGGCCGTCATCTAGCGCCTGCAAAAGCACGTTGAACACGTCCGGATGCGCCTTCTCCACCTCATCTAAGAGAATCACGCTATACGGTTTTCTGCGCACCGCCTCGGTCAGGTAGCCTCCCTCCTCATAACCGACATAGCCGGGAGGCGCGCCGATCAGGCGCGCGACGGAATGCTTCTCCATGAATTCGCTCATGTCGATGCGGATCAGGTGGTCTTCCGAATCGAACAGAAAGGTCGCAAGCGTCTTGCAAAGCTCGGTCTTGCCTACGCCCGTCGGGCCCAGGAACAGGAAAGAGCCATAAGGACGGTTGGGATCCGAGAGCCCCGAACGCGACCGACGGATCGCGTCGGACACCAAACGCACCGCCTCGTCCTGACCCACCACGCGCTCGTGCAGTTTATCTTCCATCTTAAGCAGCTTGTCGCGCTCGCCCTGCATCATCTTGGAGACCGGGATACCGGTTGCACGGCTCACCACTTCGGCGATCTCTTCGGCACCCACCTGGGTGCGCAGCAGCCTGTTCTTGTGACCTGCGCCTTCGGCTTCGCGCTGTGCGGCTTCCTTCAGCTTCGCTTCGAGCTGCGGCAGCTTTCCATATTGCAGCTCGGCAACCTTCTCAAGCTTCCCTTCGCGCTGCAGACGGTTGATCTCGGCCTTCACGTGATCGATCTCTTCCTTCACGTTGGCGGCCCCCTGAGCCGCACCCTTCTCAGCCTTCCAGATTTCTTCCAAGTCGGCATATTCACGCTCAAGCTTCCCGATTTCTTCCTCGATTAGCACTGCGCGCTTCTTCGACGCCTCGTCCTTCTCCTTCTTCACCGCTTCACGCTCGATCTTCAGTTGGATCAAACGTCGATCCAGCTTGTCCATCACCTCCGGCTTGGAGTCTATCTCCATCTTGATGCGCGCTGCGGCCTCATCGATCAGGTCGATGGCCTTGTCCGGCAGGAAGCGGTCGGTGATGTAGCGATTGGACAATTCGGCTGCCGCGACGATCGCGGGGTCGGTAATCTCCACACCATGATGCAGCTCGTATTTCTCCTGCAGACCGCGCAGGATCGCGATGGTGGATTCGACAGAAGGCTCGCCCACCAGCACCTTCTGGAAGCGGCGCTCGAGCGCTGCATCCTTCTCAACGTATTTTCTGTATTCGTCCAGCGTGGTAGCGCCTATGCAGTGCAGCTCGCCGCGCGCCAGTGCAGGTTTCAGCATGTTGCCCGCATCCATCGCGCCTTCAGTCTTTCCGGCGCCCACCATGGTGTGCAGCTCGTCGATGAACACGATGTTTTTTCCCTCATCCTGCGCTAGCTCCTTCAGCACGGCCTTCAGCCTCTCCTCGAATTCGCCGCGATACTTCGCGCCGGCGATCAGGAGCGCCATGTCCAGCGAAAGCACGCGCTTGCCCTTCAGGCTTTCCGGCACTTCTTCGTTCACGATACGCTGGGCCAGGCCCTCGACGATCGCCGTCTTTCCCACGCCGGGCTCGCCTATCAGCACAGGATTATTCTTGGTGCGGCGCTGCAGCACCTGGATTGCACGACGTATCTCGTCGTCGCGCCCGATTACAGGATCGAGTTTGCCGGCACGCGCGCGCTCGGTCAGGTCTATGGTGTATTTCTTGAGCGCCTCGCGGCTTCCTTCCGCTTCTTGGGAACCCACCGATTCGCCGCCGCGCACCGCTTCGATGGCCTGCTCCAGCGGGGTGCGCGCAATACCGTGCGCTTTCAGCAGACGGCCTGTCTCGCCCTTGTCGCCGGTTGCCGCAAGCAGATACATTTCACTGGCGATGAACTGGTCGCCGCGCTTTTGCGCCTCCTTGTCGGTGAGATTGAGCAAACTGGAAAGGTCGCGGCCGACCTGTACCTCTCCGCCGTGCCCTTCCACCTTGGGAAGCCTGGATACCGCATCGACGAGTGCGGCTTTCAGCGCATTGACATTGCCGCCTGCGCGCGCCAGCAGCGAACCTGCCCCGCTGTCGGCATCGTTCAACAGCGCGAGCAGCAGATGCTGGGGCTCGATGAACTGGTTGTCGCTGCCTACGGCCAGACTCTGGGCATCGGACAGGGCTTGTTGCAGCTTGGTGGTGAACTTGTCAAAACGCATGACGCACTCCTGAAAGAATTCTGAATGCATACAACGTGGGGCAGGCATGAAAAATTTCAAGTCCGGGCAACTTGACTTATACTATCTTCCCCGAATACCCAGACACTGCCGTGCTTACCCAGACCATCAAGAATGACGTCATAAAATCGCTGGAAGAGGACATCGGAAGCGGCGATCTGACCGCAAGTCTCCTGTCGCCGGATGGTATCGCGCGCGCTCAAGTGATCACGAGGCAATCAGGCGTGCTTTGCGGTGCTGCATGGTTCGACGAATGCTTTTTAACGCTCGATCCGGAATGCAATATCTCATGGCATGCCAAAGATGGCGAGCGAATCAAGCCGGGACAGAGATTATGCGAGATCAGCGGCAAGGCGCGCGCGCTGCTCACTGCGGAAAGGAACGCGCTGAATTTCCTGCAGACCCTGTCAGGCACCGCGACCGTCACACGCCGCTATGTGGACATGGTGCAGGGCTTTGACGTGAAGATCATGGACACGAGAAAGACCCTGCCCGGCCTGCGAGATGCGCAAAAATACGCTGTGCGCATGGGCGGCGGGTACAACCAGCGCATGGGACTTTTTGATGGCATACTGATCAAGGAGAACCACATTGCGGCCGCTGGCGGCATCGCGGCAGTGCTCGAAGCCGCATTCAGGCTCGCACCGGAAGCATCCGTGCAGATCGAGGTGGAAGACCTGATGCAGCTCGACGAGGCCTTGAACGCGGGTGCGAAGCTGATCCTGCTCGACAACTTTGATCCCGACGCATTGCGCGCGGCTGTCGTAAAGACCGCAAAGAGAGCGGAACTCGAAGCCTCAGGGGGCATCACATTGGCTAGTCTGCGCGAGATCGCAAAGACAGGTGTTGACCGCATCTCGATCGGCGCGCTCACCAAGGACGTCGAGGCGCTGGATCTTTCGATGCGACTTGTTTAACTGAAGCCTGACATAGGAGAACATCATGAGCGTATCCATGCATATCGTCTGCCCGCATTGCGACGGGGTCAACCGCGTGCCTGCCGAAAGGCTGGACCAGCACCCTTCCTGCGGCAAGTGCCACCAAGCACTTTTCGCTGCGCACCCGGTCGAGCTCAATGCGAGCAACTTCAACCTGCATATCACGCGCTGCGACCTGCCTGTGCTGGTGGACTTCTGGGCGCCTTGGTGCGGCCCATGCAAGATGATGGCGCCCGCTTTTGTTCAGGCGGCAGGAAAACTTGAACCTGCGATGCGGCTTGCCAAGCTCGACACCGAACAGGCGCAAGAACTGGCTTCCAGATACAACATCCGCAGCATCCCCACGCTCGCCTTGTTCAAGGGAGGACGCGAAGTTGCACGCCAGGCAGGCGCGATGGATGTGAACGGCATCGTCTCCTGGGCGAAGAGCAAGGGCTAAGCCTTGCGCGCAACCATGTCGATCAGCGCGGACATCCCCGAGTGACCTGCACCTTCGCGGATATCTTCGTCATATTCGCGCAGGGAAAGAATTTGCATGTCGGCAAACGCTGCACGCAGCAGTGCTTCGGTATAGAGATTCTCCATCGCTGACGGGCCGCCGGTCCTGTATTCCAGCTGCCGCGGCGTATAGCCATGCAGCAGCAACAACCCGCCGGGCTTCAGGCACTGCTTGATATGTGCAAACATTTTTTCGCGCAAATCTGGCGGCGCAAACTGTATGAAGACTCCTACCACGATGTCGAACCTGTCCACGCCGAAATCCCAGTGCGCAAGATCGGCAAGCTCGAACTCCATCTTCACGCCGCGTTTGGCCGCCAAAGCCCGCGCCTTGTCGATCGCAACGGATGAGCTGTCCACAGACCTCACATGCAGACCCTGTTCAGCAAGCCATACGCCATTTCTCCCCTCGCCATCGGCCAGCGCAAGACAGTTCATGCCGGGCTTCAGGAAACTTTGCTGCGCAACCAGAAACACGCTAGGGTCTGTACCGAAATGGTATTCCTCGCCGGAATAGCGCTCATTCCATACATTCATCTTCATCCTCCTTTAAATATCGTTTAGCATTGACAATTGCGATAACATTCCTTGCCGATAGCGCTAGAAATTTATACCAGAGTAATTTACTATACTTACTTTTTCGCGGGAATCCCTTTTGAACCATCATCCCCTGATCAGTGAACTGAAAAACATTCTACCAGCAGAGTCCGTGCTGCATGACACGGAGGATGTGCGCCCGTTCGAATGCGATGGGCTGTCCGTTTACCGGCAGCTGCCCATGGTCGTGGTATTGCCCGAGACTGTGGAAGAAGTCCAGCGCATCGTCCGACTCTGCCATGAACACAAGGTTCCCGTCGTAGCCAGGGGTGCCGGCACCGGTCTTTCGGGCGGCGCATTGCCGCTGGAAGACGGCGTACTGCTGAGCCTGGCAAAATTCAAGCGCATCATCGACATCGATGTTGAAAACGCGATGGCGACAGTGCAACCCGGCGTACGCAACCTCGCAATCTCCGAGGCTGCTGCGCGATACGGCCTGTATTATGCGCCCGACCCCTCCTCTCAGATCGCCTGCACCATAGGCGGCAATGTCGCGGAGAATTCCGGCGGCGTGCACTGTCTGAAATATGGCCTCACCGTGCACAACATCCTGATGCTGAAAGTCGTCACGATGGAAGGCGAACTTCTGACCATAGGCAGCCAGACGCTGGATACCCCGGGCTATGACCTCCTAGCATTGATGACAGGTTCAGAGGGGATGCTCGGCATCATCGTCGAAGTCACCGTGAAGCTGCTTCCAAGACCCGAACGCGCGCAGGTGGTGCTGGCAGCCTTCGACGATGTCGCTCGCGCGGGCGAAGCGGTGGGTGAGATCATAGCGGCCGGCATCATCCCGGCAGGACTGGAGATGATGGACAGGCTCGCGATCCGGGCTGCGGAGGATTTTGTGCACGCAGGCTATCCGATCGACGCGGAAGCGATCCTGCTGTGCGAGCTCGACGGCACCCATGCCGAAGTGTCCGAATACATCATGGCGGTGCGCAAGATACTGACAGACAGCGGCGCTACCGAAGTGCGCACGGCGGCCGACGAAACAGAGCGGCAGCTTTTCTGGAAGGGGAGAAAATCCGCTTTCCCCGCAGTAGGCCGCATCTCGCCTGACTACTACTGCATGGATGGCACGATACCGCGCCGCCAACTGCCGCGCGTGCTGCAGCAGATAAACAGTTGGTCTGCCGAATATAAACTTCCGGTGGCGAACGTGTTCCATGCGGGCGACGGCAACCTGCACCCGTTGATTCTGTTTGATGCCAACAAACAAGGCGAGCTCGAACGCACCGAGGAATTCGGAAGCCGCATCCTCGAGCTCTGTGTTGAAGTCGGCGGCTCCATCACCGGCGAGCACGGCGTCGGCATGGAGAAGATAGGCCAGATGTGCACCCAGTTCGGAAGTACAGAACTGCATCAGTTCCACGCGATCAAGGCCGCATTCGACCCTGCCGGATTGCTCAATCCCGGCAAGGCGGTGCCGACGCTGCATCGCTGCGCGGAATTCGGCGCGATGCATATCCATCATGGCAAACTCCCTCACGCCGACCTGGAGCGATTCTGATGAACGATCTCAGCATGTCATTGCAGCAACAGGTGATGCAGGCAATCGGCAACAAGACGCCACTTTGCATCACCGCAGGCGGCAGCAAGGCTTTCCTTGGGCAGGAAACAGAAGGCATGGCAATTGATGTCAACGCCCACCGCGGCATCATAGAATACGATCCGCGCGAACTGGTTCTGACCGCGCGCTCCGGCACGCCACTCGAGGACATCGAAAATGCGCTTGCTGCATCAGGCCAGATGCTGGCCTTCGAGCCGCCACATTTTGGCAGCACTGCCACGCTGGGCGGCACCATCGCTTGCGGATTGTCAGGGCCTCGCCGTCCCTATAGCGGCTCGGCGCGCGATTTCGTACTGGGCTGCAAGATGCTGAACGGCCGCGGCGAGATCGCAAGCTTCGGCGGGCAGGTCATGAAGAATGTCGCAGGCTACGATGTCTCGCGCCTATTGGCAGGCTCGCGGGGCACGCTGGGCATCCTTCTTGAAATCAGCCTCAAGGTGCTGCCCAAACCCGCCGCCAGCGTCACCATCAGCCGCGAATGCAGCCAGACGGATGCGATTACTGCCATGAGCGAACTGCTGTCCAGGCCCTATCCCGTGGATGCCGCATGCTATGACGGCGAACGCGTTCATCTGCGCATCTCCGGCAGCGAACAGGCGGTCAGCGAAACCCGCAAGAAAATACCCGGCGAAACATTGCCAGACGCAGATGCCTTCTGGCAAGGCTTGCGCGAACACGAGCTTCCCTTTTTCCATCGTCCTGGCACGCTGTACCGCATCGCAGTCAAACCCTCAACAAGACCGCTGCACCTCAATGGCCAGTGGATTCTCGACTGGGGCGGCGCGCAACGCTGGTTATACAGCGACGAAGACCTACAGACGATACGCCATCAGGTTGGGCTTTCTGGCGGCCATGTCGCCGTGTTCCGCGGCGGCAAAAATGAGACCCCACTCCCGGCGCCCCTGCTCGCGTTGCACCAACGCCTGAAGACAAGCTTCGACCCAGGCAACATTTTCAACCGCGGCCATCTTTACACGACCTTATAAGCATGCAGACTTCCATCACACAGCCACGCACGCCAGACATAGCAGAAGCAGATGCCATCCTGCGCAGCTGCGTGCATTGCGGATTTTGCACCGCAACCTGCCCGACCTATCAGCTCCTGGGTTCCGAACTCGACAGCCCGCGCGGGCGCATCTACCTGATCAAGGAAATGCTGGAAACAGGAGAAGCCACCGAAAAGACCCGGCTGCATCTGGACCGCTGCCTGACCTGCCGCTCCTGCGAAACCACCTGCCCTTCAGGGGTGCGCTACGGCCAGCTGATCGACATCGGGCGCGAGATCGTCGAAGAGAAGGCGCCACGCCCGCTTGTTGAAAAGCTGTTTCGACGCGCAATGCTCGCGACCATACCTTATACCGCGCGCATGTCGGTCGCGCTGTCCGCAGCCAGGCTGATACGCCCGCTCTTGCCCGAAAGCCTGCGTTCGAAAATTCCCGCAAGGCAGAAAACCATGCCTGTGATAGCGACAACGCACAGAAGGCGCATGCTGATGCCTGACGGCTGCGTGCAACCGCTTACAGCCCCCAACACCAATCTCGCTGCAACAGCCGTTCTTGACCGTCTGGGCATCTCGCTTATCAAGGCTTCCGGATGCTGCGGCGCGCTCAACCAGCACCTGTCAGACCACGTCGGCGCAAAAGACATGATGCGCCGCAACATTGACGCGTGGTGGCCGCACATCGAAGAAGGCATAGAGGCGATCGCAATGACGGCGAGCGGCTGCGGACTGATGGTCAAGGAATACGGCGCCCTCCTGAAGGGCGATGCCGACTATGCGGCTAAGGCCGCGCGCGTGAGCGAACTGGCAAAGGACATCTCCGAAATCATCGGCCGCGAGAACATCGATAGCCTCTCACATACCGGCCACGGCATGCGCGTGGCCTACCACTCCTCCTGCACTTCCCAGCATGGACAAAAGCTCTCGGGCAAGGTCGAAGCGCTGCTTGCGCGATGCGGCTATGAGCTCACGCCGGTTGCTGACAGCCATCTCTGCTGCGGCGCTGCGGGAACCTACACGCTGACCCAGCCCGAACTCTCCAGCCAGCTTCTCGCCAACAAGCTTGCAGCGCTCGAAGCGAGCGGGCCGGAAGTCATCGCCACAGCCAATGTCGGCTGCCAGATGCATCTGGCATCCAAAACTTCACTGCCGGTCGTGCACTGGATAGAATTGCTTGCATCTTCTTCAAACAAACCAACCATCAATGAGGAAACAGTATGAACATTAAGTCATTTCATCCCCCGCAACGCGTACTGATGGGCCCGGGCCCGTCGGATGTCAGCCCGCGCGTGCTCGAAGCCATGTCACGCCCCACGCTGGGCCATCTTGACCCCGTGTTCGTGTCAATGATGGATGAGATGAAAGTGCTTTTGAAATACGCGTTCCAGACGGAAAATGAACTGACCATGCCGGTATCGGCCCCGGGTTCCGCAGGCATGGAAACCTGCTTCGTCAACCTGGTTGAGCCAGGCGACAAGGTCGTCATCTGCCAGAACGGCGTATTCGCCGGACGCATGAAGGAAAACGTCGAGCGCGCTGGTGGCATTGCCGTGATGGTGCAGGACGAATGGGGCCGCGCGGTTGACCCGCAGAAACTCGAAGACGCACTGAAAGCCAATCCGGACACGAAGCTTGTCGCCTTCGTACATGCCGAGACCTCCACCGGTGCGCAGTCTGATGCAAAGACGCTGGTCGGGATCGCGCACAAATATGGATGCCTTGCGATCGTCGATGCGGTCACCTCTCTTGCCGGCACAAAACTCATGGTCGACGAATGGAAGATAGACGCGATCTATTCGGGCACGCAGAAATGCCTGTCCTGTACACCAGGACTGTCGCCTGTCAGCTTCAGCGCCAATGCGCTCGAGAAGATCAGGAACCGCAAGACCAAAGTGCAAAGCTGGTTCATGGACCTGAACCTGGTGATGGGTTACTGGGGGGGGGCTACCAAGCGCGCCTACCACCACACGGCACCCATCAACGCACTCTACGGACTGCACGAGGCGCTGGTGATCCTGCAGGAAGAAGGACTGCAAAATTCCTGGGCGCGCCACCAGAAAAACCATCTCGCACTGCGCGCAGGCCTTGAAGCGATGGGTCTGAATTTTGTGGTGCCTGAAAGCGAACGCCTGCCGCAATTGAACGCGATCAGCGTTCCCGAAGGCGTGGACGAGGCCGCTGTTCGCACAGCGCTTCTTTCAGACTATTCGCTGGAAATCGGCGCGGGGTTAGGTGCAATGGCAGGCAAGGTATGGCGCATCGGCCTGATGGGACATGCGAGCAATCCGCGCAACGTGCGGCTTTGCCTTGCAGCCCTTGACGATGTACTGGGACGGTTGAATGCGCCGATCCAGCGCGGTGTCGCGGTAGATGCGGCGAACAAGCACTTCTGAGTTTGCATATGAAGACCGTCCGAACAGGGCGGCCTTGCCCTCCAAGGATTAACCGATGAAACCCTTTGCCGAATCCTGCGAGATCAACAAGCACCCCATACTGGAAGTGCTGAAGGATGTCTTCTCTGGACGCAAGCGCGTGCTGGAGATCGCCAGCGGCACAGGCCAGCATGCAGTGCATTTTGGCCGCGCGCTGCCTCACCTGACCTGGCAGACCAGCGAGTTATTGCAAAATCATGAAGGCATACAGGCATGGCTAGCCGAGGCTGAGCTTCCCAATGTGCTGAAACCTGTTGCGCTAGATGTCGACGACGAAAACTGGCCAGTCACATCGTTTGACGCGATCTTCAACGCCAATACCGTGCATATCATTTCCTGGCCGCAAGTCGAGGCTTTGTTCGCGCATATCGCGCGCGTCATCGAGCCCGGCGGATGCGTGTGTTTTTACGGCCCTTACAATTATCATGGGCGATTCACCTCTGAAAGCAATGCGCGTTTTGATGAATGGCTCAAATCGCGCGATCCTGAAAGCGGGATCCGGGATTTCAAGGCAATCGACCAGTTGGCTTCTTCCCACGGCCTAATCCTCACAGGTGACATAGAGATGCCTATCAACAACCGCACACTGGTATGGCATGCGAAACAGACATAAGATGCCGGCTTTCAGGAATGAATCAGCAATATCCGGCAGGCTACATGCCTTGCAATACCCAGATTTATAGCTCTAAATAAGGTCCAGCGCTACCTAGGGAATCGCTGATTTATCCCTAAAAAAGCAGTTGATACTATAAAAAACCGTCCATGCTTCTATACATCAGCACGAACGGTTTTTGAAGCACTCACCCGTTCAGTGAATAGTCCGTTCGCCCTGATGTATAGAAGGGCGAGCGTGTCAAAGGAGAGATGATCTGCAAACTGCGTTTTTTAGGTTTATTCGTCTTCCCAGCGGAAGCGGGGAACCAGCGCCTTTATTCAACTTGGTTCCCGCCTGTGCGGGAACGACAAAACCGAATAAACCAGCATCTCCTTAGCAATCACTGAACGATTAAAGCCCCGCATGTGTTGCCCAAAACTTCGCGGGGGTAACGATTGGGTAGCTTTCAGCCATCACCAGCAGATCCTTGTCGCCTGTAATGAGGTAGTCAACGCCCGAAGTTTTAAGCGCCGCCAGCAGAGTGCCCAATACAGGCAAATCATCAACATCGCGCAAGTCCGGTTCTGAACATGGTACCGGTTCAATGATCTCGGCTTGTATGGAAATGGCGTCTACCAAGTCTTCAATCTCCGTCAAGGTCAAACCATGACGGTTAGCCAGCCGGGGCAGCACACGCCGCAACTCTTCAAGAATGTATACAGAAAGCAGTATCTCTATCGAGCCGTGGCGCCATGCTGACATTATTTTTCCCGGCACGCTTGCCGGATAAGCAATGCCCGAGAGAAGCACATTCGTGTCAAGCACGACACGTAACGTGGCCACGATGGCTTAACGCTTCTTCGCCGATGAGCGCGCCTGCGCGCGGTCAAGCTCAACGGCGGCATTAATTTCAGCAATACCATCTGCCTCAGGAACGTTTGAAAATCCCGACTCAATGCGCTGGCATAGCGCATCAAAGCGAGCCTGCATGCGCCGAATGCGTTCGAACAACCTGGCATCAACCAACGCAGCAACCGGCCTGCCATCCTTGTTGATGACCACGCTGTCGTGCCTGTATTGCACCTGATTGAGCATTTCGCCCAAGTTCTGCCTGAAGCTAACCGCACTTATTTCAGTAATCATGTTATTTAACCATTATGATCATAATGATCACTATACATCAAACTTAACTGGCGGTCAATGACCAGCCTTGCCAGGTGACTGTTTACTAGGCAAGGATTTTCGTGCATTTTGTGGACAACAACTGCTTCCAGGATGAATTCAGAAGAGGCAATATCCAGCAGGCTACATGCCCTGCATCGGTTTTTTCATGACCGAGGTCAACGGCTTCACTTCAGCCATCACTTTCACTTTGAGGTCATGACCATCCTCCCTGACATCGAGCGTCAGCGGCACTCTCTCCCCGGCCTTCAGCGGCGAGTATAGACCGACCAGCATCAGGTGGTAGCCGCTTTCCTGAAAGGACATGCGGCCCGCAGGCAAGTCTATGGCCTGAACCTCGCGCATCTTCATCATGCCGTCCTCATGCGTCATGCTGTGCATTTCTGCAGTCTTGCATGCCTTGCTCGAAAAACCGACGAGCTTTGCGCGGTGCGCACTAGTGATGACAAGATCCACCATCGCGGTATCCTGCCCGGGGGCTGTGGCGCGCGCCCAGGCATTTCGCACCTGGATATCGCCCGCATATGCGCTGCAACTCAACAGCATCGCAAACAGAAATCCGCACCGCAATTTATTCATGACCGCCCCGCTGATTGTTGGAATGGATGAATTATACGCAACCCGGGACGCTTTGATTACAATCTAGCCATGAACATCTTTTCTTCCCTGCCGGGCCATATCCAATTGCGCCGTCTAGTCAGCCTGCGCAGCCTGACAGTTGTCGCCCAGTTGTTCGCGCTGTGGCTGGCATGGCGCATACTCAAACTGGAGCTGGCGTGGCTTGCGATGCTGCTTGGCATCACCTTGCTTGCCGTCGTGAATCTCCTCACACTGCTGCGCCTGAGATCAGCCCGCCCGGTGACCAACCCGGAATTGTTTGCACAACTTTCCATCGACGTCTTTGTGCTGAGCCTTCTGCTGTATTACGCTGGCGGCTCAACCAACCCCTTCGTCTCGCTTTACCTTCTGCCGCTGGTCATCGCCGCAGCCACCCTGCCCGCCGCTTACACATGGAGCATGGCAGCTCTCACCACCGCCTGCTACAGCTGGTTGATGATCTATCACATCCCGCTGCCGCAGAAGGAGATGGAGATGGACAACCCCTTCAATGTACACGTGATGGGCATGTGGATGGGTTTTGTGATCAGCGCGATGGTGGTCGCCTCCTTCGTAGTCAGGATGGCCAACGCGGTACGCAGCCGCGATGAGCTGCTGGCAGAAGTTCGCGAAGAAATCCTGCGCAACGAGCGCATCGTAGCGCTGGGCACACAGGCGGCAGGTGCCGCACACGAACTAGGAACGCCGCTGTCCACCATGGCTGTGGTCATCCATGAACTGCAGCGCGTATCTTCAGAACCTGCCGAGCTGCACGACAGCCTGACCCTGCTCGATGAACAGGTGCGTCTATGCCGCCGTATCCTCGACAAAATGTTGAGCAATGCACAGGAAGGCGGGGCAAGCAGGGTGCAGGCTGCGGACGAATTCATGGCAGAGGTGCTGAATGAATGGCAGCTTCTGCGCCCGGCGGCACACTACCGTTACAAGGGTGAAGAGCGCATGCCCGGCATCAGCGTGGATGTCACCCTGCGCGCAGCACTCATGAATCTGCTCAACAATGCGATGGACGCCAGCAAACTTGAGATCGAAATCAACACGCTATGCAACGGCACTCAATTCATCGTCGAGATACGCGATAAGGGCATAGGCTTAAGCGAAGAAGTCACGCTCAAGGCCGGGTCAGCCTTTTTCACCACCAAACCGGAAGGAAGAGGACTGGGGCTTTTTCTTGCCAACGCCACTATAGAGCGCATGGGAGGAACGGTGCGCCTATACAACCGCGAAGGAGGGGGAGCCACCACGGAAATCAGTTTGCCGATAGCACAAAGGGCCGCAACATGAACCGCGAAGAATCTGCCACACTGCTGCTGGTGGATGACAGCACCACCTTCTGCCGCGTGCTCGGCACCGCGCTGACCCGCCGGGGGTTTTCGGTGAGCATCGCGCACAGCGTCGAGGAAGCCATCCCGATGGCCCATGAAAATCCGCCCGAGTTTGCCGTGGTGGACATGAAGATGAACGGCGCATCTGGACTGGTACTGGTCAAGACACTGCACGAGCTCGACCCGAACACCCGTATCGTCGTCTTAACCGGCTATGCCAGCATCAACACGGCCGTCGAGGCCATCAAACTGGGTGCGACGCAATACCTTGCAAAGCCTGCCAATGCCGATGAAATCATCGCGGCTTTCAGGCATGAGGCAGATGGCAATGTTGAACTCAAGACGCCTTTAACCAACATCGAAATGCTGGAATGGGAACACATCCAGCGCGTGATGCAGGAACATGACAACAATATCTCAGCCACTGCCCGTGCGCTCAACATGCACCGCCGCACCTTGCAGCGCAAACTCAACAAACCGCCACCGTGCAGGTGATCTCAACCTTTGATTGCACTTTCTCGTATAATGCAAGACGGCGGAATTTATCCGGGTTCATCCGCACGTATATTTCGCAGATACAAACTATTGCATGCAAAGAGATCGCCATGTCCACTGAACATATCCGCAAAAAACTCACCAGTGCGCTGGCCAACCTCGATTCCCTGCCAGCCATGCCGGCCATCGCAATGAAACTGATGGCGCTGAACCTGAATACCGACGAGGGAGAAACCGAGTTGTTGAAACTGATTGGACAGGACCCGCAGATTTCCGCAAAGCTGATCAGTCTTGCCAATTCCCCCATGATGGGCTTGAACCGCAAGGTCAGCACCGTGCCCGAAGCCGCGATGTTGCTCGGGCTTACGCGCGTCAAGGCAGTCGCACTCGGCATTGCGGCGATGTCCAATTTCGCCAAGGTTCCCGCAACGAAGAATTTCGCCCCACAATACCTGTGGCTGCACAGCCTGTCCATTTCCATCGCGATGAACACGCTCTCGCTTTCCATGCCGAGACAGATGAGGCCGCAACAGGATCATATCCATCTGGCAGGCCTGCTGCACGACATGGGCTACATGGTGATACACCACGTCGACAGCGCAGCAAGCAATGAATTGCATCTGCAGCTTTCGCTGCAACCCACGCGTCATGTGCTGGAAATCGAGCAGGAAGTGCTGGGCATTTCGCACTGCCAGATCGGAGCGCAGCTTGCGCGGCAATGGAACCTGCCGGAAGAAATCATAGACGTACTGCATTACCACCATACGCCCTACGAGGATGAGGTGCCCCTTGCCAATATGCTGGCTTACATGATCAATCTGGTCGAAAAACTGTTGCCCAATTTTGGCATCAACGAATACTGCGGAACCGAAATCAGCGAACGTGAGTGGCAGACACTGGGAATAGATCCGGACGATGCCGATGATCTCAGGGACACGATCAACGAGATTGCGCTCCAAGCCGCCCAGATGGCCGATATATTTTGACCATGCAGACCCTGATTCCAGAAAACTCCATCATGAAATCCATCCTGTCATTCATCTGTCTGCTGGCGAGCTTTGCAAGCCTGGCTGAACCCCTCGAACAGGCTCCCGTTCTGGATGCGAAATCCTATCTGCTGTACGATTTTTCCAGCAACCAGATACTGGCCAGTCACAATGCTGACGAGCGCATGGAACCCGCATCGCTGACCAAGCTGATGACGGCCTATCTGACCTTCAGCGCAATCAGGCAGGGCAAGCTCAACCTGAATCAGAGCTTGACCGTTCCCATGGATGCCCCGCGCATCACAAACGGCGAGTCGCGCATGCTGCTCAAACCCGGACAGACGGTGACGGTCGATGAACTGCTGCACGGACTGATCGTACAATCCGGCAACGATGCAGCAAACTTGCTTGCAATCGAGGTCGGCGGCACGGAAGCCCAGTTCGTTGCGATGATGAACAAGGAAGCACAGCGTCTGGGCATGAAAAACACCCATTTTGCCAACCCGGTTGGCATGCCAGATGCCGGGCATTACAGCACTGCCTACGATCTGGCGATTCTGGCCGCGGCGGTCGTGCGTGATTTTCCCGAATACTATCCGATCTTCAAGCTGCGCGAATACACTTTCAACAATGTCTCCCAGGCAAACAGGAACCGCCTGTTATGGCTCGATCCATATGCCGACGGCATGAAAACCGGGCATACCGAAACCGCAGGATTCTGCCTGGTAGGTTCCGCGCTGCGCGACAAACGACGGCTGATCTCGGTGGTGCTGGGTGCCGCATCGGACAGCGAGCGCGCTTCGGACAGCCAGAAGTTGCTGAACTACGGCTTCCAGTCTTTCGATGCGGTGAGGCTTTATCAGAACAGCCAGCCCGTCATCCATGTGCGCGTCTGGAAAGGCACAGAAAGCCACGTCGACTTGGGATTCAGGCAGGACCTCGCGCTGACCATCCCCAAGGGACAATTCGCACAGCTTAAGGCCAGCGTGGAAACCCATCAGCCCATCATCGCCCCGATCGAATCAGGCCAGCAATTGGGCATACTGAGGCTAACACTGGCCGGTAAACCCTATGCACAGTTTCCGCTGCTGGCGCTCGATAGCGTGGCGCAGGCCAACGTGTTCTCGCGCGGGTGGGATAGCATACGTTTACTGATCAGAAAATATAGTCCCCTGTAAGCCCGATTCATGCAAAGATTCTCAAGGTGCATATGATCTATCTGAACGGACAGTACATGCCGATAGAGGAGGCGAAGATCCCCGTGCTGGATCGAGGCTTCATCTTTGGCGACGGAGTATACGAAGTGATCCCGGTGTATTCGCGCCGTGCATTTCGGCTGGATGAACACCTGAAGCGATTGCAGCACAGCCTAAATGGCATCAGGCTTGACAATCCGCACAGCGATGTGGAATGGGCCAGCATACTGGGCGAAGTCATCGCGCGCAATGCAGCGGAAGATCAATATCTGTACCTGCACATCACGCGCGGCGTTGCAAAACGCGACCACGCGTTTCCCGATCCGCCCGTTGCGCCGACGGTGTTCGTGATGAGTAATCCGCTGCCCACGCCTGCGGCGTCTCTGTTGTCTTCAGGAATCTCGGCCGTCACCGCACAGGACAACCGCTGGCTGCGCTGCGACATCAAGGCAATATCACTACTGCCCAATGTGCTGCTGCGCCAGATAGCGATCGATGCAGGATGTGCGGAAACCCTTCTGATACGCGACAACGATTTTCTGACAGAGGGTGCGGCGAGCAATATCTTCGTGGTCAAAAAAGGTGCGCTACTGGCGCCGCCCAAAGACAACCTGATGCTGCCCGGCATCACCTATGACGTGATGCTGGAAATCGCGACAGCCAACAACATTCCATTCGAGGTGCGCAGAATTTCCGTGGCTGAAGTATTCGATGCCGACGAGCTCTTGCTGACATCTTCCACACGTGAAGTCCTGGCGATCACCCGTCTTGACGGCAAGCCGGTGGGAACAGCAAGCCCCGGACCGATGTTCAAAAGAATGCATGCGCTGTATCAGGAATTCAAACACAACGTGATGCGCGCAAAATGACTGACACACCTAAGATCCCCGAATCAGAAAGCCTGGTCAAATATCCCTGCGATTTCCCGCTCAAGATCTTCGGCGAACAGCATCCCGAACTTGCACAATCCGTGCTGGACGTGGTCTTGAAACATGCGCCGGATTTTGTCGCCGCCAGCATGGAGATGCGCGCCAGCAAGACCGCGAAATACATCAGCCTGACCTGCACGATACGCGCCACTTCCCGCTCACAGCTTGACGCGCTTTATCAGGAGCTGTGCACTCACCCGCTGGTCAAGATGGTCTTGTAATGCATCCTGTCGTTCACTCCCTGGGTCTGGTTGAATATCTGCCCACTTGGCAGGCGATGAAAAAATTCACCGAAGAGCGCACTGCGGATACGCGCGACGAAATCTGGCTGGTGCAGCATCCACCTACCTTTACGCAGGGGCTGGCGGGTTTGCCCGAGCACCTTTTGCAAAGCACCGGTATCCCTGTGATCAGAATAGACCGCGGCGGACAGATCACCTATCACGGCCCGGGCCAGATCGTAGCCTACCTGCTGCTCGACCTGCGCCGCTGGAAACTGACGGTGCGCGAACTGGTGAGCGTGATGGAGCAGGCGGTGATCGATTTGCTTGCAGATTACGACATAAAAGCCAAAAGCCGCAGCGATGCGCCGGGCGTTTATGTAAATGACGCAAAAATCGCGTCACTCGGTCTCAAAATTAAACACGGTTGCTGCTATCATGGGCTGGCGCTCAACGTGGACATGAACCTCTCTCCTTACAAATTAATTAACCCTTGCGGCTACGCGGGGCTTCGCGTCACGCAGTGCGTGGAGCTAGGCATCACCGCGAGCATCAATGAACTTCAGGCGGAACTCACGCAGAACCTGATACACGGTTTGCAGCACCATTTCGGAAAGAAGGCTGGCTGAAATAATTTAACAGATGCTATACATCACGCTGCATATCGCTGAATCTCAACTTCAACATGACGATGTGCAGTTTCGTCGGCATCCGCATACACCCGCCTGGCGACAGATTCGTTCAAATAATATTCGCCGCAGTTATCGCAAACTTCGGCAGGAACGTCGCGAATGACTACCACTGTATCAGCGCGTTGCAATGTGACTGTCGTGGTGCCGGGATGAGTTAGTCCGGTCTTGCAAATCACGCATTTCACATGCTCTCCTTCTCTTGAATGAATCATCCCAAATCGCGGGATCAGGCCCATAAATCGTGACCAGGTGACATTCGCCAGTTTCTGTCTCATGCGCAACAACGGCATGGACTGGCTTGTCTTCGTAAAATCCCAACAGCAAGGTGCTTGAATAAGGCTGGTCTTCAGGATAATCAGCGATAATTTCACCATCTATAATGATCTGAGCAGCTACTTCTGGATTTATCCCGCGTTGAAACATACGCTCAAAGGCATGTCGGGAGAAATGCAAAGTTGTGCAGTTCATAGCATCATAAAGTCTCACTGATTTGAGGAGCACTCTACATGCGATTAGATCATTTGTAATTCATATGATTTTATCTGCGCGAAAAGCTCAGCATGCGTGCCTGGATGCCAAGACTGATGCCGCCATTAACCACCACCGAACGAAGGATGGATTAACATTACCTGCACCTGATGTACAATAACCCCAACAAACAGTCCGCAGACCCAGAGAATTTCCTGTTGCTATCGTGCAAATCCAGATAACCACATTTATCTGAAGCCTGCCAGTTTTACAGCATTCTGATTCAATCCGAAAGCATTTATGAGCCACACTGAAAGCAAACAAACCGGCGCAGCCAAGACCGCGCGCAACCCGATCAAGATCGTGCAATTGCATGAACGGCTGCGCAAGCCGGAATGGATACGCGTGAAAACTGGATCGGGCACCGGATATCACGACGTCAAGCGGCTGCTGCGCGAACACAATCTGGTCACGGTGTGCGAGGAAGCCTCATGCCCCAACATCGGAGAATGCTTCAGCAAGGGCACGGCGACTTTCATGATTTTGGGCGACGTATGCACGAGACGCTGCCCATTCTGCGACGTCGCACACGGTAAACCGCAGCCGCCAGACAGCGATGAACCCGCCAACCTCGCGCATTCCATCGAATTGCTTAAACTCAAATACGTGGTGATCACCAGCGTGGACCGCGACGATCTGAGGGACGGCGGCGCCAAACATTTTTCCGATTGTCTTTCCGCGATCCGTGTGAGTTCGCCCGCAACGCGCCTGGAAATCCTAGTGCCCGATTTTCGCGGCCGCCTCAACGAGGCGCTCGATGCGCTGTCAAGCAGCCTTCCCGATGTGCTCAACCACAATCTGGAAACCGTGCCGCGTTTATACAAACTTGCGCGTCCCGGTGCCGACTATGCACATTCGCTGAAATTGCTGATGGATTTCAAGACGCGATTTCCGGGCATACCCACGAAATCCGGCCTGATGCTGGGGCTTGGCGAGCGTGATGAGGAGGTGCTGGAAGTGATGACGGACCTGCGCGCGCATGACGTTGACATGCTTACGCTAGGCCAGTATCTGCAGCCATCAAATGGCCACCTGCCTGTGTTGCGCTATGTATCGCCCGAGACCTTCGCGATGTTCGAGCGTGAAGCCAAAGCAATGGGATTTTCCCACGCCGCCTGCGGCCCGATGGTCAGGTCAAGTTATTACGCAGACGAGCAGGCACATCTGGCAGGGGTTGCTGTAAACTCTAAAATTATATGCGAATGAATATAGTTAAATGCGAATACACATAAATTTTTGCGAATAACTACCTGTATACATCGCATTAACTAAAATATGAACATAGGGTTGATTACGACCTTTTTTGTAAACTGATCAACGAAAATTTCTACTACTCGATGATAGAAACAGGTGTCCATATATCGTCGCACAATACTCAATCATGAGTCTGACGCCCACCTTCTCTATACCGCAATTAACCCCAGATGACCGTCTCTGGCGCATAGACTGGTTTGGCGAATGTCGTTACCCGCCCAGTCAACGAAAGAGCCAACCCTCCATACGCATCGCAATTTCACCTCTCCAGTGCGACCCGGAGGATTCCGACGCGCTGCAGGCTGCCAATTCAACCAGCCTGAACAATCAGAGGCAAGCATGGCTGCCTGTTGGTATATTAAATTTGGTCAGGATCGGTGACATCTGGCACAACGGCCAATGCGTGCATGCTCCGAATTACCAGATTCAAAAATTCGAAAAACTTCAAATAAAGAAGGGAACAACGGATTTCATCAAGGCCGGCCTGCCCATCAATGGCGTATATCTGCTCCCACTCAAGGAACATCCATGGCACGTTCTGCAAACGCAAAGCTATTGCCTCAGCTTGTCGCTTCCGGATGACAATCGCATCATCATTCCCTGCATCGAATTGATCCGGTTTTATTTCGGATCATCTTCCAGACTGCTGCAGCTTCTTTTTACAAGGCAAATTTCAGAAGATAATTTCTGGAAGCGTAAGCACTTAGACGAATCATCCGGCCATCTCCACTTGAAGCTGGCTTCAGGCATATCCGGAATGTCCTCCACGGATCTTGGACGTATCGCACTTGACCGTTCCGCATGGAATGCTGCCCGTCTTATCTACGATACTTGCCAAGCTGCTTCCGTTCGAGGCGAACCTGCTTATCCCTACACAATCTTTCCTTTCAATGGCGAAACTGACCTGATAGCCTCCGGCAAATGGATATCATATGGCGCGAAACCGGACGCAACCTTCGTCGTATATAAGCTTCTATCCTGTTCCCATCCATTTCCATTTGAGTCACTGACCTACGAGATCGAGAACTCCCAAAAAATTAGTGCCAGAAAACACCATTCAACAAGCCTTGGCCAAGATGATCAAGGGCGGACTTCCTTCATAAACAGTTTTGACACCAATTCGCAAACACTGACAGACACGGATCCCGGGAAATCAAAGTCAAAGAAAGAATACTGGAGCAGGAGCAATCAACGCTTTCCTGATCTGTTAAACAAGCAAGTATGGCGGGAACGCTATGACACAGCAGATCCTCCCGCTTTGATATTCATGAAGGGCGCCGCACAGGATGAAAATGTAAGCGTTGGCGAAGGCAGCAGTAGCAATGGAAATACACGAAGCATCGATATCGGTCATGTGCCGACCTCCACCCGTTTGTCTGAACTTGACCCCAGGCAGTACAGGTTTGTTCATGATGGAGTTGAACTCGCGATCAAACTGGCAAAGCTTCAAGCTAAAAATATAATGTCCAAATTGATCACTCTGCCGGGATATACACATCCGGTCATTCCGCTCCCATATCTGATGGACGAAAATGGTGAAATTGATCCGATTTCACTTTGCAACGATGGTCACGGAGGCGAGAGATGCCGCAGAGGCTGTTTTGTCGAAATCAACGAAAATGAAAATACTCGCTGCCGGGTATTCATTGTGGAGCAGGCCGATAGTACGGATATGGTGCGAGCTATCAATGTACGATGTTTTGATCTGAGACGCGCGGTTGAAAGGCTAATTGAAGAGATGGCGAGCAGGTATATCTGCATGCCTACGATTCAATAAACAAGGCAAGGTGTCTATTTCACGGTGTAAATTCTGTTCTGTGAAGCGCTTAGAATTGCTAAGTGCACGGCGAATGGGCAGATTAAGTGCTTAACATATTGACTATATGTATATTTATCTCAAATTACGCCCCTTAATTTAACCAAACCGTTAAACTGGCGGATCTCACCAGTTTGTCGTAGAATAACGCCATGCGCACAATAAAAAACTCAAGCAGTCACGTTCATTTTTCGGGGCATGAGACCTTCCCGCTGCGTCAGATGTGGCTCAAGAAAGCCTTCGACCAAGCAGATGCGGGCGGGCGCGTGCCCAAAGCCGCATTTACCGATGAAAACGCTATCGCAGCATTTGGCGTCGGCAAGAATATGGTTAGCTCTATTCGTCATTGGGCGATGGCATGCGACATTCTTCGCGATACCTGTGAAGATTCCAACTTCTTTGAAATCTCTCCCATCGCCAACGAAATTCTGCGCGATGGCGGCCTAGATCCATACGCAGAGAACCCGTCTACAGCATGGCATGCCCATTGGTTGCTTGCTGGAAAAGGTACGCGCTCCACGACTTGGCGATGGCTTTTTAACCATGTGACATCGCCCACATTTACTCGACAAGAGCTCGAGGCTCCGTTGGAGGGCTTCGCTCGCAAAATTGATCCGAAGAAACGCATCTCTTCCTCTACACTCTCACGCGATTTGGAGACCTGCTTGCGCAGCTACGCCCCTCGCTTCGCGGGCGGCTCACCTGAGGACTTCGCCGAACCCCTGCTTGGCGAGTTGGGGTTGCTGCAAGAGGTTCACAAGGGCCAATACGCATTCCGCAGAGGCCCCAAAGCCACCTTGCACGATGGACTATTCGCCTACGCGCTACTCGACTATTGGGAAAGCTCGGCCCAAGGGCTTAGCTCCATGGCCTTCGAGGCGATCTCATATGGCGAGGGTTCTCCGGGCCGCGTTTTCAAGCTCGACGAGGACTCAGTAGCCGAGCGATTAATGGCGCTGAGTGACCTCACAGACGGATATTTGATGTGGACTGACACAGCGGGGCTGCGCCAAGTTCACAAACAATCCGGCGACTCCGACAAGTTGCGCAGCGAACTTATTGGAAGAGCCTATGACTGACAAAGATTTGTTGCTCTCGGACATTGTCCGCATTTCCCGACATTACCAACGTTCGATTCGTGTTGACGCGGACTTGGGTCGCCATGACGCGTTGGCTGGCTACATCTGCCACTCCACGGCAACCTCCGTGCTGGAAAGCATGTCTAGGCAAGTAGCGGAGACCAATCAGCGCTCTTTCACTTGGACAGGCCCTTTTGGGGGGGGAAAGTCGTCATTGGCAGTAGGTCTGGCAAGCACTCTTCATCCCGACAAGACGTTACGCACACTCGCGCGGACTGCGCTCAAGATTGACGCAATACCAGCCTTTAACCAAGCCTTCCCCGCTCGCAAAGGATGGCTAATAGTACCGGTGGTGGGTAAGCGGTCAAGCGTGGTCGCTGAACTTAACGCCGCCCTTCGCAAGGCCAAAGGCAAAGGCACCGACAACCGCAAAGTTTCGTCCAGCGCCCTCATTAATGAGTTGGTTCAAACCGCCGAGGATCACTCACAGGACGGCGTCCTCGTCATCCTTGACGAAATGGGCAAGTTCCTTGAAGCATCCGCCTTGGGGCATGGCGACGATGTTTACTTCTTCCAGGAGTTAGCAGAGGCCGCCGCGCGAGCTAACGGCAAGCTTGTCATCGTGGGAGTGCTACATCAGTCTTTCGCTCAATATGGCGCGCGCCTTGGCAATGACACTCGCGATGACTGGGCCAAAGTCCAGGGCCGCTATGTCGACTTGCCGTTTGTAGCCGCTAGTGACGAAGTCGTAGAGCTCATTGGACGCGCCATCGAAGCCGATCGTCGTCCGCCATGGATGCAGGATGCATCAACCGCGATTGCCGAATCTATTAGGGCTCGACGCCCGGCCGTAGGGGGCAAATTTGCAGAAGCCTTGGCAACCTGCTGGCCCCTTCATCCCGCCATGGCCGCGCTACTCGGCCCCATATCAAAACGACAGTTTGGCCAAAACGAGCGCAGCACATTTGGCTTTCTCGCGTCCGTGGAACCGCATGGCTTTCACTCATATCTGACAGCAACTCCACTGACGTCTGCCTCTTGGTATCGCCCCGACAACTACTGGGACTACCTGCGCTCGAACCTGGAGCCGGCGATTCTTGCCTCCCCCGATGGACATCGATGGTCGCAAGCTGTTGAGGCAGTTGAACGGACAGAGGCCAAGACCGGCAATCCGTTCTTGGTGGAGCTGATCAAGAACATCGCGATCATTGACTTGTTCCGCAATGGTTCAGGGCTTGCCGCTGATGCTGCAGTTCTGGAGACAATATTCTTCACGAAACCTGCAGCCGAGATAGCGAAAGGCCTTGAAGAGCTTTCTCAGATGCGCGTAGCACTCTTCAAGAAGCACATCGGAGCTTGGTCAGTGTTCGAGGGCAGCGACTTCGACATCGACTCCGCCATTGCCCAGACCCTTGCTGCCTCTCCTGGCGTTGACTACAACCATCTCGCTCGCTTGATGGACCTTCATCCAGTAGTGGCTAAGCGCCACTATCACGAGACGGGCACCATGCGCTGGATGAGCCTTTCCCTCAGTCGGCTTGACGATGCAGAGCGACTGGCTGGAAATTACGTTCCATCCCAAGGTGAGTTCGGCCTTTTCGCGCTTGCGCTACCCGGCCGAGGCGTGGGCAACAAGGAAGCTCTGCGCAGAGCGCGGGCGAGTTCCAGGCGCTATCCTTGGCCAGTTCTTATCGGCATTCCGAGAAACTACGCTCGGATCGAGGAACTCAGCGCTGATCTGGTGGCCCTAGAAGCTGTCAAAGACCGTCATGAGCTGCAAGGAGATGCCGTCGCGCGGCGTGAGGTTCATGCTCGCCTGACCTCGGTTAGAGCCAACCTAGAAGAACAGCTCCAAGCAGCCGTCACCAATGCCCAGTGGTTCGATGGCGGAGACGAGACAATCGAAGCAGGCTCTCGACTCTCCCCCATTGCCTCCGACTTGGCCAACGAGCTTTACTCAAGCTCACCGCTGGTGTGGAGCGAGCTAGTCAATCGAGACAATGTGTCGAGCAACAGCGCAAAGGCGCGGCGCGACCTGCTGCATCGCATGCTCAGTCATGAAGCCTCAGAACATCTAGGCATTGAGGGCTTTCCAGCCGAGCGTGGGCTCTATGAAACATTGCTGCGAAGTACTGGACTTCATCGCCAAGACGCCCATGAACAATGGCGCTTCTTGCCCCCGGTTGAGGCAGATGAAGCTCGTTTGGCCGACTTGTGGAAGGCAACCAAGAGCCTATTCGCAAATGCTTCCTCACGCGTAAACGCTTCCGACATCCAGAAACTGTGGAGCGCACCGCCCTATGGAGTGAAGACTGGAATTCAGCCAGTGGTCTTTTCCGCGTTCCTGCTGGCTCACAAATCAAACGTGGCCGTCTACAAAGAAGGGATGTTCATCCCACACCTGACCGACGCTGACATCGACGAATATCTGCAAGACCCAAGCCGATTTTCCCTGCGCTGGGTGGTAATCGACGAGGAGAAGGCGCGAATCTTGTGGGGCATTGCCGAGATCCTTACTGAGGTTGGACACGCTGCCGAGGCGCGCGATCCGCTAGAAGCAGCTCGTGGCTTGGTTGCCCTAGTGTTTAATCTTCCAGTTTGGACGCAACGCACCCATCAACTTAGCGAAAGCGCTCGGGCTATACGCGACACGTTGCTAAAGGCCAGCGACCCCCACAAGGTTTTATTTGTCGATCTGGTTGCCCTGCTGGACACCAACGATGGAGACGCCTATGTCAATGCGCTTCGAGGCCCCGTGGCAGAACTAGCTGGGGCTTATGATGTCATGCTTAGACGCGTAGATGCAGCCATGCTTGAGGCTTTGGATGCTCCCGCAGACCAGCTCGATCGTTTGCGCGCGCGCGCCGAAGCTGTCTCTGGCATTACAGGGGATTTACGCCAGGATTCCTTTGCCACACGGCTTACAAAACACGATGGCAGCAAAGAAAGCATAGAGGGCATCCTGAGTCTTGCTGCGAACAAACCCCCTCGAGATTGGACTGACAGAGACATCGATGCTGCAATGCTAGAGATTTCCAAGGTATCCCTTCGATTCAGGCAGGCCGAGGCATTCGTCTCAGTCAAAGGACGTAAACCAAACAGCGAAGCCTTCGCCGTAGTAATTGGTGCAGGCTCCGGCGCCAAGATAATTTCGCGCTCATTCTCCATTACGGATCGGCATCGCCAAGCAGTGGAGATCAAAGCCGATGAGATCGTTGCCCAACTGCGTAAGCAAGGGTTGGGAACCGAAGTTCTGCTCGCAATCCTAGCCAAAGCAGGCATGCGTCTAACTGCCGACGAGGAGACAAGCGATGGTTGAACGCCATGTCCTCGGTCTTTCTGGAGGCAAGGACAGCGCCGCATTGGCCGTCCATATGCGCCAAGCCCATCCCGAGCTCGATATTGAGTATTTCTTCACCGACACTGGCAAGGAATTGCCTGAGGTCTATGAATTTTTGGGGCGCCTAGAAGGCTACTTGGGCAAGCCCATTGAACGGCTAAATCCACGCCGAGACTTCAATTTTTGGCTACGAGAATACAATCACTTCTTACCAAGCCCCCAAACCCGTTGGTGCACTCGGAAGCTCAAACTTAGTCCGTTCGAACAATGGATCAAGCCAATGTTGGTCGCTGGTGAGAAAGTTACTTCCTACGTGGCTATTCGAGCGGATGAGGATTATCGCGAGGGCTATTCGTCTAAGAATGACAATCTGATTATCAAGCTACCATTCCGCGAAGAAGGCATTGATAAGCCGGGTGTGATGGACATTTTGGAATCCTCTGGCGTGGGTTATCCAAAGTATTACGAGTGGCGTTCACGTAGCGGCTGTACCTTCTGTTTTTTTCAGCAGAAAATCGAATGGGTACGGCTCAAAGAGCGTCATCCAGAGGCATTCGAAGATGCTAAAGCCATGGAGAAGAACGCCTTGGACCACGGCTCTCCGTTCACCTGGTCCTCAGGAGAATCGCTGACCGAATTGGAACAACCGGAACGCATGGCTCAAATTATTGAAGACTTTGAGCGTCGCAGGGAGCGCATTCGGGCGAGTATTCCCATCAACCCCCTGCGCCCCATTCGAGCCTGCCCCGAAGACATCGACGATGTCTATGGGGAAGATGAAGGTGGTGGAGCTTGCATCGTGTGCCACAAGTAGCAGCATCACTAACACACTGGTACTCAATCAGTTGCTCTCCGCCAGAAGTGAGAGACACACAGCACCGCTCCTCAGGGCGACGCGGGAATTGAGTTCGCCTTACTGGTAAAGATCGATGCCCTGAAGTATCTGGATGAAAAACATTCTTTCCGCAACCACAGCATAGATCGCATTCGAAGCAATTCACTGAGCACGCAACGTGCGCAACCGGTACCCATTCCAGTATTGCGTAAGCGTGCAGCCGCACCACCTGTTAAGTCGGCGTGATTTGTGCTGACGGTTTGATCGGCAACAGCTCGTCGATGCGACGCATGGTCCAGACGGGAAGTTTTTCCAGCGTATCTTTCAGCCAGGCA
>JAJYLY010000030.1 GCA_021787435.1 Pseudomonadota bacterium | reverse complement strand
GATGTCTTTCGAGTCCTAGTGCGGAACACGCTTGCGTTCCGCTTTCTGGATACGAAAAAAAAGCTCGCATGAGCGAGCAGTTTTTAATTTGTTGGTGCCAGAAGAAAACCCGAATCACAGTTTATAGCTGTCCATAGTAGTTCAAAAATATATCCACGAAAGCCAATATATAAGCCATTTTTGGATGGCCATTGTTTTTTTACGTCCAATTAAATTCATTGACAGCCAAAACTTTTTGGCATAGTTTATGGCATAGTAATTTTGGTGGGACCCAAACCTATGCCTAAGCGAGTGATTGAATTAAAAGTAAAGCAAATTGATGCGGCAAAGCCTGGGGTCACCCTTTATGATGGTAAAGGGCTTGCTCTGGTTGTTGATGTTGCGGGAAATAAACGATGGGTGTTGAGATATACCCGGCCTGATGGCAGACGGAACATGATTGGACTCGGAACTTACCCGGCGGTCATGCCTTCAGTTGCCCGAACAAAAGCGCGTGAAGCTAAAGCAGGGCTTGCTCAAGGTGTTGACCCTATTGCATCAAAGAGAGAACAGAAACGTGAAGAAAAAGCTGTCTCTCGTGGCTCTTTCAAATCAGTTGCCGAAGAATGGTACGCACACAAAGCAAAAAGCTGGGCTTCGGAGACAGCCCGCAAAGCGCGTGAGTCACTTGATGACGATCTTTTCCCTAAATTGGGAGCCAAGCCAATTGCTGATATCACCTCTGCTGAAATTAAGCCTGTCATTCTCCTTGTTCATGAGCGCGCACCGCGACTTGCGGTAAAGGCGCGCCAGTATTGTAACCAGATAGTCGAGTACGCCATTCAAGAAGGCTTGCGTGAAGATGGTAGATTGCTATCTTTGAGGGGAGCTTTACCCAGAGCGGCCAAAGGGCATTATGCCGCCGTTACCAAGTCGAATGATATTCCTGCGCTGATCGATGCCATTAATGCCATTGGCTCGCCGCAATCGCGTGCAGCCATTCTGTTCTGTCTTTACACCGCTTTGCGTCCTGGGGTGGTGGTGGGCGCACGCTGGGACGAATTCGATCTCGGTGCTATGGAGTGGCATATCCCAGCTTCACGCATGAAAATGGGCAACGATCATATTACACCGATCCCTTCACAAATGTTGCCACTGCTGGAGAGGCAACGTGAGAACACAGGTGATTCACCCTTCGTGTTCCCCGGCGCACGGAGTCCAAAAATCCAACACATGCACCGTGATAGCCTGAGCAAAATACTGCGTGAAAGCGGGTTGCGCGACGTGACAGTGACGCATGGATTTCGCGCTACATTGCGAACTATTGCACGCGAGAAGTTTCGAGTTGATGCCGATGTATTGGAGGCGCAGCTTGCCCACGCTAAAAAAGATGAGATACAAGCAGCCTACGACAGAACACAATTCCTTGAAGAACGGCATAAGCTGGTGCAAAACTGGGCGGACTACCTTGAGTCGTTATCAAAGAGACCTGAGGTGATTCCGATGCGTGTACATGTTGTTTGAAGGTTTGGTAACCACATTTCACTGTTCAGTCACGGTACTTGCAATTAACTCTGGATGTTCCGTCCATTCGCTATCGCAGTGGCATACGGTAAGTCTTCCGAGTACCTGTCTTGATCATTGGAAGATGATGTAGCAGTGGGCGGACTATAGTGGACCCCGTTTTTAAGACAATGGTTTAAGCTGTGCGCTGTCATAGGGCACAAGTAAAATGAGCGATTCAAATCAGCGGCAGTATCACAGTCCGGAACTCAAAGCGAAGGTAGGTCTTGAGGCAATACGAGGGACGAAGACGATCAACGAGATCGGTCTGGAGTACGGCGTTCATCCTGGGCAAGTAAGTCTATGGAAGAAGGAAATTCAGGAGCAGGCCAAGACGTTGTTTGAAGGAAAACGCGGTCCGAAACCGTTGGCAGCGCATAAGGAACCGGAGTTGCTGTACAGCGAGATTGGCAAGTTGAAGGTGGAGCTGGACTGGCTTAAAAAAAAGTCCGGGATGAGCCTGCCATGATGCGGGAAACGTGGATTACCCATGGGGACACGGTGAGCGTGACACAGCAATGTGTGCTGGCAACAGTATCGCGCGCAACCGTTTATGCGCATCAAAAGCCGAAGCCGGTGGACGAGCTTGATCTGTTGCATAGTCGCCTGATCGATGAAGAATACACACTTCACCCGTTTTACGGCAGCCGCAAGATGGTGGTCTTCATCAGAACCGAGGGGTATACCGTCAATCGTAAACGGGTGCAACGTCTGATGCGGATAATGGGTTTGGCGGCGATAGCGCCCGGACCGAACACCAGCCGCGTGCACCCTGAGCACAAGATCTATCCCTATCTGTTGCGCGGTGTTGCGGTGGAAAGGCCGAACCAGGTGTGGAGCACGGATATCACCTATGTCCGGCTGCCGCGTGGCTTCGTGTACCTGGTGGCAATTATCGACTGGTACTCGCGTCGTGTGCTGGGTTGGAGGATCAGCAACAGCATGGAGGCGACGTTCTGCGTTGATTGTCTTGAGGAGGCTATTCGCACCCATGGCAAGCCGGAGATGTTTAACAGCGATCAAGGTTCGCAGTTCACCAGCAATGCCTTTACAGGCGTTTTGCAAAGGGAGGGGATTGTGATCAGCATGGATGGTCGGGGCCGAGCCTTCGACAACATCTTCGTCGAGCGTCTCTGGCGCAGCGTCAAACATGAGGACGTGTATTTGAAGGGTTATGCCACGGTGGGTGAATTGATGATTGGCATGACTGAATATTTTGACTTTTACAACTTCAGACGCCCGCACCAGTCACTGGGTCAAATTACGCCTGATGTCGTGTATCGATCTGCGATAGGCGGAGGTGCAATGATCCTGGACAAATATCCGCGCGCCGGGAAAAACGCAAAATCAGAAACAAAAACGCAACAAGCACCAATCAGCAAGGTAAAAGCAGAAGAAAAAGCAAAGGCAAAACCGGGGCAGCGCCGTCCAGCTGCAAGTGAAGTCGAGTGCATAGCTTAAACTCAGCACATAACTGTCTTGACTACAGGGTCCACTTTAGACTAATTGGATAAATTGAAGTCTGGGGCGGAGAAAATACCGCTTCACGGACAAGCTGTTTGATGAAGTATGCTGCGCGAATGAATGCTGTATTGTCCTGTAAAGTCAGGCATAATTTGATTTATGCTTGAACCTTACCCGAGGAACGATCACATGACACGGCATTATTCAACCAAAGAATTTTTCCGGCAAATGCCGAACGTCTTGCTGGCACGCTACTTTCAGGAGCGCGGATTATTTTGCGACCTGAATTTTTCCACCATGAAGGAAGGTAAGCCGGACGAACTATTTGCTGCGTGGTGGCTTCTGGATGAAACTCAACGCACTGAAATGGATGCAGAGTTTCGGGACATCTTCGAGATGTGCTGCGAGAAAGGAATCCGTGCAATCATTGACGAGGCGGAATATCATTTGGGTGAGGATGAGTTCACGGCTTGGGTGGAAAAGTTGTCGGCATTGCCAAGCCACTACGAGCGAGCGATAGTCACTTTCCTGGATCACAACAATTTTTGGAGAGGCGCGACCCGTTTTTACCATGCGGATACGCTATCTTTCTGGCGCAAGCGCAAGAATTTCCCACATCAGGCAGCAGCGCTGGATGAGGCCAGTGTACGAGAACTTGCCGACCTTATCCGCAATTACTTTTACCACACCGATGGACGGGGAAACCATTGTGTGGTGGAACCGTATCGCCGGGGTGAACTGGATTATTTTTTCGCCTACCCGGAAGACTATTCACAACAAAGCATAGAGTGGGTGAACGGTGAATTCAGTCATCGCCCACATACACCCGCCTTCGAGGTGGTTTATGTATACTCGCAGAAGGAAGGTAAGCTCGACTTGAATTTTCGCGGCTCCCATAAGGCCATCGAGCCGTTACAGGGGATGTTCGCAACGGCGATTCTCAAGCTGCCCGAATTGCCGCCTGACCCGAAGGATATGCGCGTCTATGACTTGGTGCCATTGAGCCATAAGAGTTTCGATTTTACTTTTGCTGTTGGTAGTGGCATTGAAAAGGTGACCATGAAAAAATTGCGGCTTTCGTCACGAGTGAAGAAGGGCGACCGCATAACGCTGGAAGCTGATACGACGGAAGATCCTGACGCTGTTTATGCGCTGCTTGAACAAATCGGGAAATCCTTGCCGCTGAAAATGTACAACATCACTCAGGTGGAGCTTGCGGCCTCGGTCAAAATTGATGCCGACAAGCTCGCGAAGCTCGTGACCATCCGCATCACCCACCCGAATTCCTGTTCACTGAAATATGACGAAGTGGGCTTGAAGCTGCGCGATATGCTGGAAGCGTCAGGGATCGAACCCAAGGAGCCTGCGGAAGAAACGGAAGCTGTTGGGACATGACTCCACAAGCCGCGCTGGTTGAGCTTTTGGAACGCGTGAGCGCAAGCCAGGGTGCCGCGGTACGAATCAATGATGACGAGTTGAGCCAGTGGCCGTGCGCGGCGGTCGCGGTCATGAAAACTCAGCAGCTGCTTACTAGAGCGCGCCCGGCAACCAGCGCGATATGTCCAGGCTGCGAGCGCGATTGCGTGATGCCTGTGCATGTCATACCCCCCGAAGGTAAACGGTCTGCACGGGCCTTTGTCTCGTGCGACAAACGGGACGATGTGGATAGAGTATCAGTTGATTTGCGCAGGCTGGAACAATGGCAGACGACGTGCGAATTGATTGCCGCTGTATTGGCTAAATTGCTTGGGTTCAGTCAGCCATCCGTCCAGGTAGCAGACGGCAGGCAATGGCATATCGGCACATTCAAAGGGAAGAAGCATCATAGCCCGGTCAATCTACTGGCCCGGGACAGCCTTATACTTGCGCTTGCCGGTCACATTGTTCCGCTCGTGGATGTGTTGACCATTGAGAAAAATTCCATTGTGCTGGATAAAGCGACGCTGATCCGTCTGGTGGACAATCCGTCAGGTAAAAGTGAAACCGAAACATCGGAAGTGCGCCGCGAAAGAATCAGGGCGCGAGTGCGTGAGGAAAAAGCAAAAGGGACGAAGCCATTCCTCCGGGTTGTGGCAGAGGAAGAAGGCATCTCACCATCCCGGATTAAGCAGCTGGTAAAAGATGATATACCCTCAAAAAACGATACTCTCAGAAATTCCCCTTGGGCAGATCTGGCAGTCAATACGAAACAGACTAGCTCGAAAAAAAATAAGCACAAGTATTGATGCGGCTTACAGCCTGATCAACTAGACAGCTTGTGAGACAGCCCACTGTCTCGTTTTCAATGGCGACATGTTCAACAACCGCCCAAGAGGTGCCAACATGTCGCAAAAAATCCTGCGGCTTCCTGCCGTTAAATCCGAATCTGGACTTTCTCGATCGACAATTTATCTGCGTATTGTTCAAGGGCTATGGACTAAGCCTGTCAGTCTTGGTGCGCGCGCAGTGGGCTGGCCTTCCAGCGAAGTGGTGGCGATAAATTTGGCGCGCATTGCCGGTAAAAGTGACGAGGAAATCCGCACGCTGGTAGCGAAACTGGAAGCGGCACGCAAGATTGCTGTGTGAGGGGACGCGATGAGCCAGAACCGTGATGCACCGGCGTATCAGGAATATGCGGCGACCACCTTGTCACAGCTTCCCTTCCGAACCATGACGCTGCAGGATCGTGGATTGCTTTACACGATGCGTCTTGAGTGCTGGGTAAATGTACGACTGCCACACAACCACATCGACTTGGCGAAAGTACTGGGATTGCCCATTGAGGAAGTGGCAGGTTCGCTTGCTGCCGTGATGCCCTTTTTCGAAGTTGTGGAGGGTTTTGTTATCAGCCCTGAACTGGAAAATTACCGTGCATATTTGGCTGACAGAAAAAACAGACAGAGACAGGGCGGAGAGCTTGGTTCGGCTATCACAAACAAGAAGCGCAATCGCCCGGAAAAAACTGTGGATGAAAAAGTTGCGAGTACCTCGTTGACTACCCCGTCGAGTACCCAGTCGACTAACTCGTCGAGTAACCCGTCGGCTACCCCGTCGGCTAACTCGTCGACTACCTCGTCGACTACCTCGTCGGCTATCCCGTCGGCTACCTCGTCGGCTACCTCGTCGGCTATCCCGTCGAGTAACTTGCGACTACCTCGTCGAGGTGAGGTCGAGTCCTTAGTACAGTCAAGTACAGAAAAGCAAAGTCAAGATCAGTCTTTAAAGAAGGGGGTTGTTGTTGATTCGTTTGTTGCTGAGTATGAAGCTGCAGAAAGGAAGATGGCAAATGATTATTTCAGAGCAAGTCGTGGAGACGAGTGATCATGAAAAAAATCACAGCATTGGCCACGATAGGTCAATGCTGATCATGGGAAGGTTCATTTGTATTGCTTGAAAGAATAAATAAAACGGGAGAAGAAAAAAAGAAACGTCAGCCGGTGAACTGTATTGCGTCTGCTGCTGCATGTTGAAATTGCCTGTTCTGGGTATGTTCGCCCCAAGTTCGTTACTGAACGCTGTGTGAAACACAGATGACCTGGTCGTGGTCTGCAATGAGAGATGTGTCCTATTTTTTTGGGATATGTGATTTTCAAAAATTTGGATAAAAGAATTCAAGAAAAATGTGTATATGCGAATGTGAGGTGAGCCATGCAAAAAACTGTAGCTGAAATACAAATCGATTCTGATCAAACGCTGCTTGAAAAAACGCGACTGATCAACGTGCCTGTTGCAAGGATAAAAGTCGATTCGGGGTGGAGGCGCCGTGACCTGAATTCTGATGGCCTAGCTTCTATGACGCAAAGCCTGGCAGTGCTTGGTCAGTTGCAACCGATCGGTGTTCGCAAAGCAGGGGGTGAATGGAAGTTGGTGTTTGGCCAAGTGCGTTTGCTGGCTGCGCAGAAATTGGGGTGGGACACGCTGCTTGCAAACGAATACCCCGAAATGGATTCGTCTGCTTTGCTCGATTTGGCAATCTGGGCAGGGGAAAACCTTCACCGCAACTCACTGGCTATTGATGAGATTGCGCTTGTTGTACATAGCTTGGCAGTTGCTGGCATGTCTGGCGAGGTCATTGCCAGGGTGTTGAGCAAAGAAGTGGGTTGGGTGGAATGCATGTTGAGCATTGCTCGTGAGCCATTGGCTCGTCAATTGATCGAAATGGGGCGTCTGGTCGATGTCGAGGCCTGGCCGATATTCATGCAGCTTGCTCCTCAAGCCAGAAAGATGCTGCTGGATAGCATGGATCCGATTACCAGCCTGCGTTGTGCGCTTGTGAAAAAACATTTCTTGCAAAACGCGAAGAAAAAACCGCGGTCAATCGGATTTTAATCGGTTTTTGTACTTCACTCTGGGGGCGGAAAATGAATGCTGACGAACTGTACAATAAGCTGGCCGGAAATGCCGGAAAGCTTGCCTCTGAAACGATGCTGGATATTGATGACATCCGTCATGAAATGTATTTGATGTGCATGGAGGTGGCAGAAGGGCGCAGCGCATATGACCCGCGCATCGGCGGGGTGCATGAATACATCATGGGGCGGTTGTGGGGGCTGGTTCGGAGGTGGAAGCGCTCCTGCTCATTGGAAGAGATGACAGGAAATGATCACGATGAACAGATCGCTGGGGAAACGATACCGGCGGCATTGCATGCCGAGTCGGTTGAAGAAACTTTGATCCAGAAACAGGAACGGCTGAAACTGGATGCGGATGATACCGAAGACAGACGGAAACTACGCGCGAAAATTCAAAACCTGACAACATTGGGCGTCTTGGTGCAGTCGCATTGGTCGTTATGGGATGCAGCAAACTTTTGTGGAATGAGCCGAACAGGGGTCAAGAAAAGAGTCCAGAAGGCAATTGTAGCAGTACATGACGATAAACCCTGTAAACCTGAATCCAGCAGTTAGCTTTTCACGCTGGCTGCGCCCAGATCGTGCCGCTGCCAAGTGCCGGTCTGGAGCACGGACGTAGCAAGCTCGCAAAGATGCCCATGGTGCGTAAAGAACAGCACCTGGGTCTGTTGGGCCAGATCGGCCAGCACCGACAATGTGGCTGATGCACGCGCATCGTCGAACTGAACAAGCAGGTCGTCAATGACAAGCGGAATGGCTTCCCACTGTTTAAGATGCTCTTCGATTGCAGCAACGCGTAGCGACAAGAAAAGCTGATCCCGCGCCCCTTGGCTCATGCCGGCGACGCCGACGCGGGTAGCGTCGGGCCGTTGGCCAAGCAGAACCTGCTTATCGTCCTCGTAGTCGGTTATCAGCCCACTGAAACTTCCCAGCGTGATCCTCGCGAAAATTTCCCCGGCGCGCTGGAGTACCGGTCCTTGGTGTCGCTCGCGGTAGGTTTGTACGATGCGCGACACGACTACCTCGGCAAGTCGGGTGCGGGCATAAGTGCGTGCATGTCGGGCGATGCGAGCGATTAGCTCTTCCGCCTCCTGCTGTGCCTCTGCCGCCACATCGCTACCGTCGATTGCGTCGAACTCACGGTTCGCTTCGAGTAATTTAGCATGGGCGGTTTCTGCTTCCGCTTCATGATCTCTGGCTGTTGCTTCGATCTCGGTCAGCCGTGCCGCCGTGGCCGAGATCTCATGTCCTTCGACTTCAATCAGAACTTCCGCGAGCGGCTTGGCAGCGCTGCGTACCAATTGGTCACCAATCTCGTCAATCCTGCCGGAAAGCAGCTGCTTGCGTGCGGAGTCAGCAATTCACCGTCGGCCAAGCCGGGGAGCCCGCAAGCCACCAGTGCTGTAGAATCCGGGCCTTTGCGAACTGCTGCCGGATTCACGATGGAAGCGAAGCACGGACTGAACGGTCTTTCGAATGCGGATAGCTCAACTTGACGAAGCCACAGAGCACCCGAGTTCATCAAGGTACCACCATCTTTACATACTGATTTGCAGAACATGGTTTGTGCCCGGAACCTTTTGAGGAAAGTGCCCGAGCAAGCGCAACCCGTTGAACACCACCAGCAAACTTGCGCCCATGTCGGCAAACACGGCCATCCACAGCGTTGCCTGCCCGGTGAGCGCCAACACAAGGAACACGGCTTTGATCCCGAGGGCCAGTGTGATGTTTTGCATCAGCACCGCATGAGTCTTGCGGCTCAGAAAGATGAAATCGGGAATCTTGCGCAGATCGTCGTCCATCAGCGCCACGTCCGCCGTTTCCAGGGCGGTGTCCGTACCCGCCGCACCCATGGCGAAGCCGATATTGGCACGAGCCAGCGCCGGCGCATCGTTAATGCCGTCCCCGACCATGCCCACATACCCGTGCCTGGCGATCAGCCCGTTGATAGCGGTAAGCTTGTCTTCGGGCAGCAGATCGCCGCGTGCGTCGCTGATTCCCACTTTTGCCGCGATGGCCTGAGCCGTGTGTGGATTGTCCCCGGTGAGCATGACGACTTCCACGCCACTCTGCTGCAGGAGTTGGATGGCATCGACGCTGGTGTCGCGGATCGTGTCCGCCACCGCCAGAATGAGCAGTGGTGCGGTAGCAGCGCAAAGCACAACGGCAGTTTTTCCCTGCCGCTCAAAGGTGTCGAGCTTGGATTCCAGCGCGAGATCGCAAATACCCAGCTCATGAACCAGGCGGTGATTACCCAGGTAAAACGTTTCGCTGTCGATGGCGCCCTTCACACCGCGGCCGGTCAACGCCTCGAAGCCAACCACTTCCATCAGAGAGTCAGCCACCGCTTGCGACTTCCAATAGGCAACGACCGCTGTCGAGACCGGATGGTCGGAACGCTGGGCTAGGCTCGCCGCCTGCCAAAGAAGCTGCGCGCCGTCGTCTGCTGCAAGCGCCAGCATGTCGGTCACTGCGGGTTTGCCGCTGGTGAGGGTTCCGGTTTTGTCCACCGCCAATGCCTTCAGTTTGCGGCCTTGCTCCAGATAGACCCCGCCCTTGATCAGGATGCCATGTTTCGCCGCTGCGGCCAAGCCACTCACTACCGTCACCGGCGTCGATATCACCAACGCGCAGGGACAGGCGATTACCAGCAGTACCAGTGCCTTGTAGAACCATGGCTGAAACGCCGCGCCCATGAGCAGCGGCGGAATCACGGACACCCCTATCGCCAGCACGACCACAGCCGGGATGTAGTAATGCGCGAACCGATCCACAAAGCGCTGTGTGGGCGCGCGCTGGCCCTGCGCTTCCTGGACGGTGGCGATGATGCGCGCCAGCGTGGAGTGATCCTGAGTGGCGGTAACGCGATAGTCGAACGCGCCGCGCTCATTGATGGTGCCTGCGAAAACCGGGTCACCCGGTTGCTTGGTCACCGGCATGCTCTCACCGGTGATCGGCGCCTGGTTGATGCTGGTCTGCCCCGCCAATACCGTGCCGTCGAGCGGGATGCGTTCGCCCGGCTTGACGCGAACCACGGTGCCCAGCGCCACGAGCTTCGCGTCCATCTCTCCCCAGCCGCCGTCATCGCCTTGCACCATCGCGAGCTCGGGCGTCATCGCCATCAGCCCCTTGATTGCATTGCGTGCCCGGTCAAGCGACAGCGCCTCGATCATCTCCGCCAGCGCGAACAGAAAGATCACCACTGCCGCTTCCGGCCACTGCCCGATGATCGCCGCGCCGATCACGGCGAGCGACATCAGGAAATTCATGTTGAGTGCGAAGTTCGTTAGCGCAATCCAGCCTTTCTTCAGGGTATCCAGCCCGCCGCTGAAGATGGCCAACAGCGCCAATGTGACCACCGGCCATGAGCCTTCCTGGCCGGATGTCCATGCCACGATTTCGGCGCCCATCGCCGCCAGACCGGAAATTGTCATCATCAGCCACTTGCGACGCGGTATCCTATAGTTGGCAGCGAGGTCAGCATGTCCGCCGTCCGGCGCTGTTGCAGCGAGCGAATCGGATTTCACCGCCGGCTCCATATCCAGCGCCTTTAGCGTCGCCATGATGGCGTCGATGGAAGGCAGCCGGTGTTGAACAGTTAGCTCGCGTTGAATCAGATTGAACTGCAGCGCGTCGATACCCGGCATGCCTTCCAGCCGGTCGCGAATCAATTTCTCCTCGGTAGGGCAATCCATTTTCTGAATGAGGAACACCGCACGCGCCGTGTACATTGCCGTTCCCGAAGCACAGCCCGCCTCATGCGAACGGCACCCGGCCAGCGCGTCAGGCGCTTGATCTTGCCCCTCACGGTTTTCTGTCATTTTCTTCCCTTCCTTATTTATGGATTACCTATCCGCACGGCGTGCTCGAAACCGGTTTCGAGCGCCAGACTTTCACGCCGTTCTCGGCCCGAACAAGATAACGGACGCACCCAAGAGGCATATCGAGGCACCGAGCAAGTCCCACCGATCTGGGCGTACTCCTTCTGCCAGCCATAGCCAGACCAGCGACGCTGCAATGTACACACCGCCATAGGCGGCATATGCCCTGCCGGCGGAAGCGGAGTCGATCCGGGTGAGTAGCCATGCAAAGATCATCAAACTCACCACTCCGGGCAACAACCAGCCAGCCGACTTACCCAGGCGCAGCCACGCCCAGAAGGCAAAGCAGCCGGCTATTTCCGCCAACGCCGCCATGACATAGATGCCGACAGATATCATGACAGCCCCGCAACCGGGACTGCCCGGATGATATCGCTCACATAAATCCACCCCGCCTCGGCTTGGCCGGTGCGGGCGGCACGATCGATGATGCCCACCAGCTCGTCAACCTGGCGATCTTCACAGATCAACTCCAACGTATGCGATCCACAAACTGCGGCCTACTCAGGCGATCATATTGCTGGTTAAATCCAGCACATGCAAATTCCACGGCAACAGGGCTTCAAATTCTTCCAGCGTCTTGGCGGCAGGCAGCTGACGCATGACGTGACGCA
>JAJYLY010000015.1 GCA_021787435.1 Pseudomonadota bacterium | reverse complement strand
GGTCTGCTGCATGAGGATCAGCCGCCCAGGTGAGAAACGACGTGATGCTCTTGGCCGTGTTCTGCATCTCAGTGCGCTTAGCAGCATCGGTAACCGAACTGATGCCCAGTGGGTCGGGCATCTTGGTCTCAGGGAAGATGTGGTTGCCCGTCGTACCGTCCGGTTTCAAATAGTAGCCGATCAGATAGGAGTACAAATAGTTAGGTCCACCATCGCGCGCCTGGGCCATCAGACTTAGGTCAGGCGGCACCTTGGCAAATGACGCCATCGCATCGGCATCCGACATCTGCGCGGTCAGTGGCATATCGACAGACGCTTCACCCCGCCACCCATCCACTTTTGCCTTGTCTATGCCGAGACTAAGCAGATCACTATATTTGACGTATTTCATCGTATGGCAGGAATGACAGTTATCCATCCACTCTTCAGCACCCCGTGCCAGCGCCGGCTTGTCGGTCGCAACCTGTATCTTCTCCAGTTTAGCTTCCTCTGCAAAGGCTGACATACTAAGACAGCCCAATAACATTATTTTCAGCAGCATACTCATACCAGGTCTCCCTTGCGACGAAGATGTTCTTGTGTACGATTCTCCAGATCGCGTTTCTCGCGCTCCATCAATTCCATGATCCCTGCAGGCAAACCGCGTTTGATCAGCCAGCGCTCCTCCATCTTTGAGACAAACGGCACGATAAAGAACGACGCGAAATAGCAAAGGGTGGCCACTTGTCCGACGACGACAATGCTCGGATTGGTCGGTGGCTTATAGCCGACATATCCCAAAACCAGCATATCCAGCAAAAACAGATAGAACTGAATTCGATAGATGGGACGGTAACGTGCGCCACCGGGAATGCGCGAACGATCGAGAAAAGGCATGAAAGCAAACATCATCACCGACAAAGCCATCGCCACCACGCCGCCAAACATGTTGGGCACCGAACGCAGGATCGCGTAGAACGGCAGGAAATACCATTCAGGAACAATGTGGTTCGGCGTCACCATGGGGTTGGCCGGAATATTGTTGGCCGGTTCGATCAGGCTATTAGGCATGAAAAACACAAACACGCTGTAGACGATCAGGAAGATGCCCAGGCCATACAGATCCTTGGCTGTGAAATAAGGGTGAAAGGGAATGTTGTCCTTGTCCTTGAGATCAATGCCGCTCGGGTTGCTGCTCTTGACGGTATGCAGCGCGACAAGATGGATTATCACAGCACCAATGATCAGAAACGGGAACAGATAATGCAGCGAGAAAAAACGCGTCAGCGTGTCGTCGCCTACCGAATAATCCCCACGCAACCAGATCACGACATTTTCCCCGATGAAGGGTGTAACCTTGAACAGATTGGTGATGACCGTAGCCCCCCAGAATGACATCTGCCCCCACGGCAGCAGATAACCCATGAACGCTGTTGCCATCAGCATCAGAAGCAGCCCCTGCCCTGTCCACCATAGTAATTCGCGCGGTGCGCGGAATGAGCCGTAGTAAAGGGTACGCGCCATGTGCACAAAGATCACAAAGAAAAACGCCGAGGCACCGGTGGCATGCATGTAACGCAGCAGCCAGCCGTAATTCACTTCGCGCATGATGTGCTGGATGGAATCGAATGCAAGCGTTGAGTCTGCCTTGTAATGCATCGCCAGAAAGATGCCGGTGGCAACCTGCACCACAAGCACGATGCCGGCCAGAAAACCGAAATTCCACCAATAGCTGAGGTTGCGCGGGGTGGGATAATCCGTCAATTCATGCTTGACGAAGCTGGTCAGGGGAAAGCGTTTGTCTATCCAACTGATGATGGGTCCGGACATGATATTCTCCTAGGCTTTGCCGATAATAATCTTGTTTTCTGTCTCGAAGTGATAGGGCGGCACTGCAAGATTCTTGGGGGCCGGACCACGCACCACGCGACCGCTGTCATCATACTGGCTGCCATGGCAATGGCAGGTCCAGCCTGGCCCTTCCTTGGTGGGCACACAGCCCATGTGAGTGCAGATACCGATCACAACCAACCATTCAGGCTTGATAACCCGTTTGGCATCCGGCTCAGGATCGATCACACCGTTGGAAGCCTGCGCTGCCGCGATATCCTCAGGCGTGCGATGCAGAACAAATACCGGCTTACCCTCCCAAGCGACCGTATGCACTCCGCCAAGCGGAATACCGGAAAGATCGACTTCGGTCTCGGCCTTGGCTAGCACATCCGAAGTTGGGTTCATGCTTGCGACAAAAGGAACACAGGCTGCCGCAACCCCGGCCCCCCCCACCACTGAAGTCAACTTGATCAAAAAATTACGACGGTTTCCTTCGCCTTTTACGCCATCTTCCATCTTGACTCCTCCTGTATTAACACATATCGATCATGGGAAGTATCTTACGCTGACACAGCAAAGCTTCACAACAAATATTATGGGGATTCATCATGAGTGTTATGAAATGCAGAAAAAGCACGAAAAGGAACTAGCTCCCAAGTAGCACGATGAGAGCCTGTCTATAACCTGTTCGGGGGAGTGGTTTTTTGTCTGTACGAAAACTGCCGGCTATCAATTCCCTTGAAACCGGCAGGTCCTTATGAAAATCAGGTACTCTGCACGACGATCTTGGGGAACACCGCACTGTGGTCCTGAGCCATGTCAGCAACCTTGACCGCAATACGGCGCGCAATCTGTTTATAGACCCTAGCGATATTGCCATCAGGGTCAGCGACCACGGTGGGTGTTCCGGAGTCCGCCTGCTCGCGGATGCGGATGTCCAACGGCAAGCCGCCTAGAAATTCCGTATTGTAGTCAGCACACATCTTCTCGCCTCCGCCCGCGCCGAATATATGCTCTTCATGGCCACAATTGCTGCATATATGCGTGCTCATGTTCTCGACAATGCCGACGATCTTGATGCCGACCTTCTCGAACATCTTGAGTCCCTTGCGCGCATCCAGGAGCGCGATGTCCTGCGGCGTGGTAACGATCACAGCACCTGTCACCGGTACATTCTGCGCCAAAGACAACTGAATATCCCCGGTCCCAGGCGGCAGATCCACCACCAGGTAATCCAAGTTATCCCATTTGGTCTGATGGAGCAACTGATCCAGGGCTTGCGTGACCATGGGACCGCGCCAGATCATCGGCTGGTCAGCATCGACCAGAAAGCCGATGGACATCGCCTGCAGGCCATGGCTCATCATAGGTAGCAGGCTCTTGCCGTCATCCGATTCAGGCTGGCCCGAGATGCCCAGCATAGTCGGTTGAGAAGGCCCGTATATATCGGCATCCAGCACACCCACGCGCGCACCCTCTGCTGCCAGCGCCAGCGCCAGATTCACAGCCGTCGTGCTCTTGCCCACACCGCCCTTACCGCTGGCTACCGCGATGATGTTCTTCACCCCTTCGACCAGCTTCACACCGCGCTGCACAGCATGCGGCACGACTTTGCTCGACACATTGACGCTCACCTTACCCACGCCTGGCACGCTCGACTTGAGATGCGCCTCAATCATCTCCTTGATTTCATTCCATACGCTTTTGGCGGGATAACCCAACAGGATATCCAAAGATACATCGCTGCCCGCGACCTTGATATTCTTCACGGACTTTCCGCTGACAAAATCCTTTTTTGTGTTCGGATCAATCAAAGTCTTCAACGCATTTTGCACTTCAGTTTCATTCAAACTCATACTGGCTCCCGGATTCAGATAAAAATCTTCAGACTGGCATTATAAATTATCTCGACTTTATTTGTCGGGTATTTTTGCTCAACGAAGCAACTCCCTGCTGCCGCCCGCCACCTCCAGCCGATCGAGGTAATGCTGCCACATCAGGACCTGGTTTTTTCCCAGCTTGTACAGATATTCCCAACTGTAGAGCCCCGTATCATGCCCGTCATCAAAATTGATCTGCATCGCATAACTGCCTGCAGGCACGACACCCGTCACACCAACATTTTTCTTGCCGACCTGCAATACCTCCTGCCCAGGTCCGTGTCCGCTCACATCCGCAGAAGGAGAATAAACGCGCAAAAACTCGTAAGGCAACCTGAAACACGCGCCATCGCTAAAAGCGATTTCCAGCAAACGGGATTTTTGATGCAGTTTTATTTCGCTAGGCTGTTCCGACATGTTCAATCCTTTTTAATTTGCTCTTCCCTTGTAACTCACGTTCGCCAGGCGAATTATTTGCGAATAAGGAAAGTCCGCCAGATCGCCAAATTTTTGTTGCGCGTTATTTAACAGCTCGTGGATATCGCTCACTTCGTCGTTCTCATCAATCAGAAACTGCAACCCTTTCATGCCACCGCATTGCATACGCATTTCCTGCGCATGCGGCAAGGGCCCTTCGATATTTAGCTTGCCCAACGCGAAAGTGAAATTGTGCCGCAGCAAATCTCTGAGCGCGATGCAGCGTGCATGCGCCTCATCGCTGCCACAGACAACAACCTCGCGCTCGGCAATGTTATGTTTGAAGGACTTCGAACAGCCTGCACATCGCGTCAATATGGATTTAGCGAACGGACAGGCACGCTCGTGCAATTCGGCCAACCGCTGACGGAAAGCGGTCTCATCCATGTCAGTCAATCATCGCCCAGCTCAGGTGGTCTTTCGCGCACTTCATTGAGCAGGTCTTCGGCCTTGAGCTCCGTTTCCGCATGGATCATCTTGATGATAGCGGTTGAACCGGCACCCTGCTCCGCGCGTAACTCCTTGACCCTTGCGGATGCATCGCGATAGGTTTCATGCTGTTCCAGATTTTTCAAGAGCCTGACAGGTTGCTCTGTGATGCGATAAATAAAATAGGGCATGGCAGTCGATTGGTTGTAAAGCGCTAAGCTACGCGCCTGGTCGTTTCAGAAAAGTGATGACATTGGAATTAGGAGCATTTTTGCTGCTGCAGCTACCCTCGCCCAGCCCGGAAATCTGCTCAGCCTCATGCAACAGATTCACCACATCCACATAATGCTTCTGCTTGACCATCATCAGCGCAGTATAACCGCCTTCATTCTTTGCAAGCACATCGGCGCCGGCCTTAAGCAATGTCTCGACGACCGCAGTCTCGCCATAACCTGCCGCCAGCATCAGGGGGCGCACACCATAGCTGATCGCAGCTTCGATGTCCGCCCCGGAATCAATCAGCACTTGAACTACCTCGGCAAATCCGCGCTTCTGCTCCGCGTTATATACGGCGCGGCTGATCGCAGACCAGCCATGCTCGTCTTTGGCATTCACATCGGTACCGGCCTCGATGAGCGATTTCACCATCTCAAGATTGCCCGAATGCGCCGCCAGCATCAACAGCGTAGCGCCCTCTTCGTCGCGAGCATTCACATCCGCTCCAGCCTGCAACAGCCGCAAGACTTCAGCGACATCACCCGCCTTGACGAATTCAACCAATTGTTCGCGCATCATAATTCCTTTCTGACCTGTTAGACTATTTTTGTACTGCGTTTTGCAATGCTAGGCGTATGGCCTCTGGCGTCTTCATGATGTTCATAAAGCTGTTCTTGCCCATCATACGCAGGTCGGGAAAGTCCATCGCGATGCGGAAACGCGCATACAGCGCATACACCTTGTTGCCAGATACCAGCACTTCATAAGGCAAGTACGCGGTCGACTTAATGGGCTGAAAGTCGATCTCATTCATGATGAACTGATCGTCTATGAACTTGTTCTCGCCCGTCCCTTTCATCGACACGCCAAATACCGTTTCTTCTTTGCCCGGAACATCGACGCGATAAACCTTGGATACCCCACCCTTGCCTGCGGAAAGTTTGCTGTCTACTGACTGCACGGCCTCTTCATAACTGCCATATGTCGCCAGAAGGTTGGGCTCATTGAAATATTCCATGCCTATCATGTAATGATATTTGCGCGCCTGCCTTGCCGTCATACCCCTGACCGAACCGAAATCTTCTTCCTTGCCCAATGCCTTGGAAAGCTCGGCCGCCACATTGCTCAAGTCGCCCTTCATACGGTACATGTTCGCCATGTACACAGGATTGGTGTAGCTGACCTGGATTTCTTTGCCCACTTCGGTGATTGCGACACGCTGTATTGCACCATAACCGCCGTTTTCAGACGCCGCCGCATTTTTCTTCAGCTCGTTGTTGGTGACGATGATGATCTCGGCATTCGCATAAGGCGAATATTCACCGACTACCGTGAACCCGCCCTTAACCAATGCAGACTTTGCCTCGGCCGATTTTTCGGCTACCGTACCTGGACCTTTTGAGGCCAATACAAAAGGTTTGAGCAAATCGTCCCCAGCCTGTGCACCCACTGCAACCAACATCAGACATGCAGATACCAACAAATTTTTAATACTCATTATCTCCCCCTTACGTATGGTTGAATTTCAAGTTTTCTACAACCCAATACCCACTTCTGCATTGCCCCCTCAGTACTGAACTGCACGACAAACCAAAAAATAAATCTATGATGGATATCAGACTAATCCTTGATCTTGTTATGCGACCCATCACAAAACGGTTTTTTCGCTGTTGCCTTGCAGCCGCACAGCCACACCTTGGCTTTTTCCGCCAGCGTGAATTTTTCCGGCACGAACTGACTGCCTTTGTGAGACCCGTCACAGAATGGCTGAGATTTTGACTTTCCGCAAGAACACCACCAGTAATCACCGGCTTCCAACTCCAACGCATAAGGCGCACGTTGGGCACACACAGGCTTATCCATCTATTTCTCCTTTAAGTGATTAAACTACTCGCAACACGCGTCTTTGGTAAACCCAGCCTCAAAAAAAACTGTTCGGCAATCACCCTTGCAGCTTCCGGCCCGGCAAGGTAGACATCGCCTTCCATCAATCCGGCCTCCTCCCCCGCAATGATATCCAATTGCCTCACTAGGTTTTCTTGCCGCCTAACCGTCATCGCACGCAAATCAAAACCGGCGATATGCTCCGCATAATGAAAATTATCCAGCGCATCTGCCCACGCCCGCACTACATTGGGCATGTAGATATCCTCCTGAGTTGAGGCAATCCAGTGCAGATGTATGGACTCGGCGTTAAGCGACATCGCATGCTCGATTACGCTCTTGATCGGCGCAAAACCGCCATCGAAGGCAAAGAAATAAAGTGCACGGGGCGATTTTTCATGCAGTATGAATTCTCCCTGCGGCCCCTCTATCTCGACCGATTCACGCGATTTTAACCGATCAAAAACATAATCTGAAAACAGATGGCCATTCTGGCGGCGCACATGAAACAGCACGTTGCGGTCATCGCAAGGGCAACTGGCAATGGGCAACTCTGCACTGAAAGCCTGCCCGACCCTCATGGTCACGCTTTGCCCTGCAAGGAAACGCAACCGCTGGGTGCGCGGTGTTTGCAGATGAAGCAACAACATGTCCGGCGTCAACAATTCCATGGATTTTACAACTGCCGTGATTTGCTGATAAGGGATGTCTTGCACGCTTCCGGCAACGGCAGCTTCTATGGTCACATCGCTTACCGCTGTATTGCTGCAAAGCAGGATGCACCCCTGGCTTTTCTCCGCGTCCGAGAGCACATAATCATGGTGGCGCGTCTTCTTGACCTGCCCAGTAATCACACGGGCCTTGCACAGGCCGCAATTGCCGCCGCTGCATCCATAATTGAGCGGGATGCCGGCCCCAATGGCCGCCTCAAGCAGCGTGTCTTGGCCTTCGAGCAAAAAATCATGGCCACTGGGCAGCACGGTCACATGCGCTGCCATCACGCGCAGCATGTTGTCCTTGATAGCCAGGAGATTGCTCAAACCCGGCTCCATCGCTGATTCTGCTTCATGCCTTATCCATAACTTGAGATCATTCATCATCTGTCGAGACTTTGCATCGCACTCAGTCTCATCCAGCCTGTGCAACAGTTTACCCAGAAAGCCATTCAAATTCTTAAGCTGGGACTGACTGCGATCCAACGTCTTGCTAAGCTCCGTTACACGGGCCGCCAACACTTCCGCATCGGGCAGCACACGCTCAAATATGCGCTTGCCAAAAGCATGTTCCTTGATGCGCGATAACCGCTCTATCTCGACGGTATCCTCAAGCTCAGCATCCGGGTAACAGGCCAGCAGGCCGTCAACACTCACCATTCCGTCGTAGGCATCCAACTCGCCGATTTGTATCTTTTTCTGCAGCACAACACGGTTGACACCAACCAATCTTGCTGCCCGCGTCAGACTCAGAAGCTTACTCATGATATCCAGTCAAGCTCATCGGTCTGCCGCGCCTTTAGTCAGTCATGATGCGGATGAAACCACTGCAATTTTTCACGCAGCGTCACCACACCACCGATGATGATCAACGTCGGCGCATGCAGTTTTTCCAGAGCCGCAATCCCTGGCAAGGTTGAGAGCGTACCCGTGACAACACGCTGATTCTGCGTCGTGCCCTGCTGCACAATAGCGATAGGTGTCGCATCCAGCATACCGTGCTCAATCAGCTTCGCACACAGCGTATCCAGGCCTTGCAATCCCATATAGACCACTACCGTCTGCCTGGGTCTGGCCAATGCATCCCAGTCGAGATTCATAGTGCCATCCTTCAAATGCCCTGTGACAAACATGCAGGACTGCGCATAGTCCCTGTGCGTAAGCGGTATGCCCGCATAGGATGCCACGCCGGACGCCGCGGTGATGCCCGGCACGACCTGAAACGGTATGTTCTCTGCGGCTAGCGTCTCGATTTCTTCACCGCCTCGCCCGAAGATGAACGGGTCGCCGCCTTTAAGGCGCAGTACGCGTTTGCCCTCATGCGCCAGGCGCACCAGGAGCGCATTGATCTCTTCTTGGCGCAAAGTGTGATCGGCGCGTTTTTTTCCGACATAAATGCGCTCGGCATCGCGCCTTGTCATGTCGACGATCGGCTTGGATACCAGATTGTCATACACCACCACGTCCGCCTTCTGCATCAGGCGTAGTGCGCGGAACGTCAACAGATCCGGGTCTCCCGGTCCTGCGCCGACCAGGTATACCTCACCTCTGACGATGTTGTCTTCATCGGCCAGCATCTGCTGCAACATCGATTCTGCGCTTGTTTCATCTCCTGTCAGAACCTTTTCAGCAACCACGCCGTCCAGCGCATTCTCCCAGAAGATGCGGCGTTTGGCAGGATTAGTGACGCGCTGCTTCACCTGTTCCCGGAAACGTTCCGCAAACGCTGCAAGCCGGCTGAAATTCTGCGGGATCAAGCTCTCAAGTTTGCCGCGCATCATGCGCGTGAGCACAGGCGATGCTCCACCGCTTGAAAACGCAACCATCAGCGGTGAACGGTCCATGATGGCTGGCATGATGAAACTGCACAATTCAGGATCATCCACCACGTTGACGGGTATGTTGCACTCGTGTGCCAATCGAGACACTTGTTCATTCACGCTGCGGTCATTGGTCGCAGCGATCACCAGCATCACGCCTTCCAGGTGCTGCACGTCAAAACACGCAACGATGCTCATAACCCCCGCCTGCTCCGACAGAGAAGAGTCTATCTCAGGCGCGACTACACGCACCTTGGCGCCTGCTTCAAGTAGCACGCCCGCCTTGCGCTTAGCCACTTCGCCACCGCCCACTACAAGGCACAGCCTGCCTTTGACATTCATAAAAATAGGCAGAAAATCCATTGTCATTACCCTGAAACTGATTGTTGAAATTGATTCGTCATAGGTTGCTGATATTCAAACTGACTTCGCCGGACAATTGACTGTCTTTTTTAACACGGCGGATGAAGGCGACAAAACGGGCAGCCCAGTAGCAATTGCCTATCGTGCGCAAGTGCGTATAAGAGGCGAGCAGATTGTGAAGCAAAAAGCCGTCGCGCTTTCCATCAATGCCATAACCGCGTTCGACTCGATAAGCATAGCGGCTGTCCTCCGGCAGATTCTCAAGGCTTGAATAATGAAACTCATGCGCTTTGATCAAACACGCCGCGGCATCAGGTCTGGGCCAGGGATGCGACTCTGCTTCCAAAAGATGCACATAGCCGCGACCGATAGGCTTGGCATGCATCTTCACATCCCCGGGGATCGCACCCACCATCTCGTAAGTCCTTCCCTGGTACGTTATGCTTCTGGACAGATACATCAGCCCGCCGCATTCGGCATAAGTCGGCATGCCGTTTTCGATACGTCTTTTGATCTCTGCGCGCAAACCGCTGTTCGCTTCCAGCGCCTCGGCGCAGGTCTCCGGGAAACCACCACCGACATAAAGGGCATCCGCTTCAGGCAGGACAGCATCGCGCAGCGCATCGAAAGGCACAAGCTCGGCACCTGACGCCTCGAGCGCATCGAGATCATCCGCATAATAAAATCCGAAAGCCTGATCGCGCGCAATGGCAATGCGTACTTTGTCGCGGCAGGGCAATGCGACGACCTCAGCCTTTTGGGGTGCTTCAGGCATTTTTTTGTATGAAAGAGCAAGCAGATTATCAAGGTTAACCTGCTCAGCGATCGCCTCGCCTATCTGTTTGATCTTGGCCGTCGCAACATGGGATTCATTGCTGGGCATCAGCCCGAGATGACGTTCTACGATGGAGAGTCGCTCATCGTGATGAATTGCCCCCACAACGGGCACATCAGTATAGTGTTCGATCACCGCGCGCAGCTTAGATTCATGACGACTGCCGCCCAGATTGTTAAGCAGCACACCAGCTATGTTGATATCGCGATCGAATGCCTGATAACCCAGAATCAGCGGTGCGATGCCGCGGGTCATGCCGCGCGCATCGATCACCAGAAACACCGGCAGATCGAGCATTTTGGCAAGGGCCGCATTGCTATTGCTGCCATCCAGCGCAAGGCCGTCGTAGAGCCCCTTGTTGCCCTCTACCAGATTCACTTCTGCAACATGTCGGGAAAAAGTTGAAACGATGTCTTCATTGGACATCAGGTACAGGTCGAGGTTGCGGCAAGGTCTGCATGCCGCCTGCGACAACCACATCGGATCGATGTAATCTGGCCCTTTTTTGTAGGGTTGCACAACATGACCGCGAGCTTTCAGGGCAGCACACAGCCCTATGCTGACCATCGTCTTGCCTGATGACTTGTGTGCTGCCGAGATGAGAAAGCGGTTCATGACTGCCTTACGGCAAATTAATCCGCAACGTAAGACTTGTCATGCGGCATGAAATTCAACACATGCACGCTGACCGTGGTGATGATGAACGCAATTGCCAAGCCTCCAAGTCCCAACAGGATTTCGTAAATGGAGGGCGTATAGCTCGCAATCTGACCGTCGCCGAAGGTGCTGCTCACTTCATATCCCGGGAAAATATCCAGCGGAAAGGCCTGACCACCGATGATGAACACATACAGAAATACAAAACCGCCCAGCACCACCGCCAGCGAAGCTGTCAGCGCCGATTTTCTGTTCTTCATCCCGGGCAGAAAGATCAGCGCCAGCGGCAGCACGTTGCCAATCAGCACATAACCCCACCAGAACAGCGAAGAATAGACACCGCCGTCGAGCAGAATGAAACGCTCAAACCCTATCCTGTGCGCAAAATACAGATTGGTCATGTGATAAACAACAACCATATACAATGAACCCAGAATGAACACGCCAAGCAGGCGCTTCTTACGCTCCAAAATTTCCGGTTCGAGCACCTTGTCATTCCAGGCATAAATTGCCATCTGCACGATATGAAAAACCGCCAACCCCCAGGCAAAGGACATCACGATGAACATCGGTGGCAACACCGCAGAACCATAGGCCTGCCGAGCCGTCAAAAAAGCAAAGATCAGGCCTGTGCCTGTCGTCAAAATGAACCGCCAAGCGAATACGGCTAGCCCCAGAGGCTTGCTGTAAACATTCATGCGCTTATCCATCATCGCCCAAAGATATGCGATCACCAGCCCAAACATGCCGGAATAAAGAACCACGTTCCAAGCAAACACAGAGGTGAAGTTGAAGTCCAACGCAGGCAGCATGAAACGTTCAGGACGCCCAAGATCCAGCATCAAAACGGCGAGACCTCCTGAAAGCATCGCAATCGACAAAAGACCTGCCAGCGGGGCACGCGCCTTGTAGATGGCCTTGCCGAATACCGAGCCGATGGAAGCGACATTCAGAACGCCGGACGCTGCCACGATCAGAAAAATCGCAAACACATGAGGCAGCCCCCATACAACCTGATTGTTCATGCCCGTGATGATGTGCCCTTTTTCTTCCATCAAGCCTACCGCATACAAGGCGAGCATGACTACCAGCCCGGCTCCTGCAAGGAGTGCATAATACAAACGGTTTTTTTGTTGCTGCAAAGCAAAGGATGTCGACATGATCAGATTCCTTGATAGCGAATGCCGGTATTCAAATTCAAATCGGCGCGAACTTGAGCCGAGGAAACGGCGCGTATCTTCTTGGCGATTTCACTATTGGGGTCGTGCAGATTACCAAACAGTATGGATTTATTCGGGCATGCTTCTGCGCAGGCAGGTTGCTTGCCTTCATCAACACGATGAACGCACATCGTGCAACTCTCCACCGTCCCCTTCCCTCTCGGCACATCTGGATTCTGATCATGCAGCGGTGCATGCACGAAGGAGCGCGCTTTGTACGGACAGGCCATCATGCAATAACGGCAACCGATGCAACGGTGCTTGTCCACCAGCACGATACCGTCATACCGCTTGAAGGAAGCACCTGTAGGACATACATCCACGCAAGGAGGTTCAGCACAGTGCTGACACATCATAGGCAACGCGAACTGATGTCCAGTACTGACATCTTTGATCTCGATTTTTCTGATCCACTGAGAGTCCGTCGGGGCCAGTCCGCCTGACAAGCCGTTTTCCTTATTGCAAGCGGTCACACAGTCCTTGCACCCTTCAGCGCAATTCGCAGTGTCGATAAGCATGCCCCATCTAACCTTGCTGTCATCATCTGACTTGCCATGAGCAACTTTGAACAATAACAGTCCTGGTGCAATCGCAACTGCCGCAACCCCGACTGAAGTCTTCAAGAAATTTCTACGCTGGTCCTGGATGTCATTCATTTCGCATTCCTCTGCAGCCACGCACTCTTGCGTATACCGGAATGGCATTCAAAACAATCTATCTTGACTGCCTCATAGCGATGGCACGCAACACAGAAACTGTCGCTTCTTGCAATCACGCTGTCATCCTTGGTGCTGGCATGACATTCCACACAATTCCTGAGGTCAATTTCTTTATTGGGTTTTCCTTCACGCACCGTCAAATCGCGCTGATGGATCAAGAGATTCATGTGATTCTTGCGCATCCACACGGGATCTCTCACGCAGTGCCCGCCACGGCCTATGTCAATTTTATAGGGCAAGGACTGATCAGCCCATACATTCGGAATGCAAAGGCTGATCAATACCAGCAGCAACAGACGTAGACCCGGCACACTCATCTCGCGTTACTCACCCAGACCCATCTGTATGTATCCTGTCGGACACACATCCGCGCAAATATGACAGCCTATGCACTTGTTGTAGTCTGTATCAACATAACGACCCAGCGTGGATTTTGCCTTGGGCACGCGGAACACGGCTGTCTGCGGGCAATACACAACGCAGTTGTCGCATTCAAAACACATTCCGCAGCTCATGCAGCGCTTGGCTTCTGCAACCGCCAGATCCTGCGACAGCACGCCCAAACGGTCTTCGAAGTTACCCAACGCGGATTGCGCATCTAGCGTGGTCACATTGCGCTTATTGCGGGCGACGATGCTAAAGTGTCCCAAGAACAGCTGATCATGCGGAATGATATAACGGTCGGAGCGGTTGTCAAAGTTGTGAACAGCCACATTCGAATCGCAGGTGCCACGCAAGGGCTCGTGCGTCTCCTTGACCTCAAGGCCTTTTTCCATCATCTTGCGCATCAGGTCGAACTGATGTGCATCGATCTTGGGACGCTTCTCCAGATCATGTCCTTTCAGATAATTGTCTATGCCGTCCGCAGCAATCGAACCGTGACCAATTGCGGTAGTCAGAAGATGCGGTTTAATGATATCGCCGCCGGCAAACACATTATTGTAACCCGCAACCATGTAATTCTTGTCGGTCGAAACCAACCCTTTGCCATTGTTAAATTCTTCAAGTCCGGTAAAGTCCACTGCCTGACCGATCGCGGAAACGATCAAGTCGGCAGGAATGTCATGCTCGCTGCCTTCGATATTCTTGATATCCAGCTTGCCGCCAGCCATCTTCGCCTCACACCTGGCTACGCGCAGCGCCGTCGCACGTCCGTCCGAACCGCGCACAATGCCAACCGGCACCAAACTACCGCGGATGTCGATGCCTTCAGCCAGCGCCTGATCGATTTCATGCTTGTTCGCAGCCATCTTGTCGATGTTGAAGATCGAAGTCAACGTTACATCGGCACCCCGCTTGACTGAAATCTCAGCCACATCGTGAGCCATCTGCCCTGCAATCGCCTGCTCGAAATCGGTGGGCTTGGATGACTCAAGGTGACCCAGACGACGCGCAACGGTTGCAACGTCGATCGACGTATCGCCGCCGCCGACCACAACCACTCGCTTGCCAACATGCTGCAGGCGACCATCGTTGAAAGCTTTGAGGAATGCCGTCGCAGTCACAACGTTGGGCGCAGCGCTGTCAGCCAGAGGTAGCGCGCGGCCAGCCTGCGCACCCATGCCTAGAAACACCGCGTCGAATTCACGACGCAACTCATCGATCGTGACATCGGTGCCCACGCGGCAATTCATTCTGGTCTTGACCCCCAGATCGGTGATGCGTTTGATTTCCGCATCAAGCACATCGCGTGGCGTGCGGAAACCTGGGATACCATAGCGCATCATGCCGCCCAGATGCTCATGATCATCGAATACTGTGACTTCATGGCCCCTCAAGGTCAGCTGGTAAGCGCAGGACAGGCTGGCCGGGCCGCCGCCGATCACGGCGACTTTTTTGCCGGTAGGTTCCGCAGTCTTGTTGTACGAAAGATTATTGGCAATGGCATATTCGCCAAGAAAGTGCTCGACAGAATTGATGCCAACGTGATCTTCCAGCGCATTGCGATTGCAGCCCGTCTCGCAGGGCGCAGGGCAGACGCGACCCATCACGGATGGGAACGGATTGGCTTCCGTCAGACGACGCCAAGCATATTCTTGCCACGGCATGACAGGCTTCCCATCCTTGCCGACAGGCGGTTTCTCGGTCTGGCGAACAATCGCCAGATAGCCGCGGATATCTTCGCCGGCAGGGCAGCTTCCCTGGCACGGAGGAGTAGACTGTATGTAGGTAGGACATTTGTGCGTATGACTGGCTTGAAAAATCTTATCAGTCCATCTGTGCACTTTGCTGTCGCCATCCTTGTAACGGCGAAAGGTGACCTTTTGGGGAGTTTCCATCGTTTCTGACATTTCTAGCTACCTCCGGTAAGTTATTACTTAACACCCAATTGAATTGCATTGCTGACCAGCTGGTGCACACCGCCTATCACCTTCCGGTCAAATCCATAAATCGGCAAAACCTTGGTGAACTGCGCCTTGCATATTGCACAGATACAGGCCATGAAGTTCACGCCATGACCATCCTTCACCTGCTGCAGCATCTCCATGCGCGGCAATGCACCCTTGACACGAACGTCAATCAGATCATCGGTCAACAGGCCGCCACCGCCACCGCAGCAGAATGTTCTTTCATAGATGGTCGATGAGTCCATCTCGACAAAATTGGTCGCAACTGCACGGATGATGTTGCGCGGAATGTCAAACTGTCCGCCTGGATATCCGCCCATGTTTGAGCCGCGCGCCACGTTGCAGGAGTCGTGAAAGGTGATCACATATTTATCGTTCTTTGACTTGTCAAAGACCAGACGCTCGTCCTGTATCATGTCCCAGGTAAATTCGCAGATATGTGCGGGCTGCTTATAGCGATGATCCAGTTGCTTTTGCAGCATCTGCGCAAAGCGATCATTGGGATCTGCGCCATCACCCACACCCGTCAAGGTATTCCAGAAGCTGTAGGCAACACGCCATGCATGACCACATTCACCGACTACAATGCGCTTCACGCCCAGCTCTAGCGCCGCTTGGCGTATGCGCATCGCAATCGTGCGCAACTGTTCGTAGTTTCCTATGAACATGCCGAAATTGCCCGCCTCGGATGACATCGACGACAATGTCCAGCTCGTCCCCGTCGCATGAAAAACTTTGGCGTAACCAATTAGGCTGTCGATATGGGGCTCCGCAAAGAAATCCGCGGAGGGCGTGATCAGCAGCACTTCTGCACCCTTCACATCTATCGGGAAGCGCACATCGACGCCGGTCGCATCCTTGACATCCTCTTCCAAGCCCTCCAGGGTATCCTTCAGCGCAGGTCCTGGCAGCCCCAGGTTATTGCCTATTTTGTGCACCTTGCCGATGATTTCGTTGGAATACTTCTGCCCATAACCTACAGAATCGAGGATCTCGCGTGCGGCCATGGTGACCTCAGCGGTATCGATGCCATAGGGACAGAACACAGAACAGCGGCGACACTCCGAGCACTGATGGAAATAATTGAACCACTCATCAAGCACTTCCTTGGTCAGATCGCGCGCACCGACGAGCTTGGGAAACAATTTTCCAGGCAAAGTGAAATAGCGGCGGTAGACGCTGCGCATCAGATCCTGACGCGCGACAGGCATGTTCTTTGGATCCTGTGTGCCGATGAAATAATGGCACTTGTCAGAGCATGCGCCACAGTGCACGCAAGCATCCATGTAAACTTTGAGCGAGCGATAACGCGACAGCAGATCACCCATCTTCGCTATCGCCTTGTCATGCCAGTCATCCACAAGATGACCGGGAAATCCAAGGGCTTCATTGATCTTGTCCGAGGCGACAAACGGCCCCTTGCCCTCCATTGCCCCGGGCTTCAACTCAGGGATAATGGGGATAGTGCGATAGGCTGGCGCGACGATATCAGCCATACTATTTCTCCGATTCCAGTTTGACAGCCCAGGAAGCGATATGACGCTTTTCTCTCGGATTGTCGGTCTGATTGCGCGAGGGAGAGAAGAACAGCCCTGGCGCATGTAAAAGCTTGCTCATTGGAAAGATGAGTAAAAGCGTAAATACCAGCGAAAGATGCACATATAAAACCGCATTCGCCGGTAATGGTTGGATGCTTAAATGCATCAGGCCAATAAAAAAGTTTTTGACCAGAATGACATCAGGATGGCCTGCGAATTTCATCAGCAGCCCTGAAGCTGCAATACCGATCAGCAGCACCAGCATCAAATAATCCGATGGCGTCGATATATAGCGTATGCGCTCGACAAAAAACCTTCTGGCCAGCAGTCCAAACAGGCCGAGCAACATGGTGATGCCCGCGTAGATGCCGAAGGGTTGTATGAAGACCACCCAACCCCATACAGGATCTGTGAAATAGCGAAGATGGCGCAATACAACCAACAGCATACTGGCGTGGAACAGCCATCCTGCTGCCCAAGTCCACAGATTTGCTTTGAAAAGGCTTTCAAAAAGCACCACCTCGCGCGTCATGCGCAGCATGACACCGCCGCTTGTTACCGGCGCAGGCGTGGTGGGTATCTTGAGCGGCGCCGGCGTACCGGCATAACTACGGATGCGTTGCAGCAAGCCGACAACGAACACCAGTGTCGAAAAGTAAATAAATATCGCAAACAATGTGTTCATCGTTAGGCTCAAACGCGGATTGGTTTAGATGCAACCAGTCGGCTTCGGAAGACCGGCAATCTTACATGCCTGCTTGCCTGGGCCATAGGGAAATAATCCATACAGATATTCACTGGTGCCCTTCTCAGGTCCGAGCTTCTTACCAATCGCCTTAGTCAGCACACGCACAGCCGGGGCAATCTGATATTCTTCAAAATATTCGCGCAGGAAATTGATCACTTCCCAATGCTGATCGGTCATCTCGATGTTTTCGGTTTGAGCCAGGTAATTTCCGACTTCAGGATTCCATTCAGCCAGATCGACCAGATAACCCTCTTCATCCGTCTCGTAGCTCTTACCATTTACTTCGATGCTCGCCATGTGATTCTCCTTTGTGTAGATTTAGTTTATAGCCAAGATTGGCAGGTTTTGTTGGCAACAACCAATTCGACGAAGCCAGCATAATCGACAAATGCAGCGCCTTCGACAAGACGGTCAGCCAATCCACGCGCCTCAAGATCGGGACGCAGAACGTTGATTTTAAATTTGCCCATCGCTGCTCGCAACCTAGCCTCGAACGCATTTCCGGCGGTTGCAGCATAAACCGCATCTTCAATCAGCAAAATATCACCCCCGCTCGCCGTGTTCAGGCAATTTTCAAGCGCCCTGTCGGACAAAGGTGATCGATTAATAATGTGCAACATCTGGGTTATCTCCTTAGAAACTCAAGATCACGTCTTGTTCGTCCATCAACGCGCCGACTTCGGCACGAGAAAGCACCGTGACATCCACCAGCAGATCATCCTCAGTCAAACCGCGTTCATCAAGCGACTCCTGATCCACATACAGCTTTTCAACGTCGTAGCCTTCCAGTGCGCGATAGGTAGGCGAGAAGTTCTTGGTTTCTATCCCCTTCGTCTGCTGCCCCTTCTTCAGCTGATACACGCCGTCGTCGGTGAACATCAGCGACACATCCTGATCGAAAGCCGCGGTGATCAGCACAACCTCCAAAGACTCCAGTGCATAGATCGTGCCATAAGGCGCCTTGCGGTTGACGAACATGAATTTCTTTACATCACTCATTTCGCTACTCCTTAATCGCCAAAGGTGACCAGACGGTCGCTTTTGGTGCCCGCCTCAACCAGCTGACCCAGACCCGAAATACGAAAACCCGTTGCAAGATTTTCCTCCCTGATGCCGCGCCGCAACGCAGCAGCAACACAGACTACCAGATCAACCTTATGCTCTTCCGCAAGCTTGCTCCAGCGATTGACGATATTTCTGTCGTCCTGGGGCGGCTCAGTCAGCTTGGACGCATTGTTCACGCCATCGTGATAGAAGAATACACGCCATACCTCATGACCCGCCTCAATGGCTGCCTTCGCAAACAGGTAAGCTGAATCGCTTGCCTGGCGCTGGTAAGGACCCTCATTGACAACTATTCCTAATTTCATAACCCAACCTTTATCAGAAACGGATATGCGTCGAAGCGTTCAGATTTGCACGAGAACCGCGCCAATCGTCGATCAGATACTTGGTGAATGGCAAACCAGTTTTCTCAAAGAAACGAGGCCAGCCTATGCGATCGATCCAGTCCGCCAGACGCTCCCAAGGGCGCGCATCTTCCTTGTACACACCGAGGATGTTCTTTACCACTGCAGCAACTTCAGGCCAGCGCGGCGCATTGTTTGGCAGACCCGATGCAACCATCTTCATGAATGTCGGCTTGCCACGTGCGTTGGAGTTTTTTCCACCCACCCAGATCGCAAGTTTGGAGTATTCTGGATCATTGATCTGCATCGGCGGGCAGGGAGGATAGCATGCACCGCAGCACATGCACTTCGACTCATCAATCTCCAGCGAAGGCTTGCCGTTCACCATCGCAGGACGTATCGCCGCAACAGGGCAGCGCGCCACGACCGTCGGACGCTCGCACACATTGGCCACCAGATCATGATTGATCACGGGCGGCTTGGTGTGTTGCACGATGATCGCCAGGTCAGCCTGACCGCCGCAATTGATCTCGCAGCATGAAGTCGACAGATGCACGCGATTGGGCATTTCCTCGCGCCTGAATTCATCATACAGCTCATCCATCAATGCCTTGACTACACCCGACGCATCAGTGCCAGGAATATCGCAGTGCAACCAGCCTTGAGTATGCGCAATCATAGTCACCGAATTGCCGGTACCGCCGACAGGGAAACCGTTTTTCTCGAGCTCAGCGATCAGCGGCGCCACCTTCTTCTCATCCGACACCATGAATTCGATGTTGGAACGGATCGTGAAACGCACGCGGCTATCCGCATAATCATCGGCAATCTTGCACAGCTTGCGTATGGTATGAACGTCCATCTGACGCTGCGTGCCCGCGCGAACCGTCCAGATTTCATCTCCGCTATGCGCCACATGATGCAACACACCAGGACGCGGACGGTCATGATACTTCCAGTTTCCGTAATTTTTCTCCATTACCGGATGCAGATACTGCTTGTTATCCGGCACGCCCGTTTCTTTGGGCTTGCGTTTTGCTGCTGGCTTTTCAGCTACGACGGCTTGATTCATTGTTTATCTCCTCAGGCGGCTTGTTTTTTAGCATTGATCTTGGCAACTTCCTCATCCCAGCCGTCAGTACGGACATAAGGATTCATGCGAGGGGAATTGATCATATTGGGATCGGCATCGATCTCCATTGCTTCCAGGAAATTGGCCAGACCGATACGCTCAATCATCTCACCGGTACGCTCATGTTCCAACGCATTTTCAGCAAAGAAATCGATGGTGCGCTGACCGAAATCCACTAGCTTTTCGATCGCCTCATCGGTATCCAGCTTCATGAACGGAATAACAACAGTACCCATCAGACCACCAATCTTAAGATGGCTCTTACCACCTACCAGCACGGTCGCACCCTTATCCACGCCAGGAGCCAGCGCACCCGTCATCACATTGATGCAGTGCATGCAGCGCACGCAATCCTGATTATTGATTTCGATCGCATGGGTATCGCTCACAGCTACGCTGGAAACATGTTCGCCCGTCTTGATCTTGGCGATTTCCTTGACCTGGAAAGTCCTGGTTGGGCAATGCGCCACGACGTCATTCACCAATTCATCCATACCATGCTTGGCGAACCATTTCTTTGCCAGCGCCTCATCAGTGCGGATATTGTCGCGCCAAGTGCCGATCACAGCCATGTCTGCGCGTTGAACCGAATTCATGCAATCATTAGGGCAACCGGAGAATTTGAACTTGAATTTATAAGGGAGAGAAGGACGGTGAATATCATCGAGGAAGGTGTTGATCACAGCACGCTGCGTCTTAGCCTCGTCGTAGCAGGATTGCTCACAACGCGCCGCACCCACGCAAGACATCGACGTGCGCACTGCAGGACCCGCACCACCCAGATCAAAACCCAGCTCATTTATTTCATCAAACGCAGGCTGAACATTTTCTGTGGTCGCGCCCTGGAACATGATGTCGCCGGACTGCCCGTGGAAAGCGATCAGACCTGAACCATGCTTTTCCCAGATGTCGCAGAACTTGCGCAGAATCTCTGTATCATAGTGCATGCCAGGCGGAGGCATCACGCGCAATGTATGGAATTCAGCCGCATCCTTGAACTTCGCTTCACCATTTTCATCCTTGAGCTCGGTAAAACGCGGAATCACACCGCCGCCGTAACCGAAAACACCGACCGTACCACCCTTCCAGTAACCCTTCTTGGTTTCATAGGAAGTCTCGAGCTGCCCCAGGAGATCGACAGCCATATCGTTGTTCTTTGCCAGATCTTTCAGACCCGTCACAAAACTGGGCCATGGGCCGGACTCGAGCTGATCGAGATTGGGAGTGTCATATAGTTTCTTTGCCATGATATTTTCCTTTCAGTTAGCGTGCCAAGTATCTTGGACCGACAATTGATCACAATGATCCAGTTTCAAAGATTGGAACTCGCGTTTCAAACGATTATTGTATTAGACTCTGCCATTACCCGGCGCGCCAATTTTCTAAATATTGCAGGCATGTTACTTGGCTTCATAACGGCAGACCATCACCCATTGCGGCTATCAATTATAACCCTAACGGGTTGCATCACCCGTCCCGCAGTAGCATTTCAAAATCTTACCCGTAAAGGATATACTCTATATCAACATATCACCAGAGTCATCGAAAACACATTATGGCGCAAATTCAAGAATTAGCAAAATTCAAAGTTCCACTGGGCAACCAGGAAATTGAATTGCAGCAAATTGACCATGTCGAAGGCGGCATGAGCATGATGCGCATCCGCATACGCGAAGCCAAACGCTTCACCATTTTCGACATCGACCCGCAGACGGCGCGACTGTGGGCTAAAATCATGAACGAATGGGCTGATGCCCAAGGGACAGCGTGATGGACATTGTCGAGATGACAGACGCCGTTTTTGATGTCAGCGGCGATATCATACCTCCAGCTTACCAGTTTGCACTGTGGGATGCGCTGGTGCATCATGTGCCTATGCTTGCCAATGACACGCTGACAGGCGTCGTGCCTCTGCGCACCTCGGCAAGCAATGCTGGCATGCTGCTTGCCAAACGCAGCAAACTGGTATTGAGGCTGACGCAATCCCTAGCAGACAATTTTAACCAGCTTGCAGGAAAGCGTCTCGACATCACTGGCTGCACATTGCAGCTTGGCAGTGGCAAACTGCGCAAAATACAGGCTTACTCCACGCTGCATGCGCACCTTGTTGCCAGCGACAAGGATGAGGTGGCGTTTTTACAGGACGTGACGGCAAGGCTTTCTGAACTTGGCATTCAAGGCAAGCTGCTTTGCGGCATGCGCAACAGCCTGGTGGCAGAAGAACGGACAATACATGGCTACAGCCTTGTGATCCACGACCTCAAGCCGGATGATTCCCTGCGATTGCAATATGCAGGATTAGGCGCCGACCGCCGATATGGCTGCGGCATTTTCATACCCTATAAAGTCATCACCGATCTTGAATGATGGCCGCATAGATTATTCATTACTTTAAAGGAGAAAATAATGGGATACAATGTAGCAGGAGTCGAACTTGAAACAGACGCGGACGGTTATCTGCTGGAGCCGGACTACAGCGAAGAAGTGGTAAACGTGATCGCCGCCGCAGAAGGCATAGAACTGACACCCAAACACTGGGAAGTCGTCAATTTCATGCGCGAGCAGTACCGCGAAAATGGCGCCACGCCAAACTTCCGCAACATGCTCAAGGCTATCAACGAATTCTGGCCGGAAGCAGACAGCAAGGCGCTATACGACTTGTTCCCCACCGGACCTGCCAAACAAGCAGCCAAAGTAGCAGGCCTGCCACAACCTTATGGCAAAGGCGGATATTGAATCAAACCTTCAATTCGCAGCATACCAACAGGATACTGAACATGAGCCATCAAAATTTGCAAACCAATGTCACTCTGGATATGCGCGGCCTTTCCTGCCCTGCGCCGCTGCTCGGCGTCAAGCGCATCATCAACGATCTGCAGCATGAGCAAATTCTCCTGCTGAAATCAGATTGCCCGGGTACCAGTGATGATCTTTTTTCATGGTCGGAACAGACTGGCAACCAGGTATTGAGGACTGAACCGCTGGCGGATGGAGGAACGGGCTATTACGTAAGAAAGGGTACAGGCGAATCCATCAAGGCCAACGTCGTGCTCGATATCCGCAACGTCGTCTGCCCCGGCCCCATCGTTGAAGCCAAAAAACTGCTGAACGGCATGGCCAAGGCCGAAGTGCTGAAACTGATCAGCAATTGTCCTGGCATCCATTCCGACATCGTCGACTGGGCTACCGCCACCGGCGTGAAGATACTGGACACATCGGAAATTGCAGCCGACGTCTATGCCTTCTACCTTGAAAAAAGCTGATCTTACATGCGCATCAAAAGCAACTGGTATAAGGCTGGCCGCGAGCACACCCCAGGTGAGCTCGCAGGGGCTGTCGCGTTCAATATTTCCAGAATAGCCGAAAACGCACTGAAGAACACCCGCAAGGCGAAATTCGAAATTGCCATCGGACCGCAATACTTTGCCTTTCTTCGCGAATTTCTGGTATTTCTGATACTGGTCGCCGACCGTCTGGCCTATCGTCAGTTCACCACCGAAGACCGCGCAGCCTTCACCAGCACACTTGCCAATCATGTGGGGACGACCTATGCCGAAAACGAAAGCCGGCTGATGGGCGGCGAATCTGGCGCATGCAAACAGCAGTTCATCGACGCGCTGAATATGCGCGCCGGCGAATATGCCGAATTCAACTATACCGAAACCGGTCCCGAGTATGCCTTCATGCGTTATCTTGCTTTTTGCATGAACCAGATCATGGATGAAAAGGACAGCGGTTGGATCATCGACCAGATCATCAGTATTGAGGCGCCTAATGCAATCGACATGCTGGAGGGCAACTTCAAGGGTCTCATCGATGCAAAACCTGCGAAATCCCGCCCGGCAAGAAAGAGGCTTACGCCAGCCACATGACCGATCCGTTTGACCTTATGCAGGCGGATGCCTATCTTGCCTGGCGCGAGCAAAAACTCTCCCATGCGTATACTTCCGATCTGATCGTCGAAATAAACGATCCCTGCAAGTTAACGACAGCCGAACGCGATGCGCTGCTTGCGCGCTGCAATCGAAGCAACATGGCCATCTATGCCACTCACACCCCGATAGATGAAACCGGCCTGCAAAGCTTGGGACTGCAGTTCGGATTAAAGCGTCTGGATGCGAACTGGCTCGCAGGCGAAGCCGGCATCACGCGCATCACCGTTTCCAGCAGCGAACCAAGTCAGGCCTACATACCCTACACCGACCGCGCGATCAAGTGGCACACCGATGGCTATTACAACCCCCCGGAGCGGCGGATACGCGCGATGGTTCTGCATTGCGCAAGCGCTGCTGGACAGGGCGGGATTAACCGCATCATGGATCACGAGATCGCCTACCTGATGCTAAGGGATGCCAATCCGGATCACATACGCGCGCTCTCGGCAATGGATGCGATGACCATCCCAGCGCGCACCGATGAACAGGGCATCGCACGCGCCGCACAGGCGGGTCCGGTATTTTTTGTCGATCAGCAGAAGCTGCATATGCGCTATACCGCGCGCACTCGCAGCATAGAATGGAAACAGGATGAGGCAACGCTCTGTGCCGTCGCAGCGCTTGAAGAACTGCTCGCGTCCAGCTGCCCCCACATCCACACAGTGAAACTCGAACCCGGCATGGGATTGCTGTGCAACAACGTGCTGCATGACCGCAGCGCCTTTACTGACGACCCGTTACACCCGCGCCTATTGTATCGCGCGCGTTATCTTGACCTCTTGTCCACCGCATAGATTTTCGCTCAAGCTTTTGAGATCTTTGCCGATATAATTATCCTGATCTTCCAGCTTGATGTGCCAGAAAAGGGCAGCCATGTCACAAACTTCTATCCTCAAGCAACTCAAGTATTCATTCCTGGGCTTCGGGCTCGCGATGGGGATCGTCTTCCCCTTCTTTGCCAATTTCTTCGTCGACTGGAAAGAAGGCATGCTGCTGTGGTTTACCTTAGGCTGCATCGTCGCCGGTATCACCATCGGCGTCATCAATCACAGACTGCTCGAATATCTGCTGATACGCAAACTGCGCCAGGTGGCCGTTGCTGCCGAGCGCATACGTAACGGCGATCTGCGTGAAGGTTGCGGCATACAAAGCCGCGACACGATAGGCGAAATCACCGAAGGATTTGACAGCATGGCAAACGGCCTGCGCAGCACTCTGCGCGAGGTGTCGCAATCAGCAGTAGCGGTTGATGCCAGTTCGCGCGAGATATGCTCTTCGATGCAGGCGCTTGGCAACAGCATGACTGAATTCCGCCAGAACTCCCATGAAATCATCAATGTCATCAATGGAATGGCCGATGCTGCCAAATCTATCCTTGATCTCTCCGATGCAGCCGGCAACAGCGCCTCTTCCGCAGACAATCTTGTGAAAAAGGGCGTGTCAGAAGTCAAAGCTACCGAGCATGCAATCTCGGTGCTGGATGATGCCAGCCGCAAAATTTCCGCCAATGCCGAGAGCCTGAAAAGCAGCTCGAAAGAAGTCGAAACCGCGGTATCCGTGATACGCGCCATCGCAGATCAGACCAACCTTCTGGCCCTGAATGCAGCGATCGAAGCGGCCAGGGCCGGAGAGCAAGGGCGCGGCTTTGCGGTCGTGGCAGATGAGGTAAGGAAACTTTCCGAACAGGCAGCGCAAGCCACCGCCCGCATCGATGAAGTGTTGAAGCATGTCAATGCGAACGTCGCTTCCACCGTCACCATTTCTGAAGAAAACGCCGTTGCCGTCCGGGACGGACTGAAAGCATCCAAATCCTCCTCCGAGATATTCGCACAGATAGATCAGGCGACATCCGCGATGAAACATTCGGTCGACGCGGTGCGCGAGGCGGCCGACGATCAGCAGATGCTGGTGGGCATCGTATTAAACCGCATAGAAGAGAATCAGACGCGCACCGATACCGCAGCGGAGTACACAAAGATAAGCATCAATGATTCTGCGCGCATGATGGAAGCCGCCAAAACGCTGTCGGACACCACCAAAAACTTCATTGTTTAAAACCAATCATCCCCGCTTACGCGAGGATATCGGCCTGATGGATTTTTAGATCAGAACTTGTAACGCAGCGATACCGAAAAAGCCTGCTGCGAATGCGTCGTGGTATTGTAGAGCGACCCTGGCGGCAATCCCGCGGCATCGCTGACATCCACCGTTGCCGTGACCTTGGGCGCATACATGAACGAGCCAGCCAGTTCATACTGCTTATTCAGCATGTAACCGCCGCCGAAAGTGTATGAGCTTTTGATGATTCCCGGAAACATCAAATTATTGAACAAGTTGCCGATGCCGTTCTGGCCATTATACGCATTGGCTGCAACTCCATTGGCGAAGACGCCTATCGGATTATTGGAATTATTATAGCCCGCTCCCAACCAGTAGCCGGTATTTTTGTACTTGATACCGATTGCTGTGACATCCTCATTATTCCAGGCCAAATTACCATAGTCTTGCGCATTCGCCCATTGAATCTGACGGTAATCAGCAGTCAACGTAAAACTTTGATTGAGATCATAAGAAACCCCCACTTTAATCTCAGCAGGTTGTGCCAGATTATCCGAATAAGTTTGGCCGAAACCCTGTGACGCCGCGTATGAAATCTGAGGCGCATAATTCATCTTGATCTTGGAATTATAAGCCACGCCCAAAGTCAAACTTGGTATAGGCTTAAAGTACCCGCCCATGGCATAACCCATACGTGTATCTGAAGTGGCGTTCTGATTTGGATTGATCGCTGTGAATCCATTAAAAGACATTGCCAAAGAGCCGTATTGCAGCACCGGGGAGAAACCCAAACCAAAATTAGTATCGTTGTATGCAATAGTAGGAACAACCTTCAGGATACTCAGTTGCGTTCTGGCATTCATGGTATTGTTTGCCGGCGCACCTGTGTAATCTACCCCCATGCCGGCAATACCGGCCATCGCAATACCGTAAGTCCAGTGGTCGCTGATGCGACTGGAATAGGAAACATCCGGAATATAACTGGTATTGGCAGTGCTGCTTTCAGTTATGCCTTGCATACCGCTATTGGTGACCGAGGGTTTGAAAAGCACCACGCCGCCCACAAGTTCGTCACCTGTTGACAGACCCAGCATCGCCGGATTAGCAAAGGCGCTCTCAGCACCCACGTAATGCGCAACGCCTGTGCCGCCCAGCGCGGTGTTCTCGGAACCCACGGACATCATCGTGTCGCCGTTGGTGGCATAGGCCATAACGGGCGAAAAGGCGGCAAGCAGTGAAACAACTATTTTCTTCATCATCATGCTCTTTCAGGTTAAATTAAATCTGCATCTTTCGGGCATAAAAAAACCCGCTCTTCACAGAGCGGGTTTTCAAACCCTGAAACACTTGCTTAGAGTTTCCAGCTGTAGGCAATCCCCAGCGAATCCTCGTACATCTTGAGATTGACATTGCCGCCGCCAAAATTAGGGGGAATTACATTCGCGCCATACACGCTGTTCTGGAATGCGTGCATGTAAGCCAGCGTAAGCTCATTGGTCTTGGTGACATCGTAAGTCATGCCCAACGTCAGGTGGTCTTGAATCACGCCCGGCGCCAGGATGTTGAACATCGTTTGACTTGCCGGAATCGGCTGCGTGTTATGACTGTAACCTGCGCGCACGGTCAGAAGATCGTTCACCTGCTGGCTGATACCCAGCTTGATTGCCTTCACGTCCTGCCAGCCGAAACCCGCACCGTTGGCCGCACCCAGTGGGCCGCCCTGTGTCGCCGTATTGGCAATCGATGAAACACCGCTGTACTGGATCACCTTGTAGTCGGCAGACACCGTCGTGCTGTTGGTGGCTTTCACCGCAACACCCACGCCATAGCTTGCAGGAATGTCGAAACTGCCGTTATTGGCGAACAGGCCGGCATACTTGTCAAAGTTGCTCATGTGGGTCTTCATGGCATAGGTCGCGCCTAAGGTCACGTTCGAGCTCACTTGGCCCATCCAGCCGATACGTCCGCCCACGCCGGTGGATGAGTCCGTACCATTGTTGGTCAATGCACCAGGATTGCTGGACATACCCGAGAATGCCTGCAAACCATTCGCGGAGAAGGTCTGGTATACCAGGTTCAGCGAAATGCCGATCTCGTTGCTGTCGTTGATCTTCATCGCATAGGTGGGGGCAACGAACAGCTGGGCCATATTGATACCGGCATTCGGGCCAAACGGGCTGTTGGCATAGCTAGTGTTCATGCCGCCGTTGCCATACACGGATACGCCCAGGGACTTGCTGGAATCCAGCATGTGGTTGTAACCGAACTGGGGAATGATGAACATCGGCCTGCTGTTGCCTGAATAAGTTCCATTCATGTTATATGGAACAGGAGCACCATTGCCAGTTACTTGTGCGCTGCGGGATGGCTCAAACAGGTCTGCACCCAAATCGACGCGGTTGCCCACCATTACCATGCCGGCCGGATTGTTGGCCGCAGCCAGCGCATCCTGAGGCAGCGCGATGCCCACACCGCCCATGCCTTCGGCCTTCATGCCGTAACCATCGGCAAAGTACCCGTCCGATGCATAGGCAGAACCCATCGCTCCTGCTGCAATCATCACCGCCAAAATTTTCTTCATCTTCATGCAAAACTCCCCGAGTTGATTAATTTTCTAAAAATCACCACTATTGCTGTGGATATTCTATTGCACCTTAAACAAACAAACAAATATCCGTCTCACCGGCAAAGCCGAAGAACATCGATGCGCCGCCGTATTCGACGTTGTCGATGAATTCGCTCTTGTCGAATTCGAACAGATCCACCGTCATCTGGCAGGCGATGAATTTCACATCCGCTTCCTGGCACAGCTCGCGCAATTCTTCCAATGAAGCCACGCCGTGCTTCTTCAGCTTCTGCTTCATCATCATCGTCGCCATGGACTCCATGCCGGGCAGCATCTGCACAAACACCGGCATAGGAACCGGCATCGGCATTGCGGGATTGGCCAGCGGACTGATCATCACGCTGGACAGATCCTTGCGCAGCAGCTGCAGGCCGTAGAAAGTGAAAAATATCTGCACTTCATAACCCAATGCCGCCGCAGTGGATGCCAGGATGAACGGCGGATAAGCCATGTCCAGCGTGCCTTTGGTTGCGATGATCGCCATTTTTTTTGTCATGCTACTCCCCCTTGTAGTTGAGTGACGTCCTGCCTCTTACTTCTTTTTCATGAAGAATATGAATTTTCCGCCTTCTTCCATGTTTGCAAGCAGCGTGTTGCCGGTCTGGTCGGCAAAAGCCTGCATATCCTTCACAGCTCCGGTGTCTGTTGCGATCACTTTCAAAACTTGGCCGGACTGCATGTCTGCGAGCGACTTCTTTGTCTTCACGATGGGCAAAGGGCATGACATGCCGCTGGCATCAAATTCTTTATCAAAATTCATTTCTTCAATCTCCTACAGGTTAATAAAATACCGCCAAAGCATCACACTAGCAGATGCGCAATTAGGAACGAGCTACACCGTTTCGTCCATACCCAATTAGGGAAAAACATATAACCCGCAAGGGCTATATAGAATCAAATGCTTATATTTAATCGCAATCAACAACCTGAAACTGGCAAATAGTAACCCTGCTTATCGATCGCCACAACTATTTACCCGCAACCAGCAAGCCGGATGCAGCAAGCAACTGCACAGCCAGCGCAGAGATGCAAAGCACCACGAACACCCAGTCGCGGCGCTTCAAATAGATGGGCAGCACTGCAAACAGGCAGAACAACGAGCTGGCCGACAGCCACGCGATGCCGATCAGACTGGCAAAATCGCCCTGCCCTAGGTCTTTGAGCCAACTCCACCCGGTAGGCGCGCCGGTTTTTTTCAGATATTCATCCACCGGAAGCCCCCATACTGTCGGCAACTGGTCGAGTGGAACATGGGCCGGCAGCCAGCCTGCCACATAGGCGATGAAGGTGATGATCAGCATCAGGAGCCCTGAGCGCGCACCCCAGTTCAGCCAGGTTGCATAACGCTGCTGTTCATCGGACAGCAGGTTGACTGCATCGTCATTCTGATCGCTCATGGCCACACCCCCAATCCTTTCAACAAAGCGCGAATCCCCGCAAACAAGAGCAGCGTGATCACCATCTTGCGCACAACGGACGCTTTCAGCACATGCAACAGGCGCGCGCCTATCATCGCGCCCAGCATCATGCCTATTACCGAAGGCACGGCGATGATCGCAAGCACAGAGCCTTCGTTGAGATATACCCAGGTCGCAGAGGAACTGGCCAGTGTCAGTATCAGACCCGACGTGCCTGCGGCCAGTTTGATCGGCGCCCCCATCAAGAGATTGAGCACGGGCAGATTGGCCCAGCCCGCGCCCACGCCGAACAACCCGCCGATGAAACCGATCAGCACGAACAGGAAAATTCCAAGCGGCGTGCGGTGCACTTTCCACGCGATGTTTTTGCCCTGCGCGGTATCACGGAAATAGCCGTGCATGGACAGCGCGACGGACAATTTATCCGCCGCAGGCACGATGGGAAACTCGGACTTTTTTGCAGTCGCCATCAGTATCACGATGCCCAGTATGGTGAGGCCCAGCGCAATCTGCACCACACTGGAAGGAATCGCAAGACCGACCAGTGCGCCTGCAATCGCGCTGGCAGAGGCCAATACCGCCAGTGGCAAAGCCAGCCTCAGGTCCGCCAAGCCTGCGCGCATCAGTGAAGGGCCTGCCGCAAGGGAACTGGCAAGCGCCACCAGCAGACCCGCACCCCGCACAAAATCCAGATGAAACGGAAAGAACCCGCCCACGATGGGCACAAACAACACCCCGCCTCCCACACCGGAGGGTACTGCGACTATTCCCAGGAAAAAACAGGTGACAAACAAGGCCAGCGCCCAGCCCCACCAGGGCAGGGTGCTGACAGGCAGTGCATCGGCCGCATATGCGCCCGCCGCAAACAAGATCAGCGAAAGAAACAGCAATATCGAATTTGCCTTGAGCACTCCTCCCGCACTTTGCAGCCTTTGAAAAAACATATTCAACATCTGTTATCGCCTATAAAGATTTTAAGGTATGCCTCATGTCAACCCACAGTCTGATAGTACAGATTTTGCGGATGATTCGCCTGCGCAAAGAAAAACCAGCGCTCGGCCAGCAATCCGGTATATTGCACGATAAACGCGATGCCAAACAGCGCATGATACATCAAACCTGCCGGCAGGATGAGCAGCGGCAGCACAAACGTAAGCAGCAGAAAAACAGGCTTTACCGAGCGCAGGAAAGCGTCGCTCTTGCCGTGAAAAAATTCCCGTGTATTGAACGATCCACCCATGAAGCCCTGGGAACGCTGAACTATGCGTGGGTGCTTCACGCCGATTGCGGTCTGTATCTTCGATTTTGGCTTCAGGCGCGCATTGCGCACTAGGGAGGCGACTCTTCCTGCAAATGCGAACAACGTGATGATGACCGCCCAACTGCCGAAAAAAACGGCCTGCGATGACGCCATGACCGCAGCATAAAATGCAGCCAGCGCGAACCTCGATGCACAGCCCATCAGCATTTAGTTCAGAAATGTAGCGCACTTCGCCATTGCGCAGATGCACGCGTATGCCGCAACGACAGGCGCACATATAGCAGGTCGTGTTGCGAATCTCGGTCTTCGCATCTGCAATCGGCGCAGCAAAAGGATCATGCAGAGGGGATATGGTGCTGGATGAGTCGCCGGGGTTATGGATTTTCATTCAATGTTCCGCTGGTATGTATAGCTCCAGAACGATCACGCGCCCGATCAATATCATTCTTGAGACGCATCAGCCGACTATGAAACGATATTATCATATCAGCCAGACGAGCCACAATCTCATGAAAAACCAAACAAACCCGCGCACCGACCGCACAAAATAAAGGTAACAACCCCTAGTCGGATACTTCTGATTATGCCCATTCACAAGCGCTATCATCCATAACCGTGATGAGCTATCAGTCTATAACCCGTAAGAGGGGTCGCGCAACCGCAAAAAATCCTGATAATAGAGAAAAACATAATTATAATGTGTGAATATGAAGATCAGCACCGTGTACTAAACAGTCTCAAAGTAAAGCTTCAAATCCGGCAGTTCAACTATTGATCGGGAGGAGTAACTAGGATGGCATTGGTCAAACCACACGGGGGCGGCGATCTCAATCCCCTTTTGTTACAGGGAGCGGAGCTTACAGCAGAATTGAAGCACGCAGGCAGTCTGCCCAGGATTACCGTCAGCTCAAGGGAAAAGGGTGATCTCGTGATGATGGGCATAGGCGGGTTCACTCCGCTTGAGGGCTTCATGTCCTATACCGACTGGCAGGGCGTTTGCGCCGGAATGAAATTGGCCAATGGCCTGTTCTGGCCAATACCCATCACCCTCTCCGTAGACGAAACCCGCGCAGCAACAATACAAACCGGTAGCGACCTCGCGCTGCTGGATCCTGATGATGGCAGCATCCTAGCTACCATGCGCATCACCGAAAAATACACCATAGACAAGGCGCATGAATGTGCAACCGTGTTTGGCACCACAGACGCCGAACATCCAGGCGTGAAGATGGTGATGGAGCAAGGCGGTGTCAACCTTGCAGGCCCCGTGAAAGTCTTATCCCAAGGCGGATTTGATAAAAAATATGGCGAGCAGTTCATGTCGCCGCAGAAAACGCGAGAACTGTTTGATGCCATGGGCTGGAGCAAAGTTGCCGCCTTCCAGACCAGAAACCCGATGCACCGCTCCCACGAATACCTTGCAAAAGTCGCGATCGAAATCTGCGATGGCGTGCTGATCCATTCACTGCTCGGCAACTTGAAGCCCGGCGACATTCCCGCCGAAGTCAGAACCGAAGCCATTTCCACGCTGATCGACAATTATTTTGTCCCCAAGACCGTGATACAGGCAGGCTACCCGCTGGACATGCGCTATGCCGGCCCTAGGGAAGCCCTGCTGCATGCGCTGTTCCGCCAGAATTACGGCTGCTCGCACCTGATCGTCGGGCGCGATCATGCCGGTGTCGGCAGCTATTACGGTCCGTTCGATGCGCATCACATCTTCGACAAAATACCCAAGGATGCGTTGGAGACCCAGCCACTCAAGATAGACTGGACATTCTGGTGCTACAAATGCGGCGGCATGGCCTCCGCGCGCACCTGCCCTCATGAAGGATCTGACCGGTTGCTGCTATCCGGCACCAAGCTGCGCAAGATGCTCTCGGAAAATGATGAAGTTCCGGCCGAATTCAGCCGCCCCGAGGTGCTTGCCATATTGCGCACCTACTATGGCAGCCTCGCCGAGGATGAAAAGGTGGAAGTAAAACTCAGCGGTCATTCCGGACGCTGAATAATTAGCAATGCCTGAATGAGCTTGCAGCTTGCCTGACCACAGACATCCCGCACTTGATCAGGAGTTCTATGAGGGTTCCACGCAGCGTGTGGATATTTGTGTTTGATTTTTTCAACTGAGGAGTATCAAATTGCCAACATACGTACGTACCGAAAAATGTGACGGCTGCAAGGGGCAGGACAAGACTGCCTGCATGTATATTTGCCCGCACGACCTGATGATGCTGGACAAGGACGGCTCTACGACCGGCCACGCGATGAAAGCCTACAACCAGGAGCCTGAACAATGCTGGGAGTGCTACTCCTGCGTCAAGATCTGCCCTCAAAATGCAATCGAAGTTCGTCATTACGCCGACATCGTGCCACTGGGCGGCTCCGTGCAACCCATGCGCGGCTCCGACTCAATCATGTGGACCATCAAATTCAGAAACGGCACATTGAAGCGTTTCAAATTCCCGATCCGCACCACAAGCGAGGGCTCCATCAATCCATACGGCGGCAAACCCATGCCCAAGATGGCCGACCTCACTTCCCCTGGCGTATATACCCGCGATGTGATGGGTGGATATCGTGCAGGTCGTCCAGACGAGCTGATCCGCAAGTAAGCGAAAAATAACAACAGGAGTGAATTATGTCTGAAGGAACTTTTGGTAATCCAAGTATTGTTCAGGAAGAGCTGGATATTCTCCTGATCGGCGGCGGCATGGCATGTTGCGGTGCTGCTTATGAAATGATGCGCTGGGCTGAAGTAGTGAAGGCCGAATCAGGCGTCGATCTCAAGATCAAACTGGTCGACAAGGCCGCGATGGATCGCTCTGGCGCTGTCGCCCAAGGTCTTTCCGCGATCAACACCTATATCGGCTCGGAGCAGGATCCTGCCGACTATGCACGCATGGTCTCCAACGACCTGATGGGCATCACGCGCGACGATCTGGCCTACGATCTGGGCCGCAACGTCGATGATTCCGTGCACCTGTTCGAAGAGTGGGGTCTGCCCATCTGGAAGACCGATGCTGAAGGCGTGCGTCACGACGGCGCAGAGTCCATCAAGGAAGGCCTGCCACTGCTGAAGGATGGCGGCAAGCCAGTGCGTTCCGGCAAATGGCAGATCATGATCAACGGCGAATCCTACAAGTGGATCGTTGCAGAAGCCGCCAAGAAAGCCCTGGGACTTGACCGCATCGAAGAGCGCATCTTCATCGTCAAGCTGTTGAACGACAAGAACGATCCAAACCGTATCGCCGGTGCAGTCGGCTTCTCGGTGCGCACCAACACCATCCACATCTACAAGGCAAAATCCATCCTGCTCGCAGCAGGCGGTTGCGTAAACATCTTCCGCCCACGTTCAGTCGGCGAAGGTACAGGCCGCGCATGGTACCCCGTATGGAATGCAGGTTCGACTTATGCGATGGCGGCTGAAGCCGGCGCCGAGATGACCATGATGGAAAACCGTTTCGTGCCAGCCCGCTTCAAGGACGGTTACGGTCCGGTCGGTGCATGGTTCCTGTTGTTCAAAGCCAAGGCAACCAACGCCTACGGCGAAGACTACATGACCAGAAACAAGGAAATGCTGAACGACTATCCTCCTTATGGACAGGCTGCCGTTCCCGCTTCCTGCCTGCGCAATCACCTGATGCTGAAGGAAATGAAGGAAGGCCGTGGCCCGATCTACATGGACACCGTGACTGCTTTGGCCAAGCTGCGCGAGACTTTGTCACCCAAGGAAGTCAAACACCTGGAAGCAGAAGCTTGGGAAGATTTTCTGGACATGTGCATCGGCCAGTGCGGTATCTGGGTCGGTGAAAACATCGAGCCTGAGAAGAAGAACTCCGAACTGATGCCCACAGAGCCCTATCTCCTGGGTTCGCACTCCGGCTGCTGCGGCATCTGGGTATCGGGTCCGACCGACGTTGGCGCGCCAACCGATGAAGAGCACGAAGATAAAGATAAGATCCCGGCTCACCTGCCCAAAGGCTGGAACTGGGGCTACCGCTCGATGACCACCGTCAAGGGTCTGTTCACCGCAGGCGACGGCGTAGGCGCATCGGGCCACAAGTTCTCGTCAGGCTCTCATACCGAAGGCCGTCTTGCTTCCAAGGCGATGGTCAAGTATGCGTTGGACAACAAGGACTGGAAGCCGGAGTTTGCGGAAACGCCAGAGCAGCTGGCCGAGGAAATCTACAAGCCGGTGCGCAACTTCCTTGAGCATAAGGACTACACCACTGCGATCGACATCAATCCCAACTACATCACGCCCAAGATGCTGCAGTTCCGTCTGCAGAAGATCATGGACGAATATGTAGCGGGTGTTGCGACCTACTACAACACCAACGACAAGATGCTGGCGGTTGCGGAAGAGAAGCTCGGCATGTTGAAGGAAGACTCCCTGAAAATGCGCGCCAAGGATCTGCATGAGCTTTTGCGCGCATGGGAAAACTACCACCGCATCATCACAGCGGAAGCACACATGAAACACATCCAGTTCCGTGAAGAATCCCGTTACCCGGGTTTCTACTATCGCACCGACAAGAACTTTGTCGATGAAAAGAACTGGCACTGCTTCGTGAATTCCATTTACGATAAAAACACCAAAGAGTGGACCTGCTTCAAGCGCAAACATGTCGACCTGGTCGACAAGTCCAAGCTGTTCAAGCCGGCTGCACACTAGCTGCATAATGTGAAGACGGGTGCCTCTGGGTTCTAACGAACCTTCAGGCACCCGCTTTTTTTGTACCTGTCAGGAAAGAATAATGAATCAAACCAGCGATAACACCAATCCGTATCCAACAAGTCCTGTGATGCCTGAAATGTTCGAGGGCGACAAGGTCATCCAGTTCAGCTGCCATAAGGGCATCGGCTGTTTCAATGCGTGCTGCAAGTCTATCGACATCAGCTTGACGCCCTATGACATACTGCGTCTGAAAAAAAGACTCTCTATCACCTCCACCGAATTCCTGGAACACTTCACCTTTCCTTTTGAAATGGAAATGAACGGCATCGCCGGCGTAAAACTCAAACCAGTCGAAAATGGCACAGCCTGCCAGTTCATGACCAACGAGGGATGCAGCGTTTACGAAGACAGACCGACCGCCTGCCGCTATTATCCTGTCGCATTACTGTCCATGCGCCGGCAGGACGAATATGTCGACCGCAATGCCTACGCGCTGGTCAAGGAAGACCATTGCCTGGGTCATCTTGAGCCACGCTCGCTCACGATAGACGAGTACCGCAACGAACAGGGCCTCGAGCCCTTTGATGAAGCCTCCCGCGGCTGGCGCCAGCTGATACTCAAGAAAAAATCATCGGGGCCCACGATAGGCAAACCCTCCAAGCGCAGCCTGCAGCTTTTCTTCATGGCCTGCTACGATATAGACCGATTCCGTGAATTCACAACGAGCGACTCCTTCCATACGATCTACGATATCCCGGATGACGAGCGCGCCACATGGGCTTCCGATGAAATCCTGCTGCAGTTTTCCTTTCGCTTCCTGCGCCAGGTCCTGTTCGGCGAAGACAGCATCAAGATGAGTGAAGACGCCGTCCTCGTACGCCGCAAACAGGTTGAAGATACACGCATGCGACTCGAACTTGAAGCGGCCGCATTGAGGGCTCAGCATGAAGATGGCCCGCTTGATGAAGAATAGCTGACCATGACAGCGCCCGACAAACTTCTCACCCTCACCCCTCAGCACATAGCGGAAGAACCCTATTATCAGGCAACGAGCGGCGAAGTGGCACTGTTCGAGGCGGCTTACAAGCATCGTCTGCCAATGCTGCTCAAGGGACCGACAGGCTGTGGCAAGACACGTTTTGTCGAATACATGGCTTGGCGGTTGAAACGCCCGCTGGTCACGGTTGCCTGCCACGACGACCTGACCTCATCCGACCTTGTCGGCCGTTATCTGATCATAGGCGGACAGACCGTATGGATGGACGGCCCGCTCGTGGCCGCGGTGCGCAGCGGCGCAATCTGCTATCTGGATGAAATCGTCGAGGCCAGGAAGGACACCATGGTGGTGATCCATCCCTTGGCGGACGACAGGCGCATCCTGACGATAGAAAAGCGCGGCGAAGTGGTGCACGCGCCCGATGACTTCATGCTGGTCGTTTCCTACAATCCGGGCTATCAGAGCGTTCTTAAAGAGTTAAAGCAAAGCACCCGCCAGCGCTTTGTAGCCTGCGAATTCGATTATCCGGATGCAAACACCGAAGCCGGCATCGTGATGCGCGAATCCGGTGTACCCATCGAGATTGCAACGAATCTCGTCAAATTTGCCGCGATGACGCGCAATCTCAAAGGCAACGGATTGGAAGAAGGTGCCAGCACGAGACTCCTGGTGCATGCAGGCCAGCTTATTTCAGCCGGCCTCACACCCGCCGCCGCCTGTCAAAGTGCGATTGGCGAAGCCCTGACCGATGATGCAGACACGCTCGCAGCTGTTCTGGAGCTTTCATCCTCGCTATTCTGATGAACGACTTCGAGACGATACTAAGGCAGCTCGAACGTTGGCTCGAAGTTGAATTCTCAATGAAGGATGTCAGTGGCATCGCCCGCGACATTGCCGTGTTACCCAAAAAAGACCAGGATTTCATCTTGGTCTGGACCCAGCGGCTCTCCGCCGCCCATGTGCAGATCGCCACGCTTTTCGCCAGTCAGGCACCTGATCTAACCAGACGCATAGATCGCCGGCTGATCGAGGCCTGGGTCATGCAATCGCTCGATGCACACGACTGCAACGGCCTGCAGGCTGCGGTCAACATATTGCGCGAAGTTGACCGCTTTGTTGAATTGCGCCATGAGCATACCGCAGGCATCGTGCTGGACGATGTGCGCGGCATTCTGCTCACCTTTGCCCGGGGGTTGTCTGGCAGACACCTCTTGCTCGATGTCAGTGAAGATGCCTGGACAGATGGCGAAACTTTATATCTTCCCGCGATTGTCGCGCGCATGGAAAATGCCGAAGACAACTTCATCCTTTGCAAGGCGCTCGTTGCGATGCTCTGGGCACAGGGACATTTCGGCACGATGCGCGTACTCTTCGAAGGTTTTCTTGCAGACTACCCCGATCAGGATCGCGCGCTCCTGTATTTCAACAGACTGGAAACCCTGCGGCTCCAAGCATGCATCGCGCGCGAGCTGCCCGGCCTTTTTCGCGAGATGAAACGACTTGCAGACGAGAAATTGCCTACCATCTGGCAAGTTTATGCCGAATTTCTTTCATCTGCATCTGCTTCAAGTCATGACAGCCTAGCTCTGCTTCATGAATCGCTGCAAAGCGAAATGCCACCTCCAGTCTGTTATCAGTGCGCGCTGCGCCCGGATGCGGTTGTGGCCCGCATGGACCGTGAAAAAGCGCTGTTGCGTATAAAACTGTCCGAGCTAGCAGAAAGTTTGCAGCAACAGCCAGACAAGTCGAGGCAGTTCGAGCTCAAGGAAAATCAAACCGGCGGAACCAGCGAGATGGAACTGGTGCTTGATGACATGCCTGTCGCACCTCCTGACAATGTCAAGCAGTTGCTAAGCTCCATCATGCTCGATTTTGGCGAAATCCCGCCCGAGTACCTGGTCGCGGCAGGTCCTGGCGAATACGATCCCGATCTTTATCGCGCGACACACAAAGATCCCGATCAGGTCTGGCAGGGCACCTATCATGAAGAGGGCGCCACACTTTATCCAGAATGGGATTTTGGCCGCGCAAGTTATCGCAAGAACTGGTGCGTGATGCGCGAAAAAGATGTGCCCTTTGTCCATGACGACTTTGCCGATCAGACGCTGGCCAGATACGCCCCGCTGGTGCGGCAGATCAAGCGCACCTTTGAAGGCATGCGCGACGAGGATAGACTACTCAAACGCCAGTCCCAAGGCGAACACATTGATCTCGACGCGCTGGTCGAGGCCTTGTCCGACATACAGGGTGGCAGCGAAATGTCCGAACTGCTTTATGCGCGCCTTTACCGCGCCGAACGCAATATCGCGGTGGCCTTTCTGGTCGACATGAGCGGCTCGACCAAGGGCTGGGTAAACGATGCCGAACGCGAGGCGCTGGTATTGATGTCAGAAGCCCTCGAAGCCCTCGGCGACCGCTACGCGATTTATGGATTTTCAGGCATGACGCGCAAGAAATGCGAGTTGTTCCGCATCAAGCGTTTCGACGAGCCCTATGGAAATGCGGTCAAGGCGCGCATCAGCGGCATCCGCCCCCAAGACTACACGCGCATGGGTTTTGCGATCCGCCACATGACCCGATTACTGCAGGAGACGGATGCGAAAACCCGCATACTGATCACGATAACCGATGGCAGGCCTGAGGATTACAACGACAACTACCGCGGCGAGTATGGCATCGCAGATACACGCCAGGCACTCATCGAAGCGCGCCGCGCAGGCATCCATCCCTTCGGCATCACCATAGACAGGCAGGGGCGCGACTACCTGCCTCGCCTGTATGGCCCGGCGCATTACGTGGTGATCGATGAGGCGCGCACCCTGCCGATCAAGGTTGCCGAGATTTACCGGCGGCTGACCGTATGACTTTGCATTGAACAGATACCCCTGCTGCCCGCTATGGCTTTGTGCAGCAAAAAAGGCTATCCTTGAATCGATGAATCTAGCCGAAACATATAGATGCAAGACGCTGGCAGCACGGATATAAGCGCATGCACACATTTTCGATACGCGACTATCTGCTGCTGCTAGTTCTGGCCTTATCCGTCCCGTTCGTGATGGTGGTCGGATACGGCATCTATTCGGACAGACAGCAGACCATCGCCCATACCAAGCTATCCCTGAAAATACTGGTGAACACGATGGTCACCAATACCGGTGGCAAAATCGACAATACCCGACTGCTTCTAGAACGACTGGCTGCCCGGCCCCTCGTCCAGCTGATGGATCCTCTGCATTGCGACCCCATCCTGCAGGAACTCTACCAACTCCATCCCGAATATGCCAATGTCGATTACACGAACAAGGACGGACTGATGGTCTGCTCTGCGGTGCCCGAACCCGGCGGAAAACTGATCAATATCGCACACACATCCTGGTTCAGAAAGGTGGCTGAAGAAAAAAAATTCGTCGTCGGAAAACCCCATTTCGGCCCGATCACTGGCAAGTGGGTATCCGTGCTCACCTCGCCGATCTTTAATGCGCGACATAAGCTGATCGGGACAGTCCAGCTTCCTCTCAACATGAAGTCATACGACCCCCAAATTCCCGCACATCTTCTCGCACCCGGGAGCCACTACGGTTTCTTCAATGAGGATGGCATCCTGGTGTGGCGCAACGTCGATCCCGATCATGTAATCGGCACGCACCCCAAGAAGGAAGTTGCAAGGCGGATTATCCAAATTAAGAACGGTGAAATTGAAAGCACCGCAGCAGACGGCGTGGAGCGTTTCTATTCGTTGATGCCGATACCCGACACGGGCTGGATTGCCTGGATAGGCGTACCCGTTTCGGCAATTTACGCCGAAGCCAACAAGCGCGCGAAAATTGCGACAACCATCGTGCTTATTGCAGTACTCATGTTGCTTTTTATCACGCTGTTCATCGCAAGGCGCATCACCCGTCCGATCACCGCGCTGGAAAACACTGCCCGTGCGCTTCACAATTTCGACTTCGGGGCCAGGGCAACGGTGGAAGGGCCGCGCGAAATCGCGGCCGTCGCGCAGGAGTTCAACACCATGGTCGATGCCCAACAGCTTAACTTGGAACAACTGCGCATTGCCGCCACCGCTTTTGAGTCGCATGAATGCATGATGATCACCGACGCAAATCACATCATCCTTAGAGTCAACAGTGCATTTACCCGAACGACAGGCTATGCCAGTGAAGAAATCGTGGGCAGAACACCGCTTGTGCTAAGGTCTGATCATCACGATGCGGATTTTTACCGCGCGATGTGGGAAAACATAGACCGAACCGGCGGATGGCAGGGAGAAATATGGGGCAAGCGCAATAACGGCGAAGTGTATCCGAAATGGCTCACCATCACCGCCGTCAAAAACAGTCAAGGTACTGTGACCCATTATATCTACACGGAATTCGACATCACCGAGCGCAAAAAGGCCGATGAAAAAATCAATGAGCTGGCTTTTTATGATCAGCTCACCGGGCTACCTAACCGCACGTTGCTGCAAGATCGCCTGAAGCTGGCAATGGTCGTCAGCACTCGTCACAAACTGCACGGCGCGCTGATGCTGATCGACCTTGACAATTTCAAAACACTCAACGATACATTAGGCCATGACATGGGCGACTTGCTGTTAAAACAGGTCGCAGAACGCTTATGCGCATGCGTACGCTCAGAAGAAGTGGTGGCAAGGCTTGGCGGTGATGAATTCGTGGTGATCCTTACCAATCTGGGCACACTTGAAAACCTTGCCGTTACCCAAGCCGAAACCGTTGGCGAAAAGATACTCGCCACGCTCAACCAGCCCTATCAGATCAATGAAGTGACTTTCCACAGCACGCCCAGCATCGGCGTCACCCTGTTCAAAGGCCAGCATGTCGGCGTCGACGAGCTGTTGAAACAGGCCGATCTTGCGATGTATAAAGCCAAGGATACCGGTCGCAATGCAATGCGCTTCTTCGACCCAGCGATGCAAACGCTCGTCATCGAGCAATCCAAGCTGGAAGCAGGCCTGCGCCGCGCCCTGAAAGAAAACCAGTTCGAACTGCACTACCAGCCTCAGGTAACCATCGATGGCCTCATCACAGGCACTGAAGCGCTGGTGCGCTGGAATCACCCCGAACGTGGCATCGTGTCTCCCGCAGAATTCATTCCTCTGGCCGAGGAATCCAGGCTGATTCTTCCGCTGGGCGCATGGGTGCTGGAAACCGCTTGTACTCAGCTGACTATATGGGCTCTCCAACCTAAGCTATGCGAGCTTAATCTGGCCGTCAATGTCAGCGCTCACCAGTTCCGACAGGCCGACTTTGTCGAACAGGTGCTCTCGGTCATCAAAAAGACCGGCGCCAATCCTATGCGCCTGAAGCTGGAACTAACGGAAAGCCTGATGGTGCAGAACATTGAAGACATCATCGAAAAGATGCGTGCGCTGAAGGCGCATGGCGTAGGTTTTTCTCTGGATGATTTTGGCACCGGGTATTCCAGCCTGAGCTACTTGAAGCGCATGCCGCTGGACCAGTTGAAAATAGATCAGTCATTTGTCCGCGATGTGCTCACTGACACCAACGATGCGGCCATTGCCGGAACCATCGTGAAGCTGGCAGAAAGCCTTGGGCTGCAAGTGATCGCGGAGGGGGTCGAAACGAAAGAACAGCGCGCGTTTCTGATCGATGCCGGCTGCCATGCCTACCAGGGCTATCTTTTCAGTCGGCCTCTTCCTATAAAGGATTTTGAGATGCTTGTGAACTCAAAGTCACATCAGGCGTGAAATGCCCTGCCTAATAACCAGCTAATTTTCAACAGGTACCATGCTGCCTGTTATTCCTGCCATGCCAGCATCATCGTGAAACGATAAAATGAGATGCTGAATATGATGTTAGTCGAAAATGATGCACTGTGCATACTTCCAATGGCAATGAAAAAATATATATCGTTATTGCTTTTTGCCAGTTTGATGGGGTGTGCCACTTACCATCCCACGCCGCTTGACGCAAAGCCCGATGCCGTCAAGGATGTGGCGCATATCGTTGTCCACGCGGCAGATATGCCGCTGCCCGAACTGGCAGCCCACCCGTTTTTTCCGGCCGACGGGCTCGACATGACTGAGGTGGCGATGCTGGCAGTGGCGAACAATCCAGGACTCAGGATGGCACGGGATGACCTGGGGATTAAACACGCAGAATCTTTTGCAGCCGGGTTGTTGCCCGACCCGCAGATAGGCATGGCGCGAATTTTTCCAAGCAACGCCTATCCAGGCAGCGATACCAGCGGGTTCAACCTTGGTCTTAATTATGATGTGCTTGGATTGCTGACACGTTCTGCTGGCAAGCAGGCAGCGCTGGCCACAGAACGTCAGACCGATCTCAACCTGTTGTGGCAGGAGTGGCAAGTGGTCAGCCAGGCGCGCGTGCTGTTCGTGCGCAACCTCTCACAGCAGAGACTGCTATCCATTCTGCAACAGGAACATGCATTGCTGGCTTCTCGTTATGCTGCGATTGAAAAGGCTGTTGCATCAGGTGAAGTGACGCTGGATGCAGGGAATGTTGATCTGGCGGCGTTACAGAACATGCAGACTCATATCAATGACTTGTCGCGCCAGATAAACACCAACCGCCATGCACTCAACGACCTGCTGGGGTTGGCAGCCGACACCCCATTAAATCTGGTGGGTGATGCGGACATACCGTCATTGGATGAGGGAAAAATTCAGGAAAGCGTCGCGCATCTGGCGCAGCGTCGCCCTGACTTGCGCGCGCTGGCATACGGTTATGAAAGCCAGGAACAAAGACTGCGCATGTCCATACTGGCACAGTTTCCGGTGCTCAATTTCGGCTTTTCGCGTGCACGTGACACCTTTGGCGTCTATACGCAGGGGGTGGGCATGACACTGAACCTGCCTATTTTCAACGGCAATCGGGGCAACATTGCCATTGCAAAAGCCACACGCCAAAAGTTGCACGACGAATATCAGCTGCGCATCAATAGCGCCACCACCGAAATCGCGCGCATCTTGCAGGATCAAAAACTGCTGGAGCAGCAATTGGAAAATGTGGCAAAAGGAGAGCAATCACTCGGAATGGCTGCCGCCAATGCGCAAACCGCATTCGATGCAGGCAGCATCGACAGCCTGGCTTACACCAATCTGCGCAATGCCAGTCTCGCAAAACAAGCCGAAGAAATCCTCATCAAGCAGTCATTATTGGAGCAGCGCGTGGCCTTGCTGACCCTGCTAGGCGGCGAGCTGCCTGAAGCACGGCCAGCAAAAAGGAATAATCGATGAAAATACTGTATATACTATTTCCAATGATTCTGATGCTGCCCGCTGTGGCCGCACCGGAAAATGCAGCTCGCAGCGTGCTGATCAAATCAGAACCCCTGCTCAAGAAAACGATGGGAAAGAGTCTGACTGCCTACGGCAGCGTGATGCCGTCAACTGGCGCTACAGAAAATATCAGTTTCCCAAGGGCAGGTCAGATTACGCGCCTGGATGTGTCGGCAGGGCAGGTCGTCAAGCGCGGACAAGCCCTGCTGGAATTTTCAACAGACCCGAACGCGGCCGCACTCTATCATCAGGCCGAGACGACGGCAGTTTTTGCGCGCGGCGAATTAAAGCGCATCGAGGATTTGACATCACACCAGCTTGCCACACAGTCACAACTGTCTGCTGCAAAGAAGGCTTTGCAGGATGCAGAAGCGAATCTGGCGGCGCAAAAAAAAATCGGTGCGGGCGTGGGTGCACAGAAGATTGCCGCATCGTTTGATGGCGTGGTGTCACAGCTCACCGTGCAACAAGGGGACCGCGTGGCAGCAGGCGCTGCGGTCATGCAGCTGTCCCGTGCCGGCCAATTGCGCGCCACACTAGGCATTGAACCGGAAGACATTGCGCGTTTGCGCCTGGGCATGCCGGTGCAGGTTTTTTCAGTCTTTGGCGATCAAGCGCCGGTTCTCTCCAGGTTATTGCAGATCCATGGCTCCCTCAATCCACTCACACATCTGGTGGATATAGAGGTTGAATTGCAAGCGGGGGTGTTTCTGGCCGGCATGCCAGTGCGCGGCGTGATTGCGCTGGATAAGCATGAATCCTGGGTTGTACCCCGTTCTGCCGTGTTGCACGACGAACAGGGCAGTTTTCTGTTTCAGATAAAGAACCAACATGCTGTGCGCATCCCGGTGACAATCGAAGCCGAAAGCGGCGACAGCTTGGCGGTGAGTGGTGCGCTTGATCATTCGCTTAACGTGGTTGTGTCCGGCAATTATGAATTGCAGGACGGCATGATGGTAAGGGAAAACAACCCGTGAACCTGCCAAGCTGGATGCAGACGCATCGCCGTTCCATTCTGTTTTTTCTAGCGATGCTCACTGCCGCTGGCCTGTTCGCTGCATTCAGGCTTCCGGTTGCACTTTTTCCGGATGTGGATTTTCCCCGCATCGTTGTCACGCTGGATGCGGGTGACAGACCCGCAGAGCAGATGGAAATTCAGGTGACCATGCTGGCGGAAGAAGCGATCAGACGTGTTCCCGGCGTGAAAAGTGTGCGCTCGGCGACCAGCCGCGGTTCCGCAGAAATGTCGGTCAATTTTGACTGGGGCAGCGACATGCCGCTGGCTGCCACAGAAATAAGCCAGGCCGTCGCACAGCTTTTGCCGCAACTGCCTGCCGGCACGGTGATGTCGGTCAAGCGCATGGATCCGACGGTGTTCCCGATACTGGCATACAGCCTGACCTCCGACTCTGTACCGCTCACCAGCCTATACGATCTCGCACAATACCAGCTGCGCCCTTTGCTCTCGGGGGTGGAAGGCGTTGCGCGCATCAGCGTTGCAGGCGGTGCGCAGGAGGAGTTTCAGGTTATGGTCAACCCCGAACGCATGCAAGCTTACGCGCTGACGATGTCCGATGTGTCCCGCGCATTGGCTGCGGCCAATGTGGTGACCGCAGTGGGGAGACTGGAGGACCATTACAAGCTTTATCTTGGTATCGCCGATACAAGCTTGAAAAACATTGAGGACGTGCGACAGACTGTGCTAAGAAGCGGCAGCGGACTGGTGCGTTTAGCGGATGTCGCCGAAGTCAGACGCAGCACGGTGCCGCAGTGGATCAAGGTCAATGCGGACGGGCATGATGCGGTGCTGCTTCAGGTATACCAGCAACCCGGCAGCAACAGCGTGCAAATTGCCCGCAGTATCAAAGAAAAACTGGATGGCTATCGCACACAGATGCCGCAAGGAATTAAACTTGCCAACTGGTACGATCAGAGCCGTCTGGTGGTTGATTCTGCTGCCAGCGTGCGGGATGCGATCCTGATCGGCATAGCCTTGGCGGCTCTGGTTCTGCTGGCATTTTTGCGCAATCTCAAAATCATGCTGATCGCGATCCTGGTCGTGCCCGCGGTTCTGGCTGCCACGGTGGTGTTGCTGAATGTGTTTCACATGAGCTTCAACATCATGACGCTAGGTGGCATGGCCGCTGCGGTGGGATTGATCATCGATGATGCGATTGTGATGATAGAGCATATCGTGCGTCGGTTGCGCGGCGCGCCTGATGATCATCACAAAAGCGTATTAACAGCGGCGCGCGAATTCTTACGGCCGCTGGCTGCCTCTTCCGCTTCCACGGTGATCATCTTCGTGCCGCTGGCTTTTCTGGATGGCGTGACCGGCGCATTCTTTCGCGCATTGTCGCTGACCATGGCTGCGGGCCTCGTCATCTCCTTTCTGGTGACCTGGCTGGCTGTGCCGATTCTGGCAGATCACCTGCTGGGTGAAAAAGACGCCAACCAGAAGGAAGGCGGGCGATTTACTGCATGGCTGCACTCAAGATACATATCACTGATGCGCCGTCTTCTGGCACGACCATTGTTGGTGCTGATCGGCGTCGTACCTGTGCTGGCGCTGGGCTGGATTGCATACCATCAGGTAGGTTCCGGCTTCATGCCGGTAATGGATGAAGGCGGATTCACACTGGATTACCGCACGCTACCTGGCACATCACTGACTGAAACGGACCGGCTGTTGCGTCAGGCGGAAGAAATCATACGCGCTAATCCGAATGTGGACACCTATTCTCGACGTACCGGCACGCAGTTAGGCGGCGGATTGACGGAAGCCAATCAAGGTGATTTTTTTATTCGTCTTAAATCCGGGCCGCGTGCGCCTATCGAAGAGGTGATGGATGAAATACGCAATCAGATAACCCAGCAGGTGCCGGGGCTGGATATTGAAACCGCGCAACTGATGGAAGACCTGATAGGGGATTTGACCGCTGTGCCTCAGCCTGTCGAAATCAAACTGTTTTCAAATGATATGTCCTCACTCACCTCACTGGCCGAAAAAACCGCTTCCAGCCTTGCCAGAATTCAGGGCGTGGTTGAAATACGCGATGGCATCAATCCTGCCGGCGATGCGCTGAACATAACGGTCAACCGGATAAAAGCAGCACTGGAAGGCGTCGACCCCGAGTCTGTCACGCGCATGGTGCAGGATGCGCTGGCAGGTCAGGTCTCTACACAAATTCGATCAGGCATCAAGATGATCGGCGTGCGCGTATGGCTACCTGAAGCATGGCGCAGCAACGAAAATGATTTGGGAGCGCTGCAGTTGCGCGCGCCGGATGGTCATTACTTCCCGTTGAAACGCGTGGCAACATTCAGCGCAGTGTCAGGTCAACCGCAAATCAGCCGGGAAAATTTCAAACGCATGGTGGCAGTCACAGCTCGCATCAGCGGGCGAGACATGGGGTCGGTGATACATGACGTGAAACGGCTGATGGACACACCCGGCATGCTGCCGCCAGGTGTTTATTATGAACTTGGCGGACTATATCAGCAGCAGCAAATCGCCTTCAGGGGCATGATAATGGTGTTTTCCTCAGCCGTTGCGCTGGTGTTCCTGCTGTTGCTGTTTGTCTATGAACGCTTCAGGGTGGTGCTGGTCATTTTGCTGATGCCATTGCTGTCCCTGTCGGCAGTGTTTACCGGCTTGTGGGCGACCGGTATCGAATTGAATATCTCGGCCATGATGGGCATGACCATGATCGTCGGCATCGTCACCGAAGTCGCGATATTTTTCTTTTCGGAGTATTTTAGTCTGCCGCCTGACATTGACCGTTCAGAAGCCTTGATCGAGGCAGGAAGAAACCGGATGCGACCGATAGGAATGACCACCCTCGCGGCCATTTTAACTTTGCTGCCGCTGGCCTTGGCGATCGGACAAGGCTCGGCCATGCAGCAGCCTCTGGCCATCGCCATTATTTCAGGACTGGTGCTGCAACTGCCGCTAGTATTGCTGGTCATGCCGGTGCTGTATAGCGTGCTTGAAAAAAACAGACGGGCTTGAACTACGGTTTTCTGGTTTATTTGAATGGTTTCGTGTGTTTCGTGGAGCGCTGTTTTGCCATGATCAATAAAATGCCATGAACTCAATTCTGACCTTTAGTCCTGTACCGTTTTCAGCTTTATCCAGTAGAATGCTAGCCCCATGCATCTCAATAATGCTTTTTACAATGGCAAGTCCCAGCCCGCTGCCGATAGCACTTTGTCCGAGACCCCGATAGAAACGATTAAAAACCTGATCCAAATCGGCTAACGGGATACCCATACCCGAGTCGGAAACTTCAAGTATGCATTTTTCCCCTTCAATACAGACAAAAATATCAATTGTTTCTCCTTCGGGAATATAGCGAATACTGTTGTCGACAAGATTCACAAGCATGGTTCTAAGCGATTCTCTGTTTCCGGTGACATAGGCTTTGCCTGTGCTCACCAATCCCAGGTCTATGTTTTTTGCTGCCGCAAATTGCGTTAATTCGCCAATCACGTTTTCAGCCAAATCTTCAAGTTCAACTTTTTCCAAAGCCATGTGTTTGCTTACGTGTTGCTGCCTTGCCAAAGTCAGCAGTTGCTCAACCAGATGCGTTGCTCGTGCAATTCCTGACTTTAAATTCAAAAGCGCTTCTGATATCTCATCTGGATCTGCCGAGCGCGATATGATTTCAGCCTGAAGACTCAAAACAGTCAGCGGCGTACGCAATTCATGCGCAGCATCCGCAATGAACTGCTTTTGCAGCTCGAACAAATTGGCAAGCCTGTGCAATAATGCATTCAATGCCAATACCATTGGTTTTATTTCAACAGGCAAGTTTTCTAATGCCAGCGGATCCATTGAATCAACGTGCCGCTCTTCGAGCTCACGGGCAATGCGTTTTATCGGACGCAAGCCAAATATGATACCTACCCAGATTAAAAATCCCAAGGCTGGAATAAGCAAGATAACAGGCAGGACTGCGCGTTCAGCGATGTCTGCTGCTGTTTCCTCTCTGGCGTCAAAAGATTGCACGACCTGGATGATATTGCCTTTGGAGAGCAGCTTAAAGATTCGCCACTTTTGCTTTTCCCATACAAAGGTTGCCATTCCGCTGCCGTGGATTAACGGTATGTTTTTTTCAGGGTCTGTCGAAAGAAGCAATTTGCCATTTTTACCCCATATCTGAGCTACAAATTCGAAGTCATCATTGTCTGAAACACCTTCGTTAGCATCATGGCCGGCATCATTGATTTTTTCAGAGGGTGGCAGGATCAAATTGTTTGAATACTGCATGGAGTATGCGGTCTGCCTGAGCATATAGTCCTGCATTTCATTCACTTCGGACAAAGTTTTTGTATAAATTGTCATGCCGGTGATGGCACCTGTCAAAACCAATGCCGAGAAGAGCAGGATCATCAGGCGTTTATATATGGACATCACACCAACCCCACTCTGTATCCGACGCCCCGCACATTCAGAATGACATCCGAGCCGAATTTTTTCCGCAAGTAATGAATGTAAACCTGCACAGTATTGCTCGCAATTTCGTCGCCCCACCCGTAAATTTTTTCTTCCAGCTTGTCCCGCGACAGCACTGCTCCTGGCTTTTCCATCAACGCATAAAATATCGCGAATTCCTTCGCAGACAGATTGACCAGATCTCCCTTTAGCTTTACTTCGTGTCTGATGGTATCAATTGAAAGCGCACCATAAACAATCTCCGCAGATTCCTGTCCTGAATTGCGCCTGAGCAACGCGCGCATTCTTGCAATCAACTCATCAAGATCGAAAGGCTTAACCAGATAGTCGTCAGCGCCGAGATTTAATCCAAGGATGCGATCTTCAACCGCATCTCGCGCCGTCAGTATTAAAACCGGAATACTATTGCCGCGCTGACGCAACGATTTGAGAATCTCCCAGCCACTCTTCCTGGGCAAACCAAGATCCAGCAACAACAGCGAATAATTTCCACACGCGATGGCATGTTCAGCTGCAATGCCATCCTTAACCCAATCCAGCGTGAATTGCGCAATTTTTAGCGCCGTACAAATACTCTGCCCCACCATCGGGTCATCTTCTACCAGAAGTATACGCATACCAAACTCCGAATTGCCACTGATGAAATACTGGGCGCAGGTAACAAACTGCATGTTGACTGACCCGGATATTAAGTGAAGCTCCACACCGGGAAAACGCTTCAAAAGAAATGATTTAAAAACAAATACCAGATCATGGCAATGGAAATTATAGCAAATGAACAATTAAGGCCAGCTTAAAAAAATATATATTTTTCATGGCTCACATTTGTAACAAATAATTCATTTTGCCTCCGTAAATTGCGCCGTCAGCAAGCCACCAGAAACGTTCATATGCACATGCAGTGCTTTAAATTTAACTACTGAAAAGGTCCCGCAATGAAAGAATTCCGCGTTAAAACAATCGTCAAACTGATTCTTGGTAGCCTGGTTATCACGCACAGTTTTACAGATGCGCTCGCATTTGACCTGGGCACTGTGTCAAGCGGCGCTGGCAGCACTTCATCTACGCCGGCAGCAACAGCCAGTTCGGCACCCTACCAGGCCCCAACTCAGGGATCTCTGGTCGCAACCGAGCCCCAGTCCGTCATCAGCCAGCAGTATATTGAAAACAATTCAACAGGGGCATCCAATTACACGGATATTGCCAGTATCGCACCCAGTGTGATGAACGTCAGTCCGAACGGACCCGGAGGCAACGACAGCGGAGCCATGACCTTGAGAGGATTTCAGGACGGTCAATACAACGTAACCTTCGACGGCATTCCTTTTGCAGATGGAGACGATTTCACACACCATGTGACCTCATATTTTATGTCCCAGGATACCGGGAATGTGGTTGTTGACCGCGGCCCCGGGAATGCCAGCACGATAGGCGACGCGACATTTGGAGGAACCATCGCGATTCACTCCAAGAATCCAGGCTCAAATACCGCATTGACGCCTTATTTATCCACGGGAAGCTTCAACACGCATTTGGAAGGTGTCCAGTTTGATACAGGCGTGATGCAAAACTACAATGACTTCAGTGCATTCATCGACTACAAGCATTTTTCAACGGACGGCTATCTGTTGAACAACAAAATGACACGCGACAACCTGTTTGCGAAATTCATCAAACCAATTTCTGACAATACCGCAATCACTTTCGTTGTCATGCACAACAGTTCGACACAGAATGCATCCCAGGGTTCGACCTCTGCGCAACTTGCACAATTTGGCCCCAATATGGGACTGAGTCTGGATCCTACCAGTCAGGCATACGTTGGTTACAATCAGGATATATTCACCTCGGATATGGAATATGTCGGCATTCAGACCCAGCAGGGCGACTGGAAGATCGATGACAAGATTTACACCTATGGTTTCCAGCATAATTCAGTGCAGGGAGCCGATCCCAGCGGCACTTCCCCTAACGGCACAACCTTTGGCGCAACCAATATTCCGGGTGTAACGGGCCTGACGGCATACCGTTCATACGGAAACGTATTGAATGCAACCAAAGCCTTTGGCCTTAGCGATCTGAAATTCGGTTTGTGGATAGATCGGCAACAACATCAGGCGTGGAACAACAGCGTTGACCTGACTCTAGGTTCCGCATTCCTTAGCCAGATACAAGCCTATGACAGCAGCACCACCACACTGCAGCCTTATGCCCAGTATGCATGGCGACCGAACAATGACCTGACGATTACTTCGGGCTTGAAATACAACTCATTCAGTCGCAGCTACAACGCGTCTGTTGACCAGAATACAGGCTCCCCCCTCAGCTTGTCCGAAACCTGGAATGCCTTATTGCCTTCAGTGGACGTGCATTACTACCTGAACGAGAAATGGGCAGTGTACGGACAGGCGGCCGAAGGATTTGTTGCACCCGTTCTTGGCAATTTTACGACGACCAACCCGGCTCTTGGAACCGGATCTTTGAAGCCGCAAAACACTATGAACTATCAAGCAGGATCAACCTGGAAAGACCAGAAGCTGACGCTTTCCGGTGATGTCTATTACATCGACAACAACAACCTGACCCAGAATGGCGCTGTTGTGAACGGGATTCAAACCTATGTTAACAGCGGTGTTGCAAGAATGAAGGGATTTGAAAGCGAGGCAACCTACTACGTCGGCGCAGGATTTAGCTTGTATGGCAATTTCACCATGAACAAGGCATCGATTCAGATCATGAATGCGCCCACCAATACCGCTGCTGCCGGTCTGATTTTCAACAAGGGAGAGCCTAACGAAAAAGACACGATCTACGCATCACTCATAGCCAAGGAGATCGGACCTCGCTGGAGCGGTACAACTGATGCCAATGGCAACTCGATTTATTTTTCAAGCTACGCCGTGGCCAATCTTGCAGCGGGCTACAACCTGACGAAGCAAACCAAGTTGCAGCTTATCGTTGACAACCTATTTAACCGCACTGATACAGTGCTCTGGAGCGGTTCAGCCGATGCGAACGGCAACCCGATGTTCTACACCAATGCAGGTAGAGGCTTCATGGTCAGCCTGACATCAGCCTTGTAAGGAGAAAAAAATGAACATGACCACGATAGAACACGTTGCGAATTCTTCCAGCGGGATACTTTACCTGATGGCGGTGCTGCTGCTGGTGGCGCTGACCATCGCGATCGAGCGGAGCTGGCATCTGATGAAAGTGATCA